>NZ_CP072943.1:1200000-2400000 GCF_018069705.1 Aminithiophilus ramosus | reverse complement strand
CGCCGAAGAGCAGGCCGGAGAGCAGGATCGGCAGGTACATGGAGTGAGAGAAAACGTACTTGATCCCACCGGTGAAATAGACGAGAAGGCTTACCCCGGCTATCAGCCCCGAGAGGACCGGTACCATGAGCCACCGGAGTTTTCTGTTGCCGCCTTCGATCCAGGAGAAAAAGCCGATTGTCGAGAAAAGCATGGTCAATCCTCCAGCTGAAGTTTCATTTATTTTAAATGAAGTTCCGTTCGGCTTTCCCTTGGAGAGCGGCTACCGTGCCGTGTCAGATCTGCGCGGCGCGGGTTGTCTCGGGAGCGTGGCGACCCTGCCGGGTGCGAGAAGCGCTGGAGATGGTATGCCGTTACCCTCTCGGGCGGCGACGGTTTTCCTGGGAGCGTCCCCGTCTTGATGTGCTTCGGAAGAAACGGCAAGTTCCGTTTCGTGGCAGTGGGTTTCCTGGGAACGTCACCGTCTCGACCTGTTTCGGAAGGAACGGCAAGTTCCGTTTCGTGGCAGTGGCTTTCCTGGGGGCGTCCCGGTCTCGGCTCGCTTCGGAAGGAACGGCAAGTTCCGTTTCGTGGCAGTGGCTTTTCCTGGGAGCGTGGGCATCCTGCCCGCGCCCGGCCCGAAGGGACGGAGGGGTTCCCTGGCACGTCTTCGCCATCGCCGAGGTAACGTCGTTCAAGCCGGGAAACCCTGCGGGACGATAGCCCCGTCCCGCGCGCCGCCAAGATGGCCGCGCTCCCAGCAAGGGCAAAAACCCCGCCGCATCGGGCGAGCCGCGCTTCCGACAGGGGCAGGATGTCGCCGCAGCGGGGTCCGGAATCCCAGCGAGGAGCCCCACGTCGCCACATCGGGCCGCGCTCCCAGGAGGGGCAAAACCCGCCGCCTCCGGCGAAACGCGCTTCCGGCAAGGGCAAAAGCCTGGCGCCGCAGCCGAGTCCGTCTACTCCCGTAACAGGCACTCCGTCGTCGAGCGCGCGCTTTCCGTCAAGCAACCCTCCGTTCTCAGCGGGGTTTTCCTGGGAGCGTCCCCGTCTCGGCTCGCTTCGGAAGAAACGGCAAGTTCCGTTTCGTGGCAGTGGCTTTTCCTGGGAGCGTGGGCATCCTGCCCGCGCCCGGCCCGAAGGGACGGAGGGGTTCCCTGGCACGTCTTCGCCATCGCCGAGGTAACGTCGTTCAAGCCGGGAAACCCTGCGGGACGATAGCCCCGTCCCGCGCGCCGCCAAGATGGCCGCGCTCCCAGCAAGGGCAAAAACCCCGCCGCATCGGGCGAGCCGCGCTTCCGACAGGGGCAGGATGTCGCCGCAGCGGGGTCCGGAATCCCAGCGAGGAGCCCCACGTCGCCACATCGGGCCGCGCTCCCAGGAGGGGCAAAACCCGCCGCCTCCGGCGAAACGCGCTTCCAGCAGGGGCACGTCTTTCGCCATCGCCGAGGTAACGTCGTTCAAGCCGGGAAACCCTGCGGGACGATAGCCCCGTCCCGCGCGCCGCCAAGATGGCCGCGCTCCCAGGAGGGGCAAACCCCGCCGCCCCAAGCTGACGGGGGCTTTGCGCCGTCAGCTCACTTTTCGCTTGCCGACGGGTTCGTCGGAGACGATGAGGCCGTCGCGGACGGTGACGATCCGGCGGGCGTAGAGGGCCATGTCGGGTTCGTGGGTGACGAGGATGACGGTGATGCCTTTTTCGTCGTTCAGGTTCTGGAAGAGGGCCATGATTTCCTCGCTTGTCGCCGAATCGAGGTTGCCCGTCGGTTCGTCGGCCAGGATGAGGGGAGCGCCGTTGACGAGTCCCCGGGCAATGGCGACGCGCTGCTGCTGCCCTCCCGAGAGCTGGTGGGGCTGGTGGCGTTCCCGTCCTTCGAGGCCGACGAGGCGCAGGGCCTCACCGGCGCGGCTGTGGCGCTCCTTCGCGGGGATGCCTCCGTAGAGCATGGGAAGTTCGACGTTTTCCAGGGCCGAGGTGCGGGCCAGGAGGTTGAAGCCCTGAAAGACAAAGCCGATGCGGCCGTTGCGGATCCGGGCCAGTTCGTCGCCTGAGAGGTGGGCCACGTTGCGGTCGGAGAGGATGTACTCGCCGCTGGTGGGCGTGTCGAGGCAGCCCAGGATGTTCATAAGCGTCGATTTGCCCGACCCCGAGGCACCCATGATGGCGATGAATTCCCCCTTGTCGATCCGGAGGGTGACGCCTCGAAGGGCATGGACGGGGACTTCGCCGAGGAGGTAGGTCTTTCGGATGTCGCGCAGTTCGATGAGGGGCATGATCAGAAGGGCATTCGCGGCCTGGCCGAGTCGCCGTTGCTCTGGCCGATGACGGCCGTGACGACTTCGAGCCCCTCTTCGATGTCGCCCGAGACTTCGATGAAGCTGCCGTCGCTTAGGCCCGTCCTGACGGAGATGGGGCGGAGGTCGGTCGTCCACAGGCGGGCGCCGCCTTGGGCTGTGCCGTTTCCGTTCCCCTTGCCCTGCCCTTTTCCCTGTCCTCCGCCCTGCCCCTTTTTCCCCTCGGCCGGTTCGGGAGGGGAGAAGCGCAGGGCCGCAGCCGAGACTTTGAGGACGTCCCGCGCCGTGGCCACTTCGATTTCGACGTTGGCCGTCATGCCCGGCTTGAGTTTCATGTCGGGGTTGTCGACGTGGATGATGGTGCTGTAGGTGACGACGTTTTCCGTCGTCGACGGTTCGAGGCGGATCTGATGGACGTGGCCGTGAAAGGTGCTTTCGGGGTAGGTGTCGACGGAGAAGGCGACGGACATCCCCTCGGCGAGGTAGCCGATGTCGGCCTCGTCGACGTCGGCCTCGACCTGCATCTTGGTCAGGTCCTCGGCGATGGTGAAGAGCGTCGGTGTCTGGTAGCTGGCGGCGACGGTCTGGCCGGCGCTGATGCTCTTGCCGACGACGATGCCGTCGACGGGGGAGACGATGCGGGTGTAGCCCAGGTTGGTCTCGGCCCGGCGCAGCGCCGCCTCGGCCTGGGCCACGGAGGCCCGGGCCGAGAGGAGGCGGGCCTTCGTCGTGGCGACGGTCGTCTCGGCCGAGTCGACGTCGGCGGCGGCGATGAAGTCCTTTTCGTAGAGGGTCTTGCGGCGCTCGTAGGTCCTCCTGGCATCGTCGACGTTGGCCTGGGCCTCGGCGACGGAGGCTCGGGCGGCGGCGACGTCGGCGGCGGCCTTGGCCCTTTCGGCCTCGAAAAGGGTGCTGTCGATGAGGGCGAGGAGCTGCCCTTTGGCGACGGAGGCGTTGTAGTCGACGTAGAGCTCGCTGATCGTTCCCGAGACCTGGGTGCCGACTTCGACGGTGTTGACGGCCTGGAGTTTGCCCGTGGCCGAGACGGTCTGAACGATGTCGCCGCGGCCGACGACGGCGGTGAGGTAGCGGGGAGCGGGCTCGGGCCTGTTGCGGTAGTGGAGGAAGCCGCCCCCGGCGGCTCCGAGCAGGAGAAGCAGAACGAGGATCTTTTTCATCGTCTATCGAGCCTCCTCGGCGGTGACGGATGAGCCCGTGGCCCGTTCCAGATCGGCCAGGGCGAGATGGTAGTCGAAGAGGGCGTCGTTGCGGTTTTTCCGGGCCCGGGTGAAGGCCTCGGCGGCCTGGCTGACCTCGAGGGAGCTGCCCACTCCGACGCCGTAGCGGCCCTGGGCCAGGTCGAGGTTTTCCTGGGCCTGGTCCAGGTTCAGTTCCGTCGTGGCCAGGTTTTCCTCGGCCTCCCGAAGGGCGAGGAGGGCCTGGCGGACTTCGTGGATCACCGTCTGTCGCAGCGAGGCCTCCTGAGCCCGAACCTTGTCGAGGGCGGCCCTGGCCTCGGCCGTGCGGGCCGAGGCGAGTCCCCCGTCGGCCAGGGGGACGGAGAGGCGCAGGCTCATCTGCCACTGCCCGTCGTCGCCGTCGGACCAGCCGTAGCCTCCGGAGGTGGAGAGTTGGGCGCTCCGTTCCCGGGCGGCGTAGGCCACGTTCAGCTCGGCCGCGCGAAGAGCCTTGGCCTTCGCGCCGAGATCGGGACGGAGGGAGAGGGCCCGTTCGAGGATCTCTCTCTCGTCGAGAGGGGGAGGGGAGGTCGTTTCGGGCTCGACGACGGAGAAGAGGGGAGGCAGGTCGGTCCCCAAGGTCTTCCCCAGGGCCGACCGGGAGAGGGCCAGGGCCGAGGCGGCCTTCGTCGTGTCGAGTCGGGCCTGGCCCAGATCGACTCTGGCCGCCGTGACGTCCGATTTGGGAGCGACTCCCGCCTCGTAGGCGGCCTGGGCCTGGCGGAGCTGCTTTTCGTTGAGTTCCCGCGTCTCTTCGGCGGCGTCGAGATTCCACAGGGCCTTCAGAACGTCGTAATAGGCGGCCTTGACGTCGTAAATCAGCTGCTGCCGCCGGCGGACGACGCCGTCCCTGGTCTCGTCGCGGTCGAGCAGGGCCGATCGAAGGGCCAGCTCGCTTCGCCCTCCGTCGCTGACGAGCTGGCTTACGGCCAGTTCCGCCGAGGTGTTGTCGCTTCCCTCGCTCTGCTTGTGCGTCGACGAGAGGGAGAGGGAGGGCCGGAGAGGGGCCCTCTTCTGGTCGACGACGGCCTCCGCCCCGCGGAGAGAGGCCTCTTCGGCGGCCAGGTCGGGGTTGGCGGAGAGGGCGATTTCAAGGCATCGATCCAGGGTCAGAATGCCGTCGGGAAGATCGGCCCGAGCGGGCGGAACGGGGAGGGCCGTTACGAAAAGAAGCGAGAGGAAAAGGATCATCGACGCGGCGGACCGGCGCATGGAGGGACTCCTTGTCTTTAAGGATTTTGGCGTGCTTTCGGCAATCATTTTACCTGACGGGGCTCTCCCGTCATACCGGTACAATGGCCTGATTCGCCCCTGCGGCCCGGAAGGGATCTTCCGAGAGGGGATTCGATCGGAGGGTCCCGTTCTGACGGGCTTCGTCGGGGCCGTCGATTCGGGAGGCGCGCCAGATCCCTCGTCGGTGCGGGGCCGGGGCGGTTTCGTCCTCCCCTTTCCGCGGCCGGGCCGAGGGGATCTCTACCCTTCTTCGCCTGCGGATTCGGAGGAGGGCTCGAGAGCCACCCCTCGCCGAGGGGAGGGGGCCCCTTCCGAACGGGTGCGGGGCCCGTCGTCGGCGGGAAAGGGTCCCGTTCCTCTTGCCGGCCCCGTGTCGCGGAGGAAGGCCGCCGGCGTTGTTCCCACGATTCTCCGGAACCAGCGCGTCAGATGGCTCTGGTCGGCGAAACCCACTTCGGCGGCGACCTGGACGGGAGCCGTTCCGGCCAGGAGCTTCCTCTGGGCCTCCCTGATCCGGAGCTGGATCTGGTAGGCGTGAGGGGGCAGTCCCGTTTCCCTTCGGAAGGCGCGGAGAAGGTGCCAGGGGCTCGCCGAGACGAGCGACGCCAGCTCCTCGAGGGAGACGTTGCGGTCCATGTTCTCCTCCAGGAAGGAGCGGACCCGTCCGACCGAGGGAAGGGGCGACGGCCGCTCGCCGGTTCTTTCTCCGTGGCGCCGCAGAAGGTGGCAGGCGAAGAGCGTCCAGGCCGTCGAGGCCGAAAGCCCGTCGAGCCCGCCCGTCCGGAGGCTTTCGTGGAAGCCGCGGAAGAACCGGGCCAGCTCGGCGTCGGCCAGAACGCCGGGGGCGATGAAGGGAGGGCCTTCCCCCTCGCGGAGGCCTGTCGTCACCCTCAGCATCTCGGCCACGTCGACATAGGCCATGCGGTAGCGCCACCCCTCACCGGAGGCGCCGCGGCCGTCGTGGATCTCGCCGGGAACGGCGAGGTTCACCGTCCCCGGCGTGGCCACGAAGTCCCGGCCCCGATAGCGGAAGCCGAGGGCCCCCTCTTCGACGACGCCGAAGGCGTAGGTCTCGTGGCTGTGGCGGGAGAAGACGACGTCGCGACAGGAGCCGTCCATGAAAAGAATCCCCGGCAGGAGAGGGGATCGCCAGAAGCGCATGCGGTTCGCCGTCTTTCGGGGCTCGCGTTTTTTTCCCATCATCGCCTCCGGAGGGCAATTCCCTTCAAGAAAGGGCGGGGCCGTCGGGCTATGGTGAGTTCCGGGCCGGGACGCAAGGTCTCGGACTTCTCGCGAAAAGGAGCGGATTCGATCATGATCGCAGTCACCGACGCATGGAAAGAGGCCTTTCCCGAGACCTCCTTCGGATTTCTGGTCATGGAGGGGATCGGCAACGCCTCTCCTTCGGGGGAGATCGAAAGGATGACGGCCGAGAGGACCGAGGAGGTCCGGCGGCGCCATAAGGGGAAGACGCGGAAGGACATCGCCAAAGAGGCGCCCTTCGCCGCCTACGAGGGGTATTTCCGTCGCTTCGGCCAGGGCTATCCCGTGCTCCACCAGGTGGAGACGGTGGCCCTCAAGGGCAGGCCCATCGCCTCTCCGTCGCCCCTCGTGGCGATCCTCTTCATGACCGAGCTGAGCAGCGGCCTTCTTTCGGCCGGTCACGACCTGGAAAACGTGACGGTTCCCCTCATCCTCGACGTGGCCCTAGGCACGGAGGTCTACCGGGCCATGGGAGGCCGGGAGCGGCAACTGCAGCGGGGGGACATGTTCCTCTCCGACGGGAAAGGCATTCTCTCCAGCGTCCTCTACGGTCCCGACGGCGAGAGTTTCATCCGCCCCGAGACGTCGAGGGCCCTTTTCACGGTCTACGGCGCGCCGGGCCTCGCGGCCGAGGCGATCGCCGCCCATCTCATGGCCATCCGGTCCGCCGTCGCCCTCCTCGATCCCGGAGCCGGGACGACGGCCATGGCCGTCGTCCCCTGAGGACCTCGAGAATTATTTTACCCTACCGGGCCTGGGGAAACCGATCGGCGGAGCGTCGTCCCTTCGCCTCGGGCCTTCCGTTTCCCCCCCCGGATCGGCTCCCTTCGGTCGGGGGGCTCCGTCTGAGACGCGGATCGGATATCCCTGAAACCGCCTCGACGGCAGGGGCGAACCTCCTGCTTCTGCCGTGGCCGCAGGCAGAAGCAGGGCTTCCCCCTCTCCTCCGGCAGAAGGAGAGCCGTGCGGCACACGGATGTCCCCGAGACGATTTTGTAGTAGAATACATTTCAAATGAAGAGGATAAAAAGGGGAGGAAGGCGAGGGCCTGTCGGGGCCCTTTCAGTCGGGAGGTGGAGACCGTGAGGGGAAGAGCTCGTGTCGTCCTTCTGCTGTCGTGGGTCTTGTTTGCCCTGGCCTGGGAAACTCCGGCCGGTGCCGTTTCGTTCAGCACACAGGGAGCGGACGGGACCGCCGTGGCGCCCGCCCCCGTCGTGGGCGGATCTTCGACGGGCGCTTCGGCGTCGAGGGCGAAGCGTGCTCCTACGGTGCTTCCCGTGCCCGGAGAAAGTCGGGCACGGCTGGCCGAGTCCATCGAGCTGGTCCAGGCGACGGGTTTTCAGGCTCGTCTGGCCATGATGAAGCTGGAAAAGACCGAGACCGCACCCGCACCGGGCATCGAGATCAGGGCCCGTCTCGAACAGGCCTACAAGTCTTTCGAGGCCCTGGAGAAGGCGGCCAAGACGCTCGACGACAGAGTCAACCTGACGCGGCTGGCCCTCGAGGGGCGATTCGGACCTCACCAGCGCCTCGCCGCCCTCGTCGACCTCTTCTCCGTCCTCCCCGCCGAGGCCTTCGACAGCCCCGAAGAGGCCATGGTGAGGAACGCGATCCAGCAGGAGCTGGACAAGATCGCCGGAGGCGCCCGCCTGACCTACGAACAGGCCATGAGCACCCTCTCCAACGGAGCCAAGGCCGTCAAGGATTTCGCCGGCAAGGCGAAGGACGCCGTCAAGAGCGGATTCGACAAGGTCGTCGGCACACTGACGACGCCCGTCGCCTACGTGCATACCAAAGTCAGCCAGGCCGTCGGCTGGGAGAACTGGGCGAAGATCATGGCCGTCACCAAGTGCGGCGCCGTCCTGACCGTCGGGACTCTGGGGCTGGTCGTGGCCGTGACGGCCATGCCCGCCACGGCCGTGGCCGCCCCCCTCGCGGCCGTCGGCGTCTGGACGATCGGCAACGTGGGGGCCGGCCTCTCTCTCGTCAGCGACCTGAACGAGATCGAGGGACGGTCGGCGCCGGGCGTCGGCGAGACCTCCTACGCCATCAGCAAGGGGACGGCCGTCATCGGCCTGATCCAGGGGGGAAGTCCCGGGGAGATCTTCGTCAACGTCGTCGGCGGGACGATGGATGACATGACGGTGGGGCGTCCCCTGACGGAGTCGGAGCTCGAGAGTTTCATCGCCGAGAACAGGGAGCTCTTCGGCAAATACGGCGCGGGCGTCGACTACACGGCGCCCGACGCCAAGGATCCCTACGGCGGCGGAGGGGGAGGAAGCGGCGGCGGCTGCAGCGACGGCTGCCACTGATCGATCGGGCATAACGAAGGGGAGGCCCTCAGGGCCTCCCCTTCGTTATGCCCTCGCCCCGTCGTCGACGACCTCCGGCGGGGCCTCGCCGATGTCGGAACGGGGTGCCTCTTCCGCTCTCGGGGGCGGCGGGAAAGGGCCCTCCTCTCATGGATTGGAGGACACCGTCGAGCCGGGCCCCGGTCGGCGGGCGGAAATTCAGGACGGAAACTCCATCGGCCCGGTCGGGGATGTCCGAAAGACAGAGGACGTCGCCTCGAACCCGCACCGGCGAGGCGATTCGAAGGGCCCCGGGCCCGACGGGCGTTGTCCTGACGAGCCTGCCGATCGGGGAGCCGCGAAGGGGCTTGCGGTTAAGCGGGTCTTCGGAGATGATTGATGCGTCGTACGGCAGACACCGCAGAAGGAGGCAGGCGATGACGGAAAACAGACGCAACGGAACCTCTTCGGGCGGACACTCCTTCGGTACCTTCGGAGGTGTCTTCACCCCCACGACGCTGACCATTCTGGGCGTCATCATGTTTCTCCGTTTCGGCCAGGTCGTCGGCCAGGCCGGGACCCTCAACGCCCTCCTGATCGTTCTGGGGGCCAAATCGATCACCCTCCTCACCTCCTTTTCCGTGGCGGCCATCGCCACCAACACCCAGGTCAAGGGAGGAGGGGCCTACTTCCTCATCAGCCGGACTCTGGGCGTCGAGTACGGCGGCGTCATCGCCATCTTCCTCTACATCGCCCAGGCCACGTCGGTGGCCCTCTACGTCATCGGCTTCACAGAGGCTTTCGTCGGCACCTTTCCCGTCACTCTCTCCTTCCGCCTCATCGCCACCGTCGTCAACGTCGCCGTCTTCCTCTGCGTCTACATCGGAGCGGGGTGGACCATCAAGGTCCAGTACGGCATTCTGGCCGTTCTGGTCCTCTCCGTCCTCTCTTTCCTCGCCGGAGCCCTGCCCCAGAGCTCGATCGAAACCTTCAGGGCCAATCTTCACAGCGCCTACCTTCCGGGCCAGTCCTTTTTCACCATGTTCGCCCTCTTCTTTCCCGCCGTGACGGGGATTATGGCCGGCGTCAACATGTCGGGCGATCTCCGCGACCCGGGAAAATCCATCCCCGACGGAACCTTCGCCGCCGTCCTCTTCACGGGCGCCATCTACCTTTCCATGGCCCTTTTTCTGGGCGCCTCCCGTCCCCAGGAGGCCCTCATCCATCAGGGACTGATCGTCCGCGAGATCGCCTGGTCCCCTCTTCTCATCACGGCCGGCGTCTTCGCCGCCACCCTCTCGTCGGCCCTGGGAAGCATGATGGGCGCGCCGCGGGTTCTTCAGGCCTTCGCCGCCGACGACGTCTTTTCCCGTCTCCGCCCCTTCGCCAAGGGGAGCGGCCCGGCCCGCGAACCCCGCCGGGCGACGATCGTCACCTTCCTCATCGCCCAGACGGCCATCGTCCTGGGCGACCTCGACGCCGTGGCGCCCATCATCACCATGTTCTTCATGGTCACCTACGGAACGCTCAACCTGGCCTGCTTCCTCGAGGGGATCACGCGCAACCCCAGCTTCCGCCCCCGCTTCCGCTGGCACCACTGGGCCCTCTCTCTTCTGGGCGCCTTGCTCTGCCTGGCCGTCATGTTTCTCATAAACGTCCTCTGGGCGGCTGTGGCGATCCTCATCATGGTCGCCGTCTACGGCCTCATCGGCCGGGCCGAGGTGCTGGCCGCCTGGGGCGATCTCTCCAGCGGCCTGGCCTTCCAGAGGGCCCGATGGGCCCTGCTCCGCCTGGAGAAGGAGCGGTACCATCCCAAGAACTGGCGTCCATCGATCCTGGCCCTCAGCGGCGGCGCCTGGAGCCGCAACCACCTGGCCGAATACGCCTGCTGGCTCTCGGCGGGACGTGGCGTCGTCTCCCTTGCCCAGATCCTCTTCGGCGACGTCGAAGAGTTCGTCGTCCGCCGCAACGAGGCCGAGAGACTCCTTCGCCGCCACATCCAGGAGGAGGGGCGGGCCGCCTTTCCGGCCGTCGTCGTCGAGGAAGATCTGGGCAAGGGGATCAAGACCCTTCTTCAATGTCACGGCATCGGCGGCGTCCGGCCCAACACGATCCTCATGGGATGGAGCGAGGACCCCCGGCGGGTCGGCCTTTTCGGAAGAACCCTCCGTCTCTGCCGCGCCATGGGGCGGAGCGTCGTCGTCGTCCGTTACGACCGCAGGGTGGAACGCAACGACGAAGAGGCCCCCAAGGGCAGCCTCAACATCTGGTGGCGCGAACCCCACAACGGGGCTCTCATGCTCCTTCTGGCCCATCTGATGAAGCAGAACCGCATCTGGCGGAACCATCCTCTGCGCATCCTCTGTCCCGTGCCTCCCCGTGCCGACAGGGAGAATCTGACGGCGGAGATGACGGACCGTCTCGCCCTGGCCCGCATCGATGCCGAGATCGTCGTCCTCCCCACCGATGACCCCCTCTCGGCCCTCCGTGCGGAGGTGGTCCGCGAGCCTTTTGCCGCCCTTTTCGTCGGATTCGAGCCCCCGGAAGAGGGCCATGAGGAGGCCTTCATCGACCGATACCGCCCCGTCACCGAGTTGCCGGGCGACGTGATCCTCGTCTCCAGCTCGGGTGACGTGGCCCTCGAGGCCTGACGGGGGGCGGGAGGGCGAAGAGGAAAAGGGCAAGAAGGGGCGCCTCCTTCGTGGAGGCGCCCCTTCTTGCCCTCACGCCTCGACGGTGAAGCGCCTTCCCGCCCCCAGGGGGGTGAAGGCGTCGCCGAAGGCCCCGTAGAGGGCCGCCTGTGCCCGGAAACCCGTGCAGTGCCCCGCCGCCACGAGGTCGGGCGAGAGGGCCCGGAGGGCCGAGACGGTTCTGGCGATGCGCTCGTCGTCGGATTCGACGAGATGGAAGCCGCCGAACAGGGCGGCGACCTTCTCCTCTCCCGTCAGATTCAGCCCGCGATGGACGATGTTGACGATCCCCGCATGGCTGCACCCGGTGACGACGACGAGGCCCCGCCCCTCGACGGAGGCGAAGAGAGCCAGGTCGTCGGCGACGGGATCACTGAGGAGGCGCCCCGCCTCGTCGACGGTGTAGAGATCGATGCCGGGCGATTCGAAGTCGGTCCTGCGGGGCACTTCGCCGCTCGTCGTGAGCCCCGCCATGATCGGCAGGGGATCGGCGGCGAGGATGAGCCGGGCCCCTGCGGCACGGAGGCGTTCGGCCCCGTCCTCGAAGGGGACGCCGACGTGCTGGAGGAAGGGCTCGACGACGAAATGGGGCCGGAAGAGGGAAGGATGGGCGACGACGGGCAGGTCTCCCTTCCCGATGGCCTCGACGATCCGGCTCAGCCCCTTCGTGTGGTCGTAGTGGCAGTGGGTGATGACGACGGCATCGGTCTTTTCGAGGGGAATGGCCAGTTCCCTCACGTTGTGGAGGAGGGCGTCGGAATTCTGCCCCACGTCGACGAGGAGGCGGCGGGTCGAGCCCTCCCGCTCCGCCTCGATCCAGAGGGAGATCCCGTGCTGTCCCAGCAGGGGGCTCTCGTAGGGGACGCTGTCCTCGGCGAGGATCGTTACAGTCAATCTGTCCAGCATGTCGGGCACCTCCAGAAAGGCCTGTCTTCTTCCATCCTAGCCCCTCGAAGGGCAGAAGGGGAAGGCCCCTGTCGAGCTTTTTCGAGGAAGGAGCGGCGCCCAGTGCCTGACGGACGGTCTTCGAGACCGGTGCCGTCCGGGAAAGCCCCGCCTTCGACGGCCTTGCCGGTGAGGGGGCTCCCGTGCCGATTCTCCGTAAAAAGGATTTTCCCTTTTCGAGGCTCGACTCGGGATCTGCTTCGATGGCTGACGGCGCCCGGTTGCGAAAAAAACTTCTGAAAGGGGCCTTTTCCCGAAAGCGGAGAAAAAGCCCCTGGGAAGAATCCGGAGGGGCGGGGCCGGCGGGAAAAACCCATCGATCCGGCAGGTCGCTCCCGCCGGAGGGCCGGCCTCGATGAGGCTCTTCAAGGCTCAGGGCTCCCGGCGGGAAGTCTCCGAGCCGGGGTTTTGCTCAGCGGGCCCGGCGCCGCCCCTCGGCGTCGGCGCCCTTGAGGGCCGCGAAGACGCTGCGGGGCGTGACGGGGACCGATTCGTTGTGGATCGTCTCCCCCTCGGCGCAGCTCGCCTCGGCGACGGCCAGGAGCTCCTCGTCGGAGACGTCGGCCAGGCCGATCTGGCCCAGCGTCGTCGGCAGGCCCACGGACTCGCAGAAATCGAAGACCTCGTCGATGACGTCGACGGGCTTGTCCGTCAGGAAGAGAGAGGCCAGGGTGCCGAAGGCCACCTTCTCTCCGTGGTAGAAGGCATGGGTCCTTTCGAGGACGGTCAGGCCGTTGTGTATGGAATGGGAGGTGGCCAGGCCGCCGCTTTCGAAGCCCAGCCCGCTCAGCAGCGTGTTGGCCTCGACGATCCGCTCCAGCGAGGGCGTGACGATGCGGGCCTCGCAGGCCGTGCGGGCCGCCAGGCCGTCTTCGAGAAGCGTGTCGTAGCAGAGGCGGGCCAGGGCGTAGGCCGACAGGGAGCCCACGTTGCCCGTCATGTTCGATGCGTAGGCTTTCCTGCACGACTCGGCCTCGAACCAGGTGGCCAGGGCGTCTCCCATGCCGGAGACGAGAAGGCGGACGGGAGCCCGGGCGACGATCTCCGTGTCGACGAGGACCAGATCGGGGTTGCGGGGCAGGACGAGATAGCGCTTGAACGCGCCCTCCTCGGTGTAGATGACGGAGAGGGCGCTGCAGGGGGCGTCGGTTCCGGCGATGGTGGGGACGACGGCGACGGGGAGGCGGGCCTCGTAGGCGACGGCCTTGGCCGTGTCGAGGACCTTGCCGCCGCCGAGGCCGACGATGAACTGGGCCTTGGAATGGAGGGCCAGGCCGAGCAGGCGGGCGATCTCCTCGTCGGAACATTCGCCTCGGTAGGTCTCGACGGTCACGTCGACGGCCTTTCTCATGAAAGGCTCGTAGTCGGGGAGAGCTTTCCTGAAAACGGTGGGACCGCAGATGACGAGTCCCCTCGCGCCCAGCCGGCTCAGATCGGAGCCGATCTGCCTGCGGGCGCCTTCGCCCTGGACGTAACGCCCGGGAAAAAGAGTGGTGCTGATCATGGCGTTCACTTCCTCTCTTCGGCAAGGGATGCTCCCGTGAGATGGAGTCCCTTTCATCAAAGGCCAGCGGAACGGGAGGCGCAAGAGAGGGGCTTTCGATATTTTGTCCTTCGGATAACGAAGTCTCCCTTCCATTCGGACGGAAGGGAGACTTCGTTATCCGAAGACCGGAGGGGCCGCAGGAACGGGGAAAGGCGTGGCCCCGGGGGTTTCCGGCCCGGCCGCTAGAAAGAGGCGTCGCGATGGACGGTCCTGCCTCCCACGACGGTCATGAGGGCCTTGATATCCCGGATCCTTTCGGGGGCGATGGAGAAGATGTCCTCGCTGAGAAGGGTGAAGTCGGCCAGGTAGCCCTCGCGGATGCGTCCCTTCCTGTGCTCCATGAACTCGCAGTAGGCGCTGCCCGCCGTGTAGGCGTCGAGGGCCGTGCAGACGTCGACGCGTTCCTGGGGATGGAAGCCCCCTTGAGGGTGGCCCGACCGGTCCTGGCGGGTGACGGCCTCGCAGATGTTCGGGAAGGGGTTGAGGTCTTCGACGGGGGCGTCGGTGCCGTAGCCGATGGGCGCTCCGAGGGCGTCGAGGCTGGCGAAGGCGTAGGAGGTGCGGGCCAGCTCTCCGCCGCACCGGTCCTCGACGATGTGCATGTCGTAGTCGAGAAAGATGGGCTGAAAGAAGACGACGACGCCCAGTCGGGCGATCCTCTCCAGAAGGGCCCAATCGGTGATCTGGCAGTGGACCAGGCCGTGACGGAGGTCCTTTCTCCCCTCTTGCATGATTTTTTCGTAGATGTCGAGGGTCTTTTCGATGGCCCTGTCGCCGATGACGTGGGTGATCACCTGGAGGCCGCACTGGGCGGCCTTGCGGCAGAGGGTCTCCTGAAGGCTGTCGCTCAGGGCCTCGACGCCGAAATTGCCCGGATCGTCCCGGTAGGCCTGCCGCATCAGGGCCGTCCGGGCCCCCAGACTGCCGTCCTTGAAGAGCTTGAGAGGGCCGAAGGTGAGCATGTCGCCTCCGTAGGCGGGAAGACTGCGCTCGGTGGCGACGAGTCGTTCTATTTCCTCGGCCGTCTGGCAGGTGACCTGATGGCGGAAGCGGATCTTGGCCCGTCCCTCCTCGTAGAGTCTGCGGATGGAGATGAAGTCGCCGCAGGCATTGGGCGCCCCCACGTCGTTGGACTGAAGGGAGGTCAGGCCGCAGGAGGCGGCATAGTCCATGGCCTTTTCGAAAAGCTCCATCCGGCTCTCCATGGGAAGGGGGGGAACGGTCCCCTCGACCCAGGCCACGGCGTTTTCCGTGAAGATGCCCCGAGGCCTGCCCGAACGGTCCCGCTCGATCGTTCCGCCCTCGGGAGAGGCCGTCTTTTCGTCGATTCCCAGGATTTCGAGAACTTTGGAATTGGTGGCGCAGATATGGCCGCAGACCCTTTCGAGGACGATGGGGATCTCCGTCGAGATGCGGTCCAGATCGTCCCTGTCGGGCAGACGCCTGTCTTTCTCGAAAAGGTCCTGATTCCAGCCCATGCTCCGCATGCCCTCTCGGCTCCTCTCGGGGTGGCGGGCCATGTGGTCACGGCAGAGGGAGACGATCTCGTCGATACTCGTCGCCCTCGTCAGATCGACCTCCATCAGGGAGGCGCCGAAACAGGAAAGGTGAAGGTGGGAATCGTTCAGGCCGGGAACGAGGGTCTTGCCGCGACAGTCGACGACGGGGCTCGTGCCGGCAAGGGCTCCGATCTCCTCGTCCGATCCCGTCTTGACGATCACCCCGTCCTCGACGAGAAGGGCCTGGCAGAAAGAGCCCCTTTCCAGATAGATCTTGCCGTTGATCCAGGCCTGTCTCATCGTCAGACCTCTCCTTCCGCCCGGCGTTCCCTCTTGAGGCGGCGATCGAAGTACATGTAGACGAAGACGCCGACGACGGGGACGGTGATTCCCAGGAGCGCGCTCGTCGGATCGTCGAAGAAGGTGTTGACGACGAGGCCCAGGAAGATCAGCGAGGTGACGAAGACGGTGAAGGGATAGCCGAAGACCTTGTAGGGCCTGGCGATGTGGGGATGTTTCCTGCGGAGAATGAAAACGGCGAGAATCGTCATGAGGTTGAAGACCATGCCGATGAAGACGACGAGGGAGGTCAGCTGGTCCAGGTTCCTCGAAAGGACGAGGAGAATGGACAGGAGGCCCTGGACGAGGAGGGCCGCCGTGGGGACCTTGTGCTTCGGATGGAGCCGGGCGAAGCTCTTGAAGAAGTGCCCCTCCTGGGCCAGGGCGTAGTACATGCGGGGCTGGGCGATGATGAGCCCGTTCAGGGCGCCGAACATGGAGACGGCCATGCCGATCGTGACGAGGACGGCGCCGAAATTGCCGAAGATCTTTTTGGCGACGGCCGTGCCGAGGTAGAGATTGTCCTCGGAGAGCATGGAGCGGATCTCCTCGAAGGGCAGGACGCGGTAGATGGCGTAGTTGAAGGCCACGTAGAGGAGCGTGACGAATCCGATGCCCAGAAAGACGGCGCGGGGCAGGCTCTTGCGGGGATCTTTCATCTCCTCGGCGACGCTGTTGATGTTGGACCAGCCCTCGTAGGCCCAGAGGGAGGCCACGACGCCGAAGGCCACCATGGAAAGGATTTTGACGGTGCCCACCGGTCCGCCGACGACGGGGGCGAGGCTCAGCTCCGGCGAGACCTTCCCCGCGATGAGGGCGGCGAACATGATGAGGAAGATGGGAATCAGCTTGGCGATCATGAAGGTGTCCTGGAGCAGGGTTCCCACGCGGATGCCGAAGAGATTGTAGACGGTGAGGGCGACGATCAGGGCGATGGCGATGGCCTTGATGGTCCCCTCGCCGAGGGAGAAAAAGGACTGGAGCGCGCTGGGCAGGGCGATGGCGATGGCCGCCACCGACCCCGGTCCGCCGATGGCCCAGTCGCTGAAGCCTCGGATGAAGCCCACGACGGGATGGAAAGCCTCGGAGAGGTAGACCGTCGAACCGCCCGATCGCGGCATGGCCGCTCCCAGTTCGGCGAAGCAGAGTCCGCCCATGAGAGAGATGATGCCGCCGACGAGCCAGCAGGCCAGGGAAAGGCCTAGGCTCATGCCGGTCCGCTGGAGGACGATGGCCCCCAGGTAGAAGATGCCCGATCCGATCATGATGCCGCCGATGATGCTGACTCCGCCGAAGACGCCGATTTCCCGCTTGAAGTCCGTCGCTTCCGAAGTGATTTCCTTGAGACGGTGATCCTTGTTCATGGAATTTCCCTCCTTGAGAGGTCGAAAGGGTTTAGTGGGTCCCTCATCGGGGCCGCGTGGGAGGAGGAATCTCGCGGAAGTCCGCCTGAAAAAGTCCTGAAAAACGTAGTCTGGGGAAAACTCCGGTAAAACCCCCTCTCATCTGTAGGAGTTAAAAACTTTGAACATGTTTGATTTGTCGATAAAGAAAACAAGGCCTTGCGCTTGGAGATTGGGTTTGCCTCTGCGCCGATCTGATGCGTCGGGTGACATCAGTATAGCAATTCACCGTGAAAAAACCATTCAGAAGGCTTTTGGTCGCTTTTTTCGCACGTTTTACCGGCTCGAGGGCTCTGTCTCTCTTTTTGTTAGAAAAACCTTCCGGTAAAAAGGGAGTCCCGCCCTTTCCCCAGTTCGGCCCAGCCGTCGCGTTCCCCCGAGAGTTCCCCCCTTTCCGATGACGGGACACAGGAACGCTTTCGCTCCCCTCGGGTCGGGCGCGGCCGAAGGGGTCGACGCACCCGGGAAAGGCCCGGGCTTGCGCGAGGTCGGATCTTTCCCGGCGGGAGACGGCCACGCACCCGGGAAAGGCCATGCCTTCGGGCGTTTTGGCCTTTCCCGGGTGCTTCTTATCGTGATTCCTGCGATATCCGTGACGGGGCGACGGAGCCCCGTCGGTTCCTCCTAGGTCGGGCTTGAGGTTTCCCTGAGGACGATCCCCTCCGATTCGAGCTCAGCCAGAACCGGTTCGTAGATCTCGGGAAGGACGGGGCGGAGGACGCCGCGGGCCGCGATCTTTCCCTCGACGAGGAGACGGGCGGCGATGGCCGGAGGGAGGCCCGTCGTCCGGGCGATCGACGTGTCGCCGTCGGGGAGGCCGAAGTCGACGAGGGTGGAGAGGTAGCGGATCGGATCGGAACGGCCGGGGAAGGTGGCCAGGAATTCATCCTGGAGGATGACGAGATCCCTCTCTCCTTGTTCGTAGACGAGCTTTTCGGCGAAGAGGCAGGCGACGACGTCGCGGGCGCTTCCCCTTTCGAAGGGAATGGGGCGGTCGTCGAGAAGTCCGAGCCAGTCGAAACGATGGAGGACCGTCGCGTAGGGGGCCAGATTCAGGCGGCGGCAGAGGGCCTCTCGGACCGCCTCGTCCGGCCTCGCCCCGGCCCGGAGGGCCGTGAAGCGCCGGAAGGTCTCCCCTTTCAGGTCGAGAGGGCTCTCGTCGAAAAGGCCCAGGACGTTCATGGCGCAGATCGTCTCCGACCAGCCGGGGTAGCGGATCGTCCCCCGGTAGAGGGTCCGCGCTTCCGGGATGGAGTAGGTCTCGACGTAGGGCAGGGAGTCGGCGTTGGCGTAGACTTCGTACCAGCCCATGCCCTCGATCTTTTCGATGTGGGCCTTTTCGTAGGTCTTTCCGTCGGGCCAGAGGATTTCACGCCCGTCGAGAAGGACCCGGGCCGTCCGCCTGCTGGCGCCGATGAGGCTCGCCGGAGCCCAGGAGAGCTTGTATCCCCAGGGGTTGGTGTTGGCCTCTGCCGAGGGAAGGGCGCCGCAGAGGGAACGGAAGGAGAGGACCTGGCCGCCTCGGCCGTGGATCTCCCGAATGGTCCTGGCCGCCGACATGTGGTCGATGCCCGGATCGAGACCGAGCTCGACGAGGAAGAGGAATCCGGCCCTTTCCGCCTCGCCGGAAAGGGCCTCCGTCTCCCCGTCCAGGTAGGCGGGGTGGACGAGATGGACCCCGGCCCTGAGGCACTGGCGGGCCACGGAAGCCATGAAGCGGGGAGGCAGGAGGCAGACGACGACGTCGGGCCCGACTCCGTCGATGAGAGCTTCCGCCTCTGTCCCGGCGTCGGCGACGACGGTCCGGCTCAGGGCGTGTCCTTCCGTCACCCGGGCCAGGTTGGCCTCGGAAAGGTCGGCGACGGTCACCTCGATGCCGTTGGCGAGCAGGTACTGCACGCAGGGGCGGGCCACGAGTCCGGCCCCGAAAACGAGCGCTTTTTTCACGAGCGATGCCTCCTTGAGAGAATAGGGCTCCGTCGACTCAGCGGCCCAGTGCCGCCTGAACCCAGTCGACGAGCGTGATGAAATCGAAGACGGGAAGGCCCGTCGCCTCTCTGACGGCCTCGGCGAAGGGGGGAAGATCGGTGCATTCCAGGACGAAGGCGCCGATGGACCGATCCTTCCCTTTGGCCTCGCAGGCCCGGTCCACGACCTCGCGGGCGACGACGTCGAGGTCGATCTCCTCGTCGGGAGCGACGAAGATCTTGTTCCACTCCGGGGCCTCCTCCATCCCGATGATCTCCAGGGGAAGGGAGGGGGCGATGGCCACGGCCCGAAGGTGTTCCTCTTTCAGCGCCCTCTTTTTCGCCGTGATGACGGCGACGGTCCTGCCCCCGATGAGGGCCGAGACGAGAGGAACCTGAAGGAGACTGGAGGTGAAGACGGGAACGTCGAGGCTCCGGGCCAGTTCGCGCTGGAAGAGGGCGTTGAAGCCGCAGCTCGTCGTGACGGCCCGGATTCCCTCTTCGGCGACGAGACGACGGGATTCGTCGATCATCCGCTCCAGGATCTTCCTGTCGGGGTTTTCCAGGACGGTCTCGACGTTGGCCCCCTCGATGCGGGAAAAGCGCACCGGGTAGGCGTAGGAAGCGGCGTTGGTGCTGTTGCCTCGGAGAGATTCGAGCTGGACCAGGCCCCGGGGGACCTGTCCTTCCTCCCAGCAGAGAATGGCGACGGACGGCCGAGCGGTCATGGGCGATACTCCTCCTTGCCTGTTCCTTATCCGTGCGATCGGGGCGGACGGAGAGCCCGTCCGCCCCGATCCTCTAGGCGCCCATCATCCCGATGACGATGAAGAGAGCCCCTGACAGAAGGGCCGCCAGGAGGGCGTAGGGCAGCTGCGTCGCCACGTGATCCATGTGGTCCGACCCGGCCCCGAAAGAGGAGAGACAGGTCGTGTCCGAGACGGGCGAACAGTGGTCGCCGAAGAGTCCGCCGCCGGTGACGGCGCCGATGGTGGCCAGGACGAGGGGGTTGACGACGCCGCCCGAGAGGCTCATGGCCACGGGGAGGACGAAGGGCGTCAGGATGGCGTAGGTCCCCCAGGAGGTTCCGGTGAAGAAGGAGATGAGCGCTCCCGTGACGAAGGTGATGAAGGGGAGCATCCCCGACGTCATCCATCCCTCGGTGAGAGAGATGATGAACTGCTGGGCGCCCAGCGACTTCGAAACGGTGTTGATGCAGTAGGCCAAAGCCAGAATGAGAATGGCCGGCATGACGGCCTTGATGCCGTTGACGGCCACGTCCATGCCGTCCTTGACGCTTCGGAAGTAGCCGCCGAGGGCCATGACGACGGCCTGGTACATGACGGCGATGAAGAAGGCCTCGAGGATCTTGGTGCTGCCCATGACGAGGAAGGTGCCCAGGGCGACGGCGATGACGATGAGAACGGGGGTTAAAAGATAGACGACGAGATGGGGCTTCTTGCCCGGAAGGGGTTTGATGAGATCCATCTCCTCGCCCGTGAGGGGCGTGGCGCCGTCGCGGATGACTTTGCCCTCCCTGAGAGCCCGCTCCTCGGCCTTTTTCATGGGACCGAAGTTGGGGACGATGCCGAAGGCGATGAGTCCCGCCAGGATGACGGCGAACCAGCCGTAGAAGTTGTAGGGGATGGACTGGATGAAGACCTTCATCCCCTCGTCGGCGCCGCCGATGGGGCCGTAGCCTTTGAGGAGACCGGCGATGTAGACGGCCCATCCCGTCAGGGGGACGAGGGTGCAGACGGGGGCGCTGCCCGAGTCGAGGAGGTAGGCCAGCATCTCGCGCGAGACCTTGTGCTTGTCCGTCAGAGGCCGGGCGATGGGGCCGCTGAAAAGAGGGCTGAAGTAGTCGCTGAAGAAGATGAAGATGCCCAGGAGCCAGCCGAAGGCCGAGGCGGCCCGGCGGGTCCTGACGCGCGTTCCGGCCTTCTCCGCGAAGGCGGCGATGACGCCGGCCCGGAGGTAGAAGGCCACCATGATGCCCACGGCGATCTCGATCATCATGACCCAGATGAAGTCCCCGTTGCCCAGGGCGTTCTGAAAGAGCTTGGAAAGACCCGTGGCGGGATCGAATCCGGCGATGACGACGCCGACGATGCAGCCGATGAGGAGGGAGAAGACGGCGTCCTTCGTCCTGAAGGCCAGAAAGAGGGCCAGAACGACGGGAACGAGAGAGAGGGCTCCTTTTGCCGCGATATCACCCATGATTGTTTCGCTCCTTTCTCGATGTCGGGGGTCCTCGGAGGCGTTCCTTTACGTCTTCAACTCTCGTCGCCTCCGTCGGGCAGAAAGAGGTCGCCCATAACGGTCAGGCGGACCCGGTCGTGGGAGAAAAAGATTTTCGTCGGTTGTCGGTTTATCACCTCCATGCGAAGACGGCTCTCTTCCGGGCCTCCCAGGAAGGGACCGCCTCCCGATTCGAAAAGAAGTTCATGACTGCCGTCGCCCAGAAGATCCGCCGCCTCGAGACGGCCCGAGGCGAAAAGGGCCAGGGCGACGGCTACGGTTCCCGTCCCGCAGGCCGGTTCGATGTGCCCCTCGGGGATGTTGTGGGGAAAGAGGAGGCGGAAGCGTCCCCGCCTTTCGGAACGGTCGTCGAAAAGGGCGAAGTCGAGGCTCTTCTTACCCGAGGGGGAGCGGAGGAAGGCCCTCTGCATCGCCACCAGCGTCTCTTTCACCTCCGAAGAGAGGGTTTCGACGGCCTCGGGGCAGTGACGCCCCTCCAGGTCCCGACCGTCGACGACGAGAAACTTGCCGATCCTCCGGGCCCTGAATCCCTCCAGAAAGAGCTCTTCCAGTCCGTCGCGGAAAAGCTCGCCCAGAAAGGCCGTCATGTCCGTCCAGGTTCTCGGTCCCTCGGAGGTCTCGTCGATGAAGAGGGGAACTTGCCCCCCGTCGGTGTCGAGGACGACCGACGCGGGACGTGTCACTCGCGTCAGATTCAGCTTGCGGCAGGCCTCTTCGTCGGTGAGGACGCGGCCCAGAACCTGCGTGAGGCCGCCGCAGGCCGTGATCCAGGCCCGAGACGATCGGCCGACGATCTTGACGGCGATCGTCTCGGGGAAGGGACGGAGCAGTCCCGCCTCGTGGCAGGCCAGGCCATCGTCGAAAAGGGCCCGGGTGACGGAGGCCGGGCGGTCGTGCCGGGGGAAGGTCTCGTCGCGAAAGAGAGCGATCGTGTTTCCGCCCATGTGCCCTTTGACGAAGGGAATCTTCATGGCTCGACGCGACCGTCCCATTCGGTGACGTCGAAGGAGACGGAAATGCCCCGACGGGAGAGCTCCTCGACGAGAGGCCCGAAGGGAATGTCCATCGGTGAGAGGAGCCCCCTGCCCTCGATGCGGCCGTCGAGAAGCATCGAGGCGGCGATGGAGACGGGGAAACCGACGGTCCTCTGCATGGCCGTGAAGCCCGTCGTCAGGTCCCGTCTGTCGACGATCTGGCCGACGACGCGGCAGGGCTTCCCGTCCCGGTAGCCTCGGACGTCGGTTCGGACCAGGGCCACGTCGCGCTGCCCCTCGCCGTAGAAGAACTGGTCCTGAGAGCCGAGGAGAGCGGCGCAGAAGGCGTTGGGGGCGACGGTGACGTCGCCGCAGCCGACGGGTTTCTCGGAGAGAAAGCCCGAACGGGCCATGACGGACCAGAAGGCGCCGTGGCCGGGCCAGCGGCAGATATAGCGGCCCATGTCCTTCACCTGATCGGCGATGGCGAAACGGCGGGCGTAGGCGGCGGCATCGCCGTTGGGGAAGCATTCAAGAGGACCTTCCATTTCGGGCAGATCGAGAATGTGGCTGTGACGGGGCGAGAACATCTCGTCGGCGGCGACGTCGATGACCGATCCTCCCCTCAGATACCGGGCGGGCCGGAGATAGGAGCGCATGACGCCGATGACGGACCAGGTGAAGCGATATTGAAGCGGGTTATCGGACGCTTCCTTCTCGGGGAAACCCGCTCCGTAGGAATGAAAGGCGACGACGGAGTCAAGCCTTTTAAGGGCCTCCCGCCCCAGGGCGAGATCGAGGCCCGGATCCATGCCGAACTCCTCGACGAGGGCGATCCCCCTGGCCCGGGCCTCCCTGTCGATGGCCTCCACCTCGCCACGCTGGCGCTCTCTTTCGGCAGGATCGGTCTCGCCGGGATTGGCCAGGTACATGGCGCTGACGAGAGAGACTCCCGTCTCGGCGGCCAGACGCGCCGTGGGGAGGGCGAAGGGGCCGGGAAGGAGCTCGACGACGACGTCGGCCTCTCTCATGAGCGCGGCCAGAGCGTTCCTGTCGGAGGCGTCGAGGCGGACTGGCCGGACCTTGGCCGATCCTGTCGCCTCAGGAGCCCTCATGACCTCCTCCGACCCGTCGGCGACGATGATCGTCGAGACGGATCGGTTCTGAACCAGATCGGCCAGAGCGGCCTTTCCCTGCATGCCGTAGCCCAACTGCAACACCGTCTTGCCCGTCATGGAAGTCACCTCGTTATGTCGGTATCAATGAGTCCTTTTATGAATTCATTATATCGGAGCCCAAAAAGAGCCGCCGAAAGGCGGAGGAGTGATGTGTTCATCCTTGTGTCCTTAAGGAACTTGATGTAATTTTCTTACCATGTTTTGCTATCTCTGTCAATGGCTCGTCCGAGGTTGAAAAGCCATTTCAGTGTCTCAAGGCGCCTCCGAGTTATAATGATCATGCGGGGTCTTTTGTCCGCCCTGAGGGAGAGCTCCGGGCGAAGGGCTCCGATCGACAGGCAAAAACAAAGGCAGGCGGACACAAGAGAAGAAGGAGGGGCTTTGATGGGAGACAAGGACCGGGCCTTCCGCAACTTTCTGAGCGACAAAGCCCTCTTTTTCCAGTTTCTGAGGCGCTTTCTCCGCTTCGGGACGCTGGAGGGAGTGGGCCTGGAGGACATCGAACTGGAGAACGTCTCCTTCATCTCCCAGGAACTCGTCGCGCGGGAATCGGACGTCCTCTACCGGATCCGCCGCGGAGGGAAGGAGACCTACATCTACATCCTCGTCGAGCACCAATCGAGCGTGGACCACCTCATGCCCTTCCGCCTGCTGGCCTACATGGTGCGCATCTGGGAGCGCTGCGTGGAAGAGGCGGGGTCGAAATCGAGGAGGAAGAGCTACCTGCTGCCGCCCGTCATCCCCGTGGTCTTCTACGACGGAATGCAGAAATGGACGGTGGCGTCGACCTTCGTCGAGAAGGTCGAAAACGGGGATGCCTTCGCGGGATTCGTGCCCAACTTCAGCTACCACCTCATGGTCCTGGGCAAGCGGACGTCGGAGGAGCTCCTGGCCTTCCGGGACGCGCTGGGAGGGTTGCTCTACCTGGCCAACCCGTCGAAGGAAGAGGACCTGTCCATGACGGTGCGTCGTCTGCTGGAGTACCGCAAGCTCCTTCCGCCGGAGGAGCGTGAGATCCTGTCGCGCCACTTCGCGGGCTACCTGACGATCCTGGCGAAGCGTGAGGGAGTGGACCTGAGCGGAATGGCCGAAGAAATCGCGAGCGAAGAGGAGGCGGAGAAGATGGTGACCTACGTGCAGCGCGAGATCAGGAAGATCAGGAAGGAAGGCCGCCTGGAAGGCCGCGAGGAGGGTCGTATGGAAGGCCGTCAGGAGGGCCGTATGGAAGGCCGCCAGGAGGGCCGTCAGGAGGGCCGTCAGGAAGGCCGTCAGGAAGGCCGTCAGGAAGGCCGTATGGAAGGTCGTCAGGAAGGCCGTCGCGAGGCGATGCTTGAGAGCGCCCGGAAGATGCTCTCCCGCGGCTTCGACGCCGCCCAGGTGGCCGACGTCCTCGACCTTCCCCTGGAGCAGGTGCGCGCCCTGGCGGAATCGGAGGGGGAAAAGGACTGACCCCGGAGTCCCTCCTGAAGATCGAGGCCGTTCCCGAAAGGGGCTGCTGCGAGGTCTGGCCGGTTTCGTCGGGGCACGTCTTTTCGTCTGTCCGGGAGCTACCCGGGAGCTTGCGACGGGGAAATCGTCGCAACGGCAGAACGCCTTTGCCCCTGCCGGGAGCGCGGCCCGATGGGGCGAGGGGCTTTTCTCGCTCCCGGCCTTCGTCGTCGAAGCGGCGGCTTTCAGGGCGCGAACCGGGAGGGCCGGTAGTCCCGTCCCGCCTGCGGCCGGGATGGCCGCAATCCCAGGAAGGTCAAACCCTTCCGCCGGGACCGAGGTTGAGACAAGCGAGCGCCGCGCGCGGTACAGGTACAGAAGGAGGGGCTTTGATGGGAGACAAGGACCGGGCCTTCCGCAACTTTCTGAGCGACAAAGCCCTCTTTTTCCAGTTTCTGAGGCGCTTTCTCCGCTTCGGGACGCTGGAGGGAGTGGGCCTGGAGGACATCGAACTGGAGAACGTCTCCTTCATCTCCCAGGAACTCGTCGCGCGGGAATCGGACGTCCTCTACCGGATCCGCCGCGGAGGGAAGGAGACCTACATCTACATCCTCGTCGAGCACCAATCGAGCGTGGACCACCTCATGCCCTTCCGCCTGCTGGCCTACATGGTGCGCATCTGGGAGCGCTGCGTGGAAGAGGCGGGGTCGAAATCGAGGAGGAAGAGCTACCTGCTGCCGCCCGTCATCCCCGTGGTCTTCTACGACGGAATGCAGAAATGGACGGTGGCGTCGACCTTCGTCGAGAAGGTCGAAAACGGGGATGCCTTCGCGGGATTCGTGCCCAACTTCAGCTACCACCTCATGGTCCTGGGCAAGCGGACGTCGGAGGAGCTCCTGGCCTTCCGGGACGCGCTGGGAGGGTTGCTCTACCTGGCCAACCCGTCGAAGGAAGAGGACCTGTCCATGACGGTGCGTCGTCTGCTGGAGTACCGCAAGCTCCTTCCGCCGGAGGAGCGTGAGATCCTGTCGCGCCACTTCGCGGGCTACCTGACGATCCTGGCGAAGCGTGAGGGAGTGGACCTGAGCGGAATGGCCGAAGAAATCGCGAGCGAAGAGGAGGCGGAGAAGATGGTGACCTACGTGCAGCGCGAGATCAGGAAAATCAGGAAGGAAGGCCGCCTGGAAGGCCGCGAGGAGGGTCGTATGGAAGGCCGCCAGGAAGGTCGTCAGGAAGGCCGCAACGAGGCGATGCTTGAGAGCGCCCGGAAGATGCTCTCCCGCGGCTTCGACGCCGCCCAGGTGGCCGACGTCCTCGACCTTCCCCTGGAGCAGGTGCGTGCCCTGGCGGAATCGGAGGGGGAAAAGGACTGACCCCGGAGTCCCTCCTGAAGATCGAGGCCGTTCCCGAAAGGGGCTGCTGCGAGGTCTGGCCGGTTTCGTCGGGGCACGTCTTTTCGTCTGTCCGGGAGCTACCCGGGAGCTTGCGACGGGGAAGTCGTCGCAACGGCAGAACGCCTTTGCCCCTTCCGGGAGCGCGGCCCGATGGGGCGAGGTTGTTCTCGCTCCCGGCCTTCGTCGTCGAAGCGGCGGCTTTCAGGGCACGAACCGGGAGGGCCGGTAGTCCCGTCCCGCTCCTGCTGGCGTCCCTGCCCGCTCCGTCCCGCAAGGGGCGAACGGTTCCCGCAAGCCGCCGTTGCCGAAGAGGGAGTTCAAGTCGGGAACCTCGGCGGGACGGTGACCCCGTCCCGCCTGCGGCCGGGATGGCCGCAATCCCAGGAAGGTCAAACCCCTCCTCGAGGGGTTTTGCCAAGGTTGGTCTGCCGGTGGCGCGGCCGTCTCGGCGAAAAAAGGAGAGGCGGTTCGGGAGCGCTCCCGGGTCGCCTCTCCTTTTCGTATCTTCCTCTGCCTGATCGCTTCCTATCGCCCCAGAACCTGGTACGTGTGGTCGATGTGGTCCGTCATGGCCCGAGCGGCTCCTTCGGCGTCGCCGGAGGCGATGGCCTCGATGATGGTGGCATGCTGAAGGGGTGTCTTCTGGGGAGGAATCTCGTTTTCCCTCTGTCGGTAGAAGCTGTCGAAGTAGAAGATGTAGATGTTGGCGCGCCAGAAGATGTTGCGGATCCACTTTTCCAGGTAGGCGTTGTGGCTGGCCCGGGCGATGGCGAAGTGGAAGTCCTCGTTGATGCGGGCGAAGCGTTCCTTCTGCCTTCTGCGGACGGCCTCGTTGTCCTCGGCGACGATGCGTTCCAGCAACGCGATGTCCTCTTTCGTCGCCAGCCTTGCGGCGCGCGCGGCGGCCTGGCCCTCGACGGCCTTCCGGGCGGAAAAGACTTCCTCGGCGTCCTCCGGCGTCGGCAGGGGGATGTAGCAGCCCTTTTTCGCCATGCGGTTGAGGAATCCCTCGGTGACGAGACGGCTCAGGGCGCGGCTCACGGGGGTGCGGCTCATGTCGAGGCGGGGAGCCAGGTCCAGTTCGAGGAGAAAGTCACCCGGTCGGTAGTGGCCGGAGAGGATCAGCTCGATGATGGAGCGGTAGGCCCGCTCTTCGGCGTTGAGGGACAGGTCGTTCAACTCCTTGCGTAGAATGGATGCATCCCTGATGGATGCATCCATTCTACGCCTTTTGCCGAGGTTGTCCATTGTCCGGGCCTCCTCGTCGGGAAAGCCTGAAAAAAAGCGGGTGTAGAATGGGGAAGTCCCGCCTTTTGCCTGCCCTGGCAGCGCTGCCCGAGAAAAGGTTGATCTCGGAACGCAACCCCGTGACGGCAAGGTTTTGTGAATGGATCTCGCGTACCTTGCAGACAGGCTTCTCTTTTCGCGGCAGCCCGGTAAGGGTTCCAGGTTCTGCCGCCGGCACGGGATTCTGAAAAAACGTTTTTGAACCGTCCTGCCGCCCTAGACAGGGGAAAGGAGTCCTGACGATGGAAGAGAATCGGTGCAACGGCGCCAAGCCCTTCGTCGAAAGGCCCGAGAGGGCTCTGAGCGGCGAGGAGCGCCTTCTTATCGAGCGCCTCATCGCCTCCATGACCTTCCCGGACGATCCCGTCGACGAGGTGATTCTGGGTCCCAAACAGATCGTCGTCAGATCGGGCGATCGGGCCGCTCTGGCGACGACGCTGGGAAGTTCGTCCCAGAAGGGGCTCTCTCGGGTGGAATCGGTGAAGGGAAGGTCTCTCGGGGATGTGGCCTCTCTGCTCTACGACGATCTGCTTTTGAATCGAAGCCTGGCCTCTGCCGCTCTCAATGCCGCCTTGGCCCCTCCCGTCGGAGACGAGAGCCCGAACGCGCTGGATCTGATCGTCGATCGAGGCCGGGGGCGGGATGTGGCCGTCGTGGGCGATTTCCCCTTTACGGATCGGCTTCGTCAGGAGGCACGCCGTCTTTATCTGTTGGAGCTGAAGGACGTGCCCGATCGCCTCGATCCGGCAAAGTGGGATGAAGCCCTGGCGTCGTGCGATGTGGCGGCGATCACCGGCACGGCCCTGCTCACCCGTTCCCTGGCCCATTATCTGAGAATGTCGTCCCAGGCGTACCGCATCCTTCTGGGGGCGACGGTTCCCCTCTCTCCTGTCCTTCTGGATCTTTACGGCGTCGATGTCCTCGCCGGGAGTGTCGTCGTCGATATCGAGGCAACCTGTCGCGGCGTCGAGTCCGGACTGAGCATTGCCCGGCTCCATCGTTCCCGTTGCCTTCGTTTCTGCAACATGACGAAGGGGCAGAAGGCGTAAAAGAAACCGGAGGGAGACGAAAAGGCGGCCCCGCCGAGGTCCCTCGGGCTGTCTTCCGGGAGGGGCTCTTTGGTCGGGGTGAGGCGGGCACGACACACCCGAGAGGGGAGGGACCGCCGGGGGCGATCTCTCCCCTCTCGGGTGTCGGTGTGAGGCTTTTACGTGGAGAGAAAGAGCGTTTTCTCCATGACGGCGATGATCTCCCTGGCCGCCAGAGTCGGAGCGAGTTCTCCCGAGGAGACCTTCCGTTCCAGAAGCTCCGTGGCCTCGGCGAGGGCGCCGTTTCGGGCGATGCGGTTGCGGAGGTGTTCTTCCGTCATGGATCGGACCCAGGCCAGCGTCTGCTGGCTGCGTCTTTTTTCGAGAAGGCCCGATGCGGCGACGACGCGGCGGAATTCCGACGCCGTCTGCCAGATCTGGGCGATCCCCTCGCCGGTGAGGGCCGAGCAGACCTGGGCCCGCGTCGACCATCCCGGCGTGGCGGGCCGGATGTAGTGGAGAATCTGGTCGTAGTCGGCCCGCGTGGCCAGAGCCCTCTGCCTGTTGGCTCCGTCGGCCTTGTTGACCCAGATCGAGTCGGCCAGCTCGAGGATTCCCTTCTTGATGCCCTGAAGATCGTCGCCGGCGCCGGTGAGGACGAGGAGAAGGAAGTGGTCCACCATGGAGCGGACCGTCGTCTCTCCCTGGCCGACGCCGACGGTCTCGACGAGGATGACGTCGTAGCCGGCGGCCTCGCAGAGAAGGAGCGTCTCCCGGCTCTTGCGGGTGACGCCGCCCAGAGTTCCCCCGGAAGGGGAGGGGCGGATGAAGGCCTCGGGGCGGCGCGAGAGTTGCTCCATCCGGGTCTTGTCGCCCAGGATGCTTCCCCGCGAGAGGCTGCTGCTGGGATCGACGGCCAGGACGGCCACCTTCTTCCCCTCGTCGCAGAGGTGGCAGCCCAGGGCTTCGATGGTGGTGCTCTTGCCCACGCCGGGAACGCCCGTGATGCCGATCCGCAGGGACCGTCCCGCGTGGGGGAGGATCTTCTGGACGATCTCCTGCCCCTGGTCGAAATGCTTCGGGGCGTTGCTCTCGATGAGGGTGATGGCCCGGGAAAGGATCATGCGCTCTCCGGCGAGGATTCCCGCGACGTAGTCGTCGACGGTCAGTCTCTTGGGTCCCGAGGCGAGGGGACGTCGTCTCGTCTCCTCGCCGTCGACGCCGGCCATGACGCGACAGGCGAACTCGCTACCGGCGCCTTCAGGCGTCCACTCGGGCCTGGTGGCGCCCGTCATGTCAGGCCTCTCCCTCTTCGGCCAGGCGGAGCCTTTCGCTCAGGATTTCGAGCATCTCCTTGGCTGCGGCCGGAATGACCGTTCCGGGGCCGTAGATGGCCGAGGCGCCGTGGGAGAGGAGAAATTCGTAGTCCTGGGCGGGAATGACGCCGCCGACGATGATCATGATGTCGCCGCGGCCCCGCTTCTCGAGCTCTTCGACGAGCTGGGGGAGGAGGGTCTTGTGTCCGGCGGCGAGGGAGCTCATGCCGACGATGTGGACGTCGTTGTCGACGGCGTCCTGAGCCGTCTCCTCGGGCGTCTGGAAGAGGGGCCCGACGTCGACGTCGAAGCCCATATCGGCGTAGGCCGTGGCGACCACCTTGGCCCCTCTGTCGTGGCCGTCCTGGCCCATCTTGGCCACCATGATGCGGGGGCGGCGGCCTTCTCGTTTCTCGAAGTCGTCCGTCATCCGCCGCACCTCTTCGATGATCTCCTCGTCGGCGAACTCGCTGCTGTAGACGCCCGATATGGAGCGGATGATGGCCTTGTGGCGGCCGCAGACCTTTTCGACGGCGTCGGAGATCTCGCCCAGGCTGGCCCTGGAGCGGGCGGCCTCGACGGCCAGTTCGAGCAGATTGCCCTCGCCCGTCTCGACGGAGCGGGTGATGGCCTCCAGGCTGAGGCGGACCCGGTCGTTGTCCCGGTTGACCCGCAGCTTGGCCAGGCGGTCGATCTGGGCCTGACGGACGGCCGAGTTGTCCACCTCGAGGATCTCCAGGGGGTCCTCCTTTTCCAGGCGGTAGGCGTTGAGGCCCAGGATCTTCTCGCTTCCCGAGTCGATGCGGGCCTGGCGGCGCGCCGAGGCCTCTTCGATGCGCATCTTGGGCAGTCCCGTGTCGATGGCCTTCGACATGCCGCCCAGCTCCTCCACTTCCTGGATGTGGGCCCAGGAACTGCGGATGAGGGCGTCGGTGAGGGCCTCGACGTAGTAAGAGCCGCCCCAGGGATCGATGACCTTGCAGACGCTCGTCTCGTCCTGGATGTAGAGCTGGGTGTTGCGGGCGATCCGGGCCGAGAAGTCCGTCGGCAGGGCGATGGCCTCGTCGAGGGCGTTGGTGTGAAGCGACTGGGTGTGTCCCAGGGCGGCGGCCATGGCCTCGATGCAGGTCCGGGCCACGTTGTTGAAGGGGTCCTGGGCGGTCAGGCTCCATCCCGAAGTCTGGGAATGGGTCCTCAGGGCCATGGACTTGGCCTTCCTGGGGTTGAACTGCTTGACGATCTTGGCCCAGAGCATGCGGGCGGCCCGCATCTTGGCCACTTCCATGAAGTAGTTCTTCCCGATGGCCCAGAAGAAGGACAGGCGCGGCGCGAAATCATCGATGGCCAGCCCCGCCGCCTGGCCCGTGCGGATGTACTCCAGGCCGTCGGCCAGCGTGTAGCCCAGCTCGATATCGGCCGTGGCGCCCGCTTCCTGCATGTGGTAGCCCGAGATGCTGATGCTGTTGAACTTGGGCATGTTCCGCGACGTGTAGGCGAAGATGTCGCCGATGATCCGCATCGACGCCGCGGGGGGGTAGATGTAGGTGTTGCGGACCATGAACTCCTTGAGGATGTCGTTCTGGATCGTCCCCGAGAGGACCGCTTTGTCGACGCCCTGTTCCTCGGCGGCGACGATGTAGAAGGCCAGGACGGGAAGGACGGCGCCGTTCATCGTCATCGAGACCGACATCTGTCCCAGGGGGATGCCGGAGAAGAGGATCTCCATGTCGAGGATCGAGTCGACGGCGACGCCGGCCTTGCCCACGTCGCCGACGACGCGGGGGTGGTCCGAGTCGTAGCCCCTGTGGGTGGCCAGGTCGAAGGCGATGGAGAGTCCCTTCTGCCCCGCCGCCAGGTTGCGACGGTAGAAGGCGTTGCTCTCCTCGGCCGTGGAGAATCCGGCGTACTGACGGACCGTCCAGGGGCGGGTGACGTACATGGTGGGGTAGGGGCCCCGCAGGAAGGGGGGGAGCCCCGCCATGTAGGGGAGATGGGTCATCCCCTCGTAGTCCGATTCCGTGTAGAGGGGGGCCACGTCGATCTGTTCCATCGTTCTGTGAAAGAGGGCGTCGAAGGGTTTCCCCGTCTCCCTCTCGATCCGGGCCCGCCAGGCCTCGAGAGAATCGGGAGCCTTGGGGGAGGGCGAAAAGGCCATGCGGCTGAAATCGGGTTTGGCCTGCATCAGAGGAGCCCCCTCGCTTTCTGGATGTCGGTGAGAATCTTGAGGCAATCGGCCCGGACGTGGATGAAGTCGTCGACGCCCGCCTCGACGTAGGCCTCCTTGTGCTCCGGGGCCGGGGCTCCGGCGAGAAGGACGATGGCCTCGGGCCGAGCCTCCTTGATGGCCCGGGCCAGAGGGGGGACGATGTCGGGATAGGTCTCGTCGGTGGAGCAGATGATCGTCACGTCCGCTCCCGACTCGACGGCGGCCCTGGCCGCCTCCTCCGTATCGGCGAAGCCGTCGTTGCGCAGAACTTCGAAACGGGCCACCTCCATGAATCCGGTGCTGAAATCGGCCCGCGCCTTGTGCTGGGGTATGGGCCCCATGTTGGCCAGGAAGACGCGGATCGGCCGTCCCTCGGCGGCGGCCTCCTCCGTGCGTCTGCGGAGCGCCTCGAAGGGTTCCGTCCAGCGCCGGGGGGTCAGGGGCTCGACGGCGACGGTTCCCTCGAAGCCGTCGTCGAGGCGCTTGCGCACCTCGCCCAGGGTCGCTCCGGCGAAAAAGGCCTCGGCCAGGGTCTCCATGAAGGCCAGGGGCTCACCCGGCGTGGGAGGGATGGCCTCGAGGCTTCTGCGGCAGTGCTCCGCGTCGATGTCGGCCCTGAAGGCCTCGACGGCCTCGCGGCGCCTGGCGGCGATGGCCGCCATGTCCCGTTCCTCGGTCAGGGGTTTTTCCGTCACGTTGGCGTACATGTTGGTCCCCACGGCCCGATCGGCCCTGTTGGCCAGCTTCTTCCACCGCTGCTTCAGGGTGGCGCCGATCTTCTTCTGGACCGCGCCCTCCTGGAGGGCACGGAAAAGACCGCCCCGCTCCTCGATCTCCTGCATCTCCTTCCAGGCTTTGCGGGCCACCTGGTCCGTCAGAGTCTCGATGTACCAGGAGCCGCCGCCGGGATCGACGGGCTGGAGAAGATCGAATTCGTTCTGGAGCATGATCTGGATGTTGCGGGCGATGCGGCGCGACTGCTCGCTGCCGGAGCGGATGGCCTCGTCGAAGCGGGCCACTTCCATGGCGTCGACGCCGCCGACGACGCCGGAAAAGGCCTGAGAGGTGGCGCGGAGGATGTTGACGTAGGGATCGTAGACGGTCTGGGTGAAGCGGGAGGTCCGGGCCGACAGGTCGATCCGGCAGGCCTTCTCGTCGCCGCCGAAGGCCTCCATGATGTGCGACCAGACCTGGCGCATGGCCCGGATCTTGGCGATCTCCATGAAGAAATTGGCGCCGAGGGAAAGGGATACGGTCATGGCCGAGGCGATGGATTCGAGAGAGAATCCGCGGATCTCCATGGCCCGGACGTAGGCGATGGCCGTCGCGGCGACGCAGGCGATCTCCTCCGTGGCCGAGGCGCCTCCGTCGTGGTAGACGTCGCCGCCAATGAGGATCGTCTTCACCTTGGGCGCCCTGGCGGCCGTCCAGTGAAGGGAAAGGGCCATCTCGTCGTAGAGCTCGTCGAGAGGACAGGGCAGGCTGCCGTCCCGGGCCAGAGTCCCCAGCGGATCGGCTCCGACGGAGCCGCTGTAGTCGCTCAGCGCCTTTTGCCGTCCCTGGGCCCGGGCCTGGGCGGCGATGAGGGCCAGAAGGGGGACGACGGAAAAACCGCCGTCGATGCGAAGCGGCCGCGACGTCAGGTCCAGACCGTCGAAGGCCCCGTCGAGATCGGCCAGGGTGGAGAGGGAGAGTCCCGTAAGACCCCTCTTCCCGTCCCAATCCTCGCCCCGTCGGGTGGCCTCGTCGAGGGAGAAGTGAAGGACGGAACTGCCCTTCTCCAGCTCCCGTCTGATGACGGCGTTGGCCTCTTCGGGAAGGGGCTCGTCGCAGCCCTGGGCGACGGCCCATGGCTCGGCCAGATAGCCCGAGGGACGGGTGCCGCGCAGAAAGGGTCTCTCTCCCGGCCTTCCCTCCAGAGGCAGCCCCTTGATGTGGTCCGCCGTATAGAGAGGTTCCAGGGTTATCTCCTCGTAGGTCGGCGTCAGCAGGCGTTTCTCGAAGGGGGCTCCCTTGAGAGCCGCCTCGGCCTCGGCCTTCCATCCCTCGTACGTGGGGGGAGGAAATTCGTCGAAGGAAAGGGCCGGTTTTTTCCGTTGGTCTTCCTGAACGGCGCTGTCCATGTTCCCATCCTCTCTTCTCCTTGGAAATGGGGGCGCAAAAAAGACTGCCCCTGACAACGGGGCAGTCTTATCGTCGCAACGGAAAGAGGAAAACGGCCGGTTCCTTCCTCTCCCCCGGCAACGTCCGCCCGCGCAGACTCGGCCTAGCTCTGCCGCAGACCGGTCTCCTGACTTCCCTTCGTCCTACTCCCGCGCCTTCCCGAAAGAGATCGGTGGCTTCCGCGGTTTCGTCGAGGTTACAGTGGCGGGGCCGTTCCGGATTCGCACCGGATTCCCGAACGTCTGCGACCTATGGGGGGCCTTGAAAGGTCCCTTGTCGCTGCATCATACCCACCACGGCCGGAACCTGTCAAGGAAAAGCCGTGAAGATTGATCGTAAAAAGCGCAAAATTCGAAAAATTACACCATTCTTTCCCCCTGGAAGTTGATGGCGGGACCTGTCCGGTGCGCAGGGGCGATGTTAGGCCTCCCTGGCGAGGAACGCCGTCATGCAGTGGAGGGCGCCGAACCCTTTCCGCAGCTCCGAGATGTCGACGTGGATGACCTCGACGCCGCGCTTTTCCAGAGCTTTCGTGGTTTCGGGGTTCCCCGCCGACATGAGCATGACTCCGGGCTCCAGAGCGACCATGTTGATGGCACTTCCCGTCTTCACTTCCTCGATGGAGGGAGCCTCGATGATTTCGAAGCCTCGGTCCATCAGGGGCTTCACGACATCGTAGGGAGACTGCCAGGGGAAGATGAGGATTTTTTTCCGATCCACAGGAGTCATCAGTCCGTCCAGGTGGGCGTGTCCCCAGGAAATCTGGTAGTGAATGAAGTTCTTGACCCCCATGGGTCGCAACACTTCCTCCACTTGTCGGACTCCCTCCGCGTTTGCCCGGACTCCCGTGCCGAGAAGAATCGTCTCGCGATCGATCCACATGGCGCAGGCGCCCTCGAAAACCCCCGTCCCGGAAATCGTCCGGACGATCGGACAGCCGATCTTGCCGAGTGCCGCGGCGACGGCCCGCTCCTCCCCCCGTCGGAAAGGAGTCGACTGACGGCAGAGAATCGCCCCTTCCGGAGTGCCCAGGACGTTGTCTCTCATGAAAAGGGCATTGGGACGATCTTCCCGCTGATCTTCGACGTAGAAGACCTCGACGCCGTGATCCCGGTAGATCTGGGCCATGGCGTCGTGCTGGTCCCGTGCCTTCTCGACGTCCATAAGGGCCTTCCATCGGCAATCGGCGGGATCGGTCACCCTTTCGATCTCCCTGCCGGGCCTTCGCAGCAGAACGGCCCGCAGCTTTTCCACTTCAGAGGAGACGCTCCATTTCCTCCCCCATACGTGGATCAGATTCTCCTCGAAAGAGGAGGTGTCGGTGAACCATTTTTCGCCGTAATCGTTGCAGGCCTTCTTGACGGCCTTTTCCATCGTCGCGTTTACCGTGGTCATTTCACTGCCTCCCTACCATGATGAAAATAAATGAATTACATCTCCTTGAAGCCTTTTTGAAAACTTGCGTTCGTCGTCAGCATCTTTCGAGTCGAAAGGATATGGGTTTTCATGATTTCTCGGGCATCCTCCGGGGCTCTGCTGAAGATCGCACGAATCAGTTCTTTGTGCTCTCGGTGGCTTCTGGATTTATCTGGATCTCTAAGAAGGGGTTTCCTCTCGTTGCTGACGTAGAAAGTGTCGAAAAAGAAAACATATAATTCCGATCTCCAGAAAAGGGGCTTGATAGCTCCTGCCAAGTAGGGGTTGTCGGAAAGATTTGCGATACCGAAATGAATTTGTTGGTTAATTTCATATAGATTTTTGTCCCCTGTGTAGTAGCTTTCTCGTTCTTTTTCTATCAACTGTTCAAATTCTTCTTTTCTTTCGTCCGAAGCGTTAATGGCGGCCTCATGGGCGGCATGAGACTCCATGAGCAGACGTAAGTTGAAGAGTTTTTCAAGGTCTTTCCTGGAAATCTTAGGCACACGGCAGCTTCTATTGAATGGATTTTCAAGAAATCCATCCGTAGTGAGCCTGCGTAGCGCACTCCGAATGGGAGTCCGGCTCATTCCCAAGTCTTCAGCCAATTGCGCTTCCACGAGAGAAGAACCTGGAGGATATTTTTGCTCAAGAATCAATCGAATAATTGCCTTATAGGCTTTATCCTCAGCAGATTTGACTTCCAAGCCCTATACCTCGCTTCCTGGTTTTGGGAAGTGCCTATCAAAATGTCGAAGCGGAATGTTTAAAATAATACATCATGCTTGTTTGATTATCTGTAGGGGGTTATGGTGATTTACTTGTTTTCCATGTATTCGTATATTTCTTGTCCAGTCGCAATCCACACATTGTTTTTTTGAGTGATATAGTTTAATGTATCTTCAAGTATGCGTATGCGTCCGGGATTTCCTATGGTTTGAGGCTCCAGTTGTAGCACGTAGCACAATCCATATTCGTAAAATCCTTCAAATTCATCAATCCAGTTAGATAGTACTCCTGAGTAATTGGCTAAACGCCCCTGTCCTATTGGAAATGCGGGTCTGTAATTGAAAGCGAAATAAGGAAAGTCATACAAAGACCAGTGAATTGGAATTTCCAGCATCTTCATTTCGCTTCCGATGTCGAGGTAGTAGGGTCTATCATCGTCTGATAAATTGCTCGAATATTTCATTCCATATTTATGTGCTATGCGTAGAGTCTCTTTGCTGAGCTCTCCAACGGGAGCTCGGAATCCCAGGGGGGTCATGTTGCATATTTTTTTAATGGCATTAACGCCTCTGCTGATGTCGTTTTCTTGGCAGATCGGATCTTCTATGCCTAGATTAATATAATCATATCCACTGCACGCAATTTCATGATTCCTGTTGAGTACGTCTTGCATCTCAAGGGGGTAGAGCTCTGCAACTTTCCCTGGAACAAAAAAAGTAGCTTTAATGTTTTTTTGACCCAAGGTGTCGAGAACTCTTTTTAATCCATTAGTCATTCCATATTGTCCCATTGATAATGTTTTTGGTTTGTCGTAGCATGTTTGATCAAGTTGTAGCCAGAATAACTCTGCGCTCAGGTTTATTGTTATAGATACAGCGCATTTGGACTTATTTGGCCAATTTATGCTTTTTCTATACATGGCGTCTGTCCTTTTGCGAAGAATCAATATTTCTGTACCAATCTGCGATCTCCTTGCCGGTTCCTACAAAAACTTCATTCATTTTGGAAATTTTTCTGAGCAAGTGGTCGAGAATCATTATTTTTCCAGGAGTTCCCGATACCTGTGGATGCATCATATATGAAATGCAAAGCCCATATTTATATGCTCCTTCAAATTCCCATAGAAAATTATCGAGCACATTTTTGTATATGGAAATTCTATCGATTCCACATGGCTCTGCCGGGTATAAGTTATATGCCATGGCAACATAGTCATCAAGTTCCCATTTGGTTGGAATTTCGATAAAATTAGTTTTTTTTCCATCTATTATTGTTCTGTAGGGCTTATCGTCTCCTCTCATGGAGCTAGAATATTTAAATCCTCTTTCATATAGTAATTTGGGAGTTTCAATAGACCAATCCCCAGAAGGGGTTCTAAACCCTTCAGCTTCATGTCCTATTAACTTTTTGAATATCGCTTGACTTTTTTCAATGATTTCTATCTGTTCTTCTACGGTTTTTCCCGCAAATCTTTCGTGAGCGTAGCCGTGATGGCCGATTTCATGTCCCGCATTGGCTATTGTCTTGACGGCCTCTGGATATCGTTCCGCTGTCAGGCCCGGTATATAGAAAGTGCCTTTCACGCCGTATTTATCCAGTAGATCCAGTATATTGTAAACGCCTCGTTTGGGGCCATACTGACCTACGGAAAGTGATTTAATGTATTGATCGCCATAGGGCAATCCCTTGTTCCCGTTTTCCCATGTGGTGTCGCCATCCAGATCGAAGGAGAACATGACGGCGCATTTCTTGCCATCCGGCCAGAGGAGTTTTTCCATCTCAGTCCTCCATGCGTATGTTGCTTGCGTTCGTGAATTTGGGATAATTGCTTTCGCTGTGAGTCATGGCTGTTCTGACGCACAGCTCCGCGTAGGCTGCGGCAAGGAGTGCCGGGTTGAATATGTTGATATTTAATTTATTTTTTATTTCCTCGCTGTACATGGCCATGCCGAGGCAGCCGAGAATGATGCCGTCCGCTCCTTCCGCTATCGCTTCTTTGCACGTCTTGGTCAGATAGAGCAGGGCCGCGTCCGGGCGCGTTCGCAACTCCCCGATGGGGATGTCCAGAGATTTTACGGTTTTTAATTTTTCTCTGGCAATGGCGTTCTTCATCAGCCGCCTGTAGGTCCTAGGCACGTTTCGCTTTTCCGTCGTTATCACCGTGAAGCGATTGCACAGCATTCCCGCGGCCGAGAGTGTCGTTTCAAAGGGACCTATGACGGGAACGGAAACGTTTTCTCTGATGGCATCCAGGCCTATATCGCTGAAGCAGTAGGTCACAATCGCGTTGTATCCTGCTTTTTCCGCCAGTATGGCCTCTTTGACCATTTCCGAAGCGGCAAAGGCTTCGTCGGTATAACAATCCAATTCATCCGGACCGTGCTTGATGCAATCCACGGAGACTTCCACGTCAGGTGCGAGTACTTTTTTGAGCATTATTTCCCTTTTGTTTAAAGTGTCCCTATCCATGGCCTTGTCAGGCATGATGCACTTGATTTTCATTTTGGCTAATCTTTCTTTCCGTTCCATACTTCTGTCTCGATCCCGATGTCCGAGGATAGGAAACGACTTCCATCGGAATTCAAATAGTTGTCATAGGCTTTAATTATTATTTTTCTGCCTACAATCATGGTGGGTATGTTTATTAGAATGAGAATGACGTTGATCAAGTCGGATACGTACCATAAATTATCCAATTGGAGACCGGCCAGAACGGTAAGAACGCCTAAGGGGACAAATACCAGCGCTCCGATCGACCTCATCGCTTTCATGAAACTTTCTTTTTGGGATATTTTGTTTGCCGCAATTTCTGTGAAAACAAGGTCGCCGAGCAGCGTGGTGAATGCGAAGAGGCCGAATGCCACTGATGCGAATACGACGATGACGCTGTCAAGCGTCGTCCCTGGGACCAGCTCTTTGATGGAGGTCAGGTAGGTCGCTATTTTGTCGACCTTCAGATCGGACCAGTTGCTGTTTGTCGTCCACAGCTGACCTGCCGTCAGAATGAATCCGGTAAGGGAGCAGATGATAATCGTGTCGAAAAAGACGCCCAAGGCCTGGACAAAGCCCTGTTCACAGGGGTGATTCGCGTCGGCGATCGATGAGGCTTGAGTCACGGTTCCCATTCCTGCTTCATTGGATAAAAGCCCTCTTTTCAGCCCTTGCGATAGGGCTATCCCGAAAGCTCCTCCGAAAATGGCATCAGGAGAAAAGGCCCCTTTGAATACTGAAAAGAAAAACAGAGGCACCTTGTTGAGATTCATCAGAATCAGCGCCAGGACGACCAGTACGTACAGCATCGCCATGATCGGAACGACTTTATCTGTAACTTTGGTTACGCGCCTCACGCCGCCGAAGGTGATGATTGCCAGAGAGATTACGATGAACAGGGCGATGGAATAATATTCGATGCCCGTAGTCGATAGGGCCTTATCGGAGAATTCTTTCACGATAGAGCTTGCTGCGGTGAACACATGAAAGGTATGGACGGGAATGCTGAGCATGTTGTAGATGAGATAGATGACGCACATGCCTACGCCGATGAACCTTTTGTCTCCCCAGATTTTCTGGATGTAGAAGGTGAATCCTCCCACATATTCGTTGCCCTTCTGTTCTTTGTATATCTGTGCCAGCGTCGCCTCTCCGAAAGCCGTCGACATGCCCAGGAAGGCCGCGAGCCACATCCAGAAAATGGCACCTGGACCGCCCAACGTGACGGCGCCGGTGACTCCCACGATATTGCCCGCGCCGACCCGCATCCCCAGGCTCAGCAGGAAGGCGGAAAGGGCCGACGTGCCGATGCCGCTTCGCTGCCGGCTCATCAGCTGTCTGTAGCTGTTCTTGAACTGAGTGATCTGTACGAATTTGAGGCCGATAGTGAAATAGATGCCTCCGCCCAACAGCAGGATGAAGGCCACGGAAAACTTTCCGACGATGGGAATGCTCGAATACCAATCGTAGTTCGTCGGAAAGTCCCATAGAAAATCTGCGACGGGAACCACGCTGGCAAACAAGACATTTATGAAGTCGAACAAAGAGCTCATTGTCGGTTCCTCCTGTCTACGGCCATGGGGGGCATTGCCCGGTCACCCGAGTTGCTCTGTCACGAGTTTGAGTGTCATGCCGGTGCCCTGGTCAACTGCTGTTCATTCGGTGACCTCCTCGCTCCTTTTGAAGGTCCTGCCGGTTGCTTCGCGATTTTAAATTGAATTTTACTTTAAATTTCATCGCGTCTGCGATCCGGATGGCTTCCCGCTCGCGGTCAGGAGGGCTCTGGCTCCCGGGAGGGGGCCGTGTCTCCGGCCGAGGGGGGCAGGAAGAACCTCACCGCGACAGATGGCGGTAGCCCGCTCTTTTCGTCCGACGGAAATTTATTTTTTTAGACCTATTCTGTTTGTTTTTTTAATCAAATTGGATCCCAAAATATATCCTAAAATATATCCCAAATCCTACAGCCCTCCATTTCGATTGTCAAGAAAAATATGGATGTTGCATATGAGTGCGATCGGAAGCCCCGTCCCTCTGCAGACGCGGGGGCCCGTCGGAAAAGGATGAAGGCCCTCGGAACGATCCCGTTCCGAGGGCCTTCATCCTTGCGATCTGCGAGTCCGGTCTTTTTTTGAGGGAGGGCCGAAAAAGGAGGCCCCTTTTCCCGTGAGGTGGCTCCTAGTCGAGCCGCCATCGGAGGGGGCATTTCCCTGAGGGGCCGGTCCGTTTCCGTCGGGTCCCCCCCCTCTTGGCGCTCGATCTTCAGCGCCGTTCGTCCCTCAGCACCTCCAGAAAGGCCGCTCCGTACTGGCGGAGTTTGGCCTGGCCCACGCCGGAGATCTGAAGGAGCTCCTCTTCCGTGCGGGGGTGGTCGGCGCACATCTGGCGCAGGGTGGCGTCGGAGAAGATGACGAAGGCCGGGACGCCCTGGCTGTCGGCGAGGCCCTTGCGGATGGCCCGGAGACGGTCGAAGAGGGCTCCGTCGGCCGCCGGTTCCGCCGTCGCCGTCGGCGCCCGCCTCGTGCGCTCGGGGACCTTCATGAAGAGCTTTTCGCCGCGGAAGAGGACGGCTCGGGCTTTTTCCGTCGTCCCGACGACGGGGGAAAGGTCGTCGCTGACGGTCAGGTAGCCCCGGCAGAGGAGGTCGTCGATTTTTTCCTTCAGCGAGGCCTCGCTCTCGTCGGCCATGATGCCGTAGGTGGAGAGCTCGTCGAGGCCGAATTCGCGCACCTTGGCCTTTTTCGATCCCCTGAGGGTGTCGATGAGGAGCTTGACGCCGAAACGTCCCTTCATGCGCAGGACGCAGGAGAGGATCTTCTGGGCCTCGACGGTGACGTCGACTTCCCTGAAGGTCTGGAGGCAGTTGGAGCAGTTGTCGCAGCGGTCGGGAGACTCCTCTCCGAAGTAGCGGAGGATTCGAGCCCGGAGGCAGTCGCGGCTGCGGCAGTAGAGGGTCATCTGGCGGAGGCGGCGCCGCTCCGTCTCGCGGAAAAGGCGCGACGCCTCGTCGTCGCCCGAGGCCTCTTCCCCCTTTTCGATGAGGAACTGGTTGGTGACGACGTCGCGCCCGCCGTAGAAGAGGACGCATTCGGCGCGGGATCCGTCCCTTCCGGCCCGGCCCGCCTCCTGGTAGTAGCTCTCGATGTTTTTGGGCATGTTGTAGTGGACGACGAAGGCCACGTTGGACTTGTCGATGCCCATGCCGAAGGCGTTGGTGGCCACCATGACCGTCGCCTCGTCCTTCTGGAAGCGCTCCTGGTTCTCGCGGCGCTCCTCCTGGTCGAGGCCCCCGTGGTAGCGGACGGCCTCGTGGCCCGCCGCGCGGAGGCTTTCGCAGACCTCCTCGACGGTTTTGCGCGTCAGGCAGTAGACGATGCCGCTTTTGCCCCTTCTCTCGGCGAGAAAGCCCTTCAGCTCCGCCTCCTTGTTCGCGGGGGAGCGGACCTCGAAGGTCAGGTTGGGCCTGTCGAAGCCTGTCGTCGTCACGAGGGGGTTGCGCAGACAGAGGAGGGCCGTCACGTCGTCGCGGACCTGGGGCGTGGCCGTGGCCGTGAAGGCGCCTAGGACGGGGCGGCCGGAGAGCCCCTCGATGAAGGGGGCGATGTCGAGATAGCCGGGGCGGAAGTCCTGGCCCCACTGGGAGACGCAGTGGGCCTCGTCGACGGCGACGAAGGGGGGAGGGCAGGAGCGGACCAGGGAGAGGAATCCCGACGTCAGGAGCCGTTCGGGCGCGACGTAGAGAATCTTGTAGGTCCCCTTCCGGGCCCTGTCCACGACGGTCTCCATCTGGGAAGGCGTGAGGGCGCTGTTGAGGTAGGCGGCCTCGACTCCGGCCTGTCTGAGGGCGCTGACCTGGTCCTTCATGAGAGAGATCAGCGGGGAGATGACGAGGGAGAGGCCGTCGAAGAGGAGGGCCGGGATCTGGAAGCAGAGAGACTTGCCCGCCCCTGTGGGCATGACGGCCAGCGTGTCGCGCCGGGCCAGGAGGGCGTCGATGATCGCCTCCTGACCCGGCCGAAAATGGGTGAAACCGAAGATTTCCCGCAGCAAGGCCTTTTTATCCGTCACCGGATTCCTTCTTCCCTTCGAGGTTCTCGTTGTGCCGGGCAATCGCGGGCCTGTAGCCCCTTCGTGCCCGTTTCCGCCATTCGTGGGAGGGTCTTCGTTCCGCGCCTTTCCTCCGCGCTGACTCCGGCGCGAAAGGGGAACGGAGGCCCGGCCGGATCGGGGTGCGTGCCGCCCCCTGTCCGGTTTGCGCCGCGGAACGAGGGGCTTTTTCGCGCCACCCTGAAGTGTAACATTTCTTTTTTCGGCGACGAAGGGCTCGTCTCCGTCGATCCAATGGCTCCGGTGAGGCCGATCACGGCGTACCATAAGTTTGGAACCCTTTTTTACGCGAAAAGGCATTTTGGGCGCAATCCTTGGCGCGGGAGGTGAATTCCGGTGCCGTCATGAGGTATACTTGTCAGGCCAGTTCTATCCACTTCCATGAGGGGGGCAAGGGCATGACGGTCTACCGCATCAAGAGCAAGAGTCGTTCCTGGGACGGGGAGCCCATCGGCATTCTCATTCTGGACGCGGCCTATCCCTGCGTTCCGGGCAACGTGGGGAACGCGACGACGTTCCCCTTCCCCGTGCGCTACAAGGAGATCCGGGGCTCGTCCATCGAGAGGCTGCTCAACGAGCGCGATCCCGAACTGCTCAAGCCCTTCATCGAAGGCGCCAAGGAGCTCGAGGCCGAGGGCGTCCGGGCCATCACGGGGGCCTGCGGCTTCATGGCCCTCTTCCAGCGCCAGGTCGCCGAGGCCGTCGAGGTGCCCGTCTTTCTCTCCAGTCTCCTTCAGGTTCCCTTCATCTACCGGACCCTGACGTCGAAGCAGAAGGTGGGCGTCATCACGGCCAGCGCCCGGTGCCTCACCGACGAGCACTATGCCAACGTGGGGATCACGAAGGAGATGCCCCTCGTCGTCTGCGGCATGGAGGATCAGGAGGAGTTCCGCACCTCCGTCCTCGAGGAGAAGGGGACGATGGATTCGGACCTCGTCGAGAGGGAGGTCGTCTCCGTCGCCGAGAGGATGGTGGCCGACAATCCCGAGGTGGGAGCCATCGTCCTCGAGTGCAGCGACCTGCCCCCCTACGCCCACGCCGTGCACAAGGCGACGGGACGGCCCGTCTTCGACTTCATCACCATGATCAAATACGTTCACTCGGCCCTGACGCCCAGGCCCTACGAGGGATATATGTAGCTTTCCTTCGGGGAGGGGGGAAACGCGAAGAGAGGGGCCGCCGTGAAAGGCGGCCCCTGCCGCATGAGGGGAGAACGAGGGACAGATGGGTGATCAAAACTGAGCGATCAGGACTCCTCTTGTTCCTGCTGGGCCAGCATTCCCATGGCGGAAAGGGTCGCGATGCCGTTGTCCGTCGTCTTGGACTGAATGTCCGCCTCCGACAGGGCCTGGAGGAGCTTGTCGGCGGCGGTCTGAACGGTCGTTCCGCACTTGCCGCAGACGGAGGCGTTGGCCGCCAGAGTGGCTCCGCAGTTGGAGCAGGTGCTCGTCGAGCCGTCGGCAATCTCTCCCGTGCCCGCCGAGGCCTGGGTGCCGCCCGTTTTTGCGGTCTGAGACGTGCCGCTCGAGGCCGAGGCGGAGGCGCCCGCAGCTTCCTGTTCTTCCGTCGTGGCGGCGGTTGTCGCCGTCGTCGTCTTTTCCGAAGACGCGTTGATCCTCAGCGTGTACTGTGCCGAGCTGTCGCTTGAAAGTCCGCGAATGTCCATGGAGGATTCACCTCCTTTCGATTTTATCCGTTAAGGACGTCGTCGACCTTGGCCGCGAGAGTCGCGAAAAGGCTCTCCATGGAGGCGTTCTCCTCGTTCGACGGAGGCTGGCCGTTCGAGGGGCCGTAGATGCCGTTGGCCGAGACGGTGAAGCCGCCCTGCTCCTGGGGCGCCTTGGGCTGGAGGGCCGAAAGATCTCCCGTCTCCGCCACGGTGTCCAGCGAGTCGGCGAGCTCGTTGAGCTTGTCGGCACTCATCCCGGAGGACGAAGCGGCCTCCTCGCGGACGTCTGCGGCCAGGTCGGTCACCGTCGTCGTGAAGGCCTCGGGGTCGGTCTCCTTCAGATCCTTGAGCTTGCTCATGAGATCGGCGAACGAGGAGATGCCCACCTCGTCCGTCGTTCCCGTCGTCGATTGCGTCTCGCTGCCGCTCGTCGTGGCCGTCGTCTTCTGGGTCTGCATGACGTCGGTGGTGTTCAGCGTAGCCATTTCGGAAATGCGCACGTTCTCTGCCCCCTTCCACATTTCGTCCCTCTTGCCGTTCCCCCTTCGCGCTCATGCGGGCTCCTTCTTCGGCGTGCCTGACGGCCTTCGCTGTCGAGAGGCTCCATTTAGCTTGTCGGCAGAGAGCGGCTTCGATAGTGTCAAGATGAAGGGTGATCGAGTCAAGAAGGGTAAAGAAAGGCAAAGAAAGGTAAAACATATGGTGGCGCGGTCTCTTTCGCCCTTTCCTCATCGGGCGGGGAGGGAGAAGAGGGGGGAGGGCCGGGAAGGCCCTCCCCCCTCTTCTAGGATCGGACGGGCACCTCAGTCTCTGAAGAGGGGAAGCCTGTCGAGATAGACCAGATCGCCGTCGAATCCGCCCTCTTCGAGGAGGACGGCGGCGCGGAGGACGACGCGGCAGCCGACGCGTTCCAGAAGTTTTTCCAAAGAGAGGAGCGAGCCGCCGGTGGAGACGACGTCGTCGACGACGGCGACCTTTTTGCCGCAGAGCTTCCGGGCATCGACGCCGTCGAGGACGACGGTCTGGACGCCTGCCGTCGTGATGGACCGGACCTCCTCCACCTGAGGATTTTCCATGTAGCTTTTGACGGACTTGCGGGCCACGACGTAGTTCAGCCCCAGGCGGCGGGCCACGGCGTGGGTCAGGGGAATGCCCTTGGCCTCGGGGCAGACGAGAAGGTCCAGCCCCTGACGGGGAAACCGTTCGGCCAGGGCCTCGGCGCAGGCCTCGATGAGCTCCGTGTCGCCGAGCATGACGAAGGAGGCGATGGACAGATCGGGCGCCACGCGGACTTTGGGCAAAGACCGGACGAGGCCGCAGAGATGGAGCTCGTAGACGTCGCTCATCGACCTACACCCCCAGGACGAGCTTCAGGCCCAGACCGGCCAGAAGACCGAAGAAGGGGTTCCACCGGGCCGAGGCGAAGACGGTGGCGCCGATGACCATGCCCCAGGGGCCGAAGCCGAAGGGGCCGGCGAAGGCCGGGACGGAGGCGATGGCTCCCTGGATGTTGGTGATGAAGGTGACGAAGACGCCCAGGATGAGCAGGAACCCGGCGATGGAGGAGCGGTGGACGTAGCGGCCGATGACGGGCAGCAGCTTCAGGAGGAGCACCAAAGCCATGATGGCCATCATGAAGACCGAGGAACGGATCGGGTTGGGGGCCGTCGCCGTGCCGGAGATGATGGCCTCGACGGGGCTGCCCCCGAAAAAGGACGATCCCATGTCGGCCAGGCTGGAGTAGACGGCCAGGTGGTCGATGTTGGTCTCGGAGCCGGCCAGACTGCCCGTGATCTTGCCGAAGGAGATGTTGGCGCCGATGTTGAGGCAGGCCAGGGCCAGGGCGCCCAGGAAGATGCGGGGATGGCGCCAGAAGCGCCACTCGATGTTGCCGAGGCGGAACGTCTCCCTGGAGGGGTCGACGAGGCTCTCCTCGTGGTCAACCTGGCCCGTTTTCTTCAGGAAGAGAAAGACTCCCGTCGAGACGAGGACGGAAAGGATGATCGTCTGGGCCAGGTCCTTCGTCAGGAGCCAGACGGCCAGGGCGGCGACGATGGAGGCGCCTCCCGACCGAGGCTCGGACTTGCAGAGCTCGACGGCCACGTTGGCCAGCATGAGGCCCACCCCGGCCATCATGGAGCTGACGATGGCCGGACCGATGAAGGCGACGATAGCCTCGTTGAGACCGAGCAAGGAGGGGATGAGGAGGAAGAGGGCTCCCCAGAAGACGAGGCTCAGCCTCTCCCTGACGGTCTGACCCATCGTTCCGGCCAAAGTGATGGTCTCGGCCTGGAAGGAGATGGTGGCCACGGACTGGTAGGTCAGAGAGCCCGCGATGCCGATGGCGAAGGCGACGGCCGTCGGAAGGGCGGCGAAGCCGAAGGAGAGGGCCAGAAGGCCCTGGGGGATGCCGTTGACGACAACGGCCAGTGCGGCGAGCAGATCGGTGAGCATAGAGGGATCCCCTTTCGGTGTGATGCTGACTTTTTATGCTATATGGGGGAAAAAGTCAACACCGACAAGGTTTGCGCCGGATCTCTCCGGCGCAAACCTCTGAGAGGGCCCCTAGTCGCGGCCTGCCGATGTGAGGCGCAGGGCGGCCGCTTCGACGGCGAAGAGGAGGGCCGTCAGGGGGAAGATCGTCGTCTGGCCCAAGGCCGTTCCGACCCAGCCCAGAAGGGGAGGCATGAGAAAATAGCCCACGCCCCAGAGCAGGTAGAAGAGGCCCGAGGCCGAGCCCCGGAGAGAAAGGGGGAGGGCCTCCTGGAGGCGTGCCAGAGCGGAGACGCAGAACATGCCCAGGCCGAAGGCGGCCAGGGCGAGAAAGGCCAGTGCCCCCGTCCCTCCGAAGGCGGGAAAGAGGGCCAGTCCCGCCGTCACGAGGATCAGGCCCGCGAGGAGGGTGACGTCCCGCCCTCTTCTGTCGGAGATCTTTCCGGCGACGATCTGGGAGAGACTGACGGCGACGTAGAAAAGGGTGAAGAAAAGGGAGACCCTTTCCTGGCCGGAGGCGCCCTGGCCGAGGAGGGCGGCGGGGATGACCGTCAGAAAGGTGCCGTATCCTCCGCCGTAGAGGATGATGCCGGCCTGAAGGGCGGGACGGCGGAGGCTCCTGAGGGCCCGGAAGAGGTCACTCCAGCTCCCGCTCTCCGCCGATCCGCCCCGGGCCGAGAGGGGGTCCCTGACGAGCAGGGCCGCGATCAGGGCCGCCGCGAGGCTCAGGGCCGCATAGAGCAGAAAGGCCTCCCGGCCGTCGCCGGAGAGGGCCAGGGTGAGGCTGAGGAGGCTTCCCGCCGTCAGGCCCAGGTGCATCGAGGCGTTGTAGATCCCGATGGCCCCTCCCTTGGACAGGGGGAAAAGCAGGGAGAGGAGGGCCGGGGCGAGGGCCCATGTCGGAATCTCGCCGAAGCCCTGGAGCAGGCGTCCGGCCAGAAGGCCCCAGGCCCCGGCGGCCCTGAAGAAAAGCAGGCCCGCCAGGCCCGAAAGAAGGTAGCCGGCGACGATGAAGGCCTTGCAGCCGTGGCGGTCGGCCAGATGGCCCAGCGGCAGCTGGAAGAGCACGAAAGGCACGGCGAAGACCGAGGCGAGATAGCCGACGAAGCGGATCGAACCGGAAAGTTCCATCATCCGTCCCGGCAGGAAGGCGACGATCAGCCCCACTCCCGCCATCTGGATGAAGACGGCCGCAGAGAGCGCCCATGACGACGTTCGGACTCCCATGACGTTTCACTCCTTCTACTGTCCACGAAAGACCTGCACGGCGGCTTTTCGCCGTCGGCGCAGGCAGCGCTTTCCGGGTGCGGCCTCGGTTTCAGAGGTCTTCCGGAGGCGGTGGGCAGCGGAAGAAACGGGCCATGGAGTCTCCTTTCTGCGTCCTGTAGGGATGGAGGAGCTTGATCCACTATAGTTCCCCGGGGGCGAAAAGTCAGCCCAGGAAGGCGATGAAACCCTGGATGACGAAGGCGTTGACGATATCGATGAAAAAGGCTCCCACGATGGGGACGACGAAAAAGGCCCGGGGTGCCGGTCCGTAGTGGGAGCAGAGGGCCTCCATATTGGCCACGGTGTTGGGCGTGGCGCCCATGCCGAAGCCGCAGTGTCCGCCTGCCATGACGGCCGCCTCGTAGTCTTTCCCCATGAGGGGGAAGGTGAGATAGGTGGCGTAGAGGGCCACGAGAGCCGTCTGTCCCAGAAGGATGGCCGCCATGGGGCCGGCGAGCTCCATGAGCTGCCAGAGCTTGAGCGACATGAGGGCCATGGTCAGGAAGAGGGAGAGGGAGACGGAGCCGATGTAGTCGACGCACTTGAAGTGGATCGGGAAGGCCCGGCTGAAATCGGCCACGTTGCGGATGACGATTCCGATGAAAAGGGCGCAGAGGTAGGTGGGGAGCTTGACGCCCAGGGCCGAAAGCTGCTCGAAGGCCAGAGAGCCCAGATACATGGCCAGGGAAATCTGGAGGATCGTCACCAGGACGTCGTTGACGGACAGGGGGTGAGAGGCCGGGGCCAGGCCCTGGATATCGGCGACGGCGTCGCCGCCCAGTCCGTCGCCGACGTCGTCGGGGTGGAGGTCGTATTTGCGGATCAGGCGACGGGCCACGGGGCCGCCGATGACCGAACCGGCCACGAGGCCGAAGGTGGCCGAGGCCATGGCCAGTTCCATGGCGCCGACGAGGCCGTAATCGGCGGTGAAGGTCTGGGCGAAGGTGGCGCCCGTCCCGTGGCCTCCCGACATGGTCACCGAACCGGCCAGCAGGCCCAGGAGAGGATGAAGCCCCGTGGCCTTGGAGAGGGCGAGGGCCACGACGTTCTGAAGGAAGACCAGTCCCGAGGCGAGGAGGAGAAAGAGAAAGACCTGGGGGCCGCCCTTCTTGAGAAGCTTCAGGCTCGCTCCCAGTCCGACGGTGGTGAAAAAGGCGATCATGAGGGGATCTTTGAGGGTCATGTCGAAGTCGAAATCGATCCGTCCCAGCAGGGCCCAGCGAAGAAGGGCGAAAAGGACGCCTCCGATGACGGGGGCCGGGATGTTGAATTCGCCCAGGAAGGCGATGCGCCGACGGTCCCGTCCCGAAGGGCCAGAAGGCCCTCGCCCATGCCCAGATAGACGGAGTGGACCGCGTCGGATCGAAGGCCCGAGGCCTCCAGAATCTGCCGGGCCGTGACGAGGACGCCCGAACCTTTGCGTCCCAGGGCGACGCGCCTGCCGGCCAGGTCGGAAAGGGACCGGACGGGCGATCCGGCCGGGACGAGGAGGCGGGCCACTTCGGGGTAGAGGGGCATGACGGCCCTCAGGTAGGTCTGGGGCCGCTCGTAGTAGAGATCGCGCCCCTCGTAGGCCATGACGGCGAGACTGTCCGTCAGGGCGAACTGGTTGAGCCCCTTCTCCAGATTGTCGATGTTCTCCGCCGTGCCGCCCGTGGGCTGAACGGCGAGGCGGACGCCGGGGACCTTGTCGTTGACGGCCTCGGCGATGATCCCCGCCAGCTGGTAATAGGTGCCGCCCATGCTGCTGCTGCCCATGATGTAGACGGGCTGAAAGGCCGAAGCCGTCCCGACGGGGAGCCCGCACAGAAGCAGAAGCAGGGCGAAAAGAGCGGTGATGCGCAAATCAAGCCACCTCCTCCGAATGATGGCGGAAGACGACCGGGCCATCCCGTTGAGGGCGCTTTTCGGACATCTCCGACAGTTCGATATTGTAGCATCTCTCTTTTTGGGCCTGCCCCGACGGGGCAGGCCGACGGCGGAGGGCCCGAAGAAAGGAAGCGGAAGGGGGAAAGGTCACTTGAAGAAGATTTAATCCTCGAAAAGATGACACCGAAGCATCTTGGTCAGCTCTGATCAGCGCCCTTTGTCGAGAGGGACGGACTTTTGCGAAAGTGCGTCCCCGCCCTCGGCAGGATCTCTCCGGCGAAAAGCGGGGCCGCCGGCGGCCTTCCGAGGGCCCCTTTCCCGAGGTCGGCTCCCCGAAGGGCGGTCGCGCCGATAAAATGAACCATGGACCCCACTCCAGGTTTATCGCTTTTTCGGGGGCCATTGCGCCATTGACGCAGAGTGCCCTACAGGTCAGACAATCGAACAAAGGAAAAAGAATCATTCATGGAGGTGAGAGGATGCGCGTCATGAAGGAAGCCCGGCCTCTGGAGACGGAAGAGGCCCGCGAGCTCTACGGCACGGTGGCGAAGATCGTCGACGATGTCAGGGTCAGAGGAGACGAGGCCCTCCTCGAATACGGCAGGCGTTTCGACGGCTCCACGCGGACGGCCCTGCGCGTCACGGCCGAGGAAGTCGGGCGGGCCCGGTCCGAGGTGGACGCCGATCTGCTCCAGGCCCTTGAAAAGGCCGCCGAGAACATCCGCAGCTTCGCCCTCAGGCAGAGAGAGACCCTGACCGACCTGCCCGAGAGGGAAAACGGTCCCGGCGTCTTCCTGGGACAGAGGGTCCTTCCCGTCGACTCCTGCTGCTGCTACGTCCCCGGAGGTTCCTACCCCCTCGTCTCGACGGCCCTGATGCTGGCCATTCCCGCCGCCGTCGCCGGCGTGCCCCGCCGCTGCGCCGCCTCGCCCGTGATGAAAGGCACGGACCGGATCCATCCGGCCGTTCTCTGTGCCCTGGACCTGGCCGGGGTGACGGAGATCTACGCCGTCGGCGGGGCTCAGGCCGTGGCCGCCTTCGCCTGGGGGACGGAGAGCATTTCCCCCGTCAACCTCATCGTCGGTCCCGGCAACCGCTACGTGACGGAGGCCAAAAGGCAGTGCTACGGCCGCGTCGGCATCGACTTCATCGCCGGTCCCAGCGAGGTTCTGATCCTCGCCGACGACAGGGCCGACCCGACGCGGCTGGCGGCCGATCTCCTGGCCCAGGCCGAACACGACGTGAACGCCCGATCGGTCCTCGTGACCACCTCGGAGCGCCTCGGCAAAGAAGTCGAAGAGGAGGTCGAAAGGCAGCTGGCGGGCCTCTCCACGTCGGCCGTGGCCCGTCTTTCCTGGGAGAACAACGGCGAGATCCTCCTCGTCGACTCGCCGGAAGAGGCCTGCCGCATCGCCAACGAAAGGGCTCCGGAACACCTGGAGCTGGATCTGGCCGAGGCGGAAGCGTGGGTCGCCGGGCTGCGGAATTACGGCTCTCTCTTCATCGGCGAGTGGGCGGCCGAAGTCTTCGGGGACTACCTGTCGGGGACGAACCACACCCTGCCGACGATGGGCGCGGCCCGCTACACGGGCGGTCTCTGGGTCGGGACCTTTCTTCGCGTCACCACCTTCCAGCGCATGACGGCCGAAGGGGCCTCCCGTCTGGCCCCCCTCGCAAGCCGCATCGCCAGGGAAGAGGGGCTGATGGGCCACGCCGCCGCGGCCGAGGCGCGGAAGCTTCTCCGGTGAGGGTCCCCGGGCCCGCCGGGGAGGAGCTCAGACGGGCCCGGGGACCACGCGACAGAGGGGGCGCCCGATGACGGGGCGCCGGAAGGGGCGGGAGCAAGCTCCCGCCGAGAGCACGAGAGGAGGGACTTGCTTTGCCTGAAAGAGACGTCAGCGGAAGCAGGGGCGAAGGCGCCGTCGCTTTCAAGAGGGCCTTGGGTCTCAAGGAGGCCGTGACCATCACCGTCGGGACCGTCATCGGCGTGGGCCTTTTCACCACGGGGGCCAACAGCGTGGGCTATCTGGGCCCCCTGACGCTTGTGGCCACCTTCGTGGCCTTCCTCATCAGCCTCCTGCCCGCTTTGATCTACGCCGAGATGGGCGCCGCCCTTCCCTACGCGGGAGGAACGTACCGCTACGCCCGGGAGGGCCTGGGCGGAGTCTGGGGCATGCTGGCGGGATGGAACTTCGTCATCTCCCTCATCGCCGTCGCCAGCGGCGAGGGACTGGCCTTCTCCTTCTACCTCAAGACCCTGACGGAGGCCCTGGGCTTTCCCCTCCTGGTCGACGAACGGATCATCGCCGCGGCGATCATCCTGCTTTTCGTCGTCATCAACTGGCGGGGCGTCGAGATCGCCGGGCGCCTCCAGAACGCCGTCGTCTTCTTCTTCTGGGGCGTCGCCCTCGTCTGGTTCGCCACGATGAGCACGCGGATCAGCCTCGATTTCTTCCGGGTTCCCCTGGCGGGAGGGATCGAGCCGGGACAGTTCATCTTCGTCGTCTCCCTCGTCTGGTGGTGTTTCGCCGGTTTCGAGACCTGCTGCTCCATGGGCGAGGAGATCCGCCACCCTCAGGTGGTCATCCCCCGGGCCCTTTTCCTGACGCCCTTCATCGTCTTCGTCGTGACGGCCACCTTCCAGTGGTTCCTTCTGGGAATCGTCCCTCCCGAGAGCCTTGGCGGCATCAAAGAGGCCATGGCCCCCTATGCCGAGGGGATGAAGGCCGCCGGAATCCTCGGCTTTCCCCTGATCCTCCTCTGCGCCGGCATCGCCTTCGGCGGCGATCTGTCGACGCTCAACCCCTGCGTGGCGGCTCCCTCGCGCTACCTCTACAGCATGGCCCGCGACGGCGTGCTGCCCGGAATCCTGGGCAGACTGCACCCCAAATACAGGACGCCCCACGTGGCGATCGCCTTCATGGGCGTCGTGACCCTCCTTTTCGTCTCGACGGGGTCCATCATCTACATCGCCTCCCTCAGCCTCTTCGCCGACCTCTTCTTCTACGTCATCGGCTTCGCCGCCTTCATCGGCCTCCGCCGCCGTTCGCCCGGCCTGAAAAGGCCCTACCGCGCCCCGGGCGGCGTGGCCGGAGCCGTCGTCAGCGCCCTCATCTACATCGTGATGATGACCCAGCTTCCTCGCGACGCCTTCCTCTCCGGCGTGATCTGGAACCTCGTCGGCTGGGGCCTCTACCTCTTCTTCCGGTCCCGGAAGGCCGCCGACGACGTCCCGGCCCCCCTCCCCGACGCCCCCTCGCCGGAGGAGCGGAAGGAGCTGGACCGGGAATACCGCCGTTGGCGCGCCATCGTCCTGACCTGCTTCGGAGCGGTGCTGCTCCTTTTCGCCCTGCCCTTTCTGGCGGGGTGAGGGCAAAAACGAAAAGGTCCGATCGGGTCGAACCCGATCGGACCTTTTTCATCTTCCCGACGCGCCTTGAGGCGGCGCAAGCCTGCGGGCGAAAAGGGAAAACAGGGAGAGCTCTTCCCCCTGCTCGTGAAAGCTGAAGGCCAGATTCTCCCCCGAATCGGTGACGGAGCCGACGGCGACGCTCTCGGCGACGGAAAAGCGGGCCCGGTCCAGGGCCTGCCGGTAGAGGCGGAGATCGAAATTGCGGACATGGGCCTCGGGGTACTCGCGGCAGAGCCTTCGCACCGAGGCCCCCATGGGCGGCATATGGAAATAGGTGCCCAGAAGGACCGCGTCGGAGGCGAAAAAACGGTCCAGCTCGACGAGAAGATCGTCGTGGCGGTAGAACTGATGCTCGTTGGAGCCGAAAAAATCGATGAAACCGTCGACGCAGCCGTCGGCGAGGGGAAAATCGAGACCGGCGTCGGCCAGATAGAGAATATCCAGATCGTCGCGGTGAAGCTCGATCTTGCGCTTGTACATCTCCAGCGTCTCGGGGAACTTGTCGACGACGATGTAGAGATTGTCCGGGGCCAGCCTCCCGGCGGCGACGGCGATATAGAGAAAAAGATAGGCGTTGGCATGGGTCTCCATGACGACCCGGGCAGGGCCCAGACCGCCGAGCCTTTCGAGCATCCAGTTGTGGGCCTTGGCGAAAAGGGAGATGAGCGGCGACGGAAGGTCCTTGTAGAGTTCCCGCGTCGTGTCGGGCCTGTCGTGGCGGCTCCGGTTGACGTTGGCCGTCCTCAGAATGCCCCGGCGGATCTCGGCCCTGTAGCCGCAGGGACAGAGGACGGTCCCCTCGTGGACATAGCGGGCGTCCATCGAGGCATCGGTCAGAGAAAGGCGCCCCCGGCAGAGAGGGCAGGCCAGAAGGGCCAGGGCCCGGAGGGGAACGCCCGTCGAGGCGTTCCGGGGCCGGCACCGGCCGTAGATGGCCTGAATCTCGTCGGCGACGGCGTCGCGGGCCTCGACGAGGTGGCCGATCCGTTCCTCAAGCTCCCTCTTCTTGGCGATATAGAGCCCCACCAGCTCCAGCGTGTCCTCCGGGTCGCAGGGGTCGGAAATGCGCCGCAGAGAGAGGATGCGGTGGATCTCGTGAAGGGAGAAGCCCAGCCGCTTCAGTTCGAGGACCCGCTTCAGGTCCTCGACGGAGGCCTCGCTGAAAAGGTGCTGCTTGCCGGCCCGCTCGGGAATGATGATCCCGCTGCGGACGTAATAGCGGATGGTCTCGACGGGGAGGCCCAGCCTCCGGGAGAGCTCTCCTATTTTCATGAACGGCCTCCCTTCAGAGGACGGGGCGGAATCGTCCCGCGGCGCGGCCCGCCTCGGACGTCCCCGCCTCCGGTCCGACCGGGCACGATGAACGGAGCAGGCGACGGGTTCCGCTTGATTCTACCCTTTCTTCCCCCCTCCCGGCCAGACCGGACCTGGAGGGCCCGGCGGCGGGGCCGGAGCAGCTGCGCGACAAGCCCGTGCAAGGAGGTGTTGCCATGCGAGACACCTATGTTTTTCCCGCCGTCTTCACCCACAACAAAAACGGGTATGCCGTCGAATTTACCGAACTCCCCGGATGCCTCTCCTGTGCCGATCCCGAAGTCGAGGCCATCTCGTGCGCCCGATAAGTCCTCTCCCTGTACCTGTGGGACAGAGAGCAGGAAGGGAACCTACCCGGATCCGTCGTAGATATCAAATGTTTTATTGTCGTTTTTTATTTTTTTAGAGTAACTATGTCACGTTCTTCGTTGCGTTCGTAAACTATTGTTACTGAACGACCAGATTGTATTCTGTTGTCGATGTCTTTTAACCATGGCTTCGAAAAATCAATAGCGGATGCATTAATTTCTAGAATTCTATCTCCTGGTTTTAACCCATTTTTTTCGGCAATAGAACCTTTTTCGATTTCATCTATTACTCCATCACCTGACACACGTAGTATTCCTGATGTTGCTGTATTCTGTTTTTTTGTTGACTCTTGATGGGCTTTTTCTCCACTTCCTATTTGGGGTAATGTTGCCATCAAGTATTCTAAAGAGGTTCCGTCTGTCATGCTTTTGACTTGGAATAGAATTTCTTGGAATTTTCTCAAATCTTTCCTGTTTGTTATTTTGTTTGAAATTTCAAATCCGGTACCAGGGTTGGAGATCATAAAAGGAGCAACTGAAAGAATAATAAAATCAGAATATGGGACAATGGTAAAAACGCCTCTTCCTGCAGCATTTTGTCCAGTGTGTAGATTCATTAAAAAAATGTTTCCAGTTTCTTTGTCGAAGGATATCTGATACTCTGAATCTTTGCTAATCGAAAACCCGTTGTCAATCATTGTTGCTACAAGTGAATCTTTTACATGTTGGCGATCAGATGTTTCAATTTGTACTTGAAGTGAATATGTGGCGTATTTTGCTGACGATACCGATGCAAGAAATAGTACTCCAAAAAGTGATAGAAATATTTTTTTAATTCGGTTCCCCTCCTTTTTATTCTAGATAATCTCATGTATGTTGCGTAGCTGTAAGAATAATAATTTCGATGGTTCTGGGTTGTTGGGATTTTCTTCAGTTTAATCTTTCGGAGTTGTCCGGAATGGCTTCTACTCTTTTTTCTATTCTTGAATTGAGCTTGCAGATGATTTTTATAAGAGGAACCTATATTCGCAGTCTCTCCGCATGTAGCAGCGCTTGTCGTAGCCCAGGGCTTCAATGACGGAATTGGCTTTTTTTCAGGTTTGCCGACGCGGCTCGGATCGCCGGGGCGGATGACCGTGATGAGCTGGAAGTGTTTCATAGATGGTCTTCTCTGGTGGTCGGGGCAGTTCTCGTGCTCCCGCCTGAGGGTTTTGCCCCTCTTCTTCAGCCCGCCCCGGCGTTTCCCACCGAAGAGCTTTGTCGAGGGCGATGGGGCGGACCCCGTGGTCCCGTGGAGGGCGCCGGTTCGGCTGCGCGGTCTTCCGGCAGAAGGAATCCTCTCTGTCTCTGGTTTCGCCCCTGATTTCGCTGGCGCTTGACCGGAGCACCGGGCGGTTCCCTTCGCTCAAAACGGAAGCCACTGTCCCTCTTCGACTGCAGGCGTGCGTTTACGCTTCTTCGCTCTGGCCTTCTTCCTGGTCGTTTTTCCGTCCTTGCCGACGAGGCCAGCGGCGATTTCCTCGTCGTGGCGGCGGTGGTTCAGCTTCAGCAGACGTTCGAGAATCTCTCTGCGGGCGGCGCGGGAGACGGTGTAGCGGACGCGGTCGTTCTCGGGGAGGAATTCGAGTTCGTGGAAGCCGTGCTCCAGCGGGATGTCGCTCCATCCGTAGGCTTCGCGGACGGCTTCGTCGATGCGACGGTGGAGGCGGCGGAGTTCCTCGATCTCTTCGCGGGCGTGGGATGCCTTGTCCCCGGAGCGCTTGGCGGCCTTCTCGACGCTCCCGATGGAGAGGTCGGGAGCGTGATAGAGGTTGTAGAGCGAGGTGAGGCCGATGTCGAGCTTCGTCGTGAGCGCGCGCCTTCCCTCGTGCAGGCCCTTTCCCAGTTCGTCGAGGGGTTGGGCGGAGGCGGAGGGACTTCCCTCAGAGGAGGGTTCAAAGCCCGGAGGAAAGGGGAAAGTTTCAAAGATATCGGAGGGCGTATAACGCATTGTTGATCCCAAAGTTGATGCGTTTTTCCAAGCCCAAAATTCCTGAAACGACGAGTTCATCAATGAAAAAGATGAATGATCATCGAAAGCAAGCACCACCGTCATTTCTGAATAGATGAAGTTCTTATCCGCAAGACTGAAGACGGGTGTTTTTGTGACCCGCGCGGAAACCATCACCCGCTCCAAAGGAGCGATGGTGCGGTAGAGATTCATTGTTTGACGCGCAAACTGCCACCATCTACGCGCGCGGTCGCGAGCTGTGATATCCCCTTTCCACAGTTTGTCGCGCTCCGGCTTCACCAACCGCTCGACGATTTCCAAACAGTCCGGGTAGTCCGTGGCTACCGGGCCTTTGTATCCGTCGGGGGCGCTCTCCCTGTCCAGCGGCCAGTCTCTGAAGTTGATCACCCGGCGGCTGGGGCTCTGGTCGCTCCGGCCGTTCAGGTCCTCTCCGTTTAGGTAGGGGAAGAGGACATCTTTGTTCGCGGGATTCCGCTCGATCAGGTTTACGGCCTCTTCGGGCTCGAGGATGAAACCCATTCCGAGAACATACGAACCGATGAAGCTCTTCTCCGCGTTGGCCTCTAGCCTGAAGGGGGCGCCCTCGGACTTCTGATCGTCGAAGTAGGTGGAGATGTACGCGACGGGCTTTCCGTCGAGGACTCTTTTGCCGCTCCAGGTTCCCTTGCGGATGACCGCCTGGCTCACCGCGACGGCCGCGGCGCCGGGCCAGGGACGGCTGCGCACCGCCATGACGAGGGTGCCTCCGGCCTTTTCGATCACGTCGAGGCCTCCCTCCCGGGTACTTCCCTGCGCCAGTGTGTTGGTGGCGAGGGTGCCGAGCGAACGGTCTTCTTTCAGCAGGTCGTAGTTGCGCCGCACGAAGTAGCCGACGAGGTCGATCGCGCCTGCGGGGGCGTAGGCGGATTTGAGGTAGGCAAGGTACTCCTTCCCGAAAGCGCCCGACAGCCTCTGTCCTCCCAGAAAGGGCGGATTTCCCAGAAAGCAGTCGAAGCCTCCGCTCATCATCGCGTCGGCGAATTCGAGGAACCAGTGGAAGAAACGTCTTTCTCCGGCCACGGAAGAGGCGGCGTCCGCCGCAGGATGGCCGTCGAGGGTTTCCGTTCCGTCGAGGAACAGGCGGTACAGCCGTTGCGTGACGATGGAGGTTTCCGGGCGTTTGGAAAGGAAGAAGGCCGCGAGTTTGACGTCGGCCAGCGCTTTCAGGTGGCGCCAGTTTTCGTTGCCCGTCGCTCGGAGGTAGGCGTCTTTTTTTCGTTCGGCGCCTTCGGGCGTGGAGGCGTCCATCGCGGCGACGCCCCGGAGGGCGTTTACCACATCTTTCAGGCTTTTCCCCACGGTCGTTTCCCAGTCGATCTCCATCTGCCCCGGTCGGAGGCGCTCTTGCGCGTTGTTTCCTCGCAGTTTCGCGCAGAACTCCGGGTCGTCGCCTTCTCTCGTCTTGTACGCCTCGTCGGGGATGTCGTCCAGAAGCTGAGAGGCCCTCGCGATGCCGACCAGGCTGTCGCCGCACTTGATGCGGTGGTCGAGGAAGCCGAGCGGTTTTCCCGGGTTGTGCGATTCGAGCCAGAGGGCCACTTTGCAGAGGCGCACCGCCTGCGGGTTCGAGTCCACCCCGTAGATGCAGCCTTCGATGACGTCGCGCAGCGCCTGCCGGTAGGCCGCCGGATCGGGGTTGTCGGCTCCCGTGCGGACTCGGGCGACCTCGAGCGCGACTCTTCGGGCCGCGTTGAGGAGGATGTGCCCGGAGCCGCAGGCGTCGTCGCATATCCTGAGGTTCAGCAGCCGGTCTTCGGCGTCGGGCTCTTTCGTGGCCTTCCGGATCAACGGTTCCAGGGCGTGCTCGAGCAGCGGCTGCACCAGTTCCTCCGGCGTGTAGTGGCTCCCGCTCTTCCCCCGGTCGTTCCCGCGGACGAAGCGGAAGCGGAGCCTGTCGCCCGAATCGTCGATCTCCGCGTCGAGATCCAGAAGTCCCTCGTAGACGGAGCCGAACTCCTCGACGTTGAGCGCGGCGTAGTTCACCCGGACGGCCCCCAGCCGTTCGTCCCGGTAGGCGTCGAGCCGGTTCATCCCCTGGGCGAAGCGGCGGTTGTCCATCGAAAGCGGACGGAGCAGCGAGAAGGATTCCGGCGAGAAGAGATCTCCGGCGAGCGGTTTGAGGCCGAGTTCGGCGGCGCTCTTTTCGTTCTCGTGGAGCGAGAAGCAGGCGAGCAGCGTCGCCCAGAGGTCGGAGAACCGCTCCTCCTCCTTCCAGACGGAGCGGCAGCGTCGGCGGAGTGCGCTCAGCGAATAGTACCGGCGGTAGATCTCCTTCAGATCGTTCGGCGCCTCCGGCGGGTACGTCAGGTCGCGCTCCTCGATAACGAGGAGAAAGAGGATCCTGTAGACCAGCGTGAGGAGTTGGTCGTAGAGTTCGCGGGGCGTCCATCGTCCCTTCCCGAAGGCCCTGCGGAAGGCTTCGTTGTCCTGATGGAGAAGCAGCCCTTCCGCCCATGTCTCCAGAGCGCCGACAACGGCCTCGGAGAGCTTCTCTCTGATGCGGCTTCCGTTTTCGAGGCTATCCTGATGGTACGTTTCGAGGAGCGATTCGGCGGGGTTCTCCCCGTCCCGGGCCCACCGGGTGATGTGGAGAAGGCGGAAGAGCAGGGCGAAGTCGGCGAAAAGTTTCTCCTCGAAGATCCGTTCGAGGTTGAACTCAAGATAGGAGAGCTTGATCAGGCGGCTGGAATCGCGGACGAGGCGTAGCTGGAGCCCGTTGGTCAGCAGCGCGAAGAGGGCTTCCGAGAGGTTGACGTACTCCTGCGTCATGCTGTGCGGGCTGGCCTTGCTCCCCTCGCGCTTCCGGTCGAGACTTTCGAAGCAGCCGACGGCGTGAACCGGGCAGATCCTTCCGTTCGCGCGATGGCTTATCGGGAAGCCGCGCCCGCCGATCTCCACCGCCGGAGCGTTCTGAAGGTCGTAGCCGAGCAGCGCGAGAAGGGGTTGAATCCAGAACTGGCGCGTTCGGCTGGTGCCGTATTTGTCCTTGATGTCGTCCCTGTCGCGCCGGACTTTGAAGAGTTCCCACTGGGCCCTGGCGCTTGCCCATGCCTCCAGAATCTCCTCGCGCACCCTTCCGGCGAAACCGAAGTCGCCGGGACGCTGCCCCGGAAGCGCCTCCTCGGCGAGCTTTTCGAGCGTCTCGGGCCCCATGAGGGAGCCTTCCCACGAGACGGCATGGTACTTCATGACGCACCTCCGGGGAGAAAAATGTAGATTCCGAGGATATCCATCGGGATTACGGGTTCGACCACACGGAATCGGTCGCTTCTGGATTCGGTTCCGAGCGCCCTGTAGTAGCGCTCGTGCTGCGAGATGAGTTCCCGCGCCCGTGTCAGAGCCAGCGCGTCGAAGCCGGGGCGCAGCCCTTCGATCATGGAGAGTTCCCGTTCGAGCTGCGCCGCCTGCACGGAAAGCGGCAGATCGCCCGCCGCCATGGGGTTCTCCATGAGGCGTTCGACGACGTCATTCTCGACGACGCTCCGCTCCTCCCCGGCAAGGCCCCGCAGCAGGATCTCCTCGGCCACCATCCTTTTTTTCGCGCGCCGGTCGTCGATGACGTGGCGGGCGCGGAGCACGTAGAGGACGGTGCGCTCACGCACCGCGTGGGAGAGCACCACGGCGGCCCGGGCGACTCTGGGGGGCGCCGAGCCGTCGGGGGAGGGGGCGAGGGCTTCGGCGAGCACGGCCCGGCAGAGTGCCTCCACCGCGTCGTGGTTGCGCCCCCAGTACCGGCGTCCCTCGGGAAGGGGAGCGCGGAAGGCGAGTCGCGCCTCTCCCTTTCGGGAGGCTTCCTCCAGCCAGGGACGCAGCTTCTCGGGGAAGGCGGAGCGCGGCAGGTCGAGGGTGAGGGCTTTCGGGTCTTTCTCTGCCCGCACTCCGAAGAGTTCGCCGAGGGCGGAGTCCACAAAGCGATATACAGTCTCCGGCCGCCCCACGGCGGCGTCGGTAATGGCGAGGTCCTCTTCCAGTTCCTGCGCCTTGATACCCTGCTGCGCGAAGATCGTGCGGAGCGCGGATTCCTTCTTTTCCGCGACGGTGACGAGACGATCCAGCTCCACTTCGCACCTGACCCGCTCTTCGATATCGAACAGCTCCATCTGCCTCGTCGGTTTGCGTTTTTTCTCCGCCTCGGCGAGGATCGCCTGAAAGATGGTGTCGAGGAAGACCTTCGAGTCCTCGGGGAAGGGGATGCTCACGCCGATGTTGTTGCGGATGGTTCTGGCCTTGTTGTAGAGGACTCTCAGGACGACCCGGTCCATCGGGTTGTCCTTCCCGTAGAGAAGGCATGTGGATATTTCCGGGCGCGTCTGCCCGAAGCGGTCGACGCGCCCCTCGCGCTGTTCGAGGCGGTTCGGATTCCACGGAAGATCGTAGTGAAGCACCGCGTCGAAGAGGTTCTGGAGGTTGATTCCCTCGGAGAGGCAGTCGGTGGCCACGAGAATCCGCCGTTTGCCTCCGGCGGTCTCGGGGGTCATCGCCTCCACTCTCGCGCGACGTACCTCGTCTGGATCTTCGCTGGTGACGCACTCGACGACGGCTTTCCGTCCGAAGGCGTCGGCGAGGCGTTCGGCAAGGTATTTTGCCGTCAGGATGTAGCGGCAGAAAACGATGGGGCTGTAACCCTCGGTGAGCCATCGGCGAAGCTGCAGAATACAGGAGGCGCTTTTGACGTCGTGCGCGTCCCCTTCCATGCGGCGAAGCCGTCCGGCGAACTCCCTGAACTTCTCCCGCTGCGCGACAGTCAGCTCGGTACGGTTCAGTACGGGAGTCGGCAGTTCGTCGTCGCTCCCCTCGAGGCGTTCGTAGTGGGGGTGCTCCAGGGAGGCCGCGTCGGCGCCTCCGTTGTCGTTCTCGGGGAGAGCCCCTCCGGCGGCGCGGTTTTCGAGCATGGAAACACCCGCTCTCGGGCTGGACATGATGCCCCGGAGGAGCGCCAGAGCGGACCAGTATCGGAAGCGTTTCTGGTTTTCGGTACCGCGCTTGTTCGCCATGAGATCGGAGGCAAAGAGCAGCACGTCGTCGTACAGTTCCTGGTAGGCTTGGTCGAGTTCGTAGGGGAAGTCGACGGCGATTCGCTTCGGGAAGGGGGTGTGCTCGTCCATCCAGCGGACGATGTTTTCCCTTTTCCTCTGGACGAAGTGCCGCGCAAGTTCTTTGCGGAAAGATTCCTTTCCCTCCCACTCTCCGCTTTCGAATTCCGGTTTCAGGAGGCCGAGCAGCGAGCGGAATTCCTCCTCTTTTCCGGAGTGGGGCGTGGCGGTGACGAGGACGAGGTTACGCTCCTTCTTTTCGGCGAGGGCGCGGAGGAGCCTGTAGCGGAGCTGCTGCCCCGCGCGGGTGCCCTGGGGACGGGCACAGGCGTGCGCTTCGTCCACGATGACCAGCTCGGGAGCCTGCGAAGCGAAGACGGAGTAGCGGTTGTCCGCCTTGATGTAGTCGATGCTGATGACCTGGCAGGGGAAATAGCTGTAGACGCTCGCGTCGCCCGGAACCTGCCGGTCGAGCGCCGCCTGGGTGCCCGTCCGGAGAATGACGGCGTCGATTCCGAACTTGTCCTTCAACTCCTCCTGCCACTGTTCGCAGAGGTGCGGCGGACAGATGACGGCGAAGCGCCCTATTTCCCGCCGCTCGAGCAGCTCCCTGGCGATGAGGAGGGCTTCGACGGTTTTGCCGACGCCTACGTCGTCGGCAAGCAGAAGGCGCACCCCTTCTCTCTGTTTGAGGGCCATGACGAGGGGAACCATCTGGTAGCTCCGGGGACGGAAGCCGAGCCGAGCCGCGCACCGGAAAGGACCGGCCGCCGAACGGAGAGAGAGGCGGGAGGCGTCGAAAAGGAGGCGGGCGGCCCGTGCGCTGCCTAGGTCGTTCACAGTGGGCGGACCGAACTGCGAAGGGACGATCTCTCCCCTCTTCGCGAGCGGAAGGAAGATGCCGCAGACATCATCCTCTCGCCCGTCGAGCGGCTTGAGGCGGAGCAGATCTTCGCGCTCGGACGGCAGAACGACCCAGTCGCGGCTCCGTGCATGCACGAGCGTTCCCGTTTTGTAGATCACCCCTTTTCACCGCACCTTTCTGAAGACGTCGGGGCGGGAGGCGACGATGTCGTCCAGCGAGTCCCGATAGCAGTAGACGATATAATCCTGGCCCTTGTCGATGATCGCTTCCCGCTGCGACGCGTCGCGATCCCGCACGCCCTCGGCATCGTGAGGCGTGCCGTCGCAGAAGACGTGCAGAGGAAGCGCGTTTCCTCCTGATTTCCGTTCGTAGTAGAAGTCCGGCTGGCAGTAGAGTCCCTCGATCCGCCGCTGCGCGTCGTCGGGGAGGCGCAGGCCTCTCTCGTGAAGATAGTCGAGAAAACGCCTCTCCGTGGAGCTGGTCACATCGTATGTCTCCAGCAGGCGGCGGTACTGCTCCTCGTAGGTTCCCCCCTCGGAGGAGCCCACCTCTTCGCGGGCGTCGCGGAGGCGTTCGAGCGCGTTTTTGACAAGGTGGCGGTCGATCACGGCATGGTCGGGCTGGTTGTAGTAGCTCAGCAGGTCGTCGTAGCTCGCTTTTTCCTTGTAGTCCTCCTCGTCGAAGCGGCAGATTTTCCACGCCTCGTCGACGACGCGCCTCCACGCGGAACTTTCACGGACGAAGGCCGCCATGACGCCGAGGCTTCCCTCCGAGGCCTCGAACATGAGCAGATTCGGCGTCTCGGGGTTGCCGATGGGCGTGATGCCGAGTTCCGCGCTCTCCACCTGGAAGACCCGTTCGACGGCCGTCTTCAGTGCATACTGGAGCGTCACGCGCCCGGCGTAGTCGAGGTTGAGGATCTTGAGCGGCTCTATGTAGAGGGCGTCGGCGGTATCGCTTGTGTAGAGCTTGATGACCTTCAGATCCTCCGCTTTCACCTTGCTGATCTTCTCCTGCCCGTTCAGCACTCTCTCCCGGAAACCGTGGCTCTTCCAGTGCCCGGAGATGCGGTTGAGCACGAATCCGTCCTCCCTGGTGATCCTCCATTTCGAGTTCACGTAGATCAGCTCGGCGGAGGGAACGTATCGGAGCCGGAGAAGGACGTCCTCCCCGGCCATGAGGCGGATCTCGGAGAGACGGGAATAATCCCCTTTGAACCGGAAGTATGTGTCGATCTGATAGCCGATTCGCTGACGTTCCTCCTCGTCGCAGGTTATGTGCTGTGTCCGTTCCGCAAGGGCATCCGGCAGCGGGAGAAGTCCCGCGATCTTGAGGGTGCGTCCGTCGAGCTCGGCACCGCTCCACGGGTCGGTGTTCAATGCCTGTTCCCGGTCGAAGAGGATGTAGCCGGAATCCAGACAGACGGTCGCCTCCTGGCTTTCGTCGGCGGTTTCGCGTATCTGTGCGCGGGTGACCTTGTACTTCGAGCCGTTGTGATAGACGAGATTTTCCGGTCCCATCTCCCTGATGGCGAGCACCCTGTCCCGGCTGATCGCATCGGTTCCTTTTCCGACGTCGAGGAAGAGGCGGATCGGAAGCCTGGTGAAGTTGTATCCGGGCAGAAACCCCTCGCTTGCGAGATAGCGGTAGCTGTAGAACTCCGAGACGGAACCGGAAGAAACGTCGTTCAACAGGAGAGCGCGCAGACGACGGGCGAGCATATCGTTCCGCTGTGCCTCCTTGTATTCCGGGCTCGTCGTCTTGAAGGCGGGATTGTCCATGACCCGTCTGGCGGCCCGAACCTGATCCAGATACTGGCGATAGAGGTTCCGCCAGCGATTCAACGAAGCGTCGAAGGCGTCCCGGATTCCAGCGAGCCACCGCTCCGCGGTTTCGGGGCGGGTCGTTTCATTCCCCCCGATCGACAGGTCTGCGACGACGCTGCACCACTTTTCCAATACGCGAACGCCGCGCCGCTCGGCATCGGAGAGGTCTCCCCGGACTTCCGGTTTGAGGGGCAATTCCGGGTGCATGCAGTCGAGCAGATCGTCGAGGCGGCTGTCGAGCCCCGTCAACCCGAGCGTGGAGAGATAGAGGGCGTGGAAATGGCTCCGAAGCAGTTCCTCGTTGGAGAGATCGAGACGGGGAGCCGCGACCGTTCCCGCGACCATCTGATCGCGTCTGTTGAAGAAATGGGTATCATGGGCCGACTGCCTGCTGCAGCTTGTAAAAACCAGGGCTGGCTGTCCGCTCCGCCCTGCCCGTCCCGAACGCTGGGCGTAGTTCGCGGTGTTCGGCGGCACGTTCCTCATGTGAACGACGTTGAGGTCCGCGATGTCGATGCCGAGCTCCATGGTGGGCGAGCAGAAGAGCGCCGCCAGTTTTCCCTCGCGGAAGTCTTCCTCCCGCTGTTTTCTGCTCTCTTTGTCCGTCTGCCCCGTGTGCTCCCGCGACTTGATCCGTCCGCTGAAAGAGGCTTTTTCGTAAAGTTCGGTGAAAAAAACGTTCGGCTTCCGTTCCTTCCGGCGGCTGTTTGGCCGGTAGACGGGGTCGAAAGGAACGGTTCCATCGCCGATTGTCCAGACGATCTGGTCGGCGTTGAGCCTATAGGCGCGTCCCTCTTCGTCCACCTGCATGCTCGTGATCCAGCCCGCGTCCTCCATGATGCCGAGCACCTCAACGATGAAGCCGCGGTACGTTTCCGCATTCATTTTTTCCTTCCCCAGAGCCCGGCGGATATGGATGCCAAGGCGGCTTCTCGCTCCCACCGACTGCGCGTAGCCGCTTCCTTTCCGAAGATCCAGCCGTTTCCTGTCGAGCGTCAGCCAGGAGGGGTCGCGGATATCGTTGTTTTCCGGCACCCAGTCGTCGTTCAGCGTGCTCTTGAACTTTTCGATGTTCTTCCGTACGGCGTTGTTCTCGAAATAGGCGTTGTGATGCACCGCGCCGGATTTCCGGAAGAAGTCGAGAATGCTGTAGACGATCTCCTCGAAGTTCTGCCCGGCTTCGTCGCAGATCGCCCGGACGGAATTCCATCGTTCGTCGGCGACGCGCTCCTCCCACCCCTTGTAGGAGATCCGCATGAGTCCGCATGCCTCCAGCCCCGGAAGGTTGACGCGCCATGCGTTTCTCAGGTCGTTGAGCAGCATGTACTTGAGGAGGGTCTTGAAGATGTCCTGAATCTCTTTCCTTCTGCTGCAGAAAATCTCTCCGCTCTCGGATGTACGGGCATACTCTCCCATATCGAGGGCAAGACGCTCGAACACCTCGTCTTCGATGTCGGAGAAGGGAATTTCCTTTTTCTCCCGAAGGGCGAGCACGAGCGCGGAGCGCAGACGCACCGTCGCGACGAAGTCGTTGAAATGACCGGACTGGAGGGAGCAGTCCTGGCGATTATCCGCAAAGCTCAGGATCTTCGAGTCCTTGTCTTTGAAGCCGAGTCGCGACATCGCCCCAAGGATCGCGAGAGAGAGCACCGTGGTGGTCGTCGCCCTGCCTTCGAGGCCGAATCGTGACAGCTTCGTGTATTCGCTTGTTTTGTGGTGATAGAAATCGCCGCTTGTCGGATCGTAGATAAAGCCTACAGGGACGAACCAGCCCGTGAACCTTCCTTCCCCGTCTCCTCCTTCGGTGAAATTTCCGGAGACGTCGTAGGAGAGGGGCGACGGGAACTTGTGCCGATACTCCTTCCTGACGACGGGATACCCTCCGACGGTCTTCACGTAGTCTGAAGGAACGTTGAACAGGTCCTCGTCCGGATTCCAGGCCTTCTCGTCGGGGAGAAGGTAGCCGTACTCCGCGTTTCCCCGTTCGCCTTCGGGAAGCGACTCTTCGTTGAAATCCCGTGGTTCAAGCCTGCCAGAGGAGTCATTCTTTTTTACGCAGAGGAAGGGCTTGCCCGAGGTACGGTTGAACACCACCGGGAACAAAGGAACATGGACGCCGCCGACCCTTTTCGTCGGCGAGCCGTCAAAAACGACGATCCGCTCCTCTCCCCGGTGTAGGGAGACGGAGACGGGGGCGGACTGGGCGATGAACTGGTGGAGCTTGAAGGGCAGGATGAACGACTTGCGGAGCGCAGATGTTTCGTTTGCCGTCGCGATCCTCAGATTGACGGTCGCGATGCTCTCGAAGAGCGCCTTGATCGCGTTCTCGCACACTTCCGGAGCGGCGCCGGTATCGGCGCTCAGGGAGGTGACGATATCGGAGAGCGGTCGGGGCTCCCCACGCTGGAAACTCCCGCCATCGGGCCTGAGCGCCACACTCCGCTCGAGCCAGCGGAAGAGCGGCGAGGCGGAAAGGGCAGCGTCCCCCTCTTCGGGGTTTCTCCTCGGATCTTTTATTTCCTTGAGCAGATCCTCGCGATGGGGAGCTGCGTCGTCGAACGATATCGCCCGGAGAGATTCCTCTATCACCTGTTCCGGAGAAAAGCGCGTTCCGAAAAAGGTCGAGGCGACTTGGGCCACCTTCCACTTCCGATCCGTCGCGTGCGCTCCGCCCGCCATGGTCGCCGAAGTGCCGATGCAGACGATCGGGCCGGCGCATTCGGCCTTGATTCTCCGGATCAGAAGCGCGACATCGGCGCCCTGCCTTCCCCTGAAAGTGTGAAGCTCGTCGAAGACCAGATACCTGAGATTGGAGAAGATCGCGTTCTTGATGCGCTCGTCGCCGTGACGGGTGAGTATCAGCTCGAGCATCATGTAGTTTGTCAGCAGGATGTGGGGAGGATCCGTGCGCATGCGTTCGCGTTTTTCCTCGTCCTCCTGCCCGGTGAACTGACCGTACGTCACGGGGAAGGTCTCTCCCGTGTTTTTTTCGTATATCTCGGCGTACTTCCGTATCTCGCCGGACTGCGAGTTGATGAGGGCGTTCATGGGATACACAACGAGGCCCACAATGCCCCTGCGGGGGTTCTTGAGCACATTATCGAAGACCGTCCCGAGGAAGGTGAGGGATTTGCCCGATCCCGTCCCCGAAGTGACGATGAAGCTTTCTCCCGCGCTTCCCAGACGCAGGGCCTGTTCCTGATGTCTATGCAAAGAGAGGTTTGTGAAGATCGACGCCATGCCTTGGTGGAGGATTCCCTTGGCCACAAGCTGCTCGACGGTCGTCCCCGGTTCGTAGGAGGGGTTGAATTGAATGAGCGGTTCTGGGCACATCGCCTGAAGCCTTCCGGTATTCGTCAAGGCTGCTTCGATCTGCGGATCGTCGATATCGAGAAAGCTGGAGGCGAATGACTCGTACCGTTCCATTATCTGGCGGTGGAAACGGAAAATATCGATGGCGCCGTTCATGATGTACCCCCTTCGAGATCTCATGCTCCCTATAGTGGACCCCGAAAACGGGATCACGAGCGAAGGGAGATTCCAGATATCGCGTCCCTTCAAGGGATTTTCGGCGGGCCAGCTCTACCCGAAGTCCGCCTGGGCCCGCGAGGAGAGGCGGTGCGGCAAGGGGCCTTCTGCCGATGCCGTGGGGCGGGCGGACCGTGTCGGAGTGCCGTCGTCCCGGCGGGTGACAGAGGAGGACAGACAAGGAAGACAGAATTTTTTCATGATGCATCGACCTTTATTGATTGACATAACTTTATCACCAGACAAGTTAATGTCAACATCAAAAAAGAGGCTTCCCCGTCGGAAAGACGGGGAAGCCTCTTTTCGTTCAATCTGGCGTCAGCGCCATCCATCCCGTTTCCCATGCTTCAAGTCGGGCCTCGGCATTTTTGATCGGAAGAAACCTTTCTTCGCGGTCTCGCCGCGCGCAGAGCTTTAGCCGAAGCCCAAATGCCTCGATGATCGAGTCGGCGTTCCCTCCGGATTGGTCGATGTGGGGCTTCGCCAATGGCGACGGGGGGCCTCGGAGGCAGTGCCTGGATAGACGTAAGGTCAGGCATGCAAGATGTCTGCGAGGTTTTCATCGCGACGGCATAGGACGAAGGATAGGGGCAATCATGAAAGTAATTTCAACGTAATGTAATTCACGGCACGGACAGGGAGCTGCGGAAAGCGTGTTCGAAGTTTGCCTGGAAACATCACATTGGTTGCAACTCAGCCAAATATTCAAGAAGGTGTCCATCTATTAATTAGGTTCTCTCTGGCGATAGACATCCTCCAGCCGTCCTCTCCGGTAGCGCTCGGGCAAGGGATCAGCCCTGATGGCGCCGATCCAGAGCGAGGCCGGGTCGAAGCGGAAGCCTTCGTGATAGAGGACGGCTTGGAGGAGCCCCGTGGAGATGTGGTGAAAGTGCTCGGCGTAGAGGAGAGGTCCCATCTCCTTGACGTCGCTTCGCGGCTCCTTCTCCAGTTCCCTGCGCACTTGGCCCGAGACGATGACCGTCAGCAGGGCCACGCAGATGACGATTTCGACGATGTGCTTTTTCCCTGAACCGATCGACGAGAGGCCGAAGTGGCTTTTAAGCTCCTTGAAAAAGATCTCCACGGCCCATCGGGCCCGGTAAAGATCAGCGATCTCCTCGGGAGAGACCTTGTCCGCCGGCAGATGGGTGACGTAGAGATGATATTCGCCGGTCTTCTCGTTTTTGACGCCGACGAAACGAAGGGGACGGAAGGCAGGGTCTTCCTCAATCTGAAGCAGGTACCCTTCCATCCACGCCTCCGTCGGCATGAGGGGGCTTTCGGCCGTCTTGCCCGAGAGGTACGGAAAAGGCCCTGGGAGCGCGATTGAGAAGCCCGAGTTGAACGTTCAGCTTCGCCGCCGCGGTCGTGCTCCTGGCGTCGGGAAAGCTCTAGGGAACCTCTGAAAAAAGCGCCTTTCATGAAGTCGCATCAGTGATGATGTAATTGGTAGAATAGAGCTGTAGCGCCGATGTCCTCATCCCCTTTTCAAGGAGTGCGAGACGCGAGATCAGCGACAGAAAACCCTTGCCGACGCCCAGACCTTCGAGAGATACAGGAAGCCTACCCGGCGGGAGAAGTTCCTCTCCGAAATGGAGGCTGTGGTCCCCTGGAAGGATCTCTGCGCGCTCATCGCTCCCTTCTATCCCAAGGCCGAACGAGGTCGTCCACCGGTTGGATTGGAGCGGATGCTCCGAATCCACTTTCTCCAGTGCCGGTTCAACCTCAGCGACCCGGCAGCGGAAGAAGCCCTCTACGACATGGAATCGATGAGGCGCTTCGTCGGCATCGACCTCGGGAACGAGCCTGTCCCCGACGAGACGACCATCTGCAAGTTTCGCCACCTTCTCGAAGCGCACGACCTGGGGAAACGGATCTTCCGTGAGGTCGATGCTCACCTGCAATCGAAAGGACTGCGCCTTGCCGAGGGAACCATCATGGACGCCACCATCATCGCCGCGCCCTCGTCGACGAAGGACAAGGAGAAGAAGCGAGACCCCGACATGCATCAGGTAAAGAAAGGGAACCCGTACTACTTCGGCATGAAGGTCCACATCGGGGTGGACAAAGACAGCAAGCTGGTCCACAGCCTCGCGACCACGGCAGCGAATGTCCACGACTCCCCGATGGTCGGAGACCTTCTCCACGGAGCGGAAAAGGGAGTCTGGGGCGATTCGGCCTACATAGGCAAGACGGAGACGATCCGGGAAAAGGCACCCGATGCCGTCGACAACACCAACAAAAGAGGGTCACGGAACAGGAAACTGACCGACGAAGAACAGTCTCACAATCGTATGCTGTCCAAAACGAGGGCAAAGGTGGAGCATGTCTTTTTGATCGCGAAGCGAGTCTTCGGATTCACCAAGGTGCGTTACAAGGGGCTCAAGAAGAACACAAGCCATGTCCACGTGATTTTTGCCCTGTCCTATGGTGGACCCCATTGTCAAGACCATTTGAGGCCCGAAGTTAGTTAAAGTCAGACCGCCATCGGTCCCTCCCGGTCGGCAAAGTGAACCTCCCGCGGTGTCCTGTAGTTCAGTGAGGAGTGAAGCCTTTCGCCGTTGTAGAAGTCCATATACTCCCGCAGGCCGCAGCGGAGATCGCGGACCCGCTCATAGTCGTTCAAGTAGAGCCACTCATACTTGAGGGTCCGCCAGAAGCGTTCCACGAAGATGTTGTCGAGGGCCCTGCCACGACCGTCCATGCTGATCCGGATCTCCTTTTCCTTGAGCAGAGACAGAAAGGCCTTACTGGTGAACTGACAGCTCTGGTCGGTGTTGAAGATCTCCGGCGTTCCCTGCCGAAGAGCCCTGTCGAGGGCGACGACGCAGAACTCTGCGTCCAGGGTGTTGGAAAGTTCCCAGGAGAGGACGAAGCGGCTGTGCCAATCGATGACGGCCGCGAGGTACATGAAACCGCCACTCATCGGGAGGTAGGTGACATCGGTGCTCCAGACCTGATTCGGTCTGACGATGACGGCGTTCCGGAGCAGGTAGGGATAAATCTCATGTTCGGGGTGAGGCTTGCTGGTTCCCGGTTTGGGGCCAATCCCTTCGAGCCCCATAAGCCTCATCAGCCGTCCGATCCGTTTGCGGTTCACGTCCTGTCCCTGTCGACGCAGCCAGGCCGTCATCCGGCGGCTCCCGTAAGAGGGGGCGCAGGTGTACCGGCCGTCGATGAGCTCCATGATTTCAAGGTTCTCCGCCGTCTCCGTCGCGGAAGAGCTCGCGTAGTAGAAGCTGGACCGGTTAAGATCAAGGAGGTCACATTGCCGACGAACACTGATCGAAGGGTGCTCGGGATCGATGGAGGTCCGCTTTCCCTCAAGCGTCAGCGCCTGATTTTTTTTTGAGCCAGTCGAGCTCCATCTTGAGCCGACCGATCTCCTGGTAGAGGGGGGCCATCAACGTCTCGACATCCATCGGAGTGCCTTTGCGTTGAAAGATCTCCGGACCCCCTTGCAGAAGCTGCTTCTTCCACTGACCGATCTGGACGGCGGAAACCTCGAACTCACCCGACAATTGAGCCAGGGTCTTATCCCCTTTCAGGGCAGCGAAGGCTACTTTGCTTTTGAACTCCGCTGAACGCCTCTGTCGCTTGGCTGCCATGATGTCCCCTCTCTTTCTGGGACCCTATGATACAGCCCGACTTCAACTGCAACTTAGCTCGTGGTCCAGTTTTCGGGGTCCACTATAGTCCAACCTGTACATGGTGAGAAGGCTTTTATTGGAGATGGATAGGGCGTAGTGTCTTCAAAAGCCGGCAAAACAGCAACCATAAGGCAAAAAAGAGCCGGTAATAGCTCCACATAGGCAACTTGCCTGACGCGACAGGCTGAAATGGCACACAGCGCACGAATTCAGCCACCAAGAGGTACTGTTGGAGCTCGCCGGATCTTTTTTTCAGAGGTTCCCTAGGCCAGATCGGGATGAAGAGGAATCAGGGTGCTGTCGATGGCGACGATCTCCCTGATGTCGCAGGCCTCGAGCGACTCCGTCGCCCTCGTGGGGAGCGCCTCGAAGACGACGCGAGCCATGGCACGCTCCAGGCATCTTTTGAGGAATTCGAGCCGTTCCGGCGTGAAGCGATCGTAGAAGGCGGGCCAACTCATCTGGTCCGGTGCGACTTTCTGATGGCTCCAATGGAGCTGGAGAAGACACAGGCGGCTCGAAGAGCCGAAAGCGAGAACCAGATGCCCAAAAAAAGATCATCGGGTCGAGATTGCGGATCCCTTCGACGAAGCCCGATGCCTTGGCCTGCTCGAGAATCCACCGGCGCGGAAAGAGTTCCGAGAGCCGCTGCCCCACCTCCTGGACCAAAGGATTTTCATAGCTTTCAAGACTTGGCGTTCACATGGGATCCTTCCTCCTGGTCGATGCAAGGGATAACTCCATACTAACAGGCATGTCGGGCAGGAGTTCTAATCGTCGTTCCATACAGAATATTCGGCTAAGTTGCAACCAATGAGAAGGCCTCCAGAGAAAGCTTCTGTGTCGACAGGGGCATTCCCGTCGCGGCCCTCTGCGACGCCCGCATCTTCCTTGCCGACAGGGGCTGCCCGGACCGGACATAGGGGCGACTCCGCGGCCTGCCTGAAAAAACTGGCCCCGAACTACCGGGGCGCCGGGCGCTTCGTCGAAAGGCAGGCCATCACCTCGGAAGGCTTCATCGCCGCCGACGGAACCTCGGCCGTCGGATTTGCCCGGGAGATCCGGAGGCACTTGGGAGTGAGGGGAGAAAAAGAGCCGGATGACGGGTCCGGCACGTTCAGGGGTGGGTTTTACGGGCAATGAAAATTTCTGACGGATCCTCGCGTGCCTGTGGTAGCTCTCTTCCGCAAGGGGGGCTTTGGCCGGGGCGCCTCAAACATAACCCCTGCGGAGGGCTAGTGCCTAGAGGAAGCTAAGATCAATGTGCTAAAAATATCATACTTTATTTTTGAATTGTGTAGTTCGTGTAGTGTTTTTATAAAAAAAACGAGAAAGACAATAGCACTGAAAAGAATGGACCAGGAAAATACACGTAATATTGTATCTTTTTGTTCTTTCTCTTGCATTTGTCGTATTTTTTGGTATAAACAAAAGAAAAAAATAGCCATAATAAAAGCAAAAAAAACGGCTAAAGGTTTGTCTAGTGAATTTAACTGATCAATAGGATAAAACACAGTAATTGGTAGCATGAATATAGGAGATATCTTGAATAAAAAACTTAATATATTAAAAAAATTAATGTTTGATTCTTGAAGCATGGTTTCTTGATAAATTCTTTTATGATTATTGCTCATAAAGGAATTATTTAATATATATTTAATATTTTTTCGGTTTTGCCTCTCGGCTTTGAAGAGGGTTATAGTTAAAAAAAAGTAAATAAAAAAACAAACAAGCCACAAAACATACCATCCTCCTATCCAGTACCTTATTGATTTGGTCTTATTGGCTATATCTTTATAATTAAATATAAAATAGATTATTCCTGAATATGTTGCCCCTGCTACTGTTCCTCCAAATATCTTAAGGTTATTTGAGTGTCTTTCTATGAGTTTGAGCAATTCAATGTCTTTCTCTATTTTCGAGTCTACAATGGGTTGATAATGTGGAAAGGCAGTGGGATTAATTGATATTATAAACTGACCTTTATTTAGACTGCTTACAATACTTATGTCAGGTGAAGGTTCCGGAAGGATTTCCCCTCTTTGTTCTCTATCCACTAGATGTTGATAGAGAGCCATTTGAGCGTTATGGATTGCATTTGTTGGGGAGTCGGCGTGTACGGTGACTTCAGGAAGATCGGGAAATTCGATAGTGTATCCGTTTGTATCATGAGTAAAGATAGCGGGAAAAACGTGTTCAGTCGCCATCATAAACCTCCATGCTTAATAATGGATTTCCATTATCTGTAAATTAGCCAAATATTCAAGAAAGTATCCACTTATTAGCCAGGTTCTCCCTGATGAGAAGCACCCTCCAGCGGCCCTCTCCGGTGGCGCGGTCCCGACGGCGCCGATCCGAAGCGGGGCTGGGGCGAAAGGGAAGCCTTCGTTCCGGTGCCCTTCCGCCTGGCCCTCCGCCTGCGGACGGGGGGGCTTGCGGCCCTCCGCAGGCGGGATCGATCGCGTCCGTGGCGCCTATGTCCTTCAGCTGAAGGTGTAGGTCGCGTTTTGTTTTCTGTAGGCGTCGTTGTCTTTCTCGCTCAGTTCGGCTTCAAGCTGAGACAGCTCTTTTTTCAGGTCCTCGAGCTGGTTCTCGTCGGCGGGGGTGCCTTGAAGTCTTTTTTCGAGTTGGGTTCTTTTCTCTTTTAATTTCTTTATTTCGGAATCGACCCGATCGGTGTTCGTCGTGCAAAGGGTGCCTTTGTCTTTCTTGTCCGATTCGGAGGTTGTCGCTTTTTCCTCTTCGACGGATTTTTCGTCTTCTCCGGTGCCCGTCGCGCTCTCCTTCCGGGCTTCAGGTGAAGTCGGGTCGGCCGAGCTCGCGGCTGATCTGGCCTTTTCGCTGGGTTCGGGGGTGTAGACGCCGGAGGGCGTTTCGGCGTCGTCACCGCTGGGGATGTACTCATCCTGCGGGGCTGTCGGGACATTCTGCTGAGAGGACGAGTCGGGCCTTATCTTGGTGTCGATCTTTTCTTCCGTGGCCAGGCCCTGGTTTTTTTCTTCCTTAACTGGACGGGCGTTCGGGCAGCAGGCGGAATCGTCGAGGGGTTTGATTTGCATGGAAATTCCTCCTTTTGTGTTGTGGGGAAGCTTGATCCGATCTAATTTTCACAAAACCATTCCCCGTCCGAGGCCTCGGAACATGACGTCGAGCAGCGACGGCTGCCCGACACCATGGCCCGAGGGGAGGTCGGGTTTTCGGCCTCGCCGGAAGGGGAGGGGCGGCGCGTTCCGTCCAAGGGCTTTCGGCGGATCCGTCCGGGGATGCGAGTCCGAGCGGCGGGGCCGTTCGGCCTCCATGGGGCGGGCGTCGTCAAGGTGTCGTCGCTCCGGCGGGGGCTGGGCGGGAGATGCAAGGGTTACAGGGGCTTTTCATGGTGCATCGTTCTTTATCGATTAGCCTCACTTTATCACTGCGTAAATTAATGTCAACCTCAAAAAAAAGGCCTCCCCGTCTTGCCGACAGGAAGGCCTTTTCGTTTCATCTGGTGCCGGGGGGGGGACTCGAACCCCCACAGTGTCGCCACTGGCGGATTTTGAGTCCGCTGCGTCTACCGTTCCGCCACCCCGGCTTGCGGTGTTTATGATGCCACACCCCCCGGGGCTTGTCCAGAGGCGGCGGGACGGAACTTCCGCCCGCGCCCTCGGCGGCCGCCTGCAGGTCTTCCAGGCTGAGAACCAGGTCATTCTCCTCGAAGGGACGGCTCATTCCGTCATCATCTCCGGAATCTCCAGCCGCATCGCTCCGACATATCCGCCTTTCGTCTCTTTGCTCATCATGCCGCCTCCTTTGCTCGTCCGTTCGCGGCCGTCTTTTTTTCAGCCCGGCCGTTGCTTACCGACCTTTCCGTTGGGGAGGAAGGAGCAGAGGACCTCGATCTGTCCGTCACGATGAATGATGCGGGCCGGGGCCTTGCCGAAAGCAAAGGTGCGGACTGCGGGATGGAAGGGTTCCTTTGTCGCGAAGGGTTCCGGGCTCGACGATCGCGGCCACGCTCCGACGCCGCTTCCCGTTGTGGCGTCTTTGTCTCCTTATCGATATCGCTAATAAATTTATCGATATCGATCATGTCGTAGCGTCTTGCTGATGCCATGTCAATATCGAAACATCGATATCGAGCAGTTTTTGATATGATCGTTTTCAGAGAGGAGGTGAAGCCATGCCCTTCAGCTACAAGCCGTTGTTCAAGACGCTGATCGACAAGGACCTATCGAAAGAGGACTTGCGCCGGGCCATCGGGGCCGCTCCCTCTACGTTCACCCGCATCAACAAAGGGGAGTCCGTTTCTCTTGACCTGCTCGACCGCATCTGTACCCGCCTGGACGTCCCCATAGAGGCCGTCATCAGGCACGAGAAAGAGAATCGGACGGGGGAAGGAGAGGCGCCCTGAGTCGCCGGAACGTGCCCGGCCTCCGTTGCAGGAAGGCCCCTTCCTTCGCGGGGGGGCCGTTGACGGCTCTTCTTTCCGGCGGGGTCTCTCGGCATGGGGTGGATTTCCGGGCGCCGAGCGTCCGCCGCTGTTTTCTTCTCCCGTCGGTCGGGGCGATGTCCCGGTCCGGGGAAAGGATGAAGAAAGCCTCTCCCCGGAGGGAGAGGCTTTCCGCTGCGGATCAACAGGGGCCCCGGCGGTACGGTAAGGGCGAGGGGCGCTGTTTCCCCGAATCGGAGACTCTGCCTTTCGCCGGAACGTCGGCTCCGTCGCATCGGTGGCTCGATCCGTCCCGGCCCCTGCCTCTTCGCCTCCCGGAAGGCGGGATCTGGAATCTCCGGGGAAGGGGTGGTAGGGTAAAAGCGGCCGTCATTCATCGAGGAGGTGCTTTTCGTGAGAGGAAGGATTGGGGCTCCGCGGTTCCGGGGGCGGGCTTTTGCCGTTTTTCTGCTTCTGTTTTCGTCCTTCTGTTTCGGCCTTTCCGGGGCCTTCGCCGCCACGTCGCCCGAGGTGTTCCGTGGGGCCGTCGAGGGCTCGGAGCCGGAGGTGAAGCTCCTTCGCGATCTGGTCGAGACGCTCCGTCCCGAGAGTCTGGAGCTGGTCCTCGAAGGGGGGCCCGACGCGTCGGGATCGATCCGCCGCCTCTATCTGGAGGCCCGCGGCGCCGGTCAGGGGGCGCTGCGCGTCGACGCGATCCGTCTGGAGGCCCTTTTCGTGAAAGTCGATCTCGACGACGGCTCCGAGGGGCTCTCAGTCGTCGAGGCCGTCCAGGGCTATTTCGAGGGGCGCGTGACCGAGAAGGATCTCAACGACTGTCTCCTGGGGGCGACTCTTTCGGCCGGTTCGGCCCAATGGCGCGATCTTCATCTCGATCTGCGTCCCGGCGGCTTTTCCGCCTCGGCCCGCTTCGCCTCGGGGGCCATATCGGCCTTCGTCGAGATCTCGAGCCGTCTGGCCATACGGGACCGGGACCGTCTCGTCATGGAGGGCTACCAGGTCTCGGTGAACAATTCCGAGACCGATATGGCCCAGATCGTCGAGGCCATCGAGGAGGCCCAGCCCCTTCTCGATTTCCGCGATTTTCCCTTTCCCGTCAGGCTCCGCCAGCTGAAGATCGACGACGATTCGCTCCTTCTGTCGACGGCGACGGCTCCGACGCGCTTCGAGGGAAGGACGCTGCGCTACGAGGCGCGCTGAGGCGCAGGTCCCTCAGGGGGCCTTTTTCAGGGCCCTTTCGATGGCTTTCAGGATGACTTTGCTGCTGCCCGTGGCTCCCGATACGGCGTCGACTCGGAGGGACTGGGCGGCGAGGACGCGGTCGACGACGATTTCGGCCTTTTCGCCGCGGCCGTTTTCGTGGCGCAGCAGGTCGATGGCGGTGACGACGCCCCCTTCGACGGTGACGCGCACGTCGGCGGCGACGAGTCCCGTGTCTTCGGAGCCGACGTAGGTGCCGTTTCCGACGGAGGCGAAGTCGACGTCGGCCGGTCTGTAAAGTTCGTCAGGCTCCCGGCTCTTTTTCCGGTCTGCCCATGCGGACCCGAACCCTGTGTTTGCCCCGGTCTTTGCTGAGGCCGATGATTCCCCCTCTGACGGGCTGTCCGTCGATTTCGACGGAGGCGACGCCTCTTTCGCAGTGGTCCGGGTTGGCGACTTCAATTTCGTAGTGGGCTTCACCGTGGCGGTAGCGTATCTGGAATCCGTCCCACCAGCCGGGAATGACGGGGGCCAGTTCCAGTGTGTCGCCCCGCACGTTGAGGCCCAGGATTTCCTCCACCCAGGCGCGGTACATCCAGGCCGCCGAGCCCGTGTACCAGGACCAGCCTCCTCGGCCGACCTGTTCGGGCAGACGGTAGATGTCGGCTGCGACGACGTAGGGTTCGACGCCGTAACGCCACAGGGCCTGCGGTTCGCGGCTGTGCTCGATGGGGTTGAGGAGGCGGAGGATTTCCGTCGCCCTCGTGCCGTTTCCGCTGCGGGCCATGGCCATGGCCAGCCAGAGGGCGGCGTGTGTGTACTGGCCGCCGTTTTCGCGCACTCCCGGCGGGTAGCCCTGGATATATCCCGGCGAGGGTTCCGTCCGGTCGAAGGGAGGATCGAAGAGGAGGACGAGTCCTTCTTCTTTTCGGACGAGGCGGCTCCAGGCCGCGTCGAGGGCCTTCCGTGCCCGGTCGGTTTCGGCGGCGCCGCTGAGCCAGGCCCAGGATTGGGGCAGGGAAAAGATCTGTCCCTCGTCGCTGCTTTTCGAGCCCAGGAGGGTTCCGTCGTCGAAGGTGGCCCTCCGGTACCACTCTCCGTCCCAGGCGAAAGCCTCGATCTTTTCGATCAGCGCTTCCCGTTCCGCCTCGAAGGAGCGGCCTGTTTCGTCCAGCCCCATAAGATCGGCCATCTCCGACATTCCCCTCAGAACATGGACCATGAACCAGCCCAGCCAGACGCTCTCTCCTTTTCCTCCGGCGCCGACGCGATTCATTCCGTCGTTCCAGTCTCCCGATCCGATCAGGGGCAGGCCGTTGACGCCGAAGCGTTGACTGTGGGCCAGCGCCCGACGGCAGTGCTCGAAGAGGGTGGCCCTTTCCGCCGAGGGACCTGGTGATTGGAAACTCTCCTGCTGGTCGTCTTTCAGCAGGGGCGCGTCAACGAAGGGGACGAGTTCGTCCAGGAGGGTCCTGTCGGCGGTTACGTTCACGTAGCGGGCGACGACGAAGGGGAGCCACAGGAGGTCGTCGGAGATCCGCGAGCGGATCCCCTCCCCGCCGGGGGGATGCCACCAGTGCTGAACGTCCCCCTCCTTGAACTGTCGGCTTGCCGCCTGCAGGATGTGTTCCCGGGCCAGCCGAGGACGGGTGTGGAGAAGAGCCATGACGTCCTGCAGCTGGTCGCGGAAGCCGAAGGCGCCGCCGGACTGGTAGAAGCCGGAGCGTCCCCAGATGCGGCAGCTCAGGTCCTGGTAGAGCAGCCAGCGGTTGATCATGAGATCGGCCGAGAGTTCCGGCGTGCGGACCTGGATCGTTCCGAGGAGATCTTCCCACCAGGCCTGAGTCCGCCTCAGCGCCCTCTCCGGGGCGGTGCTGTCCCTGTAGGTCTCGACCAGACTGCGGGCGGCTTCGATCGAGGGCGCCTGACCGAGCATGCAGACGATTTCCCGGCGCTCTCTCGGTGCCAGGGTCACCGTGACCTGCAGCGCGGCGCAGGGGTCGAGGTTCGCTCCGGTCCGGCGTGAAAGCCGGACGCGTTCCATCGCCGCCGGGTTTTGGGGCGAGCGGTTACGTCCCAGAAAGGCCGTCCTGTCTCCCGTGTAGGAGCCGACGGGTTCGCTCACGGCGGCGAAGGCCACCTGTCCTCCGTAGTCGCCGTGATAGGCGTTGCGGGCCACAAGAGCCTGGGCTTCGTCGTCCCAGGTCGTGACGATCTGCATCTGAGAGGCCTCGCGCGTCTCGCCCAGGGCCCATTCCACGTAGTAGGTGACCGAAAGTTCGCGCGGCTGGTCCGAGTCGTTGAAGAGGGCCAGTCTCTGCAGTTTGATCGGCTCTCCGCCCTGGTCGTCGACGGGGACGAAGACGGTCAGTTCCTGGTCGATTTCGTGGCTGTTGTGTTCGAAGACGGTGTAGCCCGCCCCGTGACGGGCGCGGTAGGCTCCCTCTTCGCGGATGGGGGAGGCCGTCGTCGTCCAGTAGACTCCCGTCTCCTCGTCGCGGAGGTAGATCGCCTCCGAGGAGGGGTTCAGGACGGGGTCGTTGGACCAGGGCGTCAGACGGTTGCGCTGGCTGTTGCCTTGCCAGGTGAAGCCGGCTCCCGTCTCGCTGACGAGGGTGCCGAACGTCGGGTTGGCCATGATGTTGGCCCAGGGCGCGGGCGTGTCCATGGAGGGGCCGAGGTAGATGACGTATTCGCGGCCGTCGGGGGTGAATCCTCCCAGGCTGTTGAAGAAGGGGAGCTCCATGAAGGGAAGGACGGCCGATGGACCTCGTCGATCGTCTCCGGTCTTTTTGATTTCGGGCAGGACCGATCCCTCGGGAGCGGCCGCGGCGATCTGCTGAGGCAGGGTGCCCCGGGCCGCCGCCAGGGCCACGCTCGCGACGGCTCTCAGCAGCGTCAGGTCTTCCGGCGGAAGGAGGTCGGCCGTGAGGAGGCGGATGTTGCCCGGCTGTTCCGGCCCCGGAGCCGTTCCGTGAGATTGAATCAGGCGTTCGAGATCGTTGCGGAGCGGCTGTTCGTAGCCGCTGTTCTCCTCGTTGAGAAGGACCAGATCCGTCGAGAGGCCCTGCAGGGTCCAGTAGGCGTGGGCCTGGAGAATCTGGCGGACCAGTCCCATGTCGCGTGCCTCGCCGATGGAGACGAGAACGAGGGGCAGGTCTCCCGAAAGGCCGTAGGCCCAGAGTCCCGACTGTCCTTTCCTGTTCGCGGCGATGTGTTGCGGGGCCGAGCGCAGGAGGGCGTTGGGGTAGAGGATGTGGCCTGCGATCTGCTGAAAGCGGCGCGCCTCGTCGGGCTGAATCCTCAGAAGACGCAGGTTGAGCTGAGCCGAAGCCCAGGCCATGTCCATGGCCTGATCGATGGCATGCGGTTCGCCGAACTTGACCATCAGATCCGTCACTTCCCGACGGGAGGAGCCTGCGGCCAGGATGAGGGAGACCTCCCTTCTCTCTCCCGGTTCCAGAGTGATGCCATGGCGCAGGCTGAGAATGGGATCGATGACGAAGCCCTGGCTTCCTCCCGGTTCGAGAAGGGCGCCCATGGGGGCCGAGAGGGAGTGCCCCCGGCCAATGAAGCGGCTCCGATCCGTTTCGAAGCGCAGAGGGGCGGGGAAAGATGTGTCGGCGTTTTTCGCCGCAGTCAGGCGGTGCCCCACGTAGAGGGTCCTCTCGTCGTCGCTTTTGGTGCGACGCCAGGCCAGGAGGGCCCTCTCTTCGGTCAGGGCCTCGGTCTGAACGAAGAGCTTGCTGAAGGCCGGGTGCTGACGGTCTGCCCTGTGCGGCGCCAGTGCCAGTTCGACATAGCTGGTCAGTTCGATCCGCCGTCTCTGGGTGGAACGGTTGATCAGCGTGATCCGGCGGATTTCGACGTCGTCTTCGGGGGCCACGATCATTTCCGTCTCGCTTTCGATCCCGTCGTCGATGCGGTGGAAGACGGCCCGGTCGAGGGTGAAGTTGACGCGGAAGGAGGCGGTCTTGCCGTCCGTCGGGTGGTAGGTGTTGCACCAGAGACGGCCCGAATCGAGGTCGCGGAAGTAGCAGAAGCTCCCCTGGGAATCCCGAGTCGGATCGGATTGCCAGCGCGTGATGTCCAGATCCTTCCAGCGGCTGTAGCCTCCGCCTGCGGCCGTGATCATGAGGCCGTAGCGCCCGTTGGACAGGATCTGGGTCTTGACCGTCGCCGTATGGGGCGTGTCGAAGAGGCTGACGGCGGGGGCGGCTTCACCGACGGAGGATACGGAAGAGACGCGCTCGCGGGTGGCGATGTGCTGCAGCGGCGGCGAGGTGGGGATGCGCTCGTAAAGCAGGGATTCCACGGTGCGCACGCGCATGTCTTTGTGGAAGTGATCCCGGAGGCGGTTCTCGTGAAGGAAATTGTTCAGGGCGAGGAAGCTCATTCCCTGATGGTGGGCCATGTAGGCATGGACGATCACGCCCGAGCCGGATTCATGGTTCGCCCGTCGGCTGTAGTCGATGGCCTCGTAGTAGCCGTATTCTCCCAGCAATCCCAGGGCGGCCAGGCGCTTCAGATTCTGCAGGGCCTCTCGGGGCTCGAAGGCCAGGGCCAGGAAGGTGGCGTAGGGCGCGACGACGATCTTGTCGACGAGTCCCCGCTTCAGACCCAGCTCGGGAACGCCGAAGGCCTGGTATTGGTAGGTCTTCTGGATGTCGAGGTCTCCGAAGGCGCATTCCGATGTCCCCCAGGGGACGTGGTGTTTGCGTCCGAAGTCGATCTGGATTTTGACGGCCTCTCCGGCGGCCTTGTCCAGCAGCGTCTTGTCGTAGGATCGCTGGAAGAGCAGCGGCATCAGGTATTCGAACATCGTTCCCGTCCAGCTGAGCAGGGATCGCCGTCGACCGATGGCTCCGTAGGGCCGTCCCATGGCGAACCAGTGCTGAATGGGGATCTCCCCCCTGGCGATGGCGATGAAGCTTCCGAGGCGCGCTTCGCTTGCCAGAAGATCGTAAAAGGCGCGGTCGAGACGGCCCTCGGAGACGTTGAATCCGATGGAGAAGAGGTGGCGGTCGGTGTTGTAGAGAAATTTCATGTTGATCGACCGGGCAAGCTCGCGGCTTTCGTCTGCCAGGCCTTCGATGAGGCCTGCCATCTCCCCGGCCAGCCACTTCGACGTGGCAAGGGCTTCTCGGAGTTTTCCGATCCACGGCGAGAGGTTTTCCGCCACGGAGGGGGCTTTTTCCAGAGCCTGGAGGAAAAGGGTGCCGTCATCCCTGCCCTCCTTCAGCTCCTTGAGGGAGGGGGAACGGGTCAGGGCCTGTCGGAAGGAGGAAAGGGCTTCCGGAGCGAGGGTCCGGATCTCCTCTTCCGTCTTCTCAGCCAGCATTTCGATCCAGCACAGGTAGCGATCGGCCAGGTTCAGCAGGGCCGACACCTGCCGAGCCGTCTGGTCGGTCCAATAGGCCACGTCTCCCGGCTCGTCGGAGCCGTCGGCGCTCTTCTCGGAATGGAGGGCGAAAGGCGTTCCCGTCTGTCGCAGCAGGTGCAGGCGATCGGCGACGGAATCGGGCGGAGAGGCCCAGGCGTGCAGGAGGGAATCCAGTGAGCCGACGGGGAAGGGGGAATTTCCGTCCTTCAGAAGGGCCGCTCTCAGAAGAGCTCCTGTGTCATGAAGCCCGGCGAAGAGCCGGTCGTCGAGGATCGGCATCTCGACGAGAGCCTGGAGTCCCTGATCGAGAGTCAGGAGAGCGCCGAGAAGGTTCCCGCTGTCCACGGCGGAGACGTAACGGGGTTCCAGGGGCTGCCCCGTTTGAACGTCGTACCAGTTGAGGAGATGCCCTTCGTGGCGCTCCAGTTTCCCGATGGCCCTCATCGTCGGCGTCATCGTCTGAACCACTCCGTCGGCGGTCAGGTAGCCGAAATCGCGGGCGCTCAGCACGCTGACCAGGTAGAGGGCGATGTTCGTCGGACTCGTGCGCATGGCCAGCCCCTTCCGGTAAGAGGCCTGATAGTTGTCGGGGGGGAGCCAGGAGGTCCCGCCGTCGACGAAATCGGCAAAATAACGCCACGTCCGTCGGGCGATGAGCCTCAGAAAGGTCCGATCCTCCGGGGCGACGAGGCTTCGCGGTGATCGAGGAGGCGGAAGCCTGTTGAGCAGCCAGCCTATAAAGGGCGAGACAAGCCAGAGCGTCAGCCAGGGCGTCGCCGACAGGAGGCTGGTCGGTCCTGCCTGGGCGACGGCCCCGAAGACGAGCAGACTGAAAAGGCTGGCTGCGGCCATGGAAAGCCGCAGGGGGCTCCCCTGGGGGCCTCTTTTGTTCTGTTCCGCCTGAGCCGAAGTCCATTCCAGCAGCTTGCGGTGCGAGATGAGGCGGCGGTAGACGACGCGCGTGACGGCGTCCAGGGCGAGAAGGCTCTGATGGGGAAGCAGGGCCGCCTCGACGATGACCCGCAGCAGATCGTGGGCCCCTTTTGCGAGCGAGGTGCCTCCCAAACCCCGCCCTGCCGCCCATCGGAAGGGCTGCAGGAGAGAGTGGAAGAACAGCTGTGTGGCCACGAGGACCCCGGCGGCCAGGGAGGCTTCCGCGGAGACGAACCATGCGGCGACGAGCAGGGCCAGGCTGGCCGACGGGAGAAGGCTGCGGCGGAGATTGTCGAGGATCTTCCATCGGTCGAAGCAGGAGAGCGGGTTGGGCCCCCTTCCTCCCTTTGCCAGAGGGACGCGGGCCATGATCCATTCGGCGATCTGCCAGTCGCCCCTGATCCACCGGTGCTGGCGCCGGCTGTACGTCCGGTAGTCCTGAGGGAATTCGTCGAAAAGCTCGATGTCGCTGGCCAGCCCCACCCGGACATGGGCTCCCTCGATCAGGTCGTGGCTGAGCAGCCGTGCCTCGGGAAAGCGCCCGGAAAGGATCCGGTCGAAAAGACGCACGTCGTAGATGCCTTTGCCGTGGTAGGAGCCCGCTCCCGTCATGTCCTGGTAGACATCGGATATGGCCTGGGTGTAGGGATCGATGCCGACGGGGTCCGAAAAGAGGCGGCTGAAGGGGGAACCGCTCGTGCTCGGAAGGGAGGGGCTCACGCGGGGCTGAATGAGCGTGTACCCCGACCGGACCTGTCCGTTCCCGTCGAGGCGCGCCCGGTTCAGCGGGTGGGCCAGCGTTTCGATCATCCTGCGGGCCGAGCCCGGCGGCAGCTGGGTATCGCTGTCGAGGGTGATGACGAACCTCACGTCGGCAAGTCTCTCCGGATCGCCCGTGCAGACCTGTTTCGCTCCGTCGCGGGGTCCTGTGCCGGAGATGAGGCCGTTCAGCTCCTCCAGCTTTCCCCGCTTGCGTTCCCATCCGATGAATTTCTGTTCGCTTTCGCTCCACGTCCGTTCCCGGAGGAAGAGGAAGAAGCGCCCGACGCCATGTCGTTTTTCGAGTTCTTCCATGCTCTGCGTCATGACGCTCAGCAGAGTCTCGTCGTTCTTGTCGTGGAGGCTGTCCGAATCGAGATAATCGGGGTAGAGGGCGAAAAGGAGATTCTCCTCGCGGTTGGCCAGAAAGCGGATCTCCAGTTTTTCCACTTCGGTTTTGATCGCCTCTTCGTCGGACAGCAGCATGGGCACGACGACGAGAGTCCGAAAGGCATCGGGAATCCCCGAGGTTCTGAAGTCCATTTTGGGCAGGGAGCGTGGAGGGAAGAGGGCCATGACGAGGAGATTCAGCAGTTCAAGGGCTATCTGGCTCGCCGGAATGGCCGCAAGGAGGGCGAAGAGGACCTGCGTCGCCGGACTCTGCCGGTGAAAGCCGATATGGAGGGCCGTCAGGAGCAGCGTCACGGTCAGAGTCGTCAACCCGACGAGGTAGAGGGGCGAGTGGTTGGCGTGAGCCCAACTCAGGGCGCGAAAGCGAAAAGACTCCCGGCAGCCGACGAGCTGGGCCAGATCGTTTCGCTTTTCGCCTATCAGATAGGTCCCGACGTGATCCTGCCGTTCGGCATCCTCCGAGGAGGACGGGGCCGCCGCCAGGTCGACGGCTTTCCGGGCGATGGCCTCCTCGCTCTGATCCGATCCCCGGCGCAGGTCCTCGACGGCCCGGCGGTAGCGGTCGCGGGTGGCGAAATCCATTCGGGGGTAGATCCCGGAAGGATCTCGGCGCAGCGTCTCCTCCACCTGGCTCAGCCTCTCGAAACACTCCTTCCAGTCGAGGAGGGCCAGTCGGCGGAGGCTTCCGAAGGCGTTCCCGATGGAAAACTCGTCTTTCGTCTGGCGTTTCCTCTCCTGCATGAGGATCTCCTTCAGGGACTTGCCGAAGGCCTGTTCCAGCCAGCTTCGCACGGGAACCAGGACCGCGCCTTCGTCGTAGAGAGAATCGACGAGCTGAGCGGCGAAGTGAGGGCTCGGGTCCGGAAGGGTTTGAGTCAGTTCCGCCATGAGGGGAAAAAGGCCGTTGGGATTGTTCCGGTTGGCCGTGACCAGTCGGTTGGCCCATAGGTCGGCCGACTCGTGATCTCTCAGTTCCGTCAGGGCCCGATCGGCGATGACCTCTATCCCCTCGATCAGGGCGATGCGGAGCATTTGAGGAAGAGCCCAGAGTTCGCCGATCAGGAGGGGCTTCTCCTTCTGATAGGCCTCGGTGAAGGCCAGAATGTTCTCCTCCTCCAGGTGGAGATCGGAGAGGGCGACCAATTCCCGGGCCAGGTCGTAGATGCGGGGATGACCGCGATGCGGTCCCTCGGCCAGGGCCGGGAGCTGCCGGTAATAGCGGCGGGGGAGGTTGAGACTCACGTCCCGGGCGTTGCCCTCGAAAAGGTATTCGTTGTCGAGGAGCCACTCGGCCGTCGATGGAACGCTCTGCAGGAGGCGCGAGGCTTCGGATAGATCGAGGCAGACCTGCTGCACCCACCGGCGGCCCCTCTCCAGCCGTTTCAGGAGTTTTCTGTCCCTCGGAGGGCGGACATCGAGCCGATGGCCCCTGGCCAGGCGTCGGCTCTGTTCCTGAAGCGGCGCGGGATTGGGCGGGACGCTGCCGGGGGGGCGGCTCTCCTTGAGACGGTTCGGGTTTTCCCTTCGTGGGTGGAGGACGAAGATGGTCGGAGCCATCTCGCCCTGTCCCAGCAGAACGGTCATGGGGTCCCGCAACTGTTCGATGGGCGCCAGAAGGACCAGGGCCGTTTCGCCCGGAATGAGACGACGGGCTTGCCTTTCGAGCTCCTTCCTGCCTGTGCCGAATCGGAAGTGCCCGATCCAGAGGTGACTCAGGGCGAGCCCGGCCAGACCGCCGACAGGGACGGACAGAGAGAATGACCCGTGATGAACGGGGAAGAGCAGGGCGGAAAGGCCCCCGAAAAGGGCGAACGCAGCGGCCTGCAGGCCGATTCGGACCCAGGGGGAGACGTCTCCGATGGAGAGCGTGCCTTCGGCGCTTCGGCTTACCCGGGCGATGTGCCGATAGCCCTTCCGCCTCAGGTCCTTCAAGGCTTTCCGGGCTTCATGGCCTTTGACGAAATAGCCGATGAGGGTGGCCTTTCCCGACGTGGAGTTCTTTCGGGAAAGAGATCGCCACAGGAGAGAGAGCCTCATTCCCCGTGCCCGTCTTCGGGCGGAGAGCTGTCGTCTCGAAGGGAAGGACCTGTCGTTCCGTTGGTTTTCATGGAAATATCCCCTTTCCTCCTGCCTCTGTTGCCCGCCTCTTTCCCGCGGAACCCTCTCGAGGGCTGATCCCTTGACGGTCCGCGAGGTCGGCCCGGAGGCGGGTTCCCGCCCGGCCCTGCGGTGACGGAGGGGGCGTCGGAGGAAACAGGCACGATGAGTATCTTTTTTCTGACTTCATAGAATATTTTAACATTCTATCGCGACGCAGTCCACATAAAAAGGAGCCCTTCGGATGGGGAGGCGGTCTTTCCTCTCCTCCCCGAAAAGAAGGTAGAGGGAATTCCGAAAAAACTTATTCAATATAATGAACAGGCTGCGTGTCGGAGAAGGCAGGGGCGATGAAGCGAAAGAATCGGTTGTCATTCGTGATAGCAAGAACGGATGGGACATCATGAATTGGCCTTATTAGTCTATGTATTTAACTAATAATAGAGTAAAATGAAGCATATCGCATTGCCCTGATAAAGAAGAAAACCGCCTCCGTCTCGTTCCCTTTTTCTGTTTCTCTTACCTGGTGGCTCGTCGGCGAGGGGCTGTGGCGTTGTTGCTTGAATCGGCCGAAAGGGCCTTTGGCAGCTGAAGGGAGGAGAAAGTCTTGTTGTGGACAATTTCCGTTGTGTTGATCGTTCTGTGGCTTCTGGGTCTGGTCAGCAATCACACGATGGGCGGTTTTATTCATGTCCTGCTGGTGGTCGCCGTCGTCGTCGTCCTCGTCAACATCATCAGCGGCAGGCGCGTGCTCTAGCTTGAGGGAAACGGGAGGAGGGGAAGTCTCGTGAAGGCAAATCGTCTGATCGGAGTCGCCCTGATCGCCTTGGGGGTCACCGTCTTCGTCTGCCAGGGGATAACCTATACAACCCGAGAAAAGGCCGTCGATCTGGGCCCCATTCAGGTGACGACGGAACAGACCCGAACGATTCCTCTGTCGCCGATCATGGGATCGGTCGCGCTGGTCGGCGGGGTCCTCCTGCTCCTGTTTGAAGCCAGGCGATGATGTCCCCTCGCCGACGCAGGGAAGAGGCGGACGTCGCGGCCCTGTCGACGCGGCGCTGAAGGCCTCTTCTCCTGCGGATCTTCTTTCGTCCTCTCCTCCGATGGTGGTAGAATGGCCTCCGTTTGCCCCTATTCCCGTCGGGAGGGATCCTGTTGCGATCGGAACGCACCTCGTTGTTCGGGGAGGGTCTTCGTGCGGCCTTTCCCGTGGCCGTCGGCTATTTCCCCATCGCCGTGGCCTTCGGCCTCCTGGCCCGATCGGCCGGAGTGCCCGGATCGGGGGCCATGGCCCTCTCCGTCGTCGTCTACGCCGGGGCGAGTCAGTTCGTGGCCGTCAATCTCATGGGCCTCGGCGCCTCCGTGGCCGAGATCGTCCTGGCCGTCTTCGTCCTCAATTTCCGTCACTTCCTCATGTCCTCGACGCTCGCGCGCCGCATCGCTCCCGGGACGTCGAGGGCGCGGCGGGCCCTTCTGGCCTTCGGCGTCACCGACGAGACCTATGCCGTGGCCTCGCTCCGGCCCGAGGCGGTCCTCTCTCCGGCCTTTCTGCTGGGGCTGAACCTTTTCTCCTACCTTTCCTGGGTGGCCGGCTCCTTCGTCGGCTTCTTCCTGGCCTCCTCCCTGCCCGATGTCTTTCAGAAGGGGATGGGCATCGCCCTTTACGCCATGTTCATCGGCCTTCTCGTTCCCTCGGCCCGGAAGAACAGGAAGGTCCTCGTCGTGGCCCTCCTCTCCATGGCCGTCAACGGTCTCTACCGGGTTTCGCCTCTGGCCGCCTTCGGCGGAGGCTGGGGCGTGCTGACGGCGACCGTCGCGGCGGCCCTCATCGGCGTCCGTCTTTTCCCCTCCGAGGCGGTCTCCCGATGAATCGGGCCCTTCTGACGGCCCTTCTCATGGCCCTCGTCACCTACCTGCCCCGCATGATCCCCCTCGTCTTCCTCGGCGACAGGAAGCTGCCCCCCTTCTGGGACAACCTGCTCCGCTACGTCCCCTACGCCGTGCTGGGGGCCCTCATCTTTCCCGAGACGCTGATGTCGACGGGCCGTCTGAGCTCCTCCCTGGCCGGGACGGCGACGGCTCTTGTCCTGGCCTGGTGCGGCCGGGGGCTGATCCAGGTCGTCTTCGGCGCCATCGCCGTAACCCTCGCTCTGGAGCTGCTTTTTTAGCTTCTTGCCCGGCCGCGCCGGGTCGGAGTGCCTTCTTGCGGCGGTCTTGCCGCATACGAAAGGCGCCTCGAGGCTTGACAGGCCTCGGGCGACCTGACATAATGCCCCCAATAACTTTTGTGCGAGGAGTGTTTGCGATGGCGACCAGGCTCAACGGACAGATCACCCTTTCCGGCCAGGCCATTATTATCGCCAACGCGGCTCCCCCTCGCGGGAACGGCGCTTAGGCGTCGTCGACCAGAAAAGCGAGGAAGGGGCCCCGATCACGGATCGGGGCCCCTTCTTTATTTTAAGGGCCCTTCGGGGTCGCCCGTAATGGAGAAAAGGGAGGATGAAACTCATGACAGCCACGGCACCCCTTCACGTCCAGACGCCCATGCTCGAGTCGCGCGATCTCAGCCGCGTCGCCGGGAAAGAGGTTTTCCTCAAGATGGAGTGTTTCCAGAACGCCGGTTCCTACAAGATCCGCGGCATCGGCCTTTTCTGCTCCCGGGCCCGTGACGAGGGAAAGAGTCGCCTCGTCGCCTCGTCGGCGGGCAACGCCGGCTACGCCGTGGCCTATGCCGGAAACCGTCTGGGCATGGAGGTCACCGTCGTCGTTCCCGAGACGACGAGCGCCGAGGCCAAGGAGCGCATCGCCTCCGAAGGGGCCCGCGTCGAGGTTTTCGGCGCCGTCTGGGACGACGCCGATGCCCACGGTCGGAAGCTGGCCGAGGCTTCGGGGGCGGCCTATGTCCATCCCTTCGACCACCCCACCCTCTGGGAGGGGTACCGGACCATCGCCCGCGAGGCCCGGACGCAGATGGCCCGTCCCGACGCCGTGGTCCTTTCCGTCGGCGGCGGCGGCATGATGTGCGGCGTCCTCGAAGGGCTCCGCGAGGTGGGCTGGGGCGACGTGCCTCTCGTGGCCGTCGAGCCCGAGGGGGCCGCCTCCTTCGGCGCCGCCCTCCGTTCGGGCCATGTCGTGACGCTCGATCGGATCTCGACGGTGGCCACCAGTCTGGCGACGCGGCGCGTCACGGCCGAGGCCGTCGCCTGGGCGGGCCGCCACGACGTCCGGGCCGTGACCGTCTCCGACGTCCAGGCCGTCTCGGCCTGCCGTCGCTTCGCCGACGACCACCGCGTGCTCGTCGAGCCCGCCTGCGGGGCCACCCTGGCCACCCTCTACGACGGCCACCCCGCCCTCGAGGGGGCCCGGTCCGTCATGGCCGTCGTCTGCGGCGGCATCGGCGTCAGCATGGCCCGCCTGGCCCAGTGGGAGCGCGATCTGGGTCTTCTTTCGGCGGCCTGAGGAAAGGTCGGAAAAAGGGAGGAGGGGCCCTCTCTTCGGAGAAAGCCCCTCGGGGAGGGGGGAGTTTCCGTTTCGCTCTGTCCGCCCCTCCCTCGCCCCGGAGGGCGAGGTTTCGGGCGGTTCCCGCGGCGCACCGTGAAGTCGGAGGGGTTTGACGAGGGAATGAGGTCATTTTAGGGGCCTCGCGTCGGCGGAACAAGCCTTCCCCTTCAGTCCTTCATCGAAATAATTGACGGGTGTCCAGAATGAGCAAAGGCTTTCGTTCCCCGGGGAAAGGGGGTTCCCCGGCCGGCGGGACAAAAAAACGAAGGTTGACAGTCGGCCCGGCGAGGCGTATCATTCCGTCCAACTTCGATGAAACGGGGAATCAGCGTGATGTCAGCGGCTTGCACAACTCGGAATTGGTGGTGGCGGACTTAGTCTGCCGCCAGGAGCCGTAGCGTCGCTTAAAAGCGTTTGAGCGAGAGGCCTTGGAGGCGGATCCCTTGGGGATTCACTTTCGAGGCCTCTCCCGTGTCGTTTTTCTTCCAGTTCAGGGAGGGGCCCCAGGGCCCCTCCCTATTTTCGTTCAGGAGGTCCGATGATGACGAGCCGAATCGAAACGAGTCCCGTCGAGATAGAAAAAGCACGTTCCTCCCAGGCCGGGCGCCTTCCTCTGGTCCTGGAGCTGCCCCGGCGGGGCCGCAGTCCCCGCTCCCTCTACGAGAGGCTCAAGGGGGGCCGGAGTCACACGCTTCTTCTCGAAAGCGGCGACGGCGGCATGGGCAAGGGGCGCTATTCCTTCATCGCCGTCGAGGCCGAGCGGATCTTTTCCGTCTCCGGCGACGGGTGCCGCTGTTCCGTTCACGACGGGGAGGGCCGCCTTCTTCAGGTTCATCCCTCGGGTCGGGAGCTGCGCCGCGCCGTCGAGGACTATCTGGGCACCTTTTCCTCCCTCCGCGAGGGGATGCCTCCCTTCGCCGGAGGGGTGGCGGGCTATTTCGGCTACGCCATGATCGAGCACTGGGAGGACCTCTTCCGGGGGGGGCGGTCCCTGGAGGGATCGGCTCTGCCCCGGGCCCTCCTCATGGGCTACGCCACCGTCGTCGCCGTCGATCACGAGAGGGATTCGATCCTGCTCATCCACCATGCCCCCGTCGGCGCCGAAGGCCTCGAGGCGGCCCTGGCCGCGGGTCACGACCACCTTCAGGGGTTGGTGCGCCTCCTCGAAGAGGCGGAGCGGCCGAGGCCGTCGGGGCCTTTCTTCCTCGGAGAGGTCCGGTCCGAGACGGGAAAGGCGGCCTTCATGAAGATCGTCGACGCCGGGAGGGAGGCCATCATCGACGGCGAGGTCTGTCAGGTCGTCCTCTCCCAGCGCTTTTCCGTCGAGACCGATCTGCCCGCCTCGACCGTCTACGAGGCCCTGGCCGAGGAGAATCCCTCGCCCTACCTCTTCCTCGTCGAGACGCCCGAAGTGAATCTCATCGGCTCCTCGCCGGAGGTTCTCGTCCGCCTCGAAGGCGACGCCGTCATGACCCGCCCTCTGGCCGGGACGAGGCCTCGGGGCCGCGACGAGGACGCCGACAGGGCTCTCGAGGCCGAGCTTCTGGCCGACGAAAAGGAGCGGGCCGAACATCTCATGCTCGTCGACCTGGCCCGCAACGATCTGGGACGGATCTGCCGGACCGGGTCGGTGACGGTGACGGAGCTCATGGGCGTCGAGCGCTATTCCCGGGTGATGCACATCGTCTCCCAGGTCGAGGGGGTGCGGCGGCCGGAGGTGAAGGCCTTCGACGTCCTCGAGGCGGCCTTCCCGGCCGGAACGGTCTCGGGGGCGCCCAAGATCCGCGCCATGGAGCTCATCGAAGAGTTCGAGGGAAGCCCCCGCGGTCCCTATGCGGGAGCCGTGGGCTACCTCTCCTCGACGGGCGATCTCGACACCTGCATCGCCATCAGGACCTTCGTCCAGGTCGGGGACGAGATTTCCGTCCAGGCCGGGGCGGGCGTCGTCTACGATTCCGTCGCCGAAAAGGAGTACGACGAGACGCGCAACAAGGCCGAGGCCCTTTTCCGGGCCCTGAAGAAGGCAGCAGAGAAAGGAGCGGGCCGATGATCCTGCTCGTCGACAACTACGATTCCTTCACCTACAACCTGGTCCAGCTCCTGGGCGAATTCGACGAGGTGACGACGGTCCGCAACGATCGCATCACCGTCGACGAGGCCCGGCGCCTCGGTCCCGACAGGATCGTCCTTTCGCCGGGACCGGGAGGGCCCGAAGGGGCGGGCGTGACGGTGGCCTTCGCCCGGGCCTTCTGCGGCGTCCTGCCCCTTCTGGGCGTCTGTCTGGGCCACCAGTCCATGGCCTTCGCCTTCGGCGGGAACGTCGTCCGGGCCTCCCGGCCCTGTCACGGCAAGGTCTCGGCCGTCCGCCACGACGGCAGAGGGATCTTCCGCGGACTGCCGTCGCCCTTCGAGGCGACGCGCTACCACTCTCTCGTCGTCGACGAGGCCTCCCTGCCGGCCGAGCTCCGCGTGACGGCCCGCTGCGACGACGGAACGGTCATGGCCCTGGAGCACGTCGACGCCCCCTTCTTCGGCGTCCAGTTTCACCCCGAATCGATTCTGACCGTCCAGGGGCGGAGGCTCCTGGAGAATTTCGCCGCCCTCTGAAAATCTGCGAGCCGAGCCGAGAGGAGTTGAGCCTTATGTTGAGAGTGCAGCTGGAACGTCTCATGGCCCGAAGGGATCTGAGCCATGACGAGATGACGGGGGCCATGGAGGCCCTCATGGAGGGAAGGGCGCCGGAGGCCCAGGTCGCGGCCTTTCTCACGGGCCTGCGGGCCAAGGGGGAGACCGTCGAGGAGATCGTCGCCGCCGCCTCGGTCATGCGCGACAAGGCTCAGGCCGTCCACGTCGCCGCCAGGCCCCTTCTGGACGTCGTCGGCACGGGAGGCGACGGGACGGGGACCTTCAACATCTCCACCCTGTCGGCCTTCGTCGCCGCAGCCGGAGGCGTGGCCGTGGCCAAGCACGGCAACCGCTCCGTTTCGAGCCGCTGCGGCAGCGCCGACGTGCTGGAGGCCCTGGGCTGCCCCCTCCTGGAGGAGGGATCGGCCGTCGAGGAGGCCGTCGCGACCGTGGGCTTCGGCTTCCTCTTCGCCCCCCACTTCCACAGGGCCATGAAAAACGTCGCTCCCGTCAGGAAGGCCCTGGGGATCAGGACGATCTTCAACGTTCTGGGCCCCCTGACCAATCCGGCCCGCCCCGACAGGATGGTTCTGGGCGTCTTTTCCCCCGAGCTGGTTCGGCCCATCGCCGAGACGCTGCGGCACATGGGCCTCAGGAAGGCCCTCGTCGTCTGCGGGGCCGGGGGAGCCGACGAGCTGACCCTGGAAGGGGCCAACCGGGTCTGTCTCCTCGACGGCGACAGCCTGGAGGAGAGGAACCTCTTTCCCGAGGAGGCCGGTCTCGCCCCTCGGCCTCTCGACGCCGCCCGGGGAGGCGACGCCGAGGCCAACGCCGCCCTGGCCCTGGAGATTTTCGCCGGAAGGGGAGGGGCCTCCCGCGATTTCGTCCTTCTCAACGCCGGGGCGGCCCTTTTCGTCGCCGACAGGGCCGCCTCTCTGAAGGAGGGCGTGGTCCTCGCCGCGGAGATCATCGACGACGGAAGGGCCGCGGCCAAACTGGAGCAGGTCCGTTCCCGGACGATGACGAGGGAGGGAGTGGCGTGATTCTCGACCGCATCGTCCGCTCCAAGATCGACGAAGTGGAAGGCCTGCGCGGGAAAAAACGCTCCCTCGCCGCGGCCCTGGCCGGTCCGGGAGTGACCGTCATCGCCGAGGTCAAGAAGGCCTCGCCCAGCAAGGGGCTGATCCGGGACGATTTCGATCCCCTCGCCCTGGCCCGGTCCTACGTCGCCGGCGGGGCCGGGGCCCTGTCGGTCCTGACCGACGGCCCCTTCTTCCAGGGGAGCCGGGAGATCTTCGGCCAGGTCCGGGCGGCCGTCGATCTGCCCCTGCTGCGCAAGGATTTCCTCATCGATCCCCTTCAGGTCTACGAAAGCCTTTTCCTCGGGGCCGACGCGGTCCTTCTCATCGTCGCCGTCCTCGGCGAGACGATCGGGGCGATGGTCGATCTCGTCGCCTCCCTGGGGATGGAGAGCCTCGTCGAGGTCCACGACGAGAGGGAGCTTCACCTGGCCCTGGAGACCCGATCGCCCCTCATCGGCGTCAACAACAGGGACCTGCGCGACTTCACCGTCGATCTGGCCCTGACGGGGCGTCTCGTCGCCGAGAGGGACAGGCTGGGCGATTCGCGGCCCGTCGTCGCCGAAAGCGGCATATTCGACCGTCGCGACGTGGAGCGCCTCGAGGCCTGCGGCGCGGCGGCCGTCCTCGTCGGCGAGGCCCTCGTCCGGTCCGACGATCCGGCCGCCCTCATCGCCTCCCTGAGGGGCCGGAGATGACGCGGGTCAAGCTCTGCGGCCTCACCCGGCCCGAGGACGTGAGGGCCGCCGTCGAGCTGGGCTTCGACGCCCTGGGCTTCATCCTCGTCCCGACGAGCCCCCGCCGCGTCACCTTCGAGGCCGTGGCGGCCCTGAGGCCTCTCGTCCCTCCCTTCGTGGCCGTCGTGGCCGTCGTGGCCGGCGCCGCCGAGGAGGAGCTGGACCGTCTCGTCGCCTCCAGGCTTTTCGACGCCGTCCAGTTTCACGGAGGCGAGACGCCGGACCTCGTCGCCTCTGTCCCTCTGCGACGTATCGTGGCCCTCTCCGTCGCCGAGAGGGGCGACCTCGACAGGGCCAGGGACTACGGCGGCGTGGCCGACGCCTTCCTCCTGGACACGAAGTGGGGAGGAAAGCGGGGCGGGACGGGCCGTTCCTTCGACTGGAATGTGCTTCGAGGCTTTGATTTCGGTAGACCTATCGTTCTGGCCGGCGGCCTGGGGCCGGAAAACCTGAAGAGGGCCGTCGAGGCCGTCGGGCCCGATGCCGTCGATCTCAACAGCCGTCTCGAATCGGCGCCGGGCGTCAAGGATCGTCGTCTGATGGAAGAGGCCATGAGGGTCCTGGGACGTCCGGGACCTGTCGGGGAAGGGAGAGGAAGAGGATGAAACGAGGCTATTACGGCCCCTTCGGGGGGCGCTACGTGCCCGAAACGCTGATGGCGGCCCTCGACGAACTCGAGAGGACCTACAGGGCCCTCCGCGACGAGGCGGCCTTTCAGGAGGAGCTGGCCTTTCTGCTGAGCCGTTTCGGCGGCAGGCCCACGCCCCTCTATTTCGCCGAAAGGCTCACGGCCCATCTGGGCGGGGCCAGGATCTACCTCAAGAGGGAAGATCTGAATCACACGGGGGCCCACAAGATCAACAACGCCCTGGGCCAGGCCCTCGTGGCCCGCCGTCTGGGCAAGAGGCGCGTCATCGCCGAGACGGGGGCGGGACAGCACGGCGTGGCGACGGCCACGGCGGCGGCCCGTTTCGGCCTGGAGTGCACCGTCTTCATGGGCGAAGAGGACATGCGTCGCCAGGCCGTGAACGTGGAGCGCATGAAGCTCCTCGGCTCGGAAGTCGTTCCCGTCACGTCGGGGACGGGAACGCTCAAGGACGCCACCAACGAGGCGATCCGCCACTGGGCGGCCACCGTCGAGGAGACGCACTACATCATCGGCTCCGTCGTCGGGCCCCATCCCTACCCCATGATGGTCCGCGATTTCCAGCGCGTCATCGGCGACGAGGCGCGCCGTCAGATCCTGGCCGACGAGGGACGTCTTCCCGACGTGCTCCTGGCCTGCGTCGGCGGCGGCAGCAACGCCATGGGGCTCTTTTATCCCTTCCTCGACGATCCCGTCGCCCTCGTCGGCGTCGAGGCGGCCGGTCGGGGCGTCGAGACGGGGGAGCACGCCGCCACTCTGGGGGCGGGGCGCGTCGGCGTCCTTCACGGCAGCCGATCCTACCTTCTCCAGGACGGCGACGGCCAGGTCGTCGAGGCCTATTCCCTCTCGGCCGGTCTGGACTACCCCGGCGTGGGGCCCGAGCACAGCTTCCTCAAGGAGTCGGGCCGGGCCCGGTACGTTTCCGTCACCGACGACGAGGCCGTCGAGGCCTTTCGGCTCCTCTGCCGCCTCGAGGGGATCATCCCGGCCCTGGAAAGCTCCCACGCCCTGGCGGAGACGATGAAGCAGGCCCCCGGCCTGGCCGGGAAGGTCCTCGTCGTCTGCCTTTCGGGCCGGGGCGACAAGGACATGGAATCGATCGCGTCCTATCTTCGGAAGGGAGAGAAACAGTCATGAGCCGTCTTTCTCGGGCCTTCGGGGGCCGCAAGGCCCTCGTCACCTACATCACGGCAGGCGACCCCGACATGGCCGTCACGGCCGACCGCATCCTCTGTCTCGACGCCTCCGGCGCCGACGTCATCGAGCTGGGCGTTCCCTTCTCCGACCCCCAGGCCGACGGCCCCGTCATCCAGGCGGCGGGCCAGAGGGCCCTCCGCAGGGGGGCCACTCTGGCCGGGATTCTCGATCTGGCCGCGGGCCTGAAGGGGAAGATCGGGGCCCCTCTCGTCCTCATGGGCTATTACAACCCCATCCTGAACTACGGCGAGGAGCGATTCGCCCGCGACGCCGCCGAATCGGGCCTGTCCGGCGTCATCGTTCCCGATCTCCCCTACGACGAGGGAGAGCTCCTCTACGGGGCCCTGGAGCGACGGGGCGTCGACGCCGTCCTCATGGCGACGCCCAACGCCGCCTCGGACCGTCTCGTCGAGGTGGGGCGCAGGAGCCGGGGCTTCCTCTACTGCGTCTCCCTTCTGGGCGTGACGGGGACGGGCAAGGCCCTCCACGGCGATCTCGAGGCCTACATGGCTCGGGTGAGAGAGACGACCGATCTCCCCCTGGCTCTGGGCTTCGGCATCGACGGCCCCGAAAAGGCCCGACTCTGCGCCTCTCTGGCCGACGGCGTCGTCGTCGGCAGCGCCCTGGTGCGCCTCGCCGAGACCTGTCAAGGCGACGCGGCGCGCCTCCTGGAGGAGACGCGCCGCATGGTGGCGGAGCTGCGCGAGGCCCTCGACGGCCTTCAGATGGCGGAGTCGCCGCAGGGGTAGGAGCCGAGGACGCGCAGCCGGAAGCACTGTTCGCCCATGGCCTTCAGAGCCGAGGCGAGAGGCTCTTCCCCGGCGTCGCCCTCGACGTCGAGGAAGAAGACGTACTCGAAGGGGTTCTCCGGCAGGGGGCGGGACTGGATGAAGGTGAGGTTCCGCTGGGCCTCCCTCAGGGGTTCGAGGGCGCCCAGAAGCGACCCCGGCCGATGGGCGACGTAGAAGAGGAGGGAGGTCTTGGCCCCCTGCCCCGGCCTGGAGGGGTCGCGGCCGACGATCCAGAAGCGGGTCCTGTTGTTGGGCTGGTCCTGGATGGAGCGGCGGAGGATCGTCAGCCCCCGGGAGAGGGCGGCGGCCTCGCTGCAGATGGCGGCGATTCCCCTCTCGGCCGAGGCCTCCTGGGCGGCGCCGCTCGTCGTCGACGAGGGTTTCTGGGGCGTCCCGGCCAGATGGGCGGTCAGCCAGAGGCGGCATTGGGCCAGGGCCTGAGGGTGGGAGCGGACCTCGACGATCTCCTCGAGGGAACAGCCGCCCGTGGCCAGGACGTGACGGATCGGCAGACGGACCTCGCCGACGATGGCCAGGTCCGTCGGGGCCTTGGCGAAGGCGTCGAGGGTGGCGTAGACGACGCCTTCGATGGTGTTCTCGATGGGGACGACGGCCAGAGTGGCCTCGCCCCGTTCCAGGGCGGCGAAGGCCTCCCAGGGACCGGCGGTGAAGACGGGGTCGATGGAATGTCCCAGCCCGGCATGGGCGGCCTGCTGGGAGAAGGAGCCCTCGGGGCCCATGAGGGCCACCCGGGGGCGCTGCTGGACGGCCCGGCAGAGGGAGATGACTTCGCGCTGGATCGCCTCCAGGCCTTTGCCGTCCAGGCTCGGGTGTCTGCCCTTGAGCCTTTCGATGACGGTGCGCTCCCGGGCCGGGTCGAAGACGGGCGATTCCCCCTTGGCCTCGCCGACGGACCGGGCGAGGGCCTGCCGCTTTTCCAGGAGGAGGGCGAGCGCTTCGTCGACGTCGTCGATGGCCTGGCGGAGACGGTGCAGTTCGGCTTCGTTCATGGCGACTCCTTTTCGTCGGGGCCTTGCCCCGGAATACGGTCAAGTGGCCCGACCGGGCCACTTGACGGCGTTCTCGCCTTCGGAGGCGCCTTCGGTCTAGGCGACGAGGCCCGCTCCGAGGTAGGTCGCCCCCGATCCGTCGTTTCGTCCCATCGCCCAGGGGGCGCTGTAGGCCTGGAGGAGCTGGTCCCGGTCCTCTTCGGAGGCGATGAAGGAGAAGAGAAGATCGGGCTCGCGCCGGTCCGACGGCGAGGTCCTCGTCCCGTCGGAGTCCGCCGCGGAATCGGAGGAACGCTCCGGCGTCGTCGGCTCGTCCGGCGCGAGGGGAAGGGCTCCGTCCTCCTGCGAGTCCTCTCCGTCTCCCCTTCGGGAGAGCTCCTGCCGGGCCTGGGTCACGGCGGCCGAGGCCTTGGAGGCGACCCTGAAATCCTGCGCCGAAGGGGCGCCCGGTGCCAGGGCGGCCGAGCGGGCCTGTTCCATGATGCGGATCGTCTCCTCCGGCGTGCGCCCCGCCGGGGCGGAGATGGGGACTTCGCCGCCGACGGCGTAGCTGGCTCCGTCGGGGCCCTGGACATAGGTGTAGGAGACGGCCCCGGCGTAGGGGCCGCCGGCGGCCATGTGGGCCGCCTCGTGGGCCCGGACCTCCCTGTCGATCTTGCGGAGCTCGTCGACGGCGGCCTCCTCCTCGAGATCCTCTTCGGCCGAAGAGGAGGCGAGGTCGACCTGACGGCCGAGATCGGAGGAGAGGTTCTCCTCGCGATCGGCCGAGGAGGCGGAGCTTCCGCCCTCTTCGCTGTAGGTGACGCGGGCTCCCGTGATGTAGCGTTTGCCGTCGGGGCCGATGGTGTACTCGTACTGGACGGAGGCGTCGCGGACCTTGGGGTCTCCCGTGAGGGTCCGCTCCTCCTGGAGAAGGCGCGCCTCGGCACGGCTCAGCTCCCGGCTCCGCTCCTGGGCGGAGGAGGCCGGGACCGACTTCGCCTCCGTCGAGACCTTCCCCCCTCCGTAGAGAGACGAAAGACTCTCGGGCCTCATGGCCGTCGTGGCTTCGATGCCCATCACCAACCCCCCTTTTCGAGAGGACACTCCCCGTCGCGGAGAGAGGGATAGAACAAACCCACTTTATTTTAGGGCCGAAGGCCTGCCGATGGCAAGGAGGGAGATCGCGAAAAGGCTCCTGTATACCCCGGCGGTCAGGGCTCGCTCCGCGCCCTCTTCGTGCCGAAGGCCTCGACGAAGCGCCGGTTCTGCTCCTGAGTCCCCACGACGGCGACGTAGTCTCCCGCGCGGAGGACGAGGGAGCCCGTGACGTCGGGGAAAGCGTTCTCGTCCCGTCCGACGGCCACGACGGAGAGGCCGAAGCCGGAGCGGATGGGCGTCTCCGAAAGCCTCTTGCCGACGAGGGGGTTGCCCTCGTGAAGGTAGATCCACTCGAGCTGAATGCGTTCCGTCGCCCTGCGCAGGCGGGAGAGGGCCTCGTGTTCGGGGCGGCCGTCGAAGGGGTCGGCCTGACCGGCACGTCTCAGCGTCTCGATCTCCCTATGGACGACCGTGGCGGGCACGTCGAGCTGAAGCAGGGCCTGGCGGGCCATCTCGAGCCCGGCCTCCATCTCGGGATCGATGACGCGCGTCACCCCTCTCTCTTCGAGGAGGCGGCGGTCCTCGCGGCTCTCGGCCCGGGCCATGACGGGGATCGTCCCGTTCCGTTTCCGGGCGGCCCGGAAGACATCGAGGGTTTCCAGCCTTCCCCGGAGGGTGATGACGAGCAGTCGGGCCCTTTCGATTCCGGCGGCCTCGACGATGGCGTCCTGGCCCGGATCGCCGAAAAGCAGGCTCAGCCCCTCTTCCTGTCCCTTGAGAAAGGTGGCGTGGTGAGGCTCGATGATGAGGTAGGGGTGCTCCAGGCTGCGGAGGACGAAGCCGATGTGGCGCCCGAAGGTTCCTCCTCCGGCGATGACGACATGGTCGGCCAGGCCCGTCGGGGGGAGATTGACGGTGCGGATCGCGTCGGGTTTTTTCAGCCGCTTGACGAGGCCGTAGGCGGGACCGGTCAGTCCCGTCGCCAGGGGGCCCAGGAGCATGGAGAGGATGACGACGTTCAGGGCCAGGGCGTAGATGTCGTAGGGGATGGCGCCGCTGTCCAGTCCGCGCTGAAGGACGATGAAGGCGATCTCCGAGAGGGGGATCATGCCCAGGAAGAGGGCCAGGGGGATGACGTTGCGGTAGCCGAAGAGGCGTCCCGTCCCGGCCAGGATGGTCCCTCGGGCGAGGGTCACGGCGGCCAGAAGGGCGGCGATGGTCCTCCAGCGGGCGACGAGGAAGGAGGGGTCGAAGAGCATGCCGATGGTGACGAAAAAGAGGAGGCCGAAGAGGTCCCGGACGGGGACGAGGTCGTTCAGGGCGGCCCGGCCGTAATCGGACTCGCTCAGGACCAGTCCGGCGATGAAGGCTCCGAAGGCGAAGGAGAGGTCGAGGGAGTAGGTCAGATAGCCGACGCCGAGGCCGGTGGCCGTCACGGCCAGGACGAAGAGCTCCCGCGATTCCCATCGGGCCACGCGCTCCATGAGGTGCGGGATGATGCGGGCCCCGGCGTAGAGCATGGCGGCGACGAAAAGGATGACCTTGATCAGGGGTTTGAGGACGCCGACGAGGGAGACGCCCGAGCTCTCGAGGCTCATCATGATGACCATGAGGGGGATGACGAGAATGTCCTGGACGATGGACATGCCCAACATGACGCGGCTCGAAAGGGTTCCCATCTGTCCTCGCGACGCGAGGGTCTTGGCGATGACGGCCGTGCTGGACGAGGCGATGGCGACGGAGAACCAGAGGGAGGGCGTCGTCTCCCAGCCGAGATAGCGCCCCAGGGCGAAGCCGACGAGGAGGGTCAGGAGCACCTGCAGCGCCGAGCCGCCCAGGGCGATGGCCCTGATGGGTTTGAGGCTTTTGAGGGAGAACTCCAGGCCTAAGGAAAAGAGGAGGAGGGCCACGCCGATCTCGGCGAGCTGCTCGATCTCGTCGACGTCGGAGACGGTGACGCCGCCCGTGAAGGGGCCCACGGCGATCCCGGCCAGGATGTAGCCCAGGATGAGGGGCTGGTTGAGCTTCCGGGCCGCCAGGCCTCCCAGAAGGCCGACGATGACGACGATGATGAGATCGGTGGCGATGCCCACGAAATCCCCTCTCTTCTTCGGAATGATCCTCCTCCATGATAGGGGAGAGAAGAGAGAAAGGCCATCGTCATTCTTCCTCTGCGCGAGGCCCGAAGGCCGGGGAGCCGCGCTTCCGCCGCGGCGGCGATAGGAAAAAAGTCGAGAGGGAGACCGTCGTCGGGGTTCAGCGGTCTCCCTTCTTGTCCCTGAAGATCTGATCGAGTTTCCACCGCAGGGTTTCCCTGACGATGGCCAGAATGTGGCAGATGTCCTCTTCGGCGATCCGGCGCAGGATGTCGGCGTCCCTTTCGGGCAGGGCGTCGCGGCAGTGGCCCGCGGTGGCGAGCTTGACGATCGCCGCCAGGTTCCGGTGCCTTTCCGTGGGGTAGCCCTCGGAGGTTTCGCGGGGCACCATATCGCTCAGGGGAATTCCGAGGGTGGCGGCGACGGTGAGCGTCTTGGCGGCGTCGCGGTCCCGCTCCCAGTCGCGGTAGGCCTCGACCTGTTTGGGGGAGGCCGCGACGGTCCGTCCCGAGGGCAGAGCGAGCTCGATCGTGAGGCTCTCCCCCTCTCCGGCGCGGTTCGCCCCCCTTCCCGTGTGCGTTTCCCCTGTCAATGCCATCCCGCCTGTCTCTGTGTCGGATCGAAAGGGAGTCTTTCCGAAGGAACCCGTCTCCGATGGGGGACGGGGGTCTTCCGTTTCGCCGACGAGATACGAGACGGAAGTCTTCAGCGTGGCGGCGACCCTGCTCAAGACCGCGATATCCGGCGATGTCGTCCCCTTTTCCCAGGCGCCGACGGTCTGTCTCCGCACGCCGAGGACCTGGGCCAGATCTTCCTGTTTCAATCCCAGGCGTTTCCGGGCCTTTCGTAAGGTATCGCCCCAAATTTTCTCCGCAGCCACGTCATCCCCCCCCTTCGATGTCCGCATGAGCGTACATGGATGGGAAGCAAAGGGCAAGATCGCTCAATAAAACATTTCAAGTACGTTTCTATTGACTTAGAGGGAATAGATGCTACCATGCAGTTGAAAACGCACATAAACGGAGGTGATGTTCTTGAAAAAGGACCTGGGTGCCGCTCTCCGGGCGAGAAGGGTGTCGCTGGGAATGACCCAGCAAACTTTGGCGAACATGGTGGGCGTCCGGCGGCAGACGCTGCTGTCGTGGGAGCTCGGCCGCAGCCTTCCCAGCGTCGAGGCTCTGGGCGCTCTCGAAGGACATCTGGGCCTCGAGCGTGGCGAGCTCTTCGTCCGCCTCTCCCCGGCGGAGGAGGGGCGTCCCCTCCGCCTCGGAGGGGGCCGGAGGCTCGATCGATCCTGAGTTCCCCCGAGGAGACCGTCGTCTGCGTCTCTGCCGTCCTCGGCGGGGAGAGGCCGATGGCACCGTCCTCTCCCCCTCTTCACAGTCTTCCGGGTGGCCCCTGCTTTTTTCGCGCGGCGGGCCGCCGAGGCGCCTTGTCCGTCTGCGGCTTCCGCCCCGAGAGGATCGTCTCGCCGTAGGATCACGGCGCCCGCTGCCGTCACGGCCGCCCTTCGCCGAAAGCGTTCTCTCCCTTTTTTCGGCCTTCGCGGCGGCCTGCTCTTTTCGCCGAGAGGGCATTATAGCAGAGATTCAAGGAAATCGGAGGTTCGTTTCCCCGTCGCAAAAGAGGGACCTTTTTTTGTCCCCGATGTCGGGGGGATCATCTATTCGTTATATAAATAACGAATAGATTCGAGAAAAAGGGTTTCTCCGAATAAAGATGAATAAAACATTAGAGACGAGACGGATGATCCGTCCTTTCCGGGGAAAGGAATCCAAAATACTCTTTCTTGTATCATATACCAGAAACGGGACAAATGGAGCGAAGGGGCCGCGGTTTTTCAGATGTTTCACCCATCCCATTCGAAAAGAGGTCTTTCCCATGTCCTTCTTCCGACGCATGAAAACTTTCGGCAAACTCTCTCTCCTCGTCGCCATTCTTTCCTCTTCTCTCGTCGCCGTCGGCTTCATCGGATACAGGGCGGCCGACCGGGCCGGGAAGGATCTCGCCGATCTCTATGAAAACGTCTTCACGCCGGCCCTCCTGGCCAACGACATCAGAGTTCACGCCCGAGCCGTCGAGCGCGATATTTATCATCTCATGCTTACCGAAAACGAGGAGGACAAGGCCGCCCTCGGCAGCGAGATAGCCGATCGGAGCCGCCGCGCCGACGAGGACATCGTCCGGATCCGCCAGGCCGACCTTGATGAGGGGGACCTGCGCCTGTTGGACCAGGTCGAGGAGACCCGGAGGATCTTCCGGGACGATCTGGAAGAGGTCCTCGCCCTGGCCCGCATCAACAGAAAGGGCGAGGCCTACGAGTTGTTCCGCGATCACACGGCCCCTCTCGGCGAGGCCTATCAGGCCGCCCTGGCCCGTTTCGCCGCCGACCAGGAGAGTGACGCCGACGAGCGGAGGGACTCGGTCGCCGCGGCCAACGCCGGGGCCGTCAGGCAGCTTCTGATTCTCTCCGTGGCGGCTCTGCTTCTGGCCTCTCTGGCGGGGCTTCTCATCGGCCGCGCCATCACCCGTCCCCTGGCCCGCCTCGAAGGTCTCGTGGCCCGCTTCGCCGAGGGGGACCTGACGGTCTCCTTTTCCGACGAGGGTCGCGACGAGGTGGCCTCCATCGCCTCGGCCCTGGAAGGGATGGGGCGGAGCCTGAGCGAGGTCATCGCCGCCGTGGCCGACATCGCCGCACGCCTGAGTCACGAGGCCCAGGAATTCGCCTCTTTGGCCGAAGAATCCAACGCCGGAGTCGAAGAGGCCCGCAGCGGCGTCGAGACCGTGGGAGGCGCCATGGAGAACCTGGCCGCCATAGGACAAGAGCTCAACGCCTCCGTCGAGGAGGTGGCCGCCGGGGCCACGACGACGGCCAACCGCAGCGGCGACGTCTCGGCCGAAGTGGAAGAGGCCCGCAGGGCCGGGGAGTCGGGCATGGAGGCCGTGACGCGGACCGTCGTCACCATGACGGAGGTGACGAAGGAGGCCGAGGCCTCGTCGAAGGCCGCCGTGGCCCTGGCCGAGAAGGCGGCCCAGATCCAGAAGATCGTCGCCGTCATCTCGGGCATCGCCGACCAGACGAACCTGCTGGCCCTCAACGCCGCCATCGAGGCGGCCCGGGCGGGCGAGCACGGCCGGGGCTTCGCCGTCGTCGCCGAGGAGGTGCGCAAGCTGGCCGAGGAGTCCAACGGGGCGGCCCGTAACATCGCCGACCTGGCCGGGTCCATCGCCGCCGACCTGGCCTCGGTCCGCGCCGGGGCGGACCGGAACCGCGAGGGGGCCCGCAACGCCGACGGCCTCGTCCGGGAGGCCTCGGCGAAGATCGGCCTCATCCTGAAGGGGCTGGAGAACATCGCCGGATCGGCCCAGGACCTGGCCGCCGTCAGCGAGGAACAGGCCGCCTCGAGCGGGGAGATCGCCTCGGCCGTCCAGGACATGGCCGGCAAGGTGAGCGACTCCAACGCCATGGCGCGCAACGTCCGCGACCAGGTGGTCGAGGTGGCGACGGCGGCCGAGCGCGTCGCCAAGGGCGCCGAGGGACTGGCCCGCATCGGCGAGGACCTTCAGCGGCGGGTGGCCTTCTTCCGCACCGACGCCTCCGATCCGGCGGGGCTTCTGCCCGTCGCGAGGGGCTGAGCGGCGCCCTTCCGTCGGCCTCTGCATCCGCAGGCGATGAGGGACCGAAACTCCGTCAAGCGGGCTGCAACGCGTCTGCGGCGTGGAAGAACGTGCCTCGGACCCGCGCCGGTCGGGTCCTTCACGTGGTCCCCGAATCGACGGATCCGGTTGAGCGGGTCCTGGCGGGCCTGAGAATTTTGGCGGCCGAGGGGCCGTTGTGAAAGAGGTCCCTTGTCTGCTATCCTTTGCGGGCATTTGCCTCGTTCCCGCTCTCTTTCGGGGATTTCCGAAAGATCGTTCACCGGGGCGGAGGTGAGAGGGTTCCGGCCGGGTGCGACAGGAGACGGCATCATTCGACGGAATCGGAGAACGTAAAGTCAGGAGAGCTGCCTCGATGCCCGACCTTTTCTACGGGAAAAAACTGCCCGACGGCACCCTCGTCCGATCCATACGGAAGGGCCTCGTCATGGCCATTCCGATCGTCATGATAGGCTCTTTTTCCCTGGTGTTCCGGTTCTTTCCCTTTCCTCCCTATCAGAGCTTCCTGTCCCGTTTCGCGTCGGGCGCGCTGATCGATCTGGCCTCTCTCCTCGTCGACGCCACCTTCGGCATGCTTTCGGTCTATATGGCGCTTTTCACCGCCCTGAGCCGGGCGCGGATGGAGCCCGACAGGGAGGAGAAGGCTCTGGCCTTTCCCCTCGTCTCCCTTGCCTCCTTCGCCATCCTGAGCGGTTTTCCCGACGTGACCGTCGCTTTCGAGACGATGGGCATCGACGGCATGTTCACGGCCATCGTCGCCGCCCTCCTTTCGACGTCGCTGTTCGACTTCTGGAGCGGCAGGAGGCTCCGGGGGCTTCGGCTCTATTCGGACGGCGCCGATGCGGACTTCAGCGACGCCGTCTCCGTCGTTCTCCCCTCTCTCCTGGCCGTCGCGACCGTCGCCCTTCTCGATCTCGTCCTCGTCCGGGTCCTGCACGTCACGAGCCTTCAGGCTCTGTTCGTCGACGGGGCGACCCGTCTTTTCTCCCGCATCGGGAGCGGCCTTCCCAGGGCCCTCTCCTTCGTCCTGGCCTCCAGTTCGCTCTGGTTTTTCGGCGTTCACGGGAGCAACGTCCTCGAAGGCGTCTCCCGAAGGCTCCTCGAACCGGCCATGGCGGCCAACCTGGCCCTGACAGCCCAGGGGCAGCCTCCTGCGGAGATCGTCTCCAAGACCTTCATCGACGTCTTCGTCCTGATGGGCGGCTGCGGGAGCTCCCTCTGTCTTCTTCTCGCCCTGATTCTTTTCAGCCGGGACCGGGGCGACAGGGCCCTTTCGAAGATCGCCTTCGTCCCGATGCTCTTCAACGTCAACGAACTGATGCTCTTCGGGCTGCCCGTCGTCTACAACCTCCATCTGCTCGTTCCCTTCATCGTCGTGCCCCTGCTGACGACGCTCCTCTCCTACGGAGCCATGGCCCTGGGGTTCGTTCCCCTCCCCTCCCGGGCGGTGCCCTGGACGACGCCGGTGTTCCTCGGGGGCTACCTCGCCACCGGCTCCCTCCGGGGCAGCCTCCTGCAGGGATTCAATCTTGTCCTGGGCCTTTTCGTCTACCGTCCCTTCATCGTCCTCTACGAGGAGCAGAAACTCCGCCACGCCTCGGCCGACCTGAACCGCCTCGTCGGCCTCCTGGAGCGGAGCGAGGAGACCCTCGTGCCGGTCCGTCTCATGGCCTCAGGAGGGGCGCTCGGACTCGTCGCCAAGAGGCTCGCCTCGGACCTGAATCGCGCTCTGGAGCGCCACGAACTGGCGCTCCATTATCAGCCCCAGTACGACGACAGGGGGCGCTGCGTCGGGTCGGAAGCCCTGTTGCGCTGGAATCACGGGTTTTTCGGGAAGATCTACCCCCCCCCTGGCCGTTCGCCTGGCCGAAGAGGCCGGCTTTCTCTACGACCTGGAATGCTATGTCCTGCGGAGGGCCGTCCGCGACATGGCCGTCCTTCGCCGGACCTTGGGGCGGCCTCTCAAGACCTGCGTCAACGTGACGGTCCCCACCTTCTACGAGGGGGCCTTCGAGGCCTTTCTGGGAGAGCTGATCGCCGACGGCTCCGTGGGGCGAAACGAACTGTGGATCGAAATCACCGAGCAGAAGGCGCTCCTTTCCGACAGGGAGACGGAGGCGAAGAGTCGGCGCATCCGCGCCATGGGGTTTCCGCTGGTCATCGACGATTTCTCCATGGGCCATACCTCCATCAAGTACCTGCAGAACAGTGCCTTCGACATGGTCAAGCTGGATGGATCTCTCGTCCGCGGACTCAAGGACAACCCCCGGTGCGGCGAGATCATCGCCACGATCGTCTCCCTGTCGCGAGCTCTCGATTTCACCGTTCTGGGGGAGTGCGTGGAGACGAAGGAGCAGCAGAGCCTTCTGGAGCGCTTGGGCTGCACCCAGTACCAGGGCTATCTCTACAGCCCTGCCGTTCCCTTCGAGGATTTTCTCGTCCTGGCGAGGGAGAGTTCCCCCCGGGAAAAGGGCGAGGCCGGGAAAAGGTGAGGGATTGGGGAACGGGGGCATCGCCGTCGGCGAGAGGTGCGGCCGGATCTTCCCGCCCCGCCGGGGCGACGGATCGGCGTCCTCGCCTTTCCCCGGGGCGCAGGTCTCCTGCCCGCGCCCGCCCCGGAGAGGCGGAGGTCGTGTCTCCGTCGCCGTCTGAGCGGCCGCCGGGCTGCCCTGCCGGCTTTGAAATCAAATCGGCCCGATGATTTTGTAACCGTTCCTCTGTCAAGGGACACTAAAAATGTCATCTAAAAAGAGGGTCTGAGGGACAATGAAAGTGTCGCTTTCGAGGGGCTGAAATCGCCCCCGTCAACAGCCCGCCTTGGCTTTCCTCCGCGGCGGATGTCCTTTTAGGGAGGGGAACCCGTCCCTTGCTCGGAGCCGACCGCCGCGGCAGGAGGAGCGGGATTCTGTCGCCAGGGATGGTCTGCCGCCGGCTTCCTCTGCTTCTTCGTTTTGCATGGAGTGCCTGTTTTCGTCTCGATGACAGGCGGGGGAGTCGCAGGGGGCTCTTTGTCGACGGCTGCGAGATCGTAGAGCCCGTCATGGACAAGAGCCAGGAGTTTCCCGTCGAGCTTCTCGATGACCTTGACCGCCTGTCCCCTGGCAAGAAGCAGGGGGCGTCTGCGGGGGCCTATCAGGGAGTACAGTTTTCCGTCGAGGGAAATCGTCGAGTCTCCCGAGGCCTTCCGGTCGGTCTGGCGAGTCAGGAGGAGATCGAGAGCGGGGCCGTCCGGCGGAGGGAGAAAGGCAGATGCCCCCTCTGCGGGAGGACGAGCGAACCTCGGGTTATGGACCTCTCCCGGGTAGGCGGCGAGCAGGACGTTGGCCTCTTCGATCGTTTTCACTCCGGCCCGTCGGAAGGCGACGACGAGACGATCCTGAAGAGTTCCCCAGAGCCTTTCGATCCGCCCCTTCGCCTGGGGAGACCCTGCAGGGACATAGCGAGTTCCGAGAACCTCCAGAGCGCGGCCGAACTGGGTTACAGGCGCCGAGTCCTCCAGCTCCTCCTTGATCGTCAGTTTTTCCGACTTGGGAGAAAGGAAGATGGTGTGGCGGTCGGCGTAAAGCTCGCGAGGCACGCCGTGGCGATCAAGCATCTGACGGAGCACGCGGAAGTAGCCGAAGAGGCACTCATTCCTGGCCATCCACAGACCGAGGACCTCTCCTGTGGCATCGTCAATCACGCCGTGGAGAGTGCAACGCTCACCGATCTCGAACCAATCGAAAGGAGAGGCGTCCATCTGGACCAGATCGCCTCGTCGGGACCGTCGGACCCTGCGGGAACGCCGCTTCGGGGCCCGGTGGCGATGAACGAGGGACAGGTTCTCCGCGCGAAGGAAACGGGCGATGCTCTTGGCGCTCAGCACGAGATCATGCTCTTCGGCAAGGAGTTCGGCCATGTGCTGACAGCTCGTATCCCTGTAAAGACCCTTGGCCAGACTGACGACGAAATCCCGTGTCTCCTGAGAGATTCTGCGCCGGGACGGTTTGCCTCGTCCCTTGTGCAGGAGCCCCTGCGCTCCTTCTTCCCGGTAGCGTCGTTTGAGCCGAAAGACCTGACGGCGGCTCAGACCGAGCCGATCGGCCACCTCCTGAACCGTCAGGTTGCCCGCGACAGCCTCTTCCACCAACCCCAAGCGCCTTGCTTCTTTTGTCTTCATGAGTAGGTCTCTCCTGGTCGTCATAAGTGACATTTTCCCTGTCCTCTTCACGAGTGACAATACCATTGTCCGGCGACATTTTGTAACCGTTCCTCTTGACAAAAGGGGCGGGCCCGGTAGAATGGTTTGCCAACAGGGCCCTGCGGGGCGAAGCGATGAGGAAGGGAGGTCAGCCGAATGACGGTTTCCGACAGGACCATGCAAGGTCTCTGCAGCGTGAGCTATTACTTTACCGACGGCCAGTGGCGCTATTACGCCAGTGGTCCAAAATCACGTGGAAATCCGAGATCGGCTGAATCGAAACCCATCGCCGCCTGATAGAGAGTCCATCGACGTACCCCGTCGGAAATGGGATCGAATGGCGAAGGCCGGAACCGGATTTTCACATCCAGGTTCCGGCCTTTTTCTGTATTGAAAAATTTCAGGAGGTGCGAGAGATGATGACCGTCGTCGAAATGACCTGCAACGCCAACAGCCTGGAAGTGGCCCGCGTCTGCGAGAACATCGAAAGCCGCGGGGGACAGGCCCGCGTCGTCCCCTGGCCCGAAGGCCCCTGTGTCGTCGCCGTCGATCTCCACGCCGACAAGGCTCCCCTCGCCGCTCTGCCCGGCGTGGTGGCCCTTCACGAGACGAAGTGCTCCTTCCCCCTCGCCAGCCGCGACGTCTTCGCCTCCCGGCCCGCCATGGAGCTTGCCGACGGCCTGATTCTCGGTCAGGGCGTCCCTCTCGTCATGGCCGGACCCTGTTCCGTCGAAAGCCGCCGGCAGCTTCTCGAGACGGCCCGAGGCGTGAAGGCCTCGGGCGCTTCCGTCCTCAGAGGCGGCGCCTTCAAGCCCCGCTCCAATCCCTATGCCTTCCAGGGGCTCGGAAGCGAGGGGATCGCCCTTCTCCTCGAGGCCCGGAAGGCCACGGGACTTCCCATCATCACCGAGGTCATGGCTCCCGAGGACGTGGAGTGGCTGGCCCCTCACGTCGACATCCTCCAGGTGGGGACGCGGAACATGCAGAACTTCAGCCTGCTCAAGGCCCTGGGCCGCGTCGACAGGCCTGTCCTGCTCAAGCGGGGCATGGCCTCCACCGTCGACGAGTGGCTTCAGGCCGCCGAGTACATCCTGGCCGGGGGGAATTCGCGCGTCGTTCTCTGCGAGCGAGGCATCCGCAGCTTCGACAAGAGCACCCGCAACACGCTCGACCTGAGCGTCATTCCCCTCGTCAAGTCGCTGAGTCATCTGCCCGTCGTCGTCGATCCCAGCCACGCCACGGGACGGCGCGAGCTGATCCTTCCCATGAGCCTGGCCGCCCTGGCCGCCGGGGCCGACGGACTCATCATCGAAGTCCACTGCGCCCCCGAGGAGGCCCTCTGCGACGGTCCCCAGTCGCTCGACATCCCCGCCTTCGCCGCCCTCATGGGCCGCGTCCGCCATCTGGCCGGAGCTCTCGCCGCCGGAGAGGAGGAGGCCCGGTGCGGCTTGGGGATCGCCATCTAGGCATCGTCGGAACGGGGCTCATCGGCGGCTCTCTCGGTCTGGCCCTGAGGGGCAGGGCGGCCTCCGTCCTCGGCTGGGACCTTGACGGCGACGCTCTCCGCCGAGCCCTTGTCCTGGGGGCCGTCGACGAGGCGGCCTCTTCGCTTGAGGCTCTGTGCTCCCGCTGCGACGCCGTCGTCCTGGCCCTGCCTCCGCGCCACGTCGTCGGGACGGCGGAGGCGATATTCCGGTCCGGGGCCCTCCCTGTCGTCTTCAACGCGGCCAGCGTTCAGGCCCGGGCCTTTCGGGTCCTGTCTCCCCTTTTTTCGGGGCGCTACGCCGGGTTCCACCCCATGGCGGGCCGGGAGAGGGGCGGCATCGACAACGCCGACGGCGAGCTCTTCCGAGGGGCCTTCTGCGCCGTCGTCGCCGACGAAAGGACCGACGGGGAGGTCGTCGACCTGGCCCGTGAGCTGGCCCGGATCATCGGGGCCGAGTCGGGCCTTCTCGGTCCCGACGATCACGACGGGGCCACGGCCTGCGTCAGCCACCTGCCCCTCCTGACGGCGACGGCCCTGGCCCTCGCCGCGGGAGAGGAACTGGACCGCCGCCCCGATTTCGCCCTTCTCGCCGGGGGAGGCTTTCGCGACACGACGCGCGTCGCCGCGGGCCCGGCCTGGATGACGGCCGATCTCTGGGCCGAGAACGAGGCGCTGGAAGGCTGTCTCGACCGCCTCATCGCCACTCTGCAGCAGATGAGGCGATCGACGGCCGACGAGATGGAGGATCTGGCCCGACTGGGGGCCTCGAGACGAGAAGCGGCCCTGAGCCGTACTTTCAGGAGGATGAGACCATGAGCCGAGCCGAGCCGCTGAGAGGAACGATCACCGTTCCCGGAGACAAATCGATTTCCCATAGAGCCGCCCTCGTCGGAGCCCTCTCGCGGGAGGGCATCGAGGTGGACCACTTCTCGAACGGAGCCGACTGCGCCAGCACGCTCGATTGCCTGAGGCGCCTCGGCGTCGCCGTCGAGCGCGAAGGAGACCGGGTCCGCGTCCGTCGGAACGGTCCCCTCGCCGAGGGAGGCCTTCTCGACGCCGGAAATTCGGGGACGACGGCCCGCCTCCTCTGCGGCCTTCTGTCGGGCATCCCCGGCGTCTTCTCCGTCATCACCGGCGACGCCAGCCTCCGCCGCCGTCCCATGAGCCGCGTCGTCGACCCTCTGCGGACGCTGGGGGCCCGCATCGACGGCTGCGACGGCGGGACGAAACTGCCCCTTTCCGTGCGGGGGACGCGCCTCACCGGCGGCCTCTACACCCTGCCCATGGCCAGCGCCCAGGTCAAGTCGGCCCTTCTTCTGGCCGGGCTTTCGGCCCAGGGAAGCGTCACCGTCGTCGAGCCCCGGCGGAGCCGGGACCACACGGAGATCATGCTCGACTACCTCGGCGTTCCCCTCAAGAGGGAGGGCGAGGCCGTGGCCGTCTTCCCCTGCGACGACCTTCCCGGGGGACGGTGGACCCTTCCCGGCGATTTCTCCTCGGCGGCCTTCTGGATCGTCGCCGCCTCCCTTTTGGCCGGATCGGATCTTTCCATCGAGGGCGTCAATCTCAATCCGACCCGGACGGGCCTCCTGGCCGTCCTGGAGCGGATGGGCCTCGACTGCGACGTCCTGCCCGGAAATCCCTCCGGGGGAGAGCCGACGGGAACGGTGACGGTCCGGTCCTCGTCGCTGAAGGCGACGGCCGTCGACGGGACGGAGATTCCCCTTCTCGTCGACGAGCTGCCCCTTCTGGCCGTGGCCGCCACGCAGGCCCGAGGCGTGACGGAGGTCCGAGGCGCCGCCGAGCTGCGCGTCAAGGAGTCGGACCGAATCGCCGCCATGGCCGAGGGGCTGTCGGCTCTGGGGGCGGCCGTCGAGGAACGGCCCGACGGATGGGTCATCGAGGGCGGTCATCCCCTGAAGGGCGGCGCCGTCTCGAGCCGCGGCGATCATCGCGTCGCCATGGCCCTCGCCGTGGCCGGTCTCGTCGCCGAGGGGGAGGTCCTCATCGACGACGTCGACTGTGTGGCCATCTCCTACCCCGGCTTCCTCGACGAGCTGCGGAGGAGGACCGGGCGGTGATCGGTCCGACGACGGCTCTGGTCGCCCTTCTGGGCCACCCCGTCGATCACTCCCTCTCGCCGGCCATGCAGAACGCCGCCTTCCGCCACGAGGGGATCGACGCCCGCTACCTGGCCTTCGACGTCCCGCCGGGGAGGCTCGGTGTCGCTCTGGAGGGGCTGGCCGCTCTGGGGGCCCTGGGGGCGAACGTGACCGTTCCCCACAAAGAGGAGGCCTTCGCCCTCTGTGACGACGTCGAGCCTCGGGCCCGATCGCTGGGAGCCGTCAACGTCGTCCTCTTCCGCGACGGAAGGCTCGAAGGGTACAACAGCGACATCGACGGCGTCGAGGGCGCCCTCGATCTCCTGCCCCGAAAGGGGACGCGGGCCCTTCTCCTCGGCGCCGGAGGCTCGGCCAGGGCGGCGGCCGTGGCCCTTCTCTCACGGGGAGCCTCTGTCCTTTTCGTGGCCAACCGGAGTCCCGAGCGGGCGGTCCGTCTTGCCGACGACGTGGCCCTCTCCCTGGGGAGGCGGGCCATCGTCGTCGTCGACTGGCGCGACTTTCACGAATCGACCTTCGACGTCGTCGTCAACGCCACCTCTCTGGGACTGGAGGGCAACGCCTGGCCCGGCGACGATCTGCGGCGTCTGCTTCGTTCCCTCAAAGGGGCGCCTCTTCTCGATCTCGTCTACTCCAGGCGGGGGAAGACGGAGCTCGTCGAGGGCGCCCTTGCCGAGGGCCTCCTCGCCGTCGGCGGCGAGGAGGTCCTTCTCCGCCAGGGGGCGAGGGCTTTCTCCCTCTTCACGGGACGTTCCGCTCCGCTGGAGGTCATGAGGCGGGCCCTGGAGGAAGGGCGATGACGCTGCGCTTCCTCACCGGCGGAGAGTCCCACGGCCGGGGCTACGTCATCGTCGTCGAAGGTCTTCCCGCGGGGTTGCGCCTTCCCCGGGAGCGCTTCACCTCCGAACTGGCCCGCCGCCGTCGCGGCTACGGCCGGGGGCCGAGGATGGCCCTCGAGCGCGACGAGCTGACCTTCTGGGGAGGGCTGCGCGACGGCCTGACGACGGGATCGCCTCTGGCCCTCTCCCTGGGCAACAGCGAATGGGAGATATGGCGTCCCGCCGTCGACGCCGAGTCGGTCGATGTCGAGGCGGCGGCGTGCCGCGCCGCCACCTGTCCCCGACCGGGACATGCCGACATGGCGGGGATCGTCAAGTACGGCCACGACGACTGCCGCAACGTCCTCGAACGGGCCAGCGCCCGGGCCACGGCGGCCTGGACCGTCGTCGGCGTCGTCGCCGGCCTCCTTCTGGAAACCGTCGGCATCGGCGTCCGAGAGGCCGTCGACTCCATCGGCGGCCTCTCCTGCACCCGTCCCCTCTGTGACGAGGAGTGGGACCGGGCCGCCGCCTCGGACCTGGGCTGCGCCCGGGAAGAGGACGAGGCCGCCCTCGTCGAGCGCATCGTCGCCGCCCGCGACGAGGGCGATACCCTGGGAGGGACCTTCGTCGTCTCCCTGACGGGGATGCCCGCCGGGGTGGGGTCCTATGCCGAACTGGACCGCCGTCTCGACGGCCGTTTCGCCGCCGCGCTCATGTCCATCCCGGCCATCAAGGGCGTCGAAATCGGCGACGGCTTCCGCCTCGCCGACCGTCCCGGCAGCGGGGCTCACGACGCCATCGTCCGCGACGGCCGGGGGGTGCGGCGCCGGACCAACAGGGCCGGAGGGATCGAGGGGGGCATGTCGAACGGAGAGGAGATTCTTCTCCGGGCGGCCATGAAGCCCATCCCCACCCTGCGTCGCCCTCTGGATTCCGTCGACATCCGGACGGGGCTGGCCGCGTCGGCCCATGTCGAGCGGGGCGACGTCTGCGCCGTTCCGGCCGCGGCCGTCGTCGGGAGGGCTCTCGGAGCCTGGACGGCGGCCGTCGCCCTGGCCGAGCAGTTCGGCGGCGACAGGCTCTCCGAGTTCGTCGAGCGCGTCGCCGCCTTTCGCCGCAAGGGGGAGATCTTTCGTGAGTGAGCCCAACGTCTACCTGGGCGGTTTCATGGGAACGGGCAAGACGACGACGGGCCGTCGCCTTGCCGAGAGGACGGGCCGTCCCTTTATCGACCTGGACGGCCTCGCCGAGAGTCGCCTGGGCCTGACCGTAGCCCGCATCTTCGCCGAAAGGGGCGAAGCCTTTTTTCGCGATGTCGAGGCCCGTCTCGTCGAGGAGATCGCCGACCTCAAGGGGCTCGTCGTGGCCCTCGGCGGCGGAACCCTCGTCGACGAGGCGAGCCGCCGACGTCTTCTGGCCACGGGGCGTCTCGTCATCCTCCGGGCCCGGCCCGAGACGATCGGCCGTCGTCTCGGCTCGGGCGAAGGGCGTCCCCTCCTGGCCGGGGGCGATATGGAGGCCCTTCTGGCCTCGCGGGAAGAGGCCTACTCCAGAGGAGACCTCCTTCTCGACGTCGACGATCTCGACGCCGAAGAGGCGGCCCGCCGCATCGCCGAGCGCCTCGGTCTCCGAGGTGCGCCTCGCGAGGGGGAGGCGCGCTCTCTTCCGGGCAGGACGATCTTCGTCGGCCGGGGCATCCTGAAAAGATGGCGTGACCTTCCCGGCGCGCCTTCCAGACCCTTCGTCGTCGCCGACGAGCTGACGGGGCCTCTCTACGGTCCCCTTCTGGGCGAGCGTCTCGGAGAGAGCCTTCTCCCGCGGGGGGAAGGGGCCAAGCGCCTCGACCGTGTCCGGGAGCTCTACGGTGCCTTCGACCGGTCCGGACTGGACCGGTCGGGATCGGTCCTGGCCCTGGGGGGAGGGACGGTGGGAGACGCCGCAGGGTTCGCCGCCGCCACCTGGATGCGCGGCGTCGACGTCGTCCACTGTCCCACGACGCTGCTGGCCCAGCTCGACAGCTCTCTGGGCGGCAAGGTGGGCGTCAACCTCGACGAGGGAAAAAACCTCGTCGGCGCCTTCCATCAGCCCCGTCTCGTCGTCGCCGACGTCGATCTTCTTCGGACCCTTTCCGACGGCGATTACCGTCAGGGACTGGCCGAAGCCGTCAAATACGGTCTCGGCGAGGACGGGGCCCTCTTCGATGAGATGGAAAAAGACGCGCCCTCTCTCCTCGACCGGGACGGAGAGGTCCTGGAACGTCTCGTCCGCCGCTGTGGAGCCATCAAAATGGCCCTCGTCGACGAAGACGAAAGGGAACGGAGCGGCGCCAGGGCCCGCCTCAATCTGGGGCACACCGTCGGACACGCCCTGGAGGCCGCGTCGGCCTACGGACGGTGGAGCCACGGCGACGGCGTCGCGGCAGGCCTCGTCGTCGTCACCGTCCTGGCCGAAAAAATGGGCCTCGTCGAGGAGACGACGACGGGTCGCCTCCTGTCCCTCCTGAGGCGATTGGGCCTGCCCTGGCGCCCCGACCTTCCCTGGGGCGCCATCGAGGGGCACCTGAAGAGGGACAAGAAATTCGAGGGAGGACGGCCCCGCCTCGTCCTTCCCCGCGAGGGGCGGAAGGCCGTCGTCGAGGAAGTGCCCCTGGCCGACCTGAAAAAAGCCTACGAGGAGGTGCTCCTGTGGAACGCAACGTTCTCTTCGTCGTCAACGGACCGAATCTGAACCTTCTGGGACGTCGCGAGCCCTCCGTCTACGGCACGACGACTCTCGACGAGATCGACGGAAACTGCCGCGCCTGGGGGGCCGAAAGAGGCCTGGAGGTGCGCTGTTTCCAGAGCAACCACGAGGGCGATCTCGTCGACTGGGTCCAGAGGGGAGGCGACGAGGCCGACGGCATCGTCCTCAACGGCGCCGCCTACAGCCACACGAGCGTCGCCCTTCGCGACGCCGTCGCCGCCGTCTCCGTCCCCGTCATCGAAGTCCATCTCAGCAACACGGCCGCCCGAGAGGCCTTCCGCCACGAAAGCCATCTCACCGCCGTCGCCGCCGGCCTCGTCATGGGATTCGGCGCCTCGGGCTACATCCTGGCCCTCCAGGGGCTGAAGACCCTTCTGGAAGGGAAGTGAGGCGTCGTTCCTTCTCGACGTGACGCCGTCGAGAAAGCGGTTTTCATGCCGGGAACTCCTGCGGGTCGGGCGCGCCCGCACGGCCGGGACGGCCGATCGGCCTCGTCTCCTTTCCTGGGAGCGTGGGTCGAGGCGTCCGTGCCCGTCCCGGAAAGGGCTGAGGTTTTTCCCCGAAAGAGGGCCGTCGCCTCGACGGCCCTCTTTCGGGCCGGAAACCCCCGAGGGACGGAAAACCCGTCCCTCGTGCCGGGCCTCGCTCCCGGCAAAAGCGGAAGCCGCCGCGGCCGTGAGGGGCTGGAAACCCCTGAGGGACGGGAAATCCGTATCGTCTGCGGCCCCCTCGGGCGGAGAACGGGGCCTCCCGAAAACATCGCCTTTTTGGGGAGATCGAACGCTCCCGCCCTGTCTGGGGTCCGATGGGCCATGTGCCTTTACGGAACCGGAAGGTTGCCGTCGCCCTTCCGTGACGGCCGTTGACGATAATGACCTCATATTCTTTCGAGGAGGTCGTGGTGACATGAATCGTTTCGCGATGAAGAAAGTGGGATTGGCCCTTCTGGTGCTGCTCCTTTTCGCCACTTTGGCGACGGCGGAGACGAAAAACGACTGGAGCGGTCCCAAGGCCAAGTACGTTTTTCTCTTCATCGGCGACGGCATGGGGCTTCAGCAGGTCAACGCCGCCGAGATCTACAAGAGTTCCCTCGAGGCCTCCGGCAAGGAACCGTCCCTCAAGAGACTCAACCTCAGCAGTCTTCCCGTCCAGGGCATGATCACCACCTATTCGAGCAACTCCTTCATCACCGATTCGGCTCCGGCGGCCACCTCTCTCGCCTCGGGCTACAAGACCGATAACGGCGTCATCGGCATGGACCCGACGAAGACGAAGAAGTTCACCACCGTGGCCCAGATGGCCAAGGCCGCGGGGATGAAGGTGGGCATTCTCTCGACGGTCTCCCTCAATCACGCCACGCCCGCCTCCTTCTACGCCTCCCAGCCCTCCCGGAACGACTACTACGAGATCGGCCAGCAGCTCATCGACAGCGGCTTCGACTACTTCGCCGGCGGCGGTCTCCATCAGAGCCGGGGCAAGCAGAAGGACCGGCCCGATCTCTACGACGTGGCCGCCGAAAAGGGCTACGCCGTCCTTCGCGACCGTTCGTCCATCCTGGCCGCCACGGGAGACAGGCCCCTTATCGCCGTCAATCCCGTCCTCGACGGCAGCAACGCCATGCCCTACGACATGGACAGGGGAGAGAACGAGCTCTCTCTGGCCGAGTTCACCGCCAAGGGCGTCGAGCTCCTCGACAACCCCAAGGGCTTCTTCATGATGGTCGAAGGGGGCAAGATCGACTGGGCCTGCCACGCCAACGACGCCGCCGCGGCCATCGGCGATACCTTCGCCTTCGACGAGGCCGTCAAGGTCGGCCTCGACTTCGCCGCCAAGCACCCCGACGAGACGCTCGTCGTCATCGTCGGCGACCACGAGACGGGCGGCATGAGCCTGGGCTTTGCCGGGACGCAGTACGAGACCTTCTTCGAAAAGGTCGCCTTCCAGAAGGAGTCCTACGAATCCTTCGACAAGAAGATCGCCGCCTTCAAAGAAGGATCGGACAGGAGCTTCGAGGCCATGATGCCCCTCGTCACCCGATCCTTCGGGCTCCGCGCCGTCGGCGCCGACGAGCGGAAGTCGCTCGAGGAAAAGGCCGCCGCAGGCGACGACGAGGCCCGCAAGGTTCTGGCCATGGCTCTCTCCGACAGGGAGCTGGAGGAGATCCGCCGGGCCTTCGAGCGGACCCTCCAGGGCGAGCAGGAGCGCGCCAAGGACGAGGCCACCTTCCTTCTCTACGGCGGCTACGAGCCCCTTTCGGTCAAGCTGACGCAGATCCTCAACCAGAAGGCCGGGATCGGCTGGACCTCCTACGCCCATACGGGCATCCCCGTGACCCTCTTCGCCTCCGGCGTCGGCGCCGAACTCTTCAACGGCTATTACGACAACACCGACGTGGCCTGGAAGACCATGTCCGTCGCCGGCCTGCGCAACTGATCCTCCCTTCCTCCGAGGGACCGAAAGGGGATCCCCTCCCCTTCGGTCCCCTTTCCCTTTTTAAGGAGGTCTTTCTCATGACGTCCAAGCGGCGGGACCATGTCCTGACGGCCGCCTTTTTCCTCCTTACTCTGCTGCTTCTGGCCCTGCCCTCCTGGCGCGCCGGGGAGGACGGATCGGAGCGGGTCAAGGTCCTCATTCTTTCCGTCGACGATTCGACGATGCGCCAGTTCGGCATCGTCCGCACGGGAGACCAGGGCCTCCGCGTCCGCATCCTGGGCGGCAGCCACAGGGGAGAGGAGGTCGACGCCGTCAACCACCTCATGGGACGCCTGGAGCTGGACAAGGTCTTTCTCCCCGGCGACAGGGCCCTGGCCGTCGTCGACGGAAAGGGGCTGGGAGAGATCGCCAAGGTCAACGTCCTCGATCATTACCGTCTCGACGACCAGGCTCTCCTCCTGGGACTCTTCTGCGCCCTTCTCCTTCTTTTCGGCGGCTGGACGGGGGCGCGGGCCCTCCTTTCCTTCTTTTTCACGGCTCTCATGATCTGGAAGGTCCTCCTGCCCGGCTTTCTCCGGGGGTGGGATCCCGTCGTCTCCTCCCTGACCGTCGTCCTTATTCTCACGGCGGCCATCGTCTTTCTCGTCGGCGGCCTGAGCCGCAAGGGGTTGGCGGCCTTTCTCGGATCGGCGCTGGGCATCCTCTGCACCTGCGGCCTTTCCCTGGCCTTCGGCGGCGCCTTCCGCATCCACGGCGCCGTCAAGCCCTTTTCCGAGACCCTCCTCTACAGCGGCTACCCCCATCTGAACCTTACGGCCATCTTTCTCGGCGGCATCTTCCTCGCCTCGTCAGGCGCCGTGATGGACCTGTCCATGGATATCGCCGGCGCCCTCTGGGAGCTGTCAGAGAAGCGGCGCGATCTCTCGCGGAGGGAGCTTTTCCGTTCGGGCCTCACCATAGGGCGGGCCGTCGTGGGAACGATGACGACGACGCTCATGCTGGCCTACACGGGGAGCTATTCCAGCCTCCTTCTTGTCTTCATCGCCCAGGGCATCCCCCTGGCCAACGTCCTCAACATGCAGTACGTCTCGGCCGAGATCCTCCACACCCTCGTGGGCAGTTTCGGCCTCGTCACGGTGGCTCCCTTCACGGCCGCCGTCAGCGCCTTCCTCTTCGCCCCGAAGGCCGCCAGGGAGAAGGCGTCTCGGCCCGTCCTCGACGAGGCCGGGCCGAGGCGGGAAAGGCCCTCTGCGGCGGCCTGAGCGAAAGGTTTTCCGATCAGGGGAGGGCCCGCCGGGATCGTCAGGCGGCCCTCCCCTTTTTGACGTCGACGCTATAATGGAGGAGCCGATCACGGCAACAGGAGGTGAGCCATGTCCCTTTTCCCTCTCGCACCATGGCAGGTCTGGACCCTCGCCGCCCTGCTCCTTTTCATCGGCGAGATTCTCACGCCCGGCTTCGTCCTGGCCTGCTTCGCCCTGGCCTGCCTCGTGCCGGCTGCCGTCACCTTGTTCACCCCCTTGGGTTTTCAGGCCCAGATGGGGCTTTTCGCCCTCTCTTCCCTGGCCGTCTACGTCCTTCTCCGCCCTGCCGTCGTCCGCTACCTCTCCAGCAGGGAGAGCCGGATACCCTCCAACGCCGAGGCTCTCATCGGGGCCGCAGGGCGCGTCGTCAAGGAGGTTCCCGCCGACGGCAGCGGCGGCTACGTGAAGGTGGCCGGCAAGGAGTGGTGGGCTTTTCATCCCCAAGGGAAGGCCCTTTCCGTCGGAACGGCCGTCGTCGTCACCGCCGTCGGCGGAGCCCGCATCGAGGTCCGTTCCAAGGCCGAAGCGGAAGAAAACTAAGGAGGAACAAATGGTCATACTGGCTCTGGTCGCCCTCGTCGTCATTCTCGTCGTATCGGGGATCCGCATCGTTCCCCAGTCCCAGCGCGTCATCATCGAGCGGCTGGGCAAGTTCCACAAGATCCTCGAACCGGGCATCAACGTCATCTTTCCCATCCTGGACAGGGAAAAATCCATCGTCTGGATCGTCGCCGGAAAGGGGACGAGGCCGACGAGCAAGCTCGACATGAGGGAGCAGGTCTACGACTTTCCCCGCCAGAACGTCATCTCCCGCGACAACGTCTTCATGGAGATCAACGCCCTTCTCTACTTCCAGATCAACAATCCCTTCAAGGCCGTCTACGAAATCGCCAACCTCCCCCTGGCCCTGGAAAAACTGACCCAGACGTCGCTGCGAAGCGTCATGGGCGAGATGGACCTCGACGAGATTCTCAGCAAGCGGGCCGAGATCAACGAGAGGCTTCGCGTCACCCTCGACGAGGCCACCGACGCCTGGGGCGTCAAGGTGACGCGCGTCGAGATCCAGGACGTCAACCCGCCCGAGTCGGTCCAGACGGCCATGCAGAAGCAGATGGAGTCGGAGCGCTCCCGTAGGGCCCGCGTCACCGAGGCCGAGGGGCAGAAACGGGCCCAGATCCTCGAGGCCGAAGGGGGGCAGCAGGCCCAGATCAACAGGGCCGAGGGAGAGAAAGAGGCCCTCATCCTCAACGCCGAGGCCCGGGCCCAGGCCCGCGTCCGCCAGGCCACGGCCGAGGCCGAGGCCATCGCCTCCATCGCCGAGGCCGTCAAGGCCGCAGGCGGCGACCCGACGCAGTATCTCATCGCCCTCAAGTACATGGAGACCCTGCACGAGATGGTCAGCGGCAGGGACAACAAGGTCGTCTACCTTCCCTACGAGGCGACGGCCCTTCTCGGCTCGCTGGGCGGCCTGAAGGAGATCTTCACCGGAAAACCGGAAAAAGCCTGACGGCGCTCGCTACAAGGAGGCCCCCCTCGAAACGAGGGGGGCCTCCTTGTAGCGAGCGGATCTGTCCCGGAGGTCAGGGCATGAGGACCTGAAAGACGGAGAGGAGGGCGGCCACAAGCAGGGCCAGATAGGTCCTCAGTCTCCCCGTGTGGAGGGCCCTCATGAAAAGGAGGGGGACGGAGGCGAGCCTCCCAGCCGGGACGAGGAGGTCTTCGGCGTCGGGTACGTCTCCTTTCCCGGGGCGGAGGGAAGAGCGCAGGCCGACGAAGAGAAGGAGGCCCGCGGCGAGGGGAATGAGGCTCCCGACAAGGGCCTCGGCCGAGAGGAGCCTTTCGGCGGGAAAGGGGAGAAGGGGCCGGACGAAGGGAGTCGCGCCGAAGGCGACCGTCGCCAGGGCGAGAAGGGTCATGGACAGGTAGGAGGACCTCTCCAGCTTTCCCGAGAGGCTCCGCCCTCCGTCCGGTCCGGAGGGGCGGAAGAAGCCGTAGTAGCCGAACTTGCAGAAGGAAAGGGTCGTCCCCACTCCGGCCAGCTGAAGCCCCCAGAGGGCCGGGGGATATTCGGAGAGAGACGTTTTGATGACGATTTTGGTCATGTAGCCGCTCGTGAGAGGGCAGCCGGTGATGGCCGTGGCTCCGACGAGGAAGAGGCCGAAGAGGAGGGGCGCCTCCCTCCCGGCCCGTCCCAGCTCGGCCAGGTCCCGGCTGCCGTAGAGTTTTTCCAGACTTCCTGCCGAGAGGAAGAGAAGGCCCTTGAAGAGGGCGTGGGCGACGACGTGAAGGAGGGCCGCCGTCCGACCCAGGGTCGTTCCCGTGGCGAGGGCGGCGACGATGAAGCCCAGCTGACTCACCGTGTGGTAGGCCAGGAGCCGTTTCCCATCGTGCTGCATCAGGGCCTGGACGACGCCGTAGAGAGCCATGACGACGCCGATGGCGACGAGGGGCGTCGACGGCCCGCCGGCGAGACGCAGAAGGCCGTAGATGGCCATTTTGACGGCGTAGCCCGACAGGAGGGCGCTGGCCTCCGTCGGGGCCGCGGCGTGTGTCCGGGGGAGCCAGAAATGGAGGCCGGGCAGGGCGGCCTTGACGCCCAGTCCCGCAACGAAGAGGGGAAAGAGTTTCTCCGGCACGGGGCCCATGGCAGGAGGCAGTCCTGAGGAGGAGGCCAGGGCCGCGGCGACGAAGAGGACGGAGGCCCCCGTCAGCTGGGAGAGGAGGAAAAAAAGGGCCGTTTCCTCGTCGCGGCGGCGGACGACGACGAAGAGGGAGAGAGTGGAGAGTTCGAGAAAGATGATGAAGGTGAGCCAGTCCGCGGCCAGGGCCGCCAGGGAGGCGAAAAGGCAGAAGAGCCAGAGGGGGAGGGCGCCTCCCCGGTCCGACGGCGGCCCGCTCTCCTTGGTCCATCGGTAGAGGGCGGCGCAGAGCGTCATGAAAAGAGCCAGGACGATCATGACGAGGGAGAGTCCGTCAGGTCGAATCATCGGTCACGCTCCTTGAAGAGATCTGCGTCGGTCTCGGAAGAAGAGGGCCAGCGAGGAGAGTTCGAGGAAGACGATGAAGGTCAGCCAGTCGGAGGCGGTCACGGCCGCCAGGGCGCAGAGGCAGAAGAGCCAGGGGAGGAGTCTTGCCCCGCCTCCGTCGCTCCAGCTCCAGAGGGAGACCGGCAGGGTCACGAGGCAGGCCAGGGCCGCCATGGAGAGGGAGAGGCCGTCGATCATGGAAGGACCCTTTCGATGTAGCCCTCGCGGTCGAAGGCCGTCGATCCGATGGCGAAGAGACCGTCCCGGAAGGTCGGGATGTAGGGAAGGGCGGCCAGGAAGAGGGAGAGGGCGACGAGAAGGGCGACGAGAACGTTCTTGACGGGGCGGGGTCGGTGGTGGGGGGGAGCCGTCTCGGAAGGGGAGAAGAAGGCTCTCAGGACCCGGAAATAGTAGGCCGCCGAAAGGACCGTTCCGGCGGCGACGGCGACGGCGGGAACGAAGGCCCGGGCGTCGGCGGCGGCGACGAGGAGGAACCACTTGCTCATGAACCCGCTCAGGGGGGGAATCCCGGCGATGGAGGCGGCGAAAAGACAGAAGGCGAGGACGTAGGCCGGGTTGTGGCCGAAAAGGCCCCTCATCTGATCGATGTCGCGACTGGCCCGGTCCTCGGCCAGGGCCCCGGCGACGAGGAAGAGGCCCATCTTGGCCGCCATGTGGTTGAAGGAATGATAGACGGCGGCGGCGGCGCCGCCGGGCGAGGCGCAGCCGATACCGATGAGGATCGTCCCCACCTGGGCCACGGTGGAATAGGCCAGGAGGCGCTTGATGTCCTCCTGCTGGAAGGCCATGAGGTGTCCCAGACAGAGGGAGAGCGTCCCGAAGAGGAGAAGAATGGAATAGATCTTGGCGTCGGCGACGGCGAAGAGGAGGAAGGAGAGGCGGAGAAGGACGTAGACGGAGGCCTTGACGAAGACGCCCGAGAGGAGGGCGCTGACGGGAGTCTGAGCCGAGGAGTGGGCGTCGGGAAGCCAGAAGTGGCCCGGCACGGTGCCGCTTTTGACGAAGAGTCCCACGACGAGGCAGCCGATGACGACGGAGATCGTGGCGGGAGGGGCCGTGGGGAGGACGCGGGCCAGGATGGCCATGTTGAGCTGTCCCGTGGCCATGAAGGCGTAGGCGATGCCCAGGAGGAGGAAGAGGGCTCCGACGGTGCCGAAGACGAGATACTTGAAGCCCGCCTCGACGGCCTGCCACGACCGGGGGGGGAAGGCGACGACGAGATAGGCCGCGACGGAGAAGATCTCGAAGAAGACGAAGAGGTTGAAGAGATCGCCCGTGAGAAGGATGCCGTTGGTGGCGGCCCAGCTGAGGAAGAAGAGGACGTAGAAGCGCCAGGGGCCGTAGCCGAAGGTCTCGACGGAGGCGGCGAGGGAGACGGAAAAGCCGATCGTCGCCAGCAGCAGGAAGGCGGCCGACAGGTTGTCGACGACGAGGGCGATGCCCGTTTCGGGTGACCATCCTCCCATGACGGAGACGAGGCCCGAATGCCCTTTGGCGGCGACGGCGAGGGTCGTCAGAGTCGATACGGCGCCGAAGGCGAAAACGGAAAAGCCGAGAAGTTCTTTTCGGAAGACGAAAAAGAGGGGAATGGCGAAGGCCGCCGAGAAGGGGGCGATGATGGCCAGAACGGGCGTCATCCCCGAAGTCCCCTGATCCTGTCGATGTCGACGGTGCCGTAGCGGCGGTGGATCTTGATGATGAAAGCCAGGGCCAGGGCGACGTCGGCGGCTCCGATGACGATGGCCGTCAGGGTGAAGGAGTGGGGCAGGGGGTTGACGGGTTCGGCTCCGAGAAAGGGGAGAAGGGCCGGGACGCCTCCGGGCACGTAGCCCGAGGCGGTGATGAGGAGCAGGACGCCGCCCTCCATGAGAGAGAGGGCGATGACGGTCTTGAAGAGGTTCCTCTTGGAGAGGAGCGTGTAGAGGCCGATGGCGAAGACGACGATGGCCGTGCCGTAGCTGAGGCTCAGAAGGGTCATCAGGAGGGCACCTCCGGGGAGCTTTCCGTCGGGTCTTCGAGGATCTTGACCATGCTGTAGAAGAGGGTGGACAGGCCGGCCCCGACCTTCATCCCCACGGCGACGTTGAGGAGGGGAATCGTTCCGCCGCTGAAAAGGTGCCCCCGAGTTCCCAGGTGAAAGCCTGCGGCGCCGTTGGAGAGGAACTCCCCTCCGGCCCAGAGGCCGACGAGACCGACGACGAGGAAGAGCAGGGCTCCCAGCGACTCGATGGTCTCCTTCACCTTCGGGTTGACCCGGGCCGCCTCGAAGCTCGATCCGTAGACGACGCAGAAGAGGACGGTCACGGTGGCCATGACGGCCCCGCCCTGGAAGCCGCCGCCGGGAGAGAGGTGCCCCATGACGATGATCGACGAGGCGTAGAGGAGGATGAAGGGGACGAGGAGGGCCATGCCCCGCTTCACGATGAAGGAGAGACCGTGAGAGGATCTCCGGTAGCGCCGTTTGGCGAACAGGAGGGCCACGCCGCAGACGGTGGTGTAGATGACGGAGGCCTCGCCCAGGGTGTCGAAGCCGCGGTAGTCGAAGAGGATGGCGGCGACGACGTTGGAGGCGCCCGTCTCCTCGGCCGTCCTGAGGATGTAGCGGGCCGCCGGTCCCGTTATCCCCTGATAGGGGCTGAGCGTCACGCCCCGCCAGAGCCAGCCCCCCAGGGTCAGGGCCAGGGCGAGGGCGCCCAGCTTCTGGAAGTCTCTGCCTCTCATCGGTCGCCGTCCCTGTCGAGGTCGTCGCCCCTCTTCTGGGTCTGGCTGTAGGCGACGAGGAAGAGGGAGGTGACGAGGCCCGAGTTGATGATGGCCTGGGTGAGGGCCACGTCGGGGGCCTGAAGGATGACGAAGAGGGTGGCCATGAGAACGCCGAAGACGGAGAGGGCGATGACGGCGCTGAGCATGTCCGAGGCCTCGGCGGCCGTGACGGCCGTGACGACGAGGAAAAGGCAGAGGAAGGCGAAGAAGGGAAGGCTCACGGGCGGTCTCCTTTCAGCCTCTTGCCGTAATCGTCGACGGTTCCTCGGGGGACGATGCCGTGACGGTAGCAGGCCCGGGCGATGGCGTGGGAGGCCAGGGGGTTCGTGGCCAGGAGGAAGCCGGCGATGAGAAGGATCTTGACCGTCGCCGGTCCGTTCCCGAAAAGGGCCGTCTTCAGGGCCGTGCCGAGGAGGATCAGAAGGGCGCCTCCCGAGAGGGCCTTCGTCGAGGCGTGAAGGCGGGTGTAGACGTCGGGAAAGCGGATGACGCCCACGACGGAGGCGAAGGCGAAAAAAAGGCCCGAGAGCATGAGGAAGGCGACGAGACCGTCGAGAAGAGCCGTCATCGATGGAGCTCCCCGTGTTCGAAGTACTTGGCCATGATGAGGACGTCGGCGAAGGAGAGGACGGCGAAGGCCAGGGCGATGTCGAGGAAGACGGCGTTGCGGAAGCGGAGGCCCAGGAGGACGATGAAAGTCGTCAGAAGCGTCGAAAGGGTGTCGGCGGCCACGATCCGGTCGGGGATCGTGGGGCCGACGACGACGCGCCAGAAACCCAGGGCCGCCGTGAGAAGAAGGCCCCAGAGGACGATGTCCGTCATCGGACGACCCTCCTCATCTCATCTTCCAATGTCCGGACGTCGCGGTCCACCCCGTCGAGCCCCTCCTGGCCCAGGTCGAGGACGTGGACGAAAAGGCTGTGATCGTTGACGTCGGCGTCGATGGTCAACGTCCCCGGCGTGAGCGTGACCTGATTGGCCAGAAGAACCAGGGCCGTCCTGTTGTGAAGGACGCTTTCGAATCGGACGATGGCCGGGTGCAGGTCGACGGTGGGTCTCAGGGCCAGGAGGGCCACTTCCCATGTGGCCGAGAGGAGCTCGGCGAGAAAGAAGAAGGGGTAGCGGAGGAGGCGCAGAAGGCGGAATCGGGGCCAGGGCTTTCCCCGCAGGGAAAAATCGTGGGCTCCGGCGAAAAAGGTCGACCAGGTGAGATGAACGACGACGACGCAGACGAGCAGGCCCAGAAGGACGAAGGGAAGATCGAGACGGCCTGTCGTCGCCAGCCAGACCAGAAAGAGGGCAGCTCCGAGAGCGAAAGGCTTGACGGGGCTTACGAGCAAAGGGCACCATCCTTTCCCGGTTGCGGAGACGGGAGATCGTCGCCTTGGCGACGGAAGGGGTGATGCGGCGGCGTCAAGAATACTGCATAACTGTAGCAGAGATCAGTCTCGATGGCAAAAGGGGAAAGGACGTCAGGGACCTCTATCCTTCTCCCTGTCATCCGTCAGAAGGATCAGCTCGGTGACGCGATCGATGAGAAGGCCTCCGGGGGCGACGAGGGGCAGTTCCCGGCCCGCCTCGAGAGTGGTGACGACGGCCCGGCCGATGACGTGCCGTCCGGCGACGCCCGCCCTGTCGAGCGTTCTGATCCCCCAGAGGTTGTGGAAGACGAGGGGTTTCCCCTCCCTCTGGCCGACGTAGACCATGACGTGGCCCGCCATGGCGACGAGAGAGGCGAAGGGACGGCCTCTTGCGACGATGACCGCCGCCTTCTCCTCGGGCGAGAGCCCCTCGAGGCCGACGACGTGGCCTGTCTGCCTCTGTCCGCCCGAGTTGCGCGGCAGCCAGAGTCCGAAGGGGGTGAAAAGATCGCGCGTCAGGGCCGAGCAGTCGCGGTTTCCGTAGAGGCCGCCCCATCCGTAGCTCTGGCCGGCGAGGCGCGAGGCCAGAGTGGCCACCTTCCACGGCGTCAGGGGGTGAGGGAAGGGAAGGGCCTTACCCCGCCCGATGACGGCCTCGGCCAGGTGGGCCTCGCCCCGTCCGTCGCCGAAGGGGACCCGGACGGTGAGGCGCCAGGCGTCGGCCCTGACGAGAGGGAGGAGCGTTCCCGTCTGGGCCCGGAAGCGGTGGAGGCCCTCTCTGTCCTTCACGGCGAGGTCGTCGACGGCGACGACGGCGAAGGGCCCTGCCATGAAGGTCCTGACGAAGGCCTCGTCGACATAGGCGATCTGAGAGGGGTGGACCCAGCCTGCGGCGAAGGGTGCCTCGACGTGGAGCCAGGAGCCGTCCGACGAGGCGTGGGTGACGAGAAGGGGCGTTCCGGCCCAGACGGCCGAGTTCTGAAGGTTGTCGAAGGGGTAGCCCTCTCCGGCCAGAGCGGGGTCGTTGAAGTGGGGACGGTCGGAGGGGAGTCCTCGGAGGGCCAGGTTGTCGACGGCGACGGCCCGTTCCGCCCGGCTGGGGTAGTTGCCCCTGTCGCAGAGGGCGGCGAGGTCCTCCAGCCAGGACGGGTCGCGGAGCTGAAGGTTCTCTCCCCAGGCCGGTCTCTTTTCGTAACGGTCCAGTGCCCAGAAGGCCTCCCGGGCACTGTGGCGGGCCTCGGCACGGCGCCAGGGATCGAAGTGGCGCCGGAGGTAGTCATCGGCTTTTTCGGCCTGGGCCTCGGGGGAGAGGAGTCTCTTCTCGGCCTCGTCGGCCTGAACGAGGAAGCGGGGGTCCTGGGGGATTCGATCGAGGTCGGCCAGAGCCCAGGCGGGCCCCCTTCCGCCCCGGAGGGAGAAACAGGCAAGCAGCTGGAGTATAATGAGGCACCGGAACGTGCTCCAGGCCAAGGGGTGCAGGTGGTTTCTCGTCGTCACCGTCGTTCCTCCTTCGATTCGGGTCGTTTTTGCGGCGGCGGCTTCTCCGATCGCTAAGGCGGGCCCTCTCGGACGGAGCCCCTTGCCTTTTCGGCCGCCGCGGGCCGACTGTCGCGGCTCATTCCCTCAGGAGGTGCTCCATGTCGTCCACTCCATCGGGTTCGCCCGAAGCGATCTCCCGTCGCGGTTTTCTGACGGCGCTGGCTCTCGTTACCCTTTACCTCTGCTGGGGCTCGACCTTCCTGGCCAACAGCCTGGCCCTGGAGGGATTCGGCCCCTATCTGGTCAACGCCGTCCGCTTCATCGTCGCAGGAAGTCTCCTCTATATCTGGCTCCGTCTGCGAGGCGAGAGCCCCATGCCTCTTGCGGCCTGGCTCTGGACCCTGCCCATCGCCTTTCTCCTTTTCGTCGGAGGTTCAGGGCTGCTCGTCGTGGCCCAGCAGCGGGTCAGCTCGGCCCTGGCGGCGACCCTTCTGGCCCTCATTCCCCTCTGGACCGTCGTCATCGTGGCCCTTTCGGAGCGCCTCATGCCCCGCCGGAACGAGCTCGCCGGCATCGCCGTCGGCTTTTGCGGCGTCGTCCTCCTCCGGCTCGACGGGGCCTTTCAGGGAAATCTCCTCGGCATCGCCCTCGTCTTTCTCTCCGGTCTCACCTGGGCCCTCGGCTCCGTCCTCAGCCGCCGCCTGCCCATCCTCCACCGTCCCTTGGGCTCGGCCATCCAGATGATCACCGGCGGCTTCGTCGTCCTCGCCGTCGGCCTCTTCCGGGGAGAGTCCGTCGTCTGGCCCCTGCCCGCCCGTGCCCTCATGGGCGAGGTCTTTCTCGTCACCGCCGGCTCCCTCGTCGGATTTTGCATCTATCTCTTCCTGCTGAGGTCGACCCGTCCCGCCGTGGCCACGAGCTACGCCTTCACCAATCCTCTCGTGGCCTCCCTCCTGGGCTGGCTCGTCCTGGGAGAGGCCGTGAGCGCCGTCAACGTCGTCGCCATGGCCGTCATCATGGTCGGCGTCGCCCTCGTCCTGGCCCCGGGCTGGATCGCCGAGATCAGGGCCACGGCGCGCCGCGGCGTCTGACGTCTCAGCCTTTGGCGGCGAAGCGGTTGATATAGGGCTCGTAACTCTTTCTCTGAGGGACGTAGCCGCCCCGGAAGTGGGGGCTGGTGACGAGGAAGTCGGCCGTGGCCTGGTTGAAGGCCGAAGGGATGTTGTAGAGAACGGCCAGACGCAGCAGGGCCTTGATGTCCACGTCGTGGGGATGTGTCCCCAGGGGGTCGATGAAGAAGATGAGGCCGTCGATCTCGCCCTCGGCGATGTGGCTTCCCATCTGCTGGTCGCCGCCGAGGGGGCCGCTGCGGAATCGCGTCACCTCAAGGCCCGGATAGCGCTCGACCAGGAGTCTCCCCGTCGTCCCCGTGGCGAAAAGGTGGATCTCGCGAAAGGCCTCGAGGTTGCGGCCGACCCACAGGAGCAGATCCTCTTTCCGCTCGTCGTGGGCGATGATGCCGATTCGCTTCATGGCAGATCCTCCCCCTTTCCTCCATTGTACCGTCACCGGCCCCGGAAGGGGAGACGGGTTTGAGCGCCCGAATCCGCAGGCTCTTCAGGACAGGCGTCGTCGGATCCACCGATTCAAGGACCGCTCCAATCCCCTCGCCGGTGAGGGTTCGAGGCAACCGTCTCCGTCCTCCAGACGCCTCCTGACCGGGCCGATGCCCATCCTGCTTTTGTCTGCCGATCGAGGTGGCGTCCCCTGGAAGCGCATGGGCGAAAGGCCTTTTGAGGTCGTTCGCCTTTCGGCAGGTTTAGGAAAAAGGGATTTTGAGAAGCCTCTCTTGCTTTCCGAAGGGGGGAGCTCGACCATCTGAAAAACTCGGGTTCCAAGGTGAACGGGACTTTGGGGAGGCGGTGAGGCGGGTTCTCTTTAGAATGGGGTTGGGGAGAGCGGGTTTTGCCCCATAACTCCCAGAGGTGGAGGCCGTGTAACCGCTGAACCGTGCTGTATCAGGGATTCCTCTCGAATGAAGAGTAAGGAGGACCTGTGCTCGGCGTGGGATTTTTGATATTTAACTAAAATACGAAAAACGGAGCCTTTGCCATGACAGGTAACACAAAAACAATCAGGTATCAAGCTAAACAAAACGAGAGCGAAGCGCTCGGCTGCGGCTGGGGATGCGGTTCTCGTGGTCGCGACAAACAATAATTAGTTTAGTCAATAGAAATGCTCTACAGAAATATAATACATCTCAACCTTCTTGCCTGTTGACAACGAAGGCTCCGACGCTTAACCTTGAGTAAGGGTTTTATCAATCTTAAGCGTCGGAGGTGTAGGGCTATGATGAGGCGTTGGGCAGCACTGTTGCTTGGTGGGATGCTATTCTTGCTTCTGGCTTCATGTGCTTTCGCGGAGGAACCGGCATTCCACATCGGGATCGCTACGTTGACGGTGTCGCAGGCAGAGGATACCTTGCGCGGGGCGGAGCGCATGCTGCAGGAGTACGGGGATGTCGCCAATGGAGGCATGATCAAGCACGTCACCATGCCGGACAATTTCATGTCGGAAATGGAGACCACGATCACTCAGATCACGTCTTTTGCCGATGACCCGAAAATGAAGGTCGTCATCGTCGACGACGCCATCCCCGGCACCTCGGAGGCTTTCCGCCGGATTCATGAAAAACGCGATGATATCCTCTGCTTCGCCGGTGAACCTCAGGAAGATCCCAACGTCATTGGCGGCGCGGCTGATTTTGCCATCGGTGTCGATAACATCGTCCGTGGCTATCTGATCATTCATTCCGCCAAGGAATTGGGCGCCAAGACGTTTGTGCATATTTCTTTCCCTCGCCACATGAGCTACGAGCTCCTTTCGCGGCGCCGCAACATCATGGAGGAAGCCTGCAAGGAACTGGGATTGACCTTTGCCTTCGAGACGGCTCCCGATCCCACCTCTGACGTCGGCATGGCTGGAGCTCAGCAGTTCATCCTCGAGAAAGTCCCGGCCTGGATCGACAAATACGGAAAAGACACGGTTTTCTTCTGCACCAACGACGGACAGACCGAGCCGCTGCTGAAGCAGGTCGCCAAGTACGGAGCCCTCTTCGTCGAGCCTGACCTTCCCTCTCCCATCATGGGGTATCCCGGTGCTTTCGGAATCGATCTTTCGGCCGAAAAGGGAGATTGGCCCGCCATCCTGAAGAAGGTCGAGAAAGTGGTTATCGACGAAGGCGGAGCGGGTCGCATGGGGACTTGGGCCTTCTCCTACGGGTGGAGCACCGTTTGCGCTCTGACCGAGTACGGCAAGAGAATCACGGAAGGCAAGGCCACTTTGGGCAACCTGAACGACCTCTGGGACTGCTATGCCAAGTACACGCCGGGAGCTCAGTGGAACGGCAACGCCTACGTCGATGCCAAGACCAGCGTCAAGATGAATAATTTTGTTTTGGTTTATCAGGATACGTACATTTTCGGCAAGGGTTACCTGAATACCACCTCCGTTGAGGTTCCCGAAAAGTTTAAGAACATGTAGCCTTTTCGGTGAGCGACGTGGCAAGGGGAAGGTCGATGTTCGGCTTCTCCTTGCCATCTTTATTATGTAGGGTTATGTAGGGTGTTTCCTCTCGCCGATGTCGGTGGTCTTCGAGTCTCTGACGTTCTTCCGAGTGTCCCTCGTGGTGTCGTGCCTCTGTGGTTAAGCCCTCCCTCGGACGATGTTTGGCGGTCTCGAAACCTCAAACATAACCCTTGTGGGGGGCTGTAGCCTATATGGAGCCAAGGGAAATGCACAAAAAGAGTCCGCCGTGTTTTTGTTTTTAAAATAATTGATTTATTTGAATTGCATCACCCTCCGACGGACAGTAGACAAAATATCATATTTTAGAGTACGATATCTAGTAAAGAGAATTGAGACAATGCGAAGACTTGTGATCCAATATGATTAAAAATTAATAAAACAAAAAGCTTGCAGGGAAGTAAAATAGAATACTTTTAAATTGGTTGACAAGAAAAACGAGGTGAGGGGTGCATGACGGGAATTCCTCTTTTGCAGATGAACCATGTCGGTAAAGATTTTTTTGGCAATCGAGTTCTTTCTGATGTGAGCTTTTCTTTAGATCCTGGACAAATCCTTGGGCTAGTCGGGGAAAACGGTGCGGGAAAGTCAACTTTAATGAAAATTATTTTCGGTATGCCTGATATTCATGAGACTGGCGGATTTGATGGAGATGTTTTGTTTAATGGATCTAAAATTCATTTTTCTAATCCATTTGATGCTTTAGAAGCTGGAATTGGTATGGTTCACCAGGAATTCTCGCTGATTCCAGGTTTTACGGCGGCTGAGAATATTCTGCTTAATCGAGAATCCTTCAAATCCAACCCTATGGTGAATTTCTTTGGAGAGCGAATATCTACATTGGACCGTCCTAGCATGAGGGCTCGTGCTCTTCGTGCTATTGAAACTCTTGGTGTGGATTTGGACCCGGAAACGCTTACTAGTGAAATGCCTGTGGGACATAAGCAATTTACGGAGATTGCTCGCGAATTAGATCGAACTCAAATGAAATTGCTTATTCTAGATGAGCCTACGGCAGTTTTGACCGAAACTGAAGCTCAAATTTTATTATCTGCTTTAAAGAAGCTGGCTTCTCGCGGTATTTCTATAATTTTTATTTCTCATCGCCTTCAGGAAGTCATTGATCTATGCGATAAGGTAGTTGTTCTGCGGGATGGGCAAATTATTCAAGATGTTCCGGCATGTGGCGTTTCCGTACGGCAGATAGCCCAATGGATGGTTGGGCGTAAAGTAGAAGATCCATCGGACAGGCGATCAGTTAAACGCAATTTAGGTGATCCTGTTCTGGAAGTGGAGCATCTTTGGGTAGATATGCCAGGAGAAACGGTGAGGGATGTCTCGTTTTGTGTCCACAAGGGCGAAATATTCGGAATCGGGGGTCTGGCCGGGCAGGGCAAGTTGGGAATTCCCAATGGGATTATGGGTCTTTTTACCTCAGGTGGAACGGTGTCCCTGAAGGGTAACAAAGTTCGTCTGAACGATCCCAAACTGGCTCTTGCCTCGGGAATGGCCTTTGTTTCCGAAGACCGTCGAGGCGTGGGCCTGTTGTTGCAGGAGCCCATAGACTGGAATATAGCCTTTACAGCCATGCAGGTTCACGGCCGCTATGTCAAAGGCTTTCTGGGGGGATGGGTGCAGTGGCGCGATGACGCTGCAATAAAGGCATGTGCAGAGGAGTATATTGACTCTCTCCAGATTCGATGTACTGGAAGTCGTCAGAGGGCCATTGAGCTTTCTGGGGGAAATCAGCAGAAGGTCTGTTTGGCCAAGGCTTTTTGTGTCGATCCGGAGATCCTTTTTGTCTCCGAGCCCACTAGAGGAATTGATGTAGGAGCTAAAAGACTGGTCCTTGATACGCTCAGGAGAGTCAATGAGGAACAGGGCACCACAATCATTATGACAAGTTCTGAATTGGAAGAACTTCGCTCCATATGTGATCGCATCGCCATCGTCAGCGAGGGGAAGATCGAGGGCATTTTAAGCCCATCGGCTCCTGCCGAAGAATTCGGTCTGTTGATGTCAGGTAGCGGTAAAAACGCAGAAGAGAAGGTGATTCCCTGTGCATAACAGATTTAAGGCTTTTGTTGAAGCTGCTGGCTGGCCTCGAGTTATTATAGGCCTTTTCTTGCTTTCTCTTTTTGTGATTGCTCCATTTGTCAGAGTGCGGGTAGATACGTCTCTGTCGGATACTTTCGTTCGCGTAGGGATGAACGGTGTCATGGTGTTGGCTCTAGTTCCGATGATTCAGTCGGGTTGTGGCTTGAATTTTGGCCTTCCCTTGGGAATCATTGCCGGACTGGTAGGTGCGGTGACGAGCGTCGAGGCTAACCTGACGGGGCTTTCGGGTTTCCTTCTGGCTATGGTTATCGCCGTCGTCCTGGCTATTTTCCTGGGGTGGGGTTACGGTCTCTTGTTGAACCACGTCAAGGGCGACGAAATGATGATTGCGACCTATGTCGGATTTTCCTCCGTTGCGCTCATGTGCATGGCCTGGCTCTTGTTGCCCTATAAAAGTCCTGTCATGGTCTGGGGATACGGGGGAACGGGATTGCGAACCACTATTTCTGTCGAAAATTTTTGGATTCGCATTTTGTCGGATTTTGGATCTTTTCAGATTGGAAAGCTTTATTTTCCTACTGGGATGTTTCTTTTTCTTGCTTTTATGTGTTTTCTGGTGTGGTCTTTCTTCCATACCAAAGTGGGGACGGCTATGACTGCCGTTGGCAGTAATCCTGAATTTGCCCGTGCTTCTGGTATTGATATAGACAAAATGAGAACTCTTTCCGTAATACTTTCTACTGTTTTGGGAGCTATAGGTATTCTGGTCTATCAGCAATCTTTTGGATTTATTCAGCTCTATATGGGGCCTTTTTACATGGCTTTCCCAGCGGTGGCGGCTGTTCTTTTGGGAGGCGCTTCAGTTAACAAGGCTTCACTATTAAACGTTATTGTTGGAACTTTTCTCTTTCAAGGCATCTTGACTATGACGCCTTCCGTTATCAACAGCCTTATGCAGACAGACATGTCTGAGGTTATTCGAATAATTGTCAGTAACGGCATGATCCTTTACGCTCTTACGAGAAAGGTGCAGGTTAAGAGATGACCAATAAGGAGACTTCTCGCGAAAAAGTTATGCGTCTTTTAGTCAACAATGCAGTTCCTCTTGTTTTTATCTTCCTGTCCATGGTTGCCATTCCCCTTTCGGGGTTCTCGGCTTCCTATCTCGTTCAAGAAATGATGACGAGGTTGGCTCGAAATTCCTTCTTGGTTCTGTCTCTGCTCATCCCGATTTCGGCCGGGATGGGATTGAATTTCGGTATGGTTTTGGGAGCCATGGCAGGACAAGTCGGCCTTATTCTCGTCACCGATTGGGGTGTGGCCGGATTACCGGGAGTCCTCCTGGCCTGTCTTGTCGGTACTCCCATCGCCATGGTATTAGGTTGGATGTGCGGCGCCGTTCTCAACAGGGCCAAGGGGAGAGAGATGGTCACGTCTTATATCCTCGGTTTTTTTGTCAACGGGATTTATCAGTTTGTAGTGCTATATATCATGGGATGGTTTATTCCCGTCAGTAATCCACAGTTACTCCTTTCGCGAGGCTATGGAATTCGTAACGCCATTAGCCTGACAGGAGTGCGACAGGTTTTAGATAAAATCATTCCTGTTCCAATTTTGGGAGCTAATGTTCCTTGGGGTACTTATTTGGTGATTGGTTTGTTCTGTCTATTTATAATTTGGTTTGGAAAGACAAAATTAGGTCAAGATATGCGAGCCGTAGGCCAAGATATGGCTGTTGCTGATGCAGCTGGAATTCCAGTAGAAAGAACTCGAATTATTGCTATGGTTATTTCTACTGTTTTGGCTTGCTATGGCCAAGTTATATTTTTGCAGAATATCGGCACTCTTAATACTTACAACAGTCATGATCAAGCTGGGATGTTTTCTATAGCAGCTTTGCTGATCGGAGGAGCTACGGTAAGCAAAGCCAGTATTTCTAATGTTTTTTTGGGAGTTATTTTGTTTCATCTCATGTTTGTCGTTTCGCCTATGGCCGGTAAGCAACTAATTGGACAAGCTCAGCTTGGCGAGTATTTCCGAGTGTTTATTTCATATGGGATAATTGCAATAGCCTTGGTGCTTCATGCATGGAAGCGATACAAAGATAGAGAGCGCTCACGCAAAGATCTTCGTGGCGTTATCTAGAAAGGAGAAAACTTATGGCTAGAATAAATAAATATAGATCTGGATTGATCGTTTTTCTTATTTTTTTAGGGGTTTTTCTTTTTTATATAGGCAAAGAACATCAGGTTTTTGTGGACAACAAATCAAGTATTATAGACGGAAAAACATATCAGCCTATAGCAAAATTAAAAGTTTCTGTTGGTAATGGCAATATTTTAGAGCTAGCTGCTGGAGATAGGGATGTTGTCCTTTCAAGAGGACCTTTTTTGAAGATAAAAGTTGAAATTGTTGATCAAAACGGAGAAACGCTAAAAATTATAGAAGAATCCGTAAAAATTGGTTTTAAGAATTCAGTTATGGTTAGTCTTCCTGCCTTGACTGAAGGCTCGCCCAATTTTATCCTTCCCTCTCCTAATGCTGGAAAATAAAATTTAATTATTAACTTAGACATATTTTTAATATTTTGTTTTTAAAAATGATGTTAATTGTTTGTGTTTCTTGTTTTCAAGCTGATAAGGTCAATAAGAATTAACTTGAGTCTTTTATCTTGTCCTCGATTTTTGTCATGGTGTTTTGTTCTTAGTTTTTTAATGGTGGAGTGGGCGTTTTTCGCGATTTTTAAATTTAGTGCTAGGTTTTTCTTGAACAGGCAATGATGCGACTTGGACGTGGAATTCATAGGCACCTCACCTCTGTTGCGTTTGTTGTGCGGCTCAACGACGAAAGCAGGGTGTTGCCGGGAGTTCCACGTCTTTTTTGTGTCGACGTGCGCCTTATACCCTCTTTTTTATAAATTACATGAAATAGAGAGGCGTCGATCCGTCAGCCGCCGGGGAGTGTGGTTACGACAACATCAAGTCGGTGGTGGTCGGAATTTTCCCGGGGCCGAACAAATGTTTCCTGCACAACGGAAAGGGGAGAGAAACGGCGCTTCCCGGCTCCCCGGGGCCACTGCCTCTTCGGCAGCACATTCTGAAAGGACAACGGGACCGGCTCTGTGGGGAATCTGAGCGAGGGCGCCCGAATCCGCCGATTCAAGGTCCGTTCCAATCACCTCGTCGGCGCGGGGTCGAGGGAGCCGCCTCCGCCCCCCAGGCGCCTCCTGGTCGGGGCGATGGACTTCCACCCTGTTTCTGCCTGCCGATCGGAGGGCGTTTTCGGTTGATTGACGAAAGCAAGAAGTTCACCTCGCGGACCGGGAGAGATCGATGGCAGTCTGACTTTAGCTGACTTGAATCCTCGAATAGTCTTTGCAATGGCGTCCACCAGGGGGGCTGCTCTCGCATGAGGGCTCAAAGGTGCGTTATCAACGCTTGGACCGAGTCGGGAAGAGTTGTCGTGTGCATTTGAGAAAACAAGTACATGTTTGACATATGTGCCCCGAGGCTTCAGAATACAACTAGTTAGGAAACTTAACTTCCCCGAGCCTTTCGGTCGGGGTTACCCGGGAGGCGGCAGACAGATGCAGAACCCTACATTTGCCTATAATCCCGACGCCTACAGGCGTTCCCTCTGGTCCAGCCCGCGGTCGCGCGGTTGCTGGGACCGTCCTCCTGCCGTGTGAACTTCCCCGCTTTTCGGTCAAAATTCATCCCCGATCCGAAAATACCTTCGTTATCATGATAGATATCTAGAGAGTACCCGTTAGCGTTAAAGGGGGAAAATCTGCATGGGCAGCAATCGCGTAGACGTGGCCGTCATCGGTGGTGGCGTGCACGGATGCTCCACGGCCTATCACCTCGCCAAGAAGGGGCTCAAAGTCGCCCTTTTCGAGAGAGACTACATCTCCTCCGGGGGCAGTGGCCGCAGCGCCGCCGGTCTCCGCTACCAGTTCGGCACGGAGGTCAACTGCCGTCTGGCCCAATATAATATGGAAGTTATTCCTCGGCTTCAGAAGGAGCTCGAGTACGAGGCCGACCTCGAGTACGATCCCGCCGGCTACCTCTGGATCGCCTACTCCGAGTGCCAGCTCGACCAGCTCGAGAAAAACGTCAAGCTTCAGCAGTCCCTCGGTTCCCCAACGGAGCTCCTGACGCCCGAGGGGATTCACCGGGTGGCGCCCCACCTCAACCTGGAGGGCATGCTGGGCGCCAGCTTCTGCCAGCTGGACGGTCACGTCAATCCCCACACCCTCTGCTTCGCCTATGCCGACGCCGCCAAACGCCTCGGCGCCGCGATCCACAAGAAGACCTCCGTCACGGGGATCATCATGAAAAACGGCAGGGCCGCCGGCGTCCACACGAGCCAAGGCGACTGGGAGGCCGATTCCGTCGTCTGCTGCGCCGGACCCTGGAGCGTCGACGTGGGCAGGTGGGTCGGTCTCGAGGTTCCCATCGAGCCCGAGCGGCACCAGATCCTCATCACCGAGCCCGTCGAGCGCATGCGCCATCCCATGACGCTCTGCCTCGACGACGGCAGCTACTGGAAGCAGTGCCCCAACGGGACCTTCATGTTCGGCTGGGGCAACCCGGAAGAGGCCAAGGACACCTCCTACGAATCGGGCTGGCCCTTCCTGGAAGAGGTGACGACGCGGGTCATCGCCAAGATGCCCATCCTCTCGGGCGTGCGTATCGTCCGCCAGTGGACGGGGCCCTACGACAACACGCCCGACTTTCAGGCGATCGTCGGTCCCACGCCCGTCGAGGGATTCTACCTCGACTGCGGCTGGAGCGGACACGGTCTCCAGTTCGGCCCCTCCGTGGGTCGGATCATGGCCGAGTTCGTCAACGGCGAAAAGCCCTTCATCGACGTCCACCGTTTCCGCTTCACCCGCTTCGAAGAGAACGACCTCTTCTTCGAACCGGCCTGCATCTAGGAGGTGTCCTCTACGATGGAACTGATCAAGCAGCATCCGATCCTGGAGTTCAGCCATGCCCAAGAGGTGAGTTTCAGCTTCGACGGCAAGGAGCTGAAGGGATTCGAGGGAGAGCCGATCGCGGCGGCGCTTCATGCCAACGGCGTGCGGATCTACCGTGTGACGCCGGAGCGCAAGGAGCCCCGAGGCTTCTTCTGCGCCATCGGAAAATGTTCGTCCTGCTTCATGGTCGTCGACGGAGTCCCCAACGTGCGGACCTGTGTGACGCCGCTGAAGGCGGGCATGAAAGTGGAAACGCAGCACGGGCGGGGCGTCGTGGCCCTGGCCGAAGAATAGGGGGGCGGCTGAAGATGAAGACGACAGAAGTCCTGGTCATCGGCGGCGGTCCGGCGGGACTCTCGGCGGCCCTCGAGGCGGCCTCCCAGGGAGCGCAGGTCACCCTCGTCGACAGCGACCTCCAGCTCGGAGGTCAGCTCATCAAGCAGACCCATAAATTCTTCGGCTCGGAAGACGAACACGCCGGCACGCGGGGTTACAAGATCGGCGACCTTCTCTTCGAGGAACTGGAAGGGCTGAAAGAGCGCATCGACGTTCGCGTCAACACGACGGCTTTGGGTTACTACAAAGAGGACGGCATGATGAGCTTCAGCACGGGAGAAGAGGAATACTTCCGCATCAAGCCGGAGCGGATCGTCATGGCCACGGGAGCGATGGAGCGGCTCATCCCCTTCCCGAAGAACGACCTGCCGGGCGTCTACGGTGCGGGAGCGATCCAGACGCTGATGAACGTCTACGGCGTCACGCCGGGCAAGCGGGTCCTCATGATCGGTGCGGGGAACATCGGACTCATCGTCAGCTACCAGCTGATGCAGGCCGGAGTGGACGTGGCGGGCGTCGTCGAATTCATGCCTAGAATCGGTGGCTACTGGGTGCACGCGGCGAAGATCCGTCGTCTGGGCGTGCCCATCCTGCTGAGGCACACCATCGTCGAGGCCCTCGGCGAGGACGTCGTGACGGGCGCGATCATCCAGGCCGTGGGCGACAAGGGTCTCGAAGGGGAACCCATCAAAATCGACTGCGACATCATCTGCATGGCCGTCGGTCTGACGCCCACGTCGGAACTGCTCTGGCAGGCCGGGTGCGACATGAAGTTCGTGCCCGAACTGTGCGGCTACGTCCCCCGTCGTGACGGACAGATGCGCACGAGCCACCCGCACATCTGGGTTGCCGGAGACGCGGCGGGAATCGAAGAGGCCTCGTCGGCCATGGTGGAGGGTCGTCTGGCCGGACTGGGAGCGGCCCGCAGCCTGGGACACGTCAAAGACAGCGTCTACGACGAGCGTCTTGCGGCCTACTGGCAGCGACTGACCCACCTTCGTGCGGGAGAAGTGGGCGAAAAGATCCGCTGCGGCCTGGACAAATGCTGCTGTGCCTGCTGGGAGGACTAAAAAGATGACCGACAACGAGAAACTCTTCAACAGCGGAATCCTGACGGAAAGCCGTCCGGGAGCGGAGCAGCCGCCCCTGTCCCTCTGGGAGGGGAAAAGAAACGGCCTGGTCCTCATCGAATGCCCCCAGCGCATCCCCTGCAACCCCTGCGCGTCGAGCTGCCCGACGGGAGCGATCCTCCCCTTCGAGGACATCAACGACACGCCGCGGATCGACTACGAGAAATGCATCGGCTGCGCCAAATGCGTGGCCATCTGCCCGGGCCTGGCCTGCTTCGTCGTGGACCTCACGGCAGGAGGCGAGGGCAGGGCTCTGATGAAGCTGCCCTACGAAATGCTTCCCCGCCCGGCCAAGGGGGAGGAAGTGGCCTGCCTGAACCGTGAGGGTGCGGAAGTGTCCCGCGGCACGGTGAGGGCCGTCACGGAGCCACTGAAAGACCGTACGATCGTCGTCCACGTCGACGTGCCCCGTGACCTGGTGAGCGTCATCCGAGCCATCAAGGTGGTGAAGAAGTGATGGAAAAGGAAATCGTCGTCTGTCGCTGCGAAGAAGTGACGATGGAGGAGATCCGCAAGTGGATCGACAGGGGCTACGACAGCTTTGACGAGCTGAAGCGGGTTCTGCGCGTCGGCATGGGGCCCTGTCAGGGCCGGGGCTGCCGGGACATCATCCTCAAGGAGATCGCTCGGGCCAGGAACGTTCCCGTATCCGAAGTGGACCCCGGAACCTTCAGGCCCCCCGCAAAGCCCGTCAAGGTCGGCCTCGTGGCCGCTGCCGCCGAAAAGTAGGGCTCTTTCGCTCCTCGACCTTACCCGGAGGCCTCGAGCCGCCGGGTAAGGTTTTTTAGTCGTCGTTCTCAGGCGCTTCATCAAGGGGAAAGTTTTCTGGATCGAAAAGGGAGGGACTTGCATGGAAATCACCGGACTTGTAGCCGTCGTCGATACCCATACGGGAGGAGAGCCCACGCGGCTCATTATCGGAGGCGCGCCCCTTCTCAAGGGCGCGACGATGGGCGAGAAGTGGCTCGATCTCAGGGAGAACCACGACGACTTCCGCGTCCTGGCCATGTGCGAACCACGAGGCCACGGCGACATGTTCGGCGCTCTCCTGACGCCTCCCTGCCGTCGCGAGGCCCACTTCGGCGTCATCTTCATGGACTCGGGAGGGAGCCTTTCCATGTGCGGCCACGGCTCCATCGGCCTGGCCCGGACAGCTGTCGAACTGGGCTGGATTCCCAAGGCGGAGCCCTACACGGAGGTCGTCTTCGATACGGTCGCCGGTCTGGTCCACATGAAAGTGGAGGTCCGAGACGGCGTCGTCGGCGAGGTGGAGCTGGGCAACGTCCCGGCCTTCGTCTACAGGCGCGACGTCGAGGTCTTCGTGCCCTCTCTCGACCGGAAGATCCACCTCGACATCTCCTTCGGCGGCAACTTCTTCGCCATCGTCGCCGCCGACCAGCTCGACCTGACTCTGGCCGCCGAGGAGGTTCCCCGTCTGACCCGGCTGGGGCTGGAGATCCGCGATGTCGTCAACGAGGCCGTCGCCGTCCGTCACCCCCTGGAGCCGGCCATCGACAAGGTGGAGCTCACCGAATTCAGTCTCGAGAGGAAGGGCCTCCCGACGCGGAACATCGTCGTCTTCGGCCAGGGCTCGGTGGACCGTTCGCCCTGCGGCACGGGAACCTGCGCCAAGATGGCCCTTCTGGCCGCCAAGGGAAAGCTCGCCCCGGGCGAGACCTTCCTCCACGAAGGGGTGACGGGCAGTCTTTTCAAGGGTTCCGTCACGGAAGGCCCCAAGGTGGGCGATTTCGACACGGTCCTGCCCGTCCTCCGAGGCCGGTCGTGGGTGACGGGCTTCAACTTCCTCGTCCGTCAGCCCAAGGACGACGTGGGGTCCGGTTTCCTCCTCAAGCGCTGAACGTTCCTCGCTGCAGAGACGACACGAAGAAGAGGCGAGGGATCCTCCCGTTGTCTCTTCTTCGTCGATGGTCTATGCTGGTTTCAGGACCTTCGCTTTTTCGTCCTTCCAGGTAGGGATGTCCTGGACGGCAGATGGCGGTCCCGCCCTCTGGAAAGGCGGAGCCGTCCTGTCGACGTGGAAGACGATCTCCGCGACTCCCGTCGTTTCGATGCGGCGGAAAGAGGGCTGTCTCTCTCCGGACAGGGTCGCCCGGAGAGGGTCCTGCTCCGGAAAGGGTCGCAGGCATGGGGCTCTCTTCCCGAACCCTCTCCCGTTTGGTCTCGTGCGATCCGTCCTCCCCGGGGGAGAGACCCCGGAGAGGGGCGTCGCAGACCGATGACGAGAGGGCAAGTCTCTCCTCTTCCCTCGAGGCGGAGGACTTACCCTTTTTCTGCCTTTTCCTTTCTCGCCGTTTTCCCCAACCCCTTTCGGAGAGTTTCACGAGAGGAGCCGATCAATGACGGAAAAAAGAGATCTTTCTCCGCCCCCCTTCGACAACCCCCTTCGCCGCGCCGAAAGGCTGCTTCAATGGGCCGAACCCCTTCTCGACGAGGAGGAGAAAATCTGCTCCCGCAGGGATCTGGCGGCCTTCGCCGCCCAGGCCCCTCCTCTCCAGGCCGAGCTCGATCGCCTTCGCCGCCGCGGAGAGGACGCCTTTCTCGATGAGGTTCCCTACTGGGAGGGGTGGTATCTCTCCTGCCGCGAGCCCCTGCCCGTCCACGCCAACCCCTTTTACCTTTTCGACCTTTCCGGTCTTCCCCGGGAAGGGGATCCCTGCCGTCTCGCCGCCCGACTGGCCCTGGCCGGAGCCGCTTTCTGTCTCGATATCGACGGAGGGCGCCTCGAGGCCGATTCCTTCCGCGGCGAAAGGCTCTGCATGGCCGCCTACGAGAAGCTTTTCCGGGTCTCGAGAGGGGCCTTTCCCTTCCGTGACAGGCTGGTCCGGGGGGAGAGAGATTCCCTCTCGGGGCGAAGCGCTCTCGTCCTCGTCGGAGGACGTCTCTTCCTCCTCGAACTGATCTCGCCCGAAGGGGAGCTGCGCCGTCTGGACGAGACGGCCCGGCTCCTTCGTTCTCTTTACGAGAGAACGGAGCCCGACCCCCTGCCCTTGGGGCTCATGACGACCGTCGATCGCGACGAGGCCCATCGTTTCCGTTCCCGCCTCGTGGCCCTCCCCTCCAATGAGCGCTCTCTGGCCGAGATCGAGGGCTCCCTTTTCGCCCTTCGCCTCGACGGTCCCTGCGGCGACTCCATGGAGGAGCGGGCCCGTCACTTCCTCTTTGACGAGGGGAAAAACGGCTGGTACGAAAAATCATTTCAAATTATAGTCACCGCCGACGGCGTGGCGGGCCTCAATTTCGAGCACTCGGCCCGTGACGGCACCCATATGGGGCGTCTCGTCTCCGAGCTGCTTCGAGGAGCGTCCGCCCTGTCGGGCGGTGTCTCTCTGCCTTCGGGAGCCCGTCCCCTCTCTTTCGTCCTCGACGAGGGGCTTCGGGCCGAGCTTCACCGTGCCTCCCGCTCGGCCCGGAACCTCTCCGAGGCGCGGCGCCAGCGCCTTTACCGCTTCGACCTCTTCGGAGCCGATCGGGTCAAGGCGGGTTTCCTGAGCCCCGACGCCTTCGTCCAGCTGGCCTTTCTCGCTGCCCAGCGCCGTCTCTTGCCCCGGTGGCGGAGCCTCTACGAATCGGTGCAGATGAGGCGTTTCCGCAAGGGGCGGACGGAGGGGACGAGGCCTCTGACGGCCGAGGCGGCCCTCTTCGTCGAGACCCTGGCCGGGGAGGAGGCGTCGAGAGGGCACCTGCGGCGTCTTCTCCTCGGCGCGGGAGAGGCTCATCGCCGCCGCATCGATCTCTGTATGGCCGGAGAGGGCGTCGAGGGGCACCTGGGGCTTTTGCGGCGAGTCTGGCAGGAGAGGGGCGCCGATCTGGCCGTGGAGGAGCCGTCGCTTTTTCAGGGGCCCGCCTGGACGAAGCTGACGTCCAACGTCTTCTCCTCGAGCACGACGGAGGGCAAGGGACTTCTCCTGGCCGGCTACGGCCCCGTCCAGATCGGCGGGCTGGGGTTGCGCTACCTCCGCTGTCCCGATCACTTCCTTTTCCACGTCTCCTCATGGGCCGAACAGGATCAGGGAGAGCCTTTCGTCGAAGCTCTCGACGAAAGGCTCTCCCTGATGGGAATGTTGCTCTGACTCTTGTCTCCGCGTCAGAAGAGACGGAGGCCCAGGCCGCTTTCCCGGCGCTTGGCCTTTCCCGGGACGCCCAGGGAGACGGCGAGGCGGGCCTCGGTCCAGAGGGCGAGGCGGACGAAGGGCAGTCCCAGCAGCAGGTAGATGACGGCGACGACGATGCCCGTTCCGAAATAGTCGTAATAGGTCGTCGCCAGCTGACCGTAGGCCTTGGTCAGGTCGACGAGGGTGATGACGGAGACGAGGGACGAATCCTTGAGAAGGGAGATGAAGTCGTTCGTCACCGGCGGCAGGACGAGGCGCACGGCCTGGGGGATGACGACGTGGCGCAGGGCCTGGTTCCGCGTCATGCCCAGCCCGAGGGCGGCTTCCATCTGTCCCCGGGGGACGGAGAGAAGCCCGGCCCGGTAGATCTCGGCTTCGCAGGCGGCGTAGTTCAGCCCCAGTCCCAGGGCGCCGGCCGTGAAGGGATCGAGCTTGATGCCGATGTTGGGCAGGCCGTAGAAGATGAAAAACAGCTGGATCAGCACCGGCGTCCCTCGGACGATCTCGACGTAGACCATGGAGAGCGTCGAAAGGGGGCCGGGGCCGAAGACGCGCAGAAGGGCCAGGACGAGGCCGAAGGCGATGGCCAGAGCCATGGCGGCCAGAGAGACCTTCAGCGTCGTCGCCGTCGCCCGCCCCAGAGTGGGGAGGAAGGAGACGTAGCGGCGGAGGCGGTCTCCCAGGGAGAGGTGGGGCTGTAGGTCGGCGACCCACCGGTCGTACATGACGGGCTCCGTCCGGGCCGGGCCGTAGTCCTGAAGGGCCCTGGCCGTCAGGGGGTTCCAGAGGTTCCACCGCTCCAGGATGGTCCGCAGTTCGCCGCTGTCGCGCAGTTCTATGAGGGCCTCGTTGACGGCCCGGAGGAGCTCCTTTTCTCCCTTGCGGACGGCGATGCCGTATTCGATGCGGCCGATCTCGGGGCCGACGAACTTGACCTCCCTCATGGGGCCGCCGTAGAAGAGGGCGATGGGGGCGTCGAAAAGGGTCGCGTCGAGGCGGCCGTTGACGAGATCGCCGTAGGCGTTCACCTCGTCCTCGTAGGTGCGGATGTCGACGTCTCCCGTCGATTCGAGGACGAACTGGGCGTAGGACTGCTTGAGCGTGCCGACGACGCGCCCGCGGCAGTCTTCGAGGCCGTTGATGTCGAAAGTGTCGCGACGGACGCCGATCTGGAGATGGGTCACGTAGTAGGGCGTCGAGAAATCGACGGCGTCGCGGTGCTCGGGCGTGATCTCGAGGCCGTCGATGGAGATGTCGTAGAGGTGTCGGTCCAGGCCCGGGATGAGGTTGTCCCAGCCGTTCTGGACGAAGCGGGGTTCGAGACCCATCTTGTCGGCCAGGGCCTCGACGATCTCCACCTCGTAGCCGATGAGGTTGTCCAGGTCGCCGGGATCCTGATACATGTAGGGGGCGCCGCCTTCCGTGTCTCCCCCCCAGGAGAGGATCCCGGGAGAGGCCGTCAGGGCCGAGGCGGGGAGATTGAGGCAGAGAAGAAGGCCGAGGGCCGCCAGAAGCCTTTTCACGACAGCACCCCGACGAGGTGGCGGAGAAAGTCGCGCGTCCGTTCGTTGCGGGGAGAGGTGAACATCTCGTCGCCGTCGGCGACTTCGACGATCTCGCCTTTGTCCATGAAGACGACGTAGTCCGAGGCCTCGCGGGCGAAGCGCATCTCGTGGGTGACGATGACCTGAGTCATCCCCTCGGCGTCGAGGTCGCGCATGACCTGGAGGACTTCGCCGACGAGTTCCGGATCGAGGGCCGACGTGGGCTCGTCGTAGAGCATGACTTTGGGCGACATGGCCAGGGCCCGGGCGATGGCCGCCCTCTGGGCCTGTCCTCCCGATAGGGTTACGGGATAGCGATGGGCGTAGCCCTCGAGGCCGACCTTGCCGAGGAGGCGCAGGGCCTCGGTCTCGGCCTTCTCCGGGCTCTCTCCCTTGACGACGACGGGGGCGAGCATGACGTTTTCCAGAACCGTCTTGTGGGGAAAGAGGTTGAAGCCCTGGAAGACGATGCCGACTTCCCTGCGCAGCTCGTGGGTGGCCTCCATGAGGGCCCGGCTCGGCTTCTCGTCGGGAGAGGTGCGGCTGAGGGTGACGCCGTCGATGGTGATCGATCCCGAATCGAGAATTTCCAGCCCGTTGAGGCAGCGCAGGAAGGTCGATTTCCCGCAGCCCGAGGGGCCGATGATGGAGACGAGATCTCCCTCCCTGATGTCAATGCTTACCCCGCCCAGAACCTCTTCGTCGTCGAAACTCTTCCTCAAGTCTCGGACGGCGATGAGGGCCATGCTCTTCTCTTCCAACTCCGTCTCATCTCCCTTCTTGAATCGGCGTCTTCGCCGCCGTTCCAGTATGACAAAAAGGGCCCCCCTTAGAAAGGGGCAATCTCGGCGGTTGAAGGAAGGCCCCGAAAAAAGCATAATAGCCCGTGGCGGACGTAATCTGTCGAAACGAGACGCCCAGGGAGGTGCCTTTTCCGGAATGAAGCTCGAAAATCCCCGCAGCACGGCGCGGCGCCCGCTCGCGCTCTTGCCGTTCCTCCTTCTCGTTCTCCTTCTCGGGGGGACGGGTTACCTGGCCTATTCCCTCTTCTCTTCTCCCTCTTCCCCTCCTGTCGAGGGAAAGAGAGCCGAAGAGGTCGCGCCGACCGTTCCTCCTCCGTCCCCTCTCAGCATGCCCGAGGGAGTGGGGGCCTCCGATCTCTGGATCCGCATCGAAAAGAGCGCCTTCCGCCTCGATTTCTGCCGCGGCGCCGAAATCCTGGCCTCCTTCCCCGTCGCCCTCGGCTCCGTGACGGGCGACAAGGAGAAGCGCGGCGACCGCCGCACGCCGGAGGGCCTCTTTCATGTGGAACAGATTCAGAACGCCAGCTGGTGGACCCACGATTTCGGCGACGGCCAGGGGCCCGTCGAAGGGGCCTACGGTCCCTGGTTCATCCGTCTCAAGACGGGCTGGCAGGGGATCGGCATCCATGGGACACACGATCCCGGCTCCATCGGCACCCTCGTCACGGAGGGCTGCATCCGCCTTCTCAACGACGATATTCAGTGGCTCAGGGAAAGGACCCAGGTGGGAATGAAGGTCCTCATCGGACCTTGAGGTCCCCTGGGGCCTGCCGCGGAGTCCTTCGGCTTCGACGAAAGGAGAGGCGCACCCCCTCGGGGTGCGCCTCTCCTTTCGTCGAAAGGATCTTTGGGGCGTCAGTCCCTGTAGTAGGAACAGACGTACTCCATCAGTTCCGAGACGCGGAGCTTGAAGCTGCTGTCCGCGGGAATGCCGAAGGTGTCTCCGGGGCCGAAGGTTTGCCAGGCGTCGCTGCCCGGAAGGAGGACTTCCGTCCTGCCGGCCACCATCTCCATGACCTCCCTGTCCCCGGTGCCGAACTCGTAGTCACCGGGGAACATGACGCCCAGAGTCTTGCGTTCCCCCTCGGCCGTGTAGATCGTGCGGCTCATGACCTTGCCCTCGTTGTAGACGTTGAGTTTCTTCAGAACCGATACGCCTTCGAAACGATCACTCACCGATCCATCTCTCCTTCGCGCGAACAATCAAGCCTTGCGCCTCAAGTATGGAATGGGGTCGCCCCCGGCCATACTAGGCGATAGAGCTCACTTTCGCAAGAGGTCACTCCTCGGCCACGGGGCGCTCGAAGGAGGAACCCATGAGGCGCTTCCAGTCGATGTCGTCGGCCAGAAGGTCGGGACAGGTCGCCTCGGGGTAGAACCAGTGCCGTCCCAGCCCCTCGAGGATCTGGTACCACTCGTGGACGTCGGGCGAGACGATCTTGCCCGTCAGGCTGATGCGGCGCAGCTCGCGGTAGATGAGGGCCTTCATCTGGTTTTCGTCGAGACAGGCGATGGATTTCTCGAAAAATTCGATGAGGTAGAAGTAGCTCAGTCCCCCTCCCTGGTAGAGGACCTGCTGCCATTTGGGCGGCACCTTGGAGGTTTCGGCGAGGCGGACCTTGTTGCGGCTGCTTTTGCCGGCGGCCTTGCGGTTCAGGAGGAAGAGGATCGTGTCGGGGTCGATGTGACGGAGCTCTTCGTATTTTTTGATGAGCCCTTCGGCGACGGGGTGGTATTGGGCGTTGCAGATCTCATAATCGAAAAGGTCTTCCAAGGCGGATCCCTCCTGCCGGAATGTCGGACTGACGGCATTATACCCCACCTTTCGCGCCTCGGCGGTCTGTCTTTCCCTGGCCTCTGCCGTTGATTCCGCCAGGAGAGCGACGCCGCGTTTCAGGGCAACCCCGGCCTTGCCGGTGTCGGGGCCTTTCCTCGGGAGGACGCCACCCCGGTTCGATCCGGATCCGGATCACGAAGAGGAGCCGGTTTCGCCTTGCCGTCGAGGCGACGGTGTCCGACGGTTCCATGGGGCGTGCACCCCTCCCGCAGGGGCTCTCCCGGTCGAGGGGCGAAAAATGTCGGTGAATATCTGTCTTTTTCGGTGAATTGCCGCTTGTCGCGAAGAGGCGAGCCTCTTCCTCCTTTTTTCCTCTCCCGTCGGTGACGCATCCCACGAAAAAGGGGGCGTCGGGCCTTTTGGCTTCGGCAGAATTGTGCTATCATGGACTCTGTCTGAATTAAATAGTTATTGGAGTGGGTCGAAGCCCGGGGCTCGTGCCGAGGCCTTGAGGTCGCTTTCTCATCTTGCGCGGATAGCTACGACGAGGAGGTCGAAGTGTATGGAAGTTCTGAAGGTCTCAGCAAACTCTCAACCCAAATCCGTGGCGGGGGCCATCGCGGCCGTACTCAGGGAGAAGGGAGCCGTCGAAGTCCAGTCCGTCGGGGCCGGGGCGGTCAATCAGTCCGTCAAGGCCATCGCCATCGCCAGGGGTTATGTGGCCCCCAACGGGATCGACCTGGTCTGCATTCCGGCCTTCGCCAAGATCGATATCGACGGCGAGGAGCGGACGGCCATCAAATTCCAGATCGAGTCGCGCTGACGGAAAGCGGCTTGCCGGTCATCGTCGGAGGGGTGCGGACGAAGGGTCTGCGCCCCTTTTTCTGTCCTTTTGCGCTGGAGCTGCGGCTCCGCAACGTTTATACTTTGCTGAGTCTAGAGGGACAATTCCGACCGATCAGGGAGGTTTCACGGCATGGCAGAAATCACGGCACCGCGCGGCGTACGAGATGTGCTCCCCGATGAATCGTGGAAGTGGGCCTACGTCCTGGGCCAGTTCCGGCAGATCGCCGACGGCTTCGGCTTCAGCGAGATCCACCTTCCCATCTTCGAGCATACGGAGCTTTTCTGTCGCGGCATCGGCGATACGACGGACGTGGTGGAGAAGGAGATGTACACCTTCGAGGACCGTTCGGGGCGGAGTCTGACCCTTCGGCCCGAGGTGACGGCCTCCACGGTCCGCTCCTATCTGGAGCAGAACATGGCCTCCAGGCCTCAGCCCGTCAAGCTCTGGACCGCCGGTCCCATGTTCCGTTACGAGCGGCCCCAGAAGGGGCGCTACCGCCAGTTCTGGCAGCTCGACGTCGAGGTCCTCGGTTCCGACAGCCCTCTCGTCGACGTCGAGGTGATCGAACTCTCCCTCGAGCTCTACCGCAGGCTGGGGATGACCAACCTCGAGGTGGTCATCAACTCCGTGGGCTGTCCCGCCTGCCGTCCCGCCTACCGCGAGGCCCTTCGGGCCTACCTGAGGCCTCATCTGGGCGAGCTCTGCGAGAGCTGCCGGAGCCGCTTCGACCGCAATCCCCTGCGCATCCTCGACTGCAAGAACCCCACGTGCAAGGCCATCACCGAGGGGGCTCCCGACGTGATGGATTCGCTCTGCGACGAGTGCAGCGGCCACTTCGCCGCCGTCCGCAAGGGGCTCGATCTTCTCGGCGCCAGGACCCACATCGACAAGCGCCTCGTCCGGGGCCTCGACTACTACACGAAGACGGCCTACGAGGTCCTCTCGGGCGATCTGGGTGCCCAGAACGCCGTCTGCGGAGGGGGACGCTACGACAATCTGGCCGAGTCCATCGGAGGGCCTCACCTTCCCGGCGTGGGATTCGCCTCGGGCATCGAGCGCATCGTCCTCACCATGGAGCAGCAGGGCTGTTCCTTCGGCCGCGAGCCCGCCCTCGACGCCTATGTGATCGCCGTCGACGAGACGGCCCGCGACGAGGCCCTCAAGCTCCTCTACGCCCTCAGGCGCGAGGGGCTCAGCGCCGACATGGACTACCAGGGGCGGGCCATGAAGGCCCAGTTCAAATCGGCCTCCCAGGCGGCCTTCGCCTGCATCCTCGGCGGCGACGAGGTGGCCCGGTCCGTCGTGGCCCTCAAGGAGATGGCCTCGGGCAATCAGGAGGAGTGCGCCTTCGACGGAGCGGCCCAAGTCATCCGGTCCCGTCTGGGCCGGTAGGAACCCAATCAGGAACGATCAGGGAGAAGGATTCGACCATGGAAGAAAGACAGTTTGACGCCTCCTGGAGGCGCAGCGTGTACTGCGGAAAAGTGGACGGTTCCCTCGAGGGACGGTCCGTCGTCCTCAACGGCTGGCTTCGCTGCCGTCGCGACCTGGGGGGCATCATCTTCCTCGAGCTCTGGGACCACAGCGGCGTCGTTCAGGTCGTCCTCAACCCCGAGAGGAACGAGGCCGTCCACGAGAGGGCCAAGGCCCTCCGCAGCGAATATGTCCTGGCCGTGAGGGGAACGGTCTCCCGTCGTCCCGAGGGGACGGAGAACGAGGCCCTGCCCACGGGGCTCTGGGAGGTGGCCGTCGACGACTTCCTCCTTCTCGCCCCCTCGGCGCCCCTTCCCTTCGAGATCGACGGCGCCGACGACGTCGACGAGACGCTCCGTCTCCGCCACCGCTATCTCGATTTGAGGCGGACCCGAATGCAGGGGAACCTCCGTCTCCGCCATCGTGCGGCCCGCTTCACCCGCTCCTTCCTCTCCGACGAGGGCTTCATCGAGGTGGAGACGCCCATGCTGACGCGCTCCACGCCTGAAGGGGCCCGGGACTATCTCGTGCCGAGCCGCGTCAATCCCGGAAACTTCTATGCCCTGCCCCAGTCGCCCCAGATCTTCAAACAGATCCTCATGATCGGCGGCTGCGACCGCTACTTCCAGATCGTCCGCTGCTTCCGCGACGAGGACCTCCGGGCCGACCGTCAGCCCGAGTTCACCCAGATCGACATGGAGCTCAGCTTCGTCACCGAAGAGGTCATTCTCGATCTTCTCGAGCGCTACACCGTCGGCCTCTGGAAAGAGGTCCTCGACGTGACCCTGCCGGTCCCCTTCCCCCGCCTCACCTGGAGGGAGGCCCTCGATCTCTACGGCAGCGACAAGCCCGATCTGCGCATTCCCTTCTCCCTCGTCGACGTCCGTCACGTCTTCGAGGGGACGGACATCAAGGCCTTCCAGGCCGTCCTCGAGGGAGGCGGCGTCATCAAGGCTCTACCTCTGCCGGGAGGGGCCGACCTCTCCCGCAAGGATCTGGACGGCGTCAACGCCCGCGGCCAGGCCCTGGGCGCCAAGGGGCTGGCCCCCTTCCAGCTCCGCGACGGAGCCCTCAAGGGACCTCTCGTGAAGTTCCTCGACGAGGGGCGCCAGCGTCTTCTCGTCGAGGCGGCGGGGCTGAAGGAGGGAGACGCCCTCTTCGTCATGGCCGACGGCTCCTGGCGGAGAACCTGCGAGATCCTGGGCCAGCTCCGTCTCGAACTGGCCCGTTCCCGGAGTCTCGTCGACGAGTCCCGGTGGGCCTTCCTCTGGGTCACCGAATTCCCCATGTTCGAGTGGGATGACGAGGAACGGCGCTGGGTCGCCGTCCATCACCCCTTCACGGCTCCCATGGCCGAAGATCTCGACAGGCTTCAGACCGACCCGGGATCGGCCCGCTCCCGCGCCTACGACCTCGTCCTCAACGGGACCGAGGTGGGAGGCGGTTCCATCAGGATTCACGATCCCCGGATGCAGGAGAAGGTCTTCGAGGCCCTGGGCTTCACGGCCCAGTCGGCCCGGGAGCGCTTCGGCTTCCTCCTCGACGCCCTTTCCTTCGGCACGCCGCCCCACGGAGGGCTGGCTCTGGGGTTCGACCGCCTCGTCATGCTTCTCTGCGGCGCCAAGTCGATCCGGGAGGTCATGGCCTTCCCCAAGAACCAGAAGGCCCAGTGCGTCATGTCCGGCGCTCCCGACGTCGTCGACACCCGTCAGCTCGAGGAGTTGGCCGTCAGGGTCGATCTGCCCCTGGAATAGGAGCGCCCTCTCGGAGGCGGTTCCCGGAGGGGCAGAGGCCGACGGGAAAGATCAGGGATGGAGGAGATGTCCTGTGGCTAAGGTGCGCTTTTTGGGCCATGCGGCCTTTTACGTCGGGGGAGAGGGGCTTAAGGGGCTCATCGACCCCTTCCTGACGGGAAACCCCCAGGCGAGCCAGGGGGCCGAGAGCTTCACGGAGATCGATGTCATCTTTCTGACCCACGGCCACGACGACCACCTGGGCGACACGGTCCAGATCGCCAAGAGGACGGGGGCCACGGTGGTGGCCAATTACGAGATCTGCCACCATCTGGCAAAGAAGGGCCTCAAGTGCCATCCCATGCAGATCGGGGGCCGGTGGACCTTCCCCTTCGGAACCGTCAAGATGACGGCGGCCCTTCACGGGTCGGCCATCCTCGACGGGAATCAGGTGGTCTACGGAGGGCTGGCCGGAGGTTTCCTCATCGAGATCGAGGGGAAAAAGGTCTATCACAGCGGCGACACGGGGCTGACGAAGGAGATGGAGCTCCTCGCCGAGGAGGCGATCGACGTCGCCCTTCTGCCCATCGGCGGCAATTTCGTCATGGACGAGGAGGACGCGGCCCGGGCCGTCAGGATGATCGGCCCCGAGGCCGTCGTGCCCATGCACTACGACACCTTCGACCTCATCCGGGCCGATGCCGATCGCTTCGCCCGCCTCGTCGGCACCGCCTCCCGCGTCGTGCCCCTCAGACCGGGCCAGGAGCTGCTTTTCTGAAAAAGGCTCTCGCCCTCTTCCTGCGGCTTCCTCTCGGGACAGTCTCTCCCTTTCCGTTCCGATGAGGAAGCCCTCTTTTTCCGCCCTCCCCGCGAGGGCGACGAAGGAGTGTTTCCCTTTGCGCATTTCCATGATCGGAACGGGTTACGTGGGCCTCGTCACGGGGGCCTGTCTGGCCGAAACGGGCAACGACGTCTGGTGCGTCGACGTCGACGCGGCCAAGATAGAGGAACTTCGTCAGGGGAAGATCCCCATCTACGAGCCGGGCCTCGACGTCGTCGTCAGACGCAACGTCGAGCAGGGACGTCTCCGCTTCACGACGGAGCTGAAGGAGGCCCTCGACAGCTCCCTTTTCGTCTTCATCGCCGTGGGGACGCCGCCCGGCGACTCGGGAGAGGCCGATCTGGGCCACGTCTTCGACGTGGCCCGGGCCATCGGCGCGTCCATGGACAGCTACAAGATCGTCGTCGCCAAGTCGACGATTCCCGTCGGGACGACGATGAAGATCAAAGAGACGATTCGGAACGTCCTCGACGGACGGGGTCGGGGGGACCTCGACTTCGACGTCGCCTTCTGCCCCGAGTTCCTCAAGGAGGGGTCGGCCGTGGAGGATTTCATGAAGCCCGACCGCATCGTCATCGGAACCGAGAACAACCGCACGGCCGAGCTGCTGAAGGAGCTCTTCAGCTTCTTCACCTTCCGGGAGGAGCGGATGTTCGCCATGTCCGTCGCCTCGGCGGAGCTGACCAAATACGCCGCCAACGCCATGCTGGCCACGCGGATCAGCTTCATGAACGAGCTGGCCCGCTTCTGCGAGCGCGTCGGGGCCGACGTGACCGAAGTCCGTCGCGGCATGGGAAGCGACGGCCGCATCGGGTCGGCCTTTCTCTACGCCGGAATCGGCTACGGAGGCTCCTGTTTCCCCAAGGATGTCAAGGCCCTCATCCACTCGGGCCGGCAGGCCGGCACGCCCTTTTCGATCCTCGAGGCCGTCGAGGCCGTCAACGTGGAGCAGCGCCGCTGGTTTTTCGAGAAGATCGGGGCCCGTTACGGAGGGGATCTGAAGGGGAAGAGCTTCGCCCTCTGGGGTCTGAGCTTCAAGCCCAACACCGACGACGTCCGTGAGGCGCCGGCCCTGGACCTCGTCGCCTGGCTTCTCGACGGGGGGGCTACCCTGAGGGCCTACGATCCCGTCGCCGAGGGCAACGCCCGGAAGGCCCTCGCCGGTCGTCCCTCCGTCGCCCGTGCCATCGAGGAGGGCCGTCTTCGCTTCGGATCGGACAACTACGAGGTCCTCGAGGGGGTCCATGCCCTGATCCTCCTCACCGAGTGGCCCCTCTTCCGCAAGCCCGACTGGGAGAGGATCGGCTCTCTCATGGCCGAGCCCGTCGTCTTCGACGGCCGCAACCAGTACGACCCGGACAGGATGAAATCGGGCGGTTTCGTCTATCTCGCCGTGGGGAGGTAGGGGCGGAGCGGCGCCGGAGGAGATCTTCCCCGCCCCTAGGCGATGTCGAGAGGAGTGACGGTCATGAAAAGATTGGCGGTCCTGTTTTCTCTTTCTCTGGCTCTGCTGGGGGGGCTCCCGGAGCACAAGCCCTGAGCCTTTCCGTCGTCACTCCTGTCGAGGGGGAGCGTCTTCTGGCCCCGACGCGGGATTTCTACGTCGTCGTCTCCCTCGACAGGGAGGGCGGAAGTCCCGCCTCGGTCCCCTTCGAGCTTTTTCGTCAGGGTCGTCCCGAGCCCCTTCGGCGGGTTCAGCCCGCCGTCGCCGCCGGGGGCCTGACGCCGGACGAGGCCATCTCCCTCGACTACGAGGGGGGATGGACGCCGTCGACGTCGGCCGACCTTCTGGCCTCGCCTCCGCCGGACCTCGTCTTCGATCCCTCCCGCCCCCGATCCTTCTTCGATCCGACCGTCAAGGCCGTCGTGAGGGAGCGTTACGCCGCCGCCCTCCTTCTGGGAGGGCGGACGAAGGGGTACGACAGCGACGACGCCGGAGAGGATCTTACGGGCGGTTCCTACCGACTCGTGGTCACCGCCGTCGACGGCGAGGCGGCGCTGGCCTCGGCGGAGGTGCCCCTGACCTTCGCTCCCGTCGCCGACAAGGTCCTCTCGCGATTCAGCCCCGCCCGCCACATGGAGACGGTCCGGGCCTTCGCCGCCGAGGAGGGGTCCCGCCTCTACCTCGATCCCTTCCCGGGTTACTGGGACGGCTCCCATCTCCCGTCGGGAACGGCGTCGACGCTCTTTTACGAGATCGTCCGCCGCTGGCGCCCCAACGACTCCCTCGAATACCTCGACGGAGCGGTCCGGGCCGTCCTCTACAACATCCACGAGACGAGCACGAGCCCGTCCGTCGAGATCGGCGCCCATGGCGCGGGCGGGACGTCTCGATTCGGAGGAGATCCTCTGGTACCGCTACGACATCGGGGAGATGGCCGTCAGCTACGACAGGGGCGACGGCACGACGGCCCTGAGAGAGGGGCTTCTCGTTCCCTTCGAGGCCGGAGAGAGGCTGGTCCTGACGCGGGCCGAGATCCGCGACGGCGACGGGTCCGCCTCGGAGGACGGCCTCTACGATCCCGACGACGGAGACAAGCGCGTCGACTGGAACGTCGACGACGGCGTGACGGTCCGTCACGGCGAAAGGGTGAGCCTTTTCGGCGTCGTCAGACCTCTCCAGCCCCTGTCCTCCGACGTGGAGGCCGGCGAGGACGGCCGCTACCGGGTGAAAAACCGCGCCGTCACCGTTCACTACTCCCTCCTCGACGGGGGGAGGGAGTGTCTCTCCTTCGACCGAGAGGTGGGGCTCGTCAGGACCGGCATCAACGACAGGGCCTCGATCTACGAGTTCCGTCACGATCTCGTCCTTCCCGAGGGGGCGCGACGCCTTTCGGTCCGCCTCTGGGCCGTCGACAGTCACGACGAGGCCGTGGCGGGGACGGAAAAGACCGTCCCTCTCGTCTGGGCCGGCGGCGGCGGCTGTTCCCTGGGGTACGGGACCCTTTTCCTCCTCGCCGTTCCCCTGGCCTTCCTCGTCGCGAGGCGCGGCTGAACCTCCTTCAGCTGCCTTCGACGGCCACCGTGCCCGATCGACCGGGCAGGACGCCTCGCCGCACGTCGCGGCGGGGCGTCTTCTTTCTGTCGATCTCCGCGGCGAGGGTCGCCAGGGGGACGACGTCCATCTCCTCGTCGCGGCAGCGGCGGAGCAGCTGGTCCAGCAGGGGGCGTTTGCTCATCCCCTCCATCTCGGCGTGGACGGTGTGGACGTTGACCTTCCGCCTCATGGCCCGGAAGAGGCGGTCGTTGAAGTTGACGTCGTCGACGTCGCCGAGGCCCAGCAGTTCGTCCATCGTCGCCGTCGTCGTCGGGATCTGGAGGGTCCGGAAGACCTCTCCGTTCAGGGCGGGGAGGAAGGGGGCCTCCCCGCGGACGTCGCTGCAGTAGTCGAGGCCCATCCTGTCCTGGACGCGGAGGCTTTCGGCCGTGACCTGCCATCCCGGGGCGGCGCAGGCACGGGGAAGGTGGCCCAGGATCTTTTCGTAGAGGTCGAGGGCCTTGAGGAAGTCCTCCTCGATGACCGATTCGTCGAGGCGGTCCAGCTCGTCCTGCCACTTGACGTGATCCCAGCTGTGGATGGCGCATTCGTGCCCCTCGTCCTCGGCTCTCCGCACGATGGCGGGATCGGACGCGACGATGAGAGGCGCCGGGAGGAGCGTGCCGTAGAGAAGCGTTCTGAGGCCGTAGGTGCTCACCGGGCCGGTACGTCCCATCTTGGACAGGAAGCCGGGGCGGAAGATCCGTCGGATGGCCTTGCCCGAATTGTCGGGCCCGAAGGAGAAGAAAAAGGTGGCCCGGACCTTCCTCTGGGCGAAAAGGTCGAGGAGGCGGGGCACGCCCTCGCGGTAGCCCCGCAGGGTGTCGACGTCGACCTTGAGGCCCAGGACGGTCATGGCCGGATCAGGCCCTCGACGGTGCGGCGGAGAGCCTCGTCGAGCGTCGTCCGGGGGCGCCAGCCCAGGCAGCGTTCGATGTTCTCGATGGAGGGGACCCGGTCCTGCATGTCGTCGTAGCCGTTGCCGTAGTAGCTCTCGGCGGACTGGACGACGATTTCGGCCGACCGGGCCTGCTGAGCCGTCTCGGGAAAGGTCTCGAGGATGCGGACGAGGTGGTCGACGAGCTCGCTGATGGAGCGGTTGTTGGCGGGGTTGCCGATGTTGAAGATCTTGCCGTCCGAGCCCTTCTCGTCGCCGATGATGGCCATAAGGGCCTCGATGCCGTCGCCGATCCAGGTGAAGCTCCGGCGCTGCCCTCCTCCGTTGACGAGGGTCACGGGACGGCCCTGGACGATGTCGTAGACGAACTGGGTGACGGAGCGGGCCCGGCGCTCTCGGGCGTCGTCGAAACTGTCCAGCCGGGGGCCGATCCAGTTGAAGGGTCGGAAGAGGGTGTAGCGCAGTCCCTCCTCCTGGCCGTAGGCGACGATGACGCGGTCCATCATCTGTTTGGCGCAGCTGTAGATCCAGCGCATCTTGCCGATGGGCCCCACCGTGAGAGGACTCGACTCCTCGTAGAGGATCCTGTCGGAGCTCATGCCGTAGACCTCCGACGTGGAGGGGAAGATGACCCTCTTCTTGCGGGCCACGCAGAAGCGGACGATCTTGAGGTTCAGCTCGAAGTCGAGTTCGAAGGTCCACAGGGGACGGCTCAGGTAGAAAGAGGGCTTGGCGACGCCGACGAGGGGGAGGACGACGTCGCAGGAGGCGACCTGTTCCTCGATCCAGTCCAGGTCGGAGAAGGCGTCGCCGAGGCGGAGGGAGAAGCGCTCCCGGCCCAGGCAGTTTCCGAGATTGCCGCCGACGAGGTCGTGGGCGGTGACGGTCCAGTCCCTCTGATCGAGGATGGCCTCGCAGAGGTGACTTCCGATGAAGCCGTTGGCGCCGAGAATGAGGACCTTCATGGTCGATTCCTTTCCGTGCCCTCTGGGCACCTGAAGATTCACTGGCCGAGCCGTTGACCCGGCCTCAACGAGGAGGAGGGGGACGATCCGTCCTCGAAGCTGGCCGAGAGGATCTGGAGGTTTCCCGAGGAGGCGGCGACGACGAGCGGATCGAGAGACGTGACCCTTCCGGCCTCGCTCGGGCTCTCCTCGTCGACGACGGCCGTCTTCCAGACGAAGAGCTTTCGTCCCTCGGCGAAGGTGAAGGCGCCGGGATAGGGACGGGTCACGGCCCGGACGAGGTTGTGGATGGACCGGGCCGGAAGGTTCCAGTCGATGAGGCCGTCTTCGGGGCCTCTCCGGCCGAAGAGGGTGGCCTTCGTCTCGTCCTGCGCGTAGAGGGGGGCCGTCCCCGATTCGAGGGCGTCGAGGTTCCGCGCCACCAGGGTGCGGGCCGCCTCGGCCACCTTGAGGAAGACGTCGTGGGCCGTCTCGTCGGGGCCGATCGGCACCGGCTCCCGATCGACGATCCTTCCCGCGTCGGCCCGGGCCACCATCTCGTGGAGGGTGGCCCCCGTCGTCGTCTCGCCGTTGACGATGGCCCAGTTGACGCAGGCCCGTCCCCGGTAGCGGGGGAGGAGGGAACCGTGGATGTTGAAGGCCCCCAGCCGGGCCAGGGAGAGGACGTCGGTTCCGATGAGGCTTCGGTAGTAGAAGGAGAGGATCAGGTCGGGGGCGAGGGCGGCGATGCGTTCCTTCCAGGTCCCGTCGAGGCGGGAGGGGGTGAAGACGGCCAGGCCCCGTCGCTCCGCCAGGTCTTTCACCGACCGGAACCAGATCTCCTCGCCGGGGTCGTCGTCGTAGGTGAAGAGGGCCACCACGTCGGCCCCCCGGCGGAGAAGCTCCTCGAGACAGACGTAGCCCACCTCGTTGTAGGCGAAGACGACGATTCTAGGCCTCATCGTCGTAGACCTTCCTGATGACGAAGCGGGGCCGTCGGCGGACTTCCTGATAGATGCGGCCGATGTACTCGCCGACGATGCCGACGCAGAACATGGTGATGCCCATGAGGAAGAAGTTGACGTTCATGAGGGTGAAGACGCCTTCGGCCTCGGGGCCGACGACGAGGCGCCTGACGCCCAGGTAGGCCACGAAGAGGAGGCTCAGGGTGGCGACGAGGAGGCCCAGCATGGTCACGACCTGAAGGGGGATCAGGGAAAAGCCGGTCATGAGGTCGAAGTTGAGGCGGATCAGTTTGAAGAGGCCGTACTTGGACGTGCCGTGCTCCCTCTCGGTGTGGCTGATGGCGATCTCCGTCGGGCTGACGGAGAACTTCCGTCCCAGGGCGGGGATGAAGGTCGTCGATTCGGCGCTCTCGTTGATGAGGGCGATGATGTTGCCGCTGTAGGCCCGGAGCATGCAGCCGTAGTCGCGCAGGTTGAGGCCCGTGATGCGGTTGGTGATGCCGTTGATGACCTTGGAGGCGATCTTGCGGAAAAAAGGGTCCCGGCGCCCCACCCGGTAGGTGCCCACCGTGTCGTGGCCGGCGTCCATGGCGGCCACGAGGTTGGGAATCTCCTCGGGCGGGTTCTGGAGATCGGCGTCCATGGTGATGACGATCCTGCCCCGGCTGCAGCGGAAGCCGGCGGTGATGGCCATGTGCTGGCCGAAGTTGCCGTTGAATTCGATGACGCGCACCGTCGAGCGGTGCTCCTCGCGGAAGGCCAGGAGCAAGGCCAGAGAGCCGTCGACGCTGCCGTCATCGATGAAGAGGATCTCGTAGGACCGGCCGAGTTCCTCCAAAACCGGCAGAAGCCTCTCAAAGAGGAAGGGGAGCGATTCCCTCTCGTTGTAGACGGGGATGACGAGGGAGATTTCCGGTTTTGGATTTCTTTCCTGGCCGGCCTGAAGGAGCATGGCCTGAGAAGTCTGCACCGGTCTTAGGCTCCCTTCGCGAGACAGACGGCGCGGACGGCGTCGATGACGTCGTCGACGTCCTCGTCGGTCATGGCCGGGAAGAGGGGGAGGGAGACGATCCGGTCCGAGACGTACTCCGCCTCGGGGAAGTCGCCCCGCCTCCAGCCGAAGGTCTCTCCGTAATAGGAGAAGAGGTGGAGGGCCTGATAGTGGAGGGCCGTTCCGATGTTGAGCTCCCGCAGGCGGGCCATGAAGGCGTCGCGGCTCATGCCCAGGCGGTCGACGTCGACGAGGGGCGTGTAGATGTGGCGCCCGTGGAGATGATCGTAGGAGGGGGCCTCGGGGAGGATCAGCCCTCCCCTGTCGGCGAAGGCCTCGTCGTAGCGGGCGGCGATGGCCCGTCTCCTTCCGTTGAAGTCCTCGAGGCGTCGGAGCTGATCGAGGCCGATGGCGGCCTCGATGTCGAGCATGTTGTATTTGAGGCCCGGGAAGTGGACGTCGTAGTGGGGCGTTCCCTGGACGGCGTAGCGCTTCCAGGCTCCCTTCGACATGCCGTGCTGGCGGAGGAGGGCCGTCTTCTCGGCCACCTCCTCGTCGCCGGTGCAGAGCATGCCCCCCTCGCCGGTGGTGATGTTCTTCGTGGGGTGGAAGCTGAAGACCGTCACGTGGCGCCCTTCCGTCGAGGAGCCGACGAGGCGTCCCTTGTAGCGGGCGCCCAGGGCGTGGGCGGCGTCTTCGATGAGGGCCAGTCCCCTCTCCCGTGCGAGAGTCTCGATGGGGTCCATGTCGCAGGGAAGCCCGGCGAAGTGGACGGGGACGATGGCCTTGGTGCGCTCCGTCAGGGCCGATTCGATTCGGGCCGCGTCGATGTTGAGCGTCCTTCTGTCGATGTCGACGAGGACGGGGCGGGCTCCCGCCCAGAGGATGACGTTGACGGTGGCCACGAAGGTCATGGGCGTCGTGATCACCTCGTCGCCGGGACCGAGGCCCAGGGCGAGGCAGGCAAGATGGAGGCCCGCCGTGGCCGAGTTGAGGGCGAGGGCGTAGGGGGCGCCGGTATAGGCGGCGAAGGCCTCCTCGAAGGCCTGGGCCTTGGGGCCCGTCGTGATCCAGCCCGATCGCAGCGAGTCGGCCACGTCGGCGATGGCCTCCTCGGAAATGGAGGGACGGGCAAAGGGCAGAAAGGTTTTTCTCATTTTCTATTCGTTCACCTCCAGAGGGCGATTGACGACGACAAGTGTATTATCCCATTCGGCGAGGGTAAAGAGGCCGCCGGTCTTCTCCCTCAGCGTCTCGTAGAGATCCCGTTTCACGACGAGGAAGACCCGCCGGTCCCCCTCCAGGAGAGGGAGGAGTCCCCCTTCGTCGAGGAACCACGAGGGGGCGTCCCGATCGATGCCGAAGGCCAGCTCTCCCCTGTAGGCGATGACGACGTTGAGCCGTTTCAGGTAGAAGGGCAGGGCCTGCTCGTAGGTGCCGTACTGGGCCACGACGTCGTCCCGATCGAGGCGGGCGGCGATGGCCTCGGCCAGGGGCCGTCGCGACTTGATCTCGCCGTAGGCGATGAAAAGTCCCCTGTAGGCGGGCAAAAGCAGGAGTCCCATGAGACAGAAGGCCGCCGCCGCCCTCTGCCCCCTGCCTCGAAGCTGAAAGCGCCAGGCCAGGGCCAGACCGGTCAGGGGGATCAGCCCCAGGGCCAGCCCGGGGAAGAGGAGAAGGGAGAGGGGATGGCGATCCTGGATGAAGGGGTAGACGAGGAAGGCCGGAGCCAGGAGGCCGGGGAAGAGCGTCGAGGCCGCGAGGGCGAGTTTCGGGAACCCCTTTCCCGAGAAGGCCCGGTCCAGCTCCCGGCCGATGAGGAGGGCCAGAGGGGGCAGGACGGGAACGATGTAGGGGACGAGTTTCGAGCCCGACGCCGAGAAGAAGAGGAGGATGACGATCGCCCAGAGAAGGAGGTAGAGGTCGTCGGTGCTCGCCTTCCGCCCCCGGCCGGGGAAGGCCCGTGCCAGGGCCGACGGGAGGAGCCCCGTCCAGGGGAAGAGCCCCAGGAGGAGAATGGGGAAAAAATACCAGAAGGGCTCGTGGCGATCGTGGATCGCCGTCGTGTAACGGAGGAAGTGCTCCCGGACGAAGAAGAAATGGAAGAAATCCCCGTTGGCCCGGCAGACGGCGACGAACCAGGGAAGAAGGAGGGCGAAAAAGAGGAGTATTCCCGGCAGGTAGAGGCTCCGGACGACGAGGCTCCACCGCCGCGTCAGGACGATATAGGCCAGGAGGACGGCGCCGGGAAGGACGATGCCGATGAGTCCCTTGGTCAGAGTGGCCAGGGCCATGGCGGCGTAGAAGAGAAGCAGCAGACGGCGGTCGCCCTCTTCGGCGAATTTGAAGGTGACGAGGGCGACGGTGACGAAGAAGGACAGGGGCATGTCGGTGATGTTGAGCTGGCCGACGGCGAAGTGAAGAAGCGACGTGGCGAGGACGAGGGCGCCCAGAAGGCCCGTCCTTCCTCCGTAGAGCTTGCGCCCCAGGAGCCCCGTGGCGGCGACGGCGCCCAGGGCCAGGAGGGCGGGCCAGAAGCGCGAGGAAAACTCGTTCTCGCCGAAAAGGGCCTGGGCCGAGCCCGTCAGCCAGTAGTGCAGGATCGGTTTCTCGAAGTAGGCCACGCCGTTGAGGCGGGGCGTGATGAAATCGCCGGAAAGGCGCATTTCCCTGGGGATCTCGGAGTACCGGCCCTCGTCGGGCTCGAGCAGGCCATGGCTGCCCAGGAGGAAAAAGTAGGCACAGACCAGAAGGAGCCCCAGAAGAAGGCCCCTCGTTCTATCGGCTCGCAAGGCAAAGCTCCTTTCGAGGCGGTCCTTTTCGCCCCGGAGAGGGCGAAAGCCTCTCCGAGACCCTGGCCCGGCCTCTTCTCACGGCGCCCCGAAGGGCTATGATGGGGGCAGCCTGGTTTCAGGGAGGAACGGTTATGGATCGATGGGGACTTCTCATGCTTTTCGGCTCGGCCTTTTTCAACGCCACGGCCAACACCTTCATGAAGGCCGCCTTCGGCGGCAGGACGGAGCTTCTCGACGGAGGGCTCCCAGCCTCGGTGCTGCGGATCCTCCTCAACCCCTGGGCCGTCGGCGGCATCGCCTGCTTCGGCGTCTCTTTCGTCTTCCTCAGCGCCGCCCTGACGCGCGTCGACCTCTCCCTGGCCTATCCCGTCATGGCCGGAATGGTCTTCGTCCTCGTCCTCGCCGTCTCGGCGGGCTATTTCGGCGAAACGGTGAGCCTCTGGCGTCTTTTCGGCATCGCCGCCATCCTGGGCGGCATCGCCGTCCTCTCCCTCAAGGGCTGAGGGGTCAGTATTTGAGGCCGAAGACGGGGTGGAAGATCCGCTCGTCGTGGAGAAACTGGGCCTGCTCCTCGAGGGCCGTGTGGGCCCGGTCTCCCATGTGGACGGCCAGGACCGACGTGAGAATATGGGTCAGGAAGAGAGGCCCGACGATGCTGCTGCCGAAGGTGGGGCTGGCGGCGCTGATGAAGAAATTCAGGTCCGAGAAGCGGCAGAGGGGGGCGGCGGGGCTGTCGACGATGGCGACGACCTTGGCGCCCTTCTTCCTGGCGAGCTCCACCGTCTCCGTCACCTCGACGACGTAGCTGGGCAGCTCGCAGACGACGATGAGGTCTCCTCCTCCGACGGAGCGGGCCTGCTCGAGAAGCGTCAGAGAGCCCCGTCTCATGGAGAGGGCCGCAAGGCCCATGACGCGGAGGCGCATGAAGAGATGTTCCGTCACGAGCGAGGAGATGCCCCAGCCGAGGCAGTGAATGTTGCGGGCCTCCCTGACGAGGGAGCAGAAGGCGTCCAGGCTGCCTGGAGGAAGCTGGGACCATGTGTCGTCCAGATTGGCGTGTTCCGTCTTGTAGATGACGTTGGGCAGGCTCTCCTGGTCGTCCATGACGCGGGCCAGCATCGTCGCCGGATTGATCTTCTCCAGGATGGCCTGCTGGAGCGCCTCCTTCAGGTCGGAGTAGCCGTCGAAGCCGAGGATGCGGGCGACGCGGACGAGCTGGGCCTTGGAGACGGAGAGGTCGTCGGCCACCTCGCCGATGGATCGGAATGCGGCCTCTCGCATGTTGGAGAGAAGGTATTCGATGACGCGGCGTGCCTTGGTCGGCATGCCTTCCAGTTTGCCTCGCATCAGTTCCTGTAACTGGACACTGTCCATGGCGGGGGCACCTTCCTTAATGTAGGGTTCCAGACAATAAACTAAAATGTCCTTGGAGTTGACGATAGTCTAGTTCAGGGAAGGCCCATCGTCAATGGCGGGTTCACTTTTCGCGAGCGGATAAGGGCCGGGAGGATCTCCTCCCGGCCCTTATCCGCTCGCAGGGCCGTCGACCTTCAGGGAAGCCTCTCCCTCCAGCTCCCGAGGGCCTGGCTGTCGGCCATGAGGGGTCTTCCGACGCCGACGAGATCGCAGACGCCCTCTCGGAGGAGCCGTTCCGCCGTCAGGGCGCTGCGGATGCCGCCGGTGCAGACGACGGGGACGGGGACGGCCTCTTTGACGAGGCGGCTGTAGGGGGCGAACCAGGCCTCTCCCCGGCCGTCGTAGCCGTTGAGATTGCCCGAGAGGTCGAGGAGGTCGACGCCCAGGGCGGCCAGCTCACGGGCGACGCGGACCGTCTCGTCGATGGTCAGCCCCCGGGGCTCCTCTCCCGGAAGGGTGTCGGCGACGCCCAGACGGACGGCGACGGGAAGGTCGGAATCGACGACGGAGCGGACGGCCTCGAAGACCTCGAAGAGGATCCGGGCCCGGGAGAGGATGGCGCCGCCGTAGCCGTCGGTTCGGACGTTGGTCAGGGGGCTCAGGAACTGGCTCAGCAGATAGCCGTGGCAGGCGTGAATCTCGACGCCGTCATAGCCGCAGAGGACGGCCCGTCTCGCGGCCTCGGCGTAGAGGCCGGGCAGAGCTCCGATCTCCCCTTTCGTGAGGGCCCTGGGGAGGACGCCGGGAAGGGCGGGGTGAAAGACGGGCGAGGGGGCCAGGGTGCGGAAGCCCTCGGCGAGGCGCAGCTCCTCGTCGCGGACGGCGGCTCCGGCGTGATTGATCTGGACCATGGCGGGAAGCCCCGCCTCCCGGAAGGGAGCCGTCAGGGCCCGATGGGCCTCGACGACGTCGTCGCGGTCCAGGCGGTATTGGGAGACGCGGACGCGCCCCTCGGGGGAGACGGCGTGATGCTCAACGACGGCCAGCCCCACGCCGCTGCGGGCCAGACCTCCGTAGTGGGCCAGCCCTTTTTCGGTGGCGACGCCTTCCCGATCGGCCGTTCCCGTCGCCGTCGGCGCGGCGACGATGCGGTTGGTCAGGCGGAGAGAGCGCAGTTCCAGAGATTGCCAGAGCAGAGACATCGAATCACCTCCAGTGAGATCGGAAAGAGCCTCGTCGCGAGGTCTTCCTCATCGGTTCACGCGGAAATCCGCCGGGCGGGGAGACCGACACGGTTCCTTCCCCTTCGGATCGAGAGGACGGGAATCGACGCCGCGGCGGTTTTTTGGCTTCCATGGTCCGGTGCCCCCTCCTTGCCTCGTCCTCAGCTCTCGGGCAGCGGATCCCAGTCCCCCTCGTGGCGGTCGCGCATGACGGGACAGTGAAGAATTCCCCGTCGGGCCGTCCGGAAGCAGGCGTTGCAGGAGACGCAGGCCGAGGGGGCCTCGTCCTCTTCGACCCAGCGATTGATCAGGTCCGGCTCGGCGATGAGGGGGCGACAGAGGGAGAGGAGATCGCAGGTTCCCTCCTCGACGAGGTCGGCCATGCGCTCCAGACTGCGCAGGCCGCCGACGAGGGCGACGGCTCTTCCTGCGGGGGCCTGAGCGCGAAGGGTCTTGGCCTCGCTGGCGAAATAGGCCTCGCTGGCGCCCTTCGTGATGCCGATGCGCGAGACGGCCCTGTCGGCCGGCGAGTAGCCCGTCCCCCCCGAGACCTCGATGCCGTCGACGCCGGCCTCGAAGAGGGCGAGGGCGAGCCGGAGTCCTTCCTCGGGGCCGTAGCCCCCGTCCACGCCCTCTGAGAGGGAGAGCTTGTACCAGACGGGGAAATCGCCGAGTTCGGCCCGGACGGCCCGGTAGACGTCGAAAAACAGGCGGGACCGTCCCTCGAAGGACTGGCCCCAGCCGTCGTCGCGGCCGTTGTGGAGGGGCGAGAGAAACTGTGTCAGCAGGTAGCCGTGGGCCCCGTGGATCTGGACGGCGTCGGCGCCCCCCTCCCTGCCCCTTCGGGAGGCGGCGGCGAAATCGGCGACGACGGCGGCGATGTCCTCGTCCGTCATCGCCCGGCCCGGTCCCGTTCCCTCCCGGAGGACGCCTCCCGAAGGGGAGAGGAGCGGCCCGGCTCCGTCGAGGGGAAGGCCCATGGCGCCGGCATGGACGAGCTGGACCATCAGTCGGGCTCCTCCGTCGTGGACCACGTCGGCGAGGCGTCTCACGTCGGCGGTCCGCGCGTCTTCGTGAAGTCCCCACTGGCGCGGTGCCCCGCGGCCGTCGGCACGGACGTAGGCGAATCCCGTCGTGACGAGGCCGATTCCGCCGGCGGCGATTTCGCCGTAGCGGCCGATCAGTCCCTCCGTCAGGGCTCCGCTCGCCTCATCGGCTCCGGCGAGCCACGTCGCCGAGCGCATGAACCGGTTGCGGAGGCTCAATCCCCCCGTCGAGAGAGGCTGGAACAGTCTCGAAACTTTTCCTTCCATGGGCGACACCTCGCTATTCTTCGATGGAAAGCCCCGGAAGGGGCGACGTCCCGGCCCGAATGCGGGCCAGAACGCGAACCATGATCAGTCCCGACACGGCCAGGGAGAGGATGGCCGCGAAGGGCTGAAACCACCAGACGCCTTCGACGCCCCAGAGTCGGGCGAAGAGGGCCGCCAGAGGGACGCGCAGGGCGAGGGTCCTGACGGTTTGGGCGGCCAGGCCCCAGAGGGAATGGCCGCTTCCCTGAAAGACGCCCCAGAAGACGAGATCGACGGCCACGAAAAGGTAGCTCAGGACGGAGGCCCTGATGGAGAGAACGGCCAGGAGGAAGACCTCCTCGGCGGGGCGGAAGGGGGCCAGGAAAAAGGAGGGGAAGCCGTAGAGGAAGACTCCGATGGAGGACATGACGACGACGGAGAAGAGGACGGCCACCTTGATTCCCTGGCGGATGCGTCCGTAGTCCCTCCTGCCCAGGTTGTAACCGACGAAGGGGATGAGGGCGCTGTTGAGTCCGAAGGCGGGGAGAAAGGCCAGCCCCTCGATGCGGTTGCCCACCATCCATGCGGCCAGGGCGGCCGGGCCGAAGAGGGAGAGGGTCTTGTTGATGAGCAGGCCTCCGAGGGCCATGGTGACCTGGGAGAAGGAGACGGGCAGGCCGATGGCGGCCAGGTGGCGCCAGCGCAGGAGGAAGTCGGCGGGCAGCTTCAGGGAGAGGGGCATGTCTTTCTGTCCTCGGAGGCGGGAGGCGAGGTAGCAGCAGGAGGCCACGTGTCCCAGGAAGGTGGCGGCGGCGGCTCCGGCGATGCCCCAGCCGAAGAAGAAGATGAAGAGAGGGTCGAGGAGGAGGTTGAGCCCGTTGCCGACGATGAGGCCCTTCATGGGCGTGACGGTGTCGCCCAGGCTCCGGAAGAGGGAGTCGGAGAAGACGGTGAAGCCCATGAAGGGGAAACTGACGATGATCCAGAGGGAGTAGCGGTGGCACTGGAGCGCGACCTCGCCCGTCCCTCCCAGAAAACGGTAGAAGGGGAGGGACAGTCGGGGCGAGAGGAGGGGAAAGGCGACGGAGGAGAGGAGGAGGATCAGGGCCAGCGAGCTGCCCCCGTAGTTTTTTGCCTCGTCGGCCCGGTCGGCGCCCAGGTGTTGCGTCACGAGCGACGTCATGCCCGTGCCGATGCCGTTGGTGAGGGCGAAGACGGCGAAGACGGCGAAGACGGCGGGGAAGATGAGGGCCATGGCGGCCATGGGGGCCTCTCCGAGCCAGGCGATGAAGACGGTGTCGATGAGGGTGTAGAGGGTGTGGAAGAGCATGGAGACCATAGAAGGAAGGGCCAGGGAGAAAAGGACCTTCGCCACGGCACCGTTTCCCATGTCGATCGTGCGTCGCGCCAAAAATGCCATCGTCGGCCTCACTTCTTGTTCGCCCCGAAAGAGGTGACAGATCCATGATAGGCCATGACGGCCTTTCAGCCAAAGGAGGATCGGGTCGTTCCCCCTCGAACCGCCTCCGACGGATCCGGCCGGGAGAGGATCCGAGGGCGTCGGAACCTCTCCCGCGATCCCTTAAAAGCCCAGGGCCTCGCCGACGACGATGACGTGGGCGTCCCGACCGAAGGGGGCCCGTTCGAGGATGAGCACGGCCCGGCAGACTCTCTGGGGGCTGTTGCAGTCGGAGCAGAAGCCCGTGGCGGCGCAGGGCGTGGCCATCTTGAGACGCTGCGTGTTGGGCGGCGTGGCCACGTCGCGGACGCGGTGGAGGGCCTCGTCCAGGTCGTGGCAGATCTTGTTGATGCCGACGACGATGACGAGGCGGTTGTCTCCCCAGGCCAGGCCGGCCACGCGATTGCCCGTGCCGTCGATGTTGACGATCGTTCCGTCGAGGGTGACGGCGTTGCTGCCCGAGAGGAAGACGTCGCTGGAGAGTTCCTCCTGAAGGCGGCGGGACTTCTCCTCGGGCTTGAGGGAGGGATCCCAGTGCTGAAAGACCGGATGTCCTCTTTCGGCGAGGAGCTCGACGAGTCCCAGTTCGCGGAGTGTGACGCTTCCGGGGATGCCGACGGAGGCCCCGTCGGGGATCAGGGAGAGGATCATCTGCCGGGCCTCCTCGGCCGTGGCGGCGTAGCGTGCCTCGAAGCCCTTCGTCTCGAGGCGGTGAACGACGCTTCGGCCGAGGTTTTCGGCATGTTCGTCGCGGACGGTCTGCCACTTGGCGCGTTCCTTGTCCATGCTAAAGCCCCCCTTGAAGAGTGACGGGAATTGAAAACCCCCCTAACTATAGCAGTTTCTCCGTCATCGGGCGTTTTTTGCCTGTCGAGGCCCAGTCCTGTCAAGGTCCATGCCTTGACAGGACTGGGCCTTCTCCCTATACTCTTCTGGCCTGTCACGGAGGTGAGCGCTCTGACTGCGACCGATCTTCTCGACGAGAGGGTGCGCTGCACGCGGCTTTTCGACCTCTACGGTCCCGTTCTCACGGAGAAACAGCGCAAGGCCTTCGAGCTTCATCAGCTTTTCGACTGGTCCCTTTCCGAGGTCGCCTCCGATCTCGGCGTCAGCCGTCAGGGAGCCTTCGATCTCGTCCAGAGGGCCAGAGAGAGGCTGAAAGAGACCGATTCCCTCCTCGATCTCGCCCGGCGCATCGATGCTCTGGAGGGGCGCCTTTCGACCGTCTCCGAGCTGGCGGCCCGGTGGTCCCGCGATCTTCCCGAGGCCTTCGTGAAGGCCCTGAACGCAAGCCTTGCCGACGAAGAGGAGGACGGATCCCGTGTTTGATGCCCTTAAGGAGCGGCTCGACGGCATTTTCAAAAACCTGCGGAGCAAAGGCAAGCTGACGGAGGAAGACGTCGCCCTGGCCCTTCGCGAGGTGCGGCGGGCCCTTCTCGAGGCCGACGTCCATTACAAGGTCGTGAAAGATCTTGTGGAGCGGATCCGGGAGCGGGCCGTAGGCCGCGACGTCCTCGATTCCATCACCCCCTCTCAGCAGGTGGTGACCATCGTCTTCGAAGAGCTGCGCGATCTCATGGGGCGCGACGTCGTCCCCCTGGTCATCTCGCCCAAGCCGCCGACGCACTACATGCTGGTGGGTCTCCAGGGGTCGGGCAAGACGACGAGCTGCGTCAAGATCGCCCGCCGCCTGCTCAAGGGGCATAAGCCTCTCGTCGTGGCCTGCGATCACCAGCGTCCCGCCGCCGTCGAACAGCTCCGGGTTCTGGCGGCCCAGGCCAAGGTGGCCTTCTTCGGCCCCGAGCCGGGAGAGAAGGATCCCGTCGGCGTCGCCGAAAGGGCCCTTCGCTTCGCCGCCGATCGCCTCCACGACGTGATCCTCTTTGACACGGCCGGTCGCCTCCACGTCGACGAACCTCTTATGGAAGAGCTTCAGGCCATGAAGGCCCTTCTCTCTCCCCACGAGATCCTCCTCGTCGTCGACGGCATGACGGGCCAGGAGGCCGTCAACGTCGCATCGGCCTTCAACGAGCGCCTTGGGCTGACGGGCGTCGTCCTCACCAAGCTCGACGGCGATGCCCGGGGCGGCTCTGCCTTGGCCATCCGCTCCGTCACCGGCGTGCCCATCAAGATGGCCGGCGTCGGCGAGCATCTCGAGGACATGGAGCCCTTCGACGGAGGACGCATGGTCCAGCGCATCCTCGGCATGGGCGACGTCCAGGGACTGATGGAGCGCGTCCATCTCGCCGCCGTCGGCGGCGAGATGGAGAAGATGGCCGAGAGCCTCAAGAAAAACCGATTCACCATGGAGGACCTCCTCACCCAGATTCAGCAGGTGAGCAAGATGGGCCCTCTCGACAAGGTCATGGAAATGCTTCCCCTGCCCGACAATCTCAAACAGCTTCGGGGGGCCGAGATGGATCCCAAACGCCTCAGACATGTCGAGGCCATCATCCTCTCCATGACGCCCGCCGAGAGGCGGAACCCCGATATCATCAAGGGAAGCCGCCGTCGCCGCATCGCCCTGGGCTCGGGAACGTCGGTCCAGATGGTGAACCAGGTCCTCAAGCAGCACGCCCAGATGAAGGAGCTCTGGAAACGCTTCGGCAAGGGCGGCAAAAGAGGCTTCAAGATGCCCAAACTCTTCTGAGGCCTCGGCCCGGAAGATTTTCGGAATAGACCCTAGAGACAGGAATTCTCACAGGAGGTGTCGTTCAGCATGGCAGTACGTATTCGTTTGGCCCGTCACGGTCGCAAGAAGAACCCCTTCTACCGTCTCGTCGTGGCCGACTCCCGGTCGCCTCGTGACGGACGTTTCATCGAGCAGTTGGGGCACTACGACCCGATGAAGGATCCCGCAGACATTCAGGTCAACGTGGAGCGTGCCCTCCACTGGATCAAGAACGGAGCCCTGCCCTCCGATACGGCCCGCGCCCTGCTCCGCAAGGCCGGCGTCTTCGAGCAGTAAGGGCCCATGCCTGATTTCCGCAACCTCGTCGCCTTTCTCGTCGAACACCTCGTCACGGAACCCGAAGCGGTCGCCGTGACGGAGGAGAGGGGTGAGGACGGAACGATCTCCATCCGCATCGTCGTGGCCGCCGCCGACGTGGGGCGCGTCATCGGCAAGCGGGGGGCCACGATCAACGCCATTCGCACCGTGGCGAAGGCCGCAGCCGTAAAGGGCGGGGAGCGCATCGACGTCGACATCGACGAAGGGCGTCCCTGAGGTGCCGCCCATGGCCGAAAAGGTCACCATCGGTCGCATCCTGGGCGCTCACGGCATCAGAGGGGAGCTGCGCCTTTTTTCCCTCACCGATTTTCCCGAGCGCTTCCGGACCATGGGGATTTTCCGTCTCCATCGGCCTGACGGGACCTTCCTCCGGGAGGCCAAGGTGGAGGCCCTCCGCTTTCACGCCTCGAAGGGGCTCTTCCTCGTAACCCTCGAGGGAGTCGCCGATCGGGACGGTGCCGAGGCCCTCAAGGGGGCTCTCGTTCAGATCGACGCCGACGAGCGCGTCGCCCTGCCCGAGGGGAGCTACTGGATCGATGACATGATGGGCCTCGAGGTCTTCGACGAGGATTCGGGCGACTTCCTGGGCGTCGTCGTCGAGATCTTTCCCACGGGGAGCAACGACGTCTATCTCGTCGAGAAAGAGGGAATCAAACGCCCCCTCCCGGCCATGGCCGACGTGATCCTCTCCGTCGACGTGGAGCACCGGAAGATGGCCGTCCGCATTCCGGAGGGGCTCTGGGACTGATGCGCTTCACCGTCGTCACGGCTTTTCCCGATTTCGTCGAGGCCTTTCTCTCGACGAGCGTGATCGGCAGGGCCGCCTCATCGGGAGCCCTCTCCGTGGACGTCGTCGATCTTCGCGACTACGCCGACGGGGATTACGGCCAGATCGACGACTACGTCTTCGGCGGCGGCGGCATGCTTCTCATGGCCGAGCCTCTGGGCCGGGCCGTCGAGGCCGCGAGGGCGACATCGAACCCCTACGTCGTCTACCCCAGCCCGCAGGGCGCCGTCCTCCATCAGGAAATGGTCGAAACCCTGGCGGGCAAGGAGCACCTCGTCCTCATCTGCGGCCGCTACGAGGGCGTCGACGAGCGTTTCACCGAGGCCTTCGTCGACCTTGAAGTCTCCCTGGGAGACTTCGTCCTCACCGGAGGCGAGCTGCCGGCCATGGTCCTCATCGATGCCGTGGCCCGCCTTCTTCCCGGCGTCGTCGGCCGAGAGGAGGCCGTCGAGGAGGACTCCTTCTATCGAGGCATGCTCGACACGCCCCACTACACCCGCCCGGCTCTCTGGAGAGGCCGTCCCGTCCCCGAGCTTCTCGTCGGAGGCGATCACGGGGCCATCGGCCGGTGGCGGAGGAGGCAGGCCGTCGAGAGAACCCTTCGGCGCCGGCCTGACGTCGTGGCTCGGGCCTCCATGATTCCCTACATGAGCCACGGCGCCTACGTGCTGATCCTTGCCGACGGAGAGAAGGAGAGGGAGCTTCCCCTCCTCTCCCGGGCCTGCGAGAGTTACGGCGTCACGAGGCTTCTCTGGGCCTCTCCTTCGGGGGAGTCGCGCCGCTCGGCGGCGGGATCGGCCAAGACCTTTCCCTCGCCGGAAAAGGCCCTTCGCTGGATCGGGGCAAGGGAAAAGAAGGCCCCTTTCGTCGTCGGCCTCTCCCGGGAGCGGGTCGAAGGGGCCCTTCATTGGAGTCAGCTCAAACGGGAGCTGCTGGAAAAGGATCTTCCCCTGGCATTCGTCCTCGGACCGACCGAGGGGGAAACACTCGAGATCGAGAGATGCGATGCCGTCCTCCAGCCGATCCGCGGCGGGTCGGGAGATCCCGGGAGCCTTTCGTCCGCGGGCCTTCTCTCCGTCCTTCTCGACCGGTTTTTCGGATGGCGGTAAAATTCAAGCCTAAAGCACTCAGCAAGGAGGGTTAGCGATGGATCCCCGAATCGCTCTGATCGAAAAACGTTATCTCAAAGAGGGTCTCCCCGAATTTCGCCCCGGCGACACACTGAAGGTCCACGTCAAGGTCGTCGAGGGCAACAGGCAGCGCATTCAGCTTTTCGAAGGCGTCTGCATCGCCCGCAAGCACGGCGGCCTCAGCGAGACCTTCACGGTCCGCAAGGTCTCCGGCGGCGTCGGCGTCGAGCGTGTCTTTCCCCTCAACTGTCCCTCGGTGGAGAAGATCGAAGTCGTCCGCCTCGGCCGCGTCCGCAGGGCCAAGCTCTACTATCTCCGCAAGCTCAGCGGCAAGGCCGCCCGCATCAGGGAGCGCCGTTTCTAGGTCTCTTTCGCCGCGGCGCTTGACGATCGGGGCCGGGCTCCGTATAATACGTCCTGTCGCAACTGCGGGGGTGGTGGAATAGGTAGACACGCTAGCTTGAGGGGCTAGTGGGCTACGGCTCGTGGGAGTTCAAGTCTCCCCCTCCGCACCATCGAACGACGAACCGGGAAGATCGAGAGATCTTCCCGGTTTTTTTGTCTGCCCTCTCCCCTGCCTCCTGTCCTGGCGGTCGTTGCCTCTTGCGGGGCGGCGAGGTTTTCTTTCGCGTTGCCGTAGAGGGCGATGGGGGATGTTCCAGGGGGTCGCGCTTCCGGGGAAAGCCCCGAACTCTGGAGTGTCGGCGCCTTTGCCTGTAAAATCAGCGGCGAGGCCTGCTGCGGCCCGCACGGCGGGCAAAGGGAAGAGGGATGAACGAGGAGAAAACCTTCCCTTCCGGGGCGCCTATTCGCGTCCGATCTCTTGGCCCTCTCTTCAGAGGGCGGGCCGATCGGAGAGAGGAGGAGGCTTTGAAAGAACGTTTTCCCGTTGCCTTGACCCTTCCCCTGCGGTCCGACCTCCTCGGGCTCCTTCTTCGCTGCGTCGAAGAGTCGGCCCGTGCCTTCGGTCTCGATGAGAGGGGGCCTTGCGCCTCGTCCTCGCCGCCGAGGAGGTCTACGCCTTTCTCCTCGCCCAAGGCGGGCCCGAGGGGGTCTTCACGGCCTCCGTCGAGGACGGCGGAGCCCACGTCGAGGTCCGCCTCGCCCTTCCCGACGACCTCCTTCCCCTGGAGGCCTTCAACCTCCTTCCTCGAAACGGGGAGAATCGCCTGCCTCCGTCGCGACAGGGACTTTTTCTCGCGGTGAGGACCGCTTCGTCTCTCGAAGTCCTTCGCCGCGAGGGGGGGATGGTTCTCGCCTTCCGTCAGGACCGTCTCTACGGACCGACGGTTCCCGCCTCTGGCGCCGTCCCTTCCGAGGGGCCCTGGAAGTCGAGGGGCGTCGAAGGGGCCGAGGCCCTTCAGCTGGCGGCCCGCGTCGCCGCCCTCGGCCCGAAAGGGGGCCCCTCCTTCGTCTTCCAGGAGGGGAAGGTCGTCGATCTCCTGGCTTCGGGGCGTTGGGGGGCCTTCGCCGCCGTCGATCCCCTCGGTTCCGTCGGGGCCGGTCTTTTCTGGGAGCGCCGGGGCAAGACGGCCTTCCTTCACGGTCCCTGGAATTTCGCCTCTCCTTCCGACAGGGCCGGGACCGTCCTCGATTTCGCCCTGGGCGAGCTGGCCCGCCAGGACTTCGCGGGCGTCGTCCTGGAACGTCCCGGAGGGGGCCCCTGTCCGGAGCGGTTCGAATCTCTGGGGACCTTGCCGGGAGCTGCCGGAGAGGACCGGGACGTCTCTTTCATCCTGCTCGGCGAAGACGACGGCGCCCCTCTCTACGTTCACCGGGTCCTCGAGCCTTTCGTACGCCGAAAGCTGGATGAGCTCTGCCTGCCCCGCACCGTCCACCTCGTCGACGAACGTCTCTGCGGGAAGAGCCCCTCGGCCTTCGCCGTCGCTTCCGATTCCTTTGCGGGCGAGGCCGTCCTCTCCGTCCTGGCCCCGGGCCGCGACGGGGCCGCCAATGCGGCGGCCCATCTCGGGATCCTCTCCGAACAGGGTGTCGCCCCCATCCGTTTCGCCCTCGACCTGGGCCGTCCCGACGAGGCGGCCATGGGGGGCCTCCTCGTCGAGGCCGGTTTCGAGCCGAGAGTGCTCCTTCCCTGGGCGGGGAAGGGCGACAGGCTCCTTCTCGTCCCCTCAGGGAGGGAGGCTGTCCGGCGAAGGCCTTCCCCGACCTCGAAAGGCTCGTCCCGCCCCACGTCCGCGACTTCGAGGCCTACATCCCCAGCAAGCCCGACGACGAGCTGCGCCGTCTTTACGGCGCTCCCCGTCTCTTCCGCATGAACAACAACGAGAACCCCCTCGGGCCGCCTCCCGCAGCCCGGGAGGTCCTGGGCCGGTTCTCCCCGGCCCGGGCCTCGATCTACCCCAGCGGCGACGCCTGGCATCTGCGCCAGGGGCTGGCCCGGCGCTTCGGCCTGCCTCCCGAGTCCTTTCTCGTCGGCAACGGGGCCAACGAGGTCATCACCTTCGTCATCAAGGCCTTCTGCCGCGAGGGGGACAATATCGTCACCGCCGACAGGACCTTCGCCGTCTACGAGTGGGTGGCCCGCTTCTCGGGCTACGAGGCCCGCGTCGTCCCCCTCGTCGAGGGGGCCTTCGACGCCGAGGCCATGGTCGAAGCCATCGACGGGAGGACGAAAATTCTCTTCGTCTGCAACCCCAACAACCCCACGGGGACCTACTGGAGCGCCGACCGCCTCGGCGCCTTCCTCGACGCCGTCGGTGGCCGTCAGATCGTCGTCATCGACGAGGCCTACGGCGAGTTCGTCGAAAAAGACGATTTCCCCGACGCCATGCGTCTCATCTCCCGCCATCCCAACGTGGTGGTCTTCCGCACCTTTTCCAAGATGTACGGTCTGGCCGCTCTGCGGATCGGCTATCTGGCCGGAGATCCTGCCGTCGTCGATGTCATCCGCCGTACGGCCGTCGTCTACTCCGTCAACACCCTGGCTCAGGAGGCGGCTCTGGCTGCCCTCGAAGACGACGGAGGGCATGTCGAGGCGACGCGGGCCCTCTGCCGCCGGGCGAGGACGATCCTGAAGGAGGCCTCGATCCGCCTCGGTCTGGAGTGTCTCTGCGGAGAGGGCAACTATGCCGTCGTCGGCCTTCCCCTCGGCGACACCCTGGCCTACCCGTCTTTTCATGAAAAAAGGGTACATGATCCGAAGTCTGACGGCCTTTCGCATGGCCGGCTCCATCCGCGTCTCCTTTCACCTTCCCGAGATCATGGAGGGGTTCGTCGAGGCCCTCGAAGAGATCCTGCAGGAGAAAAACGGAAGGAGCCGATCATGAGGGACCAGGCCCTTCCCGAGGTGAGGGTGGCCCTTCTCGACGAGGCGGCGGCGCCGGCCGTCTGCGAGCTGTACCGGGCCGTCTACGGCGACCGCTTCCCCTTTCCCGACGTCTACGATCCTGAGAAGCTCCTCCGGGCCAACAGGGAGGGACGGCAGATCAACGTCGTCGCCTCCGTCGAAGGGCGTGTCGTCGGCCAGGCCGTGACGGTCCGGTCGGCCTGGAACGGCCGCCTCTACGAGCTCGTGGGTCTCATGGTCCTGCCCGAAGCCCGGGGCCTGGGCCTTTCCCGGCGCCTCGCCGGGGCCCTCATGGAAGAGGTCTTTCCCCGGCTGGACTGGCTCGTCCGCTACACGGAGAGCACGACGGCCCATGTCCGTTCCCAGAAGGTTGACCTTTCCCTGGGACAGGCCCACACGGCCCTGGCCAAGACCTGCGGCAAGGAACGTTACGCGTCGGAAGTCGTCGAGGACGGGATCGTCTGGGCCGTGGCCCGACGGGCCGGTGTGCCCTCGGCTTTCCTTCGGGGGCTCGACACGTCGCGGGCCGCCTCGGCCCCGGGAGTCCTGGCCGTCCTGACGGCCGCGGACGTGAAGGGGACCAATCTCCTGGGCATCATCGAGCCGGACCAGCCCGTTCTGGCCGTCGACAGGATCCGTTACGGAGGGGACCCGGTCTGTCTCGTCCTGGGCGAAACGCTCGAGGCGGCTCGCAGGGGGGCCTCCCTCGTCGACGTCGACCTTGATCCCCTTCCCGGGGTTTTCGACCCCGTCCGGGCCCTGGAGCCGGGAGCGCCCCTCATTCACGAGGGACGGGAGGGGAACGTGGCCGCCTCGGGCTTCGTCCGCCGGGGAGACGTCGAGGCCCTCCTGGCCTCCTGCGATCACGTCGTCGAGGAGACCTTCCGCTTCGCCGCCCAGGAACATGCCTACCTGGAGACGGAAGGCGGCGTGGCGCGCTATGACGGCCAGATCCTGACGATGGAGGTCTCGACGCGGAACCCCTGGCGGGACAGGGACGAACTGTCGCGGGCCCTGGGACTGCCCCGGGACGGAATCCGCGTCATCGCTCCCTCTCTGGGCGGCGGCTTCGGCGGCAAGGACGGCGTCGTCATCCAGGGACTCCTGGGGCTGGCCGCCCTCCACAGCGAAGGACGGCCGGTCAAGATGGTCTTTTCCCGTCAGGAGAGCTTCCTCTGCTCGCCCAAGCGCCACGGCGCCGTGACGACGCTCACTCTGGGCTGTGACGGTTACGGCGGCTGCGGCGGCTGCACGATCCTCGTCGACGGCGAGAGCCGCCTGGCCTGCCTCATGAAGACGGCCCAGATAGAGGGACGTCACCTCGTCACCATCGAAGGCATAGAGAAAGACGGCCGTTTCGCCCCGCTCCTGGAGGCCTTCGCCTCTTCCGGGGCCGTTCAGTGCGGCTACTGCACGCCGGCCATGGTCCTCGCGGCCGTCGACCTGCTCAGACGCAACGGCGATCCCGACGAGGAGCAGGTGCTGGAGGCCCTGAGCGGCAATCTCTGCCGCTGCACGGGCTACAGGTCCATCGCCCGGGCCGTCGTCGCCGGCGCGAAGAAGATGAGGGAGGCCGGAACATGTCTTTCCTGATGGCATCGTCCCTCGACGAGGCCCTGTCCGCCGTCGAAGGGGGCAGGATCCCTCTCGCCGGAGGGACCGACGTCTACCCCCGCATGAGGGGCGAGGGAAGGGAGGGCGATCTCGTCGGTCTCGAGAGGCTCGACGAACTGCGCCTCGTCGAGGAGCGCGAGGGCTTTCTCTTCCTGGGCGCCGCCCTGACGTGGCAGCAGATCATCGACAGCGCTCGTGTCGCGAAGGAGGCGCCCCTCCTCGTTCTGGCCGCCCGTCACGTGGGCGGTCCCGCCATCCGCCACATGGGGGCCGTGGGGGGCAATGTCTGCACGGCCTCGCCCGCCGGGAACGGACTCCTGGCCCTCTTGGCCCTCGAGGCCCGGGTGGAGCTTCTCTCCCGCGGAAAGAGGCGCCTTCTTCCCCTGAGGGACTTTCTCATTGGTCCCGGAAAGACCGATCTCAGGCGGGGCGAGCTGCTGAGGGCCGTCGCGATCCCCGGCGACGGAGGGCGGCCCTTCTTCCGCAAGGTGGCAGGAGAAAGACGCTTGCCATCAGCCTCGGCAGCCTGGCGGCCCTCTGGCACGAAGAGGAGGGGCGGCTGAAGGATGTCCGTCTCGTCTTCGGCTCCATGGCCCCCTGCCCCTGCCGCGTCGCCGAGGCAGAGGCCTTCCTGGAGGGAAAGAGTCCCGACGAGGCCCTTTTCCGGGCCGCCGCATCGATCTGCTCCGAGGCCGTCGACCTCGTCGACGACATACGGGCCGAAGCCTCCTACCGTCGCCTGCTGGCCGGAGGGCTGGTGGAGGAATGGGGGCTTCAGGTGCTGGGGGAAAGGACGTAAGGCCGCCTCTTCATCCCTTTTGGCGGACGGCGGAAAGACCTCTCTGCAAACAGGGAAGGCGGCGCCTCCTTAGCGGAGACAGCCGTTGCCCCGGAGCGTTTTCGAAAGGACTCTCCAGGACAGAGCGGGGAGTCCTTTCCCGTTCGGCGCAGTTTGCCTCTTTGCGTGCACAGCTGTCTCCGGGAGTTGTCTGTCGTAGGTGCATGCCCGAGGTTCCCTTAGGGAAGCGTCATTCTCATGCAGAGCGACACATACATGCAATATGGTTGCATTATGCAACCAAGTTGCTACAATGTGGGGGCGCTGCCTCCGCTCCCGCTGTCTCGTTGACTCTGTGGAAGGACGTGTCCTCCGATGTGCCAGGAATCGGGAACCCTGCGGGATCTTTCCTGCGAAAGAGCAACAGGCCGTGACTGGAAGAAGCTGAATTATCTGGTGCTTCCTCTGGCGGCGATGCTTCTCTCCTTTGCCCTGGGGCGCTATCCCGTCTCTCCCCGTCAGCTGGCGGAGCTTGTCGCGGCCCGGCTCTCCCTGATCGATGCGGGGCCTTGGGACGTCCTTCATACGGTTGTCTTCAAGGTGCGGCTGCCCCGCATTCTGGCGGCGATGCTCATCGGGGCCTCTCTTTCCGCCTCGGGGGCCTGCTACCAGGGGCTGTTCCGCAATCCCCTGGCTTCCCCCGCCCTGCTCGGCGCGGCAGCTGGCGCCGGTTTCGGCGCGACTCTGGGAATCTGCCTCTCGCTGAGGGTCGTGGGGATTCAGGCGCTCGCCTTTTTCATCAGTCTCGGTGCCGTGGGGCTGACCTGTCTGCTCAGCGGCAGGATACGCCATGACCGGACCCTGGGGCTGGTCCTCGCGGGGATCATGACGGGGTCCCTCTTCACGGCTGCGACGTCCTTTCTCAAGTACGTGGCCGACCCTTACGACAAGCTGCCCACCATCACCTTCTGGCTCATGGGGAGCCTCTCGTCCATCACGATGTCCGACGTGGGCTTTGTCGCCGTTCCCGTTTTTCTGGGGCTTGTCCCGCTTTTTCTCATCCGCTGGCGTCTCAACGTCCTTTCTCTCGGCGACGAGGAGGCGACGGCCCTTGGGTTGAACGTGATGCGCTACAAGCTGCTGGTCATCGTCTGCGCCACTCTGGTGACGGCCGCCTCGGTCTCGGTCAGCGGGATGATCGGCTGGGTCGGGCTGGTGATCCCTCATCTCGCCCGCATTCTCGTGGGCCCCGACTACAAGGACCTTTACCCGGCCTCGATCGTCGCCGGAGGCGTTTTCCTGCTCCTTGTGGACGACTTGGCGCGGATTCTGACGTCGGTCGAGATCCCTCTGGGCGTTCTGACGGCTCTCATCGGCGTCCCCTTCTTTCTCTTCCTTCTCCTCAGGGAGAGAGGAGCCCTGCGATGAGGCTCGAGACGAAGGGGCTCTCCTGCGGCTACGGCCGCAAGACCGTCGTCGAGGACATCTCGATGTTCGTCGAAGGTGGCGAGGTCCTCTGCCTGCTCGGTGCCAACGGCTCGGGCAAGACGACCTTCTTCAAGACGATCCTGGGCCTTCTGGAGAAGCAGGCCGGCCAGGTGCTCGTCGACGGTCGTGACGTGGAGGGCTGGTCTCCGGCCCGGCGGGCCCGGCTCATCGGCTACGTGCCCCAGGCTCGGGGGGCCGTCTTCCCCTTCCGGGCGCTGGACGTGGTTCTCATGGGGCGGACGAGCCATCTCGCGCTTTTCGCCTCTCCCTCGGAGGAGGATGTCGAGAAGGCCGAAGAGGCCATGGCGATGCTCGATATCTCCTACCTGAAGGATCAGGTCTACACGCGAATCAGCGGCGGGGAGCAGCAGCTGGTCCTCCTGGCGCGGGCGCTGGCCCAGGAGCCGAGGATTCTCATCCTGGACGAGCCGACGACCAACCTGGATTTCGGCAGACAGTTTCTGGTCATGGAGCGGGTGAAGTCCCTCTCCCGCAGGGGACTGACCGTGATCCTTTCCACCCACTTCCCGGAGCAGAGCTTTTTTTACGCCAACCGGGTCCTCTGTTTCAGGCAGGGGCGCCCCTTGGGGCTCGGTTCTCCGTCCGAGGTGGTCACGAGGGAAAACATCCGCGCCATGTACGGGATCGACGTCAGGATCATCTCCCTCGACGCAAGGCAGGGCGGTTTAAAGCTCTGCATTCCCGACAGCCTCGTCGGGTGTGTCCAAAAGCGCGTTTCCTGAAAGGAGCCGTCATCGTGAAGAGGTTCAGATTGTCGCTTGCCGCCTCCTTTTTCCTGCTCTGCCTCTCAGCCGCCGCGCTGGCCGGCCAGACGCGGGAGGTCGTGGACATGGCGGGGAGGCATCTTGTCGTCCCCGTCTCCCCCCGGAAGGTCTATTCCACGAATCCCATCGGGACGACCCTGATCTACACCCTGGCCCCCGATCAGCTGATGGGGTGGAACTACGAGCTCAGGCCCCGAGAGAAGCGCTTCCTCCCCGCCGAGTATCGCGACCTGCCCGTCATCGGCGGCTGGTTTTCCACCCAGACGGGCAACCTGGAGGAGATCATGGCCCTCAAGCCGGATCTTTTCGTCTCCATGTCCTTCATCAACGAGACGGCCCGGTCCTTCGCGGACAAGCTGCAGAGTCAGACGGGCATCCCTGTGGCCCTTGTGGACAACGAGCTGACGCGCCTCGACGAATCCTACCTTTTCCTGGGAAAGCTTCTGGGAGAGGAAGAGCGGGCCGAGGTCCTGGCCCGGTATTGCCGGGAGACGGTCCGCTCCATCGCCGACAGGGCCGCTCGGATTCCTCAGGACAAGAAAGTCAGGGTCTACTACGCCGAGGGGCCCGACGGCCGGAAGACCGATCCGGCCGGCTCCATCCACACCCAGGTGCTGGATCTGGCGGGCGGCGTCAACGTGGCGGAGGTGCCCATGGGCCCTCAGGTCGGGATGTCGTCCGTATCCATGGAGCAGATTCTCCTCTGGAACCCGGACCTGATCATCGCCTGGGGAGCTTCTCGGGGCGGCTACAGCGAGGGCATTGCAGGCGACACCCACTGGAAGGATATCGAGGCCGTGAAAAGCGGCCACGTCTACGCCGTTCCGGACAATCCCTTCTGCTGGTTCGACCGTCCGCCGTCGGTGAACCGCGTCCTGGGTTTGAGATGGCTGGCCAACCTGCTCTATCCGGAGATTTTCGACTTCGATATCGTCGAGGAGGCCCGAAACTTCTACCGCCTTTTCTGGCATTACGACCTGGGTGAGGAAGAGGCCCGGGAAATCCTGATCCGTTCGATGCGGAAGAAGTAGGAGGGGCATCGTGGCCGGAGAGAGCGCGCCCTTCAATCTCTTTTTGACCGGCCCCGTCGGCTCGGGCAAGAGCACCCTCCTCGGCAGACTGCTTCGAAGGCTGAACTGGAGGATCGGCGGCTTCCGGACGCGGCCCGCCTTCGATGGGACAGGAATGTGCGGTTATTGCATCGAGCCTTTCGGTGCCGCTCATGGGGCGCCTTCATCCCTGATCGCCCGGCGCACCGACCGGGGATTCGAGGCTCTCACGTCGGCCTTTGACGGCTTGGGGGCGTCTCTTTTGAGGAAGGCCCTGGAGGATCGTGTTGACGCCGTCGTCATGGACGAGATCGGTTTTTTCGAGGAAAGGGCCGTGGCCTTTCACGATGCCGTCATGGCCTGCCTCGATTCGCCGCTGCCGGTCCTGGGCGTCCTCAAGCGATCGGGGGCTTCGCTCCCGCGCAAGATCCGCAGCAGACAGGATGTGCGGGTCGTGGAGGTGACTTCCGACAATCGGGACGGCCTTTTGCCGGAGCTCCTGCGGCTTGTTTCGGAGCGTCACCTGACGGGGGTCATCTCCTTTCCTGGAGGGAGCAGAGATGGAAAAGACCGACGCTGCACAGTTTGTCAGGACGGCCAGGGAGGTCTTTGCCCCTCTTTATCCGGTCGTGGCGGAGCGCATTAAGGAAGAGACGGGGATCACCCGGGGTCGCTGTCTCGATCTGGGAAGCGGCCCGGGCCTGCTGGGTCTGGCCATGGCCGAGATCACCGAGCTGGAGGTTCTTCTTCTGGACATCAGCCCCGAGATGCTGGTTTTCGCCGAGGAAGGCATCGCCGAGCGCGAAAGGGGTTCCAGGGTGAGCACCCTTCTGGGGGATGTTCATCGGATCCCCCTGGAGAGCGGTTCGGTGGACCTGGTCGTCAGCCGGGGATCGGTCTTTTTCTGGGAGGAGCCGGCCCGGGCCTTTCGAGAGGTCTGGCGGGTTCTGGCGCCAGGCGGCTATGTCTGGATCGGCGGCGGCTTCGGGAACGGCGATATGAAAAGGAAAATCACCGCCCAGATGAGAGAGCGCGATCCCCGATGGGAACCTCAGGTCCGGGAGCGCACCTCCGATTTCAGGCTGAAGGCGTTTCGTGACGCCCTGGCCGAGGCCGGCATCGAAAAATTTCTCATCGACAACGACGACCGGGGTTTTTGGATCCGATTTGCCAAGGAATCGCTAGAGGGAAGGCCCTGCCGATGAGATGCCCCGTCTGCGAGCGGGCCTGTTCGGTCGAGAAGGGCCGGACCGGGGCCTGCGGCCGTTACCGCAACGTGGCCGGCCGCATGGAGGAGATCGCTCCCGGAGCGTATCTCGTGGTCACTCCCGTGTCGATCGAGACGGCTCCTCTCTTTCACTTCCATCCCGGTGGGAAGTTCCTCCAGATCACCACGACGGGGTGCGTTTTCCGCTGCAACGGCTGCATTTCCAGCACGCTCGTCTCGGGCGTCTCGCCGGAGAGTCCGGCGCTGAAACGCCTCTCGCCCGACGAGGTGGCGGCGAAGGATCACGAGAAGGGCCTCCTGTTCGCCTCTCCCGGCGGGGGTTTCGGCAGTCTCCACGGGATTCTGGGACTTCCCTTCATGGCCCGGACCTTTCATCCCGATCTCTACGGTTTCGACATCGAAGCCGAGGCACGGATTTTTTAAGGTAAATTCTACGGATGGGACTATCGCCCCGAAGAGGTGAGTCTCTCTTTCGCGAAACCTCACCGATTCTGGTCCTGGAAGGAGCGATAAGAACGTCGTTTCGCTCAAAACGAGATATCCCTCGCCTCACCCCCCCCCAAAGCCCGAAGGCATTCCTCCGCAGAGGAATGCCTTCGGGCTTTGGGGGGAAGCTTTACTGTCGGGCCAGGGCAGCGGGGTTGAAAAAGAGTTGGACGTCCTCGTCGCTCAGCGTGGCGTCATAGAACTCCCTGAAAAAGGCCTTCGTCTCCACGGTGAGGTCGACGTCGGCGAAACGGGAGGGGTAGAGCGTCTTCCCCAGCCAGAGAAAGCCCAGGATCGCCTCCGGCGAGGGGCGGTCCCACCAGAAGGCGCCTACGGGGCAGTAGTGGAGGCGGTTTTCCCGGACGGCACGGAGCGTCCCGATCTGGGGATGATCCCGCAGTTCAGCCGGCGGGAGAAGGCTGCCTTCGTTTCCGCTGACGATGATGTCGTCGGGGTCCCACCGCAGCAGTGTCTCCGCGTTGATGTCCCTGCCCCTGCCGAGTTCGGAGGCCACGTTGATCCCTCCCGCCGTCGTGATGAGGAACTCGCCCCACCAGTCGCTTCCGTTGGTGTGCAAGAAATTCCCCAACATGTAGTAGACGCGCTTGCGCTCTTCCCTAGGGATCGGGGCCGTGCGCTCCTCCAGCAGCTTCAATACCTTCTGCCAGTAGTCGACCAGGCGCTGCGCCCGTTCTTCGCGGCCGATGAGGGATCCGACGAGGAGGAATTCCCTCTGGATTTTTTCGACGTCGGCCTTCCCCGTGAGGACGGCCACGACGGGCAGTCCGGCTTCGGCGAGCTGCCTGTTGCCCTGAGCGGAGGTGACGCTGGCGATCACCAGGTCGGGGTTCAGCTTGAGGGCCTCTTCGACGTTGACGTTGTTGAAGGATCCCGCGTCGGGTATCTCCTTGAAGCTGGGATGCATCCCGGCGAGGAGGGGGAAGGGCTTCATCGAGGGCTGGCCGACGATGAGGTCGGCTCCTCCTAGGACGGTCAGTTCGTGGGTCGCTCCTCCGTAGCAGGTGATGAGGATGCGCTCCACCTTGTCGGGGACGTCGACCTCGTTCCCGGCCATGTCCACGATCGTTTTGGCCGATGCCGGAACGGAGCCGGCCAGGAGAATGAAGACGAGGGACAGGAGGATTCCGCGCAGGGGGGCTTTCACCTAAAAGACCTCGCTTTCATCAAGTGTCTGAAGCTGTCGCTTTTCCATCCGTTTTTCGATAATCGCCTGGGGGTAGAGAAGCAGGATTTCGACTTCGTCCCCCTTGTCGTAGCCGGCGACTCCTTCAGGGATGCGAAGGATGCCATCGGAGCGGACGAAGTTCGTGACCATGGAGTTTTTCAAGGGATAGGGCGAGACGAGATATCGCCCTTCGCCGTCGCGAGAGAGAAGGACGCGAAGGGAGAGGAGGGCCTCTTTCAGGAATCCTTCCAGTCTCAGCTCCCGGGTGAGGATTGCCTTGACGCTCCTTCTTTCCTGGGGCGGTTGGGCGAGAAAGCGGCTGACGATGGGACCGACGAGGTTTTCCAGGGCATACCAGGCCGCAAGGGCAGGGCCCGGTACCCCGACGACGGGTTTACCTTCGATGATGGCGAGCAGGACCGGTTTGCCCGGGGCGGCATTAAGCCCATGGGACAGCACTCTGCCCAGCCCGGCGACGACGGATACCGTAAAGTCGCGGTGCCCTCGGGAAGACCCCCCGTTGATCAGCACCATGTCTGCCTTCGATAGGGCATCGCCGAGTCGTTCCGCCAAAAGGACGGGGTCGTCGGCCGTGATGGGGTAGAGGAGCGGTTCGGCGCCGACTCCTTTCAGGTAGCCGGCGAAGAGGGCGGAGTTGGAGTCGATGTTCTGCCCCGGCCCAGGCATCGATCCCTGAGGGACGAGCTCGTCTCCCGTCGGGAGGACCGCGACGAGGGGACGGCGCAGCACGGGAATCTCACTGTGGCCGCCCGCCGCGAGAAGTCCCAGGTGTTGGGGTTCGAGACGCAGATCAGGGGGGATCAGAACCTCGCCTTTCCGAAGTTCCCACCCGGGAGGGAGGGTGCAGGCGCCTTTCTCGCAGGGTTCCTCCAGAATCCGCAGAGTTCCGTCGGCGGCAATCTCCAGGTCTTCGGCCCTGACGACGGTATCGAAGCCTTCGGGAAGGGCCGTTCCGGTGCCGACGAAGGCGAACGGTCGGTCTTCTGTCCTATCGGGAAGGCTGGTCCGGTCGTCGAATCGGACGGCGATGCCGTCTACCTGGGCCGAAAGGACCGCGGGAAGCGAGTGGCGGGCGTACAGCTTTTCGGCGACGACGCGGCCGAGAGACTCCGCAAGGGGCACCCGTTCGACGGGCAACTCATAGCGGGCTTCGGCCAGGATGAGTTCCAGAGCCTTCCCGACAGAGATTCTCGGTTCAGTTTTGGAGGGCGGGGTGTGGGGGCTGTAAATCATCGGACGTGTCGGAGTCATCGGCGGAGTGCCTCAACGCGGCGAAGGTTTCGTCAGCGTCGTCCGCTCGGCATAGCGCCCGAAAAAGTGGTACCCGGAGCCGCCCTCGGAGAGGATGTCCAACAGCTCGTCGGCCTTCGTGACCTTGATGCCGCCCAGGCAGGTCACTCCGCGGCGGAAGAATTCCTCCGGGTACTGACTGGCCGTGGGGCCGACGACGACGACCCGGGCTCCCGGTTTTGCCAAGGAGAGCAGCCCCTCCAGCGTATCGTTCACGAGGGTGGTTCCCGTCATGACCAGAAGATCCGCCCCGGGAACGTGCAGGGGAGCCTCCTCTGAAGGGGCAAAGAAGGGCATCTCGTCTTTCTTGAGCGTGCGGGGATCCAGCTCGAGGACGGTGAAGGGTTTCCCTCGAATCTTCAACTTTTTTAGCATGGGGACAAGGGCGCCGACGACGACTACCTTGTCGTCGTCGGCGATCTCGATTGAGTCGAGGGCGTCATTTCCGATCTCCAGGCGGTAGCCTTTCCCTTCCAGTCCCTTTTCGCAGATCGCCGAAAGGGCGTTCAAGGTGGCGATGCCCAGGGCCTTTTTCAGGGGGCTGTCCGCTTCCCACATCTCCTGGAGAACCTTGGTGACCGACATTCCCTTCAGGCGTCCCGAAAGAGGCATGGCCCGCGCCGACGTCGGGCAGCAGACCGCTTCGGGAATGGCCTTGACGGGGGTGAAGCTGATGCCACCCTGGCCGTCGCTGAGTTTGACGCCCGTGAAAAAGAGGCCGAAAACAGTGCGTTCCAGTGTGAGAGTATCAAAATCGGGTCCGATGAGAGCCTGAAATTTTTCGGCCGTTTCTTTCAGAATGGATCCGGGCTCGAAGTTCACTGTGTCACCCTGCCTTTCGCTGCGGTCCACCTATATCGATCTGTTCCAAGAATTCGAGATTCGGGAAAAGAGAGCGACGAGGGACATGGAGAAAAGGTCGCTGTCAGAAGCATCCCTCCCTTGATGAGCCAGACTGATAATGCAACTCTGTTGCTCTTTCGCGCTCCGCCATTGTAGAGTGAGATGTATCTTTTTGACAAGGGCGGTCGTCCCGCTTCGGGAAATAGGCTGCCGAGGTCAAGAAAGAGGAAGAGCGGTGAGGTGGCACGATCGGAGCTTTCTCCCAGGCGAAGGACACCGTCGAGGAAGGGCAGAAGAAACGGAAGATTTAGGAGGGCGCCTCGTCTATGATAGAGAGACCCTGGGTTTAGGTCGTTCATCGCATCGGGCGGAAAGGGGTGGAGGGAGAACAGGCCGGGCGTGGCCTCGGCGGGAGGCCCACGGAGACCGTTTCCGGCAGGATAGCGGGAAGGATTGGCGGAGGCGGGCAGGTGCGCTTCGCGTCTTCAGACGCCGGGGAGATGGCGATGGAGGGGCCGAATCGAAACGGGAAATACCGCGCAGGGAATGGTCCTGGCATCGTGTCCCACCAAGAGCTGCTGTCGGAGCTTGCTTGAGTTGCCTATCGTCATTTTAATGAAATTGAATTTCAACGGCACGGAAAGGATGACCCCCATGACTGGAGAAGACGAGCGAGTCCTTGATGCCCTTCTGGATAGGTTGGACGGAAGCGACGACGAGGTCCACGAGACGGCCCTGGAACTGCTCGTGCTGGATCCCGAGAATCCCCATGCCCTTCTTGCTCTCGCCGAAGAGGGCGATCTCTCCGAAAAAGAGGGAGAGGCGGCGGCCCTTCTCGAGCGGGCCGCCGCCGAGCTGCGTCGGCGTCTCGACGGAGAGCCCCGCCTCGATGACCGCCTGGGAGGCCTTCTGGCCGTCGTTCTCGAGCGGCTGGCCTTCAACGCCCTCATGTCGGGCGAGGACGAGAAGGTCCTGGCCCTGGCCGAGGAGCTCGTCTCCTTCGATCCCGACGACGAGACGCTGGGGCGGACCCTTCTCTACCGCTCCCTCATGATCCTCGAGCGGCACGGAGAGGTCCTGGAAAGAAGCATGGCCGAGAGGGAGGATGTCCTTTTCGCCCTCCACGGCCGGGCCCTGGCCCTCTTCCTCCTTTCCGGCCCCGGTCCCGAGGCGTCCCGCGCCCTCTGGGACGCCATCGCCCTCGAGCCCGACCTTCCCTATTACCTGCTCCAGTACTGGGAGGTCCCCGACGGCGAGAGCGACGACGACGACGAGGCCCGTGCCTGGGAGACGTGCAATCTGGCCGGGCTTCTGAGTCCCGTCTGGCTCGCCGACGAGGATCGCATGGGCTGGTTCGCCACGGCGGCCATCCTCTTCGGCTACCTCACCGACCGGCTCCCCGATCAGGTCCTCGAAGAGGCCCGCCCCCACATGGAGCGGGCCGGACTCTTCGCCGTTCTCGAGATGGTCCAGAGCCAGATGGAGACGCTCCTCCAGTCCGACGAGGAGGTCACCCTCGACGAAATCGACGCCATGGCCATCCGACTTCTCCGGGAGATGAGCGACCTTTCGGCCGACGCCTGAGGTACAATGGGGCCAATCTGATTCAGGAGGCGATCGTTATGGCCTTTCTTGCCCATGTGGGGCTTCTCGTGCGCGATCTCGACCGTTCGCGCCGTTTCTACGTCGACGTTCTCGGCTGCCGCGAGAGAAGAAGCGTGGACAGGCCGGGAACGCGGCTCCTCTTCCTCGAAAGCGGTTCCTCCCTCATCGAGCTCGTGGAGAAGGCCGGCCGTCCCTACCCGGAGGTGTCCTGCCCGACGATCCATCTGGCCTTTCAGGTCGACAGCGTCGCCGACGAGATCGCCCGGCTGAAGGTTCTGGGCCTTTCCCTCGATTCGGAGGAGCCCATCCCCTTCGGAGGCAAGTCCATCTTCTTCTTCTCCGGGCCCGACGGCGAGAGGATCGAGCTCTGCGAGCCCCTGGAGTAGGGCCATGATCCTTCGCATCGCTTCCGTCCTCTCCCGCAGCGGGAAGGGGGCCGAGGTCCTTCTCGATCCCAACCCCTTCCGCCCCTCCGGAGGAGGCCAGCCCTCCGACAGAGGCCGTCTCGAGGCCGAAGACTTCGAGGCCGCCGTCGTCGACGTGCGCCTCGTCGACGGCCTGGCCGTGACGGAACTCCGGATCGGGCGGGGAGAGCCCCGAGAGGGCGCGGTCCTCCGTGCCCTTCCCGACGAGGCCTGGAGGAGCCTGCTGACGCGGATGCACAGCGGCGAGCACATCCTCTCGAAGGTCCTGGAGGGCCTCCGGGAAGGGCTGCGCATCACCAAGACCCACATCGGCGACAAAGAGAGCTCCGTCACGATCGCCTATGACGGCGAGATCGGCTGGGAGCTGCTCTTCGAGGCGGAAAAAAGGGCCCGCGACGTCATCGCCGAGAACCGGACCGTCACCGTCCACGAGCTTTCCGCCGAGGAGGCCCGGGCCTTCCCGGGCCTGAAGGCCAACTGGGAGCGCATCGGCGACGACGTCGTCCGCGTCGTCGAGATCGACGGTTTCGACGCCAACGCCTGCTGCGGCTCCCACGTGGCCTCCACGGCCGAGGTGGGCGACCTCTTCGTGACGGCCTACAACGGATCGGCGCCGGACTGGACGGTGACCTTCACCGTCGAGGGCTCCCTCCGTGACCTCTACGGCCAGGTCATGAGACGTCTTCTTCGCGGCGTGGGTTGCCCCGTCGACCGGATCGAGGGCGTCTACGAGAAGCTGAGGGCCGAAAAGGAGGGGCTGGCCAGGGACCTCGACAGGGCTCGCCAGAACCTGAGCCTCTCCTGGACGACGGAGGAATGTGGCGCCTTCCGTCTTCACTTCGTCGAGCTTCCCGGCTGGACGGCCGATCTGGTCTCGCCTGCCGTGAAAAAACAGGTCGAAAGCGACGGCAGAGCCCTCGTCGTCGTCCTCTGTCCCGGACCGGAGGGGCGAGGCCCCTTCGTCGTCGCCAGAGGCTCCGACGTCTCCTTCGATCTTCGGGCCTTTCTCAAGGGCCATCCCGAGCTGGGCGCCCGAGGCGGAGGCGCTTCGGCCTGGGTCTCGGGCGTCGCGACGGCGCCGTGGCCCCTCTGGCGCCGTGCCCTGGGACTCTGAGGGCCGGCGGAGGAGCCGCACGCCCTCTCGCGGAGGAAGGCCTTGTCCGGAAGGGCCGAGAGAGTCGGCGCTCTCCCGAAGCGGCCCGAAGAAGAGGCGACGGCTTCCGCCGTTCCGGGAAAAGCCGCCGCGCTCAGAAGGCCCGGAAGCCGACGATGGCCTCTCGCATCTCGATATAGCGTCTCTTCGCCGTCGCCATGTGGTTCCTTTCCATCTCCTTCAGCTCGCGGAACATCTCCCGGGCCTCGCCCGAGCTGGCCTCTTCCAGCTGCTCGTAGAACTCGGCGGCCCTCATCTCCGAGAGGTAGGCCGTCGAGGCGATGCGCAGGAGGGCGTAGCTGTTGCGGAATTCGTCGGCCTGGACCTGGAGGGCCGGTTCGACGAAAAGGGCCGGATCGCGCGAAAAGGCCTCGCCGAAGGTCTTCTCGTAGTGGGCACAGAGGGCGTCGCGGTGGCCGGCCTCCCATTGGGCCAGTTCATGGAGCTCCTTCTTGATGTGGGGGATGTCGCTCTCGTCGGCCCAGGCCCGGTAGAACTCGTTGGCCTCCATTTCGGCATGGATGGCGTAGAAAAGGGCCTTCTTGATGTCCCTGATTTTCTCCATCGGTAGATGCCTCCCTCGTCAGATTTTTCATGTCTTTTACCATTCTAGGGGGAAGAGGGGGAGAAGGGAAGGCTTTCCGTCTCCCTCTCTTCCCCCCTTTCTCGTCGGCCCGACCGTGCCGGCTTCAGGAGGGACTGTCGTAGTCTCTGACGGCGTCGAGGGGTTTCCTTTTCTTGCGTCCCGACGGGGCGGGATCGGCGGGCCAGCCGAGGGTGATCATGACGTCGATATGGGATCGGCGGGGAAGGCCCAGCACGTTTTTGACGGCCCTTTCGTTGAACCAGCCGATCCAGCACGTTCCGAGGCCCAGCTCGGCGGCCTGGAGGGTGAAGTGGTCGACGGCGATGGCCACGTCGATCGTCTCGTAGCGAAGGCGGCGGACCATTCCCGCCAGCCAGGGGGCCAGACGCTCGCGCCGGAGGGTTTCGACGGCGATGAGGACGGGAGCCTCGGCGACGAAGGCGTTGAGCCCCTTGCCGTAGAGGCCGGAATTCATCGCCTCGGCCAGGGACGGACGGAGGGGACCGTCGACGACGTGAAAGAACCAGGGCTGGCCGTTGCAGGCGCTCGGGGCCATCCGGGCGGCATCGAGACAGATGTCGACCCGCTCCCGGGCCACGGGGTCGGGGCTGTAGCGGCGAACGCTTCTGCGGTGGACGAGAAGGTCGGCGAAGTCCAAGGGCGGGCTCCTTTCGGGTTCTCAGAAGCTGATGACGGCCGATCCGACGACGACGAGGGCGATGCCGACCCACTGTCGCCGCGTCGACGTTTCGCCCAGGAAGGAAATGGCCAGAAGGGTCGAAATCAGCGGGCTCGAGGCGGTGATGGGCGTCACCACCGAGGCGGGAGCCTGCTGGAGGGCCAGGGCCAGCAGAGTGCCCCCCAGGGCGAGGGCGAGGGCCCCGGCGCCGTTGAGGGCCAGCCAGGAGCGGCCCCTGAGGGCCAGGATCCGCTCGGGCCGGTGATAGCCCAGACGACAGCGGAGGAGCCAGAGGGCCCAGACGGAGGGGAAAAAGACGAGAGATCTCCAGAAGTTGAGGTCCGTCGACGACAGATCCGTCTCGAGGAGGAGCCACCGCGTGACGGGGATGGAGAGCCCCCAGCAGAGAGCGGTCGCGAGGGCCAGAAGGAAGCCCCGTTTCGCCTCGGGGAGATGGCCTCTGTCGGCGTCGTTGCCCTTGCGGAGGAGGTTGAGGCCCGCGACGACCGAGACCGTTCCGACGGCGATGGGAAGGGTGATCCGTTCGCCCAGCCAGAGCGCCGACAGGACGGTGACGACGAGGGGGTAGGTGCTGGTGATGGCCACGGCCCGGCCGACGCCGATCTTGGCGATGGACGAGAGGTAGAGGACGTCGCCGAAGACGTTGCCAAGAAGGGTCGCGGCCAGGAGGAGGAGGAAGTGGGGGCCCCGCAGAGCGGGCGGCATCCCCGTTCCCTGAAAGAGGACGAGGAGGACCATCGCCCCGACGAAGCCGAAGGAGCGGATGGCGTTGACTTCGGGAAAGGAAAGATCGCCCATGTTGCGGCGGTAGATGAGGGGAACGATGGCCCAGCAGAGGGCCGTCGTCAGGGCCAGAACGATGCCGATGGGGGTCAGGGAAAGCGCTCCTTTCTGAAAAAACGCGGGATGGGAGTCTCCATTATAGCGGAGGAGGGCGTGACCTCTCGCAATCTCGCCCTCCCGAGCCGGAGCCTCCGGCGGCGCCCTGTGACGCGAGGCGCCTCTTCTGAAAAAGGGGCCCCTTCTATATGTCCGGGGCGAGAGGTTGAATTTACCCGGTAAGAATCGCCCGCGGGCCGATGACGAGGCGAGAAAAGGGAGTTCGCCCTTGAGGGGCGTCACGATAGCCTCTTTTCTCCGGAAGGAAGAAGACCGTGGGAGTGCTTTTTGGAATATTTTGCCACCTTGTCAGATCCCTCTCGCAGTGGCATGCTTACACTGAATGAACCAAGGGGGGGCTGTGGGTGAAAATTAAGGCCGCGCCGACTCGGGGCAATTACATGAGACTTGCCCGCTCCCGCCGCCTCGCCGGGCGGGGACGGGATCTGCTGGAGCAGAAGCGGCGGATCCTCATGATGGAGCTGACCCGCCAGAGGGAGAGGGCGAGGGGGCTCCTCGAAGAGGCGGCACGCCTCTTCTCCCAGGCCTACAGAGATCTTCAGCGGGCCAATCTGGCCCAGGGGATCGACGTCGTCGAGGAGTTGGCCGAGGCGGTGCCCCTCGAGGAGGGCATCACCGTCCGTCTCCGCTCCGTCCTCGGAGTGGAAGTCCCCGAGGTCGACGCCATCGAGGTCCGGCCCCGGCCCGTCTACTCCTTCTGGGCCACCTCGGGCGCCCTGGACAGGGCGGGAAGGTCCTTCCGGGAGGCCCTGGCCCTCACGGCGCGATTGGCCGAGATGGAGAGCGGCCTTTTCCGGCTGGCCGGCCAGGTCCGCAAGACGAACCGTCGCGTCAACTCCCTCGAGAAGGTGGCCCTTCCCGCCCTGGATCGGGCCCTGCGGGGAATCGCCGAGGCCTTGGAGGAGGGGGAGCGGGAGGACTTCGTTCGCATGAAGCGGGTGCAATCCCTTTCGTCACGGTAGGGGAGGTCATGAGATGAAAGATCTGGATCAGGTACTTTCCGTTCTCCTCGATGCCGAGGATGAGGCCGAAAGGACCGTCGAGGAGGCCCGCCGCAGGGCGGCGACCCTTCTGGAGGAGACGAAGAGGGCCTCCGTCGTCGAGGGCGAGCAGAAGCTTGCCGCGGCCCGGGAACAGGCCCGGTCCCGGCTCGAAGGGGCTCGCGCCGCCTCGGAGGAGGAGGCGCGCCACATGGCCCAACTGGCCCAGCAGGAGCGCGATGCCCTTGCCCTCCACGCCCGGGGGCGCATGGAGGCCGTCGCTCGGGATATAGCGAAAGAGGCTGCCGAAAGGTGGATCGGTCAGGGCCGGGACCGTGGTCCTCTCTCCTGATCTGGGCGGTCGACTCTGCGCCGGCGGCCGTGCCCGGGCCTCGACGCTGCTCGACGACGCCTTTTTCTGGAGGCTTCTCGACTGCGACTCCGTCGAGGAGATCGCCTTCGCCCTGGCAGGAAGCGAGCCCTATGCCCCCTTTTTCGAGGGCCTGGAGCCGAAGGGGTTGGCTCGGGCCCAGGTGGAGGAGGTCGTCTCCGTCGTCCCCTTTCTCGAGGCGGAACGGTTTTTCGTCCATTTCAGGGGGCCTTCCCTGCGCCTCCTTCAGACCTTTCGCGACCGCTGGGTGATGGAGTTTCTCAAGCGCCTTCTTCGCCGTCTCCGCGCCGGTCACGTCGACAGGGCCTATCTGAAGCGCCTCGTCGACCGTTTTCCCCGCACGCCCTATCCTCTGCCGAGCCTCGTCGAGGCCACGTCCTTTCTGGAGGTGGCCCGTCTTCTGGCCGCCACGCCTCTCGGGCCCAAGGCGGCAGCCATGGTGGCCCAGCTCGACGATGCCGCGACAGGGCTTTTCCCCGTCGAGATGTCTCTGGACCGGCGTCTCTTTTCTCTGACCCTCGCGGCCTGCCGGGCCCTGGGCGGCTCCGTCGGAAGGCAGCTGGCCGACCTTTTCGGCACCGAGGCCGACCTGGCCAATCTCTCCTGGATCCGGCGCGGTCGGCGCTACTACGCCATGGACGGCGCCGAGCTGATGGGGGCTCTCATGCCCGGAGGACGCCGCATCGGGCGGAGGGAGTTGAACGCCCTCGTCCAGGCGCCCTCGGAGGAGGAGCTCTGGCGGAAGCTCCAGTCGGGGCCCTACGGCGACGTCTTCCCCGACGACGAGGCCCGCGAGGAGCTGTCGCTGGAGAGGGCCAAGCAGCGGCGTCTGCGGGAGGAGGCCCTCCGCGTCTACCGAAGGGGGCTGCCGGGCCTGCAGAGCGTCGTGGCCCTGCTTTTTCTCCGGCGCTTCGAGGCCTTCGACCTCGTCACCCTCGTCGAAGATGTCCGTTACGGTTTTGACCGACGGCAGGGAGCCCTTTTCCTCTGCCGACCCCTCATCCCCGGAGGTGAAATCCGATGGCCCTCCTGAAAATGAAGGCCCTTTCCCTCATCGGTCCCCTCGAAGAGGTGGAAGGAATGGCGCGTCACCTGCTCCTGAAAGGGGCCTTTCAGCCCCTTCCCCTGGGGCTCTGCGTCTCCGACGCCTCGCTTCGGGCGGGCCTCTCCACGGTGCGGGAGAATCCCTACGAGGAGCCCCTGGAACAGCTGGAAGCGGTCTGGCGCCTGGCCCGACGGGAGATCCCCGAGGCCCGTCCCCTTTCCGTCGACGTCGAGTTGACGCCCTCCCGGGCCAAGTCTCTCGTCGATCAGGTCGCCGGAAAGCTGACCCTGTGGCATCGCCGCTCGCAGGAACTGACCGATTCGATGGAGACTCTCGAGGCGGGGTGCATCTTCCTCGAGGCCCTGGCCCGCCTGCGCCGCGATCCCCGCGATCTTTCCGAGGCCCGCCATCTCTCCGTCCTCTTCGGGCGCATCGACGAGGACAACTGGCAGAGGCTCCGCGAGTCCTCCCGCGATGCCCCTCTGATTCTCCTCGATCTGGCCCTTCGCGGGCGCCAGCGCTGGATCCTTGCCGTGACCGTTCCGGGCTATCTCGAGGGGGCCCAGAGGCTTCTCGATTCCCTGCTTTTCAAGGTCTATCCCCTCGACGATCTGCCCGGCGGAAGCGCCTCAGAGGCTCTGGCCCGGCTCCGCCGCCGCCAGTCCCACCACAAAAGGGCCGTCGAAGGTCTCCGGACGGCCGTTCAGACCTATCTCGACAGCCACGAGGAGGAGCTGGCCGCCCTTCATTCACGGCTCCATTCGGGCCAGAGAATCTGGGAGATCTGCCGCGAGGGAGGGCAGATGGGACGACTCCACCTCGTCTCGGGCTGGCTTCCCGCCGACGAGCTGCCCCAGCTGAGGGAGGAGATGGCCCGGAGGGCTCCGCGGACGGTCCTCGTCGCCGCCGATCCCGAGCCGGAACAGATCGAGCGCGGCCTCGTGCCGTCGATGCTGAAGAATCTCCCTCTCGTCCGGGCCTTTCAGGATATCGTCGCCCTCTACAGTCTCCCCTCCTACGGCGAGAGAGACCCCTCCTTCGTCGTCGCCGTCACCTTCTGCCTCTTTTTCGGGTTCATGTTCGGCGACGTCGGCCATGGCGCCCTGCTGGCCCTGGGGGCCTGGTGGCTGACGCGCAGGGGAACGCTCTCCCGGGGGCTCGGCGCCGTCGTACAGCTGGCGGGCGTCGTCTCCGCCCTCTTCGGCTTTCTCTACGGCAGCGTCATGGGGAAGGAGGACCTGATCGAACCCCTCTGGCTGTCGCCGATGCACGATACGTCCTCCCTTATCGCCGCCTCTCTCGTCACCGGCGTCGTCTGCCTGTCCGTCGCCATGATCCTGGGGCTTCAGGAGAGCTGGAAGGAGAGGGATTGGGGCGAATTTCTCCTGGGCGAGCGAGGGGTGGCCGGACTCCTTCTCTACTGGTCGGCCGTCCTTCTCGGCGTCTCGGCTCTGACGGGATGGGGCGGAGATGCGGTTTTCGGTCCCCTCCTTTCGGTGACGGTAACCCTTGCCGTCCTCTTCCTCCTGGCCGGAATCGTTCCTCTGCCGGGACGGAAAGGGAAAAAAAGAGGGAGCGCCGCCGTCGAGGGCTTCAGCCGATTTCATCACCTCTTTTCCTTCCTGAGCAACACGGCCTCCTTCGTCCGCCTGGCCGCCTTCGCCCTCAATCACGCCGGGCTCTCCATGGCCGTTTTCCTGCTGGCGGACCAGGCGGCAGCCCTGCCCGGAGGGCTGATCCTCCGGTGGCTGCTCCTCGTCCTGGGCAATCTGCTCATCGTCCTCCTCGAGGGACTCATCGTCTTCATCCAGACCCTGCGCCTCGAATACTACGAGCTGTTCGGCAAATTTTTCCGCGGCGGAGGGCGTCCTTTCCGCCCCGTTCCCTGGGGGCGACCAGCGGCTTCGCTCTACCGCTACGAGAAATTGAAGAAAGGGGTTTCATCATGACCGGTTTGGCTCTGCTTGTCGTCGTCTCTTTTTCCACGGTCTTCGTCGGTTTTCGCCTGCGTCGCCGTTTCCCGTCGTCGCCGAGGAAGGTCCTCGCCGCCGCCGTGACGGCAGGCGGTGTCGCCATGGCGGCGGCCCTGGTGACGACTCTGCTCGAGGCGCCCGCCCTGGCCTCGACGGGAGTCGCCTCCGCCTCGTCGGGACTGGGGTTCATCGGGGCGAGCCTGGCCACGGGAATGGCCTGCCTCGGCGCCGGCATCGCCGTCGCCATGGTCGGTGCCGCCGCCCTGGGCACCGTGGCCGAGAAGCCCGAACTTCTGGGCACGACGCTCATCTACCTGGGGCTGGCCGAGGGCATCGCCATTTACGGCGTCATCGTCTCTCTGCTGATCCTGGGAAAACTCTGATCCCTTGAAGGCCCTTCTGATCAGCGACAGCCAGGAGGCCCTGGCCGGGTTCCGTCTGGCCGGCGTCGAGGGACGCCTCGTCGACAGGGAGAGGATCGCCTCCGTCGTCGACGAGGCCCTGGACGACAAGGAGCTGGCCCTTCTGATTTTCACCGAGGAGGCTGCCTCCTGGGTCGCCGCCACGATAGGAGAGCTCCGGCTTGAGGGAGGACTTCCCCTCGTCGTCGAGGTTCCCGGGCCGGAAGGCTCCCTGCGGGGCCACGATTTCATGGATCGTTTCTTGGGCAATGCCCTGGGGGTGAAAGCCTGATGAGAGAACAGGAAGGCGGCAAGGTCGGGGCCCTTAGGGATCTTCTCCTCGACAGGGCCGACTCGCAGAAGGAGGCCCTGGTCCACTCGGCCGAGGCCGAGGCCGAGGCCTGGAAAAAGGCCGAGGAGGCTCGCCTCGAACAGCAGGTGGCCCTGATCGTCGACGAGGCCCAGGCCAGGGCACAGGACATCCGCCGCCGTCAGCTGGCGGCCATGGAGAGGGAGCGCTCCCTCGAGCGCATCCGCCTTCAGAACCTCCTCCTCGACGAGGGCGTGCGCCGCCTCGAGGAGGCCCTCGTCGCCCTTTCCTCGCGGCCCGATTTCGACGACATCCTTTTCGGTCTGGCCCTCGAGGCCATCTCCTCTCTGCCCGGGGCCGACTCCCTCGTCCTTCGCCCCGGTCCCAAGGAGAAGCCCCATGTGGCCGGCCTTATGAGGCGGCTTTCCGAGGCTCTGCCGTCGATTCGTTTCGAGGCCTCTCCGGAGGCCGCCCCCATCCTGGGCGGCCTCTGGATCGAGACGTCCGACGGGCGGAGACGTGTTCCGGCCGATTGGCACTCCAAGGCCGGAGAGCTGCGGGAACGCCTGGCCGAAGCGCTCCTGGCGGCTCACTAAGAGGGCCGCCGTGGAACGTCAGGGCCGAATCGTCGCCATCAACGGACCCGTCGTCAGGGCCCGAGGTCTCGCCGGGTTCGCCATGAGGGAGATGGTCGAGGTGGGCCCCCTCCGTCTTCTGGGCGAGGTCATACGCCAGGAGGGAGACGAGGCCATCCTTCAGGTCTTCGAGGACACTCAGGGACTCCTGCCGGGAGAGCCCGTCGTCGGCCTCGGCGAGCCCCTCTCGGTCACCCTCGGGCCGGGCCTCGTCGGCGCCATCCTCGACGGAATCGGTCGTCCTCTGGGCGCTCTCATGAAAAAGAGCGGCCCCTTTCTGGGCCGGGGCGGCGGTCTCGAGCAGCTCGACGAAGACCGCAACTGGGAGATTTTCCCTCAGGTGACGAAGGGCGATATCGTCACGGCCGGAACGCTTCTGGCCACGGTGAAGGAGACGCCTCTCGTCGAACACCGCCTCCTTCTGCCGCCGGACATGGAGGGTGAGGTTCTCGAGGTCCTCCCTCAGGGTTTCCACGACGGGAGAGCCTCCCTGCTCCGCCTCCGCGACGGCTTCGGCCGCGAGCGTGTCCTGCCTCTGATGCAGCGCTGGCCCGTCCGCAGGGCGCGCCCCGTGCGCCAGCGCCTTCTGCCCGAGGAGCCCCTTCTGACGGGACAGCGCGTCATCGACGGCTATTTCCCCATCGCCCGCGGCGGCGTGGCGGCCATCCCCGGCGGATTCGGCACGGGCAAGACGGTGACGCAGCACCAGCTGGCCAAGTGGAGCGACGCTCAGCTCGTCGTCTACATCGGCTGTGGCGAGAGGGGCAACGAGATGACCCAGGTCCTGGAGGAGTTCCCCTCCCTGGAGGACCCCAAGACGGGCCGTCCCCTCATGGAGCGGACGATCCTCATCGCCAACACCTCCAACATGCCTGTCGCCGCCCGAGAGGCCTCGATCTACACGGGCCTCACCATCGCCGAATATTTCCGCGACATGGGCTACGACGTGGCCCTCATGGCCGATTCGACGTCGCGCTGGGCCGAGGCCCTTCGGGAGATCTCCGGTCGCCTGGAGGAGATCCCCGCCGAGGAGGGGTTCCCGGCCTACCTGCCGTCGCGCCTGGCCGAATTCTACGAGAGGGCCGGGCGGGTGACGACCATGGGCGGGGAGCGGGGCAGCGTCACCCTCATCGGCGCCGTCTCCCCTCCGGGAGGCGATTTCACCGAGCCCGTCACGCGCCACACCAAACGCTTCATCCGCTGTTTCTGGGCCCTGGAGCGCGACCTCGCCTCGGCCCGTCACTACCCGGCCATCAGCTGGATGAACTCCTACAGCGAGTATGCCGCCGAGGTCCGACCCTGGTTCGAAAGCCACATCGATCCCCGCTGGGGAAGCGTGCAGGACGAAGTGCGGCGCCTCCTCTCCGAGGACGAGCGGGTCCAGCAGGTGATCCAACTCGTCGGAGAGGACGTCCTCCCCGACGAACAGCGTCTCGTGGCCCTCGTGGCCTCCATCATCAAGATCGGATTCCTCCAGCAGGGAGCCTTCGGCCCCGACGCCTTCTGTCCCCCGGCCAAGACCTTCGCCATCATGGAACTCATCGTCCACTTCTACAGGAGGGCCAGGGACCTCGTCGCCAAGGACGTCCCGCTCCGTCTCATCAGGGAGGCCAAAGAGGTGGAGGCCCTCTACCGCCTCCGCGAGATCTCCGTCGCCGATCTCGCCTCCTTCGAGGAGATCCGCCTGAAACTGGAATCGCGGCTCGAGCGCATCGGCACGGAGCGCCTGGCCGTAGGGAGGGATCGTCGATGAGCCTTGCGGAATATCGGGGCCTGGCCTCCATCGAGGGGCCTCTCGTCGTCGTCGACGGCGTCCGCGGCGTCGGCTACGACGAGGCCGTCGAGGTCGTGGGACCGGACGGCTCCCCCCGGCGGGGGCGGGTCGTCCTCGTCGAGGAGGACCGGGCTGTCGTCCAGGTCTTTGCCGGAACGGCGGCCCTCGTTCCCGACAGAAGTCGCGTCCGTTTCCTGGGCCGTCACCTGGAGATGCCTCTCGACCCCTCCATCCTGGGAAGGACCTTCGACGGGCTGGGCGAGCCGCGAGACGGCTGCGGTCCCGTTCTGGGAGGCCTGCGCCGCGACATCAACGGCCGCCCCATCAATCCCATGGCCCGCTCTTACCCGCGGGACTTCATCCACACGGGAATCTCCGTCGTCGATACGCTCATGACCCTCATCCGAGGGCAGAAACTGCCCATCTTCTCCTCCAACGGCCTGCCCCACAACCACCTGGCCGTTCAGATCGCCTCTCAGTCCCGCCTCGTCGCCGGAGAGAACTTCGCCGTCGTCTTCGTCGGCATCGGCATCCGCAACGACGACGCCGCCTACTTCATCGAAGCTCTCCGCGACGCGGGGAGAGGACAGCCGCCCGTCGTCTTTCTCAACCTGGCCTCGGACCCCGTCATCGAGCGCCTCGCCGTTCCTCGGGCCGCCCTGACCGCCGCCGAATATCTGGCCTTCGATCTGGGCTACCATGTCCTCGTCGTCATGACGGACATGACCAACTACTGCGAGGCCCTTCGGGAGCTGGCCGTGGCCCGAGGCGAGGTCCCGAGCCGCAAGGGGTATCCGGGCTATCTCTACAGCGACCTCGCCTCCCTCTACGAACGCGCCGGCGTCCTTCGCGACCGTCCGGGAAGCCTGACGCAGCTTCCCATCCTGACCATGCCCAACGACGACATCACTCACCCCATACCGGACCTGACGGGCTTCATCACCGAGGGGCAGATCGTTCTCTCACGGGACCAGTTCGCCCAGGGCGTCTATCCCCCCGTCGACATCCCCGCCAGTCTGTCCCGCCTCATGAAGGACAGCATCGGCAAGGGCTTCACCCGCGACGACCATCCCGACCTGGCGGGACAACTCTTCGCCTCCTACAGCAAGGTGCAGGAAGTGCGGGCTCTGGCCGGCGTCGTCGGAGAGGACGAACTGGGCTCCGTGGAAAAGAGCGTCCTCCGCTTCGGACGGGCCTTCGAGGCGCGATTCCTCTCCCAGGGCGAGGCCGAAGACCGCGAGATCGGCGCCTCTCTCGACCTGGCCTGGGAGCTGCTGGGCCTTCTCCCTCGATCGGAGCTGACCCGCCTGCCCACGCCCCTCATCAAAGAGCACCTCGGCTGAGACGATCGGGTAAGAGGGCCGACGCGCGTCGGCCCTCTTACCGCGGGGTTCTCCCTTCCGGACGGGGGGAAAATCGACGCGGATCACGGCAGAAAAGACAGGGGCACCGTCGTGAGTCGCACCTCGGGTCGGGTTCCCGACCCCTGCTCGGCAGGTGGAAACAGGATGGAAGCCCACGTCCAGCCTGCGGTCAGGAAGAGCCTGAAGGACGGAAACGGTTGCCTCGACCTCGCACCTGCGAGGTGATTGGAACGGGCCTCTTGATCGGCGGATCCGACGGAGTTTGTCTTGAAGCGCCTGCGGATTCGGGCTGATGCAGGACCGAAGGGACCTCCCGACGGCCTTTTCCGGAAAAACCACGGAAGGGGCCGTCGGGAGGTCCGGCCTTTTCGACGAAGGGCTCTCCTCTCGGGAGGCGGCAGCCTTTTCCCGAAAGCCCGCCTTCCACCTCTCGCGGCCCGGTTCGGACGCGGGCGGGGCGCCCCGCAGGGGGCGTGAACGTCGCTGCCGGAGGAAGGGGCGGCAGGCGCCGAGGCGAGAAAGACGGGCGGAAGGGATCTTCGGACCCCTCTTTTCGCCACGCGGCTTTTTCTCACGAGCGTCCGTCGCGAAACCGACCGGAAGGGGGGAGGCTCGGGAAGGGGGCCTTTGTGCCTTCCTAAAATCTTACGGCGTGTTAAACTATTCGCGTAGGGTCCCCTCGGCAGGAGGGGACGCGTGCCGTTTCCTTTCTCTTTCGGCGGACAGGGCGCCGAAAGGGACGGGGCTGCGGGTGTGGGAATCGGCGAGTTTAAATATTTTGACATATCGCGCCAAGTGTATAAAATATACGGCAAAGGCTCTTTGCGATGCGACGTTCCGTCTCCGCCCCCCCTTCCTGACCTTTTAGCGACGGAGCTGGGCAGACCCAGGACAGGAGGCACGAAAATGACAAGACAGAAGGTAATGATCGACGGCAACGAAGCGGCGGCCTACTCGGCGCACCTGACGAACGAAGTGATCGCCATCTACCCGATCACGCCGTCGTCGAACATGGGCGAATGGGCGGACCAGTGGTCCTCGGAGGGGAGGACGAACATCTGGGGCACGGTGCCCTCGGTGGTGGAAATGCAGAGCGAAGGAGGCGCGGCGGGGGCGCTCCACGGGGCGCTCCAGGCCGGATCGCTGGGCACGACCTTCACGGCCTCCCAGGGTCTTCTTCTCATGATCCCCAACATGTACAAGATCGCCGGCGAACTGACGTCGACGGTCATCCACGTCGCGGCCCGCACCGTGGCGTCCCACGCCCTCTCCATCTTCGGCGATCACGGCGACGTCATGGCCGTGCGCCAGACGGGCTTCGCCCTTCTGGCCTCGGGATCGGTCCAGGAGGCCATGGACATGGCCCTCATCGCCCAGACGGCGACGCTCTCGTCGCGTGTCCCCTTCGTCCACTTCTTCGACGGCTTCCGGACCTCCCACGAAGTGGCGAAAGTGGAACAGCTCACGGCAGAAGACGCCCGCGCCATGATCGACGACGGCCTCGTCCAGGCCCACAGAGAAAGGGCCCTCACGCCGGACCGTCCGCGGATCCGGGGGACGGCGCAGAACCCCGACTACTACTTCCAGGCCAGAGAGGCCTCCAACCCCTGGTACGAAGCCTGCCCGGGCCACGTCCAGGCCGCCATGGATCGGTTCGCCTCCGTCGTCGGCAGAAGCTACCACCTCTTCGACTACGTCGGAGCCAGTGACGCCGAGCGCGTCGTCATCCTCATGGGAAGCGGAGCCGAAACGGCCCACGAAACGGTCGAGCACCTGATGAAAGCGGGAGAAAAAGTGGGCGTCGTCAAAGTGCGCCTCTACCGCCCCTTCTCGGCGACCCACCTCCTGGCGGCCCTCCCGTCGAGCGTCCGCTCCGTCGCCGTCCTCGACCGCACCAAAGAGCCGGGCTCCCAGGGAGAGCCCCTCTACCTCGACGTCAAAGCGGCCCTCTCCGACGGGCGCCCCTCGGTGCGCCTCATCGGAGGGCGCTACGGCCTCTCGTCGAAAGACTTCACGCCGGCCATGGTCAAAGCCGTCCTCGACGAACTCAAAAAGGAACAGCCGCAACAGCCCTTCGTCGTCGGCATCGACGACGACCAGACCCACCTCAGCCTCGCCTACGACAGCGCCTACAGCACGGAAGACGAAAAAACCGTCCGCTGCCTCTTCTGGGGAATCGGCTCCGACGGCACCGTAGGGGCCAACAAAAACTCCATCAAAATCATCGGAGACGACACGGACAACTACGCCCAGGGCTACTTCGTCTACGACTCCAAGAAATCCGGAGGTCTCACCGTCTCGCACCTGCGGTTCGGCCCGAAAGAACTGAGATCGTCCTACCTCATCGGCCAGGCCAACTTCATCGCCTGCCACGTCTTCACCTACGTCGAAAAATACCGTCTCCTCGCCCAGGCGGCTTCGGGAAGCACCTTCCTCCTCAACAGCATCTACGGCCCGGAAGACGTCTGGGACCGTCTGCCGCGGGAACTGCAGAAAGAAATCATCGACAAACAGATCCGCTTCTACGTCATCGACGCCTACAAAGTGGCCCACGAAACGGGAATGGGCGTCCGCATCAACACCGTCATGCAGACCTGCTTCTTCGCCATCAGCGGAATCCTCCCCCAGGACGAGGCCATCGAAGCCATCAAGCGGAGCATCAAAAAGACCTACGGAAACAAAGGCGAAGCCATCGTCAAAAAGAACTACGCCTGCGTCGACGCCTCCGTGGCGAACCTCCACGAAGTCAAAATCCCGAAGGAAGTGACGAGCAGCTTCGCCATGAAACCCGCCGTCCCCGCCGAGGCGCCCGAATTCGTCAGAACCGTCCTGGGTCCCATGCTCGCCAACGAAGGAGACAGCCTCACCGTCAAAGACGTGGCCCTCACGGCCGACGGCACCTTCCCGACGGGCACGACCCAGTGGGAAAAGCGCAACATCGCCATGGAAATCCCCCAGTGGGACCCGGAAACGTGCATCCAGTGCGGCAAATGCGTCCTCGTCTGCCCCCACGCCGTCATCCGCTCCAAAGTCTACGACGGCGCCCTGCTGAAGGGCGCGCCTGCGACCTTCAAATCGACCGAGGCCAAATGGCCCGCCTTCAAAGACAAAAAATACACCGTCCAGATCTCGCCGGAAGACTGCACCGGCTGCGGACTCTGCGTCCAGAACTGCCCGGCCCGGAGCAAAAAGGAAGAGGGCAGAAAAGCCATCAACATGGTGTCCCAGCCGCCGCTTCGGGAAAGCGAAAAGGCGAACTGGACCTACTTCCTGAGCCTGCCCGACATGGACAGGGGGCAGCTCAACCTGGGAACGGTCAAAGACATCCAGCTCCTGCGCCCCCTCTTCGAATTCTCCGGCGCCTGCGCCGGCTGCGGAGAGACGCCCTACGTCAAACTCCTGAGCCAGCTCTTCGGAGACAGAGCCCTCATCGCCAACGCCACGGGCTGCTCGTCCATCTACGGAGGCAACCTCCCCACCACCCCCTGGACGAGCGACGGAGAAGGACGGGGCCCGAGCTGGTCCAACTCCCTCTTCGAGGACAACGCCGAATTCGGCATGGGCATGCGTCTTGCCCTGGACAAACAGCTCCAGTACGCCCTCGAACTGCTCGAAGGCCAGAAAGAGATCGTCGGCCAGAGCCTGGTCGCGGACCTCGTCGGCGCCGACCAGAGCGACGAAAAGGGAATCGCGGCGCAACGCGAAAGAGTGGCGCGCCTCAAGGCGAACCTGGCCGGGAGGGAAGAGGCCAAGGCCAAAGACCTCCTGAGCCTTGCCGACGTCCTGGTCCGCAAAAACGTCTGGATCCTCGGAGGAGACGGCTGGGCCTACGACATCGGCTACGGCGGCCTGGACCACGTCCTGGCCTCGGGCAGAAACGTCAACGTCCTCGTCCTGGACACGGAAGTCTACTCGAACACGGGCGGTCAGATGTCGAAATCGACGCCGATGGGAGCGGTGGCGAAATTCGCCGCCGGTGGCAAGCCGGCCATGAAAAAGGACCTGGCCCTCATGGCCATGGCCTACGGCAACGTCTACGTGGCGCGCGTGGCCCTGGGCGCCAGCGACGCCCAGGTCGTCAAGGCCTTCCGAGAGGCCGAATCCTACGACGGCCCGTCGATCATCATCGCCTACGCCCACTGCATCGCCCACGGCATCGAACTGAAAAACGGCCTGGAACAGCAGAAAAAGGCCGTCGCCTCGGGCCACTGGATCACGATGCGCTACGACCCGAGGAGGCGAGAAGAGGGGAAGAACCCCCTCACCCTCGACAACAAGGAACCCTCCCTGCCCCTGGAGGACTACATCTACGGCGAGAATCGCTACCGCATCCTCCAGCGGGCCCACCCCGAAGAGGCGGCCCGGCTTCTGGAGCGGGCCAGGGCCGAAAACGCCTATCGCTGGAAGCTCTACCGGCATATGGCCGCCATGGCGGACGTTTAGCGTCGCCGCAGAGGGCAACAGGAAGGAGGAGGGCCGAAAGGCCCTCCTCCTTCCTGTTGTGCCCGGCGGGCCTGACGGCCCTCCCTGCGGTTTCGGGGCGATCAGTCGCCGACGAGAGGCGACGTCCTGCCCCAGGTGCCGGAGAAGACCAGCTCCGTCAGGGGCAGACGCTCGCGGGGGGCCACCTCCATGGCGCGATAGTCCCCCTCGAGCTGCTCGGGGTCGCCGCCGTAGCCCAGGGCGAGGGCCGTCGTGGGGCTGTAGTCGTCGGGAACGTCGAAGGTCTCGCGGACCCTGTCGGGATCGAAACCGGACATGGCGTGAGCGAACATCCCCTCGGCCACGGCCTGGAGCATGAGGTTCTCCAGGGCCAGTCCCCCGTCGTGGGCGGCGTAGCCGTTGGCCTTGCCGTTTCTCGTGAAGGTCTTTTTCGTGACCAGGATGGCCAGGACGGGAGCCGAGGCGGCCCAGGCCTGGTTGGCCTCGACGAGGCAGGCCAGGACCTTGCCGTAGGCCTCTGGGTCCTCTTTGGTGGCGACGATGAAGCGCCAGGGCTGTTCGTTGTAGGCCGAGGGAGCCCAGCGGGCGGCCTCGAAAAGGGTGGCCAGAGTCTCCTTCGAGGGGAGGCGCGTCGAAAAGGCCCTGGGGCTCCATCTGTTGGCGAGGAGCTCGTGGATCGCATGGCCGGCAGGTGCGGGTTTCCTCATGAGAATATCCCTCCTTGTGGTTTGTCCGTCGGAACGGATTCGTCCGTCGGCTCCTATTTTAAACCCTTTTTGCTTTAAGGGCTCCCCTCTCCTTTCTTTTTCCCTGTACCTGGCGGTCGGAGTCGCGAGGTCAGTCTTTCCCTTCCGCTTCGGCCTTCCCGATCAGCCTTTCCCCCGTCGCCACGGTGGCGACGACGCCGGCGACGACGGGGAGGGCGAAGGCGCCGTCGAAGGGCTCTCCCGGGACCCATAGGAAAAGGAGGATGGCCTGGACGACGAAAAGGGCGGCCGTGAAGGCCAGGAGGAAGGCCAGCCAGGAGGGGCCGGGGATGACGTAGCCCCCCTGCGCCCTCCCGTCCCGTCGGCGGAGAGCGATGAAGGCGGCGAAAAGGCCGACGTAGGGGAGGAGGAAGAGGATGGAGGCGAAGGCCGTCAGGGTCCAGAAGAGCTCTTCCGACGTCTCGGCCAGTCGACCGTAGAGGAGGAGCAGCGCCGTGGCCAGGAGCGCCGTCAGGAGCGAGGCGCCCAGGGGGGTTCCGAATCTGTTGTGGCGTTTCGCGAAGAGGGCAGGCAGCTCTCCGGTCTCGGCCGCGGCGGCGGCGACGCGATTCACGCCCAGAGTCCAGCCGATCATGGTGGCGACGATGGAGAAGAGGACGAGAGAGCCGACGGCATCGGCGACGAAGGTGCCCGAACCGTCGGAGCCGAAGACGCGGTAGAGGGCGTCGATGATGCCGTTGACGAGGGAGAGCTCCTCCAGGGGGATCATGGCCTGGAGGCTCAGCGTCGCCGTCAGGTAAAGGGCGGTGATGACCGTCCCCGCCGTGAGGATGGCCCGGGGAACGTCCCGTCGGGGATCGACCATCTCGTCGGAGGCGCCCGACATGAGTTCGAAGCCGGCCAGGTTGAAGAGGAGGATGGGCAGAAAGGCAAGCCCTCCGTCCCAGGTGGGAAGGAGACGCTGCCACGAGAGGTCGTTGGCCGGGGGGTGGTGGAAGAGGTGGAAGAGGGCCGAGGCAAGGAGGCCGGCGACGATGGCGATTTTGGCGAGGGCCCCGGCGTTGGCGATTTCCTTGGCCTGGGCCAGGGGGCGGAGGGAGAGGGCCACCGTGATCCACGTGGCGCCGACGGCGAGGGCGACCTGGCCGGAGAGGGGGAGGTCGGGAAAAAACATCCGCGAGGTCATGGAGGAGAGAAGGATGTAGACGGAGGGGAGTCCCAGGGCGAGCTGGGCCCAGTAGAGCCAGGTCACGCGGGCCCCCCAGCGGGGGCCGAAGGCGCGGGCGATCCACCCTCCCAGGCCGCCTTTTTCGGGATAGGCCGACCCCAGTTCGGCCGAGACGAGGCCGTAGGGGACGAAGAAGAGGAGGGCCGTGACGATCCACCACCCGGCGGCCGATGTCCCGACGGAAGCCGTGGCCGGAAGGGTGTCGATGACGACGATGGCGCAGAGGGTGAAAAGGCTCATGTCGAAAAAGCCGAAGACGTTGTCTTCCCCTCCGAGGGGCTTCCTCCTTTTGCCGCTCATCGCATCAGACTCCTCTCTCCCCTTTTCCATCGGACTTTCATCGTAGCACGAAGAGATGGAAGGATACAGTCCTGTCTCTCATCGAATCGGCCCGGGATCGAACATGAAGTCAAAAGATTGATCTGTTGACAAACAATTTTTTAGACGGTACTCTATCTCCGTGATGATATCGAGACCGGCTACCCTGACCTCAGGGACTGCGCGGCGCCTTCCGCTTCGGGAGAGCGCGCTGCTGCGTCTTTACGGCGAGTTCCCTTCGAGCTGCTTGCTGTGGAGCGTTCCCGGTCCCCTCTTTCGTTCTCCCCTCTTGGTCTTCGACCGGTCGTTCTTCCGTGCTGGGAATTTGTCCGTAACAACCCTTCGCGCTTTTTCAGACGTCTTTTTCGCGTCCTGTGCCGTCGACTCTCGTCTTCGAGGGGGGCGTCTTCGGCGTTGGGTTTTTGTCGGACGGAAGGAGGTGGAGCCGAAAAAGGGTCGCAAGGAGGAAAAGGGATTCCCGTGAGCGCGGGCAAGAGGATCGGAGCGAAGGTTTGAAACAGGGAGGTGGCGCAGGAATGTCCGTTTTCGAAAAAATGGTGAAGGAAGCCATCGGGGCGACCCATTCCGTCTATGGGGTCATCGCGGAAAAGCGCGGAGGGGTTTTCAAGCTTCCCGACGCCAAACCCTACGTCGACGCCGTCAACACGATGACCGTCGCCGAGGGGCAGAAGAAGGAGGTCGTCGATCTCCACGTTCAGTCCGTCAACGCCCATTACGACATCCTCTGCGGTCTGACCGACACCATCCGTCCCGAGGACGATCCCTTCGTGGAGCACTACCAGACGCCGCCCATTCTGGAGGTTCTCTACGATATCGATCCTGAATTCAAGAAGTCCATGTGGATGTTCATCGATGCCATCGCCGCCAACAGGGCCCTGGTCGGCCTCGAGGCGGTGAGACGCTACGGGGGGATGTACGGCCCCACCTGCGTCGTCGATTTCGCCATGTCCGTCGGTTCCGTTTCCAATCTCGTGAACCGCATCCTCCGCGCCCTCGATATGCCCAAGCATCACAAGCAGGCCATCCTGGCCTCCAAGTCCTGGGGGATGAACACCTCCTACGGTCTGGGGGCGGCCTTCAGGGGAGCCATCGAGGCGGGCAGGACGGCCGCCGAGGCCGAGCAGGCCGAAGTGGACATGCTCCAGTTCATCTACCGCGAGCCCATCGCGGCCCAGGCCCATCTCATGGGGACCCACAATCTGGGCGGTCACGGTCCCCACAGCTCCTTCGACGTCACCAAGTACATGAACCAGTACAGAGATCGCATGCGTCCCTTCATCGAGGCGGCGGCCAAGGGAGGCGTCCACTACGCCAACATCGTCGCCGTTCCCGCCTACTGCGTGGGCGACGTGGGACACCACATCGCCCAGTCGGCCTACAACATGTTCAAGGACGACATGGCCTTCGCCATCTACGAGTCCGTCATGGCCGTCTTCGAGAACACCCTCAAGAAGGCTCTCGAGGCGGGCGCCTTCAAGAGCGAATACGACGTCCTCTCCGTCGCCACGGGGGCTCCCGCGGCGGCGACGGCCTACATCCTCTGGAAGGACAGCTTCACCGTCCCCATGGTCGTCGATCTTCTGACGAAGCGCTTCCACAACTACGCCGTCATGAATCCCAAGAGGGGCGAGGCCGACGAGCTTCACAACGTCGACTTCATGGACATCCTCGTCCGGGGCGAGAAGATCCTCGATATCTATCCCCTCGGCGCCGGGGCCAAGATCAAGGGCGTGACCCTCGACTTCAGCCCCATCGACGATCACGAAGTCGTCTCCAACCCCCAGCGCTACACCTATCCGGCCTGCGCCATCACGCAGCGCTTCGCCGCCCTCATGTCCATGGCCGATTTCCCCTGCTATCTGACGCCCGAGTGCACCACGGCGACGCTCATGACCAACATCATCGCCCTCCACCCCGACAAGCCCGGCGCTCCGGTGCGCTTCTGCAAGGGATGCGCCGTCACCTCTCTCCTCAAGAGGAACGTCCCCTTCGTCAAGGGGTGCGGCCAGGGCGACAACGGCTACTGCGAGTGGCATCTGACGGTCTGAGGTCGGCGGCGGTCTGATCCGATCTCCGTCGAGGGGAGGCGGGAGATCGAGGGGAGGCTCTCGGTCTTCCGCCTTTGATGCGCCCTTCGTCGGCTCGGCCTTTCCGCTCCGGCCCTGCAGGGAACCCGACAGCACCGAGGGGGGATTTGGGTGAAAAAAATTCTTCTGCAGCTCGATTCCGACGGTCAGCCCAGCGTCTTCGACGCCGTCGCCGCTCTCGACGGGGGCGCCGAGGTGCTCCTGCGCCATGGAGGCGTGACGGTCGAGGCCGTTTCGGGCCTCGTCCACGGCGTCATCTTCACCCGCGGCCCTGAAGATCTTCACGGCAGCGCCATCTTCATCGGCGGTTCCGACGTGGCCCGGGGGGAGGCCCTCCTGGAGGCGACGAGGAAGGCCTTCTTCGGCCCCCTTCAGGTCTCGGTCCTCTTCGACGCCAACGGCTGCAACACGACGGCCGCCGCCGCCGTGGCCAAGATGGCGGCCAGCCTGGGCGGTCTCGAGGGGAAGAGAGTCACCGTCCTGGGCGGGACCGGTCCCGTCGGCCTCCGGGGGGCGGCTCTCCTGGCCCTTGACGGGGCCCAGGTCCGTCTGACCTCTCGCCGCGCCGACAGGGCGACCGAGGCCGTCGCGCGCCTGAAAGCGCGTTTCGGCGTCGATGTCGAGGCAGCCGTCGTCTCCGACGACGACGAGAGGGACCGCGCGCTCGGCGGAACCCAGGCCGTCCTCGCCGCAGGAGCCGCCGGCGTGACGCTCCTTCGGCAGTCCCTCTGGCAGTCCCTGCCCGAGCTGCGGGTCCTGGCCGACGTCAACGCCGTCCCCCCCCTGGGAATAGAGGGGGTCAAAAGCCACTGGGACGGCCGCGACGTCGAGGGCAAAATCCTTTTCGGCGCCCTGGCCATAGGCGGTCTGAAGATGAAGATTCACAAGGCCGCCGTGGCCCGGCTCTTCGAGAGCAACGACGCCGTTCTCGATGCCGAGGAGCTTTTCGCCCTGGCCAAGGAGCGCCTTGGCCTTTGACGCTCCTCGCGGCGGGCTACAGCGTCCGGGGCCTGGCCCAGTCGGCCTGGCGGGGAGGATGGACCGTCGTCGCCGTCGACTATTTCGGCGACCGTGACCTGGCCGAGAGGGTGCCGACGCGGTCCGTCCGGGGCGATCGGGGTGAAGGCTATTCCGCTGAGGCGCTCGTCGATCTGGCCCGCTCTTTCGAGGCCGATTCCGTCGTCTACACGGGCGGCCTCGAAAATCACGGAGAGGTCGTCGCCGCCCTGGCCCGGGGCCGGGAGCTTCTGGGCAACGATCCTTTCGTCCTGAGGCGCGTCCGCGACTGGCGCCTCCTGAGGAGCCTTTTCACGGAGGAGGCGATTCCCTTCCCGCGGACCCTTTTCCCCGGCGAGGAGATCGGGGCCCGGGAGGGACGGTGGCTCTCCAAGCCCGTCGGCGGCGCCGGAGGGACGGGCCTTCGCCTGTACGGGGGAGAACGGCTCCGGGAGGGACGGCTCCTCCAGGAGTTCCTGCCGGGACTTCCGGCCAGCGCCACCTTTCTCTGCGACGGGCGGCGAAGCCGTCTTCTGGGCCTGACGGAGCAGCTCGTAGGGCATCGGGCCCTGACGGAAAGGCCCTTCGCCTGGTGCGGCAACGTCTTCCCCCTGGAGCTTTCCGACGAGGGGCGGAGGCTTCTGGAGCGGATCGGCGACGTCCTGGTCCGTGCCTTCGGCCTCAAGGGACTCAACGGCGTCGATTTCATCGTCACCGAGAGGGACGGAAGAAGATGGCCTCTCCCGGTGGAGGTCAATCCCCGTCCTGCGGCCTCTCTGGAGATCCTCGAGGCGGCCTGGGGGGGGAGCCTTTTCCCCTTCCACGTCGCGGCCTGCCGCGGTTTTCTGCCCGATGGCGACCTCTCCTTCCGCGAGGGCTTCTGGGGCAAGGCCGTCGTCTACGCCCGCAGGTCCCTTAATGTCTCCTGCAGCGGCGACTGGTACGATAAGAACAGGCGCGATATTCCTCACGACGGCGAGAGCGTGGCGGCAGGGTCTCCCGTCTGTACCCTTCTGGCCGAGGCGAAACGTCGCGACGGCTGCATCGGGGCCCTTCTCGAGGGGGCTCGAGTCCTTCGCGACGAGATCGGCGATCGGTGACGGGTTCCGGGAAAAGGAAAGGGGCGATCGAGGTGGCTCTGAAGCTGACCCTGGTGACGGGCCGGACTCTGGCCCAGGCGGCGGCCATGCACAAGGGCAAGATGACGGAGGCCTATGACAGGGCGACGTCTCTGGCCGAGATCAACGGCGACGATCTGGCCGAGCTGGGCCTGACCGACGGGGAGGAGGCCACGGTTCGCAGCGGGGCCGGTTCGGTCCGGGTCGTTCTCAAGGCCTCCGATCTTCCCCGGGGGATGCTCTTCCTGCCCATGGGGCGACGGGCCAACGGCCTCATCGGAACGGAGACGGAGGGGACGGGCATGCCGGCCTTCAAGGGGCTTCCCGTCGAAGTCGAGCCATGACGGAGCGGATCGAGAACGTCGTCTGCACCTTCTGCGGCTGCCTCTGTGACGATATCGTCGTCGAGGTCGACGGGGGACGTCTCGTCAAGGTCCTCAAGGCCTGCGCCAACGGTCAGGGACACTTCCGCGACTACGATCCCTCGCCGCGCCTGCCCCGTCTCAGGGGGAAAGAGGTCCCCTGGGAGGAGGCCTACGCGGAGGCGGGAGCTATCCTGAGAGCCTCCCATTCGCCCCTGATCTACGGCCTCTCCTCGGCCCCGACGGAGGCCCAGAGGCGGGCCGTCGAACTGGCCGACAGGCTGGGGGCCTTTCTTGACAGCACCTCCTCCGTCTGCCACGGTCCCACGGGGCTGGCCATGCAGGCCGTGGGCGAGCCGACCTGCACGCTCGGAGAGGTCCGCAACAGGGCCGATCTGCTCCTCTTCTGGGGATGCAACCCCGCCGCCGCCCATCCCCGCCACTTCGCCCGCTACGCGACGGCCAGAGGGCGTCTGACGCCGCAGGGACGAAAGGACCGGACGATCGTCATCGTCGACGTCCGCCCTACGGCGGCGACGAAGGGGGCCGACCTCTTCCTCCAGGTGAGACAGGGAGACGATTTCGAGCTCCTCACGGCCCTGAGGGCCCTCGTCCAGGGACGTCCCATGGAGGCTCCTTCCGTCGGCGGCCTTCCCCGGGAGCGTCTCGTCGATCTGGCCGAGCGCCTCAAGACCTGCCGCTACGGCGTCGCCTTCATGGGCATGGGGCTGACGATGACGCGGGGGCGCGATCTGAACGTGGCCGAGCTCTTCTCCCTCGTCGCCGACCTCAACGAGCACACCCGCTTTTCCGTCATTCCCATGAGAGGTCACGGCAACGTGACCGGAGCCGACCAGGTGACGACGTGGCAGTGCGGCTTCCCCTTCGCCGTCAGCTTCGCCCGGGGCTACCCCCAGTACGGGCCGGGCGAGTTCACCGCCGTCGACGTCCTGGCCCGAGGCGACGCCGACAGCGTCGTCGTCGTCGCCTCCGACCCCGTGGCCCACTTCCCCCGCCGGGCCGCCGATCGCCTTCAGGCCCTGCCGACGATCGTCCTCGATCCGGCCGAGAGCCTCACGGCCGCCTCGGCGACGCTCTGGATGCCGACGGGCCTGGCCGGCATCGATACGGCGGGCAGCTCCTACCGGATGGACGGCGTCGCTCTCAGGCTCAGGCCCTTCCTCGAAAGGCGCCGTCCCTCCGACGAGGAGGTCCTGAAACGTCTCATCGAGGAGGTGCGGCGATGATTCGCATTCGAGGCGGAACCGTCTATGATCCGGCCAACGGCGTCGACGGGGAGGTCCGCGACGTCTGGATCGACGGAGGCAAGATCGTCGAGGCTCCCTCCGCATCGGGCGATGTCGAGGTCATCGAGGCCGAGGGAATGCTCGTCCTCCCCGGCGGCGTCGATATGCACACCCACGTGGCCGGCAGCAAGGAGAACGCGGGGCGCAAGCTTCGCCCCGAGGACCATCGGGAGCATCTGCGCGGCCGCAGCGGCTCCCTGCGCTCCGGATCGGGCTTCACCGTCCCGTCGACGTTCCTCTCGGGCTATCTCTACGCCGAGATGGGCTACACGACGGTGATGGAGGCCGCCTCGGCGCCCCTCCTGGCCCGTCACGCCCACGAGGAGCTCGACGATCTTCCCATGGTGGACAAGGGGCTTCTCGTCACCATGGGGAACAATCAGTTCGTCATGGATTGCGTCGCCAGAGGGGAGAAGGAGAAACTGCGCCACTACGTGGCCTGGCTTCTGGAGGCGACGCGAAGCTACGCCGTCAAGGTCGTCAACCCCGGCGGCGTCGAGAACTGGAAGTGGGGCGGCAACGTGGCCTCTCTCGACGATCCCGTCATCGCCTTCGACGGCGTGACGCCCCGGAAGATCCTCGAATGCCTGGCCGAGGCCTCTCGCGATCTGGGCCTTCCTCACGATATTCACGTCCACGGTCTCAACCTGGGACAGCCGCGAAGCTCGCGGACCACGGCGGAGACGCTTCGCGGCCTCGACGGCAGGGGGAGCCACCTCTGTCACCTTCAGTTTCTGAGCTACAGGGGCCGCGAGGAGGGCCATGCCTTCCGCTCCGGAGCCGAATCGGTGGTCGAGGCCCTGCGAGGCGTCTCGGACGTGACCTTCGACGTGGGCCAGGTCATCTTCGGCCCGGCGACGACGATGACCTCCGACGGCCCTCTCGAGTTCTCCCTCCACAGGATGACGGGAAAGAAGTGGGTCAACGACGACGTCGAGGCCGAGAGCGGCGGCGGCATTCTCCCCGTCCTCTACGACAGGAAGAGCCGCATCGCCGCCGAGCAGTGGATGACGGGACTGGAGCTCTTCCTTCTCGTCGACGATCCCTGGAAGCTGGCCCTGACGACGGATCACCCCAACGGAGGGCCCTTCTTCTGCTACCCTCAGGTCATACGCCTTCTCATGGACCGCGACTATCGGGCCGAAGTGCTGGCCACTCTGCCCCCCGAGCCGTCGAGGGGGCCCTTCTTCCGAACCTCGACAGGGAGTACTCTCTTTACGAGATCGCCATCGTCACAAGGGCCGCTCCGGCCCGGATTCTGGGTCTGAGGGACAAGGGCCATCTCGGCGTCGGCGCCGACGGCGACGTGGCCCTCTATGACAGAGTCGACGTCGACGGCACGGAGTGCCGCTGTTCCCGCTTCGCCTCCTGTCGCCGGGCCCTGGCGCGGGTGCGCCATCTCGTGAAGGGGGGACGTTGGGTTCTGCGCGAGGGGAAGATCGTCGAGGAGGTCCGGGGCCGGACCTTCTACGTCGCTCCCGGCCATGACAGGGCTCTCGAAAGGGAGCTGCGCGACTATTTCGAGAGGACCTACACCGTCGCCTTCGACAACTATGCCCTCGACGACGACGACGTTCCCCTCGGGGAGGTGATTCCGTGCGAGAGAAGGGCCGCGAACGCGTCTTCCTGAGCCTCGGCGCCAACCTGGGCGACCGCCAGGGCAACATCCTCCAGGCCCTCCAGTTTCTGAGCGCCCGGGCCGTGGTGAAGAAGGTCTCTTCCTTCTATGAGACCGATCCCGTGGGCTATGACGATCAGCCTCGCTTCCTCAACGCCGTCTGCGAAGTGGAGACCGATCTCGAGCCCTCTGGCCTTCTGGCCTTCCTTCTGGCCATAGAGAAGCGCATGGGCCGCCTCCGTCCCTTCCGGAACGCCCCGAGGCCTATCGACATCGATCTTCTCCTTTACGGAGACCGCCTCATCGACGAGGCCGACCTCGTCGTTCCCCACCCCCGCATGGCCGAGAGGGGGTTCGTCCTCATCCCTCTGGCCGAGATCGCTCCCGAGGTGGTCCACCCCCTTCTGGACCGGTCCGTCGCCTCTTTGGCCCGGTCCGTCGGCGAGAAAGGCGTCGATCGCGTCGAGCGCGGCCTCCGCTTCCGCCTCGACCGCGACGTTCAGCAGGAATCTCCCCGCATCGCCGCGAGCCTGACCCGCGTCGGCGTCACCAATCTGGAGCGGGTGATCCGCGTCACCGACGGAGGGAGGCCGACGCTCTTCGAGGCCACGTTGGATCTCTTCGCCGATCTGGGGCCGGAGCGTTCGGGCGTCCACATGTCGCGCTTTTCCGATGTCCTCGAGGAGCTGGCCGAGGCCTTCTCCTCGGAGGCCTCGCCCGATTTCGAGTCCTTCGCCGAACGTCTCGCCGAGGCGATCGCCGCCTCTCAGGGGGCCCGCTACGCCCAGGTACGCCTTCGGGCCCGCTATCCCCTGGAGCGGATGACGCCCATTTCGGGGAGGAAGGTGGAGGAGCTCGCCACCTTCATCGGCATCGCCGCCAGCGACGGAACGAGGACCCGCCGTCTCGTCGGCGTCGAAGTGGACGGGCTCACCGTCTGTCCCTGCGCCCAGGCGATCGTCAGGGGTTACGAGCGTCAGCTTCTCCTCGACGAGGGATTCAGCGAAGAGGAGGCCGACAGGATTCTCGACCTTCTCCCCATCGCCTCCCACAACCAGAGGGGGCGGGGGACGCTCATGATCGGAGCCGACGAAAAAGTCAGGGCCGAACATCTCGTCTCCATCGTCGAGGCCTCGATGAGCTCCGAGGTCTACGAGCTGCTCAAGCGTCCCGACGAGTTCTTCGTCGTCAACAAGGCCCACCGCAACCCGCGCTTCGTCGAGGACGTCGTCAGGGAGATGCTGAGCAACGTCGGTCTCGTCTACGGCGACCTCCCCGACGGCGCCTTCGTCCTGGCCCGCCAGGAGAATCTCGAGAGCATCCACCGCCACAACGCCTATGCCGAGCGCCAGGGGACGCTGGGCGAGATCCGCCGAGAGCTGAACGAGGGGATCGAGACGTCCCACCACACCTCGCTGGAGGAGTGGCTCCGGGGGGACCGATCGTCATGAGTTCCCTCGCCTGGTGTCTCACGGGAGCCGGCCACTGGCTCTCGCAATCCCTCGATCTGGCGCTGGCCCGGAACGACGTCGATTTCTTCCTCTCCCGGGCCGCCGAGGAGGTCCTTGCCCTCTACGGCCTCGAGGGGCGTCTGGCCCGTCGTCCCCTCTTCCTCGACCGTCAGGCCTCGTCGCCTCTGTCGGGCCGTCTGGCCCGGGGGGATTACGGCAGTCTCGTCGTCGCTCCGGCCACGTCCAACTCGGTGGCCAAGTTCGTGCTGGGCCTGTCCGATTCCCTGGTGACGACGCTCTTCGCCCAGGCCGGCAAGTCCCGCGTTCCCGTGGCCGTCCTCCCCACCGATACCGCTCCCGAGATGGAGTCCGTCGACCCCAAGGGGCAGACCGTCGTCGTCCGCCCCAGACCTCTCGATCTCGCCTACGTCGAGCGTCTGGCCGCCTTCCCCGGCGTGACGGTCCTGACCTCCCCCGAGACTCTGGCCATCTGGCTGGAGAGGCGATGAGGCGGCGTGTCCTCTTCGTCACGGGCACTCTGGCCGCCCCCTCCCTGGAGGCCCTTCTGCCCCGCCTCGAAGGGATCGAGGGACGGGTGGCCGTCCTTCCCATCACCGTCGCCGCCCTCATGACGGCCTCCTGGGTCGACCGTCATCTCGAGCCTCGGGAGGACTGCGACGAGATCCTTCTCCCCGGCCTCCTGAGGGGCGATCTGGAGCCCCTGGAGAGGCGCCTGGGGCTCCCCGTCCGGCGGGGTCCGAAGGATCTCAAGGATCTGCCCCGTTTCTTCGGCGGCGAGGAGGAGCCCGTCGACTACGAGGGGTACAGCCTGAAGATCGTCGCCGAGATCGTCGAGGCCTGGCGCCTCTGCCCGCCGGAGCGCCTCGAGGCGGCCCGGGCCTTTCGGGCCGCCGGAGCCGACATCATCGATCTGGGCGGCCCTCCGGGCGGTCCCTTTCCCGCCGTGGCCGATGCCGTCCGTTCCCTCAAGGCCGAGGGCTTTGCCGTGAGCGTCGACTCTCTCCACGGACCGACCCTGGAGGAGGCGGCCCGGGCCGGCGCCGACCTGCTCCTGAGCGTCAACGGCGAGACCCTTCCTCTGGCGCAGGGCTGGTCCTGTCCCGTCGTCGTCATTCCCGACGGCGACGGGGACCTGGACAGTCTCTACCGCAACCTCGACGTGGCTCTGGAGCGAAAGATGAAGGTTGTGGCCGATCCCCTCCTTTCGCCCCTCCTTTTCGGATTCGCCCGGTCCCTGGCGGGCTACGTCGAGGTCCGGCGCCGCTACCCCCAGGTGCCGATGCTCATGGGAGGCGGCAACGTGACGGAGCTCGTCGAGGCCGACAGCGTGGGCATCAACGCCCTTCTGGCCGGAGTGGCCGAGGAGCTGTCCATCGACTACCTCCTGACGACGGAAGTCGTCTCCTGGACGGCCGGGACGGTGCGGGAGCTGGACCGTGCGCGGAAGATGATGCACTGGGCCGGAAAGAGGCGGAGGCTGGCCAAACACATGAGAGGCGATCTCGTCGTCGCCAAGGAACTTCCCTTCGACGGCTACGGCGAAAAGGAGCTGCGGAGCCTGGCCGCCAAGGTGCGGGACGTCAACTTCCGCATCTTCGTCGCCGACGGGAAGATCGTCGTCTTCAACGGCGAGCGCTTCGTCTGCGCCGAAGATCCGGCCGAGATTTTCGGCCGCCTCGGCGTCGTCGACGCCTCCCACGCCTTCTACCTGGGCCGGGAGCTCGAGCGGGCCCACACGGCCGCCCTCCTGGGCAAGAAATATGTCCAGGAGAGTCCCCTTCGCTTCGGCTACAGAGGCGAGAGGCGATGATCGTCGAGGTGATCCTCTCCACCGTCGACGACGACGGCCTGGTCCATTTCGCCCCCATGGGGCTCCTCTGGGGGGACTCCTTCGTGGAGATCGCTCCCTACAGGAGCAGTCGCACCTTCTTCAATCTCGTCGCGGGCCGGGGGGCCCTGGCCAACGTCACCGACGACATCTCTCTTTTCGTGGCCTGCGCCCTCGACGAAGAAGCCAGAAGGGACAGGCCTCACCGTCGCGCCTCTCTCGTTCCCGGAGGCATCGTCGAGGGCGTCTGCTCCTACCGGGAGCTCCGCATCGTCGAAGTCTCCGATGAGGGAGAACGGGGCCGTTTCCGCTGCGCCGTCGTCGGCGTTGGAAGGGAGAGGGATTTTATCGGCTTCAACCGGAGCGCCTCGGCCCTTCTCGAGCTTGCCGTGGCGGCGACGCGCCGGAAATGGTTGACCCGTGCGGTGTGGTTCCCTCTCCTGGAGAGGGCTCGGCTGATGACGGCCAAAACGGGAGGGGAGCGGGAGAGGGAGGCCCTGGCCCGGCTGGAACGGTTTTTCGAGGAGGGATGACGGTGACGCTTTGCGTCAGAACCGGTTCTCGGCTCCATCTGGGATTTCTCGACCTGCAGGGAGGGACGGGGCGCCGTTTCGGCAGCCTGGGCGTGGCCATCGACAGGCCGGAGACGGTCCTCGAGGCCTCTTTCGGCGAACGATGGCTCTACGAGGGGCCTGAGGTCTTCCGATCCAAGGTCGAGAGTGCCGGACGGCTTCTTTTCGGCGATCTTCCTCCCGTCGAAATCCGTCTCCTTCGGGTCCCCAGGGCCCATGTGGGCCTCGGGTCGGGGACGCAGGTCGTCCTGGCCGCGGCGGCGGCCCTGGCCGAGCTGGCGGGAATCGACGGGGATATCCGGTTCCTCGCGTCCCGTCTCGATCGGGGGAGACGGTCGGCCGTGGGCGTCGAAGCCTTCGCCGCAGGAGGCCTGATCCTCGACGGAGGCCTCCTGCCGGGAGAGGCGGGGCCGCCGCCTCTTTTGGTGAGACGCTTTCTCCCCGAGCGGTGGCGTTTCCTCCTGGCCCTCGTCCCCGGCGCGGCCGGCCTTTCGGGGCGCGCCGAAGAGCGGGCCCTGGCCCAGCTTCCGCCGCCCGACCCCTCTTCGGCGGGAGAGCTCTGTCGCCTCGTCGTCATGGCCCTCCTTCCGGCCCTGGAAAAAAGGGACGGAAAGGCCTTCGGCGCCGCTCTGACGGAGATTCAGCGCCTCGTGGGACGCTCCTTCGCCCCGGTCCAGGGAGGGATCTATGCCTCGCCCACCGCCGAGGCCCTCCTTCGGGCCCTTTCGGAAGAGGGAGCCCTCGGCGTGGGCCAGAGCTCTTGGGGGCCGACGGTCTTCGGCTTCTTCGACGACCCCGTCGAGGCCGAGGCGGCAGGCGAGGCCCTGCTTCGCCGTCCCGAGGCGGAGGGCTCGGAGCTGATTCTGGCCTCTCCCCTGAACGAGGGGGCCCGGGTCGTGCGTTGTCCGCTGCGAGAGGAGGTAGGCGATGCGTTTTCGCGGCGTTGAAATCGAAGGGACCTATGCCGAGGCCTTCAAGATGTGGGGAGCCCGCCTGCTGATCACGGCGGAGAGCTCCCGGTGGGCCCGGATCGCCGCCGTGGCGGCCTCGGGCTTTGCCCTCTCCGTCATCGGCTGTGGCTGCGAGGCCGGCATCGAGGAGGAACTTGCCCCGGAAAAGACGCCCGACGGAAGGCCGGGAGCGACGGTCCTCCTTTTCGCCTCGTCGCGGAAGGACCTGGAGAAGCAGCTTCTTCTGCGCGTTGGCCAGGGCGTCATGACCTGCGCCACGACGGCCTGCTTCGACGGCCTCGACGAGGGGGAGGAGAGCCTTGTCGTGGGCGGCAAGCTCCGCTACTTCGGCGACGGTTTCCAGGGGAGCAAGGTCATCGGCGGCCGGCGCCTCTGGCGTATTCCCGTCATGGACGGCGAATTCCTCGTCGAGGACCGTTTCTCCATCAGGCGCGGCGTCGGCGGCGGCAACTTCCTCATCCTGGCCTCGAGCCTGGAGGCGGGGCTGGCCTCGGCCGAGGCGGCGGCCGAGGCCATGAGGAAGGTGAAGGGGACCATCCTTCCCTTCCCCGGAGGGATCGTCCGCAGCGGGAGCAAGGTGGGATCGCGCTACAAATTTCTCTCGGCCTCGACGAACAGCCCCTACTGTCCCGGCCTGGTCTCGCTCGTCGAGACCTCCCTCCCCGAGGGGGTGAACGCCGTCTACGAGCTGGTCATCGACGGCCTCGACGAAAGGTCCGTCGCGAAGGCCATGGCCGTCGGGCTCGAGGCGGCGGCCCTGCCCGGCGTCGTCGCCCTGTCGGCCGGGAACTACGGCGGCGGTCTCGGCCCCTTCCACTTTCATCTTCAGGAGATCCTTTCGGGAAAGGTCGGTGACCTCTCATGACCCTCCTCCGTCCGCGACGTCCCCTCGATCTTCCCGTCGAGGCCGAGATTCTCGTCCCGGAGCGTTTCCGCGGCGTCGACAGGGCCTCGGCGATGCGGTTCCCCGTCGCCTGGGGACGAAGGAGTCTGCCTCTGGGCGAGCTTTTCGAAATAGACGTGGAAGAGGGGGGCGAGGCCCTCATCCTCGACGGCGATTTTTCCAGGGTGAAGAAGATAGGTAGGGGAATGAAGGAGGGCCTTCTCGTCGTCAGGGGCGATGGCGGCATGCACCTCGGATCGGCCCTGTCGGGAGGGACGATCCGCGTCGAGGGCGACGTCGACGCCTGGGCGGGGGCCATGATGTCGGGAGGGACGCTCGAAATCGGCGGATCGGCCGGCCCCCATCTGGCCGGCGCCTACCCCGGAGAGGGGAGGGGGATGACGGGAGGCGTCGTCCTCCTCCGCGGCGATGCCTCTCTCCGCACGGGAGAGAGGATGAGGCGGGGTCTCGTCGCCGTCGGCGGCGGAACGGGCGATTTCACGGCCCTGGAGGCCCTGGCCGGCACCGTCGTCGTCTTCGGAAGGCTCGGGATCAGGGCCGGAGCGGGATCGAAGAGGGGGACCGTCGTCGCCCTGGGAGGCATGGAGGGCGACGTCCTGCCCACCTATCGACGAGGGGCCCTCTACCGTCCTCTCTTCCTCCTTCCCCTGCTGCGTTTTCTGGCCGAAAGGGGATTTCCCGTGACGGAGGCCCACCGCACCGGTATGTACCGTCGCTGGACGGGTGACGTGACCCGTCTGGGAAAGGGGGAACTTCTCATCCATGAACAGCCTCAATGAGGGAAGCGCCACCGTCGTCGAGACGATGATCGCCGACGCCGAGCGCCTCGGCCTCGGCGTCCATCGCCTGGAGTGCGGGACGACCTGGATCGACTGTGGGATCGAGGTTTCCGGCTCCTTCGAGGCCGGCCGTCTTTACGCCCTGGCCTGCCTGGGCGGCGAGGGGGATCTGGCTTTTTCCGAATTCGATCTTCAGGGGAGCCCCTGGCCCGCCCTCTCCCTGACCCTTTCCTCGCCCCTGAAGAGCTGCATGGGCTGCCAGTACGCCGGGTGGGAGGTGAAATACGCCTCCGAGGGAAAAAGCCGCAGGGCCCTGGGCTCGGGGCCGGCCCGCATGCTCGGTTCCTCCGAGGCCCTTCTCGACCGTCTGAATCTTCGGGAGCGCTCGTCTCGAGCCGTCCTGGCCCTGGAAACGAGGAAAAAGCCGGGCGACGAGCTGGCCCTCGCCGTGGCCGAGCGCTGTTCCGTCGTGCCCGAGGAGCTCTTCCTCCTCGCGGCGCCCACGGCCAGTCTCGTCGGCTCCGTCCAGATCGCCGCCCGCATCGTCGAGACGGGGATTCACAAGATGATCGAAGAGGGGCTTCCCGTCGGGGGCCTTCTCTCGGCCTGGGGGCGCTGTCCCCTCCCTCCCGTCGCCGCCGACGACCTGACGGCCATGGGGCGGACGAACGACGCCGTCCTCTACGGCGGAACGGCCTGGTACGCCTTCGGCGGCGACGACGCCCTCCTTGCGTCCCTCTTCGATCGCCTCGTCTCGGCCTCGTCGGGCGACTACGGCCGCCCCTTCCTGGAGATCTTCCAGGCCGGCGGCGGCGATTTCTACAAGATCGATCCCGCCCTCTTCAGCCCCGCCGAAGTCTTCGTCAACAGCGTCGCCACGGGGCGGACCTTCCATGCCGGACGGCGCCGGGACGATCTGCTGGCCCGGTCATGGCTCGGCTGAGGGCGGCCATCGTCGGCAACCCCGAGGGGTGGCACGCCGGGCGCCTCGAGGCGGCCCTCCTCCGCCGGGGAGCGGTCGTCCGTCGCCTGCCGGCGACGCGCATGACGGGAGCGGTGCTCTCCGGAAAGGGAGGGGGCTTTCCCGCTTCTGCGGCCTCGCTGGGCCAGTCCCTCGCCGACGAGGACCTCCTCTTCGTGCGGGCCCTCCCCTCGGGGTCTCTGGAGCAGGTCGTCTTCCGCCTCGACATCCTCCATCTGCTGGAGCGGCGGGGACGGTGCGTCCTCAACGGCGCCGATGCCCTGGAGCGCTCCGTCGACAAGTTCCTGGCCTCCCTCCTTTTCGAGGAGGCCGGACTGCCGGCCATCGCGACGCGCGTCACCGAAAGGACCGAGGAGGCCATGGAGGCCTTCGCCGAGCTGGGTGGAGACGTCGTCGTCAAGCCCCTCTTCGGGTCGGAGGGACGGGGCATCGTCCGTCTCAGCGATCAGGAGAGCGCCTGGAGGGTCTTCAGGGCCTTCGACCTGGGGCGCTACGTCCACTACGTCCAGAAATTCATTCCCCACGGCAACGACGATTACCGCCTCTTCGTCGTCGACGACGAGGTCCCGGCGTCGATGATCCGTCGCGGCAGCCAGTGGAAAAGCAACATCGCCCAGGGCGCCCGAGGCGAGGCCTTCTCTCCCGACGGGGCCATGAAGGATCTGGCCGTCGCCGCCGCCCGGGCCGTCGGGGCCTTCTACGCCGGGGTGGATCTTCTCCGGGGAGACGACGGGGTTCTCTACGTCGTCGAGGTCAACGGCATCCCGGGCTGGAAGGGGCTCGAGGCGGCCACGGGCGTCGATGTGGCCGACATCGTCGTCGAACGGGCCCTGGCCCGGTGGAGGAGCCGACCTTGAAGGGGCGGAGCCGCGCCGAGGTGACGCGCTGGGTCGAGCTGGCCTCTCTCTGGGAGGCCTGCGCCCCCAAGCCGGGCAACGTGAACCGGAGGTTCGACTTCGTCGACGCGACCCTTCCCGACTTCCTCTCGAGCGCCGCCGTCGCCGCCGAGGCCCTGAGGGGGCTCAGGACGTGGCGCGTCGGTCCCATGGTCCACCGAGCCGTCAGGGCCCGGAGGGCGACGGTGGCGACCAACACCAACCTGGGCATGCTTCTCCTCCTGGCTCCCCTCGCCCTGGCGGCCACGAAAGGTCCCCGAGGCAGCCTGAGAGAGGAGACGGGCCTCGTCCTGGCCTCTCTCGACGGCGAGGACAGCCGTCTCGTCTACGAGGCCATCCGCCTGGCCTCGCCGGGAGGACTGGGGCGGTCGGAGAAGGACGACGTGGCGGAAAAGGCGCCGACCTCCCTGATCGAGGCCATGAAAGAGGCCGCCGACCGCGACGCCGTCGCCCGGGAGTACGCGACGGACTTCTCGGCCACCTTCGATATCGTCCTGCCCGGACTCAGGGCCGCCCTCGAAGGGGGCTCGACGCTCTCTCAGGCCATCGTCGAGGTCTTCCTCTCCACCCTGGCCCTGATTCCCGACAGCCTCATCGCCCGGAAGGAGGGGATCGAAAGGGCCCGCGACGTCTCCCGTCGGGCCGCCCGACTCCTCGACCGATGCCGTCGTGCCCCCGATCCCGACGCCCTGGCCCGTTTCGACGGCGAGTTGCGCGCCTTCGGCAACCGCCTCAACCCGGGGGCGACGGCCGATCTCGTCGCGGGAGCCCTCTTCGCCCTTCTCGCCGAGGGGCCCTGGAACGAGGCCCAGCTCCTGGCCCGATGGACCTCGAAGGGCACGGCGACGGCCCGTCGCGAGTCCCCTCCCCCGAAGGTCTTCCGCTCCTTTTGTCCCCTTCCGCGAGGGGAAAGGACCCTTTCCTTCCCTCACGGCGAGCTTCCCCTCGGCCGGAGGACCCTTCTCATGGCCATCGTCAACGTCACGGCCGACTCCTTTCATGAGGCCAGTCGCGTCGGGACTGTCGACGAGGCCCTGGATCGGGCCAGAGCGATGGTGGCCCAGGGAGCCGACATGATTGATATCGGCGGCCAGTCGACGCGGCCCGGGGCGCCCCTTGTCGACGAAGAGGAGGAGATGAGCCGTCTTCTCCCTGTCGTCAGGGCCCTCCGGTCGGCCCTGCCCGGGACGATCCTCTCCGTCGACACGGCCCGATCCCGCGTCGCCGCCCGGGCCCTGGCCGATGGAGCGGACCTCGTCAACGACGTGACGGCTCTCGACGATCCCGACATGGCCGCCGTCGTCGCCGAGGCGGGCGTGCCCGTCGTCCTCATGCACGGCAGGGGAAGGGCCATTCCCGAGGGGGAGAGCGACCCCCTCCCTTTCGTCGCCGCCTTCCTGGCAGAGCGCGTCGGGAGGGCCCTCGACGCCGGAATCGCCCGGGACCGGATCCTCATCGATCCCGGCATCGGCTTCGGCAAGAGGCGCTCTCAGAGTCGTGCCCTGCTGGGGAGGATCGACGAACTCCGCAGCTGGGGGTTCCCCCTCCTCATCGGCCATTCCCGGAAGGCCCTCGTCGGCGACGGAGGGCCCGAGGGGAGGCTGGAGGAGACCCTGGCCGTCACGGCCCTCTGCGCCGAGAAGGGCGTCGACATCCTCCGCGTTCACGACGTGGCCGCCAACGCCCGAGTCCTCCGCACCCTGGCGGCCATTAAAAAAGAGGGAGACTCTTGATTCGTCCCGTCCATCCTGTACGATGATAGCGATTCTCATGAGGATTCGGAGGACTTTCCCTCCCGTCGAGAGGGAACCTCTTCGGAAGGGAGTGGCACGGACGATGGACGAACGCGAGCTGCACCTCCTGGCCGACAGACTGAAGCGGGGCGAGATCACCGTCGAGGCCTTCACCGACTCCCTACGGGAGCTGCCCTTCCGCGATCTGGGCGAGGTGAAGCTCGACACCCACAGGGCCCTGCGCAACGGCTTTTCGGAGATCGTCTACTGCCCCGGCAAGTCGTCGGACCAACTCCTCCGCATCGCCTCGGCCCTGGCCGGAGGCTCCGGTCCGGCCCTTTTCTCCCGCATGACCGAGGAACAGCATCGTCTGCTCCTTCCCGTCCTGCCCGAACTGGAGTATCTCCCGTCGGCGCGGATGGGCCGTCACTGGCCGCGGCGCGACAGGCCCCATCGGGGGCGGGTCCTCGTCGTCACAGGAGGCAGCAGCGACGTCCCCGTCGCCGAAGAGGCGGCCGTGACGGCCGAGACGATGGGATGCGCCGTCGAGCGCCTCTTCGACGTGGGCGTCGCCGGCCTTCACCGCCTCCTGGCCCATTTCGGGTCCCTTCAGGCCGCCGGGGCCATCGTCGCCGTGGCGGGAATGGACGGAGCCCTTCCCGGCGTCGTCGCCGGTCTCGTCTCCGTTCCCGTCGTGGCCGTTCCCACCAGCGTGGGCTACGGGGCGGCCTTCGGGGGACTGGCTCCTCTTCTGACCATGCTCAACGCCTGTGCCCTGGGCGTCACTGTCGTCAACATCGACAACGGCGTCGGAGGCGGCTACGGGGCGGCTCTCATGGCCGGTCCCACAGACCGGCGGCGCGAAGGAGGCAACCGATGAAACGCACTCTCTACCTCAACTGTTTTGCCGGAATCAGCGGCGACATGATGCTCGGCCTTCTCCTCGATCTTCTCGACGAGACCGATCCGGGCTCCCGCCTGGCGGGACTGGCTCTCGACGGGTGGCGCGTCACCGCCGAGAGGGGCCTCCGGTCGGGCCTTTCCGGCGTCGACGTCAAGGTCCTCTCCGACGAGGGCCATGTCCACCGGGGGCTCTCCGATGTCCTCGACATCATCGGGCGGAGCGACCTGAGTCCCGCCGTCGCCGACAGGGCGGCCCGGGCCTTTCGGATGCTGGCCCAGGCCGAGGGGGCCGTCCACGGCCTGAGTCCCGAAGCGATCCACTTCCACGAGGTGGGGGCCGTCGACGCCCTCGTCGACATCGTCGGGGCCCTGACCCTCATGGAGGCCCTCTCGCCCGACGCGATCGTCGCCTCGTCGGTCAACGTCGGCGGCGGGACGGTCCGTTGCGCCCATGGCGAGCTGCCCGTTCCCGCTCCGGCGACGCTGAAGCTCCTCGAAGGCGTCCCCGTCCATTCCCGGGGAGAGGCCATGGAACGGACGACGCCGACGGGAGCCGTCCTTTTGCGCCTTTTCGTCGACCGCTACGGCCCCATGCCGGACGGCGTCATCGTCAGAAGCGGCTACGGCCTGGGCGATCGCGACTCGGACCTGCCCAACCTCCTTCAGGGCGTGATACTCGACGTCTCCTCCTCCGTCCCCTCCGCTCCTTCCCCCCTTTCCCGCGGCGAGGAACCCTCGTCCCACCACGGTCATTCTCACGCCGCGCATCACCATCACGGCCACGAAGAGGGGCAGGGCCACGAACCTCACGGACCCTCTTTCCATCACCACGGCGACGGAGCGGTGGGGCCCGAGAGCGTGCCGACCGATCCCCACCGCCAGCCCTGATTTCGAAAAAAGGCCTTTGCTCCGCGAGGCCTCCTCTTTTTCTGCGAAAAAGGGCAATGCCGGGAGAGTGCCCTCTCCCGGTCCGTGACTGAAGGTGACTGAACCGGTCCACAGGTATCTCTCGCCCGACGCAGCCCTCATCTTTTGGCCTGGGAGAACTTGATGGTTCCGCCGCCCCGGAAGGGGAGGCGGTCTCTGTCCTGCCAGGCGAAGGGGGGTGTCGATGAGGACGAGATCTTGAGCGGAGCCGAACGCGACCGACAGAGAGACGTCAAAGAGCCCTTTTCGAATGTTCGGGAGGTGTTCCGTCGATGCAGAAAGAACTCTACTGCGCCATCGCCGCCGCCGATGCCTTTGTGGAAAATGTCACCAGCGATCGCCTTGAGGCCATCACCAAGGGGCACGGCATGTTGAACCTGGCCGTCTTCAGCGCCGCCAACGTCATGACGGCCGAGATCCTCAGCGGCCGAAGCACCAAGATCAGCGACGCCAACCTGGCCCATCTGGCCCTCGATTCCGTCATGGATGGGGGCATCGCCGCGGCCCGAGAGGCGGGAGCCGACGGCGCCAACGCGGCCCTCATCGTCGCCGTCTTTCTCAACCTGGCCGGGACGGCGTCGCGTGCCGGCGTGCCGGCCGGCAACAGGAAACTGGGATCGATGGCCCGCATGAAGGCCGGCGTCAGCCGGGCCGGTGTTCAGGCCATCCCCACGTCGAAGCTGACGAACAAAGTCTCGGCCTTTCCGGCCGTCAAGGCCCTCTACGAGGCCATCGATCGGGGCGAGATCTGCCGTTTCAGCGGCGCCGACGTCCCTCCCTTCGTCGCGGGAGGGGCCATCTACGGTCACAGCGCCCTCGGCGAGGACATGATTTACCACGACCTCACGCAGAAGGGGACGCGCGTCGCCGTCGAGGCCATGTTCCGCGCCTACCGGGGTGTGGGCATCACGCCCAACGCCTGGCTCTCGGCGGCCCTCGCCGCCGCCGCCGTTCTGGAGATCGTCAATCCCGACGGCATGATCGGCGAGGCCTACGGCGAGTTCTTCGCCCAGGGGACGGGCTACCTGGCCGGCAAGGGGGCGGCTCTCGCGGCGGGGCTGCCGGAGAAGCTCCACATGCGGGGCACGGGCAGGGAGTACGACACGGCCACCCTCATCGGCGACCTGGGAATGATCCTCAAGGACGTCGGGGCCCCCACCGTCGTCGGCATGATGACGCTCAACGAGATGATGGCCGCTTTCCAGGAGGGGCCCATGATCGGAGCCGGTTTCGGCGCGGGGCCGGTCAATCCGCCTCTGGCCCATCTCGTCGGCGACGGCGTCGTCGCCGCCATGAAGCTCATCGAAAGCGGAGGGGACCTGGAGGCCACGGCCGACATGATCCGGGAGATGAAGCTCCGGGAGTGGATCGACCCCGAGATCGCGGCCTTCTCGGCCAACACGGTGGCCCGCAAGGCGGAACAGATCACCCGGGGCCCCGTATCGCGGGCCGTCATCATGGCCACTCAGGGCATCCGCAACAACATGGCCTACCGCGTGGCCCGATTCGCCTGGGACGGCCTTCAGGCCGGGCGGTCCCTGGAGGAAATCTGCCGTGATCTGGACCTGAAGCGCAAAGAGAAGGTGGAGCGGCGGACGGCCCTGCTGCTGGGCGCCATGACGGGCAAGGAGATCGCCCTTTCCTTCTCCAAGCTTCAAGGGGGAGCCCGGCGGAGTCACCCCTTCGCCGAGACCTTCTGGGGCTTCGACGCCGACATCGACGCCGTCGTCACCGTCGACGGCAGGGAGTTCGTCATGGAGGGCCTTTCGCACCGAGTCGTGCCCGATGTGGTCCTCAACGGGAAAGCCGACTGGGGACTCCCCGTCATGATCGCCTCCGTGGCGGCCCAGGAACTGATGTACATCGGCTGCTGCACCGTCAACGTCGTCCTCCCGGCGGCCGTCGCGGCCCTGACGGGCAAGATGGACTGGAAAGAGGCCGGGAAGCGTGCCGAGGCCGGAGCCTGCATCACCAGCGCCATCCCCGGCGCCAAGGAGACGGCCCGATCGGTGGCCCGTCTGGCCCTGCGTCTCATGGCCGACATGGAGGACGTCGACGCCTGACCGGCAGGGGCGCGGCGGGAAGGACCTCCCGTCGCGCCCCTGCCTTTTTCGAGAGGAGGCAAGAGGCGGTGCTGCTTCTCGTCAATGCCGACAACGTCACAGGTGAAGGCCTTCCCCACCTCATCGACGGCCTCATGGCCCGAGGAGCCACCAGCGTCCATGCCGTGCCGGTCATGACGAAAAAGGGGCGGAGCGGCTTTCTCTTCTTCGTCGACGCCCCCGAGGCGGCCCTCGACAGTCTGGGGGCCTTCCTGGCCCTCGAGCTGGACACGCTGGGCATGCGCGTCTTCGAGCCCCGCCACGTCGCCTTCGGCCCCCTTCGTCGGGGCGTCGTCTCCGTCGAAAGGGAGGGCATCCCCGTCGGCCTGATCTCGGCCAAGATCATCGCAGGAGAGGGGGAACTCCCCCTCTCCTGCAAGGCCGAATATGGCGACATGGAACGCTTCCTCAAGGGGCCCGGTTCGGGCGGTCTCCTCTCCTTCAAGACCCTCAAGGCCGCCGTCGAACTGGCCCTGACCGGGGGAGAGACCCTGTCCGTCGGGCCCTGGCGCTTCTGCCCCCGGAAAGAGGAGGCCTCCGACGAACGGGACTGTCGGTCCGACGGAGAGCCGTAGGGGGAGGGGAGCGCCGGTCAGGGGGCAGCCGTGCCGGTGCCTCTGGATCTTACGTCGTCGGCCTGGCCTGGTAAACCGTTGGACACGTCGGAAGAGGCGCTTCTCGAAGCCGAAAGGAGGGCAACATCCTCGAGGGACGTGAGGGGTTGAACCCTGCATCGGAGTACCGTCGGCGATGATTTTTCAGCAGGAATCGCTCCCTGATGGCTCTCGTCGACGAGGAACTGCCGGGAAAAAGACGATGCCGTCCCCTATCGAAAGCGGACGGGGGCGCTCTCGTCACCGTCGCCCTGACGAGGGCCGGGAGGCTGCAAAATGCGCATGTCACGACGAAGATCGAAGGGCGTCGATCAGGACGCCTTCGTTCTCTTCCTTTCGATTCCCTTGAGAATCTTTTTTTGACGGTCCTGTAGGGTGGACCCCGAAAAGGGGACCACGAGCCGAGTCGGATGACGTGCGCTGTTTTTCGCCCGTTGGCCGAAGTATTCAAGAGACAGCAGCCCCCGCAAGGGTTCTATTTGAGGTGACAAGGCCACAAACCTCATCACGAGGGAGGGCTACCGCAAAGGCACGCTGCTATAGATAAGACTCGGAATGCAGCAGAAAGTCCGAAGGTCCTCCATCGGTGAACAGGAGATCCGCTTGCACCTTGACCGGAGCGTCAGAGGAATCGCATGAAGACAGGCAGAACTCGCTGCTCGACGCCGAGGCCATCGTCGAGAGAAGCGATCGGCCGCCATCCCCTCCCTTTCCCAAAAAGCATTGACAGGGGCTTGTTGCTTCGCCTAGAATCAAGTTTGATTTATCGAACATGGCGCTGAGAGGGTGCTTCCGTGCCGGAATCGATCGGCTCGAAGCACAGAGAAGAGAAATCGGGCTTATAGGGTCTGAAAGGGAAGAATCTTATGGAGAGTGCGCATTACGAAGCCATGCTGCAAAAGCGTCCCGCGGACGTGGACGCACGCGCTGCGGAGGTGAAGTGGGATGCCCGGGCGGACGAGTTCGATCATTCACAGAGGACGAAGGGATCGGAGCTCGCCGACAGGGTGACGGAAATGCTGCTGACGAAAGGGCTGCTGACGGGCTTCGACGTCCTGGACGTGGGCGGAGGGACGGGACGGTACGCCGTGCCTTTCGCGGCGTACGCGAAGAAGGTCGTCATGACCGACATCTCGGGGAAAATGCTGGAACGGGCGAAGGAGAACGCCACGCTCACGAAACGCCCTAACATCGAATGCGTCAGGCTCGACTGGGCGGCTGCCGACGTGGCGGCTGTCGGATGGGAGCGGCGCTTCGATCTGGTTTTCGCCTCCATGTGCCCCGCCGCACGGAGCAGGGAGGGAATCGACAGAATGTCCCTGGCTTCCCGAGGGTCCTGCCTTCTCAACCAGATGATCGAATCGAAGGACTCCGTCGCCGATCTGCTGAAAGACACGCTGGGGCTCCGTCCTTCATACGATCCGCACAACGACAGGGATTCCGTTCAGGCCTTCTTCAACATCCTCTGGCTTCAGGGGTTCGAACCGGAGGTCGCCTACCTGAAAGAGCGGGAAGATCGGTCGCTCTCCGTGGAAGAGGCGGTATCGCGCTACTCGCGCCGGTTCGGCGAAGTCGCGACGGAGAAGGGGCTGGATTTGAGGGGATTTCTCGCGGGCTGCGCCGAGAACGGGCACGTGAGAGTGAAAAGCCGGACGACGCTCGCCCTGGTTCTGTGGCGTGCAGGTTCGGGCGCCGATGCGTAACGGCGCGAGGGAGATGACGATGAAAAAGAGGTTATTCGCCCTGTTCTTTGTCTTGTCCATGCTCTCGGTGGTCGTGCCGGGGGCGCCCGGTTCCGAGGCGATGACCTTGAGGCTGGAGGGAGGAAATATCGGCGTGCCCAATCCTTTCAGACATACGAGGCGAGGGCCCGGCGTCGCGCGCATGCAGATTCTGTACGACTCCCTGCTGGAAAAGGGCGAGGAGGGGGATATTCCGTGGCTCGCGAAGAGCTGGGATGTGAACGAAGACGGAACCGTCTACGTCTTCCATCTCCGGGAGGACGTGTTCTGGCATGACGGGAAGCCTCTGACGGCGGAAGATGTCGCCTTCACCTTCGGATACTACCGGAAGCACCCGCCGGTCTACGGCGGTCTTACGGCAGGCGGCGACTATATCGTGACCGACGCGAGGGTTCTCGACCCTCACACGGTCGTGATGACGCTTCCCCGATACGACAACACCTTTCTTCCGAGCGTCGGTCTTGCGCGAATCCTTCCGAAGCATATCTGGGAGAGCGTCGAGGACCCGATAGCCTACGACGGCGAAGGGCTCACGGTCGGAAGCGGCCCGTACAGGATGGAAAGCTACGACGCGAATCAGGGAGCGTACCGGTATGTCGCTTTCGACCGCTACTGGGGGCCGAAGCCCGCCGCAGAGGCTATCGAGTGGGTGCCCACGGGAGACAGAGTGCTCGCCTTCGAACAGGGAGATATCGATCTGATCAACGCCCCGGTCGATCTGCTGCCCCGCTACCGGAACGATGCCGCCTTCGCGATAAAGACGGTACCCTCCCTGCACAGCTACCGGCTGATGATGAATATGGAGGCGGTTCAGGAACTTCGAGACGCGGATGTCAGAAGGGCGATCGCATGCGCCGTCGACCGCGAGGGGATGGTGAGAGCGATTGCGCGCGGATCGGCCACGGTCAGCAGCATGGGGTACGTGCCGGCCGAGAGTCCTTGGTTCAACCCGAATATCGGACGCTATCCCCACGACCCCGCGAGGGCGAAGGCGCTGCTCGGCGGAAGGAAGCTCGCGGTCGCGCTGTTGACGGACAACTCTCCCGAGGGGACGAAGACCGCCGAGCTGATCAAGCTTTCTCTCGCCTCGGTCGGCGTCGATGTCGTCGTGAGAAGCGTCGAGAGCAGGACGAGGGACAATGCCATGAGTACGGGCGACTACGAGTTACTGCTGGTCAACTTCGGCGGGATGGGGGGCGACCCGGATTTCCTTCGCGCGCTCTACGGCGAGGAGGCGGGGCTGATCAAGGGCTGGGCGAACGAGGAGCTCGCCCGGCTTCTGAGGGCCCAGGCGACGGAGCGTGATCGCGACGCCAGAAAGGCGATGATCTTCAGGGTCCAGGAGATCGTCGCGGACGAAGTTCCCGTCGTGATGCTCTTTGGCGCCGTCGACAACTTCGTCTACCGGAGCGGGAAATATGACGGCTGGATGTGCCGGTACGACCACAACAAGGTGGATCACAACAAGCTTTCGTATCTGGTCAAAGAGTAGCGATGGGGAAGCGCTATTTTGTCGTGCTGTTCGTCATCGTTGCGGCGAACTTCTTCCTGCCGAGGTTGATGCCCGGCGATCCCTTCGAGTTCCTTTCGGTGGAGGACGGCGATGTCAGCGCCGCCTTCACCGAGGAGCAGATAGCGCTGTACAAAGCGTACTACGGCTTCGACAAACCTCTGCACACACAGTTTTTACAGTACCTGAAAGGAATCCTGAGGGGCGACCTCGGATACAGTATCCATTATAAGGCGAGCGTCGCGGGAATGATCGGCGCGCGGATTCCCTGGACCGCGTTCATCGTGGTCAGCGCGCTCGCTTTGAGCAGTTTCGTCGGCACCGTCCTGGGAACGGTATCCGCGGGGCTTCGCGATAGCCCGGCGGACAGGTGCATGTATTGCGTCATGATGGCCTTCTCCGAGATCCCGTCCTTTCTTCTCGGAATGCTGCTGCTGATCTTTCTGGCGGCAAGGCTCGGCTGGTTCCCCCTTTCCGGAGGATCGACGGCGTTCGTCGTCTTTTCGTCGCCCTTCGAGCGCGTCGCGGATCTGCTGCACCACGCCGTCCTGCCCGTCCTCACGTTGGCGCTCGCCGGGACGGGAAACTTCTACCTCCTCGCAAGGAGCAGCATGCTGACGGTGCTCACGAAGGACTATATCCGCACGGCGAGGGCCAAGGGGTTGTCGAAGAGGCGCATCCTCTTCCGGCACGCGCTCAGAAACGCCCTGCCTCCGATCATCGCCCGCTTCTTTCTGAGCATGGGAGGTCTGTTCGGCGGGGCGGTGCTGGTCGAAAATGTCTTCGCCTACCCGGGAATGGGGCGTTTGATGCGGGATGCCGTGCTGGCCCGCGACTACGTGCTGGCGCAAGGAATCTTTCTGGCGATCGCGATGATGGTGCTGCTGATGAATTGGGCGGCGGACGTGCTCCACCGGAAGCTCGATCCAAGGGTGGGGTAGATGCGTATGGGCAGGCTCCGCCCGGTCAGGCGCTTCGCTCCGGACGGGGAGCCGAAGAGACGGCGTCTCTCCCGCCTCTTCGGGGTTCTCGAAGCGCTCTCCGTCCACGGCAGGGCCGGCCTGGCTGTCGTCTTGATCATCCTGGCGACGGGAGCGGCCTCCGTTCTCTTCCTCGGTGACGCGCACAGCGTCCCCTCGGGAGCGTCGCTGGAAGCCCCCAGCCTGCGCCATCCTCTCGGCACGGACGACCTTGGCATCGACATCTGGGCGCAGCTCTGCAGAGGTGCGCTGATCAGCGTTCTGGTCGGACTCGGTTCGGCAGGACTGGCGGGCGTCGGTGGGAGCGTGCTGGGGGTTCTGGCCGGTTATTCGGGAGGGGCTGTCGACAGACTCATCACAGGCCTGTGCGACGTGATGACGGCCATACCCCAACTCCCCCTGATGATCGTGCTCGGAGCCTTTCTCGGTCCAAGCACACGGAACATCATCCTCGTCGTCGGGCTTCTCTCGTGGGTTGGCCCGGCGCGGATCGCACGTGCGAAAACACTCTCGATGTGCCGCGAGAAGTTCATCTGATGTTCCCCCAAATCGGTGGACACGGAAAAGAGCAAATCATCTATGCTCTATTCTGGAGGTGCCACCATGGTCAAAAAAGCGCGCGTCTACACCGAGGAGTTCAAGAGGGAAACGTTGGAACTGCTGGAAAACAGCGGCAAGTCCGTTCATGCCCTTTCCCGAGAACTTGGGATACCGCAGCGGACTCTCTACGATTGGGTCGAAGCGTCACGGGAGAAGGAGACAAAGCCTCGTCCCGGCAGCGCCGAAGGGGCCGAGATTCTACGACTCCGCAGAGAGCTGGCGCTGGTGACTCAGGAGCGTGACATCCTAAAAAAAGCTGTCGCCATCTTCTCAAAGGAACCTCGATCCGGCAGCGGTTCCAGATAATCCGGGATGACGTCGGTGCCTTTGACGTTCGGAAGATGTGCGAAATTTTTCAGGTGTCCCGGAGCGGCTATTACAGCTGGACCAAGGGCGAGGAAAGCGCGCGTTCCCGCGAGAACCGCCGCCTTACGGAGCTGATCAGGAAACTCCACGAGGAGCACCGAAAGGTCTATGGCAGCCCTCGAATCCACGCCCTTTTGCGTCGCCTCGGAGAACGGTGTGGACTCAATCGTGTCGCCAGGCTCATGAGAGAAGCGGGAATCAGAGCCCGACAGGCGCGAAAGTTCAAGGCCACGACAAACTCACGTCATAATTTGCCTGTCGCCTTGAATCTGCTGAGAAGGGACTTCCAAGCGCCGAAACCTGATACCGTCTGGGTTTCCGACATCACCTACATTGCAACCGACGAGGGCTGGCTTTACCTGGCAACCACCCTCGATCTCTGGGGCAGGAAGATCATTGGTTGGTCCATGAGCGAACGAATGACAAAGACCCTGGCCTGTGACGCCCTTGAAATGGCTCTCGCCCGTCGCAAGCCCGAACCAGGGCTGATTCATCACTCCGACCGTGGGAGCCAGTACGCGAGCAAAGAGTTTCAGCACCTTCTGGACCGTCATCAAATACGGTGTTCCATGAGCCGAAAGGGAGATTGCTGGGATAACGCCGTCATGGAGAGCTTCTACCACTCTCTGAAGACGGAGCTGGTCTATCTCCGTCATTTTCGAACCCGAGCCGAGGCCAAGCACGCCCTCTTTGAGTTCATCGAAGTCTTTTACAACCGGCAACGGCTTCATTCGTCTTTGGGTTATCAACCCCCCGAGGAATTCGAGACCTTGCGGGTTGCGTCGTAGTTTCGTGTCCACGATATCGGGGGAAGATCAATCGTCGCGGCGGCGAGTTACGGCGCATCGTTTTTCCATATCGCGAGGACGCATCTGCTGCCTGCGCTGCTGCCCCTGGTGGCGGCGAGCTGCCTGCGGATCGTCGGTCATGCCGTCTCCGCCGAGGCGGGGCTGACCTTTCTCGGCCTTGGAGACCCGACCTCGAAGAGCTGGGGAATGCTCCTGAACCGATCGATGAGTTTCAGCGGCATCTATTTCACCGATTTTTGGAAGTGGTGGGTTCTTCCTCCGTTGGTGGCCCTGGCGACGCTGGTGGTGGCGGTGGCGTTTATCGCGAGGGATCTTGAGAAACTCGTGAACCGAAAGCTGTAGTGGAAAAAGAGGGGAACGCGATGAAAGAGCCCGTTCTGGCCATTCGGGATTTAAGGGTGCGGTATTCAGAAAGCGCCGCGGACGCGGTGCGCGGCGTCGACATGACGCTTCGCGAGGGAGAGAGCGCGGGACTTATCGGAGAGTCCGGCAGCGGGAAATCCTCCCTTGCTCTGGCCGCGCTGGGGTTGTTGCGAAATCGGGCTCGCGTGGAGGGCAGCGTCCAATTCAAAGGCACGGAGCTGAACGGTCTGTCCGAGAGCGCGATGGAGGCCTATCGCTGGAGCAGGATCGCGATCGTCTTTCAAAACAGTCTGGATGTGCTGAACCCCGTCATCACCGTGGGCGAACAGATCGCCGAATGCATTCGGCGGCATAGAGGAACAGGCGGCGCGGAGGCTGCCGAAAAGACGAAACGTCTGCTGGAGAGGGTCGGGCTGCGAGCCTCGTGGGGCGAGGTCTGTCCTCACCAGCTTTCGGGAGGCATGCGACAGAAGGTCCTCGTCGCAATGGCGCTCTCGTGCGACCCGGAGGTCCTCTTTGTGGACGAGCCGACGATGGCCCTCGACATGGCCTCGAAACGGGAGACGGTCCGACTGCTTCTCCGGCTTCAGGAGGAGAAGGGATTCGCCATGCTCGTGATCTCGCACGAACTGCCGATCGTCTCCGCCATGACCTCCCGCGTGATGGTCCTGTACTCCGGCGCTATCGTCGAGGAAGGCGGAACGGAGGAGCTGTTGAAAGCCCCTCTGCATCCGTACACGAGAGGCTTGATCTCCTCGTCTCCCGCTATCAACCCCTACCGCGACATGTGGGGAATCCCCGGGGAGATAACCGTCGCCGGAGAGAGACAGTGCCCCTTTTTCGATCGTTGCAACCAGCGTATCGACCGCTGCGCCGAGGAGCTTCCCGTCCTTGAGACAGTCCGGGAGGGACGGCGCGTCGCCTGTCTTCGCAAGGGAATCGTCACGCTTCTTGAGGGGATCGGCATCTCCAAGACCTACAGCGTCGGGAAACAGCGGATGACGGCCTGCTCCGACTGCTCGATCGAAGTCAAGGCGGGGGAAGTGTGCGCGCTGATAGGGGAGTCCGGCTCCGGAAAGACGACCCTTGCGGAGGTACTCTCCGGCATTTCGCGTCCCTGCTCCGGCAGGGTCGCCTTCGAAGGACGGGCGGTCCGCGGCAACAGCGAGACCTCCAGGTTCGGCGCCATCCAGATCGTCTTTCAGGATCCCCTTTCCGCCACCAACGAACACCTGACGATAGAAGAGACCGTGCGAGAGCCTCTCGACATCGCAAAGGAGGGAACGGGGGCGGAGCGAGTCCGGACCGTGGCGGAAGCCCTGAAGAAGGTGCAGCTTCCCTTTGACGACGCCTTCCTGAAGCGGCGCTGTTTCATGCTCAGCGGCGGCCAGCGTCAGCGGGTCGCCGTCGCCCGGGCACTCGTGATGGGCCCGAAACTTCTGATCGCCGACGAGATCAGCGCCATGCTCGATCCGTCCACTGCGGCCAATCTGATGAGACTGCTGAAAGGGCTACAGAATTCGCAGGGATTTGCCATGCTCTTCATCACGCACGATCTCGCGCTCGCGCAGAAGATCGCCGACAGGGTCTACGTGATGCACCGCGGTGAGATCGTCGCACAGGGCTCGACGGAGGATGTCCTTGGCGCGCCGGGCCTATGTTCGCTTCCGGCGGATGACGTCCCCATCTCCACACGCCGAAGCGGGAGGGTCGAAGAAGGCGACCGGCCTGGGCGAATCAACGATTCTCGTGGAGTCGAATCGCATTCGTCTCTCTTTCCAGCATGAGAAAACCTGACGGCGAGGTTCTGTCCAGCCTTTTTCGCACGTTCGTTTTTGAGTCACCAGGCCCGTAAAGGATTGTGTCTGGTTTTTTCAGATCGCGGCAGATTCCCGCCGTTGTTACCGGAGCCGTTCCCTGCTCCTGCAGGCCCCTTTGCCCCACCTGATGGAGGCCGCGTGCCCGATCTCGTCGCATCGGGCAGCACCTTTTCTGCGCTTTCTGAACGGGTCACGGAAGTTGATCGGCTGGTCACCGTGTCCCGTTGGCGCGGCAGATAGCCCCCTTGTTCTCGTATCTCCGGACAGGGTCAAGAGAGCAGAAAACAGCCGCCTACGGGGTTTGGCGTACTCCTCGTAGGCGGCTAATGAACTGTTGGCGGAGGGCGCAGGATTCGAACCCGCGGTGGGAGACCCACAACTGATTTCAAGTCAGCCGCCTTAGACCACTCGGCCAGCCCTCCACAATAACCCATCTTAGCTTTTTGCCTTTCTTCTGTCCATAAAAAGGTTTTCCCCGAATTGGCAGGCTCGCTCAGGAGGATGTCGCCTCCTCGTCAGGCCAAATGGCAGTCTCCACATGAGGGCAGCTTTCGCCGATGGCTGTCGAACTTTCCCGGAGGGGGGCGAAGGCTCCTCAAATACCTCGTTTCCCGAGGCTATCTGGTCCGACCTCTTTCGAAGTTTCTTTATCTGATGGGCAGCTGCCTCCGGTCGCCGGTTGACGTGGTTCGAACCGCTTCTGGGGCGGGGCCGGCGTTTGTCCGGCGGGCTTTAATACGAGAGGCAAGATCCGGGAGGTATTTCTGTTTTTCGCCGCAGGCTGTCGCGGCATGGTTACTTCGTGGTAAAGTCGTGGAGGTTCCCGTGCCGTGGGAGGAGGGTCTCTTCTTCTCTCGGAGGGAGATCGGGAAGGCCCTGTCTGCCTTTGTTCGCCCTCTCCCTGTCTGGTTCCGAGGGAGAGTTGCCGTCGGGGGAGGTGCTTCATGGCTCTGTCTTTCGATGAGATCCGCGACCGATATGTCTGTTCGCCGTCGACGGTGGCCGTCGTCGGCGCTTCGGCGAAGAAGGAGAGGCCTGTCTGCGGGGTGATGGACTATCTCCAGCGGGCCGGTTTCCGTCTCTTTCCCGTCAATCCGGCCTACGCGGGCCTGGAGATTCTCGGCGAGACCTGTCGGGCCCGCCTCGACGAGCTGGAGGAAGACGTCGACATCGTCGCCTTCTTTCTCGACGCGCGTCATCAGGCCGAATCCCTGGCCTCTCTCGTCTCCGGCGAGGCCAGGCCCGTCGCCTGGTTTCAGCCCGGCGCCGAAAACGGCGAGGGAGAGAGAACGCTTCGTCAGAGCGGTTTCGAGGTCGTCAGCGGCCTCTGTCTGATGCAGATTCACCGTGCCGCCTGCCGCTGAAGGAGAGGGCGCGGGATGAACGAGGAGGAATAACGTGGAGGGAAAGAGAGGAACCATCGCGGCCGTGTGCACCTCCGAGGCCAAGGGAACGGCCAAGACCGACGTGGGGGAGGCTTTCCTCGTCGTCGAGAAGGGCCTCGAGGGAGACGCCCACGCCGGTTTCGCCCATCGCCAAGTGAGCCTGCTCTCGCTGGAGGATATCGAAGTGGCCGCCGAGAAACTGCCGGAACTGCGGCCCGGCAGTTTCGCCGAGAATCTGACCGTCCGGGGGATCGACCTTTCCGGCGTGGCCATCGGCGACCGCCTGCGGGCCGGGGAGGCCCTTCTGGAGATCTCCCAGATCGGCAAGACCTGTCACACCAAGTGCGAGATCTACCACAGGACGGGCGACTGCATCATGCCCCGCAAGGGGCTTTTCTGCCGTGTCCTCGAAGGCGGGTGGGTGCGTCGGGGAGATGCCGTCGAGCTTCTGGCGCGCTGATGGCCCGTCTGTTCACGTCCCATCAGAGGGTCCGTTATGCCGAGACGGATCAGATGGGCGTCGTCTACCACGCCAACTATCTCGTCTGGTTCGAGGCGGCTCGGGGCGATTTCTGTCGCGAGCTGAACATTCCCGTGCCCGCCATGGAGGCCTCGGGGCTCATGCTCCCCGTCGTCGAGGTCCGCTGCCGCTACAAGCGTCCGGCCCGTTACGACGAACGGATCCGCGTCGAGACGACTCTGGCCGAGCTGAAAAGTCACAGTGTCACCTTCCGTTACCGCGTTCTGCGCGATGAAGAGGGCGTTCTTCTCGTCGAGGGCAGCACCCGCCATGGCTTCTGCGATCTCGAGGGGCACCTGGTCCGCTGTCCCGACGGGTATCGCCTTCTTTTCGAGTCCTGTCTTTAAGTCTTTGGGGGAACATGCACAAGGGGAGAGGAGTGGTTCGCATTGAGTAAGCGCCAGATTCTCCTGGGCAACGAGGCCATCGCCCGGGGGATCGTCGAAGCGGGCTGTGCCGTGGCGACGGCCTATCCGGGGACGCCGTCGTCGGAGATTCTGCCCGCCGTCGCCGTCTATGCCGACGAGTTGGGGACGAAGACGGCCGTCGAGTGGGGGATCAACGAGAAGGTGGCCTTCGAGGTGGCCGCCGCCGCCTCCTTCGCCGGTCAGAGGGCCTGTGCCGTCATGAAGCAGGTGGGACTCAACGTCGCCGCCGACGGCGTCATGAGCGTCGCCCAGTTCAGGATGGCCGGAGGCTTCCTCCTCGTCGTCGCCGACGATCCGGGGCCTCACAGCTCCCAGACCGAGCAGGACAGCCGCTTTTTCGCCATGTTCGCCAAACTTCCCTGTTTCGATCCCTCCTCGGCCGACGAGGCCAAAAGGATGGTCTTCGACGCCTTCGATCTCTCCGAGCGCCACGGCATCATCGCCGTTCTCCGCCCCTCGGTCCGCGTCGACCACTGCCGTCAGGACGTGGAGATGGGCGATGTGCTGGCCGTGCCGAACCGGGCCGCCTTCAAGAAGGACCCCAAGCGCTGGGTCTGCCTGCCTGCCAACGTCCGCGTCTCCCACCCTCAGCTCAACGCCAAGATCGACGCCATCCAGGAGGAGTTCGAAGGGGGCTTCGAGGCCTACAACTACGAGGTTCCTGCGGCCGAGAAGGCCAAGCTGGCCGTCGTCGCCGGAGGCGTCTCCTTCTCCATCGTCATGGATATCCTCAAGGCGGCGGGACGCAGCGATGTGGCCGTCCTCAAGATCGGCACCCCCTTCCCTCTGCCCCTGAAGAAGGTCCAGGATTTCATCGACCGTCACGAGAACGTCCTCTTTCTCGAGGAGACCTACCCCGTCATGGAGATGCAGCTCCCGGACAGGACGAAGGTCAAGGGACGCTGGAACGGCTTCGTCCCCCGCGCCGGAGAGCTTCTTCCCGAGGTGATCGAGGAGATCCTCTTCAGGGCCCTCGGCGAAGAGCCTCCCTGCAGCGATGCGACGGTCCTCAAGGAGGCCCTGGCCGAGCTGAAGGTGACGCCCCGTCCTCCCGCACTCTGTCCCGGATGTCCCCACAGGGCGAGTTATTTCTCGATCCACAAGGCCCTGCCCGGCGCCATCTACCCTTCCGACATCGGCTGTTACACGCTGGGCGTGAACCAGAAGATGGTCGATTCCGTCGTCTGTATGGGCGCCTCCGTCTCGCAGGGATCGGGCTTTTTCCTGGCCCATCACGTCGACGGGAAGGAACAGCCCGTCGTGGCCACCATCGGCGATTCGACCTTCTTCCACATGGGCATTCCGGGCCTCATCAACGCCGTCTACAACCGTCACGCCTTCGTCCTGGCCCTTCTGGACAACAGCCTGACGGCCATGACGGGCGGCCAGTCCCATCCGGGCATCGGCGACAAGCTCCGCAAAGAGGAAAAGGGCGTCGCCGTCGATATGATCCCCCTCATCAAAGGCTGCGGCGTGGAGCATGTCACCGTCGTTCCCGCCTATGACGTCGCCCGGGGGACGGAGGCCGTCCGCGAGGCCTGGCAGTTCGCCAGGGAGAACCGGACTCCGGCCGTCGTCGTCTTCCGCCATCCCTGCATGCTCCTCAAGCCCAGGCAGGAGACTATCGCCGTCACCGTCGACGCCGCCAAGTGCATCGGCTGCCGCTACTGCATCACCAACTTCAACTGCCCCGGTCTCGTCTTCGACGACGAGACGAAGAAGGCCCGCATCGACGAGCGTTTCTGCGTCTCCTGCGGCGTCTGCCGTTTCGTCTGCCCTCACGGGGCCATCATCGCCGTCGGCGGAGAGGAGGCATAAGCCATGCAGTACGTCATCGTCGGACTGGGCGGTCAGGGAATCCTCTTTTCCAGCAAGGCCCTGGGTCAGGTGGCTCTCACCCGAGGCCAGAAGGTCATGGGCAGCGAGGTTCACGGCATGGCCCAGAGGGGCGGGTCCGTCATCAGCCACTTCAAGATCGGCGATTACCACAGCCCTCTCGTCAGGGCCGGAGAGGCCGATCTCCTGCTGGCCTTCGAACAGGGAGAGGCCTTCCGCAACCTTCACTACCTTCGCCGGGGCGGAACGCTCGTCGTCAACGTCCACCAGAAGGAGGCCCTCGAGAACGGGAAGCTTAAAAGTTATATCGAGGCCCGTCAGATAAGGGTCTTTCCCATCGAGGGGTACGAGATCCTGAAAAAGGAGATGGGCGGCCGTTTCCTTTTCCTCAACGTCCTCATTCTCGGCGCTCTGAGCGCGGCAGGAGAGGGCGGCGTCTCCTACGACGAGGTCCGCCAGGCCGTTTCCGACCTCTCTCCGGAGCGCTTCGTGGCCGATAATCTCAAAGTCCTCGCCCTGGGCCATGAGGCCTTCCCGGGCTGAGATCCATCGTCGTCGGGGGTCCGTCAAGGACCCCCGACCTGGCCCCGGCCTCTGCCTCGTCGAACTTCTCGCCGTCCTTGCCGTCGTCGCAGCGCTCGGCGCCGCGACGCTCCTCGTCCTTCACGTCTGTCTTAATTCCCCTCAGGCCCGTCTGGCCGGGGCCAAGAGGGAGGCGCAGGTCCTGGCCCGCTGGCTCGAAGGGGCTTTCTCCCGGGCCCTGAGGGAGCGTCGTGTCTTTCGGCTTTCCCTTCCCGCCAGTCAGGTCTCTGACGATATCAAAGTGCGCTGGGACGATACGGGAGCCGTCGAGCGCTTCAACGGCCGGGGGCGTCTTGCGGTCCGCTCGAAAGGTCTCGTCTCCGAAAGCGTCTTCTCGCCCACCTTTCGCACCCTTTCTCCCGCCTTCTCCCTCTACCTCTACGCGCCGCCGAGGACGAAGACGACGGAGGTCTTCGGCTCCATCGTCGTTTCCGTCTTCGGGAGGGTCCGCTTTTCCTATGGGCCTCCCTGATGTCGTTGAAAGGTCCCGTCAAAAGGGGTATAAACGTGAGGTCCCCCGTTTCCGGGGCACTGTCTCTCCATCCCTATTTCGCGACGCTCCCGAGGAGGTCATGGTATGGCTGTCAAACCGTGGTGGCGCGAGACCCTGGAGACCATTCTCTGGGCTCTGGCGCTCGCCCTGATCCTGCGCACCTTCGTCGTCCAGGCCTTCTGGATCCCCAGCGGATCGATGATTCCTACCCTGGAGGTGGGCGACCGCGTCCTCGTCGCCAAGTTCTGGTACCGCTTCAGCGATCCCGCCCGGGGCCAGATCGCCGTCTTCAAGTACCCCATGGACCCCCGCCGCGATTTCGTCAAGCGCATCATCGCCCTTCCCGGCGACGTCGTCGAACTCAAGGAGGGGACGGTCTTCGTCAACGGATCGCCTCAGACGGAGCCCTACGTCAAGAACCGCGACTTTTTCGAGATGCCTCCCGTCAAGATTCCCGAGGGGAGCTACTTCTGTATGGGCGACAACCGCCCCAACTCTCAGGACAGCCGCTTCTGGGGTTTCGTCCCCCAAAATTACCTCAAGGGTCCCGTCTTCGTCCGCTACTGGCCCCTGGACCGATTGGGAAGGGTGGAGTGACGTGGGACGGACCGTCTGGTTTCCGGGCCACATGGCACGAGGCTCCCGCAAACTGCTGGAACTCGTCGACGGCCTGGACCTCCTTGTCGAGGTCCGCGATGCCCGGGCCCCGATTCTGACGGCCTCGCCCTTCATCGAAGCCCTTCGCTCCTCCAAGCCCGTGTGGCAGGTCCTGACGCGCCGCGACCTGGCCGATGAGGCCGAAACCTCCCGCTGGATATCCTTCTTCCGCGAAAAGGGCAGCGAGGCCTGGACCTACGACCTTCGAAAGGACCGTCTCGACGGACTCGTCAAGGCCCTGAGCGCCCGCCGTCCGGCTCACCGGGAGCTGCGCCTGGCCGTCATGGGCATCCCCAACGTGGGCAAATCGCTTCTCCTCAACGGCCTCGTGGGGCGCAGGTCGGCCGTCGTCGGCGCCATTCCCGGCGTCACCCGGGGCGTCTCCTGGTTCAAGGGGAGAGATTTTCTCGTCGTCGACTCTCCGGGCATCGCCGACCCCCATTCGGGGGCTTCCGTCCACCGCTGGCTCGCCTGGATCGGCTGCAGCCGTCCCGAGGTCATCGGAGGGACGGAGGTGCTGGCTTTGGGTCTCATCGGCCTTCTGCGCCGCCGCGGGCTCTGGCGTCTCGTCGAGACGAGCTGGGGCGTCGGCGACGGAGGCGAGAGCGACGAGGCCCTCCTGGAGGCCATCGGCCGTCGGCTGGGCTGTCTCGTCCGAGGCGGCGTCGTCGACCTCTCTCAGGCGGGCAAACGCCTCCTCGACGCCTTCTCCACCGGTCGGCTGGGACGCTTCACGCTCGAGACGCCCGGTGAGGCTCCCCCATGGCGGGACGTCTGATCGTCGGCACCGATGAGGCGGGGAGGGGGCCTCTGGCCGGCCCCGTCGTCGCCGCCGCCGTCGTCCTCACCCGCCCGCAGCGGGAGATCCTCCTCGACCTGGGCCTGCGGGATTCGAAAAAGCTCTCCGAGGCCCGGCGCGAATCGCTCTTCCTCTCCATGAGCCGTCTCGGCGTGCTCTGGCGGGCCCAGGCCGCCTCGCCGGCGCGGATCGAGAGGATGAATATCCTTCAGGCCAGCCTCTGGGCCATGAAACGTTCCGTCCTGGCCCTGGCCGTCGAGGCCGACCGGGTCATCGTCGACGGGAATCGCCTCATTCCCGGCCTTCCCTTCGACCAGAGGGCTCTTCCCGGCGCCGACGACATCGTCCCCGCCGTGGCGGCCGCTTCCGTCGTCGCCAAGGTCCTTCGCGACAGGGCCATGACGGCTCTCGACCGCCTTTATCCCCAGTGGGGTTTCGCCCGCCACAAGGGATACGGAACGGCCTCCCACCGGGAGGCCCTCCGCCGTCTGGGCCTCTGTCCGATCCATCGGCCGAGCTTCTGCAGAAAGATCCTCCCGTGACGACGGGCATCGGCGGCCTCGATCCGAGACAGGGCCTTCCCCTGGGGCCGCAGGAGACGCAGGCGAAGGCTCCGCAGACGGCGGCCCGCCCCTCGTCCCTCCCCCTGGCCGACGGCGACGTCGTCGAGGGCCGCGTCATGGTCAAAAACGACGACGGCACCTACCTCGTCCGCGTCCTGGGGCGGGAGCTTCTGGCCCGCTCGACGATGGACCTCTTCCCGGGACAGGCCTTCCGGGCCCAGTGGCAGAACGGCGACGTGCCCCTTCTCAAGCTGCTCACGGCGGCGGGGCAGGGGCTGCTTCAATCCCTGTCGGGTCGCGATCTCGCCCTGGCCGAGGCCCTTCTCTCCCGAGGTCTCCCCCTGGGCAGGGAGGCCCTCGACGCGCTCCGCTCGGCCTGGCTGCGCCTCGGCGCCTCGGCGGAGAAACTGCCGGCCCTCGTCGAACTCTGGGCCCGCGGGCTGGAGATGACGGAGCGGAACGTCTCCGTCATCGTCGGCTATCTCGCCCTGAGCGACGGGGAGGTCTCGCGTCTCTGGAAGCGCTTTCGAGAACGTCTTTCGGCGAGGCTGGCGGCGGGAGTTCCCCTCAGGGAGGCCCTCGCCGGGATCCGAAGCGACGACGGAGAGCTCCATGACCTGCTCTCGGCCATGGCCCTGCTGGGATCGCCTCTTGCCGTCGATTCCGACGGAGAGGCCCGTCCCCTCCTCCGTTGGCCCCTTGAAGAGGGACCTCCGGCGCGCGTCTCCGTCGAGAACGGCCGCGGCCTCTGGCTCATGTCCTTCGATCTTCCCCTGAGGCATATGGGGACCGTCGAAGGGGAACTGCATTACGACGGCCGAGCCCTGGCCGTCTTCCTGAGGGCCTCTCCCGAGGGGATGGCCCCCATAGGGGAAGAGCTCGCGGGCCTGGCCGACCAGCTGCGGGAGCTCCCCCTGCAGCTTCAGCACCTGGGCCTCTCGGCCCTTTCCGAGGAAGGGCCCCGACTGTACCGGGGGGTGGATTTCGAGGCATGACGAAAGAGAGAAAAAAAGCGGCGGCTCTCCGCTACGAGCCCGGCCCGGGCGCGGCTCCCCGCCTTGTCGCCTCCGGGGAGGGCTATCTTGCCGAGAAGATCATCGAGATCGCCCGCAGCGCCGAGGTCCCTCTCGTCGAGGACGCCGCCCTGGTGAGCGCTCTTCTCGTCCTCGAGCTGGGCGAGGAGATCCCCGTCGAGCTTTACGAGGCCGTGGCCCGAGTCCTGGCCTTCGTCTACGGCATCGATCGTCGCGGCGTCAGGGGCGGCGGGAAGGGGCGGCGCCTTTGAATCCGCTCGAGAAGGGGCGTTACGGCGAGCAGATCGCCGTCGGCCATCTGCTCTCTCTGGGCTGGTCGATCAGGGGGCGCAACGTCCGCGTCGGAGGCGGCGAGCTCGATATCGTGGCCTTCGACGGCAGAGAAATCGTCGTCGTCGAGGTGAGGCTGAGAAGCGTCGGCCGTCTTCTGCCCGCTCGGGAGTCGGTGGGGCCCAGGAAGCTCAAGATCCTCGTCCGGGCCGGGCGGAGCTACGTCGCCCGTCTGGGGTGGCAGGGCCCCTGGCGCATCGATCTTCTCGCCGTGACGCTCGACGGCCGGGGGGGCGAGCCCCGGGTGGAGCTCCTTGCCGACATCGCCGCCGGGTGGCCTTCGTGAGCGACGTCTGCGGCGTCACGCTCCGGGGCGTCGAGGCCCTCAAGGTCGAAATCGAGGTGGAAATCACGGGCGGCCTCTTCGCCATCTCCATCGTCGGCCTTCCCGACGTGGCCGTCCGCGAGGCGCGGGAGCGGGTTCGAGCCGCCCTTCGCGCCATCGGCACCAACCTCAGAGGGCGCATCGCCGTCAACCTGGCCCCGGCCGATCTCCCCAAGGAGGGGGCCCTGCTCGACCTGCCCATGGCCGTCGCCCTGGCCGAACGGGAGGGGCTGATCCCCCGACAGAGGCCGGCCGTCTTCCTCGGGGAGCTGGCCCTGGACGGAAGGCTCCGCCGCGTCCGGGGTGCCGTTCCTGCGGCCCTCATGGCCCGAAAGTCGGGCCTGACGCTCTACGTCTCCGAGGGCAACGCCGCCGAGGTGGCCCTCGTCCCGGGCCTGGAGGCCTTCGCCGCCCCGACTCTGGAGGCCCTTCTGGCCCATCTCCGGGGGGAGGTCTCCCTCGATCCGGTCGGCCCGGCCGCCGACGAGAGAGCCCTCTGCGAGGCCGAGATCGATCTGGCCGACATCAAGGGCCAGGCGGCCGCCAAGCGGGCCCTTGAGATCGCCGCCGCGGGCCATCACAATCTCCTTCTCGTCGGGGCGCCTGGTTCGGGCAAGACCATGCTGGCCCGGGCCCTTCAGGGAATTCTGCCGCCCCTCTCGCAGGAGGAGCTTCTGGAGGTGCTTCTCGTCCGCAGCACCCTCGGACAGCCCTTCGGATCGGGGAGGCGTCGCCCCTTCCGGTCCGTCCACCACACGGCCAGTTCGGCCGCCGTCTGCGGCGGTGGCCGAGAGCTCCGCCCCGGCGAAGTGAGCCTCGCCCACAGGGGCGTTCTCTTCCTCGACGAGTTCACCGAGTTCCGCCGCGACCTCCTCGAAGCCCTGCGCCAGCCCCTGGAGGACGGCGAGATCGTCGTCAGCCGGGCCACGGGAACGGTCGTCTATCCGGCACGGGTGCTCCTCGTCTGCGCCTGCAATCCCTGTCCCTGCGGCTATCTCGGCGATCCCCTCCTTCCCTGCCGCTGTTCGGCCGCCGAGAGGGAGCGTTACAGCCATCGCCTTTCGGGGCCCATCCTGGACCGCATCGACCTTCACGTCGAGGTGCCCCGGCTGACGCCGGAGGAACTTGTCGACCTCTCCTCCGCATCGGGCGAGGCCAGTTCCGTCGTCGCCGCCCGCGTCGAGGCGGCGCGGACCCTTCAGCAGGAGCGGTGGAAAAGGTGGGGTTACGGCTGCAACGCCGAGATCCCCGAGAAGATCCTGCGCAGAACCTTCCAGGGAGGCGGGGAGATCCGGGCCTTTCTGGCCTCGGCGGCCCGGCGCCATCGTCTCACGGGCCGCGGCGTGAGCCGCGTCCTGCGCGTGGCCCGCACCATCGCCGATCTGGCCGGTGCCTCCCATATCGACGTGGGCCATGTGGCCGAGGCTCTGGCCTACAGAGGAAGAGGGGGAGAGGGATGGACCGAAGGCGCGCTCTGATGCTCCTCGGCGGCTGCGAGAGTTTCGATCGGGACGATCTCGAGGGCCTTCGCCTCGAGGGAGTCGACGCCGTCGAACTCCTCGAGGGGGGAATCTCCCTTTGGAAGGGACTGGGTCTGACGGAGCGGGTCCGGGCCTTTCTCGAGGAGGGCCTCGCCCGGCAGTGGGCCGACAGGGAGCTCGACCGCTGCCGGGACCTCGGCGTCACCGTCGTCACCGTCGACGACGAAGCCTATCCCGATTCCCTTCGTCGTCTGCCCGGGGCGCCTCTCGCGCTGTACCTGCGGGGAACGTTCCCCTCTCTGGAGGGGTCCGTCGCCGTCGTCGGAACGCGGCGCTGCTCGACCTACGGCCACCGCGTCGCCCACGACCTGGGGTGCCGCCTCTCCCAGATCGGCCTGGCCGTCGTCAGCGGAGGGGCCTCGGGCATCGACGGGGCGGCCCATTCGGGCGCCCTCGACGGAGGCTTTCCCACCGTGGCCGTTCTCGGCACCGGCGTCGACCGCGTCTTCCCCCGAGGCCACGAGGACCTTTTCCGCTCCATCGCCGCCAAGGGGGCGCTCGTCAGCGAATACCCCCTGGGGACGGAGGCCCGTCCCTGGCGTTTCCCCCGACGGAACCGGATCATCATCGGCCTCGCCTCGCGCCTTGTCGTCGTCGAGGCCCCGAAGAGAAGCGGCGCCATGATCACGGCCCGGCTGGCTCTGGAGGCCTCGCGGGAGGTCTGGGTCGTCCCCGGCCGTCTGGGAGAGGGCGTCTGCGAGGGCTCCAACCGCCTCCTCTTCGACGGCGCCTTTCCTCTCGTCGACCTCGACGAATTCGTCGGTCTCAACGGCCAGCGACAGCTCTCCCTCTTCGACACTCCCTCCCTTCCCGCTCCGACGCGGAGCCTTCAACTTTCGGAGGAGGAGAAACGCCTGTATTTCATCCTTCGCGACAGAGGGGAACGGGCCGTTGACAACCTTGCCGCCCAGGGTAAAATGGGCGCCGCCGATGTGGTCAGAATTTTGAGCCTCCTTGCCGCGCGGGGTCTGGTCTACCCCTCGGGACCGGGACGGTGGAGCGCCGGTCCGGGGATATGAACGGTTTTCGGCGGCGGAACTCTTCCGTTCCGAAAGAAAAGGGAGGGACCGCCCTTTGACGGCTGGCGCTTTTATGGTTAGATAATCCTCGTCCCCCAGGAAGAATCCGGGGGCTCCCTTTTGTCCAGGGGAAGCGCTCCTTCTTTGCGAGGGAGCTTTTTTACGGAGGTGCCCCCATGTTCTGTCGTCTGATTCACGATCTTGAACGCCGCCATCTTTCCGTCGAGGCCCTCGGCCTCGCCTGCCGCTATCTCGAAACGGAGGAATTCCCTCCCGAAGTCGTCGAGCGCGCCCTCGACGAATCGGTCCGTCTCGGACGGTCCGGCCGCCTTCGCGTCGGCGCCGAACTCTTCTCGGCCGTCCTCGAGGCCCTCTGGGAAGAGGCGGCACTTCCCCCCGCCGGTCGGGAAAGTGCCTTCCCCGTCGAACAGAGCGCCCGATGGACCTGCTAGGGCTTCGTCATGGCTAAGAAAACCCTCGTCATCGTCGAGTCGCCGACGAAGGCGAAAACCCTCTCCAAGATGCTGGGCCGGAACTACGAAATCAAGGCCAGCATGGGACACGTGCGCGATCTTCCCAAAAGCCGTCTGGGCGTCCTCGTCGAAGAGGACTTCGCCCCCGAATACATCCTTGTCCGCGGCAAGGGGAGCGTCGTCAAGGAGCTGAAAAGTCGGGCCAAAGGGGCCGACCGGATCCTTCTCGCCTCCGACCCCGACCGGGAGGGAGAGGCCATCGCCTGGCATCTGGCCTTCATCCTCGGCATCGACCCTGCCGCGGCCTGCCGGATCCGCCTCTTCGAGATCACCAAACAGGGCGTCAAGGAGGCCGTCGCCCATCCCGAGCCGATCGACCTCCGCCGCGTCGACGCCCAGCAGGCCCGACGCGTTCTCGACCGTCTCGTCGGCTACCGCCTCAGCCCCCTTCTGTGGAACAAGATCCGATCGGGCCTCTCGGCCGGCCGCGTCCAGTCCGTGGCCCTTCGCATCCTCTGCGAGCGGGAGCGGGAGATCGAGGCCTTCAAAGAGCAGGAGTACTGGCTCGTCGACGTCGAGGCGGGAAAGGACGACAGGCGGTACAGGCTCCGCCTGGAGAGGCGCGACGGCAAGGCCCTGACCCTGACCTGCGCCGAAGAGGCCGAGGCCGCCGAAAGGGAACTGCGCCGTCACCCTCTCGTCGTCGTCGACTGGAAGGCCAAGGAAAGCCGCCGAACGCCTCTGCCCCCCTTCAAGACGAGCACCCTCCAGCAGGAGGCCGGCCGGCGGCTGGGCTATGCCCCCAAGAGAACCATGGCCGTCGCCCAGTCCCTCTACGAGGGCGTCGAGATTCCCGGCAAGGGCCCCGTCGGGCTCATCACCTACATGCGCACCGACAGCCTCCGCGTCAGCGAATCGGCCCAGGAGGCCTGCCGGGCCTTCATCGAGTCCCGCTGGGGCTCGGACTATCTGCCGGAAAAGGCCAACGAACACAAAAGCCGGGGCCGCGTCCAGGACGCCCACGAGGCGATCCGTCCCACCGACGTGACCTTCGAGCCCCAGGAGATCAAGGCCCATCTCAGCCGCGAGCAGTTTCAGCTCTACGACCTCGTATGGCGCCGCTTCGTCGCCAGCCAGATGGCTGCGGCCCGCCTCTCCAGGACGACCGTCGACGTCGAGGCCGGTCCCTTCGGCCTTCGCCAGTCCGGCGTCTCCCTCCTTTTCCAGGGCTGGGGCCTCCTCTGGTCCCTCGACCTCAAAGAGGGAATCATCGACGGCGCCGAAAGGGGCGAGGTTCTGGAGCTCCTCGACGTGGCACGGACCCAGAAGTTCACCCGTCCGCCCTCGCGCTACACCGAATCGGGGCTCGTCAAGCTCCTCGAGGACAAGGGCGTCGGCCGTCCCTCGACCTACGCGGCCATCGTCTCCACCCTTCTCGACAGGGGGTACGCCGAAAGAGGGGACGAAAAGAAACTCGTTCCCACCGAGCTTGGCGTCGTCGTCTGCGACTTCCTCGTCGAACACTTCTCCGATCTCGTCAACACCGATTTCACGGCCTCCATGGAGGAGGATCTCGACCAGGTCGAGGGGGGACAGCGGCAGTGGCTCGACCTGGTCCGCTCCTTCTGGCAGACCTTTTCCGTCGATCTGGCCAAGGTGGAGGAGCTGGCCCCTCCCGTCGAGCTTCCCGTGCGGGAGATCGGCGAAAACTGTCCCGACTGCGGCTCTCCCCTCGTGATCAAGCGGGGGCGCTTCGGCGAGTTCATCGCCTGTTCGGGCTACCCCCAGTGCAAGTACAGCCGCCCCCTCCTCAAGACCATCGGCGTCGCCTGCCCCAAGTGCAAGGAGGGAGAGATCGCCCGGCGGAGGAGCAAGAAGGGGCGGATCTTCTACGGCTGCTCCCGCTATCCCGACTGCGACTTCGTGAGCTGGAACGAGCCCACCTCCAGGTCCTGCCCCGACTGCGGCGCCTTCCTGGAGAAAAAGAAGAAGGGGCGCAAGACGATCCTCTCCTGCTCGGCCTGCGCCTATTCCGTCGAAGAGGAGGGGGAAGACCATGGCGGCCAGGCCTGAAATCCTCGTCGTCGGGGCGGGGCTGGCCGGAAGCGAGGCGGCCTGGCAGCTGGCCTCCCGAGGGTACCCGGTCCGTCTCGTCGAGATGCGCCCCCGTCGGATGACGGCGGCTCACGTGACGGGCCACTGCGCCGAGCTCGTCTGCAGCAACTCTCTCGGCGCCGACGCCCTCACCTCGGCGGGAGGCATCCTCAAGGCGGAGATGCGTCGCCTGGGAAGCCTCATCCTCTCCGTGGCCGACGAGAGGCGCGTCCCCGCCGGCCAGGCCCTGGCCGTCGACAGGGAGGGCTTCGCCAGGGCCGTCACGGACCGGCTGGCCTCTCACCCTCTGATCCGCATGGAGTGCGACGAGATCGTCGAGCTTCCCCGCGGGCCGGCCATCGTCGCCACGGGTCCCCTCACCTCCGGCAGGCTGGCCGAGGCCCTGAAGGAGAGGGCAGGGGGCTTCCTGGCCTTCTTCGACGCCGTGGCCCCCGTCGTCACCGTCGATTCCGTCGACTTCTCCGTCGCCTTTCGGGCCGGCCGCTACGGTCGGGGCGACGACTACGTCAACTGCCCCATGGACGAGGAGCAGTACAGGGCCTTCCACAAGGCCCTCGTCGAGGCCGAGGGGGCGCCGAGGAAGGACTTCGAGAGGGACATGAGCTATTTCGAAGGCTGTCTTCCCGTCGAAATCATCGCCTCCCGCGGCCCCGAGACGCTTCGTTTCGGGCCTCTCAAGCCCGTGGGACTCGTCGACGCCTCCCGTCCCGACAGGGAGTTCTTCGCCGTCGTCCAGCTCCGCCAGGACAACGGCGAGGGAACCCTTTTCAATCTCGTCGGTTTCCAGACCAACCTGCGCTGGGGGGAACAGGAGCGCGTCTTCCGCATGATTCCCGGCCTGGAAAGGGCCGAGTTCGTCCGCTTCGGCGTCATGCACCGCAACGTCTACCTCTGTGCCCCCCGCGTCCTCGACGGAGCCCTGCGCCTGAAAGGGGAGGAGGACCTCTTCCTGGCCGGACAGATCGTCGGCGTCGAGGGCTACATGGAGAGCACGGCCATGGGGCTCGTGGCGGCCCTCAACGTGGCGGCCCGCTGCGAGGGACGCCCCTTCCCCCTCTGGCCTCGGGAGACGGCCATCGGCTCCCTCCTTCACTATCTCGTCGATGCCCTGCCCGCGACGTTTCAGCCCATGAACGTCAACCTCGGCATCTTCCCGCCCCTGGAACGCAAGGTCCGCCCCAAGCCCGAGCGTTGTCGCCAGGTGGCTCTCCGGGCCCTGGAGGCGCTGGGAAAAGGGGTCCGAAAAGAGGACTTGCCCGAAAATCTTCGATAATGTCGGTAAAAACCCCTCATCTTTTCCTTCGATCGTCTTCTCAATCTCCTGAAGAGTGATACGATAAGGGCCATGATCGACAACTTGTCCTCCGCTGTAGACAGTTTTCTGGATTTCATGAAGTTTAGTAAAGGGCGATCGGACAACACCGTCGTCAGCTATGCCGTCGATCTCTCCCAGTTCGTCGACTACCTTCTCCAGCAGGAGAGGACCTCTCCTCGTGAGATCGAATCGGGGAACATCCGGGGCTTCCTGAGGGAGATCGTCGGCTTCGGCTTCGCCCGCACGTCGGCGGCGAGAAAGCTTTCGGCCATCAAAAGCTGGATGGCCTATCTGCTGGAATGCGGCCTCATCGAGAAAGATCCCGCCGCGACGGTGAAGGGGCCCAAACTCCCCGGTCGCCTTCCTCGGGCCATCGCCTTCGAAGACGTGGTGCGCCTCATCGAGGAGGGACCCGAGGGAGAGTCGTTTCTGCGCGACAGGGCCCTCCTGGAGATCCTCTACGGCTGCGGCCTCCGCGTCGCCGAGACCGTCGACATCGACGGGACGGACGTCGATCTCGACGAAAGGTGGATCCGAGTCAAGGGCAAGGGGAGGAAGGAGCGGATGGTCCCCATGGGACGTCCCGCCCTCGCGGCCCTCCGCGCCTACGGCGAAGCCGAGGGGTCGCTCGGCGAGGGGCCTCTCTTCCGCGGGCCGGAAGGGACGCGGCTGACGGTGCGCACCGTCCATCGCGTCGTCACCCGGGCGGCCCGTCGCGTCGGCCTCTCGGGCGTGACGCCCCACGTCCTCCGCCACAGCTACGCCACGCACATGCTCGAAGGCGGAGCCAGCCTGAGGGTTCTCCAGGAGCTTCTGGGCCACGAAAGCCTCGTCACGACGCAGCGGTACCTCAAAATCACGGCCGATCAGCTTCTGGCCAGTTACAGCGCCGCTCATCCGCGGGCGGGAAGGGAAGAAAGCGATGGAACTCCTTAAGGGAACGACAATCCTCTGTGTCCGCAAGGAAGGCCTCGTGGCCATGGCCGGAGACGGCCAGGTCACGCTGGGCACTCAGATCATCAAGGCCTCGGCCCGCAAGGTCCGCCGCATCGGAGGCGACAAGGTCCTGGCCGGCTTCGCCGGCAGCACGGCCGACGCCATGACGCTGCTGGAGCGCTTCGAAAAACGTCTCGGAGAGGAACAGGGGCGCCTGGCCCGGGCCGCCGTGGCCCTCGTCAAGGAATGGCGCACCGACAAGGCCCTGCGCCGCCTCGAGGCGATGATGCTCGTCGCCGACGCCGAACAGACCCTGCTCCTTTCGGGGGCGGGCGATGTCCTCGAGCCCGAGGGCGACGCGGCGACGATCGGCTCCGGCTCCGGCTTCGCCCTGGCCGCGGCCAGGGCCTTCCTGGAATCGGGAACGCTCGACGCCGAGGCCGTGGCCCGGCGGAGCCTGGAGATCGCCTCGGAGATCTGCATCTACACCAACGACGCCCTCACCGTGGAGGTCCTGGGACGATGACCCTTCTCGGAGAGAGAAACGGACTGACGCCGGCGGCCATCGTCGCCTACCTCGACCGCTTCATCGTCGGCCAGGGCAAGGCCAAGCGGGCCGTCGCCGTCGCCCTCCGCAACCGCATGCGCCGTCGGCTCCTCGAGGAGAGCCTGGCCCGGGAGGTGGCCCCCAAGAACATCCTCATGGTCGGCCCCACGGGGGTGGGCAAGACGGAGATCGCCCGACGCCTGGCCGGTCTCGTCGACGCCCCCTTCGTCAAGGTCGAGGCCACCAAGTTCACCGAAGTGGGCTACGTGGGGCGCGACGTCGAATCGATGATCCGCGACCTCGTCGAGGCCTCCCTTCAGACCGTCAAGGGCCGTCGGCTGGAAGAGGTCAAGGCTCCCGCCGCCGAGCGGGCCGAGGAGCGCCTCCTCGACGCCCTCCTTCCCTCGCCGCGCCGTCTCTCCCAGGTGCCCGACTTCTTCCGCTCCTTCATGGGAGGCCGCCAGGAGGAGCCCGAGGAGCCCGTCGAGACGGAAGACGAGGCGGAACGTCGGCGCGGCACGAGGGAGCGCCTGCGGGAGATGCTTCGAAAGGGCAAGCTCGAAGGGCGTGACGTGGAGATCGAAGTGACCCAGTCCGCCGCGGCCGGCATGCCGCTCATGGGCGGCGCCGGCCTGGAGGAGATGGGCATCAACATCGGCGAGATGCTCGGCGGCCTCCTTCCCAAGAAATCCAAGCGCCGTCGCGTCACCGTCGCCGAGGCCCGTCGCCTCCTCGAAATGGAAGAGGCCGAGAAGCTCATCGACATGGAATCGGTCGTCAAAGAGGCTCTCTCCAAGGCTCAGGAGGAGGGCATCGTCTTCATCGACGAGCTGGACAAGGTCGCCTCGGGAGAGGGCCGCTCCTCCGGCCCCGACGTGAGCCGCGAAGGCGTTCAGCGCGACCTCCTTCCCATCGTCGAGGGCTCGTCCGTCTCCACCAAATACGGCACGGTCCGCACCGACCACATCCTCTTCATCGCCGCCGGAGCCTTCCACCGCGTCAAGCCCTCGGACCTCGTCCCCGAGCTTCAGGGGCGTTTTCCCATCCGCGTCGAGCTCGACTCGCTGGAGGAGAAGGACCTGGCCCGCATCCTCGTCGAGCCCGAGAACAGCCTCGTCCGCCAGTACGAGGCCCTTCTGGCCACGGAGGAAGTGGCGCTCTCCTTCGAGGAGGAGGCCGTCGGAGCCATCGCCTCCTTCGCTGCCCGCATCAACGGCGAAATGGAGAACATCGGCGCCCGCAGGCTTCATACCCTGATGGAGCATCTCCTGGAGGAGATCAGTTTCGGCGCTCCCGACATGGCCGGAACGTCGATCGTCATCGACGGAGCCTTCGTCCGGTCTCGCCTCGAGGTTCTGGCCGGCGACGCCGATATCCGCCGTTACCTGCTCTGACCGAGCATCACGAAAAGCCCTAGGAGGGAATTCCTTGACCATGAACACGCCGAAAGAACTGATCGAAGCCCGTCCCAAGATCCTCAACCCCTCGGCCATGCAGGACCTGCTGGAGAAGACCCGCCTCGTCGGCAGGGCTCTTCAGAGCCGCCGCGACACGACCGCTCCCGACTATCAGCGCCTGTGCAAACTCCTCTGCGACCTGGCGGCGGCCAACGTCTACGTCATCAACCGGGAGGGGCGCATTCTCGGTTACGCCTGGGTCAGCGAATACGACTGCGCCACCATGCTGGACCAGCTCAAGGACGGACGGATGCCCGACAATTACGTGGACAAGCTCAACCAGCTCCACGAATCGGTCCTCAACCACACGGACCACGGCCTCTGTGCCTACTCAGACGCTCCCTGCACCTACTCGAACAAACACGTCGTCTACACGCCCATCAACGGCGGCGGAGAGAGGCTGGGGACGCTGATCCTCGCCCGTTTCGGCCATCCCTTCGACACCCGTGACCTCGTCCTCGGCGAATACCTCTCCACCGTCGTCGGCCTCGAGATCCTTCACGAGAGGACCCGCTCCATCCAGGAGCGTGCCCGGGAACGTCTCGTCGTCCAGATGGCCATGCGGGCCCTCTCCTACTCGGAAGTCGAATCGGTGCGCCACATCATCCAGGAGCTCGGCAGCTCCGAAGGCGTCGTCGTCGCCAGCCGCGTCGCCGACCGCGTCGGCGTGACGAGAAGCGTCATCGTCAACGCCCTGCGGAAGCTGGAGAGCGCCGGCATCATCGAAAGCCGCAGCCTGGGCATGAAGGGCACCTACATCAAGGTCCTGAGCCCCCTCTTCATGGAGGAGCTGGACGTCTTCGAACAGTAGCCTTAAAGCTCCTCTCCTCGGGGGCCGAAAAAGCAAGGGAAAGGAGGGGTCTTCCGTGCGCAGCGATCTGACCTGGAATGTCCTCGCAAAAGACCTGGAGGGGCTCTCGAAGCGCTTCGACGCCGTCAGCTCCAACATCGCCAACGCCAACACGCCTCGTTACGCCCGCCGCGAGGTCCGCTTCGAGGAGGAGCTTCAGGAACTGCTCGACGGCCCGAGCAAGATGCCCCTGGCCCTCACCGACGAGCGGCATATCCCTCTTCGACCTCTCTCCGTCGACGACGTGACGCCCGACGAAGTCCGCCCCGTCGACGAGATCTACCGCCTCGACGGCAACAACGTCGACCCCGAGGTGGAGATGGCCCGCCTGGCCGAGACGCGCATGGCCTACAACGCCGCCAATCGCCTCGTCGCCAAGAAGGCCGCCCTCTATCGGCTGGCCATCGGTGGCCGCTGATGTCCCTCTTCCGCGCCATCGACACGGCCGGCAGCGGCCTCACGGCCCATCGCCTCTGGATGGACCTCGTCGCGGAAAACCTGGCCAACGTCAACACGACGCGCACGCCCGACGGAGGCCCCTACGTCCGTAAGGTTCCCCTCTTTTCCGAGCGTCTCGACGAGGTGATGGGTCGAGGCGACGGTGACGGCGTGCGGGCCGTCGCCATCGCCGAAGACGATCAGCCCCCCCGCCTCGCCTACGAGCCCGACCACCCCGACGCGAACGACGAGGGCTACGTGGCCTACCCCAACGTCAACGTCATCCGGGAGATGGCCGACATGATGGTCGCCAGCCGGGCCTACGAGGCCAATCTGGCCGTCGTCGAATCGGCCAAGGCCATGTTCAGCGGCGCCCTCGACGTCCTCAGGGGATGATCTCGCCTCCAGCGGGGGCGTAAGGCAAAGGCCGCAAGGTAAAGAAAGGCAAAGAAACGTGAAGAAACCGCCTCCCTCCGACAGGAAAGCGGCACCCCCGGAGGGCCCCATAAAGCCCTATAAAGAGGATGTCTTTGCATCCTCTTTTTTCGTGCCTCCGCGGGGGAAGTGGCTTAATTGTAAATTCAAAATGTACCGGACCTCTTGTGGTGTCGCTCTAATCGTGGCAAAATAATGCCTGGCTTCGCGCGGAGGTCTTTCCCGGGACCGCGGGAGTCTGATCCCTTTTCGCTTTACCCCTTGACAGAGGCTCCCCAGCCCCTTTAATTGAGGGGGTAGTCCTCTTTTTCGCCGAGTCTGACAGGAGGTGCCTCGATGGCCGAACGGATGATGGACCTCTCGAAACTGGCTCTCGAGTCCAGGCAGGGTATCGAAGAACCGGAGCGTCGCCGCACCGCTGCGACGCCTTTTGTGGACATTCTGGAGGGGCAGCTGATGGAGGCCAACGAGCAGCAGCTTCTCTCCGACGGCGATATGCGCCGCCTCGCCACGGGAGATGTGAACGACATCTCCGACGTCGTCCTTTCCGTGACCCAGGGAGAGCTGGCTCTCCGTATGGTCGTCGAAGTGCGGAACAAGCTCGTCGAGGCCTATCAGACCCTCTCGCGCATGCCTGTCTGATAGGGCGTCATGGGAGAGAAGCTTTCCTCTTTTGTCGAGCGACTGCGCCGTTTCTGGGCCGGCCTCTCCCGTTGGCAGCGCCTTTCCATCGTCGGCGCCGCACTGGGAGTGGTCTCCCTTCTCGTCTTCATGGTCGTCCTTTCCCGGAAGCCCAGCTACGAGCCCCTCTTCTCGGGCCTCGAAGTCGATGATCAGGCGGCCATCGTCGATGTCCTGAGGGAACAGAAGATTCCCTATCGCCTCGATCCGGCGGCCAACGCCATCCTGCTGCCTCGCGACCTCGTCTACGAGACGCGCCTCTCCCTGGCCCAGGGCGGGCTGCCCCGCGGCGGCGGCGTGGGGTTCGAGCTCTTCGACGAGGGCAAAATGGGCATGAGCGACTTCCAGCAGCGCATCGCCTACCTTCGCGCCCTCGAAGGAGAGCTGGCCCGGACGGTGGCCAAACTGGACGGCGTCGACTTCGCCCGCGTCAGCATCGTCCTGCCCCAGCCCAGGCTCTTCCTGGAGCAGCAGCAGCCCTCGACGGCCTCCGTTCTCGTCGGCCTCCGGTCGGGGCGCCGCATCGGTCCCGAGCAGGTCCGGGCCATCGTCCATCTCGTCGCCCGAAGCGTCGAGGCCCTGGACCCCAAGAGCGTCACCGTCGTCGATACGGCGGGCAACGTCCTCTCCGACATGATCGACGACGACTCTCTCATCTACTCCACCGGCGGGGAGGGGCGCGTCTCGTCCCTTCAGCGGGAGCTGGAACGCCAGCAGGAGGTCGAGCTGGAGCACAAGGTCCGCCTCATGCTGGAGCGCGTCTTCGGGCCCGGCCGGGCCGTCGTCCGCATCCGCGTCGAGCTCGATTTCGACAAATCCCGCCAGAACGAGCGGGAGTTCATTCCCGGTCCCGCGGGAAAGGGCGTCGTCCGGAGCCAGCAGGCCGTCGACGAGAGCTACGTGGGACCCGGAACGCCTCCAGCCCAGGCCCCGGGGACGACGACGAACATTCCCGGCTATGCCGTCACCCAGGCCGACCAGGGCAACAGCGAGTATAACCGCTCCGACGTCGTCACCAACTACGAGATCACCACGAGGGAACGGGAGCGCGTCGTCGCCCCCGGCGGCCTTCGCTTCCTGTCGGCCTCGGTTCTCGTCGACGCCGAACTGGACGAGGCGGCCCTGGAGAGCCTGCGTCAGTCCGTCGCCGCCGCCATCGGCCTCAACGCCGAACGGGGCGACAACCTGGTCCTGCGGGCCATGAAATTCACCGCCTCTCCGGCCGACGATCTTCTGGCCCAGGTGGAGGCCGAGCGCCTCCGCCGCCTCTATGTCTTCGTCGGGCTGGGCCTTCTCCTCCTGCTCCTCGTCGCCGTCGGCCTGTTTCTCTGGCTCCGTCGTCGCCGCCTTCGCCCCTCCCTCCCTTCCGGAGACGAGGGAAAAAGAGCTCCATCGCTTCAGGAGATCCTCGACCATCCCGAACTGCTCTCCGAGCAGGGAGAGACGGCCGTCCTGGAAGAACAGCTTCGCGCCTACGCGCTGAAAAACCCCGCGGAGATGGCCAACCTGATCCAGAACTGGCTCTCCGAAGAAGCCTGAATGGGACAATGGAGTTGAGCGTCTGATGGCAACCAAGACAAAGGAACTGCGGGGCAAGGAAAAGGCGGCCATCCTCCTCGTCTCCCTGGGGCCCGATGTGGCCTCCAGAATCTACAAGGAGCTGGAGGAGCCCGTCATGGAGCTTCTCACCCTGGAGATCGCCAACCTGCGCAAGGTGACGCCGGAGCAGAAGGCCGAGGTGCTCAAGGAGGCCCAGGAGCTCCTCATGGCCCGCGAGTTCCTCACTCAGGGCGGCGTCGAGTACGCCCGGCGCGTTCTGGAACAGGCCCTCGGCCCCGAGCGGGCCCAGGAGGTGCTCCGCCGCATCACGGCGAGCCTCCAGGTCCGTCCCTTCGACTTCATGCGCCACACCGACGCCCAGCAGCTTCTCAGCTTCATCCAGGGCGAGCATCCCCAGACGATCGCCCTCATCCTCTCCTACCTGGAGGCCGATCAGGCCGCCCAGGTCATCGGAGGCCTGCCCGCCGGGACCCAGGCCGAGGTGGCGCGGCGAATCGCCAAGATGGACCGCATCACGCCCGAAGTGCTGCGCGAGGTGGAGCGCGTCCTGGAGCGCAAGCTCTCCAGCGTTCTCGGCCAGGACTTCACCATGGCCGGAGGCATCGACGCCATCGTCGAGATCATCAACCGCGTCGATCGGGGCACGGAGCGCCACATCATGGAGACCCTGGAGGAGAAGGATCCCGACCTGGCCGAGGAGATCAAGCGGCGCCTCTTCGTCTTCGAGGACATCTCGGGGATGGACGACCGCTCCCTCCAGAGGGTGCTTCGCGACGTGGACATGAAGGACCTCTCCCTGGCCCTCAAGGGAGCCACGGAAGAGCTGCGGCAGAAGTTCTACCGCAACATGTCGAAGAGGGCCGCCGAAATGCTCAAGGAGGACATGGATTTCATGGGCCCCGTCCGGGTCCGCGACGTCGAGGAGGCCCAGCAGAAGATCGTCAACGTCGTCCGGGCCCTGGAGGACGCCGGGGAGATCGTCATCGCCCGCGGCGGCGAGGAGGAGCTCGTTGTCTAGTTCGCCCAGGACGCGTCTCTACCGGGCCGTACGCCTCCTTCCCGAGGCCGTCCGCATCGGTCCCGCCGCGGAACCTCCGCCTTCCGAAGAGGATCGGGGATCGGACGTCCCGGCCGCGCCTCCCAGGACTCTGGCGCTGGAGCTTCAGTATCAGGCCCGCATCGAAAGCCTCGAGCGGGAAGTCGCCGCCCTGACGAAGCGCAACGACGCCCTCGAGGCGGCCAAGACGGAGGCCGAAGAGGCTCTCGCCGCAGGGCTCGCCCAGAGGGAGAAGACCTATCGCGCCGAGAGGGACAAGATCCTGGCGGCGGCCAGGGCCGAGGGGCTCGAGGCGGGGCGGAAGGCGGGCCATGCCGAGGGGACGACCAAGGCCGAGAAAGAGGTGGCCGAGCGCTACCGTCGCCGCTTCGACGAGGCCCTCACCCTCCTGTCCAAGATCCACGACGCCCTCAAGGTCTCCTTCTCCGACCTGGAGGAGGCTCAAGCGCCTCGCCTCGTCCGCCTCTGGGAGGTCACCCTCGCCCGCCTGCTGGCCCGGGAGGTCTCCCTCCAGGAATCGCCCGTCATTCCTCTGCTGCGGCAGGTCCTCCTTCGGACCAGCGACAGGGAGCGCATCATCGTCTACCTCCACCCGCAGGACCTCAAGCACGTCGACACGGCCCGGGAGGTTCTGGGCGACATCCTGAGGGGGACGAACCACCTTGATTTCCGCGGCGACGATCACGTCGACCGCGGAAGCTGTCTTGTCGAGACCAATCTCGGCGTCTACGACGCCCGTTTCCGGACCCAGTTGGCCAGTCTGGCCCGCGAGATCGACACCGTCCTCTCCGGAGGGAGCAAAGACCGGTCGGGCATGGCCGCCCTGCTGGGAGGCGGCGGCGATGAGGCCTGAGAAAACCTCCCTCTTCGAAACCCTCGAGGCCCGCCTCGCCGTCGCCGACCTCGTCTCCGTCAACGGTCGCGTCGTCCAGGTCGTGGGTCTCGTCATCGAGTCGCAAGGCCCCGACGTAAAGGTGGGCGATCTGTGCGAAATCCGCTTCCGCCGCCGCAGCGCCGCCCTCAAGGCCGAGGTGGTCGGCTTCCGCGGAGATCGGGTCCTGCTCATGCCTCTCGGAGACCTTCAGGATATCGGCCCCGGATGCGACGTCGTCTCCCTCGGCCGCTCCCTCTCCGTGCCCGTCGGAGAAGGGCTTCTCGGGCGCGTCCTCGACGGATTGGGCCGTCCGCTCGACGACAAGGGGCCTCTCCTGGTCACCCGATCCTACCCCCTCTATGCCTCTCCGCCTCACCCCTTGCGCCGCCGGGCCATCAAAGAGCCCCTTTCGGTGGGCGTCAAGGCCGTCGACGGCCTTCTCACCCTGGGTCAGGGGCAGCGCATCGGCATTTTCGCCGGTTCCGGCGTCGGCAAGAGCACCCTGCTGGGAATGATGGCCCGCAGCACCGAGGCCGACGTGAACGTCATCGGTCTTGTCGGAGAGCGGGGCCGTGAAGTTCGGGAGTTCATCGAACGGGATCTCGGCGCGGAAGGGCTCAAACGGTCCGTCCTGGTCGTCGCCACGTCGGATCAGCCGCCCCTGGTCCGGCTCAAGGCGGCCATGACGACGACGGCCATCGCCGAATACTTTCGCGACCAGGGGAGCAACGTTCTCCTCATGATGGACTCCGTCACCCGCGTCGCCATGGCCCAGCGCGACGTGGGCCTGGCCGTGGGCGAGCCGCCGGCCACGCGAGGCTACACCCCATCCGTCTTCGCCCTTCTGCCCCGTCTCCTCGAGCGGGCCGGTACGGGCGAGCAGGGGAGCATCACCGGCGTCTACACCGTCCTCGTCGAGGGCGACGACATGAACGAGCCCATCGCCGACAGCGTCCGGGGAATCCTCGACGGCCACGTCGTCCTCTCCCGCCATCTGGCGGCCCGTAACCAGTACCCGTCCATCGACGTCCTCAACAGCGTCAGCCGCGTCATGAACTCCATCGTCACGGCCGAACACCTGGAGGCGGCCGGCCGCCTCCGTCAGCTTCTCTCCTACTATGCCGAGGGCGAAGACCTGATCCGCATCGGCGCCTACCGCCAGGGGAGCGACCCCCGCATCGACTGGGCCCTGGCCCATCTCGAAAAGGTCCGCTCCTTCCTGATCCAGAACGTCGAAGAGGCCTTCACCTTCGAGGAGACGGTCCGTCGTCTGACGTCGCTCATCCCCAAGCCTCAGGGGCTGGGAGCCTAACCGGAGGAGGTTTTGCCCGATGATTCAGCGCATTCATCGTTTCAAACGCCTCTTGCAGACCAAGGAGCGCGAGGAGGATCTCCTCAAGGAGGAGCTGGGCAACCGCCAGAGAGAAAAGACGACCCTCGAAGGGCACATGGATAAACTCCGAGGCGAGAAGGAAGAGGCTCTGGCCTCCTTCGGCCGCCGCGCCGTCGAGGCGACGACCGTTCAGGAACTCTGGATGAGCCGCTGCGATCTCGACCGGATCGGCCGTAACCTCGACGAGAACGGCCGCTGCCTGGCCCTGGCCGTTCGGGGCGTCGAATCGGCCCGCGAAGAGCTGCTCCTCAAACACAGGGAGGTCCGAACCTTCGAGACGGCCCTGGACGGCTACAGGGAGCTCTGGCGAACGGAGTGTCTCAAAAAGGAACAGGCCCTCCTGGACGATCTGACGTCGAGTCGATTCGCCGCCATGGCCATGAAAGAAGGAGGCGACGACGCGTGAAAAACTCCTTTGACGGTCTGGTCCGGATCTTCCAGCGAGTGGAGGCGATCCAATCCCGTTTCGGTCCCAAGGCGATCCTGCCCGAAAAGGAGGAGAAATCCCGCTTTCGTGAGGTCCTGGCCGAGGAGGAGCGCCCCGACGATCTCCCCGTCGAACCCGCCCCCGCGAAAAGGGCCCGAAGCGCGGAGCCGACGGTCAACCTCGATCGGATCCGCAAGAATCTGGCCCTTCTCCACGGCGTCGACGACGACCTCGTCCAGGCCGTCATCGCCGTCGAGTCGGCGGGCAACCCGCAGGCCCGCTCTCCCAAGGGAGCCATGGGACTCATGCAGCTCATGCCGGGAACGGCGAAGATGCTGGGCGTCGAAGACGCCTATGATCCCGAACAGAACCTCGACGGCGGCATCCGCTACCTGGCCGGTCTCCTGAGCCGCTACGACGGCGATCTCGAGAAGGCCCTGGCCGCCTACAACGCCGGGCCGGGTCGGGTCGACGCCTATGGCGGCATTCCCCCCTTCCGGGAGACCCAGGCCTACGTCAGAAACGTCCTGAGCCGCTACCGAAGAGAGGAAGGTGGGGTCTAGATGGCCGAGGAACGCCCCGATCGCCCCGATCGCGCCGAGGGCTCCGGCGCGACTCCGCGCCCTCCGCGGCCGCCGCGGAAAAAAAAGAAGGGAAAGGGCTGCGGCTGCTTTTTCCTTCTCATCCTCCTTCTCGGCGCCGCCCTGGGCCTTCAGATCAGCGGTGCCGCCGACGTCAAAGGGCCCCTGACGCGGCTCGTCTGGTCCCTGCCCGTCATCGGTCCCCGCATCGGAGAGGCCCTTGGCCTGAAGCGCGATCTCGCCCTTTCGGCCGGAGAGCGTCTCCTGTCCGAACTGGCCGAGAGGGAGGACCTCCTTCGGCGGCAACGTCTCGACCTGGCGGAGGAGGGGGAATCCCTTCAGCTCCTCGCCGCCCAACTGGCCGAAAAGGCCGAAATCCTGGCGCAACGGGAGGCGGCCCTGGCGGAGAGCCTTAAGGTCGGCGCCGAAAAGCCCGAAATAACTACAGAGGAACTTCTCCGATCCGTGGGAAACATCTTTCAGGAGATGTCCTCGCGCAAGGCGGCGAAAATTCTCGAAGAACTCGACGAGAGGCTGTCCGTGGCCCTTCTCAGGGGGCTGCCCCAGGACAAGTCCGCCGAAATACTCGGGAGCATGGACGCTCCCCGAGCTGCGAGGCTGACGGAACAGCTGGCTTCGACGGGATCTGCGAGGTGAACCGATGACGAAGGCTTCCCTGATCCTTTTTCCCCCGGGAGGGAACGGAAGGGTCTTTTCAGGAACGGCTAAAGGGGAGGGGTTTGTGAAGGCCGAGGCCTTCTCGACCCTCCTCGGCGCTTACATGGATTCCCGAAAGGGCGTCGCCGGAGGGCCGACGACGACGCCTTCCGACGGCGGGGGCGCCGTCGGGGGTTCGGAGCAGGGCGAAGGGACGGCCTCCTTCCGCGCGCTCCTCTTCCTGCCCTCCCTGGAAGTTCCTCTTCCCCACGACTCTCCGGAGGAGGGCCTCTCTCCGGCCTCGGAGGGCCCCGACGACTCCTTGCCGGTTCCCGGGGACCTCTCTCCCGACGCGGCGTCTTCCGTCGAGGAGGAGACCTCCGAGAGGCGCTCCTCCCCGACGGGATCGTCTGCCGTGGGGACGGGCGAAGGCGCTGCGGCGGCTCTGTCCGTGGTGACGGTCTCTGCCGCGGTGGAAGCCCCTCTTTCGGTCCCCGCCGACGGGACGGCCCCGGCCTCCCCCGACGGGACGGCCTCTGCGGTCGAGTCCCCCCTCGGCGACGCCTCCCGCGCGACGGCGGAGGCCTCTTCCGTGCCCTCCGGCCCGGCCGGGGCGGAGGCGCCTCGCGGAGTCCTTTCCGCCGAGATCCCGTCCCCTTCGGCGGAGCCGGTGACGGCGGTTCCCCGCCTGGCGGCGGAGCCGACGACGGTCACGACCCCGGTCCGCCCGGCGGCGGAGCCGACGACGGCCACGACCCCGGTCCAGCCGGTGGCGGAGCCGACGGGGGTTCCCCTCACGGCCCAGAAGCCGGTGACGGAGGTGTCCCTCCCGACGGCGGCGTCGACGGCCTCTCCGGCTCCCGCCGCAGGGATGGCCCCGGCCTCCCCCGACGGCACGGCCTCTGCGGTCGAGTCCCCCCTCGGCGCCGCCTCCCGCGCGACGGCGGAGGCCTCTTCCGCGTCCTCCGGCCCGGCCGGGGCGGAGGCGCCTCGCGGAGCCCTTTCCGCCGAGATCCCCGCTTCCCCTTCGGCCGAGCCGGTGACGGCGGTTCCCCGTCCGACGGCCGAGCCTGCCACGACCCCGGTCCGCCCGGCGGCGGAGCCGACGACGGCCACGACCCCGGTCCAGCCGGTGGCGGAGCCGACGGGGGTTCCCCTCACGGCCCAGAAGCCGGTGACGGAGGTGTCCCTCCCGACGGCGGCGTCGACGGCCTCTCCGGCCCCCGCCGACGGGACGGCCCCGGCCTCCCCCGACGGGACGGCCTCTGCGGTCGAGTCCCCCCTCGGCGACGCCTCCCGCGCGACGGCGGAGGCCTCTTCCGTGCCCTCCGGCCCGGCCGGGGCGGAGGCGCCTCGCGGAGTCCTTTCCGCCGAGATCCCGTCCCCTTCGGCGGAGCCGGTGACGGCGGTTCCCCGCCTGGCGGCGGAGCCGACGACGGTCACGACCCCGGTCCGCCCGGCGGCGGAGCCGACGAGGGTCACGACCCCGGTCCAGCCGGTGGCGGAGCCGACGGGGGTTCCCCTCACGGCCCAGAAGCCGGTGACGGAGGTGTCCCTCCCGACGGCGGCGTCGACGGCCTCTCCGGCTCCCGCCGCAGGGATGGCCCCGGCCTCCCCCGACGGCACGGCCTCTGCGGTCGAGTCCCCCCTCGGCGACGCCTCCCGCGCGACGGCGGAGGCCTCTTCCGTGCCCTCCGGCCCGGCCGGGGCGGAGGCGCCTCGCGGAACCCTTTCCGCCGAGATCCCCGCTTCCCCTTCGGCGGAGCCGGTGACGGCGGTTCCCCGCCTGGCGGCGGAGCCGACGACGGTCACGACCCCGGTCCGCCCGGCGGCGGAGCCGACGAGGGTCACGACCCCGGTCCAGCCGGTGGCGGAGCCGACGGGGGTTCCCCTCACGGCCCAGAAGCCGGTGACGGAGGTGTCCCTCCCGACGGCGGCGTCGACGGCCTCTCCGGCTCCCGCCGCAGGGATGGCCCCGGCCTCCCCCGACGGCACGGCCTCTGCGGTCGAGTCCCCCCTCGGCGACGCCTCCCGCGCGACGGAGGCAGCCTCTTCCCTGTCCTCCGGCCCGGCCGGGGCGGAGGCGCCTCGCGGAACCCTTTCCGCCGAGATCCCCGCTTCCCCTTCGGCGGAGCCGGTGACGGCGGTTCCCCGTCCGGCGGCGGAGCCGACGACGGTCACGACCCCGGTCCAGCCGGTGGCGGAGCCGACGGAGGTTCCCCTCACGGCCCAGAAGCCGACGACGGAGGTGCTCCTCCCGACGGCGGCGTCGACGGCCTCTCCGGCTGCCGCCGCAGGGATGGCCCCGGCCTCCCCCGACGGGACGGCCCCTGCGGTCGAGTCCCCCCTCGGCGACGCCTCCCGCGCGACGGAGGCGGCCTCTTCCCTGTCCTCCGGCCCGGCCGGGGCGGAGTCGCCTGGCGGAGCCCTTTCCGCCGAGATCCCCGCTTCACCTTCGGCGGAGCCGGTGACGGCGGTTCCCCGTCCGGCGGCGGAGCCGACGACGGTCACGACCCCGGTCCAGCCGGTGGCGGAGCCGACGGAGGTCCCCCTCACGGCCCAGAAGCCGGTGACGGAGGTGTCCCTCCCGACGGCGGCGTCGACGGCCTCTTCGGCTGCCGCCGCAGGGATGGCCCCGGCCCCCGCCGACGGGACGGCCCCTGCGGCCGAGGCCTCCCTCGGCGATGCCTCCCGCGCGACGGAGGCGGCCTCTTCCGTGTCCTCCGGCCCGGCCGGGGCGGAGTCGCCTCGCGGAGACGGGTCCGCCGAGATCCCGTCCCCTTCGGCGGAGCCGGTGACGGCGGTTCCCCGTCCGACGGCGGAGCCGACGACGGTCACGACCCCGGTCCAGCCGGTGGCGGAGCCGACGGAGGTCCCCCTCACGGCCCAGAAGCCGGTGACGGAGGTGTCCCTCCCGACGGCGGCGTCGACGGCCTCTTCGGCCCCCGCCGCAGGGATGGCCTCGGCCTCCCCCGACGGGACGGCCCCGACGGCCGAGGCCTCCCTCAGTGACGCCTCCCGCGCGACGGCGGAGGCGCCTCGCGGAACCCTTTCCGCCGAGATCCCCGCTTCACCTTCGGCGGAGCCGGTGACGGCGGTTCCCCGTCCGGCGGCGGAGCCGACGACGGTCACGACCCCGGTCCAGCCGGTGGCGGAGCCGACGGAGGTCCCCCTCACGGCCCAGAAGCCGGTGACGGAGGTGTCCCTCCCGACGGCGGCGTCGACGGCCTCTTCGGCCCCCGCCGCAGGGATGGCCCCGGCCCCCGCCGACGGGACGGCCCCGACGGCCGAGCCCTCCCTCGGCGCCGCCTCCCGCGCGACGGCGGAGGCCTCTTCCCTGTCCTCCGGCCCGGCCGGGGCGGAGTCGCCTCGCGGAGTCCTTTCCGCCGAGATCCCCGCTTCACCTTCGGCGGAGCCGGTGACGGCGGTTCCCAGCCCGACGGTCGAGTCCGCCGCGTCTGTCCCGCCGCGGTCGGCCTTCGAATTCCTTATGTCGAACCCCCGTCTCTCCCGCTCCGCCGGGGAAGACGGCTCTGCTCCTTCTCTCGGCGGGGGGCGCGCCGAGGCGGAGACGTCGACGGCCGAGGGTGCGGAGGCCGTCGACGTCTCCGACGGCGAGACGTTCGCCTCCCCGTCGGCGTCGTCGCCCTCTCGCCCGGTCGATCTCGTCCCCGGCGGGAAGGCGGAAAAAAGGGCCGATGAGGCGATAGCCCTTGAGAGCGTCGTCGGCGGTGCCGAAAATAAAGAGTCATCCCCTAGGGAGTGGGCCTTCGCCGCGGCCGATCGCGCCGCCGAAGAGGGCGCGCCCTGGGAGGGGGCGGTCGAACGGTCCCGAAAGACCTCGGCCGACGGCACGAAAGCCGAGGGTTCTCCCATGGAAGATCTTGCCGTCGCGGCTTCCTCCTCGGCCGGCCAGGGCGACACCTTCGAAGGGGAGGGGCGTCGGGGCGATTCCCTGGCCTTCCCGTCCTCCGCGGAGGTGATCGGCGGTGGCACGTCGACGGTCCGCGAGGTGGCCTTCGCCTCGCTGCTCCGCGACGACGGCGGGGAGAAAGAGATCCTTCGACAGGGGCGGGTCGTCGCCGGAGGAAACGGTTCCTCCATCGCGACGTCGGCGTCGGCCGAGGAACCGCTCCAGTGGCTCAAAAGCGGCGCCCCTCTGCCGGAAGGGCTGGCCGAGGCGGCCAAAAGGACGCTCACCCTGGGGAAAAACCGGGCGACCGTCGTCGTCGAACCGCCCGCTCTGGGTCGCGTCGAGATCGCCGTCCGCCAGGGAGCCCAGGGAATCGAGGCGACCCTTCGCGTCGACAACGAGGGGCTGCGCCAGACGATCCAAGGCCAGCTGGACCAGCTTCGGACCTCGCTCCAGCAGGCGGGCATCACCCTGCAGGGCCTCTCCGTCGACGTTCGGAGCGACGGCGGCGAGAGATCGCTCGGGGGCGAAGGCGGACGGAAGACGAAGCAGGTCCTTCCCGAGGAGGAGGAGCCCCTCGAGGGGACCCTCGATCTCGAACGGGGCCTGCTGACCTGGATGGCTTGACGCGAGCATAAAGGAGGAGAGCAGGATGATCAATTCCATTTCGGCTGCGGCGAGCACGTCGACGAGCACGTCGACGACGAGCGAGGCCACGAAAGAGCTGGGCAAGGACGACTTTTTGCAGCTTCTCATCACCCAGCTGACCCACCAGGACCCGACGGATCCCGTGTCCAACGAAGATTTCATCGCTCAGATGGCCCAGTTCAGCTCCCTGGAACAGCTGACCAACATCAGCAGCGGCATCGAAAACCTGACTCAGATGCAGATGACGGGTGCCGTCAGCTTCATCGGCAAGACCGTCACCGCCTACGACAGCACCTCGGCGACGAACGTTTCGGCCGTCGTCAACGCCGTCTACTTCAACGACGGAGAGATCATCCTCGAGACGGATTCGGGCTACCTCTACATGGAAGACGTGCTTTCCGTCTCGGCGTGACGGTGCGTGCCGTCACGAGGCTTTCGGCCGCCAGGGAAGGCGGCCTCGGGGGACCGCAACGGATTGCGCCCAACGTGAACAACCATTCCTCAAGGGGGTAGACCGCCATGTTGCGTTCCCTTATGTCCGGCGTCACCGGCGTCCGCAGCCACCAGACCTATCTCGACGTCGTCGGCAACAACGTCGCCAACGTCAACACCACGGGCTTCAAGCGATCGACCGTCCTCTTCCAGGACCTTCTCTACCAGACGAGCAGCGGCGCCTCGGCCCCGACGGAGGATCTGGGCGGCATCAACCCCACCCAGGTCGGCCTCGGCGTCAAAGTCGGCGCCATCCAGACCATCCACAGCCAGGGCAACCTGGACTACACGGGCAGCCGCAACGACATGGCCATCTCCGGCGACGGCTACTTCGTCCTCGAGGGACTGGGCGAGACCGTCTACAGCCGGGCCGGCGCCTTCACCCTCGACGGCGAGGGCAAGCTGGCCCAGTCGGGCACGGGTTACCGCCTCCAGGGCTATCAGCTCACCGTCGACAGCTCCGACCCGACGAAGTACGTCCAGACGTCGACGCTGGCCGACATCGAGATCCCCATGGGACAGAAGATGGAGGCCAACGCCACCACCACCGTCGGCTACCGCTGCAACCTCGACAGCCGCGTCGATCCCTACCTGCCCCTGGGCGTCCCCGACGGCATGGAGATGAACGTCACCCTTCTCGGCGAGGCCTACACGGCCTCGGTGAGCGAGGGAGAGGAGGCCTCGAACTTCCTCGTCCTCCGCCTGGAGAACCAGGCCGACGGCACCGTCGACGAGATCGAACTCAAGCTGACGGGCGTCACCCAGGCCACGGACGGCACCTACTATCCCGTCCTGGAGCCCGTCGACGCCCTGGGGCACTACGTCAACTTCAACACCGAGACGGGCATGCTCAACGTCGACGACGCCCAGATCCCCCTGGGGGCCTACATGAACTACGAGCCCGTCACCGTCACCGACGCCAACGGCGACGAGACGACCTACCTGGCCGAGGTCACCGAAGAGGGGAACACGGCCATCGTCCGCCTCTGGGGCGCCGCCGTCGACACCTCCAACGCCACGGACCCCGACACCTTCGACTACTTCGAGTGGCGCGTCCCCCGCAACGACGACGGCACCTTCGACACGACGGCCGTCCTCAGCGTCGTCACCGCCGACGACATCGAGTTCCCCGCCACGCACAGCGTCCTCCTCGAGGTCTCCGACGACGGCCAGGCCCTCCGCTTCAAGGCCAACGTCAACCCCACCTACGCCCCGTCGGGGAGGAACAGCGTCGTCAGCAAGGCCGGGACCACCCTGGCCAGCCTCTCCTCGGTACCGACCTATACGGGCGTTCAAGATGATTTCACCCTGTCCGGCTCCCTTTCGGCATCGTCCGTAGCTGAAGGCGATACGGTGACGCTTACCCTGACGACGACCTATGATGACGGCACGGCCACGACACAGTCGGCTACGGTTGACCTCACTTGTACCGGTTTCGATGATGCGACGGGTTTCGCTACGTTTACCGTGACCCCCGGTACCGATACGTTGTACTACTACGACGGAAGCGCCTGGCAGAGCGCCGGGCTTGCAGCGACGGCGGATGCGACACATTATGGCATTGCCTACGACACAGGCACAGGCCAACTCACTCTTACACAGCCGACAGGAGCCAGCGAACCCGCCGCCAATCCCGTCTCGGTCGCCGCTTTCGCCACGGCCCCCACGGCCTACACCAGTTCGAGCGGTAACGCCGTCCGCTACTCCTTCGAAGAGGGAGCGACGACGGACGATTTCATCACCCTCTCCCTCTTCGACGGCGGGACGCCGGCCGAGACGGTCTCCCTCCAGTTCAAGGGCGTCTCGGCCGACGGCGAGGTCATCCTCGTGCCCAGCACGACGACGGGGACGGTCGACGGGACCGATGTGACCTACGGCTACGATCCCGCGACGTCGACCTTCACCGTCAAGAATACCGACACGGGGGCCACCCTCTGGAGTTATTCCGAGTTCAACTTCCAGACGACGGAGATCAACGGAGGCCAGTACCTCGTCGATTTCGGCAGCTCCACCGCCGGCGGGGCCAACTACGGCGACACGATCACCCTCTGGGGGCCCAACGCGCAGGGGACGATGGAGCCCTTCACCTTCGGCACGGGACTGACCTATTCGGGCGGGGCCTATTCGGGAAGCGCCCAGGTCACGGGCCTCACGGGAGGCGTCACCGTGACGGCCATCCCCAACCCCAGCGATTCGCGGAAGGTTCTCTTTTCCTACGAGTCCAACGCCGGAGGGACCCAGGTCGCCTCGGTGACGCAGAACCTGGCCAGCCAGCACTCCTCGAAGGTCAGCACCTACGACACCCTGGGCAACGAGCACACCCTGGAGGTGGTCTGGCAGAAGGTGGGCAACAACCTCTGGAGCTGGACGGCCTACCTGCCCGACGAGTCGACGATCCCGCTCCAGAACAACACGGGGATCCTCCGCTTCACCTCCGACGGCAAGCTGGAGATGGGCGGCACGGCCGAGATCGGCATCTCCTACTCGGCCATCGGCGCCGAGGACGCCACGGTGACGCTCGATTTCTCCGGCGAATCCTTCGACGAGGAGCCCATCGAGGGCGTGACCCAGTTCGGCTCGGCCTTCTCGACGAAGGCCTACACCCAGGACGGCTACGAGATGGGTGTCCTGGAGGACTACTCCGTCACCTCCGACGGCGTCATCCTCGGCGTCTACAGCAACGATCAGAGCCGGGCCCTCTCCCGCGTGGCCCTGGCCCTCTTCGCCAACCCCCAGGGGCTGAACAAGGAGGGCGACACGGTTTTTACGGCCAGCGCCAACTCGGGTCTTCCCCAGATCGGCTCTCCCACCGAGGGCGGCGCCGGGAGTATTTCGGGCGGCAATCTGGAGATGTCCAACGTGGACCTCACCGAGGAGTTCGTCCGCCTCATCCTGGCCCAGCGCGGCTTCCAGGCCAACGCCCGCGTCATCACCACCAGCGACGACGTGCTCCAGGAGCTGATCAATCTGAAGCGGTAGTCTTTCTTGATGTAGAATGGAGGGGAGGGATCGCCTCTCTCCCCTCCCGCGGAGGAGGCCGGCGATGATCGAGGTGACGCGGCTCAACGGCGAGGTCTTCGTGATCAACGCCGATCTCATCGAGACCGTCGAGGCCCGGCCCGACACGGTCCTCTTTCTCGTCAACGGGAGGCGCTACGTCGTGCGCGAGTCCGTCTCGGACGTGGTCGGTCGCGTCGTCGCCTTCCGCCGGTCCCTGAACGTCCCCCGGGGGAGAGGGACTGACCGCCGCGCCCGATGTCGCCGAAAGGAAGGTGCCGCCGTGGATCTGGCAACGCTCATAGGCCTTCTCCTGGCCGTCATTCTGGTCATAGGGGGCATCGTCGTCGGCGGTGAACCGGGGGCCTTCGTCAACTTCCCCTCTCTGCTCGTCACCGTCGGAGGCACCTTCGGCGCCACCATCATGGCCAACCCCATGGAGCGGATACGGGGGGTCGGCAAGGTGCTGCGCCGGGCCTTTTTCGCCGAGAGCCCCGACCTGATCGGCCTCGTCCAGACTCTGGTCAGCTTCGCCGAGAAGGCCCGCCGCGAGGGGCTCCTGGCCCTCGAGGACGACACGTCCGAGCTGGACGACCAGTTCCTGCGCAAATCGATCCAGCTCGTCGTCGACGGCACCGATCCCGAGCTGGTCAAGGGCATCCTCGATACGGAGATCGGCCTCCTCGAGGACCGTCACGCCGCGGGCAAACAGATGTTCGACACCATGGCCGAACTGGCTCCGGCCTTCGGCATGCTGGGAACGCTCATCGGCCTCATCCAGATGCTCCGCAACCTCAGCGATCCCGACGCCCTGGGGCCCGGCATGGCCGTGGCCCTCATCACCACCTTTTACGGCTCCTTCCTGGCCAACGTGATCTGCATCCCCGTCTCGCGCAAGCTGGCCGTGCGCTCCGCCGAGGAGGTCCTCTCGCGGGAGCTGATGGTCGAGGGCGTCCTGGCCATCCAGGCCGGGGAGAACCCCCGCATCGTCGAAGAGAAGCTCAAGGTTTTCCTGCCGCCTCAGCTCCGCGACGTTCTCGACGAGGAGAAAAACCGGGACGGCAAGGGAGAGGAAAGGTAGGGGAGGTCCATGGCGCGCAAGCGGCGCAAGGTCGAATCGGGCGGCAACGGCCAGGCCTGGCTGACCACCTACGGCGACATGGTGACGCTCCTTCTGACCTTTTTCGTCTTCCTCTTCGCCTTCTCGACGATCGACGTCCAGAAGTTCGAGAAGCTCCTCCTCTCCTTCCAGGGCGCCCTGGGCGTCATGCCCGGAGGCAAGTCCGTCGAGGAGGAGACGACCAATCCCTTCGGCGGCCAGACGGCCTCCGACGCCGGAACGTCGACGCGCCAGACCCAGGACATCCGCCACGTCTCGGAGCGGGTCGTCGCCCTCGTCCGCCGGGAACAGATGGAGGGGCAGGTCTCCGTCACCGTCGACCAGCGGGGGATCGTCATCTCCCTTTCGGAGCAGGTCCTTTTCGAGACGGGCGCCGTCGATCTCCGCCCCGAGGGGCAGAGGCTGATCCACAAGATGGGCCTTCTTCTGGCCGAGGTGCCCAACGCCCTTTCCGTCGAGGGGCACACCGACGGCCTCCCCCTCAGGGGAGGGCCTTACCGGGACAACTGGGGCCTTTCGGCCATGAGGGCCGCGGGCGTGGCCTCCTTCCTGATTTCGGCCGGAGTCGAGGCGGGACGTCTCCAGGCCGTGGGGTTCGGTCCCGCGAGGCCTCTCGTTCCCAACGATACGGCCGAGCATCGACGGCTCAACCGCCGCGTCGATCTGGTCGTCCTCTCCCAGTATCCTCGCCGCTAGCTGACTTCGTTCGGAGGGAAGCCCGATGATCAAAAAGATCGCACTCATCGCTGTCGTCGTCCTCGTCGTCCTCGCCGGCGGAATCGGCGCGGGACTTCTGCTGGGAGGCCGCCTCGGTTCGGACAAGGGCGATGTCGTCGCCGATACGCCCGGTCCCGTCGTCCCCGTCGGCGAGTTCACCGTCAACCTGGCCGACAAGGACCCCCGCATCGCCCGTTTCTCCCTCACCCTGGAGATGACGTCGGTGAAGGCCACGGAGGCCCTGGCCGATCCGGGCTGGCTGACGCGAATCAAGAACGAGATCATCCTCACCGTGAAGGACCGCCGTTTCACGGCCCTCCGCAGCGCCGAGGGGCTCCTCGAGCTCTCCCAGGATCTGCGGACCCGTCTCAACGCGCTTCTCCCTCCCCTGAAGGGGACGCCCCCCGTGAAGAGGGTGCTCTTCACGGAGTTCGTGCTCCAATAGACCGCCGAGGAGGCCTGTCATGGTTCCGGAAGTCCTCTCCCAGTCGGAGATCGACAATCTGCTGAGCGCGCTTACGAGCGGGGAGGTCGATGCCGAAGCGATCTCCAGGGCCCATGCCGAGAAGAAGATCAAGACCTACGATTTCCGGCGGCCCGACAAGTTCAGCAAGGATCAGCTCCGGGCCATCCAGATGATCCACGACGCCTTCGCCCGTCAGATGACGACCTCTCTTTCGACGATGGTCCGATCGATGGTCTCCGTCGAGGTGGCCTCGGTGGATCAGATGTCCTACGACGAGTTCGTCCGCTCCCTGGTGCAGCCCACGGTCATCGCCGTCCTGGAGATGTACCCCTTCAACGGCAACGCCGTCCTCGAGATCAACCCCTCCATCGTCTTCACCATCATCGACAGGATGCTGGGCGGCAAGGGGGAGTCGATCCTCAAGCCCCGTGACCTGACCGACATCGAACAGACCGTCGTCGAACGGGTCCTCATGCGCATTCTGGAGCTCATGGAGGAGAGCTGGAGCACCGTCGTCGACATCCGCTTCCGCTTCGAGAGCATGGAGAGCAACCCCTTTTTCGTCCAGATCTGCCCGGCGACGGATATGGTCCTTCTCGTGACGCTCAAGCTGGAGATCGCCGGCGTGCAGGGGATCATGAATCTCTGCATCCCCTATTTCGTCATGGAGCCCATGATCGACAAGCTCAGCTCTCAGCACTGGTTCGCCTCGACGGGCCGCAAGGACGGGGCCGAGGCCCGCCCCATCCTGGAGAAGAAGATCCGCAAGATCAGGGTCCCTCTCGCCCTGGAGCTGGGCCGGGTGACTCTGACCGTCGACGACATCCTGCAGCTTCAGCCGGGGCAGGTGATACGCCTCGATCAGGGGCTCGACGATCCCATTCGCGTTCTCGTGGGGAAAGAGGTCAAGTATCTGGCGAGGCCGGGGCTTTCCCGAGGGAATTTCGCGGCCGAGATTACCGGCCTGGTGCCGACCGACCCCGATGAGGAGGGTTCTCTGTCATGATGGATGATCTGCTCAGCCAAGACGAAATCAACGCCCTGCTCCAGGGCGCGGCTCTGGGAGGAGCCCCCGAACCGGCCGGGGGACCGGCGTCGCCCCTGGGCGAGATCGGATCCCTCTTCGCCGAGGCCTCGGGCAATGTCATGGGGATGCTGGCCGGTCGCGACGTCTCCTGCGTGCCTCAGGATCCCCTTCGGCTGGTTCAGGGCGATCTTCCCGGCCGTTTCGGCGGCGATCGCGTCCTGGCCTTCCGCTTCCGCTGCGACGGCCTCCACGATGCCCCCATGGCCGTTCTCCTTTCGGAGCGGACGGGGCTCCTTCTGGCCGACCTGATGATGGGCGGCGACGGCAAGGAGCTGCCGTCCGAGTCGAACGATCTCTACCTGAGCGCCTCTCAGGAGGGGCTCAGCCAGATCGTCGGTGCCGCCCTGACGGGGCTCAGCGGCCTTCTGGGCGGCAAAAGGCTCGTCCCCGCCGACGCCGTGGCGACGCTGGAGGAGGGGAGCTGGCTTCCCCTCCGGGGGTTGGGAGCGGGCGAGCGCGTCGTCTGTCTTGCCGTGGACGTCGCCATCGATCAGGTCGGCTCCGTGGCGCTCAGCTTCGTCATGGGGGAGAAGGACGCCTTCGCCCTGGCCGACGATGTCACGGCCAGGATGGCTCCGCCTCCTGTCGCGCCTCAGCCCGCCCGGTCCGCCTCCGCTCCGTCGGTGCCCTCTTCCTCCGGTCCGGCCCCGGCCGCCCCGCGCCGTCCCGAGCCGCAGCCCGTCGATGTCCGGCCGGCCCAGTTCGCCCCTCTTTCCCAGGCCGAGGAGATCGTCGCGCCGGGAAATCTGGACCTCATCCTTGACATCCCCGTCACTGTTACGGTTGAATTAGGCCGTACCTCTCGCACGATCGGAGAGGTGCTCGGTCTCGGGCCGGGCTCCGTGTTAGAATTGGAGAAGATGGCAGGCGAACCGGTGGACGTCCTCGTCAACGGCAAGCTTGTGGCTCGCGGAGAGGTCGTCGTCATCGACGAGAGCTTCGGAGTCCGCATCAGCGAGATCGTCAGCAAGGCCGAGCGTATCCGCTCCATCGGCCGGTGACCTTTGAGACCGACGAGGGCCTAAGGAGGTTGAACAGCGGGATGGGAGCCAAAGTACTGATCGTCGATGATGCAGCCTTTATGCGCATGATGCTGAAGGACATACTCCTCAAGAACGGCTTCGAAGTCATCGGTGAAGCCGAGAACGGCAAGGTGGGCGTCCAGCTTTTTCAGGAACTCAATCCCGATCTGGTGACGATGGATATCACCATGCCCGAGATGGACGGCATCTCGGCCGTGAAGGAGATCAAGAAACTCAAGGCTGCGGCCAAGGTCGTCATGGTCAGCGCCATGGGGCAGCAGTCCATGGTCATCGAGGCCATCCAGGCCGGGGCCTCCGATTTCATCGTCAAGCCCTTTCAGCCCGATCGGGTCCTGGAGTCGCTGCGCAAGGCTCTGGGTTGATCGGGGAGGTCGGCCCCGTGTTCGGCGGGAGAGTGGGGCGAGGCGATGCCAAGGCATCCCTCGCCTTCTCCGTTCCGGTCTGGCTTCTGGTCTTTCGTCCTCTTCCGGCCCTGGCCTCGGCCTCGCCCGATATGGGGAGCTACGGACTCCGGCTGGCCCTGGGAGCCCTTCTTCTCTGCGCCCTCTTTTTCGGCCTCTCCCGTCTTTCCCGGGCCCCTTGGTTCCGTCGGAGGTTCCCCCTCTCCGGTCGCTGCCGCCTTCTGGGCACCCTTCCTTTGGGAAGGGACGCCCTCTACATCGTCCGCTGCGGTCCCGAAGTGATCGCCGTCGTCTCCGGTCGCGGCGGCGCGACCGTCATCGGTCGTTGGGACCGGGCCCTCTGGGAGAAGGACGACGGCGATGAGGGCTAGGGCCTGCTCTTTCCGTCTGCCCGGAGACGGCCTTCCGGCCCTGGCGGCGGTTCTCGTGGCGCTTCTCTGCCTCTGCCTGGCCGCTTCGCCCGTCCTGGCCCAGCCCGAGGCGCCGACGGCGCCCTTCCCGGCCCTCTCCCTCGGCGTGCGGGGCGCCGAATCGCCTCAGGACGTGGCTCTGACCCTTCAGATCGTCGCCCTCATGACCGTCTTGAGCGTCGCTCCCGCCCTGGTGCTGATGCTGACCAGCTTCACCCGGATCCTCATCGTCCTGGGCTTCGTCCGCAATGCCCTGGGACTTCAGCAGACGCCTCCCAATCAGGTGTTGGTCACGTTGGCCCTCTTCCTGGCCCTTTTCACCATGGGGCCCGTCTGGACCCGCGTCTACGACGGAGGCCTCGGCCCCTACATGCGGGGCGAGACGACGTCGCTTGAGGCCTGGGCGGGGACGGTGAAGCCCGTGAGAGACTTCATGCTGAGCCAGACCCGGGAGGGAGAACTCTCCCTGATGATCACCATGGCCGATCTGCCCCAGCCCCGCAACGCCGACGAGGTTCCCCTCCAGGTCCTCGTGCCGGCCTTCATGCTCAGCGAGCTGAAGACGGCCTTCCAGATGGGCGTCGTCATCTTCGTCCCCTTCATCGTCGTCGATATGATCGTGGCCAGCGTTCTCATGAGCATGGGGATGATCATGCTTCCGCCCATGATGATCTCCCTGCCCTTCAAGGTGCTTCTTTTCGTGATGGCCGACGGATGGAACCTCGTCGTCGTCAGCCTTCTCAACAGTTTCCGCTAGGGAGGGATGATCGGTGGGGACGCTGAGCATCGTCGACACCTTCCAGCACGCCGTCTGGACGACCCTGCTGGCCTCGCTTCCCGTCCTGCTCGTGGCGATGGTGCTGGGCCTCGTCATCGGCATTCTGCAGACGGCCACGTCGATACAGGAACAGACCCTCGTCTTCGTCCCCAAGATCCTGGCCGTCCTTCTTTCCCTCGTCCTTTTCGGGCCCTGGATCTTCGGCAAGGTGGGCAAGATGACGATCGACCTGTTGGGGCAGCTTCACCGCTTCATCCAATGAATCTCGAGGGCGATCTGGTCCTTTTCATCGTCGCCTTCCTTCTGGCGACGACCCGGTTCCTCGGCCTTCTCCTTTCCACGCCGGCCTTCGTGGCCCCCGCCTTTCCCATGCCCGTCCGCTTCTGGCTCGCCGCCGTTCTGGCCCTGGCGGCCTGGCCCTTCCTGTCGGGTCCTCTGCCCGAGCGCGCCCTGCTGGGATGGGGGGGCATCGTCCTGGCCGGGGCGGGGGAGCTTCTCGTCGGCGTCGCCCTGGGCCTTCTGTCGGCCCTGCCCCTTTACGCCGTTCAGGTCGCCGGCCGGGTCATCGGAACCCAGATGGGTTTCGGCATGGTCAACGTCCTCGACCCCTTCTCGCAGGTTCAGGTCTCCCTCATCGGCCAGATCAAGTTCCTCCTGGCGCTCTGGTACTTTTTCTACTGGAACGGCCACCTCCTGCTCCTGCGGGCCCTCGTCGAGACCTTCCGCCTCGTGCCCCTGGGAGGGGCGGGCCTCTCCCTCGCGGCCGAGATCGGCACAGGCACCTGGCTTCAGGAGCTTTTCGTCCTCTCCTTCCGCATCGTCCTCCCCTATTTCGGGACCCTGCTCCTCGCCGATCTGGGGCTGGGGTTCGTGGCCCGGACGGTGCCCCAGATGAACGTCTTCGTCCTGGGGCTGCCCCTGAAGATCATCTTGGGATTCTTCCTCCTCATCGTCGTCCTGCCCCTGACGGTCAATGTCCTTCATGGACAGATCGAGGGGGCCCTCGAGACGGCCCTGGAGGGGGTGAGCCTCTGGCGATGAGACGGCCCTTTTCGCTTCAGCTTTTCGGCCAGGAGAAGACGGAGCCCGCGACGCCCCAGAAGCGCCGCAAGACCCGGGAAGAGGGAAAGACGGCGAAAAGTCAGGATCTGGGCGCGGCCGTCGTCATTCTGGCCGGCCTGGTCTTCATGAAAGTCTTCGCCGGCTATATGGGCGGCGGGATGAAGGAACACATCCTCTTCATGCTTCGGGCCTTCGGCGATCCCGCCTTTTCGGGAGAGGGCTGGGCCCGCCTCCTGGGAGCCCGGGCGCTGGCGGACTACCTTTATCTGTGGCTGCCTCTGGCAGCGGCCTGCGCCCTCGCGGCCCTGGCGATCACCGTCTATCAGGTCGGTTTTTTCATGAGCTCCAAGCCTCTGGAGCTGAAGCTGGACCGCCTCAACCCCCTTTCGGGGCTGAAGCGGATTTTTTCGATCCGCTCTCTCGTGGAGCTCTTCAAGGGGCTTCTCAAGGCCTCTCTCCTCATGCTTCTCCTCTACTACGCCCTGAGGAAGGATCTCGACCGCATCATCGCCGTCATCCGCCTTCCCCTCGACGAGGGGATGGAGACCGTCGCCGAGATCGTCTGGTTTCTGGGGCTCCGCTTCGCCCTTCTCCTCCTGGCCATCGCCCTTTTCGACTACCTCTACCAGCGTTGGGAGTTCGAACGCTCCATCAAGATGAGCAAACAGGAGATCAAGGACGAGTACAAGCAGATGGAGGGCGATCCCCTGATCAAGAGGCGGATCCGCCAGAAGCAGCGCGAGCTGGCCCGGGGGAGGATGATGCAGGCCGTGCCCAAGGCCGACGTGGTCATCACCAACCCGACGATGTTGGCCGTGGCCCTTCTTTACGAGCGGAAGTCCATGGATTCGCCCCAGGTCGTCGCCAAGGGGCAGGGGGTCGTCGCCCGGCGGATCCGCGAGATCGCCGCGGAAAACGACGTGCCGATCGTCGAGAACAGGATCCTGGCCCGGGCTCTCTACTCTCAGGTGGAGATCGGCATGGAAGTTCCCGAGGAGCTCTATCGCGCCGTCGCCGAGGTCCTGGCCTTCGTCTACCGTCTCCGAGAGGGGAGAAAGGGGGTCTCGGCGCGATCTGTCAGTTGAGCCCCCCTCTCTCATCGGCTATAGTGTCTTCATGGTGAAAGCAGATTGACCGCCTCGGGCGGCCCTTTCGAGGAGTTGTGTCGATGATCGAACCGCAGGAGGTCCGCTCGACGGGTCTCAAGACAATGCTGAAGTATGCCGATGTCGGCATGGCCTTCCTTCTCGTCCTGATCGTGGGGATGATGATCATCCCCCTGCCGACGGTGCTCCTCGACCTGTTGCTGGCCATGAACATCACGCTCGGCGTCGTCGTCCTCCTCACCACCTTCTATGTCCGCAAGGCCCTGGAGATCGCCGCCTTCCCGACGATCCTTCTCATGGCCACCCTTTTCCGTCTGGCCCTCAACGTCTCGACGACGCGGCTCATCCTGCTCCGCGGCTACGCGGGGGAGGTCATAGGGGCCTTCGGCAACTTCGTCGTCGGCGGCAACTACGTCGTCGGCGGCGTCGTCTTCCTGATCCTCGTCGTCATCCAGTTCGTCGTCATCACCAAGGGCGCCGAGCGCGTCGCCGAGGTGGCGGCCCGTTTCACCCTCGACGCCATGCCGGGCAAGCAGATGGCCATCGACGCCGACCTCAACGCCGGTCTCCTCGACGAGGCGTCGGCCCGGGCCCGCCGGATCGAGATTCAGCGCGAGGCCGATTTCTACGGCGCCATGGACGGCGCCTCCAAATTCGTCAAGGGCGACGCCATCGCCGGCCTCATCATCACCGTCATCAACATCATCGGCGGCCTCTCCATCGGGACCTTCCAGAGGGGCATGACTCTGGGACAGGCCATGGGGACCTACAGCCTCCTCACCGTCGGCGACGGTCTCGTGGCCCAGATTCCGGCCCTTCTCCTGTCGACGGCGACGGGCATCGTCGTCACCCGGTCGGCGGGGGAGAGCAACCTGGGAAGGGACATCGTCACCTCCCTCACGGCCTATCCCCGTCCTCTCTGGATCGGGTCGGTCATGCTCTTCGGCCTCGCCGTCGTCCCCGGTCTGCCCCTGATCCCCTTTTCGGCGCTGGGGTCCATGATGGGGCTCCTGGGGTATGTGGTCTATCGCGAGGGGAAGGAGATCGAGGCGGACCGTGCCAAGGCGGCGCCCAAGGGAGGACGGCCGGGAGCTCCCGGCGCGGCTCCCGGCGCCAAAGGGGGAGGTGCCGCTCCCGCCTCGCCGGAGAACGTCCTTCCCCTTCTCACCGTCGATCCCATGGAGGTCGAGATCGGCTACGCCCTCATCCCCCTCGTCGATCCCGCCCAGGGAGGGGACATGCTGGAGCGGATCGGGACGATCCGGCGCCAGATGGCCCTCGAGAGGGGGCTCGTCGTCCCTCCCATCCGCATCCGCGACAACATCCAGCTCAAGCCGACGGAGTATATCGTCCGCGTCAAGGGAGGCGAGGTGGGACGAGGGGAGCTTCTGCCCGATCATTTCCTGGCCATGAACACGACGGGGACGGAGTCCACCATCGTCGGCATCCCGACGACGGAGCCCGCCTTCGGCCTGCCCGCCACCTGGATCGCTCCCGATCTTCGCGATCAGGCCGAGACGATGGGGTTCACCGTCGTCGACGCCCCCTCGGTCCTCTCGACGCACCTGTCCGAGGTGATCAAGCTCTACGGCGCCGATCTGCTCTCCCGCCAGGAGGTGCAGCGTCTTCTCGACCTGGTCAAGGAGAACAATCCCGCCGTCGTCGACGAGCTTCTGAGCTCCCTCTCCCTGGGCGACATCCAGAAGGTGCTTCAGAACCTCATCCGCGAGCAGGTGCCGATCCGGGACCTCGTCTCGATCTTCGAATGTCTGGCCGACAACGGAAAGGTCTCCCACAGCGCCGACTACCTGCTGGAGCGGGTTCGAGAGGCCCTGGCCCGTCTCGTCACCGTCGGCCTGCTGGGAGAGGGCGGCGTCCTGACCGTGGCGACTCTCTCCCCACGCTGGGAGGAGGAGATCAAGGCCTCTCTCCAGGGCGATCTCCTCAAGGGGTGGCACCTGTCCATGAATCCCAGGCGGATGCAGGATCTCATCCAGGCCGTGGGAAAGGCGGCCGAGCAGCTCTCGATGGGCGGCAGCCTCCCCGTCCTCCTCGTCCACCCCGATCTGCGCCTCATCGTGCGCCGTATCGTCGAGGGAAGTCTACCGCAGGTTCATGTCCTGGCCTATAATGAAATTGCTCAAGGCGTATCCTTGAAGTCGATCGGGATGGTGGAATGATGCGACTCGTTCAACAGATTACCTTCGATGCCAAAGACGACGCGGAGGCCATGCGGCTCGCGAGAACGCGCCTGGGCGACGACGCCGTGGTGATCTCCGTCGTGCCCGTCAAGAGAGGGGGCTTCCTCGGCCTTTTCCGGAAGAGGATGCTCGCCGTCACGGCCGGCATCTTCGAGGAGGATCGCCAGGAGCGGGAGAGGGAAAAACGGGAGCGCATCCTGGCCTTTCAGAAGCTTCTCGAGATCCGCCAGGCCGTCCAGCCGCCGGTCCCGGCTCCGGTCCCGCGCCAGAAGGGAGAGACCGTCGGCGAGAGGCTCTCTCCGCCTCCGGAGATCGTCTCCGAGGGGGAGGTCTCCCTGGAGCTTTCGAGCCAGGCCCTGGAGCTCTCCCGGGCCGTCCGGCTCAAGACCCCCGTTCCCGAAGGGGAGAGGGAGCTGTTGGGCCGCGTCGAGACCTTGCAGGAGACGCTGCACAAGGTCCTGGCCCGGCTCGAGGAGGGAGTGGCCGCGCCACGCGACGCGCTGACGCTTTCGCTCGTCTCCTGCGGCGTGGAGCCTCCGGTGGCGTCGCGGCTCGTCGAGCGCTATCGCCAGGTTCCGGGGGGGGGCTCCTTCCGCGGTTGGCTCGCCGGAGAGATCGCCTGCAGGGGAAAGTCCTGGGCCGAGGCGCTCAAGGGACCTCGAGCGCTCTTCATCGGCCCCACGGGAGTGGGGAAGACGACGACGATCGCCAAGATCGGGGCGGCCTTCGCCCTCTGGGAAAATCGAAAGGTTCTGCTCCTGACGTCCGATACCTATAGGATAGCGGCCGTCGAGCAGCTCCGGACCTACGCCAAGATTCTGGGCGTCCCCATGGAGGTCGTCTACGAGCCATCCGACCTGGCTCCGATCCTGGCCCGCTACGCCGACGTCGACGTCGTCCTTCTCGATACGGCGGGGAGGAGCCAGAACGACGAGGACAAGGTCGCCGAATACCGCGATCTCTACGAGGCCTTCAAACCCCAGTCGGTCCATCTCGTCCTGGCGGCCAACGTCAAGTACGGCGATGTCCTGGACGTGATGAATCGGATGAACGTCGTTCCCATCGACGGCGTCGTGGCCACCAAGCTCGACGAGACGCGGAGTGCCGGGAGCCTGCTCAACGTCGTTTTCGATTTCGATCTTCCTCTTTCCTTCCTGACGGCCGGTCAGAACGTTCCCAATGACATCGCCGTGGCTTCGGGAGAAAGCTATCTCTCCTATCTTTTCCCCGAGGGGCGTGAAATCTGTGGCTGAAGGCCTTAATATCTCTTCCCTTCTGCGAGGACGCACGGCTTCATCCGATCAGGCTCAGCCCTTGCGCCAGATCGTCGGCGACGAAAAGGGACAGCCTCTTCGGACCTTCGCCGTCGTCAGCGGCAAGGGGGGCGTCGGCAAGACGAATCTGGCCGTCAACCTCAGCCTCGCCTTCTGCGAGAGGGGACAGCGCGTCGTCCTCCTCGACGCCGATCTGGGGCTGGCCAATGTCGACATCCTCTTCGGTCTTCTCCCTCCTGCGGTCACGCTGGCCCACGTCATCGAAGGCGAGCGCACGCTCGACGAGGCCCTTCTCAAGCTCCACGAGGGGTTCTGGCTCATACCCGGCGGAGCGGGCGTTCAGGAGTTGGCCGACCTGGAGGAGCGGCGCCAGGGCCTGTTGATCGAGGAGTTCTCCCGCCTCGACGAGAGGGCCGATGTCCTTCTCATCGACACGGCGGCGGGACTGCACGCCAGCGTTCTGGCCTTTGCCCTGGCCGCAGATTCGGTCATTCTGGTGACGACGCCGGAGCCGACGGCGATCCGCGACGCCTACGGCGTTCTCAAGGTCCTGGCCCGACGGTCCAACGGACGCATCGACGTCCGTCTCATCGTCAACATGGTCCGCGACGAGGCCGAGGCCCAGGAGGTGGGACGTCGGTTCCAGATGGCGGCCGCCCAGTTCCTCAACGTGCCCGTCATCTTCGCCGGCCATGTCTCCCGCGACGATCGCGTTCACGACGCCGTCGCCAGGCAGCGCCCTCTCCTCTGGGCCTTCCCCGACTCGAAGGCCGCCCGCAACGTCCGCCTCGTCGCCTCCAGGATCCTTCCGGCGCCGTCGTCGGAAGAGGAGCTTGTCGCCGCCCCTTCCCGGGGACTGAAGGGCTTCCTCTTCCGCCTTTCCCGTCGCGTGGGCTTAGGAGGCTGACGGCATGACCGCCAGACAAGCGGTCATGCCCAAGGTCGGGGGAAGATGTCTCCTTTCCGTCGAGGCCGGTCTCTACAAGGGAAAGTATCCCTCAAGGCTCGAGGACGACACGGAGGGACTCTGGGCCGTCGCCCATCCCATGAGGAAGGGCGCGCTGCTTCCGCTCTACCGCGACATGTCGGTGACCCTCCTTTGCGAGGAGCCCGCCTGTCATCTTTTCGCCCGGGCCACGGTGATCCGCAGCGACGTGACCGTCGCGGTGCCTCTGCTCTGGCTGAGGCCCGAGGGCGACGTCGAGAGGATACAGCGGCGGCGTTTTCTTCGCGTCCCCTGCCTCCTTGACGTTCAGGCCTTCTGCCTCGACACGGAGGAGAGAAGTCCCCTTCAGGGCCGCTGGTTTTCGGGCAAGCTGGCCGACGTCAGCCTCGGGGGGACGCGGCTGCGCTTTTCCGAAAAGGTCCCCTTCGAGAACGAGGACGAGCTTCTGCTGCGGCTGGAGTTGGAGGTCCCTTTCTGGATCGTCACCAAAGTGGTGCGGCGCTCCGATGGCGACGGCGCCTCCGAGGCGGGACTCGAGTTTCAGGCCCTGCCGCGTGTCGTCGAAAAGGCCCTGCTTGATTTCATCCGCAGGCAGGAATTGCAGAAACGCTGAGGTGATTGATAGGATGGACTCGAGGCCCGTTCGCGTTCTCATCGTCGATGATTCGGCCTTCATGCGGAAGATTCTGGCGGACATTCTCTCCGGCCCCGGGCTGGAGGTCGTCGGGACGGCTCGCGACGGGGAGGACGCCCTGCGCAAGGTCGAAAGTCTCCGCCCCGACGTGGTCACCCTCGACGTCGAGATGCCCCGCATGGGCGGTCTCGCCGCCCTGGAGGCCATCATGAAGAGCCATCCCCTGCCCGTCGTCATGGTCAGCAGCAAGACGGCCCGGGGGGCCGACGTCACGCTTCAGGCCCTGACCGCCGGGGCCGTCGATTTCATCCAGAAGCCGTCGGGAGCGATTTCCTTGGACATGAACCGCGTCGCCGACGAGCTGCGCACGAAAGTCCTCGAGGCCAGCAGGGCCCGGCTGCGGCTCCCTGCCCCTCCCTCCCGCGGGAGGGTCCCCGCGGCGCCTCCCGCGGCGGGGACCCTCGTCGAGGCTCCGCGGAAGAGGGAGGCGCGCCGCTTCGAGCTCCTGGCCGTGGCGGCCTCCACAGGAGGGCCTCGGGCCCTTCAGGAGGTCATCCCGCTCCTGTCGGGCTCCTTTCCCCTTCCCGTCGCCGTCGTCCAGCACATGCCCGAGGGGTTCACGGCGTCGCTGGCCCAGCGGCTCGACGGTCTGGGACCCCTCCATGTCGTCGAGGCCTCCGAGGGGCTGGTCCTCAAGGCCGGCCTCGTGGCCATCGCCCCCGGCGGGCGGCACCTCTCCGTCGAGAGAAGTCAGGGCCAGCTCGTCTGCCGTCTCTCCGACACGCCGCCGCTGCGTTCCGTCCGTCCTTCGGCGGACATCCTCTTCCTGAGCGTCGCCGACGCCGTCGGCCCTGCGGCCCTGGGGCTCATCCTCACCGGAATGGGACGGGACGGCACGGACGGGGCCAAGGCCATGAAGGCCAAGGGAGCCTATGTCGTCGCCGAGTCGGCCGAGACATGCGTCGTCTACGGCATGCCCCGCTCCGCCGTCGAGGCGGGCGTCGTCGATGAACAGCATCCGCTCGGGGAGATTTCCCCTGTCCTTGAACAACTTGTGGGCACAAGAGACTTCTATCGATAGACGGAGGGCGATAGCCATGACGAATCTCGATATGCAACAATACCTGGGCGCCTTTCTCGACGAGACGACGGAACAGCTTCAGAGCCTCAACGATCTGTTGCTTTCTTTGGAGAAGAGCCCCGACGATCCGGGGCCCATCGACGAGATCTTCCGCATCGCCCATACGCTGAAGGGCATGTCGGCGACGATGGGTTTCGAGGGGATGGCCCACCTGACGCATGCCATGGAGGACCGCCTCGACCTGGTGCGCAAGGGGACGGCCCGGCTCTCCCAGGAGGGCGTGAACCTGCTTTTCCTCTGCCTCGATGCCCTTTCGTCGATGACGGAGGGGATTCGGGAGGGGGGACGCGAGTCGTCGTCCGACGTGGCCGGCCTCATCGCCCGCCTCCACGAGGACAGAGCGGCCCCGGCCGCCCCCGTCGCCGAGGTTCCCGCCGAGGCGCCCCGCCTGTCGACGATGGAGGGGGAATGGGTCAAGGAGGCCCGCCGCAGGGGGATGGATGTCTACGAGATCGGCGTGACGCTCTCTCCCGACTGTTCCATGAAGGCCGTGAGGGCCTATATGGTCGTCACCCGTCTGGGCGAACACGGCGAGATCATCAAGACCGTCCCCTCCGTCGACGATCTGGAGAAGGAGCTTTTCGACAGGCAGTTCTGGATCTACTTCGCCACCCACGAAGAGGAGGAGGAGATTCGCAAGGCCGTCCTCCAGGTGAGCGAAGTCGACGACGTGTCCGTCGGACCCGTCGCCGGCGACGCCGAAGAGGAGCCGGAGGACGAGGAGGCGGTGGCATTGGATGCGAAGACGGTGACGGAATCTAAGGGATCAGACCGCAAGGAGGCCGCCCAGGAGACGCGCAAGCTCAGTCGCACCGTTCGCGTCGACATCGGGCGCCTCGACAAGCTGATGAACCTCGTCGGCGAGCTGGTCATAGGCAGGGCCCGCATCGAGAGGCTGGCTCAGGAGGCCCGGATCAAGGCCTTCGAGGAGCCTCTGGCCCAGCTGGGACGGATCTCCGGCGACATACAGGAACTGGTGACGAAGCTGCGGATGGTTCCCGTCTCCTTCGTCTTCGACCGTTTTCCCCGCCTCGTCCGCGACCTGAGCAAGTCTCTGGGCAAGGAGATACGCCTCGAGCTGGAGGGCAAGGAGACGGAATTGGACCGCAATCTCATCGACGAGATCGGCGATCCCATGGTCCACCTGATCCGCAACTGCATCGATCACGGCATCGAGAAGCCCGAGGTGCGCCTGAGCGCCGGCAAGGAGAAGGAGGGCGTCGTCACGATCGCCTCCTATCAGGAGGGCAACAGCGTCATCATCGAGGTCCGCGACGACGGCAAGGGGATCGACCCCGACAAGGTCCGCCGCAAGGCCGTCGAGCGGGGAATGATGAGCCGCGACGAGGCCCAGGCCCTTTCCGACGAGGACGCCATCCGCCTCGTCCTTCTGCCCGGATTCAGCACGGCCGAGGTGGTCACCGACGTCTCGGGGCGGGGTGTCGGCATGGACGCCGTCAAAAACAAGGTCGAGTCCCTCGGCGGCCAGTTCCAGGTAGAGTCCAGGGTCGGCAAGGGGACGCGCATCGTCGTCCGCCTGCCTCTTACCCTGGCCATCGTCGTGGCCCTCCTCATCCGCGTCGGCGACGAGACCTACGCCATCTCCCTCGAGAACGTCGAGGAGACCCTCCTCGTCGGCAAGTCCGATATCCGCACCGTTCACGGTTCTCCGGTGACGACGGTCCGAGGCGAGATCCTCTCCCTCTGCGATCTGGCCCGCATTCTGGGAACGCCCGTCGAGCGGGGCGCCGCCGACGAATATCCCGTCGTCGTCGTCCGCAACGGCAAGAGCCGCGTCGGTTTCATCGTCGACGAGCTCATCGGCCAGCAGGAAATCGTCATCAAACCGTTGGGACGGCTTTTCATGAAGGTGAAGGGCGTCGCCGGAGCGACGATCCTCGGCGACGGGAACGTGGCTCTCATCCTCGAGCCCGGTTCCGTCCACTCCATGTAGGGGCCTGCACGATGGAGAAGGAAGAACTCAACAGCCTACAGCTGGACGCTTTGCGCGAGGTGGGAAACATCGGCGCCGGCAACGCCGCGACGGCCCTTTCCGGTCTCCTCGATCGCCCCGTCGACATGGCCGTTCCTCAGGCCCAGCTCGTTCCCATCTACGACTTGCCCCAGCTTTACGGGGCCGCCGAATCGCTGATCTGCGCCGTCCTGGTCCGGGCCGAGGGAGACTTCTCCTGCAATCTCATGTTCATGATGGACGAGGAGAAATCTCAGGAGCTGGCCGACATCCTCGTCGCCCCCTTCCACTGCGACGACGAGGACATGCTCTATCAGCTCAGGGACAGCGCCCTTTCCGAGGTGGGCAATATCGTTCTCGGGGCCTTCGTCAACGCCCTGAGCGCCTTCACGGGCTTTTCCCTGCCCGTCTCCGTCCCGGCCATCGCCCACGACATGCTCGGTGCCCTTCTGGACGTCGTCGTGGCCATCTACGGCATCTCGGGCGATATTGCCCTCATGGTCCAGACCTCCCTCATCGTGAAGGGGATCGACAGGGAGCTGGGAGGGCACATCCTTATGGTTCCCGATCCGGGCAAGCTTTCCACGCTCCTGGGAAAGCTCGGGGTGCTCTAGGTCATGAAGCCGCAGGTCGTCCATGTGGGAATGGCAGAACTCGTCGCCTTACGTCATCCGGCTCTGCTCGTCACGCTCGGGCTCGGCTCGTGCATCGGACTCGTCCTTTTCGACGAGTCGACGCGCATTGCGGGAATGGTTCACATCATGCTTCCCGACAGCCGTCAGAGCCGCAACGAGACGAAGCCGGGCAAGTTCGCCGATTCGGCTCTGCCCGAGCTTCTGTCGGAGCTGAACAGGCTGGGTGCGAACCGTTCCCGTCTCAAGGCCAAGATGGCCGGCGGCGCCCAGATGTTCAACCTTCCGGGCTCGGGGCAGGGACTGCTCGCCGTGGGCAGCCGCAACATCGAGGCGACGAAGGGGCTGCTGGCCCAGGCGAACATCCCTCTCGTCGCCTGCGATACGGGCGGAAACAAGGGGCGCAGCGTCGAGTTCAGCACCGAAACGTGGCTGCTGACCGTCAAGACTCTCGGAAAGGGAGTCCAGATGCTCTAGGCAAGGGAGGAGGCCGTCATGGAGAACCACCCCTTCGACGAAGAAAACCGGGAGGCCGATCTCGCCGCCGGCCATGCGGCCTCGGAGCTTTGCGCTCTTCTCGGCTGCACGCCGGAGGAGATGCGGGGCGCCCTCCAGCTGGCGGGAGGAGAGCCCGAAAAGGCCATGACCTTTCTTCAGTCCGTCCTCCCCTCGGCCCTTGCCGTCAAGGGCGTTTTCGAGGGGCGAAGGGCCAACGATCCGTCGGGGGCCTTCTGTTTCGTTTTCGAGGGGCCTTCGGGCAAGGAGCTCGATGCCGTCCTGTGGGTCGGTTTCCAGCGCTTCTCGTCGAATTTTGCCGTCGAGGCCGATTGGGAGGCCGTTCGCCTCGCCCTGACGGAGATTACGGCCCCCCTCGACAAGTCTCTCCTCCGCAGCATTCAGCGTCTGCTCGAAAGTGCCCTCGATCCCACGTCGGTCAATCGCCTCTTCCGGGGGCAGGAATCGTCGGATTCCCTGACGGAGCGTCTCAGCGAGACGCTCTCCAACCACCTGCGCGTCGACGTCTTTCTGCGTCTTCACGTGGAGACCTTCAACCGTCTCCGTCTCCAGCAGGCGGGCCTTCTCTCCACGGCGGACGAAGAGAGGGTGGAGCGCGAAAAGGACCAGGAGACGCGCGAGAAGAGCCCGGCGACGCTGGAGAGCATTCGCGTCCGCTGCCGTCCCCTCCTCGATCCCGTCCGGGGCCAGCCTCTTTCCCAGATCCGCAAAGGACAGCGGCTTCACGTCGCCTTCGAGGATCAGGCCGGTCTGGCCGGTCTCATCGTGCGCATGATGGTCCGAAGCGGCCGTCCTCCCGTCTTTCCCGTCTCGTCCGTCTCCAAGAGCCCCGTCGGCGATCACCTCATCGAGCTCGATCTCGCCGACGGCGTCGTGGGGGTCGTCAAACAGACCGAAGACCTTCGCGTCCGGATCGACAGAGGCGCCGTCGAGCGGCCTTCTCTGTCCCGCAACGGTCTCCTCCTGATCTACCTCGGCGCCGGCCTGCTTCTGGCCCTGGCCCTTTTCCACTGGTTTTCGCGCTGAGGTGACGACGATTGAGCCGAGAGAGCGACCGCGAGCTGTGGAGTGACTTCGCCTCCGATCCGTCGGCGGAAAACAGGGAAAAACTGGTGGTCCGCTATCTCCCCCTGGTCCGCTACGTGGCGAACCGCATGGCCCTCGTGCCTCCTCCGGGCCTTGATTACGAGGACCTTCTCAGCTTCGGCGTCTTCGGCCTCCTCGACGCCATGGACCGTTTCGATCCCCGCAAGGGGTTCGTCTTCCAGACCTTCGCCGTTCCCCGCATCCGGGGAGCCATCCTCGACGAGCTGCGGCGCTACGACTGGATCTCCCGTTCGGGGAGAGAGAAGCTCTCCCGTCTTGAGGAGGCCTCGGAGCGGCTCTATCAGTCGAAAGGGGCCATCGACGAGAAGGAGCTCATGGCGACTCTCGAGATGGACGAAAAGAGTTATAGGGAGCTGCTGGAGATATCGGGGAGGACCTACCTCGTCTCCCTCGACGATGTCTTTCTCCTGGAGGAGGGCGATGTCCTCCGGGGGGGCGCCGTCGCCGACGAGGGGCCCGACGCCCAGAGCCTTCTGGAGCGCGACGAGGAGCGGAGCCGTGTGGCGTCGGCCCTCGTCGACCTGCCCGAAAGGGAGCGCCTTCTCCTCTCTCTCTACTATTACGAGGGGCTGACCCTCAAGGAGATCGGAGAGGTCCTGGGCGTCACCGAGTCGCGGGTTTCCCAGCTTCACGGCAAGGCCATCGCCGCCCTTCGCGGACGGCTACGTCCGTAAACACAGGAGGTGATCTTTTGGAGACGACGGGCATACGCTTCGAGGAACGCGAAGACGGCGTCTATCTTGTCGTGGCCGCCGAAACGGAGCTGACCCTTTCCGACCTACTCGGCCAGGCCAGAGAAAGAGGCATCGGAAACTGCGACGAGGGAGCCCTTCAGGAGGCTCTGGGGCAGAGGAGAGGCCGGCCCGTCCGCATAGGGGACCTGCCTGTCCGCTCCGAGCCGGCCCGGATTCGCGTCCGGATGAGCGATGATGCCATGAGAGCCGAGATCTTTGTCTCCCCTCCCGAGGGGGAGGGTTCCTGGCCGACGGAGGAGGAGCTCCGGGCCACTCTTCAGGGAGAGAAGATCCTTTTCGGCGTCAAGGAGGAGATCCTCCGCTCCCTGACCGGCCCCGGGGCGGAGAATCGCTGGATCGTCGTCGCCGAAGGGCGTCCGCCCCTTCACGGAGAGGACGGACAGATTTTCTTCAAGGTCCAGACGACGACGGCTCGCGATCTCGCGGCGGCCAAGATCGATCTTCGCGATATGGGCTCCATCGTCAACATCACGAGGGGAACGGAGATCCTCGAGAAGACGCTTCCGACGGAGGCCGTCGACGGGACGGACGTCCTGGGCCGGACGGTCAAGGCCCGCAGAGGACGCGATCCCCGCATCCCCGTCGGCGCCAACGTCCGCGTCTCCGACGACGGCCGTCATCTCTACGCCGATGCCGACGGCCACCTTTCCATCAAGGACGACCGGATCTCGGTGCTTCCCCTTTTCGAGGTCGCCGGCGACGTCGATTTCAGCGTCGGCAACATCGATTTTCTCGGCGCCGTCGAGGTCAAGGGGACGATCCGCGAGGATTTCGTCGTCAAGGCCGGCGGGGACATCGTCGTCAAGGGCGTCGTCGAGGGGGCGACCCTCGAGTGTCAGGGCAACATGAATATCCTCGTCGGCGTCCGAGGCATGGGGAAGGCCCATCTTTTCTGCAAGGGCATCCTCCGTGCGGGCTACCTCGACCAGTGCAACGTCCGCTGCGATCACGACGTGATCATCGAGAAGGGGGCCCTGCGCCACTCCAACATCGCCTGCCGGGGCAAGGTCCTCGTCACCAACGACAAGAAGGGACAGGTCGTCGGCGGCAAGATTCAGGCGGGGACGGAGGTTCACTGCATTTCCCTGGGCGGCGAGATGGGGACGCGGACGCTCGTCTCCGTCGGCTTCGCCCCCGAGCTTGTCGAGGAGCGCAAGAAGCAGACGGAGATGCTCAAGGAGATGACGATCAAGCTTCACGAGGTCATGAACAACATCGCTTTCCTGAAGAAGCTCGACGAGAAGGGCGGACTGGACGAGGCGCGGCGCGTCCTTCTCGTGAAGCTGACGAAGGCCCGTTTTCAGCTCGAGGCCCAACAGGGACTCGTCAACGAGCGGCTGGCCGCTCTTGAGGAGGAGATCGAGCGCTGCCGCCAGGAGGGCGTCGTCCGCGTCCGGGGAAACTGCTACCCTGGAGTGACCGTTTCCGTCCGCGGCGTCTCCTACGTGGTCCGCGAGGAGATGAAGTTCGTCCGATTCATCCTCGATCAGGGCGAGGTCCGCGTTCTGCCCTTCAGCTGAAAGGGGGAAAAGAGGCGATGATCCGCCCTGTCGAAATGCAGCTTTCGCTCTGGCGCATCGAGGAGACGACCCATCGCAGGAATCCCGAGGCGGCTCCCGCCCAGGCTCTCCAGGACGACGAGATCGCGGAAGAGGCGCGTCACCGCGATAATCAGGTCCAGTCGGCCGAGGGCACCGAGGGGAAACGCGTCGGCGAGGAGAACCGAGAGAAGAAGGAGGGACGTCGAGGCCGCCGTCGCCCGCCTCGTCCCGAGGAGGAGAACTCCGACGAGGACGAGGGCGGGGGAGGATTGGATCTGATGGCCTGAGGAGGTCCCGCTGATGGAAAAAGGCGCCAAGGTTCTGGGCTATGTCCTGATCGACGAGGAAAAGGGGCTTTTCCAGGGAGCCGTCATGGTCACCGATCCCCGGGGCATTCCTCTCGATTTCCGCTACACCGATCCCGTCCGCCCGACCCGTCTCGAACGGGTTCTCTACGGAGAGGCCCTGGAGATCTACCTGCGCGAGGAGATTCTCCTGAAAAACCTTCTCAAGGTCCTGGAGATCCGGCCCCACCTCTGGCTTTGCCGCGACAGGGCCCTTCTGCAGCCCCTGGCCGAACAGGGGGCCCTGCCCGTTCTCCTCGTCGAACCGACGAGCCATGCTCCGCTGGAAAACGTCGGAGAGATCCAGCCTCAGGGCGAGAGCGGTTCGATTCTCCTTCAGGCCGATCCGGTCAGCGCGCCTCTGCGATTGACGGCGCCCCTCGGCGGCCAGGCCGCCGACCTCCTCGCCCCGATCCTGTTGGAGGCGGCCCGGTCGATGGAGCTTGTCGAGCCCTTCGCGCGAATGCGCAAGGCCCTCGAGATCGTAGGAGAAGAGGGGCGTGGCGACTGAGGGAAAGGGCCGCCTGGGGGCCTTGGCGGAGAAGCTGGCCCGCCTTTTCGTGGGCCGCCTGCCCGTCCGGCGCCTTGAGGTGTCTCCGAGGGAGCCCGTCGTCACCTCCTCGCGGCGGGTGCCCTCCATCGCCCGTCTCTGTCTGGTTCCCCAGGTCCACGGCGCCCGCTGTCTCGATTGGGGCCGTCTTCCCGTCCGCACGACGGCCATGGGCCCCCTGCGCTATGAGGTGACCTGCCACGGGGGGCCTCTCCTTCGCCAGGACGTGAGCCCCCGTCGGGCCTTCTCGGTCATGGAGATCGCCTGTCGGAGGGTCGACGCACGCCGCCTGGTATCGATTCCCCAGGAGCGGTCCAATCGTATCCGCTTCCTCGGCGACCGGTGGAAACCTGAGGGGGCTAGCGCCCTGGCCCTTTTTTCGCCTATAATCAAGGACAGTCTTTTCAAATCCGTTCTCGACAAGCAGACCGGTTCCCTGCTTTGCTGGGTGAACCCCTCTTCAAGGGCGATGGAGCCCTTTTTCCTTGTCCTTCTCAGGAGAAGGAATGAAAAGGGGCAGTCTCTGGAGTGGCTTTGGTTCCCCCTGCCGGGGGAGTGAGGGCCGAGGAGTTTCCTCGGGCAAGACATACTGACTGTGGAGGTCTGAAGAATTCATGGTAGACGGGAACAGCTCGCCAGCAGGGACGGTCAACGTCGGTGATATCGTTGCCGGAACGGTGGAGCATATCGCTCCTTACGGGGCCTTTGTCCGCCTGACGACGGGGCAGAAGGCCATGGTGCACATCTCCGAGCTCTCCCACCGCTACGTGAAAAAGGTGGAGGACGTCCTCGAGCTGAAGCAGGAGATACGGGCCAAGGTCATCAAGATCGATGAAAAGGGACGGATCGATCTCTCCCTGAAAAGCCTTGAAGCCCCCGAACCTCCGCGGCGGTCGACGGAGGAGGATTTCGAAAAGCGCCTCTCCCTCTTCATCAAGACGAGCGACCAGAAGATCGCCGATCTCAACAGCAAGATGAAGGACGCCCGCGGCGGGAAGCGCAAAGGCCGCAAGTAAGCGATGACCTGTCGAACGTTCAAGGGGGCCTCTCGCCCCCTTTTTGCGTTTCTCCCCCTGGCTCCCGGCGATAGGGCTCTTCTCCGCCGGCAGATGTCCTGCCGCCGTTTCGACGATTCGCTCGTGCTGGCCGTGGCCCGCCGCTGCTTTTGGGGGTTTCCCCAGGTGATTCTCTGCGATCCGATGGGGCCTTCCGGTCCCTTCCCCACGACCTTCTGGCTGACCTGTCCCTACCTGGATCGTCTCTGCGGAACCCTCGAGGGGGAGGGGGCGGTGAGGTGTCTCGAAGGTTTTCTGGTCGACAGGAGGGAGGCCTGGATCGCCTATCATGAGGAGGCGGTCCTCCTGAGGCTCGCCCTTCTAGGGGCTCGGGGGGCCTTCGTGAGGCGTTTCAGGCCCCGTCTCTGGGAGGGCCTTCGCGGCGGAGTGGGAGGCGTTCGCCTCCAGGATCGGCCTCGCGTCAAGTGTCTCCATCTTCAGGTCGCCTCCTGGCTCGGCCGGGGGCGGCATCCGGGAGAGGCCTGGCTCCGTTCCCGGCTGGGACCTCTCGATTGTGACGATCCCGAAGGTCGTCCCTGCGGAGGTGTCTGCCCGTGAGAGTTGCCGTCATCGATCTGGGCTCCAATTCCGTTCGATCCCTCGCCGTCGACGTCGACGGCGACGTGCTCCGCCTCGTCGATGCCACGTCGACGATCACCCGCTTCACCGAGGGGATCGGCGAGGGAGCCTTCTCGCCCCGCCCCGAGGCCCTCGATCGGACCCTCGCCGTGCTCAGGGGCCTGAAAACCCGTCTCGACGGCCTCGGCGTCTCCGGTGAGGGCCGTTCCTTCTTCGCCACCGAATCGCTTCGGGCCCTCTCGTCGGCGGGGGCGATCGTCCCGGTTCTTGAGGGGGCAGCGGAGGCGGTTCTGCAGGTCCTCCCCGGAGAGGAGGAGGCCCGCCTGAGCTGCGAGGGCGTCCGCCTCGGAGGCATCGAGGCCGAGGCGGTTTTCGACCTCGGCGGCGGCAGCCTCGAGATCGTCGCCGACGGGGCCCTCTCCCTTCCCCTGGGGGCCGTCCGCCTTACGGACCTTTTCGGCGGGAATCGGAGAGGTATGGCCCTTCACGTCCTGGCCGCTCTGAAGGCGTCGGGCCTGTCGCGGGCCGCCTCCCTGGCCGGAGTGGGGGGCACCTCGTCGGCGTTGGCCATGATGGTCCGCTCCCTTCCGAAGGAGCTCTATCGCCCCGACGGACTTCACGGAACGCTTCTCTCCCGATGGCAGGTCCGTCTCATGGCCCGGGACCTGGCCGCCATGACGGCGGAGCGGAGGCGCGCCGTCGTCGGCCTCGATCCGAAGCGGGCCGATATCATCGTCGCCGGTCTGACGGTCATCGAGACCCTCATGGCTCACCTGGGCCTGGAGGCGTACCGGCACAGCGAGTGCGACCTTCTCTGGGGGATGGCCCGTCGTCGCGCCCTGGCTTTGGGATTTTCTCCCTCGTCGGTCCGCCTCTGAGGCGGCGGGAAATCCGGTCTTTCGCGGCGGGTTCCCCCTCCTCCGAGGGAGTCTTCCCGTGGGAGTGCGTCCCCATCTTCGGAAGAGAAGGGGATGGCGCTCGGAATCGAATGTCGAGATAGAGAAAGGCAGGTTCAAACCGATGTGGAAAGGACGCTTTGCCCAGGAGACGGCTGCGGCCGTCAGTGCCTTCACCCAGTCCCTTGATCTCGACTGGCGCCTCGCGTCGAGCGATATCGAGGGAAGTCGCGGTCACGTGGCCATGCTGGCCCAAGTGGGCCTTCTCGGCGCCGACGAGGCCTGTCGGATCGACGGGGCCCTGGCCGAAATCGACGGGGAGATCGCCTCAGGCCTCCTGAAGCCCAAAGAGGAGCTGGAGGACGTTCACATGAACGTCGAGGCCCGGCTCATCGAGAAGCTGGGCCCCCTCGGGGCCAAGCTTCATATGGGGCGTAGCCGCAACGATCAGGTGGCCACGACGATGCGCCTCTTCCTCCGGGGCGAGTACGGCAGGCTCTCCCTCGAACTGAAGGGGCTTCTGACGGCCCTTCTCGACCGGGCCGAGGCGGACCGCCTCGTCGTGATCACCGGTTACACCCATCTACAGCAGGCCCAGCCCGTCAGTCTGGGGCACTATTGGATGGCCCATTTCGAGGCCTTCCGCCGCGATGTCACCCGTCTGGAGGCGGCCAGGGCCGCCATCGACGAGTCTCCTCTCGGCGCCGGGGCCCTGGCCGGATCGACCCTTCCCCTCGACCGGGCCTTCTCGGCCCGCGAACTCGGTTTCTCCCGCCCGACGCGCAACAGCCTCGACAGCGTCGCCCAGAGAGACTATCTCCTCGATTACCATCATTTCGCCACCGTCTTCGCCCTCCACGCCTCCCGTCTGGCCGAGGACCTCATCCTCTACGCCAGTCAGGAGTTCGGCTGGCTTCTTCTCCCCGATGCCTACTGCACGGGTTCGAGCATGATGCCCCAGAAGAAGAATCCCGACGTTCTGGAGCTGATCCGAGGCAAGACGGGACAGGTCGCCGGACACCTGGTGGATCTCGTCATCTCCCTCAAGGGGCTTCCGTCGACGTACAACCGCGACCTTCAGGAGGACAAGAGAGGGCTTTGGGCCTCCATCGCTACCGTCGAATCGGTTCTGTCCCTTCTGCCCGATCTCCTGAACCACATCGCCGTAGACGAGGAACGGGCCGCCCGGGCCTTCGAGGACGGCCTTCTCCTGGCGACGGACGTGGCCGAACACCTCGTCGAACGGGGCGTTCCCTTCCGGGAGGCCCACGAGAAGACGGGCAGGCTGGTCCGGCGTTGCCTCGAGGAGAAACGGGCCCTCAACTCCTTTTCCTTGGAGGAGTGGCGGTCCCTCCTGCCCGAGGCGGGTGAAGATCTTCCGGAGCGACTCAACGCCGTCGACGCCGTCCGCCTTCGGAGGACGTTCGGCGGTACGGCTTTCGACCGCGTCGCCGAGGCCATCGGCGAGGGGCGGCGCTTCCTTTCCGAGGGGTGGCCCCTCTGACTTTTCGTCCCCTCCCCTGAATCCGCGGACAGCTTAAGAGGAGAAGCTCCGTCAGGGCGGCCGTGGCGCTGAAGGACCCGTCCCAAGCCGGCCGACGGGGTGCTTCGAGAGGTCCCCGAATCGGCGGGCCCGACGGAAGCCGTCCTGTGGAGACCGCCGATCCGGGCCTCCTTTCGGGACTTGTCGCGGGGGGATTCCTGTAATACGATGGGAACGGCGGCGCGCGGCATGTCTTGACAGGGACCGCCTCCCTCTGTATAGTGGTCTGCGCTTGCCTTGAGCCGTTAGCTCAGTCGGTAGAGCACCGGACTTTTAATCCGGGTGTCGTGGGTTCGAATCCCACACGGCTCACCATGTTGGGGTCCCATCGTCTAGTGGCCTAGGACACAGCCCTTTCAAGGCTGCGGCACGGGTTCGAATCCCGTTGGGACCGCCATTCCGCCGGTGTAGCTCAGTTGGTAGAGCAGCGCACTCGTAATGCGCAGGTCTGCGGTTCAAGTCCGCACACCGGCTCCATCGCGTATCGGCAAGGGGTCGCGGGTCTTCCCGCGGCCCCTTGTTTCGTGCGGCCTCTTGCGCACTCGAGACGGGGCGCCTTTTCCCCCTTTCCGCGCCCCGCGACTCCTTTCGGAGGTGCTGACGTGAAACACAGAAGACTTCTTTTGGCCCGCCACGGCAGGACGGATTGGAACAGGACCTTCCGCTACCAGGGGACGACGGATGTCCCCCTCGACGACGGGGGGCGGGAGCAGGCACGACGCCTGGGCCTCCGCCTGAAGAGGGAGCCGCTGGTCCGGATCGTCGCCAGTCCCCTCGTCCGGGCCGTCGAGACGGCCTCCCTCGTGAGCTCCTCCCTCCTCGAGGCGCCTCCGACGACATACTCGCCCCAGCTGGCCGAACTCGATTTCGGCCTCTGGGAGGGCTTGTCGGTCGCCGAGGTCATGGAGCGTCACGGCGATCTCTACCGGGCCTGGCGCGAAGATCCCTTTTCCGTCGAGCCTCCCGGAGGGGAGCCTTTCCTGAGCGCCGTCGACCGCGTCGGCAAGGCCCTCGCTCCCCTGCTGCACGAGGGCGAGGGGACCTATCTCGTCGTCTGCCACGGCGGCACGATCAGGGCCGCCCTGGCCTCTCTCCTTCGCCTGCCTCCCGATCTGGTCTGGAAAATCCGCCAGGACAACTGCGCCCTCACGGCCGTCGACGTCTGGGACGCCGAGCCCACTCTGGCCTTTTCCAACGACCAGGCTCATCTGCTCGTCGAGGAGGCCCTGATCGACGCCATTCCTCTTCCGAGATAGGCCTTTTCCCTCGGGAACTGCTAGAATAGGGGATATTTTCCGAAGTCAGGAGGCTGGCCGATGGACGCCTCGCGTCGCGACGACAGTCAAGATCAGCGTATCAGCAAGGAGGAGGAGGATCGCCTTTGGGAAAGGGCCGCCGCGGGGGATGAAGCGGCCCGTGAGACCCTGATCCTGGCTCATCGCCCTTTCGTCTTCTGGCTCGCCCGACGCCATTTCCGCGTCGATTCCTCCCGGTACCCCGACCTGATCCAGGAGGGGATGGTCGCCCTCATCACCGCCGTCGACCGCTTCGACCGAAGCAAAAACATCCGCTTTTCCACCTTCGCCTTCTATCGCGTGCGAGGCCGCATGGCCAACTTTCTCCAGCGCGTCGAGGCCCGTGCGCCTCTTCCCGTCGACGTCGACGACCTGGTCCTGGAGGACGAGACGTTCTCTTCGGAGAGCTTCGAGTGGCTTCTGGCTCTCGAGGCCGCCCTGCCCAAGCTGCCCAAGTCGGAGTCGGAGATCGTCGAGGCCCTCGTCCTGGAGGGCAAGAAGGCCCGAGAGGTGGCCGGCGAGCGTGGTGTCGATGTCAGCCACATCTACCGGCTTCAGCGGCGGGCTCTCGCCAGACTCCGAAGTTGGCTGGGGATCGACAGTCCACAGGAGGGGGAGGCCCGGGGATAATATAAAAGCAGGAACGGTTCGGGGGTGGTTGAGGTGGAACGGCGCATCGAGAGAATCAGGCGGTGGCTTGATCGCTGTACGGCTGCCTGCGAGGGTCGGCTTTGGGCGGCGGCCATAGCCGAGCTGGACTGCGCTCGGGCCGAGATGGAGGAGACGCGCCGCGCCCTGAGCGATCGCCTGCTGGGGGAGCCCTCCCGCCGGATCGGCGCCTCTCGGGCGACCCTGCGGGTGGCCCTGACCTCTCTTTTGCTCGTCGCGCTCCTCTCCCATCCGGCCGGTTCTCCTCGAGGCCCGGAGAGGAGTCTTTCTCCGCTTTTCACGGCGTCGGGCTCCATGGTCGAGATCGTCACTCCCGACGAGAAAAGGCTCCTTGACGCCCTCCGCATGCCCGGGGGAGGCCCGGCCCTCGCCGAGGTCCCTCCCGAGAGGATCGAGGCGGCGGAGGCGCGGCGGCTTCCCGACGAGGGGCTTTCTCCCGCCGTCGGAGAGGAACGGTTCGCCCCCACCGATACCCGCTTCGTCCGGGCGGGGGAGGAGGCCGTCGAGGAGAGCGTCCCCTCTCAAAGCTCCTCCCGAAGGGATCCCGTCGTCGCCGTGAAGGCCGACGACGAGCCGACGGCGGAGGACCTTCTCCGCCTTCTTCAGGTGGGGCAGAGGGCCCTTAGGGACGAGGGCGTCGTCGTCGTCCAGTAAAAGTTCATCGACATCATACCGAGGCTCCGGAAGGAGAGGATCTTCTTTGCGACGATTGTTCCCAGGCCTTGCCCTTTTTATCTTCCTCGCCCTTTTCCCCCTGGTCGCGAGGGCACAGGAGCCCCTTGTCGCTGCCGTCAACGTCGAAGGCAACAGCCAGGTCGTTTCCAGCCACATCTTGGGCGTCGTGGGGACCAAACCCGGCGATCCCATCGACAGGGAGCAGGTCCGCAAGGACATCGAGGCCATCTACAGCCTGGGTTTCTTTTCTCTCGTCGACGTCCGCGTCGAGTCCCTCCCCGCCGGACTGGGCGTCATCTTCGTCGTCCAGGAGAATCCCGTCGTGACCGAGGTCCGTTTCGAGGGGAACGAGGTCTACAGCGACGAGCAGCTCCACGAGCTGGTCTTCACCGCCGAGGGCAACGTCTTCAACCGCGTCTTCTTCCGTCACGACCTTCAGCGCATTCAGGAGCGCTACCAGAAGGACGGCTATGTCCTCGTCAAGATCGGCGACGTCCAGGTCGACGGAGGCGTCGTCACCGTCCAGATCATGGAGCCCCGCGTCGGCGAGATCATCATCCAGGGCAACACGAGGACGAGGACGCGCGTCATCGAGAGGGAGATCAAGGTCAAGACGGGCGACATCTTCAACTCGACGGTCCTCCGCCATTCGCTGAACCGGATCCAGGGCATGGGCTATTTCGAGGACGTCAACGTCGGCTTCGAGCCCACCGAGTCGCCCGAGGTGATCAATCTCGTCCTCACCGTCGTCGAGCAGAAGACGGGCCGCGTCGGCATCTCTCTCGGTCACGGCTCTCAGAGCGGCTGGAGCGGCGGCCTCAGCTACGAGGACACGAACTGGCAGGGTCTGGGCCACAAGGCCTCCATCGGCTTCGAGACGGGCGATCGCCAGCAGTACTGGATCTCCTACGAGCAGCCCTACATGGATTTCAAGACCTATTCCTGGCGTGTCGGCGTCTACAAGCGCGAGTGGGAAGACCTGGACTACTACCTCGACGGCTCGCTCCAGCTCTACGACTACGAGGAGGACCGCACCGGCGCCTACGTCGGCGTGGGCAAGAAATTCCACAACGAGCTCTACAGCTGGTACGTCACCCTCGACTGGCGTGACACGGATATCCGGGCCACGACGGAGAACTACAAGGGGACGGGCTCCTTCGACGATTTCAAGAGGGACTACCTCAAAGACGGCAAGACCTTCTCCGTGACGGGTACGGTCAAGCGGAGCACCCTCGACGAGATGGTGAGCTACCCCAAGGGAGACGTCGAATCGGTCAACGTCGAGAAGGCCTTCGAAGTCCTCGGCGGCGAGTACGACTACACCAAGTACTGGGTCGAGGCCCGCTACTACACGCCGCTCTGGTTCCTTCAGGATCTTTTCGACGCCAAGGTCGGCGACGAGGACAATCCCATCATTCTCGCCGCCCGCGTCCGATCGGGCTGGTCCAGCGGGACCCTTCCCGTGGCCGATCAGTACGAGATCGGCGGCAAAACGACGCTGCGGGGTTTCGACGACGACAAGTTCAAGGGCGACGAGATGTTCCTGGCCAACGTGGAGGTTCGCGTTCCCATCGAAAAGGCCTTTTCCTTCGTCCTTTTCTACGACACAGGCATGGCCTGGAACACCCAGACCACGGGCATTCACAGCAGCTACAGCCTCTCCGACCTGGAGGGTGCCTTCGGTTTCGGCGTCCGCGTGAGGACGCCTATCGGCAACCTCCGTCTCGACGTTGCCGAAGGGGATGAGGAGACGAAGACCCATTTCGGCTTCGGCGAGATGTTCTGATCGGCCTCGAATCAAGATGAGAGAGAGGATGGCCGTGGTGCTTCTTCTGGCCGCGGCCCTTTCTCTGGCTGGCCCGGCCGAGGCCCTCTCCGTGAGAGGCCTGCCCGAGTGGTCCCTCCCCCTGGCGGAGCGCGGCCTCCGGGCCGTCTGGGAGCAGATGCCCTCGGAACAGGCTGACGAGGGGCGGGTCCGCCTCCTCCGTCTCGTCGCCGAACGGCTCTTCGATGGCTATTCCATCGGGTCGGTCGATATTCTCAAGGGAGAGCCGACGGTGTCTTTCGTGGCTCTCGAACCGGTCCGATGGAAGGTGGCCCTTTTCGCTCCCGATCTGTCCGACCCTCTGGACGGCTGGTTCGACTCCGACCTGGAGGGGATCCGGGCGTCCCTGGCCCTTCTCCTCGACGGGCTGCCTCCCGCGGCCCTTTCCTGGTGCGGCAGGGCTTTGGAGGAGACCGTCCGCGACCGCATCGGGGAATGCCTGCCGGGCTGGACCTCTTCCCTGATCTTCCGCTCCGAGGAGGCCGAATGGACGATGGAGGTCCGTTTCGCCCCTCAGGGAACGCTTCTTCTGGCCTTCGATCCCCACCTCGTTTCGACGACCCTTCCCGTGACGCTTTTGAGGACGGACCTGAAGGACAATGTCCTCGAGGGGCTCGAGCCCCTTCTGGGACTCCCCGTGGCCTGGCTGGCCCATCACCGCTCGCGGATCGAGTCCTGGATCGGCGAGGGGCTCACCGATCGTCGCGTCGTGTCGCGGACGGCGGCCCGCGTCGACGTCGATTTCAGGCCCGAACGCATCAGTGCCGTCGACGTCTCCGTCGAGAGCCGTCGCTACGTGCTCTGGGCCTGGGCCTCGGCCTACGCCGGGACGGCCGATCGCTACCCGGAAGTGGGGCTTCATCTGGGACGGAGGGCGCAGCTCTTCCGCTGGTGGGAGGGGGAGCTCTATTACGAGGGGATCGTGGAAATGAAGGATTTCGAGCTGGAGAGCCGATGGGGATTTCGCTGGAGTCCCTGGGGCGACGTCTGGCTCGGCGTGGAAACGGTCTATCCCGGTTCCCTTCTATGGGGATGCCTTTCCCTGGGAGGACGGGTCGGGGAACCCTATTTCTGGGGGCGTTTCAGCGAGGAGAGCGATCACAATTTCGGCCTCGGCTACCGCCTCACCGAGTTCATCTCTCTCGAACTGCACTACGACAACGGCGACGAGGATCGCCTGAGCCTTCGGGCCATCGGCAACCTCTAGCCGATCTCATGAAGGAAGAAAGGGGGGCGTCCCCGTTGCAGATGACTCTGGCCGATCTGGCCCAACGTCTTCGAGGAGAGGCCATCGGCCCGCAGGATTACGTCGTCGAGGGGGTGGGGACCCTGGAGGCGCCCGAAGAGGGGCGGCTCTGCGTGGTCTGGGAGAGAGCCCTTCTTGAGCGGATGGCACCGTCGGTTCCCCTCGTCGCCCCCGTCGGCTGGCTCGACGGGGGGCGGTTCGGCGTCGAGGTCGGTGACCCGAGAACGCTCTTTCCCGATGTGCTGGCCCTCTTCCGGGAGAAGGTCTCCTTTCCGGCCGGGATCGATCCGAGGGCCGTCGTCTCCCCCGGCGCCCGAGTCGACGAAGGAGCCCACGTGGGGCCCCTCTGCGTCGTCGAAGAGGGGGCCGTCGTCGAAGAGGGGGCCGTCCTGGAGGCCCTGGTCTATGTCGGCCGCGGTTCCGTCGTCGGCCGCCGGACGCATGTCGAGCCGCAGGTCTCTTTCTATCGGGGGACGATCGTCGGCGACGACGTCCTCGTTCACGGCGGCACCGTCGTCGGCAGCGACGGTTTCGGCTTCGTCGTCGATTTCGACGGGGGGCACAGGAAGATCCCCCAGACGGGAGCCGTCCGCATCGGTGACGACGTCGAGATCGGCGCCTGCGTCACCATCGACAGGGGTACGGTGGGCGACACGGTCATCGGCGACGGGACCAAGATCGACGATCACGTCCACGTCGGCCACAACGCCAAGGTCGGGCCTCGCTGCGTCATCGTCGCCCAGACGGGGCTCTCCGGCAGCTGCGTCCTCGAAGAGGGCGTCGCGATGGCCGCCCGAAGCGGCGTCAGGGATCACGTCCGCGTCGGGGCGAGGGCTCAGGTCGCCGCTCTCGGAGGCGTCATCAGGGATGTGGCCCCGGGAGCCGTCGTCTCCGGTTTCCCCGCCCGCGATCACAGAGAGCATCTGAGGGAGGAGGCGGCCCTCTCCAAGCTGCCCGAACTTCTCCGGCGGGTCCGCCATCTCGAGGCCCGTCTGGCGGCCCTGGAAGGGGAGGGGACGGAATGAGGCGTCGCCGAACCCTGGCGGGGCCCGTCGTCTTCGACGGCGTCGGCCTCCACCGGGGAGAGCCCTGCCGTCTCGTCGTCGCGCCCCGAGAGGGGCAGGGCTATCTTCTGGCCCGTCAGGGCGAAGAGGCCCTCGTCGAGAGGCTCGTCACGAGGGGCGACGAGAGAGGAACGACGCTGATCTTCCCCGGCGGGGCCAGGGTTCAGACGGTGGAGCACCTGCTGGCCGCCCTGAGGGGGCTCGATATCGACGACGTCCGCCTCTCCTTCGACGGCCCCGAGCCGCCCGTCCTCGACGGAGGATCGGCCCTCTTCGCCGGTCGCCTTCTGGAGGCCGGCATCGTCGAGAAGGAGGAGGCCGCCGACGTCTACTCCGTTCCGCTTCCCCTCGTCGTCCAGTGGGGGGACCGTCTCGCGGCGGCCCTGCCCGGACGGGGTTTCCAGGTGACCTATGTCATCGATTACGAGAACCCCCTCATCGGGACGAGGCGTCTCTCGCTGTCGATGACGCCGTCGACCTTCATGGACCGGATCGCTCGGGCCCGGACCTTCTGTCTCGAGAGGGATCTGGAGGACCTCCGGTCCCGGGGGCTGGCCCGGGGGGGGACCCTGGAGAACGCCGTCGTCGTCGGCGAGGGGGCGATTCTCAATCCCGGCGGCCTGCTCTATGATGACGAGTTCGTCCGCCACAAGATTCTCGATTTCGTGGGCGACCTGGCCCTGCTGGGCTGTCCTCTGGAGGGCCACTTCCTGGCCATCGCCGCGGGCCACGACCTCCATCAGGCTCTGGTGGAGCGTCTCAGGCCCTTTATCGTGCAAGGGAGAGTCGATTCGTGATGGATATCGGAAAGATCATGGAGTACCTGCCCCATCGTTATCCCTTTCTCCTCGTCGACCGCATCGTCGAGATGGAGCCCCTCCGCGCCGTGGGGATCAAGAACGTCTCCATCAATGAGCCCTTCTTTCAGGGCCATTTCCCCGGAGAGCCCGTCATGCCCGGCGTTCTCATCCTCGAGGCGATGGGACAGGTGGCGGCCATGATGATCTGTCAGAGCCCGGAGATGAAGGGGATGATCACCTACGTCACGACCATCGACGAGGCCAAGTTCCGTCGTCCCGTCCGCCCCGGCGATCAGCTCGTGACGACGGCCGAGCTGACCCGCGTCCGCGGCCGCGTCGGCAAGGTCAGGGCCGTCGGGCGCGTCGACGGCCAGATCGTCGCCTCGGCCTCCTTCGGTTTCGTCCTCGCCCATCGCCTCACGGCGGCGGAGGCGGAAGAATGACGACGGCCATTCACCCGACGGCTCTCGTCTCGCCCCGGGCCGAGTTGGGCAGGGACGTCGTCGTCGGCCCCTACTCCATCGTCGACGAGGGGGCCGTCATCGGAGACGGCACGGAGCTGGCCGCCTACGTCCGCGTGAGGTCGAGGAGTCGCCTGGGCCGGCGTTGCCGTCTCTCGGAGCATGTCGTCGTCGGCGGAGACCCTCAGGATCACGGCTACCGGGGAGAGCTCAACGACGTCGTCATCGGCGACGACGTGATCCTCCGGGAATTCGTCACGGTCAACCGTCCCGTGGGCGAGGGCGCCCTTACGTCCGTTGGTGACCGCTGCCTTCTCATGGAGGGCGTCCACGTCGCCCACAACGTCCGCATCGGCGACAACGTCGTCATCGCCAACAAAGTGGGTCTGGCCGGTCACGTCGTCGTCGAGGAGAACGTGACCCTCGGCGGCATGGTCGGCGTCCATCAGTTCGTCCACATCGGTCGCTACTGCATGATCGGAGGGCTCTCGAAGATCGTCAAAGATGTCCCTCCCTTCGTCATGGCCGACGGTCGGCCCGCCCGCATTTACGGCCTCAATCGCGTCGGTCTGAGGCGGAACGGCTTCGTGTCCGCCGACCGGGAGAGGATCCGTGCCCTTTACGAGAGGATCTATCACGGAGGCCTGCCTCTGCGCGAGGCGCTGAGCCGCCTGCGGGAGGAGATGGCCGGAGATCCTTTCGTCGAGGAGATCGTCGCCTTCGCCGCCTCGGGGAGCCGAGGCCTTGCTCCCTGGGTCCGCAGTTTCCGAGAGGGCGATCATGGCGATTAGGCTTCTGGCCCTCGACGTCGACGGAACGCTGACGGACGGGGGAGTCTATCTCGACGGGGCGGGCAACGAGTTCAAACGCTTCGATATCCGCGACGGCATGGGACTTGTCCGGCTGAGGGAGAGCGGCGTCGCCCTCGCCCTCATCAGCGGTCGGGCCTCCTCCTCCACGGAGGCCCGGGCCCGGGCTCTGGGCATCTCCATCGTTCACAACGGCGTCGGCGAGAAGCTGCCCGTCCTGAAGAAGGTGGCCGCCGATCTGGGGCTGGAGGCTTCGGAAGTCGCCTTCATGGGAGACGACGTCAACGACCTCGATTGTCTGCTCTGGGCCGGCCTCTCCCTGGCTCCCTGCGACGCCCGACCGGAGGTGCTGGCCGCCGCGGGCTGGGTCGCCTCCCTGGGCGGAGGGAGAGGGGCCGTCCGCGAGGCCGCCGAGAAGATTCTCTCTCTCAACGGGGAGCGGGCCCTTCCGTGACCTTACGGAGGAGACCTTGGGGCATTCTGGACCGGTTCATCATCAAGGAGCTGAAGGGGCCCTTCCTCTTCGGCGTCCTGGCCTTCACCGTCCTCCTCGTCGCCGGAGACCTGCTCTTCAAACTGGCCGACCTGATCATCGAGCAGGGCGTTTCCCTGAACGTCATCGTCCGCCTTTTCCTCTACAGCCTGCCCGCCGTCGTCGTCCTCACGCTGCCCATGGCGGCCCTCCTTTCGACGCTGCTGACTTTCGCCCGCCTCTCCTCCACGAGCGAGATCGGGGCTTTCCGGGCCTCGGGCATCTCCTTTCAGAGGATCGTCCGTCCCGTCCTCGTCGCCTCCGTCGCCGTGGCTCTTCTGGCCACGCTCATGGGCGAGACTCTCGTCCCCCTGACGAGCCGGGCCGCGGAGAACGTCCTGCGCTATGAAGTGGCCAAGCAGAGGATCTCCCTGGTCAAGGATCACGTCTTCCTTCGCGAGGAGGAGGGGGGCAGACTGAAACGCGTCGTCTACATCAGCCGTCTCAAGCCCCGGTCGGGGACGATGGAGGGGGTCCTCCTCCAGGAGTTCGAGGAGGGACGGCTGAGGCAGATCCTTTCGGCCGAGAGGGGAGCCTGGGTCGAGGGAGAATGGTGGCTCGACGACGGCAAGGTCTTCGACGTGGAGCCCTCGGGCAAGGTCTCCCTTCTCTTCCGCTTCCAGCGCCAGAAGCTCACCCTTCGTCTCGCCCCGGAGCAGCTGGAGCGGGTCTCGCGCAAGCCCGAGGAGATGAACGTCCCCGAGCTGCTGGAGCAGATAGCTCTCGTCGACCAGCAGGGGGTCGACGTCCGCGCGCTCTGGGTGATGTTTCATCTTCGCCTCGCCGTTCCCTGGGCCAGCGTCGTCCTGGCCCTTGTCGGCGCCGCCCTGGGAGTCCGCCCCCAGAGGAGCGGCTCCGGTTCCGGCGTCGGCCTCGGCCTGAGCGTCGTCATCGTCTTCGCCTACTACGTCATCATGTCCTTCTGCCAGTCTCTGGGCCAGGGAGGGTACCTTCCCCCTCTTATCGCGGCCTGGTCGCCCAACGTGATCTTTCTGATCGCGGGGGGCGCCCTGGTCCGCAGGGCCAATCGCTAAGGAGGTCCCTCCATGGAATCGACGGTCGCACTCTTCGCGGGAGAGGGGAAGCTGCCCCTCGAAATCGCCCGAAGGCTCACCGACAGGGGAGTCCCTCCCGTCGTCTACGCCCTGGGCGCAGTCGAGGGTTCTCTCTCCCGCTACGCTCTCGATCTGGTCGCCCTTCCCCGCCTCGAACTGGGCCAGGCTTTGGCCGACCTGGGGCGGCGGGGGCTGACGAAGGTCATCCTCGCCGGCGTCGTCCCCAAGACGGTGATGTACAAGCCGTCCCTCATGGATGAGGGACTGAAACGTCTCCTTCAGCATCTGCCCTCTCGCGACGACCACAGCCTCCTCGGCGCCGTCGTCGCCGCCATCGAGTCCTACGGCATCACCGTCCTGCCCTACCGGGATCTGATCATCGATCTCATGGCCGCGGCCGGTCCTCTGGCCGGGCGGAATCCGACGGAAGAGGAGGCGGCCGACATCCATTACGGCCGCGAGGTGGCTTCGACGGTGTTGCCTCTGTCGTTCGGTCAGACCGTCATCGTCAGCTCCCGGGCCGTCGTCGCCGTCGAGGCCATGGAGGGGACCGACGCCACGCTGCTGCGAGCCGGAGGCCTGGTCCGTCAGGGCGTCGTCGTCAAGATGATGCGCATCGATCAGGACGAGCGCTACGACCTGCCGACGGTGGGGCCGGCGACGCTTCGCAACATGGCCCGGGCGGGGCTGCGCTGCCTCGCCGTCGAGGCCAGGAGGACGATCATCCTCGAGTCCGAGGCCTTTCGGCGTTTCGCCGAAGAGGAGGAGATGGCCGTCGTGGGGATCCACCATTGTCTCTTTTCCTGAGCTGCGGCGAGGCCTCGGGCGACTTCTACGCGGCCGGCCTTCTGGCGGCCCTGAAAGCGAGGGTCTCCGACCTGAGCTGCTGGGGGCTCGTCGGCCCTCAGGCCCGGGCCGCCGGGGCCGAGGCCTTCCGCCCCTCGAGCGAGCTCGAGCTTTTCGGCCTCACCGAGGTCCTGCCCGCCTTGCCCCGCCTCTGGCGGCTGAAGAGGACGCTCGTCGAGGAGGTCCGTCGCCGTCGCCCTTCCGCCGTCGTCCTCGTCGACAGTCCCGACTTCAATCTCCCCCTGGCCAGAAGCCTTAGGAAGGACGGCTACGGAGGGGCCATCGTTCACGTGGCCCCTCCGACGCTCTGGGCCTGGAGGCCGGGGCGGGCCGAAACGCTTCGGGCCTGCTCGATCCTCTGCCTCCCCCTCTACGGCTTCGAGAACCGCCTTTTCAGGGAACTCGGTCTCGACAGCCGCTGGAAGGGGAACCCCCTTCTGGACAGCTATCGCCGCTGGCGGCCCGATCCGGCGCTGGCCTCGTCCTTCCCTCCCGCTCCCGTGGCCCTTCTGCCCGGCTCGCGACGCAGCGAGATCGACAGCCTCATGCCCGTCCTGGCGGAGGTGGCCGACGCTCTGGCCCGTGAGGGCGAGGAGCCCGTCTTTTCCGTGGCCCCCGGTCTGTCCGGTCCGGTCCGTCTGAGGCTCCTTTCCCTTCTGGAGGGGCGGCGGTTTTACGAGGGGCCGGCCCGGGAGCTTCTCGCCCGGTCCCGTTGTGCCGTCGCCGCCAGCGGGACCGTGGCCGTCGAGGCCCTCCTCCTCGATCGCTTCGCCGTCATCGGCTATCGCGTCGCCCCTCTGACCTGGTTCGCGGCGCGGCGTTTCTGTACCCTGCGCCATGTGGCGATGCCCAACATCGTCGCCGGCGAGGAACTCTACCCCGAGCTGCTTCAGTCCCGCTGGACGACGGAAGCCGTCCTCCAGGCCCTGAGGCGCTACGGCGACGACGGCGCCTACCGTCGGACTCTTCACGAAAAGATGGCTGTGGCGCGGCGGAGAGAGCTGGGATCGGCGGGCGCCCTGGACTTCTGGGCCGAGACGGTTCTGGAGGTGGGGTTCCGGTGAAGCGTTTCCTGCTCATGGCCAACGGTCCCGGCGAACTCTGGGGGTGGGTCCGCCCCCTGGCGACGGCTCTTCATCGCAGGGGACACGCCGTCGACCTCCAGCTTCTTCCCTGTCCCTTCGCCAGCGGCAGAGAGGCCCTCGTCGCCTCGCGACTTCCGGTGCGCGTCCGGCCTCCGGCAAACGCCCTTTCTCTTTTGGCCTCTCTCGACGGAGCCGACGCCGACGCCATCGTCCATCTCGGCGGTGACCTGCTTTTCGGCCGCTGGGCGGCCCGCCGGGGCATTCCCCTGGCAGCCTATACCTACGGTCCCAAAAAGGGACTGGACCGCTGTCGCGCCCTCTTCACGGCCTTCGACGCCATGGCGTTTTCCCTTAAGGGCCATCCTGCCGTCGTCGGCGATCTCGTCGCCTCCGCCCTGGAGCTGGACGGTCCCTCCTCCTCCTGGGAGCGCCGCGAATCGCCCCGCATCGTCTTCTATCCCGGGAGCCGCCCCTTCATCCGCCGCGTCGCTCTCCCCTTCGTCGCCGAGCTGGCCCGGGCGCTTCGGCAGGTCTATCCCGATATGGGCTTGAGAACGCTCATGTCACCCTTCTCCGACGACGAGGAGTTCGCCCTCTGGAGAGAGCGGGGACTTTGTCCCACCTTGCTCGGCGCCGGGGCCGTCCTGGGCGGCGCCGATTTCGCCGTGACCCAGCCGGGGACCAACACGCTCGAACTCCTTCACCGCGCCGTCCCGGCCATCGTGGCCGTTCCCTTTTCCTTCCTCCGCCAGGTCCCTCTCGGAGGGGTCAAGCAGTGGATCGCCGCCATTCCCGGTCTGGGAGCCTGGGGAAAGGAACGGTATCTCCGGGCCCGGGCTGCCAGGACGGGGTTTCTGGCCCTTCCCAACATGATCGCCGGCAGGGCGCTGCTTCGGGAGTCCGTCGGCGATTTCGGCCCGCGCGAGCTGGCCGCTCTCGTCGTCGAAGGTCTCGACGACGGCGCCGGCCTGGAGACGAGCCGGCGAGGGCTCCGTGCCCTCGCCGACGAGAGCGGCGTCGACGGGGCCCTTCGCCTGGCCTCTTCCCTCGAGGAGATGATTTCGAGCTGATGAACTCATTGCGGTCTTCCGTCTACCTTCGCCTTCTCCGGCAGGTTCGCCCTTACACGAACCGCCTCGGACTGGCCCTGATCTGCATGATCGTGGCCTCGGCCTGTAACGTCGCCCCGCCCTGGCTGCTGAAAAACGTCGTCGACGACGTGCTCATCAAGAAAAACATGGCTCTTCTCAACGGTCTTTCTCTGGGAGTGGTGGCTCTCTTCTTCCTCAAGGGGCTCGCCGGCTACGGCCACCAGTACCTCATGAACTGGATCGGTCAGCGCGTCGTCATGGATATCCGCCTCAAGCTCTACGAACACATGCAGGGCCTCTCCTTCCGCTACTTTCACGCCACGCGCGTCGGCGAACTCCTCTCTCGGGTGACCAACGACGTCAACGTCCTCCAGTCTCTGGTGACGACGGTCCTCGTCGATCTCGTCATCCAGTCCGTGAGCTTCGTCGCCATGTTGGGTTTCCTTTTCTACCTCAACTGGCGTCTCACCCTCGTCACCTTTCTCGTCCTCCCTCTGGCGGGATGGGTCATCGACAGGGCGGCCCGGAAGCTCCGCCGCGTCGGCCACGAGATCCAGGAGCAGCTGGCCCGCCTTTCGGCCATCGCCGAGGAGGCTCTCTCGTCGATCCGCATCGTGCGTATCTTCGCCACGGAGGAGGAGGAGCTGAACCGCTTCAACGATCAGAATCGGGCCAACTTCCGCTCCCTCATGAGGGGCACTCAGGTCCACGCGGCCCTCTCGGGGACGGTGGAGTTCATCCTCATCGCCGCTCTGGCCCTCATCCTCTGGCTGGGAGGACGGGACGTCATCGCCGGTCGGCTCACGCCGGGCGAGCTGATCGCCTTTCTGGGCTACCTGATCCTCCTCGTCCAGCCCATCCAGGCCGTGAGCCGCGTCGTCAGCCAGGTCCAGCAGGGGCTGGCCGCCGTGGACCGTATCTTCGACGTCATGGGGAAGACCTCCGACGTACCCCCTCCCCGAAATCCCGTCCTGCTCGATGTCCTCAGGGGCGATATCCGCTTCGAGGACGTCTGGTTCGCCTACGAGGCGGGGAGGTGGGTCCTTCAGGGGATCTCGCTTCACATCGCCCCCGGCGAGACGGTGGCCCTCGTGGGGACGACGGGGGCGGGGAAGTCGACGGTGGCCGACCTCATTCCCCGTCTCTACGATCCTCAGCGGGGCAGGGTCCTCATCGACGGTCACGATGTCCGGGACCTGGAGATGACGGCCCTGAGGCGACGGATCGGCATCGTTCCCCAAGACCCGCTGCTGCTCAAGGGGAGCCTGGCCTTCAACGTCGCCTACGGCTGTCCCGAGGCGACGGAAGAGGCGATCGGCCGGGCCCTCGACGAGGCCGGTCTTTCCGACTTCGTGGCCTCCCTCCCGGCAGGGCTGGCGACGGAGGTGGGCCAGAGGGGCGTGACCCTCAGCGGCGGCCAGCGTCAGCGCGTCGCCATCGCCAGGGCCCTCGTGCGTAACCCCAAGATCCTCATCATGGACGAGGCCACCTCCTCGCTCGACGCCTCGGTGGAGCAGCAGATTCAGGAGGCCATGCACAGGGCCGCACGGGGGCGGACGTCGCTGATCATCGCCCATCGCCTCTCGACGGTGCGCCAGGCCGACCGAATCGTCGTCATCGAAGGCGGTTCCGTCGTCGAAGAGGGGAGTCACGAGGTCCTCATGGCCCGGGACGGGCGGTACCGACGGCTCTATTCCCTCCAGTTCGGCCTCGACGATGCGTAGAGCCATCGACAGCTACCTCCGTTTCGCCCGCGGGGAGAGGAGCTTCCTCTCCCCCTGGGCCCTCCTCCTCCCGGCGGGGGTCATCGGGAGGGGCTATTCCCGCATCCGCAACGTCCTCTTCGATCATGGCCTGCTGTCCGTGGAGGAGGTTCCCCTTCCCGTCATCAGCGTGGGCAACCTCACCGTCGGGGGGACGAACAAGACTCCCTTCGTCGAGATGCTCGCCTGCCGCCTCCAGTCGATGGGATTCGCGCCGGGAATCCTTTCGCGCGGCTACGGCGGCAGGGCGGGCGAGCCCGTCGTTCTTCGCGGAGGAGAAGGGGATCGGTCCGCCGTCGGCGACGAGCCCCTCCTCCTCTCGCGACACCTTCCCCAGGTCCCCGTCGTCGTCTTTCCCGATCGGCGGGTCAGCGCGGCCCTGCTGGCCAGGGAGGGCGCCTCCGTCGCCGTGGCCGACGACGCCTTCCAGCACCGTCGCCTCGATCGCGACGTCGACATCGCCCTCGTCGATGCCTGCTGTCCCTTCGGCAACGGCCATGTCGTCCCCGCCGGAACGCTCAGGGAGGCAAAGGAAGGGATTCGCCGGGCCCATCTGGTGGTGGTCACCAAGTACGATCAGGTCTCTTCGGGGAGGCTGGCCGATCTCGTGGAGTCCCTTTCGTCCCTCGTCGGAAAGGATCGTCTCTTCCTCTCCCGGCTCCGCCTCGAGAGGTGGATCGGCTGGGCCGGGTCCTGGGGCGAGGCCGTGACGCCCGAGGGACGGGCCTTCGCCTTCTGCGCCATCGGAAGTCCCTCCAGCTTTCGGACCTTTCTTGCCGGCCAAGCTCTCGATCTGGCCGGAGAGCGCTTCTTCCTCGATCACCATCGTTTCACCGCCGACGAACTGGTCGCCCTGGAGGAGGAGGCGTTGCGCCTGGGCGCCGATTTCCTGGTCTGTACCGAGAAAGACGTCTACAATGTCCCTCCTCGCTGGCGTCCCCGGCTTCCCCTCTTCGTCCCCCGCGTCGTCTCCGTCGTCGACGACGAATCCCGGTTCTGGCGATCTCTCGTCGAGGCTCTGCGCCCCAGGCTGGTCGTCGCCGCCAACGGCCACGGAGAGGACGCCATGGCCGTCGAATTGGCCCTGCGGCTTCGAAGGCGTTTCCCCGCCGCCGAGGTGGTGGCCTTTCCCCTCGTCGGCAAGGGCACGCCCTACCGGGCCAGGGAGATCCCCATCGTCCCGCCTCCGTCGGTGACGCCCAGCGGCGGCGTCGTCAAATACAGCCTCCGGGAGTTCTGGCGAGATCTCCGGGCGGGACTTCTGCCCCAGGTCATGGCCCAGCTCCGCTCCTGGCGGAGCCTTCGCGGTCGCTGCCGCACGCCTCTCTGCATCGGCGACGTCTACCTTTTCCTTCACGCCCTCTGGGGACAGGGACGGAAGCCGGTTCTCGTCGCCACGGCGAAGACGACCCTCCTGTCGGGCCATCTCCGTCTCGAAAGCTGGCTCCTCGGTCTCCGCTGTCGCGCCGTCTGGACCCGCGACGAGGCGACGGCTCAGGAACTTCGCCTCAGGGGCCTCGAAGTCCGTTTCTCCGGCAATCCCATCATGGACCTCATCGGGGATAATAAAGATGGGGAGCTCGATCTGCCTCCCTCTCCGGAGAGGATCCTCATCCTTCCCGGCAGCCGTGACAGGGCCTACGGCGACATTCGCCTCCTTCTGGAGACGGTCCGGCTTCTCTTCCGTCGAGGCCGGAGGGATTTCCTCCTCGTCCCCGCCCCGACGCTCGAGTTGGCCCGGCTTCTTGAGGGACTCCCCCGGTGGCGCATCGAGGGAGGGGCCCTCGTCGACGGCGAGGGGGCGACCGTCGTCCTCCACAGGGGAACGGTGGCCGAAGCGGCTCCGCACTGCCGCCTCGTCCTCGGCCTCGGTGGGACGGCCAATCAGATCTGCGCCGGTCTGGGGCTGCCCGTCGTCTCCATCGAGGAGAAGGGCAAGGAGGTCCAACGGAAGCTTCTGGGCGAGGCCGAGCGGCTGGTGGCGCCCCGGCCCGAAGTCCTGGCCGATGCCGTCGGGGCCATCCTCGACGATCCCTCGCTCTGGCGGCGCATGTCCCAGGTCGGCAGGGAACGTCTCGGCGGTCCCGGCGCCCTTGACGACGTCGTCGCCTTCGCCGGCGAGGCCCTCGGTTGGGGGACCCGTCATGCGCTCTACGTGACCCTTTCAGATAAATTAGGAGGAGAAAAGCGATGACCACCCTTGCCGTCATTCCCGCGCGCTTCGGCAGCACCCGTCTGCCGGGCAAGGCCCTTCTCGAGATCGGCGGAATGCCCCTCGTCGTCCGTGTCCTTCGCCAGGTGCAGCGCTGCCGATCGGTCGACCGCGTCCTCGTCGCCGTCGACGACGAGCGCATCGCCTCCGTCGTCGACGCCTGGGGAGGGGAGGCGCTGATGACGCCCCGCGACCTCAAGAGCGGCGGCGACCGCGTCGCCCATGTGGCCCGCTCCTTTCCGGAGGCGGAAATCGTCCTCAACGTCCAGGTCGACGACCCTCTCGTCGGGCCCGACATGGTCGATCCCCTCGTGGCGGCCCTGACGGAACGGCCCGATGTCCGTCTCGCCCTGCTGGTGAAGGAGATCGAGAGAGCAGAAGAGATCGATAACCCCAACATCGTCAAGGCCGTCTTCTCCCCCGCGGGAGAGGCCCTCTACTTCAGTCGCTCGCCCATTCCCTATTCCCGCAACGAGGGGGGGCGGTGGTACAAGCACATCGGTCCCTACGCCTACAGGCGCGACCTGCTCCTGGCCTTTTCCGACCTGCCCCAGACCCCTCTGGAGAAGACGGAGAGCCTCGAGATGCTTCGCCTCCTCGAGGGGGGCGAGACGATCCTCGTCGTTCCCGTCGGGAGGGACACGATCGAGATCGATACGGCCGACGATGTGGCGGCCCTGGAACGCTATCTCACAGAAAAGGGGGATGACCTCCGATGATTCGTCCCGTGCCGATCGGCGCCGGCCTCGTCGGCGACGGCCCTCTCGTGGTCGTCGCCGGTCCCTGTGTCCTCGAAGGCGAAGCGGTGGCCCTCGAAACGGGCCGCCGGGCCAAGGCGATCTGCTCCCGCCTCGGCCTGCCCTACGTCTTCAAGGCCTCCTTCGACAAGGCCAACCGCACCTCCATCCGCAGCTTCCGCGGTCCCGGCCTCGAAGAGGGGCTGGCCCTTCTGGAGAAGATCAAGAAGGAGCTGGGCTGTCCCGTCCTCACCGACATCCACGAGGCCTGGCAGGCCGGTCCCGTGGCGGAAGTGGCCGATGTCCTCCAGATTCCGGCCTTTCTCTGCCGTCAGACGGACCTTCTCGTCGCCGCCGCCCGGACGGGACGGCCTCTGAACGTCAAGAAGGCCCAATTCCTCGCTCCCGAGGACATGAAGAGCGTCGTCGAGAAGTGTCGCGAGGCGGGCAACGACAAGGTCATCCTCTGCGAACGGGGGACGACCTTCGGCTACCGTCAGCTCGTCGTCGACTTCCGCTCCCTTCCTCTGATGCGCGAGCTGGGCTGTCCCGTCATGTTCGATGCCACCCACAGCGTCCAGACGCCGGGAGGGCAGGGGAGCTCCTCCGGAGGTGACCGGCGCTTCGTCCTTCCTCTGGCACGGGCCGCCGTCTCTCTGGGCATCGACGCTCTTTTCCTGGAAACCCATCCCGATCCCGATTCCGCCAAAAGCGACGGTCCCAACATGGTCCCCCTGGACAGGCTGGAAGCGCTTCTGGAAGAACTCGTCGCCATCGACGACGTCGTCCGTCGTCTGGGGCCGGTCCGTCTCGGCTGGGCCGGGGAGAGGAAGTGAGCGCCGGAGAGACGGTCTGGAGCGATGAGGCGCTCCTGGCCACGGGAAGGGCGGTTCTCCGCGACGAGGCCCGCGAGCTGGAGTCGGCGGCGGAGCGTCTCGGAGTCGAGCTGGTCGAGGCGGCCCGTCTCGTCCACCGCTGCCGGGGGCGGGTCGTCGTCGTCGGCCTGGGCAAGTCGGGGCTGATCGGCCGCAAGATCGCCGCCACCCTGGCCTCCCTGGGGACTCCGGCCTTTTTCCTTCACGCCGCCGAGGGCGTTCACGGCGATCTCGGCATGGTCTGCCCCAGCGACGTGGGCCTTTTCATCAGCAACAGCGGCGAGACGGAAGAGGTCCTGGAGCTGATTCCCTTTTTCCGGCGCATCGGCGCTTCCGTCATCGCCTTCGCGGGGAGGGGCGCCTCCCGTCTGGCCCGCGAGGCCGACGTGACCCTCCTGACGACGGTGGCCCGCGAGGCCGATCCCCTGGGGCTGGCTCCGACGAGCAGCACCACCGTCCAGCTCGCCGTCGGCGATGCCCTGGCGGCCATGGTGACGGAGCTGAGAGGCCTCCGTCCCGAGGACTTCGCCCTCTTTCATCCCGGCGGAGCCCTGGGGCGCAAGCTTCTTCTCCGCGTCGGCGATCTCATGGGCCCGCCGGAACGCCTCCCCGTCGTCGGACAGGAGGCCTCCGTCAGGGACGCCCTTTTCGAGATCACCAGCAAGGGCTACGGCGCCACCTGCGTCGTCGACGGGGAGAGGCTCGTCGGCATCTTCACCGATGGCGATCTCCGCCGCCTCATGGAAAGAGAGGGCGTTCAGGCCCTGGACGGTCCCATCGCCCGATCGATGACGCTTCACCCCAGGGTGATCGCTCCGGACCGCCTCGCCGTCGAGGCGCTGCGCCTCATGGAGGAACGGGAGGTCTCCGTCCTCGTCGTCGTCGCCGACGGCCGCCCTCAGGCCATGATCCATCTCCACGACCTCCTCAAGGCCGGCATCGCCTGAAGGGCCATGAACCTCTATTCGGCCTGCGTGGCGACGCTCTACCTGGCGGCCTATCCCTGGCTGGCCCGACGCTACCGCGAGGGTTTCGACGAACGACGGGGCCTTTACGGCGATCTCTCCTTTCTCTCGGGGCGACGTCCCCTCTGGGTCCACGCCGTCTCCGTCGGAGAGGTCCAATCGGCTCTGCCTCTGCTCAGGAGGGCGCGAAGGGCCGTCGGCGACACGCCTCTTCTCCTTTCCACCGTGACGCCGACGGGACGTCGGATGGGACTGCGTCTCCTCGACGGCGTCGTCGACGGCCAGGTCTACTATCCCTGGGATGTCCCCTGGATCGTCAATCGGGCTCTCGACGCCCTCGACCCGCTCCTGTACGCCGCCGTCGAGACGGAGATCTGGCCCGGCCTGCTGACGGCGCTGAAGAGGCGTTCCATCCCCGCCTTTCTCGTCAACGGCCGCCTTTCAGAGGGCTCCTTTCGGCGGATGTCCCACTGGCCCTCCTTCTGGAGGAAGGCCTACGGCCTCTTCGAGGCCGTCTTCGTCAGGGCCGACGACGACATGGAGCGCTTCCTCCGCCTGGGCGTGGCTCCCGACAGGCTTCACCTCGTCGGCGACTTCAAGATCGACGCCCTTCTCGACCGCCACGATCGGGCCGATCTCTCGGATCTGCGGCGGGAGTTGGCCGGAGAGGGGCCTCTTTTCATCGCCGGGAGCACCCACGAGGGGGAAGAGGAGGTCGTCGTCGAGGCCTTCCGTCTTCTGCGGCAGACCGTCCCCCGGGCCCGTCTCGTCGTCGTCCCCCGCCACCCGGAACGGGCCCGGGCCGTCCGTGCCCTCTGCGGGAAGGACTTTTCCTCGTTCCTGATGTCGCAAAGGGGTGCGGGGTGGGATATACTGGTCGTCGATCAGGTGGGGGTCCTTTTCGACCTCTACGGCCTCGCCTCGGGCGCTTTTGTCGGGGGCAGCCTCGTGGCCAGGGGAGGGCAGAACCTTCTCGAGCCGGCCTGCTGGGCCCTTCCCGTCGCCCACGGCCCTCACATGGAGGACTTCGCCGTGGCCGCCCGCGATCTGGCCCGGTTCGGCGTGGCCCGCACCGTGATCGACCCGGTCCAGCTCGCGCGGTTCTGGCGGGACTGCCTCGACGGGAATCTCGCCGAAGAGGCCTCGGCGGGATCGAAAGGCTATTTTGCCGTCCGGGGGGGAGCTGCCTCCCGGGCCTGGACGCAGATGGAACCCTATTTGTCCCAAAACAGGAGATGATCGGATGAATTTCAACATGTTCCTCTCGGGCCGGATCAGTTTCGGTCCCGGCGTTTCTTCCCAGGTGGGCCTTCAGGCCCGGAAGCTCGGCGCCAGCCGGGCCGTCCTCGTCACGGACAAGACGATGGAAAAGCTGGGACTGGCGGAGAAGATCAGCGACCACCTCACCGAGGCCGGCGTCGAGACCTGCCTTTTCACCGGCGTCGAGCCCGAGCCCTCGGTGGAGACGACGGACGCCGTGGCCCAGCTGGCCCGCCAGCAGGACTGTCAGATCGTCGTCGGTCTCGGCGGCGGCAGCAGCATGGACGTGGCCAAGGCCGTCAGCGTCCTCATCACCAACGAGGGGTCGGCGGCCAACTATCAGGGGCTGGGCCTCGTCAAAAAGCCCGGCGTCCCCAAGATCATGATCCCCACCACGGCCGGAACGGGGTCGGAGGTGACCTTCACGGCCGTCCTCATCCGCCGCAGCGACGGCGTCAAGGGCGGCATCAACGACGACAAGCTCTTCCCCGACTACAGCCTTCTCGATCCCGAGCTCACCCTCTCCATGCCGCCTCAGGTGACGGCCTCGACGGGGATGGATGCCCTCTGCCACGCCCTTGAGGCCTTCACGAGCCGCCAGGCCTCGCCCTTCAGCGACCTCTTCGCCCGCGAGGCCATCGAACGCGTCGGCACCTGGCTGCGCGTGGCCGCCCTCAACGGCAGGGATCTCGAGGCCCGGAGCGAGATGATGCTGGCCTCCCTCTACGGCGGCATCGCCCTGGCCAACGCCGGCGTCACGGCCTGCCACGCTCTCTCCTACCCCCTGGGCGGCATGTTCGGCGTCGCCCACGGCCAGGCCAACGCCCTCCTCATCCCCTACGTGGCCCGTTTCAACGCCCTGGCACGGCCCGACAAGTTCGCCGAGGCCGCCGGTCTCCTGGGCTACATCGAAGAGGAACTTCCCCTGCGCGACGGGGCCCTGCTCTGTGCCGACGCCCTCGACGAGCTGATCGAAGATCTGGGCCTGCCCCGGACGCTGAAGCAGCTCAAAGTCGGCATCACGCCCTCCCACTTCGACGAGATGGCCGCCAAGGCCCTCGCCGTGGCCCGTCCCATGGAAAACAACGCCCGCGTCATGTCCAAGGAAGACTGCATCTCCATCTACAGGGAGGCGATGGAATAATGCCCGGTTTCGATCTGTTCGACCAGAGGGAGATCGACGCCCTCGCCGACGTCATCAACCGCAAAATGGTGCACCGCTACTCCTTCAACGACAGCCGCGACGGGATCTACCGCGTCGAGGAGTTCGAGAGGGCCGTCGCCGAGCGCGTCGGCGCCCGCCACGCCCTCGCCGTCAGCAGCGGATCGGCCTCTCTCTACGTGGCCATGAAGGCCTGCGGCATCGGCCCCGGCGACGAGATCATCACGACCCCCTTCACCTTCATCGCCAGCGTCGAGGCCATCCTCGAGTGCGGAGCCGTTCCCGTCCTGGCCGAGGTCGACGAGAGCCTCAACCTCGATCCCGAGTCGGTCGAGCCCCTCATCACCGAGAGGACCAAAGCCGTCATGCCCGTCCACATGTTCGGCGCGGCGGCCGACATGGAGGCCTACGGCAGCCTCTGCGCCGATCACGGCCTCTCCCTCTTCGAGGACTCCTGCCAGGCCATGGGGGCCACCTATCGGGGCAAGGCCGCCGGGACCTTCGGACTCTGGGGGACCTACAGCCTCGACCCCTACAAGATCATCACCGTCGGCGAAGGGGGACTCATCGTCACCGACGACGAGGAGCTCTACCGCCGCATGGAGTACTACCACGACCACGGTCACATCCATGACAAGTCCATCGATCGGGGTGCCGAGGGCAAGTTCTGCCTGGGCTTCAACTTCCGCATGAGCGAGCTTCAGGGGGCCCTGGGCCTCGTCCAGCTCTCCAAGCTCGACGGCGCCCTGGCCAGGCTGAAGGGAATCAAGCGGACCGTCGTCGACGCCGTGGCCGACCTGGGCCTGTCCCGCCGCGTCCATGCCGACGCCGAGGGCGACAGCGCCACCCAGATCGTCTTCCTTCTCCCCGACGAGGCCTCGGCGCGGCGCTTCCAAAAGGCCTCGAAGGAGGCGGGCGTCGGCTGCGGCAACCTCTCCGACAACACCTGGCACTATGCCCGTCACTGGCGGACGCTTGCCGAAGCCCTGCCCGACCACTGTACCGTCGAGAGGCCTCGGACTCACGCGATCCTGAGCCGCACCGCCGTCTACGGCCTCTCCGTCGCCATGACGGAGGAGCAGGTCGAGAAGACCGTCAGGGCCATCCGGGCCGGGGCGGCGGCTCTCTAGGAAGCAGCGTCCCCCGACGCGTTGGGGAACGGGAGAAGGCCGCCGCCGAGGGTCACCTCGCGGCGGCCTTCTCGATCCTTCCCGGAGGAGCGTGGAGCGTTCTCCCCGTCGGGCTCGTCGAGGACCTCCGATCAGGGTTGAAAGGGGGAGCTTTTTGTATTAGTGTTCCTTAAGGAGAGAAGATCTCTTGCGCGATGGAAAGGGAGGGGCCCTTCGGGCCACGGCGGCTCTCTCCTCGGGCTGTCCCGTGTCCCTCGGTCGCCCGGGCGGAGGCAGGATCTGACGGGGTCGCTGGCGGCACTCCGCGGGCCCTGCGGAAGCCGCCCGTCATTCGATGGAGGGCAGGGCCGAAGGTCGCCTGGCGAACCTTTTCATCGGGCGAGGGTGTGCCGAAAGGATCGGTGTCTTGCATGCAAGAAAAGAGGGCGGCGCGAATCGCCTTTTTCGACGCCTACCGGACGTTTCTCGTCTTCGCCGTGGTGAGCCTTCATGCGGCCATGGTCTACATGGCTCACGTCCCGGCCTGGTGGTACGTGATCGATCCCGAAAGGAGCCTTTTTTTCCTCGCCTGGGTGCTCGTCACCGACACCTTTCCCATGCCGGCCCTTTTCTTCGTCTCCGGCTATTTCGCCCCCCTCTCCCTGGAGCGCAGGGGAAGGAGCGCCTTCCTGAAGGACAAGCTCCTTCGCATCGGCCTTCCCTGGGGCGTCGGCGTCCTGCTCTTCGCCCCCCTTTTCGCCCGGGCCACATGGAAGTCCCTCGGTCTTCCCCTGCCCTCCTCCCACTGGGCGTTCGTCCGCACCCTCTGGATCGGACCGGCCTATCAGCAGGCTCATTTCTGGTTCCTCGGCGTCCTCCTCGCCTTTTTCCTCCTCTTCGCCTTCGCCGCTTCCCTCCGCCGTCCCTCGGCCTCGAGGCTCTCGCCCCTCCGAGGGATGCTCCTCTGGTGGGGGCTCGCCTCCGCGACCTTCTTCCTCTCCTCTCTCCGCTGGCATCACGACCTCTGGATCTCCCTGGGGCCTCTCTACTTCCAGCCGGCGCGGATCGTCTCCTACCTGGCGGCCTTTTGTCTCGGCGGAAGGGCCTGGCGCGACGGCTGGTTCGACGGTCCGGGAGTAGGGAGAAAGGTCCTCCCTCTGGCGGCTCTGGGGGCCTTCCTCGGGGCCCTCGTCGTCGTGATTCTTCCCTTCCGGTTCGCCCAGAGTGACGCCCTCGGCGCGAAGGCGCTTCGTGCCATGGCCTACGCCTTCGCCTCCCTCTCCATGGGCTCCTTCTTCCTGCTCGTCTGCTCGGCTTTTCTGAACCGTCCTTCGCCGCGATGGCGTCTTTTGGGCGAGTCCTCCTACGGCGTCTACTGGCTCCACCAGATGATCCTCATGCCCCTTGCGGCGCTGCTCGTTCCCCTCTCTTTTCCCGGTGCCGTCAAGTTCGTCGTCGCCCTCGTCGGCACCTGCGGCCTCTGCTTTCTCCTGACCGTGGAGGGACTGCGGCGCCTTCCTCTTCTGCGGCGCATCTTCTGAAGGAGAGGAAAAGGATCGTTCCCCTCCCGTCGGTCGGAGGGGAATTCCGACCGACGGGAGGCGGGAGCCCTTTTGAGTCTCCTTCGCGCGTGTTATCATGGCCGGGAATTCGTGAGGAGGGATCGTTCGTGGCGATGCAGATCAGTTTGGACGAGATCATTTCCATGCTTTTGGCCCGCGTCGAGAGCTTGGCCTACGGGGCCGAGAATCAGAAGACGCGCTTCAACGTCTTGGCCCGCGTCCTCTACAAGAAGGGGCTCCTCTCCGACGAGGATGTGCTCCAGTCCGTCAGGGACGAACACCGCCTCCTCGTCGACCTCGGCCTCGTCGACGAAATGCCCGATGACGAGATGATGGAGGCCGCGGCGGAAAGCCTCCTCCAGTGGATCAAGGGCGATGCCGCCGCGATCAGGAGGACGATGGAGGAGTACGAGTCCAAGATGAGGGAGATGGCGGCCAAGGAGGCGACGAAGCCCAAGATCGACGTCGCCCCTGCCAGCGCCCTTTCCCAGCTGGACCGGCTCAGCGGGAAGAAACCCGGCGGGAGCAAGCTCATCCTCTGATCGGCCCGATGCCGAAGAGGCGACGCGAACCGGGGCCCCCTGCAGGGGGCCCCGGTTCGCGTCGCCGGGGCTCGCGACCGGCGCGAGGGCTCTCTTTCCGGAGGAGAGCCGCGCCGGTCTGCCGGGATTCCTTTGCCGTCTAGATTTCCGTCCGGAGTTTCATCGTGGGCATGGAGACGACGGTGATGCCCGAATCCCTGTCGTAGTGGTAGTTGAGGGCGTCGCTTTCCGGGTCGTAGCCGATGACGGTGTCGGCCGCGATCCGGTTGTGGGCGTCGACGATGACGCGGCGGAGGCGACAGTCTTCGCCGATGACGACGCTCTGCCCGATGATGCACTCCTCGACGACGGCCCCGGGAAGGATGGTGCAGTTGCGGGAGAGGACGGAACGGTGGACGACGCCGCCCAGAACGCGGCTGCCCTCGGCGCGGAGCGTGCCGATGACGGAGCAGGTCTTCCCGTTCGAGGGGTAGCTGAAGGCGGGAGGATCGGCGAAGGAGACCGTCCGGATCGGCCATTGGGCGTTGTAGAGCGTCATGGGCGAGTCGGGCTGGAGGAGGTCCATGTGGGCCTCCCAGTAGGCCTTGAGCGTTCCCACGTCGCGCCAGTAGGGGCGGTCGATCTTCTCCGCGTAGGGGATGCGGTTGGCGGAGAAGTCGTAGGCGAACATGCGGCAGCGGCCGAAAAGGCGAGGCAGGATGTCCTTCCCGAAATCGTGGCTGCTTCCTTCCATTTGGCCGTCCTCGAGGAGGGCCTCCTCGAGGGTTTCCCTCTCGAAGATGTAATTCCCCATGGAAACGTAGCTGTAGCCCGGCCGGCCGGGGATCTCGGGGGGATCGGCCGGCTTTTCGACGAAACCCGTGATCCGTCCCGTCCCGTCGGTGAAGAGGCAGCCGAACTGGTGGGCCTCGGAGCGGGGGACGATGTTGGCCGCGACGGTGACGTCGGAACCGTTGGCCTGGTGGAAGTCGAGCATCTCTTCGACGTTCATCTTGTAGATGTGGTCGGCGGCGAAGATGCAGATCCGGTCGGCGTTGTAGAGGGTGACGAGGTGGAGGTTCTGGTAGACGGCGTCGGCCGTTCCCTGGAACCAGTGTTCGCCCCGCCACATCTGGGCGGGGACGACGGTGATGAAGAAGTCCCGCCCCCGAAGGGCCCCGCCGAACTGCCAGCCCCGTTCGACGTGTTCGTTGAGGGATTGGCTCTTGAACTGGACGAGGACGTAGATGGAAAAGACGCCGCTGTTGACGAGGTTGGAGAGGGCGAAGTCGACGATGCGGTATTTGGCGGCGAAGGGGACGGCCGGTTTGGCCCGGTATTTCGTCAGGGGCATCAACCGCTCTCCCTTGCCGCCGGCAAGGACGATGCCGAGAACGCGACCGTATTTTCCGTAGATCATGGAAGGAACCCTCCTCAAGTCGCCTCAGGAGCCCGAGGACGAGAGATGGCCGTGCCTCTGTCCATTGTAGCCTAGGAAAGGCTTTGTTTAAATATATCTAATTCAATAAACAAAAAGAAAATTTCATCCGCCTCCTTCGCCCCCTCAGTCCAGGGCGAGGAGGCGGCGGTAGAGCCGCTCGTAGGCCTGAGCCGAGGCCTTCCAGGAGAAGTCGCGGCCCATGCCCCGACGCTGGATTCCGCTCCAGCGGGTGCGGTCGCCGTAGGCTCGAAGGGCCCGTCTGAAGACGGCGATCAGCTCGTCGGGGTTGTAGTCGGAGAAGAGGAAGCCGTAGCCGTCGGGAGCCCCGTCGGCGTCGATGACCGTATCGGCCAGCCCTCCCGTGGCCCGGACGATGGGCACCGTCCCGTAGCGGAGGGCGATGAGTTGGGAGAGGCCGCAGGGTTCGAAAAGGGAGGGCATGAGGAGCATGTCGCTTCCGGCGTAGAGAAGGCGGGCCCGCTCCTCGCTGAAACCGATGTGGACGGCTAGGCCCGGCAGACGCGAGGCCCTTTCCTGAAGGGCCTTTTCGAACAGGGAGAAGCCGCTTCCGACGATGACGAGGCGGCTGCCCGACTCGAGGAGCGTCTCGAGGGAGGGGAGGAGGAGGTCGATTCCCTTCTGTTCGACGATGCGTCCGATGAAACAGACCAGAGGGCGCTCGTCGTCCTCCCATCCCAGGCTCTCCAGAAGGCGGAGGCGGCAGATCCTCTTGCCGGAAAGGTCGTCGGCGGAGAAGGGGGAGGGAAGGGTGGCGTCGTTTGAGGGGTCCCAGGTATCGAGATCGAGGCCGTTGAGAATGCCCGAGAGCCTGTCCCGGTTGGCGGCGAGGACGCCGTGAAGGCCCATGCCTCCCTGTTCCGTCTGGATCTCCCACGCGTAGCTGGGAGAGACGGTGGTGACGGCTCCGGCCGAGAGGAGGGCGCCTTTGAGAACATTGATCTGGCCGTAATACTCGAGGCCCTCCAGGGTGAAGCTCCTGCGGTCGAGGCCCCACTCGTCGAGAACCGAGGGGGAGAGGATGCCCTGATGGGCCAGGTTGTGGATCGTCAGCACCGATTCGTAGGCGTCGCTGACGTCACGATAGTGGCGATGCCAGCGAAGGGCCACGGGAAGCAGGGCCGTGGGCCAGTCGTGGCTGTGGAGGATCTGCGCCCTCCAGCTCTCCCGGCGGGGGAGCTCCAGGGCGGCCATGGAAAGAAGGGCGAAGGGGAGAGCCGTATCGGCCGTGAGCGACTCGGGGTAGATGTGGAAGTCGGAGAAGAGCTCCTCGTTGTCGAGAAGGTAGAGGGGGATGTCGTCGATCTCGCTTTTCCAGAGGCGCGACGAGAAGACCTGCCAGCGAAGGGCCACGTGAATCTTCTCGCGGACGCGGCGGAGAGGGGCCCCTCTCCGCCGCAGGGCGTCGAGGACGCCGGGCCAGGCCGGAGTCAGCACCCGCACGTCGATTCCGAGGGATCGGAGGGCCTTGGGCAGCGAGCCGACGACGTCGCCCAGGCCTCCGACCTTGGATAGAGGGGCCATCTCCGTCGCCACGTGGAGGACCCTCGGTTGCCGGGGGAACCGTTCCATGAGACACCTCCCTGTGAAAGATCGGATCGAAAGGGGCGAAGCCCTTCGATCGCGAGGAGTCTGCCGGGTTTGGCCTGACGGTAGTTGATCGATGCCCTTTTGTGCTGTCCGAAAGAAATGCTTCGTTCTTGAAGTCAAGTTCTCCGTCTTATGGGTCAGGCCAAATTGACCTTTTCAGAGAAGTCCGACAGACTTCTAGAGGCCCCGGAAGGAGACGCCGTAGGCCTTCTCGCAGTATTCGCGGACGACGCGGGTCGTGTTGAAATAGCTGCCGTTGAGGGCGATGGTGTGCTTCATCATCGAGACCCACTTCTCCCGGTTCCGATAGTAGGCGGGGATGATCTTCTCCTCCAACTTGCCGTAGAGGTCGGCGGCGTCCTGGCTTTCGTCGTAGTCGATCAGCTCGGCCTCCTTCGATTCGGGGCCGATGGACCAGCCCGTGACGTCTTCGATCCACCCCTCGATCCACCAGCCGTCGAGGACGGAGAAGTTGAGGACGCCGTTGAGGGTGCACTTCATGCCGCTGGTGCCGCTGGCCTCGCGGGGGCGTTTGGGGTTGTTGAGCCAGACGTCGACGCCCTGGGTGAGAAGGGCTCCGATCTCCATGTCGTAGTTCTCGACGAAGACGATGGGGATGGTCGAGCCCAGTTCCTGCGAGGCCCTGTAGATCTGCCGGATCATCGCCTTGCCCCCTTCGTCGTGGGGATGGGATTTGCCGGCGAAGAGGAACTGGACCTGTCCCGAGGCGATGCTGAGAAGGCGCTTGACGTCGGTCAGAAGGAGATCGGCACGCTTGTACGTCGCCGCCCGGCGGGCGAAGCCGATCGTGAGGACGTCGGCGTCGAGCTGCTGTCCCGTCAGTTCGAGGACTTTGGCCACGAGGCGCAGTTTGGCCGCCTGATGGGCCTTCCAGATCTCCTCGTCGGGAATCTGGAGGGCCTGGACGAGCCGTCCCGGGTCGTGCTGCCACCCCGGCGCGTAGGCGTCGTAGAGGCGTTTGAAGCCGGGAGCCGTCCAGGTGCCGGGGTGGACGCCGTTGGTGATGCCGTCGATTTTGGGGTCGTTGAACATGTTGCGACTCACTTCCGTGTGCTTTCGCGAGACGCCGTTGACGTAGCGGCTGAAGCGGAGGCCCAGTTCCGTCATGGAGACGCCCTCGGGAGGCATCATGCGCCGCAGCTGTCCCGAGAAGACGGAGGGCATGACCCGGTCGATGAGTTCGTAGTGGAAATGGTCGTGACCGGCCGGAACGGGCGTGTGGGTCGTGAAGACGATCTGTTCGCGGATCTTGTCGTAGCTTTCGTAGCCCTGTTCCCGCAGGAGCTCCAGCGTCAGGAAACCGGCATGTCCCTCGTTGAGGTGGAAGGTCTCGAGGCTGTTGTATCCCATGTCGCGGAGCATGCGGAGGCCGCCGACGCCGAGGATCGTCTCCTGGCAGAGGCGGTAGCGCTGGTCGCCTCCGTAGAGATACCAGGTGAAGCTGCGGTCGTCGGCCGTGTTCCCCTCGAAGTCGGTATCGAGGAAATAGACGGGAACGGGGTAGCCGTTGAGGCCCGTCAGCTCGTGGACCCAGGTCCGAACCTTGACCTCCCGTCCCTCGAGGTAGACCGAGACCTGGTTGGGAAGGAGGCGCAGCTCCCGCTCGGGCTGCCAGGAGACGGCCGTCTCCTTCTGGTAGCCTTCGTCGTCGAGGCTCTGGTTGAAGTAGCCTCTGTGATAGAGGAGGGTCATGCCGACGATGGGAACGCCCAGGTCGGCGTTGCTTTTGAGGATGTCGCCGGCGAGCACGCCCAGGCCTCCCGAATAGGTGGGGATGGAGGCCTTGATGCCGATTTCCATCGAGAAATAGGCCACGGTGCGGAAGGCCGGGTCCTTTTCCATCATGTCTTTCAGGGCATGTCCGATGTGGCGGCCGTAGGTCATGGTCATGGGTTCTTCCCTCCTGCTTTCGTTCAGCTCGTCTGATAGGGGCGGGGAACGGCGAATCCCAGATGATCGGCCAGGCGCAGCAGGTCGTCGCCCAAAAGGTTGCGCTCGGTCTCCAGGGCCCGCCAGGTCTCATTCTGAAGTCTCGTGACGTCCATGTCGATAGACAGATGGCGGGCTCGGGTCAGGGCCCTGTCGGCGAGGGAGAAGCCCTCGCTGTCCCCCTTCAGCCTGGAGCGCCGGATCAGCTGGCGCAGCTCCTCCGCCAGCCGGGGGGCCAGAAGCGCCAGTTCGGGCCGACATCCCAGGGCGTGGGCCTCCTCGAGGAGGTCGGCCAGGGGAGAGCCCTCCTGAAGCAGATCGAGGGCCCGCGTCCCTTCGATGAGGGAGGCGAGGCGGTGTTCCAGGGCCAGTTCGGCCGAGGCCTTCAGGTAGGCCGGAGGCGCGGCCTCCATGAGATGGAGCTGGACGAGCAGGCGCCGGCTGTCGTCGGTGACGGCCTCGGCCTGGGCGGCGTAGCGCTCCTGGGCGCGCCGTGTCCGATCGAAGGCCAGAGCGCGTCCTTCGTCGGGAGGAAGGTCGGCCATTCTCCAGGGGCCGAGGGGATAGTCCGCCTCGAGGCGGCGCGACAGCTCCAGCAGATCTCCCTCGTAGAAAAGGCGGTTCAGCTCCCTCGACGGCGAGGGGGGGCCCTCCCGGAGGCGGCAGACGTCGTCGAGGGCCCCCTGGGAGAGACAGGCCGTCTCCCCCTGCCAGGTCTTTCCCGTCCGTCGGTCCCGGAGGGTGACGGTCGCCAGGCGGAGCCGGAATTCGCCGCTGCGGAGGGACTGTTCCCGCTTGTCGAGGTCGAAGGCGTAATAGACCTTTTCCTTTTCGGCCAGGGCGGACTCGGCGGCGATGCGGGCCAGATCCCTTTTCCTCGGAAGAAGGGATCGGGCCACGGCGGCTCCGTCGGGAAGGTCGGGGCGGTTGCCCTCGGCCTTCGACAGGTCTCTGAGAAGATCGGGGAGGACGTCGCGGCCCGTGGCCTGATGGAGCAGGTCGCAGGCCCTCAGGGCGTAGGCGATGATCTGAGCCGTCTCGATGCCGGCCACGTCGTTGAAGAACCAGCCGCAGGAGGTGTACATGAACATGGCCATGCGCTGGGCCTCGAGCAGGGTCCTGATCGAGAGGCGCCGGACCTCGTCGAAATCGCCCAGTCGCTGGGCCAGGAAGGATTCCCTGGGCGAATGACGTCCCGTCAGGTAGAGGGCGACGGCCTCGTCGCGAAAGCGCCAGACGTCGCCGACGAGGGGCTCGAGGGAGGAAAAGGCCTCGTCGACCGCCCCCTTCAGGGCGTCCAGAGCCTGTCGGAGAGGCCCTCTCCATCGCTGATGCCAGGAGGGGTCTCCTCCGGTGCGGCAGCCGCAGTCGCTTCTCCATCGCTCCAGGCCGTGGGCGCAGGACCAGGAGCTCCTCGGGAGAATCCGTGCCTGCCATGTGACCCGGTGTTCGGCCAGGAAGGCCGCAGGCGTCGTGACGCAGGTGTCGCCGCGGGAGCCGTAGAGGAGCCGGAAGGCCCTGGAGAGGGCCATCTCCCCGAACTTGTGGTGATGCCCGAAGGTCTCTCCGTCGACGGCGACGGTGAGCAGCGACGGTTCCTCCCGTCCCGACGGGAGGGCCTCGAGGAGGGCCTCGGCCAGGGCGTCGCCGTTTTTGAGGAGATCGCCGAAGGCCAGGGCCTGGGCGAGGGGGCCGTGGTAGAAGATCGCCGTGATGGAACGGCCTGACGGCAGGTCGACGCGGTAGGGGCGGGTGACGTCCAGTCCCCTGCCCTGGGGCGTCTCCGTCCAGGGGCCTCGGGGGGGCGAGACGGCGGCGCACTGATGGGGCGCCAAGAGGACGAAGGAGACGCCGCAGAGGGCCAGATCGTCGAGAGTGGCCTCGTCGACGGCCGTCTCGGGGAGCCAGAAGCCCTCGGAGGGGCGGCCGAAACGGTGGCGGAAGTCGGCCAGTCCCCAGCGGATCTGGGTCAGGCGGTCCCTCTCCGAGGCGAGGGGGAGGATCATGTGGTTGTAGGCCTGAGCCATGGCCCCTCCGCCCTGGCGGTCGGCTCCCTTGATGTGTCGGTCCAGGACGGGATCGTGGCGCTCGATCCAGCCGTGGAGCGTCGGTCCGACGTTGAAGCTCAGATGGCGATAGTTGTCGACGATGGCGACGATGCGCCCCTCGGCGTCGACGAGGCGGGCGGCCCTGTTGGGGCGGTAACATTCGACGGCGACGCGTTCGTTCCAATCGTGGGCCGGCGCCGCCGAAGGATCGAGGAGGACGTCGTCCAGCCAGGGATCTTCCCGGGGTGGCTGATAGAAATGGCCGTGGAGGGCCAATGCGCGCATTCCGTCACCTCCCGCAGATAAGGCACCGAACTTCCCTTTCGATTATAGTCGTTCCCGGTCCGGTGTGCCGTTACCCCTCCCTTCAGGGAGGGGTAAATCATGGGCACAATTCTTGCCACCTTCAGGCCGAGATGGTATGGTCAAGCCCGGTCGGCCGGTGGCCGTCGGGCTCTTTCGGGGGGCTTTAAACGGACCCGGTCCGCAGGGGAGGGCGTGTCGCCCGCTCCCGGGCCGGGCGATCTTGAAGGGTGGGAGAAGCCTTGATGGCAGCCTTGCAGATTAAGGGACGGAAGACGATCGGGCCCGAAGGCGTGAGCGACATCGACGGGGAGGAGCCTTCCGGCTTCTTCGGCGGCTCGGTCCGTCGTCTGCCGGGGGAAGAGCCCCTTTCGTCGCGTGCGATGGAGGATCGGCCATGTTAGAAGATCTCTCCTGCCATATCCTGGATATCGCCGAGAACAGCGCCGTAGCCGATGCCGACACGGTCACGATCCTTCTCGAGGAGCTTCGGCGCGACGATTGGCTTCTTCTCTCCGTCGAAGATGACGGCCGAGGGATGGATGAGGACCGCTGCTCCAAAGTCTACGACCCTTTCTTCACGACTCGTACGACGCGACGCGTCGGATTGGGCATTCCCTTCCTGAAACAGGCGGCCGAGGCCTGCGGCGGCGGCCTCACTCTGGAATCGCGGCTGGGCGAGGGCACGAAACTGAAGGCCTCTTTCCGTTACGATCATATCGACCGGCCCCCTCTGGGCGACGTCGCCTCGACGCTCGTGACGCTTTTGGCGGGCCATCCCCAGATCCGCTGGATCTACCGCCATCGCGTCGACGATCGGGAATTCGTCTTCGACAGCAAGGAGATCGTCGACGTGCTGGAAGATCGCGAAATGCTTCGGACGCCCGACGTGGCCCAGTGGCTTCGGTCCTACCTGTCGGAAAACCTGGAGGAGATCGGGGCGGCCTCGTCGGCAAAGGGGGTCGAGACCTCGTCTCGGCTCCGCCACGAACCTTCATAAAGACGGGAGAGCGTTGCTTTGACGGGAAAACGTGTGGTTCTGGCCTTCGGGACCCGTCCCGAGGCGATCAAGATGGCGCCCGTATATCTGGCCATGGCAAAGACGGAGGGTCTTGCCCCTCTGGTGCTTCTGTCGGGACAGCATCGGGAACAGCTCCTCCAGGCGATGGAACTCTTCGGTCTCGAGGCCGAGCGGAACCTGGAGGTCATGACGGAACGTCAGTCCCTGCCCGAGCTGGCCGCCCGCATCCTGCCCCAGGCCGCTTCGGCTCTGAGGGAGATGGAGGCCCGCTACGTCCTCGTCCACGGCGATACGCTCACGACGTTCGTCGTCGCCTGGGCCGCCTTTCTGGAGGGCATCCCCGTCGGCCACGTCGAGGCGGGACTCCGAAGTCACCGTCTCGCCGAGCCCTTTCCCGAGGAGGCCAACCGCCGCCTCACGTCGGTCATCACCGATCTCGATTTTCCCCCCACGGAGGGGGCCCGGAGGAATCTCCTCGACGAGGGCAAGAACCCGGATCGCCTCGTCGTCACCGGCCAGACGGCCGTCGACGCCATCCGCTTCGCCGCGGGCAGGGGAGAGCTTCCTCCCCTGCCGCGAGGAGGGGAGGTGGTGGCGGTGACGCTCCATCGCCGCGAAAACTGGCCCCGCCTCGGTGCCCTCGCCGGCGCGCTGGCCGATGTGGCCCGAGCTTTCCCCGATCATCTGTTCGTCTATCCCGTTCACCTCAATCCCGTCGTCCGCGAGGCCGTCGTCCCCGTCCTCTCGGAGGTGCCCAACTTCGTCCTCCTCGATCCCCTGGAGTACGGTCAGATGGCCGCCCTTCTGGCCGCGAGCCGTCTCATCGTCACCGACTCGGGCGGCCTCCAGGAGGAGGGCGCCTCCCTGGGGGTCCCCGTGGCGGTGCTGAGAAACGTGACGGAACGCCCCGAGGGGCTCCTGACGGGAATCCTGCGCCTTGTCGGCACCGACCCCGACGGGGTCCGGTCCCAGCTCTCTCTGCTCCTCGACAGGGGCATAAGGCCCGGAGAGATTCCGGCGGCCTCCAATCCCTACGGAGACGGGCGGGCCGGGGAGCGGATCGCCCGCGCCGTCGCCTGGCGTCTGGGCTGCGGCCCCCGCCCTGCCGACTGGGTCTATGCGGCCGGGGAGGAGATCCTCTCTTGACCGACGGCGGACCCCTTCCCGAGAGCTTCCGTCCCCTTTTCTGGGACGTCGACTGGGAGCAGCTCGATGGCGGGCGTCACTGGCGCCTTATCGTCGAGCGGGCCCTCAACTGGGGCGACGAGGGGCATCTGCGATGGATCGTCGATCGTTACGGCCGGCAGAAGATCGCGACGGTCGTCCGTGAAAGCCGGAGGCTGACGCCGAAGACGGCCCGGTGCTGGCAGAACCTCTTCGGCCTCGACGAGGGGGAGATGCGATGTTTTGGGACATTCTCGACGAGCCGCGACGGGTACTTCTGAGGCGGCTCGTCGAGACGCCTCCCGTCTCCGGGGCCTATCTGGCCGGAGGGACGGCTCTGGCCCTGCTCTTCGGCCATCGCCATTCGGAGGACTTCGACTGGTTCGTTCCCGACGATTTCGATATCGAGGGTCTTCGCCGTCGCCTCGAGGGGATCGGCTCCCTCGTCATCTCCGAGACGGCCCGAGGGACCTTTCACGCCGTTCTCGACGGCGTCCGCGTGACGTGGCTTCACTATCCCAATCCGCTCCTCCGGCCCCTTCTCTTCGTTCCCGATCTGGAGGCGCTCCGTCTGGCCTCGCCTGTCGACATCGGCGTCATGAAGCTGGCGGCCCTGGCCGATCGAGGAGCCCTCAAGGATTTCATCGACCTCTACGAGCTGGCCCGTCAGGGGCTGACGCCCCGCGACCTCTTCCGCCTCGTCGAGAGCAAGTTTCCCCGCCGTCGGATCAACGCCTACCATCTCGTGAAGAGCCTGGCCTTTTTCGACGACGCCAGAAACGACATCTGTCCCACCCTGCTCAAGCCCTTCGATCCCTCCGAGATGGAGCGTTTTTTTCTCCGGGAGCAGGTCTATCTTCTGGAACGTTTCTTTTCTCCCGAGGAGCTCCCCCGTTGAGACTTCCGTCTGCCGTGGTATAATGGGGCAAAGAAAATCCCTGCGGTGTTCGTTGACATGTATGAAGTGCCTTGAGCCAACACTCGAACCTGCGGAGGCCGGGCTCCGCTCCGGCAGAGGAGACGCCTGTTCGTCACCGAAGCTAAGGAGGGGAAGGCTTCCATTCTTATAGGGACCGGGTCAAGGCCTTCATGCGACGGCATTGCGGGGTTTTTGACGGAATGCTTTTCAGGTCCCTTTCTCCTTTTCGCGAGCGTGGCAGACGGGGAAGTGTTGGTGGTCGCTTCCCGTTCCGGGCGAGAGGGTCCCGTCATTTGATGGGTTCGAAGGGAAAGAGGCGGCCTCCGTCTCGGTCAAAGGATCTTTCTTTCGACAGGAAGGGCGCGAGGGAACTCGCACCCTTTTTTTGTCTTCATTCGTCTTCAAAGGGGGGGAGGATATGATTGCGGCGCCCTTTTGGCATCCGGCCGGAGCTTCGGCCTTTCTGCTCGATTGGGACGGCGTTCTGGCCGAGACGAGTCTCGATTTCGGCCCCCTCCGTCGCCGCTATTTCGGGGGGCGGCGGGTCCCTCTCCTCGAGGCGGCCGAAGGGCTTCCCGAGGAGGAGCGCCGGGCCTTTCACCGCGACGTGGAGGCTCTCGAAATGGAAGGCGCCCGGCAGGCCACTCTCGTCCCTGGAGCCGACGAGCTCCTGGGCTGGCTTGCCGAAAGGGGGCTGCCCTGGGCCGTCGTCTCCCGCAATTTCCGCGGCGCCATGGAGGAAGCGGCCTCGCGGATCGGCCTGGTCCTGCCACCCGTGACGCTCAGCCGCGACGACGGTCCCGTCAAGCCCGCTCCCGAGGCGCTCTGGCGCGCTTCCGACGCCCTCGGCGTCGACCCGTCGTCGGCCGTCTTCGTGGGCGACTTCCTCTACGACCTCATCGGGGCCCGGCGGGCCGGCATGAGATCCGTTCTCGTCCAGCGCGCCGATCCCTCGTGGATCGACTGGCCCGACGTGGCCTTCCCCGCCCTGACCGACCTCGTCGACTCTCTCTCCGATCCTGAGCCCCTCGTCCCCTGGGAATACCGCGACCTCGTCCGTGAGCGGGGGCGGCCGTGGCTGGAGCGGGCCTGGGGACTGTCGGTCTCCCTGGCCGAGGCCGAGGCGGACCCGATCGGCTGCGCCCTGGAGATGGCCTCGCTCGGCGTGGGGCGACTGACCGTCCCTCCGGGGGCGACCCTCTCTCCCTTGCAGTGGAAGGCGTCGGCCGCCCTGGCGAGGCGGTGGATGGGCGAGCCTCTCTCCCTCGCCGTCGGCCACCTGATCGGGGAGCGCTATCCCCTCGTCTCCGTCGTCGAGCAGGAGGGAGGCGAGGTCGAGATCGCCCCTTGGCTCGGAGGCGTCCTGCGGTGAGCGAGGACGGAACCCTTCTCTTTCCCGGGGAAGCCAGGCCTAAAGGCCCCTGGGAGCGCCCCCTGGCCGATCGGATGAGGCCCAGGACCCTCGACGACTTCCTGGGGCAGAGCCACCTCGTCGGCGTCGGAGCCCCCCTGCGCCGTCTCCTCGAGGCGGGACGGGTGCCGGGCTCCATCCTCTACGGTCCCCCCGGCGTGGGAAAGACGACGCTGGTCCGGCTCATGGCGCAGGCCACGGGGCGGTCTCTTCTGGAGATCAACGCCGTGACGTCCAAGGTGAGCGATCTCCGCCAGCTCGTCGACGAGGCCCTGGCCCTCAAGGAGCGCAACGGCGGCCGTGCCGCCCTGGCCTTCGTCGACGAGATCTACCACTTCAACCGATCGCAGCAGAACGCCCTTCTTCCCTCCGTCGAGAGGGGCGACCTGATCCTCGTGGGAACGACGACGGAGAACCCCTGGTTCGAGATCAACAAGACCCTTCTCTCCCGCCTCGTCGTCTACGAGCTTCAGCCTCTAGGAGAGGCGGAACTGACGGCCCTTCTCCGTCGCGCCCTCTCCGACGTCGAGTCGGGAATGGGCGCCCTGTCCGTCGAGGCCGACGAAGAGGCGCTCCTGGCCCTGGCACGGAGCGCCGGCGGAGATGCCCGCCAGGCCCTGACGCGTCTCGAAGTCGCCGTGAGCTCCCTGGCGGCCTCCATGGGGCGTCGTCTCACCGTCGAGGCCCTGGGCGCCTCCCTTCCCGGGGCCTATCGCCGCTACGATCGGGCCTCGGACGACCACTACGGCGTCATTTCGGCCTTCATCAAGAGCCTGCGCGGTTCCGATCCCGATGCCGCCCTCCACTGGCTCGGACGGATGGTCGCCTCCGGCGAGGATCTGCGCTTCATCGCCCGTCGTCTTCTCATCTTCGCCGCCGAAGACGTGGGGCTGGCCGACCCCCGCGCCCTTCTCATCGCCACGGCCTCGGCCGAGGCCGCCGATCGCGTCGGCTATCCCGAGGCGAGGATCATCCTCGCCGAAGCGGCCCTCTATCTGGCCCTGGCCCCCAAGAGCAACAGCGCCTACCGCGCCGTCAACGCCGCCGTGGCCGACGCCGAATCGGGTCCCCTGCAGGAGGTGCCCGAGCCGCTCCGACCTCATGGGACGGGCTATCTCTACCCCCATGACGACGAGCGCCACTGGGTTCCCCAGGCCTACATGAAAGAGATCCGGCGCTACTACTTCCCGGGCCGCCTCGGCGAAGAGCCCCGTCTGGCGGCTCCGCTGAAGGGGTATTGGAGGCGTTTCCGCGAAGAAGAGTAGTGCCCTCACGGGGCGGGTCCCTTCCGCCGCCGGTCCGCCCATGCTAGGATGAACGGCGTGGGAAACGAGAAAGGAGGCCCAGGATGAAACGTATTGCCGTTCTGACCAGCGGAGGCGACGCTCCGGCCATGAATGCCGCCGTACGGTCCGTCGCCCGATCGGCGATTTTCCGGGATATAGAGGTCGTCGGCGTCCGGAGGGGCTATGAGGGGCTTCTGGAGGGGGACCTGATCCCCCTGACCAAAAGCTCCGTCGGCGGCATCATCCACAGGGGGGGGACCATCCTCAGGACGGCCCGAAGCGAGCGTTTCCGCCGCCCCGAAGGGATCAACGAGGCCCTCCAGCAGCTCAAACGCTTCGACATCGACGGTCTGGTCGTCGTCGGCGGCGACGGTTCCTTCAGGGGAGCCTGGGAACTCGTCCAGCGCGGTTTCGCCGTCGTCGGCGTTCCTGCGACGATCGATAACGACATCGCCGGAACGGACATGACGATCGGCTTCGACACGGCTCTCAACACCGTCCTCGAGGCCGTCAAGAAGATCCGCGACACGGCCAGCAGCCATGATCGCCTTTTCATCATCGAGGTGATGGGAAGGGAGGCCGGCTTCCTGGCCCTCGAGGTGGCCGTGGCCAGCGGCGCCGAATATGTCCTCGTCCCCGAAAGGCCCGTCGATCTGCCCCGTCTCTGCGACAAGCTGCACTATGCCCGCAAGAGGGGCAAGACCCACTCCCTGATCGTCCTGGCCGAGGGCGTCATGGCGGCCCACGAGCTTGCCGGCCAGCTTCTCGACACGGGAGGCTACGACTCGCGGATCACCGTCCTGGGACACATCCAGCGCGGAGGAAGCCCCTCGGCCTTCGACGCCGTCCTGGCCTCCCGCATGGGAGCCGCCGCCTTGACGGGCCTCGTCGAGGGGCAGACGGGCGTCATGGCCGCCTACCGCCGAGGAGGCATGGAATTGGTGCCCCTCTCGCTGGCCTGGGAGCAGAAGAAAGAGCTGAACACGGAGCTTCTCGATCTCGTCGAGAAGCTCAGCATCTGAGGTGGGACGAGTGAAAGAGGAGGCGTGGGTCCATGGCCTGATGGGTCTGGTGGCCAGTGACCGTCCCCGTCGGGGTGCCTCCCCGATGGGCAGGTCCGATCACTGGACGGAGGCCCTGGCCCTTCTGGAGGCAAAGAGGCGCGTCGCCGTCATCACCGGCTTCTATGTCCTGGAGGCGAAGGCCGCCGAGACCGACGGTCCCGGCGGCGCTCTCGTCCTCGCCCGGGCCCTGGAGCGGGACGGAAAAAGAGCGATCGTCGTCACCGACTCGCTCTGCTTCGACGTCGTCGCCGCCGGGGCCGCCGCCCTCGGCGACGGCCCCCCCCTCCTCTGCGTCGACGAGCCCGGGGAAATCTGGTCCTGGGATCCCGATCTCCTTCTCTATGTGGAGCGCCCCGGCCGCTGTCGCGACGGGACCTTCCGCAACATGCGGGGGCGGGACATCTCCTCCGTCACGGCTCCTCTCGACGGAGCCGCCCTAGAGGCCCCTCTTCGCGGCGTCTCTCTCCTGTCCATCGGAGACGGCGGCAACGAGGCGGGAATGGCCTCTTTCCTGGAGGGGCTTTCCGCCACCCGTCCCGAATTCGCCCCTTCCCTATGCTGTGTCCCGGCCGACGTCGCTCTGGCCGTCGATGTCTCCAACTGGGGGGCCTACGCCCTCGGTGCCCTTCTCTCCTGTCGGAGGGGGATTTGGCTCGGTCACGACCCCGACGAGGAGGAGCGGCTTTTGCGGGCACTCGTGGCCGCCGGAGCCGTCGACGGCGTCTCCGGTCTCCCCGAGCCCTCCGTCGACGGTTTCCCCCTCGAAGTGCAGTGCGAGCTCGTCGCCGAGCTTCAGAGCCTCTGGAGGACGTTCACCTCGTCTCCGGAAGAAAAAGGCGCCTCCTGAGAAGGGGGACGAAGAAGAGGGCGAAGGCCCCTCCCATCCCGGTCTGGACGAGGTCCGTGGCCAGTTCGACGGGAGCGGCCTTCCAGCCGTAGAGAAAGCCGGCGGCCGTCGTGTAGCCGACGATCATGATCGTCGCGCCGGCCAGGAGGGCGACGATCCGTCCCCTGGGGGCGAGACGGCCGACGACGTACCCCTCGGCGCCTTTGATGGCCAGCGTGAGAGGGGCCCAGAGGGGGTAGCCCAGGAGAAGGTCGGCCAGGGCGGCGCCCAATCCCCCTGCGGCGCCGTAGCGGGCTCCGAAGGTGAGGGCGGCGACGTAGAGGACGCCCTCACCGAAGTTGAAGTAGAGGCGAAAGCCCGGGACGGGAATGTGGATCATCGTGGCCACGGCCACGGCGGCAGCCACGAGGGCGCCCAGCGCTATCGTTCTCGAAGTTTCCTTTCGTTCTCCTTCCACGAGCGTTCACTCCTTTTCGGATCGCCCCTCCTTCAGGTGGGGGCCTGTCCTTAACTCTAGCGTCTGTGCCAAGCTCCCGAAAAGATCCAGAGGACCCCTCCCGTTCCTCCTTTCTGGACACGGTTTCGCAGGCTTCCTTCCCTTCTCGATGGGAGATGATGCGCTATAATGAAGAAAAGCAGCCGTTTCCCCCTGGCTTTCGTCTTTTCCGTAACGGTTCTTTCTGCCCTGCTGCTCGGCTGGGCTCTCCGCGGCAGCGGCATCGTGGCCAGCTGCGAGGTCCTCGATGTCTCGGTCTGCGAGGAGCTGGACGAGCAGCTTCGTCCCCTCGGCGGAGGTTCCCCCTTCTCCTTCGGCATCCGTCAATTGGGCGTCCGCTTCCGCTTCCGCCTTGCCCGCCAAGGCGAAAGCCTCCAGGTCCGCTGGTTTTATCAAAATCATCTCATTAATGAAGAGTCTCTGTCTGTCGAGTCCTCCGAAGGGACCAAGGCCTTCTATCTCGTACGGGAGGATGGGGCGCCTCTGCCTGTGGGGGAGTACGGCGTCACCATCTCCGAGGGAGGACGCCAGGCCTTTCGTCTGGATTTTTCCGTCGAAGAACCTCAGGAACAGCCGGAACAGGACGATCTCCAGGGAGAGCCGGAGGCCCGAGAGCGGCAAGAAGCCCGGGCGTAGCGGGACGCCCGGGAACCGTGGAAGATTTCCCGATCAGCGAGGAGGAGTTGGAACATGCGTTTTTTTCTTGATACGGCCAACCTGGAGGAGATCCGGGAGGCTGCGGCCTGGGGTGTCGTCGACGGTGTGACGACGAACCCCTCTCTCGTCGCCCGAGAGGGCGACCTTTCCTTCCGGGAACGGGTTAAGGCCATCGCCGACATCGTCGCCGGTCCGGTGAGTGCCGAGGCCGTTTCCCTCGAGGGAGAGGCCATGCTTCGCGAGGCCCGGGAATTGGCCCTTCTGAGTCCCCATGTCGTCGTCAAGATTCCCATGACGCCCGAGGGCATGGGCGTCGTCCGGACCCTTTCTCGCGAGGGAAGGGCCACCAACGTCACCCTCGTCTTTTCCGTCAACCAGGCTCTGCTGGCCGCGGCGGCCGGAGCCACCTACGTCAGCCCCTTCGTGGGGCGCCTCGACGACACCGGACAGGACGGCATGGGACTCGTCCGGGAGATCGTTTCGGCCTTCCGGGCCGGGTCGGTGACGACCCGGGTCCTCGCCGCCAGCGTACGCCACCCCCGACACGTCGCGGAGGCGGCCCTGGCGGGAGCCGACGTGGTCACTCTGCCCTTCAAGGTCCTGAAACAGATCTTTCATCATCCCCTGACGGAAAAGGGAATCGCCTCCTTCGTCGCCGACTGGGAGAGCTACAGGAGCCGCCATGGCGATCGGGCCTAGCGACGACTACAGCGGAGAGGGCTCTCCCGCCGTCGAGGCCGAGGCGGTGCCCGAGATCCAGGAGCCCAAGGCGGCTCCTCGACCTCGCCACTCCTACGGGCATCTGAGCTCTCTCCTTCTGACCGATCTCCGCAGGCTGGCACGCGACCTGGGCGTCACCGGCGCCTCGTCGCTCCGCAAAGACGATCTCGTCATCGCCGTCCTGCGCCATCAGGCCGAGGAGATGGGGTTCCGCCTGGGCGGCGGAACGCTGGAAGTCCTCGCCGAGGGGTTCGGTTTCCTCCGCCACGAGGGACTTCTTCCCGGCGACGATGACATCTATGTCTCGGCCTCCCAGATCCGGCGCTTCGGTCTTCGCAACGGAGATGTCGTCTGGGGCCTGGTCCGCCCCCCCAAGGAACAGGAGCACTACGAGGCCCTTCTGCGGGTGGAGATGGTCAACTTCTCCGATCCCGAGGCGGCCCGTCGCAGGCCCCACTTCGAGCAGCTCGTTCCCCTTTTCCCCGACAAGCGCTTCCACCTCGAGACGACGCCTCAGGAAGTTTCGACGCGCCTCATCGACCTCTTCGCCCCCATCGGCATGGGCCAGAGGGCCCTTGTCGTCTCTCCGCCCAAGGCGGGCAAGACGTCGATCCTCAAGAAAATCGCCAACGCCGTCACGACCAACCACCCCGACGTCATCCTCATGGTCCTTCTCATCGACGAGCGCCCCGAGGAGGTCACCGACATGGCCCGGTCCGTGGCGGGCGAGGTCATCGCCTCCACCTTCGACCGCCCCGCCGAGGAGCACATGCGAGTGGCCAACCTGGCGCTGGAGAAGGCCAAGCGCCTCGTCGAAGTGGGCAAGGACGTCGTCCTCCTCCTCGATTCGATCACCCGCCTGGCCCGGGCGTCGAACCTCATCGTCCCCCCGTCGGGAAGGACGCTCTCGGGCGGCATGGACCCCGCGGCGCTCTATTTCCCCAAGCGCTTCTTCGGCGCGGCCCGCAACATCGAGCAGGGAGGAAGCCTCACCATCGTCGGCACGGCCCTCGTCGACACGGGAAGCCGCATGGACGAGGTCATCTACGAGGAATTCAAGGGAACGGGAAACATGGAAGTCCACCTGTCGAGGAAACTGGCCGAGCAGCGCATCTTCCCCGCCGTGGATATCGGCCGGTCGGGCACGAGACGCGAGGAGCTCCTCCTCGACGCCGACGAACTGGCCCGGGTCTGGTTCCTCCGTCGCCGCATTTCCAGTCTCGACGAGGCCGAAGTGCTCAATCTCATCATCGGCAAGATCAAAAACACGGTGTCCAACGTGGATTTTCTGAAGACAATTAAAATTACCTGATCGATTGCCCTCTCCGCCTCGTCGCTTTATAATGGTCGGCGAGGTTTATCGATTTCCATCGGCGTCGTGGCCAGAAACGGGGTGAGAAGGTTTGGGTTGGCAGAGAGCGACCAGGTCCCGCCGCAGAGCGGGGAGGCTCGGATTCATTCTTCTGCTGGTCGTCATGATCAGCGGCACGGTTTATCTATCCGTCGCGGCCAGCGAACGTGCTGGCGGCGGTCTCTGGAGCGACCTTCCCGACAGTTTTCACGCCACGGCGGCGACGGTCCCCTCGGGATTCATCGTCGTCGACATGTCGGCCACGGGCCTTCCCTTCGAGGGGGGGCTGTCGGCCACTCAGAGCAAATCGGCCCGGTCCCTCGGGATCGGCCCCCTTCCTGAAGGCCCTTCCCTCTTCGAAGAAGAACTCGTCCTCAAGGAACTGACTCCCGCCGGGGAGAAATCCCTCAAGGCGAGCGGGGCGTCGGGCGACGTCGAGCTCGCCCGGTGGGAGGAGCATGTCGTGGCTTCGGGCCAGACGCTGAGCGCCATCTGTAACGGTCTCTCCGTGACGCCCGAGGACGTGGCCAAGGCCAACGGCCTCAAGAGCCTTCACCGTCTCGTCGAGGGGCAGCTTCTTCTGATTCCCCGCTCCCCGGAGGACGTGTCCTTCGTGCTGGAGGAGATCGGGCGCCGCGCCAAGGTCGAGGAGATCAAGCAGAAGGAGGCCGCTCCTCTGGAGATGAAGGAGTACGTCGTCCAGCAGGGCGACACGCTCTGGAGCGTGGCCAACAACTTCAATCTCGACATCAACACGCTCTTCGGCTGCAACACGCTCAAAAATCCCGATGTCCTCTCCCCGGGCACGAAGCTTCTCGTCCCCAACCAGGACGGCGTGCTGCACAAGGTGCAGAAGGGCGATACGCTGGCGGCGCTGTCCAAGAAGTTCGGCGTCCATCCCGAGGCGGTGACGTTGGCCAACGGCTTCGCCGAAGGGGCCGGCCTCGAGGCGGGCAAGTCGGTCTTTCTCCCCGGCGCCAAACCCGTCGTGGCGGCCACGAGCGGACGGAGCGGATCGTCGGCGGCGCTCAGCGGTTTCCGCTGGCCCGTGGCCGGTCGCATCAGCAGCCCCTTCGGCTGGCGTCGCGATCCCTTCAGCGGCCGGAAGGACTTCCACACGGGCCTCGACATCAGGGCCCCGTCGGGAAGGACCATCGTGGCGGCCAAGGCGGGAACCGTCGTCTACTCGGGCTGGATGGGCGGTTACGGACGGGTCATCGTCATCAACCACGGCGGCGGCTACACGACCCTTTACGCCCACTGCAGCAAGCTCCTCGCCGCCAAGGGGAAGAAGGTCTCGGCAGGCCAGGCCGTCGCCCTGGTGGGCTCCTCGGGGCGCAGCACGGGGCCGCACCTTCACTTCGAGGTCCGCATCAACAACTCACCGACGAATCCTCTCAAGGTGCTCCGTTGACGGAGGTCCGTGACGGGAGGGACAGGATCGATTAAACTGGACCGGAGGCCGACTCCGGTCCAGTCTCTTTTAGGCCTTTTCGCTCTCGTCGGGGAGAAGCTGTGGTAGTATCGTTGCTTTGGATGACCGCGAGGCTCCAGAGGAGCCAATTTTACCGGGGAGGTCTGGAAGGGAATGACCAAATACGTCTTTGTCACCGGCGGTGTCGTCTCGTCTCTCGGCAAGGGGATCACGGCGGCATCGTTGGGTGTGTTGCTCAAAAAACGGGGTTTCAAGGTCTCCATCATCAAGCTCGATCCCTACATCAACGTCGACGCCGGGACGATGAACCCCTTCCAGCACGGCGAGGTCTTCGTCACCGACGACGGGGCCGAGACCGATCTCGATCTGGGCCATTACGAGCGTTTCATCGACGAGTCGCTCACGTCGTCCAATAACGTGACGACGGGGAAGATCTATTCCCGCGTCATCGACAAGGAGCGGGAGGGACACTATCTGGGCGCGACGGTCCAGGTCATTCCCCACATCACCAGCGAGATCCAGCAGCGCGTCCTCGCCGTCGCCGAGGGGCAGGACATCGTCATCTGCGAGATCGGCGGCACCGTCGGCGACATCGAGGGCCTGCCCTTCCTCGAGGCCATCCGTCAGATGATCTCCCGCGTGGGCCGGGAAAACGTCCTTTACTGCCACGTCACCCTCGTCCCCTACATCGCCGCCGCAGGCGAGCTGAAGACGAAGCCGACGCAGCACAGCGTCAACGAGCTGCGTCGCATCGGCATCCAGCCCGATATCATCGTCTGCCGCTCCCAGTTCGCTCTGAGCCAGGATCTTCGCGACAAGATCGCCCTCTTCTGCAACGTCGCCAAGGACTGTGTCGTCGAGGCCCTCGACGCCGACACCATTTACAAGGTTCCCCTTCAGCTTTTCGCCCAGGATTTCGACGGCCTCGTCCTGCGCCGTCTGGGCCTTGCCGACGGGAATGCCCCCGATCTGAGCGACTGGGAGCGTTTCATCGCCACCTTCACCGACGCCGAGGAGGAGGTCGAGATCGCCATGGTCGGCAAGTACACGGCCCTCAAGGATGCCTACCTGAGCGTCGTCGAGGCCCTCCTCCACGCGGGAATCGCCAACGGCTGCCGCGTCCGGATGCGTCCCGTCGAGGCCGAGGAGATCGAGTGCGACGGGGCCGAGGCCCATCTTTCGGGCGTCGACGCCATTCTCGTTCCCGGAGGTTTCGGCTCCCGCGGCGTCGAGGGAAAGATCGCCGCCGCGGGATTTGCCCGGAAGAAAAAAATCCCCTATTTCGGCCTCTGCCTGGGGATGCAGGTGGCCGTCGTCGAATTCGCCCGCAACGTCTGCGGCATCGTCGGCGCCAACAGCGTCGAGATCGACCCGGCCACGCCCAGTCCCGTCATCCATCTCATGGAGGAGCAGAAGTGCGTCGAGGACATGGGCGGAACGATGCGTCTCGGCGCCTATCCCTGCGAGCTCGTCGAGGGAAGCCGTTCCCGGCGGGCCTACGGTCGACCCCTGATTCACGAGCGCCATCGCCATCGCTTCGAGTTCAACAACGAGTACCTCGATCGCCTGGAGGCCAAGGGACTCCGCGTCGCCGGGATCTGTCCCGGCCGGAACCTGGTGGAGATCGTCGAGATGGCCGACCACCCCTGGTTCGTCGGCGTTCAGTTTCATCCTGAGTTCACATCGCGTCCCGTGAAATCCCAGCCGCTCTTCCGCGATTTCGTGGCCGCCGCTCTGGCCGGGAAGAGGGAAAGGGATTCGGCTCCCGATTGAGGAACGCGAACGCTGAAGGAGGTAGATCGATGAAACGTTTGGCCTGGGTCTGTCTCGTCGCCGCTTTTTTCGTCGGATTCTGTGCCCTTTCCGGGGCCGTGGCCGACGAGGAGACGCCCTTTCAGCTTCTGGGCAGAGTGGAGAAGGTCGTCTACGGAGGGCCTCAACCCGGAGGTCTCATCGCCCGCCTCGGCCAGGTGGAGCAGGATCTTTTCGGTCGCGAGCTGCCGGGAAGCATCGCCGAGAGGCAGCAGGCCCTTCTGAACTACATCGACGAGGGGAGTCCGGAGCAGCCCTCGTTCCTCTTCAAGCTCGGCGTGGCCGAGTGGGCCGTCTCTCAGAGGGTATCCCCCTCCAAGGCGGCCCGCGACCGCATCGCCGATCTGGAGCTGCTTCTCGAGGGGCAGAGGGGGGAGGAGCGTCCTCTGGCGATGCGCCTCGAGCGGCTGGTGGCCCTGCTCCTGGCCGAGGGCGTCACTTGGGAGGATCTCTCCCTGCCTGCGGCCACCCTCGTCCGCGTCGAACTGCAGGAGGCTCTCTCGCCCCGGACGGCGGAGAAGGACATGCCCGTCGCCATGGCCCTGAGAGATGACCTCGTCGTCGATGGCCATCTCGTCGCCCCGCGAGGGAGCGTCGTCGTCGGCCATGTGGCCGAGGTCAAGCCGCCGCGCAGCTTCGGTCGCGCCGCCGAGGTGAAGATCGCCTTCGAGGCCCTTCTTCCCCTGGGGCCGGAGCGAATCGCCGTCTTCCTGGGAGAGAAGGCCAAGGAGGCCGCCTCGACGGACAAAGAGGTCCTGGCCGCGGCGGGCGCCAGCTTCCTGGGGCTCGTCGTCCTCGGCCCCTTGGGTCTGGCCACGGGATTTCTCGTCCGGGGAGGGGAGAAGGAGCTTGCCCAGGGGACCCTTTTCTACCTCGAGTCGACGACGGAGACGACGGTCAGGGCCTTCCCCGTTCCGGTGGGACTTCAGGGTCTGACGCGGCAGGCCTCTCCTCCTCCCGGCGAGGAGCTCAGCGGAGACAGCGGAGACGGCAACGCTCCTCCTGCGACGAACTGACGGGTTTCGCGAACGGAACAGACGAAAAACGAAGGAAGCCTAAAGGGATAGGGAAAAGGAGGTAGTCTCATGAAAACGCGCAAGAGGGTGCTCGGTCTTTTCGCCGCTCTCGCTCTGACCGTCTCGGTGTCGGCTCCCGCCCCTGCCATCGATCTGGGCGATCTCATCGGCGTCGTCGGAGGCGGCCTGCTCGTCAAGACCGTCGCCGGTCCCATCAACGATTTCATCAACACCGCCACGCTCAACAAAGGCGTCAAGGTCGAGGGACACACGAAGGTCGTCCCCATCGTCACCATCGGCAGCGGCACCAGCATCGGAGCGGCTCAGGTGGCCGGCCCCAAGGGCGTCGTCGACGCCACCAAGGCCGTGGCCCAGCTCGACGTCTCCTTCCAGGGACGGATCGGCGTCAAGGTCCTCGTCCCCATCGATTCCGAGAACCCTCTCCAGCGCTTCAAACGCGTTCAGGGCGTGGGCGTCTCGGCCATCATCGATTACAGACTCTGAGGTCCTTCGTGAGACGTCGACTCCTGCTCCTCTTCCTCTGCCTTTCTGCGGCGACTGTTGCGTCAGCCCAAGAGCCGGCCTTGGAGGTTGCCCGGATTCTCGATGCCTGGACCTCGTTCCGTTGGGGCCAGGACTGCCTGATCTGGGTCGTTCACTACCCGCAGGAGTTGGTCGATCCCTGGGTCCGCGTCGAGGGCTCCCGCCAGGGCTTCTCCCCCTACGAGATGGAGACGTCGGCTCAGTCCTTTCGTAAGAGCCTTCGCATGGACGAGGCCCTGGCCTTTCTTCTCTCGGTCTACAACTTCGGAAGCCGACCTGTCCAGATCGATCCCGTCGAGAAGCGGCTTTTCCTGGAGCTTCCCGACGGCCGTCGCATCGCTCCCCTCTCCTTCGAGGAACGCCTGGCCTCGCCCATCGAGGGACTCGTTCAGGGACTGGTCTTCTTCCCCCGCCAGGAAGAGGCCTTTTCCCTCGTCCTGACGGGCCTGGGGCCTACCCCGGAGACACGGTTCGACTTTGCCGCCGGCCGAGCCTCTGTCGGTGGCGACGTCGAGGAGCTCGTCGTCGAGCTCCCGCCTCTTCCTCAGGAGCCGCAGAAGACGCCGTCGCCGCCGGATCCCGTCATCGCCCCCTCCGCGGCAGTGCCCGGCTCTCCCGTCGAGGAGCCCCCGTCGGCCGCTGCGCCCGAGTTCGAGCCGCCTCCCCCCTTCCTGCTCCTGCCCTCCGACCCCCTGCCCCTGAAGACCGAGGCGACGATCGCGGCGGCCGACGTGGAAGTGCCTCCGGTTGTGGCGTCGGAAGAACCCCTGGAGGTCTCCCCCTCGGAAGTCGCCGAGAAGGAGCCTCCCTTCCGCAGCCGAGAGGAGACCCTCGAGACCTTTCTCCGTCTCTGGAGCGCCGGGGAAACGGGCCCCCTCTATCGGCTCCTGAGCGACGAATCGAGGCTTTTGCTGAGCGAGGAGACCTTCGCCAGGGAGGCCCTTTCCCGCTCCTTCCGCCTCTCCCTCCGCGACGGTTATCGGACGACGTGGCTCGACGAGAACAGGGTCAAGGTCACGGCGGCTCAGAAACTGGTCTTCATCCGCGTTCTTCAGAGCGAGACCTTCCGGCTCGTCCGGCAGGAGGGGGGCTGGAGGGTTGTCTGGTAAACCGCGCCGGAGAAAATACCTGATCCTTCCGGTTCTCCTCCTCCTCGGAGGAGGCTTCATCTGGATGGTCCAGCGGGACCTATCCCTCCGCCTTCCTCAGGCGGGCGTGAGCCGCGAGGGCAAAGAGGAGATCGTCCTCGCCGTCGAAAGCGTCGACTTCGAGAGAGAGATCGACGGGAGATCGTGGCACCTGACGGCGGAGAAGCTGGAGCGTTCCGCGACCTCGGCGCGGGGCTATACCGTCGAGATCGTCCTTTCCGACGAGAAGGGGAGAGCGTGGACCTTTTCGGCTCCTCAGGCCGACTACGCCGACGATTTGGCCCAGGTCCGTCTGATCCGCCCGCGGGGGACCCTGAACGGCGAGGGCTTTGAGCTGCGCTGGTCTTCCGGGGAGGCCCTCTGGACGGAAGGCGCGTCGGCCTGGTCCCTCTCGGGGGGGATCAAGATCGAGGATGTGCTCGGCGGAACCCGCCTGGAGAGCGGGCGGGGATCGTTCGATATCGATGGCGTCGTCGTCCTGCGAGAGGAGGCTCGTCTTTTTTGGCAAAGTCCCTGAGGCTTCTGATCTCCCTGATAGGCCTGTCATTCTTGCTTTCTTCCGGCTCCGTCGCCTGGGCCTCGAAGGAGATCTCCGTCGAGGGCGAGCACCTCGTCTACGAAGAGGCCGAGGGGGTGGCCCGCGCCGAAGGGGACGTCCGCCTTTCCTATGCGGACATGCAGATGCGCACCGCCTTCCTCGAAATGGATACGGAAAGACAGATCGTGAAGGCCTCCTCCGACGGCAAGACGCCCGTGACGTTTCTGTGGCGGGGGCAGCGTTTCGAGGGAGAGAGCGTCGAGTACGACTTCAACTCCGGCAGGGGCCTCATCCGCAACGCGGGAGGCCGTGTCGACCATCTCATCCTCTCGGGCGAGGATCTGGAGGTCTTGCCCGTCGACGAGGCCCTGCGCCGAGGCGTCGTGACGGCGAAACAGGCCAAAGGTCTCGAGAGGGGAGAGGTCGTCGGCTGGTGGCAGCACGTCTCGGTGACGACCTGCAACGAGCCTCGGCCCCACTACCGGCTGACGACGAAAAAACTCATCGTCATCCCCGGGGAGCGGGTCATCATCAAGCAGCCTCGCGTCTACATCGGCGAGAAACTTCTTTTCACCTACCCCTTCGACTACATCGTCAGCGCCCGCCGAGCCTCGGGAGTCTTTCTCCCCCTGCCCCGCTACGACGGGACCAAGGGCGTCGGACTGGGCATTTCCGGTCCTCTCTCCTGGTCGTCGGGCCAGGCCGAAATCGCTCTCGTGGCCTGGTCGAAGATCGATCCCGAGGGCAGTCTGACCCTGACGCAGCGTCTCGGCGACGATGCCTCCTTCTTCCTGGAGAGCTCCTACTCCTACAGCGAAGTCGACGACGAAAACCGCTGGAGGCCCCGTTGGGGGCTCCGCAGCGAGAAATCGGGCTGGTTCACCGAGGTCCTCTGGAGCCAGAGGGAGTCCGTCGAAATCGATGACGTGGCGGGAGAGAAACGCTACAAGGGGACGCTCTGGCGCGACCCTCAGGTGACCGTAGAGGGACCCTGGTGGAGCGACGCCGCCTCGGGCGGCTGGTGGCGCCTTTTGGGAAGCTGGGGGCGCTACGGCGAGGAGGGGCTGACGACGGAGCGGCGCGGCGCCGGCCTCGACTTCTACGGCGAGGGGGCCTCGACGGCCGCCTTCCGTCCCTTCTGGCGCGCCACCTACTGGTACTACGACTACGACGACTCCGATTCGGAGAGCCAGAAGACGACCGATCTGGCCTTCGGCTTCGATTGGTCGGCCGGTTCCCTCCGTCTGCGCTCCACCTACGTCAGAAGATGGGTCGACGGCACGTCGCCCATGAAGTGGGACCGTTACGACGAGACGGAGACCGTCTACCAGCGCGTCACCCTGCCCGTTTCGGATCAGTGGGAACTTTCTCTCCGAGGCGGCTGGGATCTCCGGGATCACAACCTGGACGAGATGCTCTATCAGCTGCGCTACGAAGTGGACTGCCTCGCCTGGGAGCTGACGGTCCGGGACGACAGGATCCGCGGCGACGATTGGGCCGGCCTCAGGCTGATCATCAAGGCCTATCCGGAAAGTCCCCTGCAGTTCCAGGAAAAGGAGATCGACGAGCCGGGCGCCCGGCCTGCCTCCATTCCGAAAAATTCCTGACGGTCGGGAGAACGGTTCCTTCCGTCCTGTCCGGCCCGCCTGTCGTCCCTGAGGACGACGAGGGCCGCTATCGTTGGAGGCGATGAGATGAGAATCGGTGTTCTGTTCGGAGGGGATTCTCCCGAGCGGGAGGTCTCCCTGAGAAGCGGCGCGGCCGTCTGCGCCGCCCTGGGGGAACTCCCCTGGAAGGTCTGTCCCCTTGAAGTCCGGGAGGCGGGGGAGGTCCTCTCCCTGTTGGACGAGGCGGATTTTTTCTTCGTCGCCCTTCATGGGGGGTGGGGAGAGGACGGCCGTCTTCAGGCCCTTCTGGAGATGGCCGGGAAGGCCTATTCGGGCTCGGGGCCCGAAGCCTGTTTCTGCGCCATGGACAAGGAAGTGAGCAAGGCCCTTTTCCGTGAGCGGGGCGTGGCGACGCCGCCGGGATTCACCCTCGGAGAGGGGGAGAGGCTTGAAGGCGGAAAGGATCCTCGCGCCGACGCCCTTTTCCGGCTCGGGACGCGGGTCGTCGTCAAGCCCGCCCGCTGCGGAAGCACGGTCGGCGTCTCCGTCGTCGATGCCCCCTGTGATCTGGCCCGGGCCGTCGCCGACGCCCGCCGTTTCGACGAGAAGGTCATCGTCGAAGGGTTCATCGAAGGTCGGGAGCTGACGGCGACCCTTCTCGAAGAGGAAGGGGAGGTCCGGGCGCTTCCTGTCGTGGAGATCCTTCCCGCCTCGGGCTTCTACTCCTACGAGGCCAAATACACGGCGGGGGCGAGCCGTTACGAGACGCCCGCAGCCCTTTCCGCCGAGGAGGAGGCCGACGTCTCCGCCGCCGCGAGGGCGGCCCATCGGGCGTTGGACTGCCGCGTCTACAGCCGCGTCGACCTGCGCCTCGACGGGAAGGGGCGGCCTTTCGTCCTGGAGGTGAACACGGCTCCGGGCATGACGGCGACCAGCCTCGTGCCCAAGGCCGCCAGGGCCGCGGGAATGGCCTTCTCCGAGCTGTTGCGGCGGATCGTGGAGGAGGCTCGCTCCTGCCGGAGGCGTTAGTTCCGTGATGAAGAGGCGCCTTCCGAACGTTCGGAAGGCGCCTCTTCGTCACGGGAGGACGATCAGTTCGATACGGAGATGTCGAGAATCCTCAGCTTCCGCATTCCCTTGGGGACGCGGGCCAGGACCTCCTCTCCCGTCTCCTTGCCCATGAGGGCCTGGCCGACGGGGCTGGCCACGGAGAGCTTGAGGGCCTTGGGGTCCGATTCCTCGGAACCGACGATGGTGTAGGAAAACTCGCGACGGCTGTCGAGGTCGAGAAAGCGGACCGTCGTCCCCAAGGTGACCTTGCTGCTGTCGATGTCCTCCGTGTCGATGACCTTGGCCTTGCTCAGCTGGTACTCGAGCCACTGGACGCGGCTTTCGAGCTTGGCCTGTTCGTCCTTGGCTGTCTGGTACTCGGCGTTCTCGCTCAGGTCGCCGAAGCCTCGGGCCTCTTCGAGCTGACGTGCGATCTCGGTGCGGCCCGTGCTTCGCAGTTGGACCAGTTCTTCCCTGAGCTTTTCGTAGCCGCTTCGCGTCATCACGATGACGTCGTCGGAGGTGCGGGTGCTCGTCGCCATGACATCAGCCTCCTTGGACTGGCCGGGGGTGTCTTCCTATGTCGGTCGATCATTTTATCAGAGTTGTCTTCTTTGGGCAATGCCTTGACAATTGGGCGAAGTGGGCGTAAAAAATACGGAAACCTATCGGCCGGTTGATACGGCCTGCGATGAAGGGAAGAGTAGGCGTCTTTCGCCGGACAGAGAGAGGGTCCCGTGGCTGAGAGGATCTTCGCGGGTCGGGAGAATGCCGAAGACCATCCCGGAGCGGATGCCGAAGCGCGTTCAGCGATAAGGCGTCGGGGCCCCGCCCCTTACAGCGGGGACGAGTGCCGGCGCGAGCCGGAAACGGAGTGGAACCGCGGGTCAGACCCGTCTCCTGAGGGGAGACGGGCTTTTTTGTACGGTCGTGCCCGAGGCAAAGAGCTGGCGATCATGCTGGGAGGTCGGACGCATTGAGAGGAATTCTGTTTCGTTACGAAGCGCTGCTGCCCCTGACGGAGGCGACGCCCCGTCTGTCCCTCTGCGAGGGACAGACGCCCCTCATCCCGCTGGAAAATCTGGGACGAGAACTTTCCGTCGACCTGCGGGCCAAATTCGAGGGCGCCAATCCGACAGGTTCCTTCAAGGACAGAGGGATGGTCCTGGCCGTGGCCAAGGCCATCGAGGGAGGGGCCAAGGCCGTCGTCTGCGCCTCGACGGGCAACACCTCGGCGGCGGCCGCGGCCTATGCCGCCCGGGCCGGCATTCCCTGTTTCGTCCTCCTTCCGGCGGGCAAGGTGGCCCGGGGCAAGCTGGCCCAGGCGCTGATCTACGGCGCCCGCGTCGTCGCCGTCCGGGGCAATTTCGACAGGGCTCTCGACCTGGCCAAACAGGCCTCCGAGGACCTGGGGCTGGCCATCGTGAACTCCGTCAACCCCTTCCGTCTTCTGGGACAGCAGTCGGCGGCCTGGGAGATCTGCGACGAGCTGGGCGAGGCGCCTGACTGGCTGGCCATCCCCGTCGGCAACGCCGGCAACATCTCGGCCTATTGGGCAGGCTTCAACCGCTATCGGGAGCTGGGCAGGACCGCGACCGTGCCGGCGATGATCGGCGTCCAGGCCGCGGGAGCGGCCCCCCTCGTCGAGGGTCACCCCGTCGACGAGCCGGAGACGGTGGCCACGGCCATCCGCATCGGCCGTCCCGTCAACGCCGAAAAGGCCCGAAGAGCCGTCGCCGAAAGCGGCGGGCAGTTTCTGGCCGTCACCGACGAGGAGATCCTGGCCGCCCAGCGCCTTCTGGCCTCGCGGGAGGGCGTTTTCGCCGAGCCGGCCTCCTGCGCCTCCGTCGCGGGTCTTCTGAAGCTGCACCGTGCGGGACGGCTCCCCCAGGGAATCCGCATCGCCGCCGTCCTCACCGGCAACGGTCTGAAGGATCCCGACGCCGCCCTGGCCCAGGTTCCCGAGCCCGTCGAAATCGACGACAGCTGGGACTCCCTACGGGAGGTCCTGTCGCGATGAAAACGCCCTTCCGGGTCCGCGTCCCCGCCTCCAGCGCCAACCTGGGCTCGGGCTTCGATACCGTCGGCCTGGGGCTGGCCCTCTACAACGACTACGAGATCCTCGACCTCCTGCCCGAAGGGGAATTCGTCATCGACGTCATCGGCGAGGGGAGCGGCGAGCTTCAGAATCCCCAGGCCAACCTCGTCGTCAAAAGCTACCTTCGGGCCTGTTCCGAGTGGGGGACGGCCTCTCCCGGCCTCTCCCTCCGCTCCGTCAACGCCATTCCCCTCTGCCGCGGCCTGGGCAGCTCGGCCGGAGCCGTCGTGGGCGGCGTCCTCATCGCCAACGCTCTCCGCGACCGCCCTCTTCCCCGCGAGGAGCTGCTGCCCCTCATGACGGCCATAGAGGGGCACCCCGACAACATCGTCCCCTGCTGCCTCGGCGGCATGGTCGTCAGCTGTTGGGACGGCCGGGAGCTTCGCCACGTCCGCCTCCGGTCCCTGCCCCGGGAGATCGTCACCGTCGTCGCCGTTCCCGAGGTGCGCGTCAGCACCTCGACGGCCCGGGCGGCCCTGCCCGAGCAGGTGAGCCTTCAGGATGCCGTCTTCAACGTGGGCCGGGTGGCTCTTTTCGCCGCCTCCTGGGCCATGGGGCGCTGGGAGGAGCTTCCCTGGGCCATGGACGACAGGCTCCATCAGCAGTTCCGGGCCAAGCTCTTTCCCGGGGGGGAGACGATCCTCGAGAAGGTCCGCCTCCATCGCGAGTGTCTCGGCGTCGCCATAAGCGGTTCCGGCCCCAGCGTCCTCGCCTTCGTCAAGGGGAATCCTCAGGCCGTGGCCTCGACGATGTGCCGCGTCTTCTCCGATCACGGCGTCCGTAGCCGCTTCTTCGTTCTCGACGTCGACGACGAAGGGGCTCAGGTTCTCTCTCTCGTTCCCGAGGAGGTCCTCTGACCATGGCACGGCGCGTCTTCAAGTTCGGCGGCAGCTCGGTCGCCACGGCCGACAAAGTCCGAGGCGTGGCCCGAAAGGCGGCCTCCTTCGTCCGCCAGGGCGATTCCGTCGTCGTCGTCGTCTCGGCCATGGGCAAGACGACGGACGGCCTCATCCGCCTCGCCATGGAGGTGGCTCCGAGCCTGAACCGCCGCGAGATGGACCAGCTTCTGGCCACGGGAGAACAGCAGACCATCGCCCTGCTGGCCCTGGCCCTCGAGGCCGAGGGGCTCAAATCGCGATCCTTCACGGGGGCTCAGGCGGGTTTTCGCGTCGGAGGGCACTACAGCGAGGGGCGGATCTGCCGCATGGAGCCCCAGCAGGTGGAGCGCTCCCTCGCCGCAGGGGAGGTCCCCGTCGTCGCCGGCTTCCAGGGCGTGCTTCCCAACGGAGACGTCATCACCCTCGGGAGGGGAGGGTCGGACCTCTCGGCCATCGCCCTGGCGGCCTCCCTCGAGGCCGATTCGTGCCACATCTACACCGACGTGGACGGCATCTACAGCGCCGATCCCCGCATCGTCCCCGAGGCCCGCAAACTGTCGCGCATCTCCTGTCAGGAGTGTCTGGAGATGGCCGTGGCCGGATCGAAGGTGCTCCAGTCGCGCAGCGTCGAGCTGGCGGCCCGCATGGAGCTCCCCATCTACGTGGCTTCCACTTTCAGTGCTGAGGAGGGAACATGGGTCATGAATTTCGACGTCAACGAAGGACTGGTCGTCAAGGCCGTCGTGTCGGACCGAGAGACGGCCAAAGTGGCCATCCTCGGCGTTCCTGACGTGCCCGGCGTGGCGGCTCGCCTTTTTTCGGCCCTGGCCGACCGGGGCGTCGGCGCCGAGATGATCATTCAGAGCGTCATGCGAGGCCAGGTCAACGACATCGCCTTCCTCATCAAGAAATCCCTTCTGGGCGACGCCATCGAGGTCTGCCGCGACCTGGTCCGCCAGATCGGAGCCCAGGGCGTCACCTTCGATACGGAGATCGCCCGCGTCTCCGTCGTCGGCGCGGGCATCGCCAGCCATCCCGAGATCCCGTCGCAGATGTTTTCCATCCTGGCACGCGAGGAGATCAACCTCGACATGATCGCCGCCACATCGATGGCCATCACCTGCGTCGTGGCGGCACCCAAGATGGAGCAGGCCGTCCGCGCCCTCCACAGCCAGTTCATCCCCGAGGAGGATTAGGGTCATGCGCGTTGCCGTGCTGGGAGCGACGGGCCTCGTCGGCCGGGAAATGGTCCGCGTCCTGGAGGAGCGGAACTTCCCCGTCGACGAACTCCGCCTGCTGGCGTCGCCTCAATCGGCCGGGAGGGAGATCCTCTTTCGGGGGGCTTCCTGGACCGTCCGGGCCGTCGACGAAAGGGCCTTCGACGGCGTCGACCTGGCCCTCTTTTCGGCCGGATCGGGCCCTTCCCGCATCTGGGCTCCCGTCGCCGCCGGTGCCGGTTCCGTCGTCGTCGACAACAGTTCGGCCTGGAGGATGGACCCTTCCGTCCCTCTCGTCGTCCCCGAGGTGAACGCAGAGACGGCCCTGGGGCGGCCGATCATCGCCAACCCCAACTGCGCCACCATTCAGGCCGTCGTCGCCGCCTGGCCTCTCCACAAAGAGGCCGGTCTCGACTACATGAGCGCCGTCACCTTCCAGTCCGTCTCCGGGACGGGCCGGGCCGCCGTGGAAGAACTCGATCGGGGCTCCCGGGCCGCGCTGGCCGGCGAGGAACCCCTCCCTTCCGTGTATCCCCATTCCATCGCCTTCAACGCCCTGCCCCACATCGGGGCCTTCGACGAGGAGGGCGTCAGCGAGGAGGAGTGGAAGATGGTCCGCGAATCGCGGAAGATCATGGCCCTTCCCGATCTTTCCGTGAGCTGCACCACCGTCCGCGTCCCCGTCTTCCGAGGTCATTCGGAGGCCCTCCTCTTCCGGTTCCGCCGCGACCTCGCGCCCGAGCGGGCCCGGGAGATCCTCTCCCGCTCCCCCGGCGTCGTCGTCGTCGATGACCCGGCCTCGGCCTCCTACCCTCTGGCCCGCGAGGCCGCCGGGACCGATCCCGTCTACGTGGGGCGAATCCGGCGCGACACGGCCCTCGATCGGGCCCTGGCCCTCTGGGTCGTCTCCGATAACCTGAAGAAGGGAGCGGCCCTCAACGCCGTCCAGATCGGGGAGTTCCTTCTGGAGAGAGGGGCTTTGCGCCCCTGAACCTCATCGGCCCGGCGACGATAAGGTACAATAGCGGCGGCGCCTTCACGGGCCGCCACTTCTTGTCTTGAGGACGGTGCGACAATGGCGATGAAATCGAAAAGGCGGGGGCCCGTCGGCGCGTTTCTTCTCGCCGCCTTTCTTGTGATGGGCGGTGTCGCCGAGGGAGAGGAGGCCTCTCTCCGGGCCGAGGAGTTGCGCTACGATCCGGCCTTCCAGCAGATCCGCGCTCAGGGCGACGTCGTCCTCCGAAAGGGAGGCATGGCCTTCGATGCCCAGGAGGCCGAGGGTTTCCTCGCCGAGGGGCGGTACCGTCTCTGGGGCGGCGTCAGGGGGCGGTCGGAGGAAAGAAACGTCGACGTCGAGGCCGAAAGCCTCTCCTATCGCGAGGAGGGAGGCCTCGAGGTCGTGGCCGAGGGGGCCGTCTCCTTTCGCCGAGGCGACGACGAACTGCGCTGTGCCCGCCTTCTGTGGCGCGAGTCGGGGCTGCTTCACGCCACGGGAGGCGTCGAGGCCTTCTCCGGCCCCCGGGCCGTCGAGGCCGACGAGGGGCGCTTCGACGGCGACGCCTTCAGGATCACCGGCCTGAAACGTTACGAGGACGCCCAGTCCGGTCTGTTCTTCAGGGCCGCCGTCGTCGAGGGAAAGCTGAAGGGCGGCGTCGTCGTCGAGGTGACGGCCTCGGGCTCCGTCGAGGCCCGCCTGACGGGCGCCGACGGCGGAACCCTGCGCATCGTCGGGGCCAAAGCCCTCTACTCCCAGGCGAGGGGAACGCTTGTCGTCTCCGGCTCGGCCGTCGCCCGCCAGGGGGAGAGGACGCTCCGGGCCGACAGCCTCGTCCTTCATCTGGCCTCGCGGCGCATCGAGGCCCTCGGGTCGCCCAAGATCACCTTCAGCCTCCCCGAAAGGGGCACCCCCTGATGGAATGTCGCCTCCAGGCCAGGAACCTGGCCAAGAGTTTCAAGGGGCGCAAGGTCGTCCAGGGCGTCTCCCTTTCCGTAGCCCAAGGGGAGATCGTGGGGCTTCTGGGGCCCAACGGCGCGGGCAAGACGACGACCTTCTACATGATCGTCGGCCTCGTCCGGCCCGACTCGGGGAGCCTCTCCATCGGAGGGCGGGAGCTGGCCGGCCTGGAGATGTATCGCCGAGCCCGCCTGGGCCTGGGCTATCTGCCCCAGGAGGCCTCCGTCTTTCGCGATCTCTCCGTCAGGGAGAACCTCCTCCTCGTGCTGGAGGAGATGGGCCGCCCTCCGGTCGAACGGCGCGAAATGGCCGAACGACTCATCGAGGACTTCGGCCTTCAGAAGATCGTCGACATAGCGGGCTACGCCCTCAGCGGCGGCGAGCGCCGCCGCGTCGAAATAGCCCGGGCCCTGGCCATCATGCCCGAATTTCTCCTCCTCGACGAGCCCTTCAGCGGCATCGATCCTATCGCCGTCTACGACATCCAGCAGCTCATCGTCGGCCTGAGGCGCAAGGGGTACGGCATCCTTCTCACGGACCACAACGTCCGGGAAACGCTGGCCATCACCGACCGCGCCTACCTCATCCACCAGGGGCAGATTCTCATCGAGGGGACGCCCTCCGTCGTGGCCGGAAGCGACGTGGCCCGCAAATTCTATCTGGGAGAGCGCTTCACCTGGTGAACGTCAGCCGGGCGATCTCGTCCCATCGGCGACTCTCGATGAGGCGGGCCGTCGAAGCGACGGCCCGGGCGACGGGGAGGGAGAGCCCCTTCTCCAGGCCTCGCCGCAGGGGCTCGATGCCGATGAGGGACAGATCGCGCCCCCTGCCGTAACAGCCGAGGAGAAAGCCGAGGGACAGTCCCGAAAGGGAGATCTCCTCCCGGAGAAGATCGGGAGGGACCTGCCGTACCGAGCCCGGCGGGAGTCCCATGAGGGCCGCGTCGACGACGAGGATTTTCCCCGCCCTTTCCGTCGCCATCTGGGGAAGGACGTTCTCGGGGTTCTGCCCGCCGTCGCGGCACCGGAGCCAGGGAAGGTTTTTCCTCTGAAGGAGAGAGAGAAGGGCCGGTCCCGCGCCGTCGTCGCCGCGAAGGACGTTACCCACGCCGAAAAGCAGAACGTGATCGCACATGAGGAGAGCACCTCGATTCCTTCGATGTCTTCGGGAGGTCATCATAAAAGAATGTCGTCCTCGCTTGCAAGGATGGTCCGCCACGCCCTGACGATGATGGTCGGAACTCTGGCCAGCCGTCTCCTGGGCCTGGCCCGGGAAATGGTCACGGCGGCCCTCTTCGGCGCCACGCGGCAGCTTGACGCCTTCTTCATCGCCTATACCCTGGCCAATCTCTCTCGCCAGCTCCTGGCCGAGGGAGCCCTTTCGGCGGCCTTCGTCCCCGTCTTCTCCCAGGTCCTTGTCCGTGACGGCAGAGACAGGGCCCGCTCCCTGGCCTGTCAGGCCCTGACGGTCCTCGTCGTCGCCGGCGTCGCCGTCGTGGCCGCCGGATTTTTCCTGGCCCCTCTCCTGGTCCGCCTCATGGCGCCGGGCTTCTCGGCCGAAGAATCGGTCCTGGCGTTGGGCCTGACGCGGCAGATCCTGCCCTTCCTGCTCCTCATGTCTCTGTCTGCCCTGGCCATGGGCGTTCTCAACAGCATGGACCGCTTCTTCGTCCCCTCTCTCGCCCCGGCCCTGAGCAACGTCGTCTACCTCGTCGTGCTTCTGGCCTCTTTCCGCCTCTGGGGCATCTGGGCCCTTCCCGTGGCCGTCCTCTGCGGCGGCCTCGTCCAGTTTCTCCTCCAATGGTTCTGGGCGGGGCGTCTCGGCGTTCTGCTCCTTCCCGCCAGGCCCGATCGGAGGGACACAGACCTCAGGCGCATGTTCTTCCTCTTCTTCCCCTACGCCGCAGGGCTCTCTCTCAATCAGGTCAACCCCATCGTGAGCCGCATGCTCGGCTCCTTCCTGGAGGAGGGGGCCATCTCCGTCCTCAACTACGCCGACAGAATCCTTCAGCTCCCCCTGGGCCTTTTCGTCATCGCCATCTCCCAGGCCGTCCTCCCTCTCCTGGCCCGGCACGTCCTCGACGGGGAGGAGCTCTTCGCCGAAGTGACCCGCGATGCCCTGCGCTTCGCCCTCTTCATCGTTCTCCCCGTCTCGGCCGGTCTTTTTCTCGTATCCGATGAAATGGTCCACCTCCTCTTCCGGAGAGGCGCCTTCGACGACTGGGCCTGGCACGCAACCTCCCAGGCCCTCTCCATGTACGCTCTGGGGCTGCCGGGAATGGCCCTGACGACGGTCATCATGAGGGCCCTCTACGCCCGCGGCCTTCCCCGCGACGCCCTCTTCGTGACGGCCTCCAGCGTCGGGGTCAACCTTCTTTTCTGCCTCCTCCTCATGGGACCTCTCTCCTACAGAGGCCTTGCCCTGGCCTCCTCTCTGGCCTTTGCCGGAGCGGCCGCCGTGGGGTACCATCGTCTCTGCGGGAGCCTGGGCCGTCCGCTGAAACTCCTCCGGTGGAGCTGGCTCGTCCGTCTGCTCCCCGGGCTCGTCGCCCTCGTCGCCGTCGTCGCGCTCTTCCGCTTCTTCTGTCCCTATCCGCCGACGGCCAACCTCTCGCTCCGTGCCGCCTGGGTCCTCTCCGTCACCGTCGCCGGAGGCGGCGCCTATGGCCTCCTCACGGCATTGGCGCGCGCTCAGGAATGGAACTGGCTCTCGAATGCCTGCAGGAAGGATGATCCGTCATGAGAAACGAAAGCAACGAAGCGGCGCAGGCCCCTCAGGCCCTCGTCGTCCGGGCCCTCGTCGGAGGTGAGGAGGCCCGTCTCCTCGCCGTCGAGGCCCGGGAATTGGTGGCCCATCTCAAGGCCCTCCACCGTCTGTCGGGAACGGCCACGGCCGCCCTGGGCCGTCTTTCCATGGCCTCTCTCCTCATGGCCGACGACATGAAAAAGAGCCGTCGGGCCCGAGTCACCCTTTCCGTCGACGGCGACGGACCGCTGGGCAAGATCGTCGCCGACGCCGAATCGGAGGGGGTCATGCGGGGATTCGTCGCCAACCCCTCGGCCGAGCCCGAGCCCAAAGGGCCTGGCAAGTGGAACGTCGCCGCCGCCGTGGGCTCGGGAACCCTGTCGGTCATCAAAGACCTGGGATTGAAGGAGCCGGTCCGAGGCCAGGTTCCTCTCCGTTCGGGAGAGATCGCCGAAGACGTGGCGGCCTACTACGTCCGATCCGAACAGACCAGGACGGCCCTCGCCCTGGGCGTTCTCGAACACGAGGGCGTCGTCGTCGCCGCGGGGGGACTGATGGTCCAGCTCTTTCCCGACACGACGGAGGCCTTCGCCGACGAAGTGGAGCGCCGGTTCCGCTCCCTGCCCCAGCTGAGCGGCCTCTTCCTCCAAGAGGAGGGAAACGTGAGGCGCGTCGTCGAACGTTTCGCCTCGGGCCTCGACCTCTACTGGCTGGGCCGTCAGGAATACCGTTTCGGCTGTCGCTGCGACCGTGACGTGGCCTCGGCCGGCCTTATGGCGGCCCTGGGAGGGGAGAGCGTCGACGAGAGCCAGGAGGTCCGCTGTCATTTCTGCAACACCTCCTACCTCTTCTCCCCCGACGAGATCGCCGACCTTCAGAGGAGGCAGAGATCATGAGAGCTCCCGCCGCCCTTCTCTCCCTGCTCCTCCTATTCGTGACGGCGGCGGGCGAGGCCGCCACCTTCCGGGAACTTCTCGACGCCCGGACGGCCAACGTCTGGGTCGAGGGACAGGTCCTGGGAGACATGGTCCTCGGCGCCCGTGCCCGCCTGGCCTTCATCCTCGTCGATCAGGCCCTGGCCCGCAGCCTGTCGGGAAATCCCGACGTTCCCGACTGGCTCGCCTGGCACGGTCAGAACTACGGCGCCAAAGGGAAGACGCTCTTTGTCATCCGCCTCAAGGTCCTCAAACCCTGGACCTTCGACCCCCGAGAGCTCCGCGTGGGCGACCACAAGGTGACCCTCGAGGACATCCGTGCCCGCATTCACTACCTTCCCGAGGGCGATCTGCCCACGGGGCTCGAGGCGACGGTGGCCGTCCTGATCCCCACCAAGGCTCTGCCGGCCCGGGGGCCCATCTCCCTGGGCTACGGCGAGTACGGCACGGAATGGACCGCTCCGAGGTGACGGCCGTGCACGCCTATCGCTGCGCCTCCTGCGGGAAGGTCTTCCGGTCGGAACGTCTTTCGTCCACATGCCCCTTCTGCCGGGGCAAGGTCCTCATCCATCTGGAAGGGGAGGCCCGTCGTCCCAAAAGCTGCGGCGGCTCCTGTTCGGGCTGCTCGGGCTGCGGAGGTGGGGGCCGGTGAGTCGTCCCTTCCTGACCCTGGCCATCGAAAGCAGCTGCGACGACACCTCCGTCGCCCTCCTCGAAGGGAGCCGGAGAGTCCGGGCCACGGCTCTGGCCAGCCAGATCGCCCTCCACGCCCCCTGGGGAGGGGTCATTCCCGAGACGGCCTCTCGGGAACACCTTCGGACCCTCATCCCTCTCCTCCGCGAGGTCCTCCGACGGGGCGGCGTCGCCAACGCCCCTCGGGAACTCTCGCTCGTGGCCGTCACGGCAGGCCCGGGGCTCATGGGGTCCCTCCTCGTCGGCGTCATGGCCGCCAAGGCCCTTGCCCAGGCCTGGGAGCTGCCTATCGTCGGAATCAATCACCTCGAGGGCCATCTTTTCGCCAACGTCGTCGCCCATGACGATCTCGTCCCCCCCTTTCTGGCCCTCATCGTCTCCGGCGGCCACACGGAGATCGTTCACGTCCGGGCCTTCGGCGACTACCGTCTTCTGGGGATGACGCGAGACGACGCCGTCGGCGAGGCCTACGACAAGGTGGCCAAACTCCTGGGCCTTCCCTATCCCGGCGGTCCCGCCATAGACGATCTGGCTCGGAAGGGGAATCCCAAGGCCTTTCCCCTTCCCGTCCCCATGAAAGACAGCGACGCCGTCGAGTTCAGCTACAGCGGCCTCAAGACAGCCGTACTCTGGCTGCTGCGCCGTTTCGAGGGGGCAGAGATCCCCCTGGAGGACATCTGTGCCTCCTTCCAGGAGGCGGCCCTGGCAGCCCTCATGGCCAAGGTCCGCCTCGCCGTGGCCCGGACGGGCGTCCGCTCCGTGGTCCTCTCCGGAGGCGTCGCCGCCAACAGTTCCCTCAGGGAGCGAATGGCGGCGGCCCGTCAGTGGAAGAGCTACATCCCGCCCAGGGATCTCTGCACCGACAACGCCGTCATGATCGCCGCCGCCGGCTACAACAACTGGAAGCGGGGTGTCCGCTCCGACCTGACGCTCACGCCCGATCCCTCCTGGCCGCTGGCCTCGCCCTGAGGGAGGGCCGTCGGGATCGGCCCTCCCCCTTTCGAGCCCTTCCCTGTCCCGATCCTTCCCTGCCGCGGAAGAGAAGAGGGCCTCTGAGGCGAAAGCCGCAGGGCCCTCTTCTCTTCCGCGATAGTCAATGAGGTCCTCTGGCGGAGGAAAAAAGAGATAAAAGGCCAAAAACGACGCAGATCGCCTTCTAGGGCAAAATTTGGGACTTGAGTTTGATCAACGTTGACGCTAATATCATAGCCAACCTGCTGGCACTCGTCTCAAATGAGTGCTAACATAACAGAAGAGCCATCAAGCACAAGGAGGGATAGACTGTGCAGTTGAAGCCTTTGGCTGATCGCATCGTCGTGAAGGCCGTGACCCAGGAGAGCCGCACCAAGGGTGGGATCGTCCTGCCGGAGACGGCCAAGGAGAAGCCCCAGGAGGGCGAAGTCGCCGCCGTCGGCACGGGCAAGATCCTCGAGAACGGACAGAAACTTCCTCTTGAGGTCAAAGTCGGCGACCGCGTCATCTACAGCAAGTACGCCGGCACCGAGGTCAAGATCGAGGGCGAGGAGTACCTCATCCTCAGCGAGCGCGACGTTCTCGCCATCGTCGAAAAGTAGGAGGGAAAACCATGGCCAAGATTCTTGCCTTTGACGAAGAGGCCCGCCGCTCCCTCGAGCGCGGCATCAACAAGGTGGCCGACACCGTCGGCATCACCCTCGGCCCCAAGGGACGGAACGTCGTCCTCGAGAAGAAGTTCGGCTCTCCCACCATCACCAATGACGGCGTCACCATCGCCAAGGAGATCGAGCTCGAAGATCCCTTCGAAAACATGGGCGCCCAGCTTCTGAAAGAAGTGGCCTCCAAGACGAACGACGTCGCCGGAGACGGCACGACGACGGCCACCGTCCTGGCCCGCGCCATCATCCGCGAGGGCATGAAGAACGTCGCAGCCGGAGCCAACGGCATGCTCATGCGCCGCGGCATCGAGAAGGCCGTCGACGTCGTCGTCGACGAGCTGAAGGCCATGTCCATCCCCGTCAAGGAGAAGGCCAAGATCGCTCAGGTCGCCGCCATCTCCGCCAACGACCGCGCCATCGGCGACCTCATCGCCGAGGCCATGGACAAGGTCGGCGAGGAGGGCGTCACCTCCATCGAGGATAGCCAGACCGTCGGCACCACCCTTGAGATGGTCGAGGGCCTCCAGTTCGACAAGGGCTACGTGAGCCCCTACATGATCACCGATCCCGAGCGGATGGAGGCCTCCCTCGACGACGCCTACATCCTCATCAACGACGGCAAGGTGAGCAGCATGAAGGATCTCCTTCCCCTGCTGGAGAAGGTCGTCCAGACCGGCAAGCCCCTCCTGATCATCGCCGAGGATGTCGAGGGCGAGGCCCTGGCCACTCTCGTCGTCAACAAGCTTCGCGGCATCCTCAACGTCTGCGCCGTCAAGGCCCCCGGCTTCGGCGACCGCCGCAAGGCCATGCTGGCCGACATCGCCGTCGTCACCGGCGGTCAGGTCATCACCGAAGACCTGGGTCTCAAGCTCGAGAACGCCGACCTCTCCATGCTGGGTCGCGCCAAGCGCGTCAAGGTCACCAAGGACGACACGACCATCGTCCACGGCTCGGGCGATGCCGACGCCATCCGCAAGCGCGCCGCCCAGATCCGCGTCGAGCTCGAGAACTCCACCTCCGAGTACGACAAGGAGAAGCTCCAGGAGCGCCTGGCCAAGCTCGTCGGCGGCGTCGCCGTCATCCAGGTCGGAGCCGCCACGGAGACGGAGCAGAAGGAGCTCAAGCATCGCATCGAAGATGCCCTGAACGCCACCAGGGCCGCCGTGGAGGAGGGCATCGTCGCCGGAGGCGGCGTGGCTCTCGTCAACTCCGTCAAGGCCCTCGACGCCTTCCTCGAGAACCTCAATGCCGACGAGAGGACCGGAGCCATGCTGGTCCGCAAGGCCCTCACCTCTCCTCTCCACCTCATCGCCGACAACGCCGGTCTCCAGGGCGACGTCGTCGTCGAGAAGGTCATCGCCCTTCCCAAGGGACAGGGCCTCAACGCCGCCACGGGCGACTACGAGGACATGATCGCCGCCGGCATCATCGATCCTCTCAAGGTGACCCGCAGCGCCCTCCAGAACGCCGGCTCCATCGCCGCCATGGTCCTCACCACCGAGGCCCTTGTTGCCGACAAGCCCGAGAAGAAGGATGCCATGCCTCCCATGCCCGGAGGCGGCATGGGAATGGGCGACTTCTAGAGCCCGTCGCCGCGAAGGCCCCCGTTCTCCCGGAACGGGGGCCTTTTCGTAACCTGCCGCCGCTGTATCGGCTGCCCTTCTTCTGCTACCATGAGGGGGATTCCCCACGATGGAGGTGTGGGCCCTCGGGCCCGATCGATGATGAACGTCAAGGACAACATCCTGGTTCTGGACTACGGCTCCCAGTACACCCAGCTCATCGCCAGGCGCGTCCGGGAGCTCAAGGTCCACAGCGAAATCCTCCCCTGGGACGCTCCGGTGGAGACGATTCTCTCCCGGCACCCCAAGGGGATCATCCTTTCCGGCGGGCCGGCCAGCGCCACCGCTCCGGGAGCCCCGACGATCGACGGACGTCTGCTCGACGGATCCGTCCCCGTCCTGGGCATCTGCTACGGCATGCAGCTTCTGGCCCATGTCCTGGGCGGCAAGGTGCGCAAGGGGGCGAGCGCCGAGTACGGTGCCTCCGTCGTTCGCGTCACCGCGGCGGGCAACCCTCTCCTCCGAGGGCTGCCCGCGACCTTTCAGGCCTGGATGAGTCACTGGGACGAGGTGGCCGCCGTTCCGACCGGCTTCTCCGTCCATGCCGAGAGCGAATCGGGCGCGCCCGCCGCCTTCTCCGGCAGGGACGGCAAGGTCCTGGCCCTCCAGTTTCACCCCGAAGTGGTCCATACGGAAGGAGGGCTGGATGTGTTGCGCAACTTCCTCTTCGACGTCTGCCGCTGCGAGGAAAGCTGGAACCTCTCGGGCTGGGTCGACCAGATGACCTCGGAAATCGCCGCCAAGGTCGGTGGCGATCGGGTCGTCTGCGGCCTGTCGGGAGGCGTCGATTCGACGGTGGCCGCCGTCCTGACGAGCCGTGCCGTCGGCGACAGGCTCGAGTGCATCTTCGTCAACAACGGCCTCCTCCGCAAGGACGAGGCCCGGTCCGTCCTCGACCTCTACAGGGAGAAACTCAAACTCAAGGTCCACTACGTCGATGCCTCGCAGACCTTTCTCTCCCGTCTTGAGGGCGTCGTCGAGCCCGAGCGGAAGCGCAAGATCATCGGCGAGACCTTCGTCCGCGTCTTCGAGGCCAAGGCCGCCGAGATCGGCGGCGCCCAGTGGCTTCTCCAGGGGACTCTCTACCCCGACGTCATCGAAAGCGGCTTCAAGGGCAAGGGAGCCTCGGTCATCAAGACCCATCACAACGTCGGCGGCCTTCCCGACGACATCGCCTTCGGCCTCCTCGAGCCGCTGAGAGACCTCTTCAAGGACGAGGTCCGCGCCATCGGAGCCCTCATGGACGTTCCCGGCGCGATCCTGGGCCGTCACCCCTTTCCGGGTCCCGGTCTGGCCGTGCGCTGCCTCGGCGAGGTCTCCCCGGGCCGCCTCGACGTCCTCCGCGAGGCCGACGCCATCTTCGCCGAGGAGATCGTTGCCGCCGGCCTCTACGACAGGATGTGGCAGGCCTTCTGCGTCCTTTTGCCGGTGCGCACCGTAGGCGTCATGGGCGACGTTCGGACCTACGCCGAGGCCGTCGTCCTCCGGGCCGTCCACTCCCAGGACGGCATGACGGCCGACTGGGTGCGCCTGTCGCCGGAGCTTCTCGACCGAGTGTCGCGGCGGATCTGCAACGAGGTGGAAGGCGTCAATCGCGTCGTCCTCGACGTGACGAGCAAGCCCCCCGCAACGATCGAGTGGGAATGAGGTCGGCTGCGAATAAACGGTGACCTATCCCCGGAAACCTGCGCAATGCAAAGGGTTCCGGGGATGTTTTTGCGAACGTGCAGGCTGACCGAGAGGGTCGTCGGCTGACCGGCACGGGGAGGCCCGCGAAAGACCGCGCTTGGCGTGGTCTTTCGCCCTCGCCGGGCCCCTCATTGGCTGTAACTTAGCCGAATATTCCGGATAGAACGACGATTGCGGCTCCTGCCCGACGTGCCTGTCCGTATGGAATCATCCCTCGCATCGACCAGGAGGAAGGATCCCATGCGAACGCCGAGTCTTGAAAGCCATGAAAATCCTTTGGCCCAGGAGAGGGGGCAGAGGCTCTCGGAGCTCTTTCCGCGCCGGTGGATTCTCGAGCAGGCCAAGACATCGGGCTTCGTCGAAGGGGTCCGCACTCTCGATCCGATGGTCTTTTTTGGGCATCTGGTTCTCGCTTTCGGCTCTTCGAGCCGCCTGTGTCTTCTCCGGCTCCATCGGAGCCATGAGAAAGTCGCGCCGGACCGGATGACTTGGCCCGCCTTCTACGATCGCTTCACGCCGGAACGGCTCGAATTCCTCAAAAGATGCCTGGAGCGCGCCATGGCTCGCGTCGTCTTCGAGGCGCTCCCCGCGAGGGCGACGGCGCTCGAGGCCTGCGACATCAGGGAGATCGTCGCCATCGACAGCACCCTGATTCCTCTTCATCCCGATCTGGCCGAGAGCTTTCCCGACGCCAGGAGCACGACCTGTCCCGCGGCGGCGAAGCTGAACGTTCAACTCGGGCTTCTCGATCGCGCTCCCGGGGCCTTTTCCGTACCTCTCGGGCAAGACGGCCGAAAGCCCCCTCCTGCCGACGGAGGCGTGGATGGAAGGGCACCTGCTCCTTTTCGACCTGGGTTCTTTCAAGATCGAGCGCTTCCGGGAAATCGACGATAGCGGAGGCTTTTTCATCAGTCGCCTGAAGACGAACAGCAACCCCCTTCTGCTTCGGAGCCTGAGGGAAGGGCCGGGAAACCGCATCGACCTCCGTCACCGGCGCCTCCAGGAGGCGGAACCCCACCGGCGCCGCCAGGTCCTCGACGCCGAAGGACTTTTTGCCCCCCGTAACATCACGGACAAGAAGGTGCGGGAGATCGAGGAAGACCCTGCCTTCCGTCCCCTTCGTTTCGTCGGCGTCAAAAACGAGAAGACCGGCGAATATCATCTCCACGTCACCCATCTGCCGGCGGACAAGGTCTCTCCCGAGGAGATCGCTGATCTTTACCGGGCCCGATGGGCCGTGGAGATCTTTTTCAAGGAGCTTAAAAAAGGAGCTTAAAAGTCCCTTCGGCCTCTCGTCTCGGTTCGGGGAAAAAGCACAGTCGAAATCGTCATCTGCGTGGCCCTGACGGTCATCGTCTCGGGCCAGGTGCGCAGGGAACCGGAGAAGGAGCCGCGAAGCGACGTCAAGGAGATGGGACCTCTCCTCTACGCCGAGCACTTTCACCACACACGGGCCTCCTCCAAACCGTTCTTTATCACGAAGGCTTCCTCTTCGACCCGGCCTCGCTCCGGATCGGCGCCGTCAGGGCCGATCCCTTGCCCGAGCGCTACCGGAGAGGACGGCGGGAGGATGTCTAGCCAGAGAGAACCTAATTGATAGATGGACACCTTCTTGAATATTCGGCTAAGTTGCGGCCAATGAGTGAACGCTATATCCAGGAGTCGCTCGACAGGCTTTCGCAGAACAGGACCACGATCGTTATCGCTCACCGGCTCAGCACGATCCGCAACGCGGATGAAATAATTGTCATAACGGATGAGGGCATCGTGGACCGAGGAAGCCATGCAGAGCTTCTTGAAAGGGGAGGGCTCTATTCGCGCTATTATTGCATGCAATTTGACGGAGCGGAGGAGGTCGCCGGACAGTAAGCCCCTCTGGTGAAATTCTTCCTGTTGCACGGGTTCCCTTGAAGGGGCCGCGAGACGATCTCCGCGCGCCCTTTCGGGCTGCCTGTCCCTCGGACTTTCCCCTTTCGGATGAAAAACATCCCTGATAATATTATAAAAACATCCCTAAGGATATTAGAGAGAAAGAATATGAAGAAAGAATATGAAGACGGGGAAGAACGGAATGGAGGACGAGGCGCTCTTTTGCCGCGACGGTCATGTTTTTATTAAAATTTCATTTTATAGAAAGCGGATTGAAAGGTTATCGGCTCTATGCTATGGTGGGGTGGAAATTCGGCCGGGTCGATGATGCCCGGTCGACGGCATTTCGACAGCGGCGGTTGAACGCTGCGGCGTGCGGAATGGAGCAAGTCGAGACGAGAAACAAGGCCCGTGGTCATGGCCCGCCTCGGGCTGGCTCTTTCTTGCAGGGAGAGGGACTTTCTCGGTCGGGGGCTCGAAGAGTGCCGTTTCTTCGAGAGCTCGGGCGGCTCTCCTTTTTCTGTCGGCCGGCGACCGTCTGTCGCGGCATGCAGGATCGATTCTTGCGGATCTGGCAGCTCTGAGGAAAGGAGGCCCTTGCTCTGGACGGAAAAGGTGACTTTCACATCGGTGCCGCGAATCGGGCAGCCCTTTATCCCTTCGTCGCCGTCTTCGCCCTGACGGCGGTTCTGAGTTATATCGTCGCTTTTCCCCTTCTGCGTCCTCTGGCCTGGTCGGCTCTGCTCTCGTTTTTCGCCTATCCTCTCTACCGAGGGCTCCAGACCCGACTCTTCAGAGGGCGTCTCCCCGTCGTGGCCGCGGCTCTGACGACGGCGGCCATCGTGCTCCTTCTCGTCATTCCGGCCCTCTTCGTCGGCATTTCCCTCGCCCGCGAGGGCATCCGTCTTTACGGTTACTTCGTCGACCATTTCCTCCGCCTCGATCCGAACGCGGCCGTCACCCTGGAATCTTTCCTGCCCGAGGGGGTGGCGGCTAGGCTCGTCCCCTTTCTCGATCCCCTCTCCTTCCTGGGGGGGACTCTGCGACAGACGGCGGCGTGGCTGGCCTCCTCTTTGGCCACGGCCTCCCGGGCCTTTCTCGAGAATGCCTTCCGCCTCGGCTATCAGCTCATCGTCATTGCCGTGGCCTCCTTTTTTCTGCTCAAGGACGGCCATCTGATCGTCCAGTTCGTCAGCGACATCACGCCTCTATCCCTCGATCAGCGCGGCGTCTTCTTCGACCGCATCAGGCGGATGATGACGGCCATGATCTACGGCGTGACGCTGACGGCCGGTCTCCAGGCCTTTCTCGGCCTTCTGGGCTGGCTTTTCGTCGGCCTGCCCAATCCGGCCATCTTCGGCCTTCTCATGTTCATTTTGGCCATGATCCCCTTCGTCGGAACGCCTCTCATCTGGGGGCCGGGGGCCCTTTTCCTCATCCTGTCCGGCGATGTCCGCAGCGGCGTCATTCTTCTCGTCTGGGGCGTCGCCGTCGTCAGCGCCGTCGACAATCTCGTCCGGCCCATCTTCATTTCCGAGGGGAGCAAGGTGCCTCTTCTCGTCGTCTTCATCGGTGTCGTCGGCGGCCTTGCGGCCTGGGGCTTTCTCGGTCTCTTTCTCGGTCCCCTCGTTCTGACGGTTTTCATCTTCCTCCTTGACACCTATCGCCTCGCCTGGCGGGAGGCCCGCAGCAGCTGAACCGTCGCGGCGTTCCCCGAGCCATCGCCTTCCGTGAGGAAAGGAGCTGTTCGTCCGTGCCTTTCGTCGTCGCCGTCTCCGGTTTCAAGGACAGCGGGAAAACCACCCTCTGCGTGGAACTCGTCGAGCGCCTCAAGGAGCGAGGCGTCGACGTCGCTTTCATCAAGCACAGCTGCGAATCCCCCCTTTCCGGCGCCTCGACGGACAGCGGGAGGATCCTCATGCGGGGCGTGCCCGCTCTTTTGTGGAGCGATGAGGGCGTCCGACTCGAGCGGGCCGGCGATCTGAGCCTGGAGGAGATCGTCTACCGCTTCTTTCCCGCCGTCGACATCGTCCTCGTCGAAGGGGCCAAATCCCTTCCCCTGCCGCGGATCTGGGTCGCTCCGGGGGGGAGGTGCCCGAGGCGGTCTCCGGCGTCATCGCCCGCTACGACCGGGCTCGGAGCGAAAGCCGACCGGAGGAGCGGCTTTTCGGATCGGAGGGGGTGGAGGCTCTGGCTTCCCTTCTTTTCGACAGGTGGCGCAGGGCGGAGCCGACGGGCGTCGCCCTTTACGGGGGAACGAGGCGGATTCCCGCCAAGGCCTTCGTCGCCGATTTTCTCGCCGGCGGAGTCAAGGGCATGGTCCGGGCCCTCAAGGGAGGAGAGGACCTCGCTCAGGGGCTGACTCTCTTCATCGGCCGGGAGGAAGCCGGAGACGGGGGGGAAGGGAGCTGACCTCTTCCTGAGCGTTCGAGGGTTTCCCCCTTTTTCGCGTCCTTTCTTGTAATGGCTCAAGGTCCTGTCTATAATGAGGTTCGCTCCGGCCCTTCATAAGGGTAAGGTGGGGTGCGCCCTTATCAGAAATCGCACAAGGATTAAAGGAGGTTTCATCGGATGGAAGCGCAGCTGCTCTGGTTGGCCGGTGGGGCAGGCATCGTGGCTTTGGCCTACGCCTTTTTCGCCGTCGGAAAGATCAAGTCCTTTGAAGTTGAGAACGAGAGGATCGTCGAGCTTTCGGCGATCATTCAGAAGGGTTCCATGGCCTTTCTCTCTCGCGAGTACCGTGCCCTCGTCCCCTTCGTCGCTCTCGTGGCTCTCCTGCTGGCCTTCAAGATCAGCCTGGCCTCGGCGGTCTGCTTCCTGCTCGGCGCGGCCTGCAGCGCCGTCGCCGGTTACGTCGGCATGCGGGTGGCCACGACGGCCAACGGCAAGACGGCTTCCGCGGCCGTCAAGGGCATGAACAGCGCCCTCGCCGTGGCCTTCACGGGTGGCTCCGTCATGGGCATGTCCGTCGTCGGCATCGGCATTCTTGGCGTCGCCCTCTGCTACTTCCTCTTCCGCGATCCCAACGTCATCACCGGCTTCGGCTTCGGCGCCAGCTCCATCGCCCTCTTCGCCCGCGTCGGCGGCGGCATCTACACCAAGGCGGCCGACGTGGGCGCCGACCTCGTCGGCAAGGTCGAGGCGGGCATCCCCGAGGACGATCCGCGCAATCCCGCCGTCATCGCCGACAACGTGGGCGACAACGTGGGCGACATCGCCGGAATGGGCGCCGATCTCTTCGAGTCCTACGTGAACTCCATCATCGCCGCCATGGCCATAGGCCTCGTCGTCTTCGGCGGCGCCGGCGTGGCCTATCCCCTCGTCCTGGCGGCGCTGGGAATCTTCTCGGCCATCATCGGGACCTTCTTCGTCCGCGTCAAAGAGGGGGGCAATCCCCAGCTCGCCCTGCGGATGGGGACCTTCGCCACGGGCGGTTTCATGATCGCCGGCTCCTGGGTGGCCACGAAAATGGTCTTCGACGGAGATTCCACCCTCTTTTTCGCCGTCCTTGCCGGCGTGGCCGTCGGCGTCCTCATCGGCTACGTGACGGAGATCTACACCTCTTCCTCCTACAAGTCCGTCCAGCAGATCGCTCAGGCCTCCGAGACGGGACACGCCACGAACATCCTGGCCGGCATCGGCGTCGGAATGATCTCGACGGCCGTTCCCGTCCTCCTCATCTGCGCCGCCATCCTCGTCGGCGTCAAGTACGGCGGTCTCTACGGCATCGCCTGCTCCGCCGTGGGCATGCTCTCCATCGTCGGCATGAGCCTCAGCGTCGACGCCTACGGTCCCATCGCCGACAACGCCGGCGGTCTGGCCGAGATGAGCCATCTTCCTCCCGAGGTCCGCAAGATCACCGACCATCTCGACGCCGTGGGGAACACGACGGCCGCCATCGGCAAGGGGCTCGCCATCGGGTCGGCGGCCCTGACGGCTCTGGCCCTCTTCGCGGCCTACGCCGCCGCCGTCGGCATCGACGTCATCAACCTCAGCGATCCCCGCGTCATGGTCGGTCTCTTCATCGGAGGCATGCTCCCCTTCGTCTTCTCGGCCCTGACCATTCAGGCCGTGGGGCGGGCCGCGGCCAGCATGATCGACGAAGTCCGCCGCCAGTTCCGCGAGATCCCCGGCATCATGGAGGGGACGGGACGTCCCGAGTACGAGCGCTGCATCGACATCTCCACCAAGGCCTCTCTCCGCGAGATGGTCGTTCCGGGGCTCCTGGCCGTGGTCAGTCCCGTCGTCGTCGGTATGGCCCTCGGCCCCGAGGCCCTCGGCGGTCTCCTGGCCGGCTCCATCGTCACCGGCGTCATGATGGCGATCTTCATGTCCAACGCCGGAGGCGCCTGGGACAACGCCAAGAAGTACATCGAGGAGGGGCACCACGGCGGCAAGGGGTCCGACGCCCACTCCGCGGCCGTCGTCGGCGACACCGTCGGCGACCCCTTCAAGGACACTTCGGGACCGAGCCTCAATATCCTGATCAAGCTCATGTCCGTCGTGGCCCTGGTGATGGCGCCTCTTTTCCTCTAAGGGCTCGCCGCTCCGTCCAAGTTGCACCTTCAGGGAACAGAGGAGAGGGCCGGGCCCTCCTCTCTGTTCCCTCTTCCTTCCCGGGAGGTGAGCGTGATGGCCGATGACGCCGTCGCAGAGATCAAATCGCGTCTGGACATCGTCGACGTCGTCGGTGCCTATGTCCCCCTCCGCAAGGCGGGCCGCAACTATCTCGGTCTCTGCCCCTTCCACGGAGAAAAGACCCCCTCGTTCCACGTCTCGCCCGAGCGCCAGACCTACCACTGCTTCGGCTGCGGGAAGGGAGGCGACATCTTCTCCTTTCTCATGGAGATAGAGGGCCTTTCCTTTCCCGAGGCCCTCGAACAGCTGGCCCTGAGGGCCGGCGTCGTCGTCCGCCGCAAGGCGGAGGAACGAAGGACCGGCCTGCGGGACGTCCTCGACGAGGCCCTTCTCTTTTTCCGCAGGGCCTTGAGCCTTCCGTCGGGAGAGATCGGACGATCCTATCTGGCCCGTCGCCAGGTCAGCCGCACTCACGAGGAGGCCTTCGAGCTGGGGTGGACGCCTCGGGCCTGGGATGCCCTTGCCCGTCACCTTGAGGGCAAAAATTTCCCCCTCAAGCTTCTGGAAGAGAGCGGCCTCGTCATGGCGGGGAAAAAGGGATTCTACGATCGTTTCCGGGGACGGATCATCTTTCCCATCCGGGACCTGACGGGTAAGCTCATCGCCTTCGGCGGCCGTCTCGTCGACGGAGAGGGCGCCAAGTACATCAACAGCCCCGAAAACGAGCTCTACAGCAAACGGCGCTCCCTCTACCTGATCGACAGGGCCCGCCGTGTCGCCATGGAGCGGGGGAGAACCATTCTCGTCGAGGGGTACATGGATGCCCTGCGCCTCCACGCCGAGGGCTTCACCGAGGCCGTGGCCTCCCTCGGCACGGCTTTGACGGAGGAGCAGGCCGGTCTCCTCAAGCGCCTCTCCGATCGCTGCTACATCTGCTACGACTCCGATCTTTCGGGCAAGGAGGCGACGCTCAAGGGCATGTACGTCCTTCAGCGCTCGGGCCTCGACGTCCACGTCGTCGCCCTGCCGGCCGGCAAAGACCCCGACGAGCTGCTCCTCCAACCGGGAGGGAAAGAGGCTTTCGAGAGAGCCCTCGGAGAGGCCCGTCCTCTCCTGGCTCATCATATCGCCCTCCGTGCCGAGGCCTTTCGCGACCGACGGAGGAGGAGGGGCGCCATCGAAGAGCTCATCGAAGGGCTTCTCTCCCTGCCCCTGCTGGATATCGCTCCCTTTCTCCCCGAAATCGCCTCGGCCATGGATGTCTTTCCCCGTCAGCTTCAGCAGATTCTCGACGAGAGGAGGAAGGGGCTTTCCCTTTCTCTCTCCGTCGAAGGCCGGGGGCAGAGGCCGGAGGAAGGTAAAAGGGTTTCTCCCTGCGTACCTGTCGATGGGGGGGAAGAAGAAAACCCTCGCGATCCCTGGGAGGAGATCCTCTGCTGGCTCCTCTGGAGCGACGGTCGGCTCCGCTCGGAAGCCGACGCCTCCGTCGTCCTCCCCCTCCTGAAAGACCCCGTGGCCTGCTCCATCGTCTGTGCCCTCCTGGCCGGAGAGATGCCGGAAGAACTCTCCGCCCGGTGGCTCGAAACGGAGGAAAAGAAGGCCCCGGCCCTGCTGGCCGCGGGAGGCGATCGCTGCGAGCGCCTCCCGCGGGACCGATCCCGATGGGACCTGGCCCTTCAGGGACTGACGGAGGTCCGTCTGCGTGAGGAGTACGATGTGATCAAGGCCAGAATGGTCGCCGGCGAGGCCACGGCCGAAGAGATGTCCCGTTATCGCGAAATCGCCGGAAAACTGAAGGGAGGGAGAGCCACGTAATGACCAAAAAGAAGACGTCGCCCAAGAGCCCCAAGACGACAAAGAGCGAAACCGACGTCAAAAAACAGCCCACTCGCGAGGAAGTCCTCTCCTACATCGACAAGATCAAGGAACTGCTCCAGATGGGGCGCGAGAAGGGCTTCGTCACCTACGAGGAGATCGAGAAACATTTCCCGGCCGAGTTCCTGACGGAGGAGACGCTGGACAACCTCTACTCCGAGCTGGCCGAACTGCAGATTCAGGTCGTCGACGAAAACCGCCGTCCCGCCGCCAGCGGAGAGGAGATCGTCCAGGCCACGGGACCGGACGACGAGGTGGGCGATCTCGAAGATCTGCCTCTTTCCGACCCCGTCCGGATGTATCTGAGGGAGATCGGCAAGATCAACCTCCTCACGTCGGAACAGGAAGTCTCCCTGGCCAAGCGCGTCGAAGAGGGCGATCCGAGGGCCAAGATGGCCCTCGTCGAAGCCAACCTGCGCCTCGTCGTCAGCATCGCCAAGAAGTACATCGGCCGAGGCATGCTCTTTCTCGATCTCATCCAGGAGGGGAACCTGGGCCTTATCCGGGCCGTCGAGAAGTTCGATTACCGCAAGGGCTTCAAATTCAGCACCTACGCCACCTGGTGGATCCGCCAGGCCATCACCAGGGCCATCGCCGATCAGGCCCGGACGATTCGCATCCCCGTCCACATGGTGGAGACGATCAACAAGCTGATCCGCATCTCCCGTCAGCTCGTCCAGCGTCTGGGGCGGGAGCCGACGGCCGAGGAGATCGCCCGCGAGATGGAGATCAACCCCGAGCGGGTCGAGGAGATTCAGCGCATCGCCCAGGAGCCCGTCTCCCTCGAGACGCCCATCGGCGAGGAGGAGGACAGCCAGCTCGGCGACTTCCTGGAGGACAAGGATCTGCCCAGTCCCGAGGACGCCGCGGCGGGCCAGCTTCTGAGAGAGCAGCTCGAGGGAATGCTCGAAGATCTGACGGACAGGGAGAAGCAGGTCCTGCGGCTTCGTTTCGGCCTCGAGGACGGTCACGCCTATACGTTGGAGGAGGTGGGGAAGCGCTTCGGCGTCACCCGGGAGAGAATCCGCCAGATCGAGGCCAAGGCGCTGCGCAAGCTGCGTCATCCCAGCCGGAGCAAGAAGCTCCGCGATTTTCTCGATTGATTTCTTTCACCCCTTTGCGGCTCCTGCGCGAAGGCATATCCACAGGAGGTGACAGACAGTGAGAAAAGCCGTGGTCCGAGACGTGCGGGAACAGTTCTCCCCGGCCTCAGCCGTCCTCTCTCTCTATGGCGACACGGACCGGAGCCGTCGTTCGCCCAAGGAGATCGTCATCGCCCTCAAGAACCTCTATCGCGAGGCGCTGCGCCTCGTCGAAACCTGGCCTCGCGAGGATCAGGAATCGGTGCGGATTCTTCTGGAGAGGCTCTTTCCCCGCGTCGAAGATCTCTCGACGGACCTGCCCAAGGGTTGGGTCTTCTTCGTCAGCCCCCGGTCGCAAACCTTTTCCCTGCCCCTCCCCGGCCCCGTCGCGCCGTCGGCCTGCCTGGGGAGAGAGCCGCAGCTTTTCCCTCTCGTTCAGGTTCTCTCTCCCTTTCGGGAGACCCTCGTTCTCCTCGTCGAAAGCCGGACCGTCGCCTTCCTCCGCCGTTTCGGCGCCGAGCTGGAACTGATCCATCGGCGCGACGTCGATTTCCCCTCCAGGGTCAAATCGGGAGGTCGCCAGGGCATGGAAGAACGTCGCATCGAGCGCCATGCCGAGGAGGAGACGGGCCGCATCCTTCGCGACGTCGCCGTCCAGGCCAGAGCGCTTTTCAAGGGAGGGACCTTCCGGCGCGCTCTCGTCGCCGGACCGAGGGAATTGGCGCTGCCCCTGACCGACCTCCTGAGGGAGCAGCTCCCGACGGAGGAGCTGGACCTTCTTCCCGAGACGCCGGAAAGGGGAGAGGCAGCCCTGCGGGCTCTCCTCGATCAGTGGGCTCAGACCCGTTTCTGGCAGGAGGGGGAGGCGCTCGTCGACAGAGTCGTGACCGAAGCCCCCAAGGGAGGACCTGCCGCCGCCGGATGGAGGGCCGTGCTGGCCGCCTCGGGGAGAGGCGCCGTCCATCAGCTCCTCCTCGAGGAACGGGAGCTGCGTCGCGGTGTCCGTTGCCCCGCTTGCGGAGCTCTGGGTCTCGACGAGGAGACCTGTCCCCTCTGCGGCGGCGGGACCGTCGAAGAGCCCGATCTCATGGAAGCCCTCATCGGTCAGGTTTACGACAAGGACGGGGAGGTCCTCGTCCTCGGACGTCCCTCTCCTCTTCGCGAGTGGGAGGGACTGGGGGCCCTTTTGCGTTTTTCCCTCTAGTTTTTCCTCTGGGAGTCCGTGCGGTCGCTCGGGGAAAAGGTTGATTTGGCCTGACCCATAAGACAAAGAATCTGACTTCACGAACAAGGAATTTCTTTTAGATATCATGAAATGGGTAATGATCCCCTGCAGTCAGGTCAAGCCTGACAGACTTCTGGAAGGGGGAGGCGATCCCCCTCGGTTTCCCCGTGGGGGGAACCGAGGGGATCTCCTCGCCGAAGGCCCCGGCCGCTCGGAGATATCCGATGGAACGCATTGATGCCTTGCCGATATTTTTGCTATACTGAACAACGATTTGTGCTTGGAGGATCAAATGATGAGGGCGGACAAGTTTCTCAAGCTGTCGCGGCTGGTCAAGCGCAGGACCGTGGCTCAGGAGATGATCGAGGCCGGTGCCGTTCTCCTCTGCGGGCGGAGGGCCAAGGCCTCGTCGGAGGTGCGCGTCGGCGATCGGCTGGAAGTCTCCTATCCCGGCCGGACTCTTCTTGTCGACGTGCTCTGCGACGACGAGACGGCCTTGCGCCGCGGCGTCGAGGCCTATTCTCTGATGGAGGAGCGGCGCAAGGCGCCAGGTGGACGCTCCGGCGAGGACGGAGTCTGACGGGGGAGAGAAAAGGGGAGAGGGGAAAGAGTTTGGGGAAAAAGGTGGTTTTGCGATGGGGCTGATAGTGGGAATTCACGGCAGGGAGGTCCTCGATTCGAGAGGCACTCCCGCCGTCGAGGCCGAGGTCTGGCTCGACAGCGGAGTGACGGCCCGGGCCATCGTCCCCTCCGGAGCGTCGACGGGAGGCTTCGGGGCCGTCGGACTTCGCGACGGAGGCGATCGGTACATGGGCAGGGGAGTCCTCGACGCCGTCCGGAACGTCAATGACGTCCTCTCGCCTCTCCTGATCGGCACGGAGGCCTCCGATCAGTTCCTCGTCGACGGGGCGATGATCGACGAAGACGGCAGGGCCGACAAGGGGAGGCTGGGGGCCAACGCCATCCTCGCCGTCTCGATGGCCGTGGCCCGTGCGGCCGCCCTGGAACACGACAGGCCCCTCTGGGCCTGGATCGGAGGCATGGGACCCTACTCGCTGCCCCTGCCCATGATGAACGTCATCGACGGCGGCGTCCACGCCGCCGTCGGCCTCGACATTCAGGAGTTCATGATCGTTCCCCACGGCGCTTCCGAGTTCTCCGAGGCGCTGCGTATGGGCGTCGAGATCTGCCATCACCTGAAGGGGATCCTCCGGGCCGGGGGGCACTCGACGGCCGTCGGCGACGAAGGTGGCTTCGCTCCCCGTCTCGGGAGCAGCCGCCAGGCCCTGGATCTGCTCGTCGAGGCCATCGTCGCGGCCGGTTATCGCCCCGGCGATGACGTGGGCCTCGCTCTCGGCGTGGCCGCCACGGAACTCCGCGAGGGAGACCGTTATCGTCTTCGCAAGGAGGCGAGGAGTTTGTCCTCCTCTCAGCTGATCGACTATTACGACGAACTCTGCCGCGACTATCCCCTGGTCTCGATCGAGGACGGCTTGGCCGAGGAGGACTGGGAGGGGTGGGCCGTCGCCACGGAGAGGCTGGGCTCGAAGGTCCAGCTCGTCGGCGGCGACCTCTTCGTCACCCATCCCGGGCGCTTCCGCCGCGGCATCGACGAGGGGGTGGCCAACGCCGTTCGGGTCCGTCCCGATCAGATCGGGACGGTCACGGAAACGCTTCAGGTCATCGATATGGCCCGCCGCAACGGCTATGGCGCCGTCATCTCTCACCGCTCGGGCGAGACGGAAGACGCCTTCATCGCCGATTTGGCCGTGGGCACCGGAGCGGGGCAGATCAAGGCGGGGGCTCCCGCCCGAACGGATCGCGTCGCCAAGTACAACCAACTCCTCCGCATCGCCGAGGAACTGGGAGGAAGGGCTCCCTTCGCGGGGCGAACCCCTTTCTCCCGCCGCAGCTGAGAGTTCATGACAGGGCAGCGCAGAAGCCATAGAGACAGGAGTCGAGACGATTGACCATGAAAGTCGCCGAACCCACAGTAGAACGTCTGGTTCAGTATTGTCGCCTCCTGGAGCAGCTTCACGAGGAGGGACGTCGCGTCGTCTCCTCCCAGGAGATCGGCGAGATGCTGGGCCTCAAGGCCAGCCAGGTGCGCAAGGATCTCTCCTATTTCGGAGAGATCGGCAAAAGGGGCGTCGGCTATCACGTCGACCGTCTCTTCGATCACATCCAGGGGATTCTTGCGCCTCCCCACCACTGGAGCATCGGTCTCGTCGGCGCCGGACGCTTGGGCGAGGCCCTCCTGGGCTACAAGGCCTTCAAAAGCAACAAGTTCTCCGTCGAGGCCGTTTTCGACGTCGATCCCGAAAAGGTCGGATCGACGGTGTCGGGCATTCCCTGTTTCCACTCCGACTCCCTGCCGAAAATCCTCATGGAGAAGAACATCGAAGTCCTCATCCTCACCATTCCCGCCTCGTCGGCACAGTCCGTCGTGGATCTCGCGGCCAAGGCGGGGACGCTGAAGGGCATTCTGTCCTTTGCGCCGACGACGCTCGTCGCTCCCGACGGCGTCCTGATCTACGGCGTCGACATTTCGGTGGAGCTGGAAAAACTGCTCTTCTACCTCAAGCACTGCGAAGTCTGAGCTTTTCCGGTTCACATCGCAGGGGCTGCCGTGCTACAATGGGCAGCGATTTCCCAAGAAACCTCATAGCGGGAGGCGGTTCGTTTGCAGCAGCAAGGAGGCCTTATGGGCATGCTTTTGCCCATTGTCCTGTTCGGAGTCATCTTTTACTTCCTCATCCTCAGGCCCCAGAAGAAGCGCCAGAAGCAGCAGCAGGACATGCTCAATTCCATCACCCGCGGCGATCAGGTCGTGACGGCAGGGGGCTTCTACGGCACCGTCCGCGAGGTCAAGGACGACAGCTTCATCCTTGAAATCGCCGATGGCGTCAAGGTCCGTATCCTCAAGGGGTCCATTTCCGGGAAAAGAACGTCGGGAGAGGTCATCCAGCCCGAACCTCTCGCCGACAACTGATCGACAGGGCAGAGCTGTCGATCTGACGGAGTGGATGCCGTCGCATCCGCTCCGTTTTTCTGTCTTTTCCGTCTCCGACTTCGTCCATGTCCCCTTTCCGAAATCCGGCAAAATAGAGAAGGAGGTCCTGTCTTTATGTTCAGAAGGGAACGTTGGCGGCTTTCCTTGGTGATCGTCGTCGTCGTCGCCGCCCTGATCTCGGTCTTTCCCCTCCAGGGGCGGATCCGCCTCGGTCTTGACCTCAAGGGCGGCGCCCACATCGTCCTTCAGGCCAAGGGGACGGCGGAAAATCCTCTGAACGACGATAGCGTCGAGCGGCTTCTTGCCGTTCTGCGCAACCGCGTCGACCAGTATGGCGTCGCCGAGCCCGTCATCCAGAGGAGCGGTTCCGATCGCGTCATCGTCGACCTTCCCGGCGTGGAAGATCCCGAGGCGGCCCTGGATCTGATCGGGAAGACGGCCCAGCTCGAGTTCCGGCGCGTTCTGGCCGTGACGCCCGAACTTCCGCCCGGCCCCGAACGTCCCAACTACGACAGCGACGAGGCCTTCAAGAAGGCCGGAGAACGCTGGCAGGCGGCCAAGGCCCGGATCGACGAGGTGGGGCTCTCCTTCAAGGAGCGGACCGCCGAGGACAAGACGCTTCTCGCCGCCGACGACGATCTGGGACGGACCTACCTCCTCTCCGGCGTCGATGTCAGCGGCAAGGACCTCGTCGACGCCAAGACGGCCTACGACAACCTGGGACGTCCCGTCGTGACCCTCAAGTTCAGCTCCGAGGGGGCCAAGCTCTTCGACAGAGCCACGGAGGAGAGCGTGGGCAAACAGCTGGCCATCGTCCTCGACGACGTCGTCGTCTCGGCGCCCGTCGTCCAGCAGCGCATCTCCGGCGGCGAGGCCCAGATCTCCGGAAGCTTTTCCGTCGCCGAGGCCCAACGCCTCTCCATCATGCTCCGCGCCGGCGCCCTTCCCGTCCCCGTCGAGATCCTCGAAAACCGCTCCGTCGGCCCCACTCTCGGCGCCGACACGATACGGTCGGGCCTGCGGGCCGGGCTGATCGGCGCCGGCCTCGTCGTGATCTTCATGCTTCTGTACTATCGGTTCCTGGGCGTCGCCGCCGACCTCTCCCTGGCCGTGACGATCCTCCTCGTCTTCGCCGGCCTCATCAGCCTCAGAGCCACCCTGACCCTGCCGGGCATCGCCGGCATCATCCTCACCATCGGCATGGCCGTCGACGGCAACATCCTCATCTACGAGCGCATCCGGGAAGAGCTGGCCTCGGGCAAAACCCGCATGGCCTCCGTCGAAGCCGGATTCCGAAAGGCCTTGACGACCATTCTCGACGCCAACGTGACGACGCTCATCGCCGCCGCCGTGCTCTACTATTTCGGAAGCGGTCCCATTCGTGGTTTCGCCGTTACCCTGAGCGTCGGCATCGTCGCCAGCGTTTTCTCCGCCGTCATCGTCACGAGAGCCCTGGTGCAGTTCGTCATGGCCCGTCAGACGGCCCGTTCCTGAGTCTCTCAAGGAGGAAATGGAGATGGCCTTTTCTTCAAAAAAGAAAGTCTGGAACATCAATTTCATGCGGCTGCGGCGCGGCGCTCTTCTCCTGAGCCTGATCGCCGTCGTCGCCAGCCTGGGCTTCCTCTCCACCAGGGGACTCAATCTCGGCATCGATTTCACCGGCGGATCGCTCATCCAGGTGGAGTTCCCCGAGGCCGTGACCGTCGATGCCGTGCGGGCCGTTCTCGACGGCGTCGGCAAGGGGCGGTCGCAGATCCAGTCCTACAGCGACAGGGGGCTCATCGTCCGTCTTCAGGAGGACGGCGGTCAGGACCCCGAAGAGGCGCGTCGCGCCGCGCTGGGAGCCCTCAAGGGTGCCTTCCCCGCAATGGAAGTCCTCCGTCTCGAGAAGGTCGGTCCCGTCGTGGGCCAGCAGCTCCGCGAGGAGGCGATGTTGGGCGTTCTGCTGGCTCTGGGCGGCATCCTCCTCTACATCACCGTCCGCTTCCGCTTCCGCTTCGCCGTCGCCAGCGTGCTGGCCCTGATCCATGACTCGATCATCGTCCTGGGCGTCTTCAGTCTCACGGGCCGGGAGGTCACCCTTCCCTTCATCGCCGCCATCCTCACCATCGTCGGCTATTCGCTCAACGACACCATCGTCGTCCTCGACCGGGTCCGCGAGAACTGGAAGGACGTCAGCCGCCTGGGCATCGTCGATCTCCTGAACCTCTCCATCAATCAGACCCTGTCGCGGACGATCAACACGTCGCTGACGACCTTTCTCCCCGTTCTGGCCCTCTTCCTCTGGGGGGGGCCGGTCCTGGCCAACTTCTCCTTCGCCTTTCTCATGGGGATCGTCGTCGGAACCTACAGTTCCGTCTTCATTGCCGGTGCCGTCCTCGCCGAGTGGCACCTGAAGTCGCCCCGTCTTTCCTGATCGGGGTGCGTTGCCCGCCGGAGTTCCTTCCCGGCGGAGGGTTCGCTTCGCGAAAAGAGGGCCTCGGCGTCGCGGCGTCTGAGGCCCTCTTTTCGTCTTTCAGCCGGGCTCCCGTCGTCGATGAACCGAAAGGCCCCGCCCCTTTCCCCCCTTGCGCCGCCGTTCCCCGGGCAGGCCGCTTCGATGGCTCTCACGGAGTGGTTTTTCGAGGACTTTGTACTAGAATAGAGCGAGACCGTTCAGACCGGGGAGGCGAACGCTGAGATGGAATCGGTCATGCAGCTTCTTCTCGAGGGGTTGGGCAGTGGCGACGTCGCCGTCGATATCTGCAGGGCGCACCTGCGCCCCCTGGTGGAAAAGGGCCTGCTCCCCCAGGAGGACCTCGATGCCCTCGTCGCCGACATCGGCCGGGGCCTTCGCCGCCGTCGGGAGAGCCTCGTCGGAGGCGCCCGACGGGAACTCCTGCGCCTTCTCTCCCTCTTGCCCCTCGTGGCCGAAGACCGCTTCCAGGAGCTGGAGGAGCGCGTCCGTGCCCTCGAATCTCCCGCGGGCGGAGGCCGGCCTTCGTGACGGAAAGCTTCGATCGCCGTCGCGGCAGTTCTTTCCCCACCCCCTGAGGGGGTATTCGAGAACAAGGGAGCGTGAACGACAATGAAGAGCTATGCCCTTGCCGTCGCCTTGGCCATGCTCGCCGCCGCCGGCTACGCCTTTCAGAACGACGGCCAGATCACCGTCCGTCTTCTCCTGTGGAGCCGCGACGTTCCCCAGGGGCTCTGGGAGGTCCTTCTCTTTTCGGCCGGAGGCGTTCTCATGTGGCTCATCGCCCTCGCCGCCCAGATGGAAATGAAAGGAAGCCACAGGAAGGCCCTGAAAGAGCTCCGCGAGCGGGTCGAAACCCTCGAGAAGGAGCGTCAGTCCCTTCTGGCCGCTCTGGCCGGCGAGCCCCGCCCCGTCGTAACCGAGACGGAGGCCCTTTGGGATCAGCAGGAGCCGTGATCTCCCTTCTTGAACGGACCTCTTCCCTTTCTCTCCTGAGGGCCGACGTCGCCACGGAAGAACTGGCACGACGGCTGAACTGCTCGCCTCTGACGGCTCTGCTCCTGCAGCAGCGGGGGGTCGGCGGCGATCAGGACGGATCGGCTCGGGCGCTGCTTCATCCGAGCCTCGGGGCTGCCTTGGCCGCCCTTCATCTGGGTGAGGGTCTCGACGGGGCCCGGTCGGCCCTGGCCGATCTCAAACGGGGGAGTCGTCTCGTCGTCTACGGCGATTACGACGTGGACGGCGTCGCCTCGACGGTCCTCGCCGTCGAGTTCGGCCTTCTTAGGGAGGCCCGGGTGCGCTATTATATTCCTCACCGGCACAGCGAGGGCTACGGTTTCCACCCCGAGGCGGCCCGGCGGATTCTCGACGAAGGATGCGATTTCCTCATCGTCCTCGACTGCGGCAGCCGCGACGTCGAGGCCGTATCGCTCGTTTCCGGAGCAGGCGTTCCCGTCGTCGTCTTCGATCATCACCTCGACGAGGGAGGCAGGGCAAGGCCCCGGGCTCTCGTCAATCCCCAGATCGACGGCGACGGTGAGGCCCGTCGCCTCTGCGCCGCGGCCGTCTTCTGGTCGGCCCTGGAAAGGCTCGGAGTGGAGAGAGGCTGGCTCGACGAGCGTCTCGATCTCGTCGCCCTGGCCTCTCTGGCAGACTGCGTTCCCCTGGGGGCTCTCAATCGGGCCCTCGTCAGAGAGGGGCTGGAGCGGATCCGAGGCGGCCGGCGACCGGGGCTGGCCGCCCTTCTCTCCTCGCTCGGTCTGGACCGGCGGAGCCTGTCCGTCGACGATCTGGTCATGCGCGTCATTCCCTGTCTCAACGCCGCCGGTCGGCTCGACGTGGCCGACCGGGCCGTAGCGGTCCTCCTCGGCGAAGGCCGGGACGCGGAATCTCTGGTCACCCTGAATCGGCGCCGACAGCTTCTGTCGGGCCAGGTCCATCAGGAGGCTTCCTCTTCGATGGCCGAGGCGAGCCGCCTGGTCCTCAGTTCCGAGGCATGGCCCGTCGGCGTTCTGAGCGGCGTCGCCAGCCGGCTCTGCCGGGAGCGGGACTGTCCCGTCGTCCTCGCCGCCCCCGTGGGGGATCTCATGAGGGGGACGCTCCGTCTTCCCGACGGCGGCAACGCCGTGGAGATCCTCTCCGGTCTTTCCGATTCCCTCGAGACCTGGGGGGGCCATCGTTTCGCCGCCGGTTTCTCCGTCCGCAGGGGGCTCTGGCCCGAAGTCCAGGAAAACCTGGAGGTCCTGCTGCGCGACGTCGAACGGGAGCCGGAAAGAATCGAGGCCCTTCTCGTCGAGCCCTCGGAGTTCCGCTTCGACCTCCTGCGGGAAATCGACGCCCTCGGGCCTTTCGGCGTCGGCAATCCCTCTCCCCTCTTCTTCTGCCCCTGGTCGGGAACGGAGAGGATCGCCCCGCTGGGTCGGGACGGAAGGCACGTCAAGGTCGAGCGTGCCGGACTCTCCCTTCTCGCCTTCGACGGCGCCCGGCTTTTCGGCGAACTGACGGCTCCGCCCGAGGGGCTCCTCTACGGCGTTCGCGAAAACGTCTGGCAGGGAAGACGTCGTCTGCAGTTTCTCGTCGAACGGGTCGTTGCCCGATAGCCTCGTCTTCCCCACCGGGAGGTGACATCCATGCCGGACAAGAGCAGCCGTAGCCGGACCGCCGCCGAGGTCCTGAGCGCCGAAAAAACGAGAGGCCAGGAGAGCAAGGCCCTGCGGATGCTGCGCGACAGCTTCATCGGACGTCTCCCCGAAGATCAGAGGGTGGCCTCGGTCAAGCTGGTCTGGCAGGAACTCTGGAACAAGGCGACCCTCTACCTGAACCGGGAGGGCCTCTCCCGCCTCGGCGAGGCCCTCGTCGTCGCCTCGACGGCCCACAGCGGTCAGTTCCGTTCGTCGGGCGAGCCCTACGTCGTCCACGTCATTCACGTGGCCGTGATCCTCTCCGATATGGAGATCGACCTCGACACCCTCACGGCGGCCCTTCTCCACGACGTTCTGGAGGACACGTCCGTGACGGAGGCCGAGCTTCGGGAGCGTTTCGGCTCCGAGGTGGTGACCCTCGTCGACGGCGTCACCAAGCTGGGCAAGCTCCCCTTCAAGTCCCTCGAGGATTACCAGGCCGAAAACCTGCGCAAGATGTTTCTCGTCATCATGGCCAAGGATATCCGCGTCGTCCTCATCAAGCTGGCCGACAGGCTTCACAACATGAGGACCCTTCAGGCCCTCCGGCGGGACAAGCAGCTCCGTATCGCCAGGGAGACGCTGGAGATCTATGCCCCTCTCGCCCATCGGCTGGGGATCTACCAGATCAAGCGCGATCTGGAGGACCTCTGTTTCAAGATTCTCGATCCCGACATGTTCTACGAGATGCGTCGTCGGGTCCGCAAAAAACTTCCCGAGAGGGAGGCCATCATCAAAAGGGCCATCGACGAGCTGTCGGGACGTCTCAAGGAATCGGGGATCGACAGCTACATCACGGGCCGGGCCAAGCACTTCTACAGCATCTACGAGAAGATGCAGCGCAAGAACCTCTCCTTGGACCAGCTCTACGATCTTTTGGCCCTCCGGGTCATCGTCAACAACCTCACCGAGTGTTACACCGTCCTGGGACTGGTCCACACGATCTGGAAGCCCATACCGGGCCAGTTCGACGACTATGTGGCCAACCCCAAGAACAACATGTACCAGTCCCTGCACACCACCGTCGTCGGCCCCTCCGGCGAGCCCCTCGAGGTCCAGATCCGGACCTGGGACATGCACTGGCTCGCCGAGTACGGCATCGCCGCCCACTGGAGGTACAAGGAGAGGCCCAAGAAGCTCGACGATCTCGACGCCAAACTCTCCTGGATCAGACAGGTTCTGGAGACGCAGAGCGACGCCTCCGAGCCGGGCGAGTTCCTGGAACAGCTCAAGGCCGATGTCCTCTCCTCGGAGGTCTTCGTCTTCACGCCCAAGGGGGATGTCCGCTCCCTGCCCAAGGGGTCGGTCCCCATCGACTTCGCCTACGAGGTCCATACCGAGGTGGGCAACAAGTGCGTCGGCGCCATGGTCAACGGCCGCATCGTCTCCATGGACCACGAACTTCAGAACGGCGATATCGTCCGAATCCTCACGTCGCCCCAGGGCAAGCCGTCGCGGGACTGGCTCAAGCTGGCCCGCAGCGGCCGTGCCCGCGCCAAGATCAGAGGCTATTTCCGTCAGGCCGAGCGGGCCGAGCGGGAGGCGCGGCTCGAACGGGGACGGGATCTCCTGCTTCGCGAGGTTCAGCGTCGCGACGGCCAGCTCTCGTCCTTGGAGTCCTTTTCGGGGGCCGTCAACTACATCGCCCGCGACCTCGGCTACGCCTCGGGCGAGGAACTGCTCATCGCCATGGGCGGGGGCTCTCACGCCCCGGCCGGAGTGGCCGCCCGCATCTGGGAGCAGAAGACGACACCGCCCTCCGCTCCCGGGATGCCCCCCGTCGCCGCTCTCAAGAAGGAGAGCGATTCGGAGATCGTCGTCGAAGGAGCCGACGGCGTCCTCGTCTCCCTGGCCAACTGCTGCTGCCCCGTCCCGGGTGATTCCATCGTTGGCTTCGTCACCAAGTCGAGAGGTATCACGATTCACCGCGCCGACTGTCCCAATCTCGTCGCCTCGTCGCCGGAGCGCAACGTCGACGTCTCCTGGGGGAGGGGGCACTCCGACCGGTACACGGCGCGCCTCAAGCTGGAGGCCATCGATCGGCCTGGGCTCTTCTCCGATGTCACCCAGGTCCTCCTGAACCTCGATGCCTCCATGGTCGCCGTCAAGGCCAACGTCGTCGGAGCCCAGAGGGCCCGCATGACCCTCGATCTCTCCGTCCGCGACGTGGAGCATCTCTACCGCGTCATGGCCCGTCTCAACGCTTTGGACAACGTCATCGAAGTCATTCGGGGGTGACCCATGAGAGCTGTCATTCAACGCGTATCGAGGGCCTCCGTCACCGTCGGCGGAACGGTCGTCGGCTCCGTCGGGAAGGGGTTTCTTCTCCTTCTGGGAGTGACTCACGGTGACGACGAGACCGATGTGAACTGGCTGGCCGAGAAGGTCGTCCACCTGCGCCTCTTCGAGGACGCCGAGGGCAAGCTCAATCGCTCCCTCCTCGACGAGGGCGGCGAGATCCTCGTCGTCTCCCAGTTCACCCTCTACGGCGACTGCCGCAAGGGGCGGCGTCCCTCCTTCGTCGCCGCCGCCGAGCCCGAAAGGGCACGGAAACTCTACGAGGCGTTCGTCGGTCGCCTCCGGGCCCTGGGGCCCCCCGTCGCAACCGGCGTCTTTCAGGCCCACATGAACGTGGAACTCGTCAACGACGGCCCCGTCACGCTCGTCGTCGACACGCCCGCGAGGTGACCGTCATGGAGATGAAGCGCTTTCCCCTCGGTCCTCTCTGGACCAACGGCTATCTGATCTGGGACGAAGGGGGCCGGGCCCTCTTCGTCGATCCCGGCGGCGATCCCCGCGAGGTCCTGAGTTTCCTCTCGGACAGGGGGCTCGATCTCGAAATCGTCCTCCTGACGCACAGCCATGCCGATCATCTCTTCGGCCTCGAGGCTCTTCGGGACAGGGCCCGGCTTGGCGTGGCCCTCCACGGAGAGGACGCCTCCTCCCTCGTCGATCCCGAGGGGAATCTCTCCCGGTGGATGGGCGCCGACTGCCGCTGCCGTCCCGCCGAGAGGATCCTCCGCCACGGCGACGTTCTCTCCGTCGGGGCCATGACCGTCGAGGTCATCCACACGCCGGGGCACAGCCCGGGCAGCGTCTGCTACCTCCTTCGCCACGGCCTGGAAAGCCTCCTGCTCTCGGGCGATACCCTCTTCGCCGGCAGCATCGGTCGCAGCGACCTGCCCGGCGGCGATGGAGCCCGGCTTCTCCGCTCCCTCGAAAGGCTCGTCGGTCTGGACGACGGGCTGGCCGTTCACCCCGGCCACGGACCGTCGACGACGATCGGCGCCGAACGTCGGGAGAACCCCTATTGGCCCCGTGGGGGAGGGGAGCCGTGACCTCCCTGGCGATTCCCGAGGCGGAACGGCCTCGGGAGCGCCTCTTCTCCCACGGTCCGGCCGCTCTGTCGCTGCAGGAGCTTTTGGCCGTCCTTCTCCGGACGGGCTGCAGCTCCAGAAGCGTTCTCGCCGTCGCCGAAGATCTCATCCGGGACTTCGGCGGCCTCGAGGGGCTGGCCCGGATCACCTCGGCCGAGCTCCTCTCCGTCAAGGGGTTGGGCAAGGCCAAGGCGGCCACGCTTCTGGCCTCGCTGGAGCTGGGGCGGAGGCTGAGGGCCGGAGCCGTCGAAGAGGGGCAGCCGGGCTGGAGGAGTCGCCTCTCCTGGTGGGCCGCCGATCTGGCCGCGGAGACGCGGGAATACGTGGTGGCCCTCTACCTCGACGACAGGGAGCGTCTTCTCGGAGAGGACCGTCTCTCCTACGGAGGACTAAACGGAGCCTATCTCGACGTCAGCTACCTTCTCCGCCGCGCCGTCCGCCACGAGACGTCCCGGGTGGTACTGCTCCACAACCACCCCGACGGCTCTCTTGTCGGAAGCGCCGAGGACCGGGCCCTCACGGAGGCCCTGAGACGAAGGCTCGAGCTGCTCGACATGAAACTTGCGGGCCATTTCGTTATGGCAAAAGGAGAATTCAGACCCCTTGCGGGGTCCTGCCTCTGAAAGCGGGGGAGATCGGGTGTTCAAGTTTCTATCGGGCCTTTTCAGTCGCGACGTCGGCATCGATCTCGGTACGGCCAACGTCGTCGTTTACGTCAAGGGGAGGGACATCACCCTCAACGAGCCCTCCGTCGTCGCCGTCCGCAAGGCCGGCAAGCGGGGGCAGCAGCAGGTCATCGCCATCGGCCGCGAGGCCAAATCCATGGTGGGCAAGACGCCCGGCGGCGTCATGACGGTTCGTCCCCTTCAGCACGGCGTCATCGCCGACTTCGAGATGACGGAGGCCATGATCGCCCATTTCGTGGCCCGCGCCGTCGGGTCGAGGGGGCCCTTCTCCCATCCCCGCGTCATCGTCTGCGTTCCGGCCTGCGTCACCGAGGTGGAACGAAAGGCCGTCGTCGACGTGGCCCTCAACGCCGGCGCCCGAGAGGCCTTCATCGTCGAAGAGCCCGTCGCCGCCGCCCTCGGCGCCGGACTGCCCATTCAGGAGCCCCGCGGCAACATGGTCCTCGATATCGGAGGCGGAACGAGCGAGGTGGCCATCCTCTCCCTGGGCGGCATCGTCGTCTCCAACTCCCTCCGCGCCGCCGGAGACGAGATCGACGCCGCCATCGTCGCCCTCATGCGTCAGAACTACACCCTCTCCATCGGCGAGAGCACGGCCGAGGAGATCAAGATGACCATCGGATCGGCCAAGCCCCTCGACGAAGAACTGGTCATGGAGGTCAAGGGACGGGACCTCATGGATGGCCTTCCCAAGGCCGTCTCCGTCACCTCCGCCGAAGTCCGCGAGGCCCTCAATCCCATCGTCACCCGCATCGAGGAGATGGTCCGCGACGCCCTGGAGAAGACCCCTCCCGAGCTGGCCCGGGATATCGTCGACCAGGGGTTCGTCATCACCGGCGGAGGCGCCCTTCTCAAGGGACTTCCGGAGAGGCTGTCGAAGACGCTGAACGTCCCCGTCGTGACGGCCGAGGAACCTCTCTTCTGCGTCGCCCGAGGGTTGGGCAAGGTGCTGGAGGAGCTGAACCGGATGAAGACCGTCCTCGTTCCCGTCAACGACAAGGTCGGATTCTGATCGCCCTCCCCGATCGGCCATGACCGACAAAGGCCTTCGCGGGTTCCGCGTGCAGGGGATCATCGCCGTGACCGTGGCGCTCTTTCTCATGGGAGCGACGGCGGGAACGCCCTTCAAGGTCGCCGTCGAGGGGGCCGTCGCCGCCGTCCTCGATGTCCCCGAGCGCCCGGCCCGCCTCCTTCTCGACGGCCTTCTCGCTTCGCGGGGATGGGTCCGCGAGAGGGCGGCGCTTCTGGACCAGATGGAAACGCTCCGTGCCGAAAACCTCGTTCTGAGACGGCGCATCGAGGAGGGACTCCTGCCCGTCCTTCCCGCCAAGGAGGGAGAGAAGACCCTGACGGCCCGCGTCCTCCTGCGGTCTCCCCGGGCCTGGTGGCGCGAGGTCCGCATCGACAAGGGAAGCCGCGACGGCGTCCGTCCCGGCGATCCCGCCATGAGCGGCGGTTTCCTCGTCGGCCGCGTCACCCACGTCGAGGGGACCTTCTCGACGGTGGAGCTCCTCTCGTCGTCGGGCCTCCTCGTTCCCGTCGTCGTCGATCAGACCCGAGATCTGGGCGTCGTGACCGGCGACGAGGAGGGGCAGGTCCACCTGCTCTATCTTCCCGTCGAGCGGACCCTCGAGGCGGGAATGAGCCTCAGCACGGCCCTCGTCAGCGAGCGCCTTCCGCCGGGGATTCCCGTCGGCTACGTCGCCTCCGAGGAGCCCGACGACGGCTCCTTCCGTCCCTACCGGATCCGCCTCGGCGCCGATCTGACGCGGCTCTATCGCGTCCAGATCTGGACCTCCGACGAGGAGGAGACGCCGTGACGCTCGCTCTGATCTGGCTTCTTCAGGATATTCTTCAGGTGCTGGCCACGGAGACGCTCATCGTTCCCGATCTCTTCCTCATGGGGCTCGTTTCTTTCGGGGCCTCTCGGCGTTTCGAGCCCCAGTCCCTCCTCTGGAGCGCCTTCGCCGGGGGGCTCCTCTGGGACGCCCGGTGGACGGGACTGCTGGGATTCTCGGCCCTTCTCTACGTGGCGGCGATCTGGCTCTTCCTCGCCCTCTGGGGGCGGATTCCCCAGGCCGGCCGATCCCCGATCCTGCTCGGTTTCGTGGCCCTCGGGCTTCACCTCGCCGTCGGCCTCGGCCACTTCTTCTCCTGGGGCGACGCGGCCACGGAGCCTCTTTTCGTCAACCAGCAGATCCTGGCCCTGCCCGTCGTGGTCCTCGTCGGCTGGTGGGGCTGCCGGGGCGAAAAGGACGGTGAGTGATGAACAAGGAGATCCATCGCCGCGTCGACATGGACCTGCGGCTGGCCGTCCTTCGAGGGATGCTCGTCGTCACCTTCCTCCTGCTGGGAGGGGCGATCTTCTCCTTTCAGGTCCTTCGCTTCGACCGCTACGTTCAACTCGCCGCCGACAACAGACTGAGGACCCTCCAGATCCCGGCTCAGAGAGGGCGCCTCTTCGACGTCAACGGGGCGCCTCTGGCGTTGAACGTCAGAACCTTCGATCTCAAGGGCTACCCTCTCTACCTGAGACGTGAAGGCGTCCTGGCCGATCTGGCCCGGCTTTTGGGCCGTCACGGCATTCCCCTAGGGGAGTCTCAACTGGCCGAAAACGTCAGCCGTCAGTACTGGGCTCCCTACCGGGCCGTCACCGTCGTTCCCAACCTGACTCTGGCCCAGGTGGCCGGCCTGGTGACGGACCCGGCCTTCTCTCCCCAGCTCTTCCCCTTTCCCGTCTGGCGTCGCGTCTACCCGGCCGGAGCCCTGGCCTCGCATATCGTCGGCTATGTCGGCGAGATCGGCCGGGAGGAACTGGATGCGCGGAGAGGCCAGGGCTACAGCGGCGGTGACGTCGTGGGCAAGATGGGCGTCGAGGCCGTCTACGAGGACCGCCTTCGGGGCCTCAGCGGCGAGGAGGCCATCGAAGTCGACGCCAGGGGACGCCGTCTCCGCCGCCTCGACTACCGTCCCCAGGAGGCGGGGCGGGACATCACCCTCACCCTCGATCTGGCGGCCCAGCGCCTGGCCGCCGAAATGATGGGGGAGGACCGGGGGGCCATCGTCGGACTCGACGTCGCCACCGGGGCCGTTCGAGCCCTCTTCTCGAGTCCCTCCTTCGATCCCAACCCCCTGTCCTGGGGGATGGCGGCCGGCGAATGGCGTCAGATCATCGAGGCCGAGGGACGGCCCATGATGAATCGGGCCATCGCCGGAGTCTATCCGCCGGCCTCGACGTACAAGGTCGTCACGGCTCTGGCCGCCCTGGGGGAGAAGGTGGCCACGCCTCAGACGGTCGTCTTCTGTCCCGGTTATTTCAAGCTCGGAGACAGGACCTTCCGCTGTTGGAAGCGGACGGGCCACGGCTCGGAAAACCTCGTCGAGGCCCTGCGCGATTCCTGCGACGTCTGGTTCTACCAGATCGGGCTCAAAGTCGGCATCGAGAACCTCATGGCCTGGTCCTCGCTTTTGGGCATGGGGCACCCGTCGGGCATCGACCTCGTGGGCGAGAGTGCGGGATCCCTGGCCGGGCCGGAGTGGAAGAAAAGCCGCTTCAAGGAGTCCTGGTACCCCGGAGATACGGTCAACTACAGCATCGGTCAGGGCTTCCTCCTGGCCACGCCCCTTCAGATGGCCGTCGTCTACGCCGCCATCGCCAACGGAGGTCATCTCGTGACGCCTCATCTGAACGGCGAGGCCCCGCCCGAGCCCGTCGACCTCCACATCCCTCCGACGCTCCTCGCCCCCATCGTCAAGGGCCTCGAGACGGTCGTCAAGACCGGAACGGGGCGACAGGCAGGCGGTTTCGGCGTCTCCCTGGCCGGCAAGACGGGGACGGCCCAGAATTCCCACGGTCCCGACCACGCCTGGTTCGTCGGCTACGGGCCCCGCGACAACCCCCGTTACGTCGTCTGCGTCCTCGTCGAGGCCGGAGAGCACGGCAGCTCCAAGGCCGCTCCCATGGCCGGCCGCCTTCTGGCCTATCTCCTCGATCACGACGTCGAGCTCAGGCGCTAGGGCCGGAGGAACTCAGGAAAGGAGAGAGCACCGTGTCCGCCGAAGAATCGATTGTCCTCAAGAGCAACGGATCGGGGTTGCGCCTCGTCGTCGCCGAAAATCTCGGCAGGGATACCGTCGAAAGGGAGCTCGCCCGCATCGCCGCCGAAGGGGAGGCGATGCTGAGGGGCGTCGACGTCGTCCTCGATTTCCAGGGGAGGCCCATCGACGAGGCTCTCCTCTGCACGGTCATGAAGCGCCTCGTCTGGCCCTCGAAGATGCGCCTTCTCTCCTGGGTCACCTTCGACGGCGCCTCCTTGGACTTCCTCCGCCGTTCGGGCTTTCCCGTAGGCGAGCCTCGGACGCCGACGCCCAAAGTCAGGGCGGAAGTCCCCTCCTATCTGCTCTTCCGCTCCCTGCGGTCGGGGCAGCGTTTCGAGCACGACGGCGACGTCGTCGTCGTCGGCCACGTCAAGGACGGGGCGGAAGTGATCGCCCTGGGCAACATCTCCGTCTGGGGGCGCCTCCAGGGGCTGGCCCATGCCGGATCGGGCGGCGACGACGGCGCCCGGGTTCTCGCCGCCCACATGGAGGCCCGCCAGGTCCGCATCGGGCGCCGCGTCGGCTACATGGACAAAGGGGCCTCCTGGTGGGGGCGCCCCGTCCTGGTCTGCGTCGACGGAGAAACGGTTCTCGTCGAGGAATTTGCCCTGTGATTGTCCCGGAAGGCCAGTCGCACGGGGCATCCTACTTTGAAAGGGAGGGACATCCCGTGAAACAGCGCGTCATCGTACTCACCTCAGGCAAGGGGGGCGTCGGCAAAACGACGACGACGGCCAATCTTTCCGTCGCCCTGGCCATGGCGGGCCACAAAGTCGTCGCCATCGACGCCGACATCGGCCTTCGCAACCTCGATGTCGTCCTGGGCCTGGAAAACCGCATCGTCTATACGCTGGTCGACGTCGTCGAGGGAGCCTGCCGCCTCAAGCAGGCCCTCGTCCGGGACAAGCGCGTCGAAAACCTCTACCTCCTGCCCGCCGCCCAGACGCGGACCAAGGACGCCGTCACGCCGGATCAGATGAAATCGCTCTGCGACGAGCTGCGCGAGGACTTCGACTTCGTCCTCGTCGACAGCCCCGCCGGCATCGAGGGAGGCTTCCAGAACGCCGCCGCCGGAGCCGACGAGGCCCTCGTCGTCACCACGCCCGACATGTCGGCCGTCCGCGACGCCGATCGGATCATCGGCATGCTCGAATCGCTGGAGAAAAGTCCCATCCGCCTCATCGTCAACAGGCTGCGGCCCAACATGGTCCGCGAGGGGAACATGCTCGACGTCAGCGACGTCCTCGACATTCTCGCCGTAGACCTCATCGGCGTCGTCCCCGAAGACGACAGCGTCGTCACCTCCACCAACAAAGGGGAGCCGCTGACGCTCAACTCCGTCACGCCGGCGGCGCGGGCCTTCGAGAACATCAGCCGTCGCCTCGTCGGAGAGGAGGTCCCCTTCATGGATGTCGAGTCCCTGACGGGCGCGGGGGGCTTCCTGTCCCGGATCCGCAAGGCCCTGGGGCTCAAGGGCTGAGGCATGACTCCCGTGGACTTCCTGAAGAGCCTTTTCGGAGGCGGAGAGACGCGCAAGGTGGCCAAAGAGCGGCTTCAGCTCGTCCTGATCCACGATCGGGCCGACATCTCCTCGGAGATGATGGAGAACCTCCGGAGGGATCTCATCGCCGTCATCAGCACCTACATGGAGATCGACGACAACAACATCGAGCTCGAACTGGAACACGAGGACCGTTCCGTCGCCCTCGTGGCCAACATCCCCATCCGCAACGTGCGACGAGGAGTCCGGCCGACGGGGAAGGAAAAATGACCCTGGAGAAAAAGACCTGGCGCGAGCTGCTGGCCTCTCTCGATCGAGGGATGGCCCTGGTGGCCCTGGCCCTTTTCGCCCTGGGCCTGCTTTCCATCTACAGCGCCACTCACGGGACGTCGCGGGCCGACTTTCCCTATGTCCAGAGGCAGGCCCTCTGGGGGGCACTCTCCCTGGTGGCCTTCTGCATCGTCCTGCGCATCGGCTACGAGCAGATCTACCGCTGGAGCTACGCCATCTACGGCTCCGTCATCGCCCTTCTCGTCCTCGTCCTCGTCGTGGGACACAGCGCCAAGGGGGCCCAGAGCTGGATCAACTTCGGCTCCTTCCGGCTTCAGCCGGCCGAGCTGGGCAAGATAGCCCTGGCCCTGGCCCTCTCGCGTGTCGCCGCCGTTCACGCTCCCGTCGACCTCAAGGGCCTTTTCACCGTCCTGGCCGTCGCCGCCGGCATCGCCCTTCCCGTCATGATGCAGCCCGACCTGGGAACGGTCATCGTCTACGTCGCCATGACCTACGGAGCCCTCATCGTCGCCCGGGCTCCCCGGCGCTATCTCACCAACCTGGCCGGGCTGGCCCTCGCCGCCGTCCCCTTGGGCTGGACGGTCATGAAGGAATACCAGCGACAGCGGATCCTCGTCTTCTTCAACCCCCACATCGATCCTCTCGGCGCCGGCTACAACGTCATCCAGTCGCGCATCGCCGTCGGCTCGGGCGGGCTCTGGGGTAAAGGTTTCCTGGCAGGGACGCAGAGTCGCCTCAATTTTCTGCCCGAGTCTCACACCGATTTCATCTTCAGCGTCTTCGCCGAGGAGTTCGGCTTCGCCGGCACCGTGGCCGTTCTCCTCCTCTTCGGCCTCCTTATCTGGAGGATCGTCGCCGTCGGCCTGACGACGAAGGATATCCGGGCCAAGGTCATGGTGGCCATGATCGCGGCCTGGATCTGGTTTCAGCTGTTCGAGTGCATGGCCATGAGCGTGGGGCTCGCCCCGGTGACGGGGATCCCCATGCCTCTGTTCAGCTACGGGGGAAGCGCCCTCGTCTCCGTCTCCGTCGGCCTCGCCCTCGTGCAGAGCGTCTACGCGGCAAGCCGCAAGAAGTATCTCGAATAGAGATCGAAAGAGCCCTTCAGGCTCCATCAAAGGAGTTGCCCCCTATGGAGATCAACGAGTTTGCCGACCGGCGCTGGACTCTCTGGAACGGAGTCAAGCGTCCGTCGCGTTACGTGGGCGGCGAATGGGGCGCCGCCCTTCCCGACGAGTCCCCTTCGTCGATCCGTTTCTGCCTGGCCTTCCCCGACGTCTACGAGGTGGGCATGAGCTTCGTGGGCTACCAGATCCTTTACGGACTCCTGCGCGATATGGAGGGCGTCTCCGTCGAGCGGGCCTACTGCCCCTGGCCCGACATGGAGGAGGCTCTCCGAGGCCGGAAGGAGCCGCTGACCTCGCTGGAAGGGGGGCGCTCCCTCGGCGAATTCGATATCGTCGGCTTCACCCTTCAGTACGAGCTTTCGGCGACGGGCATCCTCACCGTTCTCGATCTCGGCGGCATCCCTTTGCGCAGCGTCGACAGAGGCGACGGCGATCCCTTCGTCGTCGCCGGGGGCCCCGGAGCTCTCGCTCCCGAGCCCCTGGCGCCCTTTTTCGACGTCTTCTGTCTCGGCGACGGAGAGGCGCTCATGCCCGACCTGATCCGGCTCGTCAAAGAGACGGAAGGGCAGCCCCGCCTCGACCGCCTCAAGGCCATCGCCGGTGCCCCGGGCTTTTACGTCCCCCTTTTCGTCGATGTGACCTCAGGGGAATCGGGCCTCTTTTTCCGTTCCGACCTTCCTCTTCCCCTGAGGCGCCGCGTGGTCCTCGATCTCGATAAGGCCTACTTCCCCTCGCGCATGATCGTCCCCTCGACGGGCATCGTCCACGATCGTCTCGCCCTCGAGGTCTTCCGGGGGTGCACCCGGGGCTGCCGCTTCTGCCAGGCCGGCATGCTCTACCGCCCCCTGAGGGAGAGGAGCCCCGAGACGATCGTCGCCCAGGCCAAGTCCCTGCTCGAGACGACGGGCTGGGAGGAGCTGGGGCTCCTCTCTCTGGCCACCTGCGACTACAGCGGCCTTTCCCGCGTTCTCGACGACCTGACCCCCTTTCTGGAAGAGAGGCGGATCAAACTCTCCCTGCCCAGCCTCAGGATGGACCGGGCCTCCGTTGAACTGGCCTCGCGCCTCGAATCCCGCAAGGGCAGTCTCACCTTCGCTCCCGAGGCGGGAAGCCAGCGCCTTCGCGACGTCATCAACAAGGGCGTCAGCGAAGAGGACATCGAAGGGACGCTGCAGGCCCTCTTCGACGGGGGGTGGCAGCAGGTCAAACTCTATTTCATGATGGGCCTGCCCACGGAGACCCGGTCCGACCTGGAGGGAATCGTCGATATCTGCAACCTGGCCCTGCGCCTCGGCCGAAGTCGGAAGGCGAAGGTCAAAGTCAGCGCCTCCGTGGCCGGTTTCGTCCCCAAGGCCCACACCCCCTTCCAGTGGGAACCGCAGCTTCCCATGGACGATCTCCGCGAGAGGGGGCGCTATCTGCGCTCTCTCGTCAGGGACCGCTATCTCACCCTTCATTACCACGAGCCGGAGCAGACCTTCCTCGAGGGGGTCTTCTCCCGCGGCGACCGTCGTCTGGCCGACGTCATCGAAGAGGCCTGGCGGCGGGGAGCCCGTCTCGACGGATGGACGGAGCATTTCAATCTCGCCACCTGGATGGAGGCCTTCGAGGCCTGCTCCGTCGATCCCGTTCCCTATGCCCAGCGACGGCGCTCCCTCGACGAGGGCCTTCCCTGGGACCACATCGACAGCGGCCTTTCCCGGTCCTTCCTCCTGGCCGAACGGGCCCGGGCCTTCGAGGGAAAGACGACTCCCGACTGTCGCGGCGGCTGCAACGGCTGCGGCTGGGAGAGCAGGGGCTGCCCCCTCCTCGAAGGGGGGAGCCGGTCGTGAAGCGCCTTCGTCTCCACTATGCCAAGAGAGGCCCTCTCTGTTTCGTCCCTCACGTCGAGCTTCCCCCTCTCTTCTGCCGCGCCGCCCGGAGGGCGGGCCTGCTTCCGGCCCTGACGGAGGGGATGGCCCCCCATCCCCGCGTCGTCCTGGGGCCGCCCCTCCCCATGGGCGTCGTCGGCCTCGACGAGCCGGCCGACTTCTGGTTCGACGAGGCCGACGACGAGGCCCTTTCCCTCTGGCCCCGGTTCTTCCCCCGGGGGCTGGACGTCAAGGGAGTGGAGGAGATCGCCGAGGGACCCGGCCTGAGTCGGCTCTGCCAGGCCGCCGCCCATCGCGTCCTCCTTCGCCGCTTTCCTTCGGAAGAGGCCTTGGAGCCCCTCCTGGTCCGGCATTACGGAGAGGCCCTTCTGGCCTTCTCCCGAGAGCGGGGAGGGTTCTCCGCCACTCTGGCCGATCCCAACCAGAACGGTCCCGGTTCCCTCGTCAAGGCTCTCGTCGAGGCCGGCCTTCTCGAGGGGTGGGCCGATCTGCTCATCGTACGCACGGCCGTCGGCACCTGGGACGGCAAGACCCTGTCCGCCCTTCGGGCGAGGAGGTGACCTTCCGTGACCTGTGATCGCAAGATCATCGCCAATACCTTGGACAACGAGGAAGTGCGCGTCGCCATCGTCGAGAGAGGCCGTCTCTACGATCTCTTCATCGAGCGGATGTGGGAGAGGCAGAGGGCGGGAGAGATCTACAAGGCCCGCGTCGACAGCGTCCTCCCCGGCATGAATTCGGCCTTTCTCAACCTCGGCGACGGACGCAACGCCTTCCTCTACCTCGACGACGCCAAAGGAAAGAAGCTCAAGCCCAACGACGAGGTCATCGTCCAGGTCATGAAGACGGCCCGAAAGGGGAAGGGAGCCCGCGTCACGACGCGCCTCTCCCTGCCCGGCCGCTACCTCGTCCTCGTGCCGGCAGGAAAGGAATCGGGCGTCTCCAAGCGCATCGAAAGCGAAGAGGAGCGTCATCGTCTCCGTCATCTGGCCCGGGAGATCCGTCCCGAAGGGTGCGGCGTCATCATCCGCACCGCCGCCGAGGGCATCGACGGCGAAGATCTGGCCCAGGACGTGGGGGAGTTGCTGGAGCTCTGGCGCGAAGTGGAACACAACGCCTCCGTCCAGCCCTCTCCCTGCCTCCTCTACCGGGATCTGGGCCTTCTCGGACGGGTCCTGCGCGACGAGCTGACGGAAGACGTCTCGGAGATCGTCGTCGACAGCGAAGAGGAACTGGAGAGGATCCGTCCCTTCGTGGAACGTTTCTGCCGCGGCCGCGTCCCCGAGATCGACCTTTACCGCGGCCATGTCCCCCTTTTCGATTTCTACGGCATCGAGAAGGAGCTCGAGACGATTCTCGACCGCAAACTCTGGCTCGAATCGGGCGCCTACCTCATCATCGATCAGACGGAGGCCCTCACCGTCATCGACGTCAATACGGGCAAGTTCGTCGGCAGGACCAACCTGCGCGACACGGTCCTCAGGACCAATCTGGAGGCGGCCGACGAGATCGCCCGTCAGCTCCGTCTCCGGGCCATCGGCGGCATCGTCGTCATCGACTTCATCGATATGGATCACGAAGAGGACCGGCAGCTCCTCATCGACCGCCTCAACGAGGCCTTCCACGGCGACCGCTACAAGGCCCGCGTCTTCAGCGTCACCCAGCTGGGACTCGTCGAGATCACCCGCAAGCGGGCCCGCCTCGATCTTCGTGCCGCCCTCACCAGGGGCTGTCCCTTCTGCGCCGGCACGGGATGGGTTCTCAAGGAGGAGACGGTGGCCGTCTCCGTCAAACGTTTCCTGCGCAAGGTCTCCCTGTCGAGCAAGTCGGAGGCCATCCTCATGGAGCTCTATCCCGACGTGGCACGCCACATCGCCTCGACCTACCTTCCTGCCTGGGAGGAGGAGCTGAACCGCCGGCTCTTCCTGCGGGAAATCGACGATTTCCCCTGGAGCAAGTACCGCCTCGACAGCCAGGGCTCGTTGGCCCAGATCGAGCGCCGGGTGGCGGCGCTGAAGGACAAGGAGGCCACCGTCGTTGTACATCGCACAGCTGAGCCTGAAGGACTTTAAAAGTTTCGGAGGCAGTCACGAGCTGCCTCTGGCCCCGGGACTGACGGCCATCGTCGGGCCCAACGGGAGCGGGAAGAGCAACCTTCTCGACGGTCTCCGGTGGGTCCTGGGGGAGGGGAGTGCGGGCCGTCTCCGGGTGACGCGCCAGCAGGACCTCGTCTTTCAGGGCTGCGCCGCCCTTCCTCCGGCGAAGGAGGCCGAAGTGGCCCTCCATCTCCGCGACGAGAGGCGCCGTGCCACGGTCCGGCGCCGTTACGACGCCGAGGGAGGGGGGACGATCTTCGTCGACGGCAACCGCTTCCGCCTTCAGGATCTGGAGGAGTGGAAGCGACTCTGGCACCTCGAGGGGGACCGCTTCGCCTTCATCGGCCAGGGGGAGGTGGCTGAAGTGATCCATCAGCGCCCTCTCCAGAGACGGCTTCACCTCGAGGGGCTCTTCGGCATCGACGTCTACCGGAAGAAACGAGACGAGGCGGCCGAGAGGATGGCCCGGGCCGAATCGGAAATGGCCCGCCTCATGACCCTCGTGGCGGAACTGGAAAACCGCCGCGGCCAGATCGCCCCCGAAGTGGAGCGGGCCCGCCAGGCCCGGGAGCTGCTCCTCTCCCTGGAGGAGGAACGCCGCCTCCTCTACTGGCTGCGCCGCGCCGAGGCCGAGGCCGAGGGGGCGAGAGCTCTCGGGGCCGAGGAGGAGGCTGCGGCCAGATCGGTTGCCCTGGCCCTCTGGACCTCCCGCTGGGAGGGGCTTCGCCGTCGTCTCGAGGAGCGTTCGGGCACCTTCGAGGGGCGTCGTCTCGAACAGGAACGTCGCCGCGAGCTGCTGACGCGGGAGATCGACGGCCTGACCCGCAAGGCCTTCTCCCTCTCGACGGCCTGTCTCGAACGGCGCCGTCGCCGTTCCGCCCTGGAGGAGGAACGGGCCCGGATCGGCCTGCGACGGGACGAGGTCGCCTCCGAGATCGAGAGCTCCCGCGCCTCGCTGGAAGAGGCCCTCGGCGCTCTCGAGGAACATCGCGTCGCCCTGGCCGAACTGGAGGGGCGCTGGGAGGCGTCGCGGCGCCTTCTCGACGATCGGCGCCGCGACAGGGAGTCCCTTCTGGCCCGCAAGGCCGAGCTGGAGACGACTCTGGAACGGGGCGGCCATCGCCGCCGCGCCCTCGATCGCGATCAGGCCGTCGTCCGCGCCTCTTTGCAGGAGAAGGACGCGGCCCTGGAGCGCCTCCGTTCGGGCCTCGAGGCTCTCGTCGTCGACAGGGACGAGGCGGCCCTCTCCCTTGCCCGGGCCGTCGACGGCCACGGCAGGAGCTACGCCCGCTGCCAGGAGCTGGGCGCCGCCATCCAGCAGCTCCGCCGCGACTGTTCCCGAGGCCGTCAGAGCCTCGACGAGCTCGCCGAACGCTCGGAAAACGAACACTACCCGAGGCCCGTGCGCCACGTCATGGCCGCCTCCAAGCTGGGACGCCTCGATGCCAAGCCCGTTCCCGTCCTGGAGGTCTTCTCCTGCCCCTCCCACCTGGCCTCGCCCCTCGAGACCTTCCTGGGAGGAAGGGCCTTCTGGCTCCTCGTCGAGACCTTCGAAGAGGCCCAGCGCTGCATCGACCAGCTCAAAAGCCGCCAGGAGGGGCGGGCCACCTTCCTGCCCCTCGAACGGTGCCGCCCGAGACGGCCCGTCTCCCTCCCCCCGACGTCGGGCGTCGTCGGCTGGGCCCGCGACCTCGTCACCGTCGATTCCCACTGGCAACCTGCCTGGGATCATCTCATGGGAGACCTCCTCATCGTCGAAGGCTACGGGATCGGCTCCGACCTCGTCCGCCGGGCCGTGAAGTGCCCCATCGTCACCCTCGACGGCGACGTCTTCCAGCCCGGAGGCTCCGTCAGCGGAGGAAAGTCGCGCCAGGGGCCGGGCGTCCTGGAGCTGCGTCGTCTCGCCGAAGAGGCCCGGCGGAAGCTCGAAAAGGAGACGGCCAGGCTGGCCTCCCTCGAGGCGGCCTACGGGGAGGAGGAAAAGAAGGAACTGACTTCGGCGGCCGAAAAGGAGGCCCATTCGGCCAGGGTCCGCGACCTCGAAAGCCAGATCGCCGACTTCTCCCGTCGTCTCGAGGGAGCCCGACGGGAGGCGGTTTCCCTCCGTCAGGATGAGGAACGCCTCGTCGACGAGGTGAAAAAACTCGAAACGGTCGCCTTCAGCGGTCGCGGCGAGCTCGAGGAGATCGATCGTCGCCTCGACGAATTCGGCGACCTTCCCCGAGAGGACCTCCTCGGCGCCGAAGTGGGTTCCGCCCGGTCCCGACTGGCCCTTCTCGAGGAGCGCCATCGTTCCCTGGAGGCGCTCAAGGCGCGTTCCGACCGGGAGGCGACCGAGTTGGCCGGCCGACTCGAACGGCTCGGCGACGAAAGCCGAAGCCACCATTCCGCCGATATGGCGGCCAAGGAGGAGCTGGGGCGCATCGGACGGGACTACCTCTCCCTCTGGCGGGAGCGTTCGGCTCTCGAAGCCTCGAGCGACGAGGAGAGCCACCGCCGCCGTCGCCTCGCCAACCGCATCAACAGGGCCCAGTACCGGGCCCGCGCGGCCCGCGAGGCCGAAAGGGCCCAGGGGGAACGGCTTCAGCAGCTTCGCCTGCGCCGCATGGATCTGGAGCGGGAGCTGGTCTCCCTCTGCGAACAGTGGGAGGAGGATGCCCCCTATCCCGGGGCGGCGGACCTCCCCGACGTGGACGTCGATGAGGTCCGTCGCCGCGTCCGCGACCTGGAACGTTCCCTGCGTCGCCTCGGAGATCCCGACATGGGGCTCCTCTCCGAAGATCAGTCCCTCCTGGGGCGCCTCGACTTTCTCGGTGCCCAGGTCCAGGACGTGCAGGGTGCCCTCGAGGAGCTGAAGGAACTCATCGAGGGCACCGACAGGGAGGCGGGGCGCCTCTTTTCCGAGGCCCTTCGAGGCATCGACGAGGGCTTCAACGCCCTCTTCCGCCGTCTTTTCGGCGGCGGCGAGGCCCATCTCGAAATGGCCGAAGGCCAGTCCACCTGGGACTCGGGCGTCGAGGTCATCGCCAGGCCGCCGGGCAAATCGCCTCAGAATCTGCGCCAGCTCTCGGGAGGGGAACAGTCCCTTTCGGCCATCGCCCTTCTCTTCGCCTCCATGGAGGTGGCCAAGGTCCCTCTGGCCGTTCTCGACGAAGTCGACGCCGCCCTCGACGAAGTCAACCTCCGCCGCTTTGCCGACCTGGCCCGGGAATATGCCCAGCGCCTCCAGCTTCTCGTCATGACTCACCGGCGGATCACCATGGAGCGGGCCGACGTCATGTTCGGCGTCACCCTCTCCGAGCCGGGCCTCTCTCAGGTCATCGGCGTCCGCCTCGAGGACTGGGACTGATGGAGACCACCGTCGACGCCGTCCTCTACGGCGCCCTCACCCTTCGCCAGCCTCTCCGCGGACCGAGGGTGGCCCTCGACTCGATCCTTCTGGCCGCCTGGGCCCGCCCGCCCAGGCGGGGGCGGGTCCTCGAGCTGGGGTCGGCCCATGGCGGCGTCACCCTTCTCGTGGCACTCAGAAACAGAGGCCTTGCCCACCTGGAGGGACTGGAAATTCAGGAACCCCTCTATCGACTGGCCCTGGAGAACGGCCGCGCCAACGGCCTCGACGTCCTCTTCCGACTCGGTGACCTGCGCGACCACCGGCGCCTCTACGGGCCTCAGTCCTTCGACCTCGTCGTCGCCAACCCGCCCTACGACGATCTGGCCCGGGGTCGTCTCTCGGCCGACGGAGCTTCGGCCGGGGCCCGTCAGGAGACGACATGCCGTCTTGCCGACGTCGTCGAGGCCGCCCGCTATCTCCTTCGCGACGGAGGACGGCTCTCTCTCGTCTTCCGGGCCGACCGGCTGGCCGAGCTCCTGGAGGGCCTCAGGACATCGCGTCTCGAACCCAAGCGCCTTCGGGCCGTCCACCACAGCCCGGACAGGGAGGCCTCCATCGTCCTCGTCGAGGCCGTCCGGTCCGGCTCTTTGGGGCTGCGCATGGAAAGGCCCCTCTTCGTCGTCGACGGCGAGGGGCGCACGCCGCCCGACCTCGCCTCGGCCTACGAGGTGGGGGAGGGCCCTTGCCTGTGAGAAGGCCCCCGCTCTCTCTTCGGAGCGGGGGCCTTCTTCTGTCCGTCCCTATGGGGAAAGGTATCGCCTCGAGAGGGGCCGAAACGTTCATGGCCGTCCGACTCGAGGGGAAAGGCCCTTCCGTTCAGAAGGCGATATCCATCCTTTCGCCTATCTTTCGGGCCAGCTGCTCGAACTCTCTTCTCGCGTCCCGGACGGCGCCGGCATGGCTGCCGATGGCGCCGTCGGCCGAGGTGAGATCGAAGATCGGTTTGCGCTGTTCCTGCCCCATGGGAACCAGGCTGCGGTAGTGTTTCACCGTGGCCAGGCAATAGGGGTCCGCCTGTTGCGAAAGAGGCGTCGTGCCCGATTGGCCCAGAACATGTTCGCGGTACGCCTGGGGAATACGCTGGACCCATTTGTCGTAGGCCCTCACCGGACGATCCATCCGTACGCCGTGTTGTTGGCATAAATAACCGATGGGTTCCATCCTTCCCTCCGGCAGCTCGAAGTTCGGGAATGCCTTTCTTTCCCGGCTGCCGTTCCAGTTGTCCAACCGTTTCTGCCAAAGATTTTTCCAGCTTCTGAGAGTGGGGCCCAGATTGCTCAGTCCCCGCAGCGAGAACAGGTCGGCGCCGAGGGGGATGGCGACGTAATCCGTCGCCAGCAGCACCGATCGGTTGATGGCGCCCAGATTGGGGCCGATGTCGATCAAGATGATGTCGGCCTGGACGCGATTCGCCGCCATCTGCATGACTTGCCAAAAGGAGCTCAGGATACGCATGGGGCGGTACAGGTTGGCGTCACCCATACTGTTGGGCCATTCGGCCGAAAGGGCGTCCTCATAGCCCGACAGAGAGACGTCGCCGGGCAGGAAATACAGATCGGTGGCGATGTTCTGCAAAGAGGGTTCCGTGATGTCGCCGACGCCGGTGAGAGGTTTGACGCACTGGTATACGGTGGCGTTCCCCTCCTGCCCGTCCCAGATCGCTTCGATGCGCTCCTCGGCGAGAAAGGCGGCGGTGAGGTTGGCCTGTGGATCGAGATCGATGGCGACGACGCGCTTGCGGAGACGGGCGAACATCCATGCGAGATGGTAGATGAGAGAGGTTTTGCCGACTCCGCCCTTGTTGTTGAAAAACGTCAGCGCCGGTGCCCTCATGGTCTGACCCTCAGGGTGCAGACAACGGCGCTCGTGGTGATCTCGAAAGAGAGAGGAGGGTTCCCGTTGGCCTTCATTTCGCGCTCGGCAGTGGCGATGCCGCGGCCGAAGGCCTGGACGAAGCCGAAAACCTTCATTGCGGCGGCGAGGTTGGGATTGCGGTAATCGGTGATTCCCGGTTTCCCGAAGTTCTCCGCCGTCACGTTGCCGTAAGGGCCGCCGGGGCTGTTGATCTCGATGCGGTCGTTGAACCAGTAGACGCGAACGGGGGCGTTGGTGCTCTCATAGGTGCGATGCAACACGGCGTTATACAGAATCTGCCGGATCGCGGCAAGAGGGTAGGCCTGTGTCCTCCGGTGCGTCGACGCCGACGTGATGTCGAAAGAGGTCCGGTTATGGGCGTTGATCTTCTCTTCCGCCCGGCGGAGCATCGGAACGAGTGAGCCGCCGAGGGTCTCTTCGTCGACGACGGCGTCGGCCAGCTCGACCCCGTCGATGCGCAGGAACTGGATGTAGGCGCCGCCGATGAAGTCCTGGGGACTTTTTCCCAAAGACAGGAGCCCCAGCACCGTCGGGGGCTCCGTCACGGAAGCGATCATCCGGCAGGAGGCGAGACGTTCCTCGTAACTGCGGCCGTTCTGGGCGAGCACATCTTCGGCGAAGGCCTGCGGCAGATACTCGTTTTCGAACGTGGAGCGGAAAAGGTCATCCAGCGAGGCCGATGGCACGGGACAGATGTCGAAGGGCACGTTTTTGTGCCGTCTTTTCTCGACAAGGATGCGTTCTTCCTGCTCATTGGCGATCGATCGTCGAGGTCCCGTTCGGATCCAGATCCGTCCGTCGTACCGGACCGGCGGCATGTCGGAAGGCATGACGGTAACGACGGCCATTTCCGAGCCGTTCAACAGACGCTTTTCGACGGAAAGCACCGGAAGGGGCAGAATGTTCCCGTCCGTTTTCATGTCGGCCAGAGCGCGCAACAGCGCGTCGGTGATCGGTTCGCCCGAAGGGGAACCGTCGTCGCGGGCCCCGATGAAAAGAAAGCCGGGCTCGCCGCGGTTCGGCAGGTCGTTGGCGAAGGCGCAGACGGCCTGCCTCGCCTTTACGGGAACCTCTCCTTTGAAAGATCCTTTGCGTTCCACAAAGGCCGATTCCATGTCCTTCAGCAGAGATTCGAGCTCGTCTTCCGAGAACGTTCTCACCTGCAGCCCCCCTCGTACGCATTTTACGGGACCGACTCGCTCACGGGGCCGGTCAGGCCTTCTCCCCGGCGGGTGGGCCCGGCCCTTCGGGAGGCTCATGACGCCTCGATGGCCCTGGTTGCGGGCCGGGGGCCCGCCTGATCCGGCCTGTGGCTGTCGGTCCGAAGGACAGCCGGAAGGGTCCCGACGGGAGTTCCCATCACGGGCTCTTCAGGATAAACGCCGTTGGCTCGACCGATTCGAGGTCCCCTTGCGAGTGCGAGGCGACGGCCTCCGCCTTACGGGCACCTCGGGGCCGCGTGTTTCCTCGGAGATTTTGCCCCTGGATCGGGAGAAGAGGCTTTTGTTTCCATTCTACCCCCTGGCCTTCCTCTTCCTCAACGCCCAGGCCCTTTATTTTTGATCTATCTTGATCTATACTTCCTCATCGGGACGTCGTCGGACGGGCCGAGTTTCTCCGTCTTTGTCCGGGGCGCCTCGCGGCGCCGGTCCCCTCGGGGGTTCCCTTCCCCGGACTTTTTCGAAAACGACAGAAGGAGGTATCCTTGAACATGACGGCGAGAGAGACCTTTTCCTTTCAGACGGAGGGCAAACAGCTTCTCGATCTGATGATCCACTCCGTCTACTCCAACAGGGAGATCTTCCTCCGGGAGCTGATCTCCAACGCCTCCGACGCGCTGGACAAGCTGCGCGTCGCCGCCCTCACCGACGAAAAGCTGAGCCCCCTTTTCGCCGATGCCCATATCCGCATCGCCCTCGACGGGACGAGGCGCCTCCTGTCCGTCGAGGACAACGGCATCGGCATGAATCGCGACGATCTCATCGCCTACCTGGGGACGATCGCCAAGTCGGGAACGAAGGAGTTCATCCAATCTCTGGCCGAGAGGCGCGAGGCCCTGACGGCCGAGCTGATCGGCCAGTTCGGCGTGGGATTCTATTCCTCCTTCATGGTGGCCGACTCCGTCGAGGTCCTGACGCGCAAGGCCGGTGACGAGGCCGCCTGGCTCTGGACCTCGTCGGGCGACGGCACCTACTCCCTGGAGGAAGCGAGCCGCGAGGGCTGTGGCACGACGGTGACTCTCCACCTCAAATCTCCCGAAAAGGACGAGGAGGGGCCGGCGGGGCCCGATTTCACCGACCGGTGGACGATCGGCTCCATCGTCCGCAAGTATTCCGACTTCGTCGCCTATCCCATCAGGATGGAGACGGAGACCTTCGACGACGAGGGCAAGGTCTCGGGCACCGAAGACAAGGTGCTCAACTCCATGAAGGCCATCTGGGCCCGGCCCGAGTCGGAAGTCTCCGACGAGGAGTACAGGGAGTTCTACGCCCATGTGAGCCGCGACGGCACCGATCCCCTTCGGCGCATCGTCTACAGCGCCGAGGGCGTCACGAGCTTCCGGGCCCTTCTCTACCTGCCCGCCAAGGCCCCCCTGGATCTCTTCCTCCGCGAGGGGGAGAGGGGCATCCATCTCTACGTCAAGCGCGTCTTCATCATGCAGGACTGCAAGGAGCTCATCCCCGAGTACCTCCGCTTCCTGCGCGGCGTCGTCGATTCCGAGGACCTGCCCCTCAACCTCTCCCGCGAGATCCTCCAGCAGGATCGGCAGATCGCCGTCATCCGGCGGAGCCTGACCCGCAAGGTCCTCGACGAGCTCAAGCGCTTCCGCGACGGCGACAGGGAGGGCTACCTCTCCTTCTGGAAGGAATTCGGCAAGGTCCTCAAGGAGGGCATCTTCGCCGACGAGAGGAACAGGGAGAGCCTTCTCTCTCTGGCCCTCTTCTGCACCACCGAGAGGGAGTGGATCACTCTCGACGAGTACCTGGCGTCGATGAAGCCGGAACAGAAGGCCCTCTACCACCTCTCGGGCGGAGCCCTCGAGGGGCTGCGCCGCTCGCCTCACATCGAGGCCTTCCGCGAGCGCGGCTACGAGGTCCTTCTCCTCGACGATCCCGTCGACGACTTCTGGATCGACGTCGTCGACGGCTACGGGGAGAAGCCCTTCAAGTCGGTGGCCAAAGGAACGGCCGATCTGGAGGAAAAGCCCGAGGAAAAGGCCGAGGCCGAAGAAAGGGAGAAGGCCTTCGCCCCCCTTCTGGAGGCCCTTTCGAAAAGTCTCGGCGAAGAGGTCGCGTCGGTGCGCCTCTCGAAGCGTCTCAGGGCCTCCCTGGCCTGTCTCGTCGGCGAGACCCACTCCATGACGCCTCAGATGGAACAGCTCTTCCGGAGCATGGGCCAGCCCGTGCCCAAGCTGAAGCGCGTCCTCGAAGTCAACGGAGCCCATCCCGTCCTCGAGCGGCTTCGTAACCGCTTCGAGAAAGACGGCTCTCTTGGCGACTATCCCGAGCTCCTCCTCGGCCAGGCGATCCTGGCCGAGGGAGGAAAACTGGCCGATCCGGCCCGCTTCTCCCGCCTCGTCGCCGACCTGCTGGTCCGCGACCTGGACGATCGCCGCTGAGGTCCTCCGGCTGCCTCTCCAGGGGCGCCGGTCCGTCTGAAAGGGCCCGGCACCGGATTCGGCCTTCGATCGAATCCGTTTTCAACAGGTGGCGCGAAGGGAAAGCGGTTCCGAAAGGTTCCTGACGTCAGCCTGAGCCGGCCGGAGAGCCTTCGACAGGGGATTTCCCCTGGATGGGGCGGAGGGGGACGGGACCATCCCCTTCCGCCTTTTCCGTCTCTCCTCTTCCCGCCTTCGGGCGCCGACGGCAAAGAATTTCTCGTTTCGGAGAGAGTCCGCAAAAAGGCCCCCGTCCCTCATCGGAGAAGGAGGTGTGCCCCCGTGATCGAAAAGATTCCCGATTTCAGCCGAGGCTTTCCTCGGAAAGGAGGCGGGTCATGGCTCTGATCCTCGTCCCCACGCCCGTGGGAAACAGGGAGGACATAACGGCCCGGGCCCTGGCGGTCCTGGCCTCGGCCGACGTCGTTGCCTGCGAGGACACGCGCCACACGGGGCTGCTCCTCCACCACTACGGCATCAAGGCCCGCCTCGTCTCCTACCACGCCCACAACGAGCGGGCCCGGACGGAGGAGATCCTTCGCCACCTGGCCGAGGGCAGGACGGTGGCCCTCGTCTCCGACGCCGGCACGCCGGCCATCTCCGATCCGGGGCAGATCGTCGTCGAAGAGGCTCTGGCCGCCGGCTTCGACGTCGACGTCCTTCCGGGACCGACGGCCTTCGTCCCGGCCCTCGTCCTCTCGGGCCTTCCCGTCCATCCCTTCACCTTCTGGGGCTTTCTCCCCTCCAAGGCCTCCGATCGCCGCCGCGTCCTGGCCGACCTGGCCCATCAGAGCTGGACCCTTCTTTTCTACGTCTCGCCTCATCGCCTCGCCGCCGATCTGGCCGACCTCGTCGATCTCTTCGGCGACCGTCGGGCCGCCCTCGTGAGGGAGATCAGCAAAATCCACCAGGAGACCCTTCGCGGAAGTCTTCAGACCCTTCTCGACGAGAGTCGGACCAGAGAGATCAAAGGAGAGATGGTCCTCGTCGTCGCGGGCCGGGAGGCCCCCTCCGTCGACGACGGACGATGGGAGGCCGAGGGGCGGGCCCTTCTCGCCGAGGGGAGAAGCCTTCGCGATGTTGTCAATCTCATCGCCGAGGGTTATGGTATTCCGAAAAACAGGATCAAGTCGGCGCTCCTGCAACGGCGCCGCGAGGAGGTTGGAGAGTAAATGCCCTCAGAAAGAGCGTTCTACATCACCACGCCCATCTACTACGTCAACGACGTTCCCCACATCGGTCACGCCTACACGACCATCGCCGCCGATACGCTGGCCCTCTATCACCGCATGGCCGGCGACAGGGTCCTTTTCTGCACCGGCACCGACGAGCACGGCCAGAAGATCCAGACGACGGCCGAGGCCAAGGGCATGACCTCGCAGGAACTGGCCGACAGGACGGTGGAAAACTTCCGCCGCCTCTGGGAGGTCCTCCACATCACGCACGACGATTTCATCCGCACCACCGAGCCCCGCCACGAGCGTGTCGTCCAGGCCATCTTCAACAGGCTCCTCGAAAAGGGCGACATCTACAAGGGGACCTACGAGGGGCTCTACTGCGTTCCCTGCGAGACCTACGTCCCCGAGAGCCAGATGGGCGAGGGACGGACCTGTCCCGACTGCAAACGTCCCCTCAAGCCCATGACGGAGGAGAGCTACTTCTTCCGCATCTCCCGTTACCAGGAGGCCCTCCTTCGCTTCTACGAGGAGAACCCCGAGGCCATCCAGCCCAAAAGCCGCTACAACGAAGTGGTCAGCTTCATCCGCAGCGGTCTCAACGACCAGTCCGTGTCGCGGACGACGCTCAAATGGGGCATCCCCGTTCCCGGCGACGAGGGCCACGTCGTCTACGTCTGGTTCGACGCCCTCATCAACTACCTGACCGTCTGCGGCTATCCCGACGACGAGACGCGGATGGCCGAATTCTGGCCCTCCGTCCATCACCTCGTCGGCAAGGACATCATCCGTTTCCACTGCGTCGTCTGGCCCGCCATGCTGCTGGCCCTGGGGCTGAACCCGCCGAAGAAGGTCTTCGCCCACGGCTGGTGGACCGTCGAGGGGGAGAAGATGTCCAAGTCGAAGGGGAACGTCGTCGATCCCTTCGAGATGGTCGATCTCTACGGCGTCGACGCCTTCCGCTACGTCCTCCTCCGCGAGGTGGCCTTCGGCAACGACGGCGACTTCTCCGAACTGGCCCTCGTTCAGAGGATCAACTCCGACTTGGCCAACGATCTGGGCAACCTCCTCAACAGGACCCTTCAGATGGTCGAACGTTTCCAGGGCGGCAAGGTCCTTTCGGCTCCCGCCACCGACGATCTCGACAGGGATCTGCTCCGGGCCGTGGAGACCACCTTCGAGGCCTACCGCGAAGCCATGGAGCGTTTCGCCTTCGACGAGGCCCTCAAGGCCCTCTGGACCCTCATCGGCAGAGGAAACAAATACATCGACACGACCATGCCCTGGAAGCTCGGCAAGGAGGGCCAGACGGAACGTCTCGCCGCCGTCCTCTCCACCCTCTGCGCCGTCCTGCGTCTGGCGGCCCTCTGCGTGGCTCCCGTCATGCCCGAAGTGGCCCGGACCGTCTGGCGCCAGCTCGGTCTCGAAGGAAGCCCCGAAGAGGCGGGATTTGCCGCCGCCGGTCGCCCCTTCCCCGAGGGTGTCACCGTCGCCAAGGGCGATGTCCTCGTTCCCCGCATCGACATCGAGGCCTGGAAGGAGGCCAAGGCGGCCCGGGAGGTGGCCAGAAACCTCGATCCCGATCCGGGCGAGCACGAAGAGGAGATCGTCATCGACGATTTCCGCAAGGTCGAACTGCGCGTGGCCCGCATCGTCGCCGCCGAGGCCGTCCCCAAGGCCGACAAACTCTTCAAGATCGACGTCGATCTGGGATACGAGAGGCGGACCATCGTCTCGGGCATCCGCGAGTACTACAAGGCCGAAGATCTGGTCGGCAAGACGATCATCGTCGTCTGCAACCTCAAGCCCGTAAAGCTCAGGGGCGTCGAGAGCCGGGGCATGCTGCTGGCCGCCGAGAGCTGCCGCGACGACGGTCTGGCCCTCCTCACCGTCGACGGCGCCATGGCCCTGGGCAGCCGCATCCACTGAGGCTTCTCCTTGCGGCTTATCGATTCTCACTGCCATCTCAACGACGAGGCCTTTGACGGCGATCGTGCCCAGGTCCTGGCGCGGGCGAAGGAGGCGGGCCTGACCCGCCTCCTCGTCGTCGGCTCCGACGAGGCGACGAGCCTGGGGGCCCTCGACCTGGCCCGTCGTCACGCCGATGACGGTCTCTACTGTGCCGTCGGCGTTCACCCCCACGAGAGCCGCCTCATGGGAGAGTCCATCCCCGCCTCCCTTCAGGAGGCCCTCTCCGATCCCCGCGTCGTCGCCGTGGGGGAGACGGGGCTGGACTATTACTACGACCACTCGGAACGATCCGTTCAGCGCGACGTCTTCGCCCGTCAGATCGCCTGGGCCATCTCGGCCTCCCTTCCCCTCGTCGTCCACGTCCGCGACGCCTTCGACGACGCCTTCGCCATCCTCGAGGCCGAGGGGGCTCGTCGCTGCGGCGGCGTCCTCCACTGCTTTTCCGGCGGTCCCGACGAGGCCGAGCGGGCCCTGGAGCTGGGTTTCTATCTTTCCTTCGCCGGACCTCTGACATACAAAAAAAACGACGTTCTCAGGGCCGTCGCCGCCGCAGTGCCTCTCGACCGGATTCTCGTCGAGACCGATTCTCCCTATCTGGCGCCTCATCCCCTGCGGGGGAAACGGAACGAGCCGGCCCACGTCGTCCTGACTTTCAAGGTCCTGGCCGGCCTGCGGGGCCTCGATGAAGAGGAACTGGCCTCCCTGATCGGGGAGAACGGCCGCCGCCTCTTCGGCTGGTGACGGTCGCACCTGGGCCGCAAGGAGGAATCATGTTCGACTATCGTCTCGTCGCCGTCTGCCCCCATACGGGGGCCCGGGCCGGCGAACTCGTCACTCCTCACGGCGTCATCGAGACGCCCGTCTTCATGCCCGTCGGCACCCAGGCCACCGTCAAGGCCATGACGCCGGAAGAACTGGTCGAGCTGGGCGCCCAGATCATCCTCTCCAACACCTATCACCTCTACCTTCGTCCCGGCGCCGATCTCGTCGCCGAGGCGGGAGGCCTCCATCGTTTCATGCGCTGGCAGGGGCCGATCCTGACCGACAGCGGCGGTTTTCAGGTCTTCTCCCTCTCCGCCTTGCGCCAGATCAGCGACGAGGGCGTGACCTTTCGGTCCCATCGTGACGGATCGAGCCATTTCATGACGCCCGAACTCTCCGTGGCCGTCCAGGAGAAGCTGGGCGGCGACATCGCCATGTGCTTCGACGAGTGCGTCCCCTGGCCCACGACGGCCGAAGAGGCCGACAGGGCCGTCTCGCGCACCACGGCCTGGGCCCGGCGCTGCCTGGAGGCCCACGGAAGGGAGGACCAGGCCCTCTTCGCCATCGTCCAGGGGTCCGTCTTCGAACCCCTTCGTCTCCGGTCGGCCTCGGAACTCATCGAACTCGACTTTCCCGGCTACGCCATCGGCGGCCTTTCCGTGGGAGAAAGCCATGACGCCATGTACCGCATCCTCGACGTCCTCAACCCCGTCCTCCCTCGTCACAAGCCCCGCTACCTCATGGGCGTCGGCTTTCCCACCAACCTCGTCGAAGGCATAGCCCGCGGCGTCGACATGTTCGACTGCGTCCTCCCCTCCAGAAACGGCCGCAACGGAACCCTCTTCACCTCCTCGGGGAGGATGAACATCAAAGGCTCCCGCTTCGAGCGCGATTTCGGCCCCCTCGACGAGGCCTGCGACTGCTACGTCTGCCGCAACTACAGCCGGGCCTATGTCCGCCATCTCCACCGGAGCGGCGAGATCCTCGGCGCCCGGCTCTGCACCTGGCACAACCTCCACTTCCTCGTCCACCTCGTCAGAAAGGCCCGGAAGGCCATCATCGACGGCTCTTTCCCGGACTTCCGACGTCGCTTCCTGGAACACTTCATGGAGGGGGCCTACCTGACGTGAGGTGCCGCGTCGACCGATGGAACCCAGACAGAAAGATCATCGCCGAGGCGGCCTTGGCTCTCCGCCGGGGACGTCTCGTCGCCTTCCCGACGGAGACCGTCTACGGCCTGGGGGCCGACGGTCTCGACGCCGACGCCGTCCGGGCCATCTACCGCGCCAAGGGGCGTCCCTCCGACAACCCCCTCATCCTTCACCTGGCCGCTCCGGGCGAGGCGGGAGGGGTGGCCCTCGTCGACGAAAGGGCTCGCCGGCTCATGGAGCTCTTCTGGCCCGGTCCCCTCACCCTCGTTCTGCCCGCCCGGTGCGACGTCGTGCCTTCCGTCACCCGAGGCGGTCTCGACACCGTCGCCCTCCGCATGCCCTCCCATCCCGTGGCCCTGGCCCTCATCGAGGCCGCAGATCGTCCCGTGGCCGCTCCCAGCGCCAACAGGAGCGGTCGTCCCAGCCCCACGGAGGCCCAGGCCGTCGACGAGGACCTGGGGGAGTCTCTCGCTTTCCTTCTCGACGGCGGTCCCACCGACATGGGCGTCGAGTCGACCGTCGTCGATGCCACGGGCCCCTCTCTCCTTCTCCTTCGCCCCGGAGCCCTGGCCCTGGAGAAAATCGAAGAGGCCGCCGGCCTCGTCGAGCGTCCCCGGGCGGGGGAGGGGAGGCGGTCGCCGGGGACGCGCTACCGTCACTATGCCCCGGATCTGCCCCTTCTGCTCTGGGGCGAGGCCGGTCTCCCCGAGATCGACGGTTCCGTCGGCTACATGGGCCTCGACGAGGCCCCCTTCCCCGTCGCCCGGTCCGTCCGTTTCCGTTCCGTCGAGGACTACGCCCGCGGCCTTTTCTCGGCCCTGCGCCACCTGGAGCGCTCCGGCGTCGACGTCCTCGTCGCCCAGTGGCCTCCGTCGCAGGGGCTGGGACTGGCCGTCAGAGACCGGCTCCTTCGGGCCTCGGGGCGGGAATAGACCGCCAAGGAAGGGGCCTCGCCGCGGCAAGGGGCGAAAGCCCAAGGGCGGGAGTTCCGCCGAAGAGGCAAGGGTACGCCCGGACGAAAGGGTGGGCCTGACGGACATCGCTCGAAGGGCGTCACGTTTCGGCAGATCGGGGAAGCTCGTGCGATGTCGAAGCCGGAACTTTCAAGGTGGTTGCCGGAAAAGCCGATAAAGGATCGGGAGGTGATCGCCATGATGGGACTTGTCAGCGACGTCACCCAGATGCAGTCGGCGGCCATCGGGACGCAGATCCAGACGGCCGTCACGAACAAGGTGCTTGACTCGACGACGGCGCTGCAGCAGGACATGATTCAGCAGCTTTTCGCCGCGTCCGGCATCGGCGGCCAGATCGATTTCAAGGCCTAGAGGCTGACCGCCCCTCCGGCCCCGCCCGCAGGGCGGGGCTCTGTCGTCTTCTGCGGGGAGAATCCGCGCCCCTTCGGGGCGGCGCGGATTGGGGATTTCAGCTTTGCCCCTGTCAAGGGACACTAAAAATGTCATCTAAAAAGAGGGTCTGAGGGACAATGAAAGTGTCGCTTTCGAGGGGCTGAAATCGCCCCCGTCAACAGCCCGCCTTGGCTTTCCTCCGCGGCGGAGGTCCTTCTAGGGAGGGGAACCCGTCCCTTGCTCGGAGCCGACCGCCGCGGCAGGAGGAGCGGGATTCTGTCGCCAGGGATGGTCTGCCGCCGGCTTCCTCTGCTTCTTCGTTTTGCATGGAGTGCCTGTCTTCGTCTCGATGACAGGCGGGGGAGTCGCAGGGGGCTCTTTGTCGACGGCTGCGAGATCGTAGAGCCCGTCATGGACAAGAGCCAGGAGTTTCCCGTCGAGCTTCTCGATGACCTTGACCGCCTGTCCTCTGGCAAGAAGCAGGGGGCGTCTGCGGGGGCCTATCAGGGCGTACTGTTTTCCGTCGAGGGAAATCGTCGAGTCTCCCGAGGCCTTCCGGTCGGTCTGGCGAGTCAGGAGGAGATCGAGAGCGGGTCCGTCCGGCGGAGGGAGAAAGGCAGATGCCCCCTCTGCGGGAGGACGAGCGAACCTCGGGTTATGGACCTCTCCCGGGTAGGCGGCGAGCAGGACGTTGGCCTCTTCGATCGTTTTCACTCCGGCCCGTCGGAAGGCGACGACGAGACGATCCTGAAGAGTTCCCCAGAGCCTTTCGATCCGCCCCTTCGCCTGGGGAGACCCTGCAGGGACATAGCGAGTTCCGAGAGCCTCCAGAGCGCGGCCGAACTGGGTTACAGGCGCCGAGTCCTCCAGCTCCTCCTTGATCGTCAGTTTTTCCGACTTGGGAGAAAGGAAGATGGTGTGGCGGTCGGCGTAAAGCTCGCGAGGCACGCCGTGGCGATCAAGCATCTGACGGAGCACGCGGAAGTAGCCGAAGAGGCACTCATTCCTGGCCATCCACAGACCGAGGACCTCTCCTGTGGCATCGTCAATCACGCCGTGGAGAGTGCAACGCTCACCGATCTCGAACCAATCGAAAGGAGAGGCGTCCATCTGGACCAGATCGCCTCGTCGGGACCGTCGGACCCTGCGGGAACGCCGCTTCGGGGCCCGGTGGCGATGAACGAGGGACAGGTTCTCCGCGCGAAGGAAACGGGCGATGCTCTTGGCGCTCAGCACGAGATCATGCTCTTCGGCAAGGAGTTCGGCCATGTGCTGACAGCTCGTATCCCTGTAAAGACCCTTGGCCAGACTGACGACGAAATCCCGTGTCTCCTGAGAGATTCTGCGCCGGGACGGTTTGCCTCGTCCCTTGTGCAGGAGCCCCTGCGCTCCTTCTTCCCGGTAGCGTCGTTTGAGCCGAAAGACCTGACGGCGGCTCAGACCGAGCCGATCGGCCACCTCCTGAACCGTCAGGTTGCCCGCGACAGCCTCTTCCACCAACCCCAAGCGCCTTGCTTCTTTTGTCTTCATGAGTAGGTCTCTCCTGGTCGTCATAAGTGACATTTTCCCTGTCCTCTTCACGAGTGACAATACCATTGTCCGGCGACAGATTTCAGCTTTGCCCCTTGCCAAATGCTGCTGGCGTTGTTACAATCATCGCCGTCAAAGACAATGTCGGGGTGGCGGAATTGGTAGACGCGCTAGATTCAGGATCTAGTGGGCGTAAGCCTGTGGGGGTTCAAATCCCCCCCTCGACACCATAGAGAGACGCCCGCCTTCGATAAGAAGCGGTTTTTTTCTGGCCGTGCCATGCCTGTTGACTTGGCACGGCTTTTTTGTTATCCTTACTCTTCGTCAAGTCTTTTCCAAAACTCACATCAAGACAGGGAGGTCATCACTCCCATGGCCGAATTCGTCCCCGTGGGCAAACGGCGTCGGCGTCTGGCTTTCGGAAGGGTCAAGGATCTTGTCGATCTTCCCGACCTGATCGAAGTCCAGCGGAACTCCTACCGGTGGTTTTTTCAGAAGGATGTGGATCCCGACAGGCGCGAGGCTATGGGCCTCCAAGAGCTGTTCAGAGAGATCTTCCCCATCGAAAGCTATGACGGTTCTTTTGCGTTGGAGTTTTTCCGCTTCTACATCGACCCTCCCACGACGAGTGAGGAGGAGTCGCGCCAGCGTGACCTGACATGGCAGATGCCCGTCAGGGCGACGATTCGTCTCGTCAACCGGAAGACGTCGGAGATCAAGGAGGAGGAGATCTTCCTCGGCGATTTCCCCGTCATGACCGACAGGGGCACGTTCATCATCAACGGAACGGAGCGCGTCGTCGTCAATCAGCTGGCCCGCTCGGCCGGCGTCTACCTCAGCGCCGATACGTCCGTTCCCGGCCAGGAGTCCTTCGCCTGCAAGGTCATCCCCGATCGGGGAGCCTGGCTCGAGTTCGACCTCACGCCCGGAGATGTCCTTTCCGTCAACATCGACAACCGCAAGAAGATCCCCGCCACGACCTTCCTCAAGGCCTTCGGCGTCCCCGGCGACGACGAGATTCTCAGGCTTTTCGGCGCCCGAGAGATCGAGGTGGACCTCATCGAAGAGGAGGTCCGCGGCCGTCTCCTGGCCGAGGCCATCGTCGGAGAGGCGGGCGACGTCCTTCTCGCCCGCAACGACCGCGTCACCAAGGAGCATTTCGATCGGCTCGTCGAGATGGGGCGGACCCGCCTCCGCATCTGGGATGTGGATCCGGCTCTGGCTGCGACGCTGGAGCGGGACAACACGACGAACAGCGACGAGGCGCTTCTGGATCTCTTCCGTCGCCTCCGTCCCAACGAGCCGGCCCGCATGGAGAACGCCCGGGAGTACATCCACGGCCTCTTCTTCGATTCCCGCCGCTACAACCTGGGGCGGGTGGGGCGCTACAAGCTCAACCGTCGTCTGAATCTCGACTTCGACCTTTCCGAGCGTCTCCTCCGGATCGAGGACATCGTGTCCATGATCAAGGCCATGCTGGCCCTGCGCAGCGGCAGGGAGCGGCCCGACGACATCGACCACCTGGGCAACCGCCGCGTCCGGGCCGTCGGCGAGCTCCTTCAGAATCAGGTCCGCATCGGTCTCCTCCGGATGGAGCGCATCGCCAAGGAACGGATGACGACCCTTCCCAACCTGGAAAAGGCCACGGCCAAGGATCTCATCAACGTCCGGCCCATTTCGGCGTCGCTCCGGGAGTTCTTCGGCTCGGGCCAGCTCTCCCAGTTCATGGACCAGACCAACCCTCTGGCCGAGATCACCCACAGGCGCCGCCTCTCGGCCCTGGGTCCCGGAGGCCTCTCCCGCGAACGGGCCGGATTCGAGGCCCGCGACGTTCACTACACCCACTATGGCCGCGTCTGTCCCATCGAGACGCCGGAAGGCCCCAACATCGGCCTCGTGACCTCTCTGGCCACCTACTCCCGCGTCAACGAGTTCGGCTTCCTCGTGACGCCGAGGCGCAAGGTCGTCGACGGCCGCGTCTCCGACGAGATCGTCTTTCTCTCGGCCGACGAGGAGGACAGCTTCTACGTCGCCAGGGCCAACACGCCCGTCGCTCCCGACGGGCAGATTCTGGCCGAAGTCGCCGATCGGGTTTACGTCCGCTACCGCGACGACATCGAAGAGGTCACGCCCGACAAGATCGATTTCCTCGACGTCTCGCCCAAGCAGATCGTCTCCGTCTCGACGGCTCTCATCCCCTTCCTGGAGCATGACGACGCCAACCGGGCCCTCATGGGCTCCAACATGCAGCGTCAGGCCGTTCCCCTCATCCAGGCCGAGGCCCCTCGCGTCGGGACGGGCATGGAGGCCCGCATCGCCAAGGACTCGGGCTCCTGCATCGTCGCCAGACGGAGCGGCGTCGTCTCCTACGTCGATTCGGAGCGCATCGAGATTTCCACCGACGACGGCGGCGTCGATCAGTACCGCCTCATCAAGTTCCGCCGTTCCAACCAGGGGACGATCATCCACCAGAAACCCCTCGTCCGCCACGGAGACCATGTGGAAAGAAGCGAGGTCATCGTCGACGGCCAGTCTGTCGACGAGGCCGAGCTGGCCCTGGGTCGCAACGTCCTCGTCGCCTTCGTCCCCTGGGAGGGGTACAACTACGAGGACGCCATCCTCCTCAGCGAGCGCCTCGTCAAGGAGGACTTCTACACGTCGATCCACATCGAGGAGTACGAGGTCGAGGCCCGAGACACGAAGCTCGGCCCCGAGGAGATCACCCGCGACATCCCCAACGTCGGTGAGGACGCCCTTCGGGACCTCGACGAGAACGGCATCGTCCGCGTCGGAGCCGAGGTGGGCGCCGGCGACATCCTCGTCGGCAAGGTGACGCCCAAGGGCGAATCGGACCAGACGCCGGAGGAGAAACTCCTGCGGGCCATCTTCGGAGAAAAGGCCCGTGAGGTCCGCGACACGTCGCTCCGCGTGCCTCACGGCGAGGGCGGCAAGATCGTCGCCATCAAGCGCCTCACCCGGGAGCTCAACGGCGAGGACATGAGCCCCGGCGTCAACGAGGTCGTCAAGGTCTACGTGGCCCAGCTCAGGAAGATCACCGTCGGCGACAAGATGGCCGGGCGTCACGGCAACAAGGGCGTCGTCTCCCGCATCCTTCCCGTCGAGGACATGCCCTATCTTCCCGACGGCACGTCGGCCGATATCGTCCTCAACCCTCTCGGCGTTCCCAGCCGCATGAACCTGGGACAGGTCCTGGAGACGATCATGGGCTTCGTGGCCGTGCAGAACGATTGGTACGTCTCGACGCCCGTCTTCGAGGGGGCCCAGGAGAAGGAGATCTTCGAGGAGCTGGCCAAGCTCTCGAAGAGCCATCCCGAGCTGACCCGCGACGGACGGACGACGCTTTACGACGGCCGCACGGGCGAGCCCATGGAAAACAAGGTCACCGTGGGCTACATGTACATGCTCAAGCTGATCCACCTCGTCGACGACAAGATCCATGCCCGCTCCATCGGCCCCTACAGCCTCATCACCCAGCAGCCTCTGGGCGGCAAGGCCCAGTTCGGCGGCCAGCGCTTCGGCGAGATGGAAGTCTGGGCCCTCGAGGGCTACGGTGCCTCTCACATCCTTCAGGAGATGCTCACCGTCAAGTCCGACGATATCCGTGGCCGTCTCAAGACCTACGAGAGGATCGTCAAAGGGCAGAACCTGACCAAGCCCGGCGTTCCCGAGAGCTTCCGCGTCCTCGTCAAGGAGCTTCAGGGTCTGGGCCTGGACGTCGAGATCGGCTACGACGACGGGTCCTTCGGCGAGCTCATCGTCGAAGAGGACGAGCCCGAGGCCTCCTTCCGGCCCAAGCGGATCCCCCCCAGGGAGTCGGACGTCGTCTCGGCGGCCGACGAGGAGCCCGACGAGGAGGAGAAAGGTCTTCTCCAGAAGCTTTTCCCCGTCTCGACGGTGACGGACGAGATGATCTTCGGCTCCGACAACGAGCCCGAGCCGAGCGACGAGAAAGATGACGATTCAGAGGGGGCAGATGCCTAGATGAGCCGTCGCGAAATCGCCAGCGTCCGCATCAAGCTGGCCAGCCCCGAACGGATTCAGGAGATCTCCAGCGGAGAGGTCAAGAAGCCCGAGACGATCAACTACCGGACCCTTCGTCCCGAAAAGGACGGTCTCTTCTGCGAGCGCATCTTCGGCCCCACGCGGAGCTTCGAGTGCGCCTGCGGCAAATACAAGCGCAGCGGCCCCAAGTTCAAGGGCGTTGTCTGCGATCGCTGCGGCGTCGAAGTCACCGACAGCCGCGTCCGCCGCGAGAAGATGGGTCACATCAAACTGGCCGCCCCCGTCGTCCACATCTGGTACCTCCGGGGCATCCCCAGCCGGCTCAGCCTTCTCCTCGGCACGGCGACGAAGGACCTGGAGAAGGTCGTCTACTTCGCCCCCATCCGTCGCCGCGAGGCCGTCTACAAGGTCGTCATCGAGGGGCGCCGCACCGACCTGGCCCGCCGGGGCGACCTCCTGGCCGCCTGCGAGGAGCGCATCCACCGTCACTTCGATCCCAAGTTCAAGGCCGAAGAGGCCCTTCGCATCCTCTCCGTCGACGACGTCCCTCTCTCCGTGGGCGACGTCGTCTCGTCCCAGCAGATTTCGCGATTCAGGACCGACTACGGCGACGGCGTCTTCGAAGTCGAGCCGGCCTTCAGGATACGGACCGAATCGCCTGACGGACGTTTCGCCGTCGATCAGATCATCGCCGCCTCCGAGCTGGACGAGGCGCGGGGCGCGGGGCTCGACGTGGACGCCGAGAGGGCTCTTTCGGGCAACCAGGAGGGCTTCCTCGTCACGGCCGTGGCCCATCTGCCCTTCGCCAAGGGCGACGTCATCTCCGTCAGCGAGTACGATCTCTACCACCAGAAGTACCCGGGGCGCTTCACGGCCCAGCAGGAGACGATCACCCTCGAGGATCCCTGCTACGTCGTCATCGGCGGCGGCGACTCTCCCTTCGAGCAGAGCGACATCATCCTCGAGAAGGAGCAGCGCCTCTGTTCCGCCTACGACAAGACCTTCGATGCCGGCATCGGCGCCGAGGGCGTCAAGGCCCTCCTGGGATGCATCAACCTGGAGGAGCTCGTCGGCAGCCTCCGCGAGGAGATCGGCGACACGACGGGACAGAAGAAGCGCAAGCTCGTCAAACGCCTCCAGGTGGCCGAGGACTTCCGCAAGAGCGACAGCAAGCCCGAGTGGATGGTCCTCGACGTCCTCCCCGTCATCCCTCCCGACCTGCGCCCCATGGTGCAGCTCGACGGCGGCCGTTTCGCCACATCGGACCTGAACGACCTCTATCGGCGCGTCATCAACCGCAACAACCGTCTCCTCAAGCTCCAGGAGCTGAGGGCGCCGGAGATCATCGTCCGCAACGAAAAGAGGATGCTCCAGGAGTCCGTCGACGCCCTCATCGACAACGGCCGCATGGGCAAGGCCGTCCTCGGTGCCGGCAACAGGCCTCTCAAGAGCCTCACCGATTTGCTGCGGGGCAAGAAGGGGCGCTTCCGCCAGAACCTTCTGGGCAAGCGCGTCGACTACTCGGGCCGTTCCGTCATCGTCATCGGCCCCAACCTGAAGATCTACCAGTGCGGCCTTCCCAAACAGATGGCCCTGGAGCTCTTCAAGCCCTTCGTCATGCAGAAGCTCGTCGAGCGCGGCCAGGCCGCCAACGTCAAGAACGCCCGGCGCATCATCGAGCGCGGTCGCGACGAGGTCTGGGCCATCCTGGAGGAGATCATCAAAGACCATCCCGTCCTCCTCAACCGGGCTCCGACCCTGCACCGCCTCGGCATTCAGGCCTTCGAACCCGTCCTCATGGAGGGCAAGGCCATCCGCCTTCATCCTCTCGTCTGCACGGCCTTCAACGCCGATTTCGACGGAGACCAGATGGCCGTCCACGTCCCCCTCTCCCTGGAGGCCCAGTCCGAGGCCCGGGTGCTCATGCTCTCGGCCCACAACGTCCTCTCCCCGGCCAGCGGACGCTCCATCGTCACGCCCAGTCAGGACATCGTCCTCGGAACCTACTACCTGACGCAGATGCTCGACGGCCTCAAGGGGGAGGGCATGAGCTTCCGCGACATCGACGACGCCCTCATCGCCCTCGATCACGGCGTCGTCCACGTCAACGCCCGCGTCCGCCTCAGGGCCGAGCCGGGATGGAAGGTCGACGTCGACGGGAAAGGCTGGTTCGAGACCTCGCCCGGTCGGGCCCTCTTCAACAGCATCCTTCACCCCCGGATGCGCTACTACAACCACAAGATGGGCAAGAAGGATCTGGCCCAGCTCCTCGACAGCGCCTACGACGCCGTCGGGGTCAAAAAGATGGTCGAGATGCTCGACGACATCAAGTCGCTGGGCTATCGCTGGGCCGCCAAGAGCGGCATCAGCCTCGGGCTGGACTTCATCGCCGTCCCGCCCGAGAAGAACGAAATCGTCAGGGCGACCCTCGACAAGGAGGAGAACCTCATCGACGAATACCAGATGGGCGTTCTCACCGACGACGAGTACTTCCGCGAGAAGGAGCTCCTCTGGTCCGAGGCCTCCAGAAACGTCGCCGACGCCATCGTGGCCAACATGGAGGAGACCAACCCCGTGCGCATGATGGCCGAATCGGGCGCCCGCGGAAGCAAGAGCCAGCTCGCCCAGATGTCGGGCATCCGGGGGCTCATGGCCGATCCGTCGGGGCGCATCATCGACTATCCCATCACGGCCAACTTCCGTGAGGGGCTCAACATGCTCGAATACTTCATCTCCACCCACGGCGCCCGGAAGGGACTTGCCGACACGGCCCTCCGGACGGCCAAGTCGGGCTATCTGACGCGCCGTCTCGTCGACGTCGCCCAGGACCTGATCATCACCGCTCCCGACTGCGGCACCGACAGAGGCATCGTCATCGAACCTCTCATCCAGGACGGCAAGGCCGTCATCGGCATCGCCGAGCGCATCGCCGGCCGCACGGCCCTGAAGGACATCCGCAATCCCCTCACGTCGGAGCTCATCGTCGCCAAGGGCAAAGAGATCGATCCCGCCAAGGCCAGGATCGTCGAAGAGGCCGGCATCGACCGCGTCGAGGTGCGCAGTCCTCTCACCTGCGGCCTTCGCCACGGTCTCTGCCAGACCTGCTACGGCCGCGACCTGGCCACGCGCAAGCCCGTCTCCATCGGCGAGACCGTCGGCGTCGTCGCCGCCCAGTCCATCGGCGAGCCGGGAACGCAGCTCACCATGCGCACCTTCCACACGGGGGGCGTCCGCATCACCGGCGAGGACATCACCCAAGGTCTGCCGAGGATCGAGCAGCTCTTCGAAGTCCGCAAGCCCAAGAAAGTGGCCCTCCTCGCCGAGGCTTCGGGTCGGATCGCCGAAATTCGCGAGATGGAGGGCAAACGCAAGGTCATCCTCGTCGCCGACGGTCCCGAGGGGGAGCAGAAGTTCAGCTACAACGTTCCCCTCAACCAGAACCTCCTCGTCGAGGAGGGAAGAGAAGTCGAGAAAGGCGACGCCCTCACCGAGGGCTACGTCGATCCCCAGCAGCTTCTGGAGGTCAAGGGGCTCGAGGCCGTTCAGAAATACCTCGTCGACAACATCCAGGAGGTCTACCGCTCTCAGGGCGTCTCCATCAACAACAAGCACATCGAAGTCATCCTGCGCAAAGTGGCGCCCGTCAACCGGGTCCGCGTCATCGAAGAGGGCGACAGCTCCTTCGTCGCCGGCGAGCTGGTCTGGATGGACGAGCTCGACCGGGACGTCGAGGCCATCCGCGACAACAACCGTCACTGCCTCGAAGAGGCCACGACGGCCCTTGCCGGCACGATCCTCAAGGACGCCAAGGGGCAGGGGAACGTCGAGGCGGCCCTTCAGTTCAAGGGACAGGATCTGGACAGGGGTTCCATCGCGAGAATCCTCATGCCCGGCACTCCCGTCAACGAGCTTTACGTCGAGGACGGCGAGGGACTCCTGCGCGTCATCGTCGGCGAGGCCTCCTTCCGACGCCACCTCGAAGGGCTCGAGCTGACCGAATCGATCGACCTGAGCGAGGGCAAGCGGATCGAGGCCGGAATTTCCCTGACGCTGGGGCAGCTCTCTCTCGTCACCCAGGAGGCGCCCCGTCCCCTCTGGGTCCGCGATACCGACGTCCTCAAGAGCCTGACGGAAACGGCCTTCCTCGCCGAGGACACCGTCGTCGACGGCCAGGCCATCGCGCTCAAGGACCGCCTGATAACGGCCGACACGGCCCGCCACTTCAGGGAACTGCAGGTCGAGTCGGTCAAGGTCTGGAAGGCGCCGGAGCGGATCTCCCTGGCCGATGCCATGCAGAAATACCTCATCGACAAGGTCTGGAGCAAGCCGCTCTCCCGGGCCATCGACGCCTCGGGCAACGAAGTCCGCCACATCTCGCACATCGTCGACGGCAGCGTCGTCCGGGGCCTCGTCGAGGGCAGTCTGACGGCCGTTCAGATCGAGGGCGAGATCGTCACGCGCCAGAAGATCCTCGCCCAGACGATGAGCGATACCGTCTACGGCAAGGTCATCCTCGAAACCGTCAGGGACGGACAGGGACGGGTCGTCGCCGAGCCGGGCCAGGAGGTCAATCATGCCCTCCTCGACGCCCTCGTCATGGCTGATCCCAGTGAACTCGTCGTCCGCCCCATCTACGGTGCCTCGGAGATGAAACGCCTCATCCAGCGCGTCGGCTTCGTCCGCCGTCTCCGCGAAGAGCCTCAGTACAGTGCCGTCATCCACGGCATCACCAAGGCGGCTCTCAACACGGACAGCTTCCTCAGCGCCGCTTCCTTCCAGCAGACGGCCCAGGTTCTGGCCAAGGCCGCCGTCAGGGGCGACGTGGACCCCCTCGTCGGGCTCAAGGAGAACGTCATCATCGGTCACCTCATCCCCGCCGGGACAGGGGCGGAACACTACCGGATCCGACCTCGATCGGCCGCGCCCGACCGCGTCGGAGGCGAGCCCGAGGAGGCCCCTGCGGCGAATCCCTCCGGGAACTGATCGACAGAATGGCGCAGGGCGACACCTCCCCCTGCGCCATTCTTGACACCCCCCTCGGACGTTGCTATGATGTTCGGGTGCGCCTTATTTGGCGCATGCCCTTTTGTGCGCTTTTGTCTCCGCCGAAGCGTCCGCACAAGCTCAGAAGCCCGCGGCCTGAGAGGGCCATCGAGGCCCGGTCCGGGCTCTGCTCAAGAAGAGCCCTTTATGTGGAAGGAGGTTTTCGTCAGTGCCAACCATCAGTCAGTTGATCCGCAACGGGCGCAAGTCCAAGAAAGTCAGAACGAGCGCTCCTGCCCTTCAGGGCAACCCGGCCAAGCGCGGCGTCTGCACCCGCGTCTACACCACGACGCCCAAGAAGCCCAACTCGGCTCTCCGCAAAGTGGCCCGTATCCGCCTCACCAACGGCATCGAAGTTACGGCCTACATTCCCGGGGTCGGACACAACCTGCAGGAGCACTCCGTCGTCATGGTCCGTGGCGGGCGTGTGAAGGACCTTCCCGGCGTTCGCTACCACATCATCCGCGGCACCCTCGACACGGCGGGAGTCGAAAATCGTCGTCAGAGCCGCTCCAAGTACGGGGCGCGCAGGCCCAAGAAATAACCGTAGGGAGGGGAACCGTTCATGCCGCGGAAAGGTCATGTCCACCGTCGGGAACCCAAGGCCGACATTCGCTTCAACTCCGTCTCGATGGAGAAATTCATCAGCTGCCTCATGTATGACGGCAAGAAGAGCATCGCCGAAAAGATCTTCTACGGCGCCCTCGAGAGCGCCGGCGGCAAGCTCGGCATTGATTCCCGAGAGGTCTACGACAAGGCCATGGAGGCCGTCAAGCCCCTCGTCGAAGTCAAGCCCCGCCGCGTCGGCGGCGCCACCTACCAGGTTCCCGTCGAGGTCGATCCCACCCGTGCCCAGGCCCTGGCCACGCGTTGGATCATCCAGTACGCCCGGGCCCGCAAGGGCATTCCCATGGTGGAGCGTCTCGCCCGCGAGTTTCTCGATGCCTGCAAGGGCGAGGGCGGGTCCGTCAAAAAGCGTGAGGACACCCATCGCATGGCCGAGGCCAACCGCGCCTTCGCCCATTACCGTTGGTAACCGTTTCAAGGCTCCGATGCAAGCAGTCCCTTTCTTGGTGGTGAAAGACGATGCAAGGAATTGATCTGAAACAGATCCGCAACATCGGCATCGCGGCCCATATCGATGCGGGCAAGACGACGACGACGGAGCGGATTCTCTACTACACGGGCCGTACCTACAAGCTGGGCGAAGTCCACGAGGGCGCCGCGACGATGGACTGGATGGAACAGGAGCGCGAAAGAGGCATCACCATCACCTCTGCCGCCACGACCTGCCACTGGAAGGACTGTATCATCAACATCATTGATACGCCCGGCCATGTGGATTTCACCGTCGAGGTGGAGCGTTCTCTCCGCGTCCTCGACGGCGTTGTCGCCGTCTTCTGTGCCGTCGGGGGCGTCGAGCCCCAGTCGGAAACCGTCTGGCGCCAGGCCGACAAATATCGCGTTCCCCGCATCGCCTTCGTCAACAAGATGGATCGCGTCGGAGCCGATTTCAACGCCGTCGTCGAGGGGATGCGGGAGCGTCTCGGTGCCAGGGCCGTTCCCATTCAGATGCCCATCGGCGCCGAAGATGCCTTCATCGGCCTCGTCGACCTCGTCCAGAACCGGGCCATCCTCTACGGAGAGGAGGCCGATCTGGGTCGGGAGCCCAAGCTGACGGAGATCCCTCCCGAACTCCAGGAGGAGGCCGCTCAGGCCCGGGAGTTCCTCATCGAATCCATAGCCGATTTCGACGAGGAGATCATGGAGCTCTTCCTCGACGGGGGAGAGGTTCCCGTCGAGAAGATTAAGGCGGCCGTCAGGCGGGCCACGATCGACCTTCAGATCGTCCCCGTCCTCTGCGGATCGGCCTTCAAGAACAAGGGCGTCCAGCCCATGCTCGACGCCGTCGTCGACTACCTGCCCAGCCCCGCCGATCTCCCTCCCATCGTCGCCCACGACGTGGACGACCCGGAGAGGGCGATCGAGCGCCATTCCAGCTACGACGAGCCCTTCGCGGCTCTGGCCTTCAAGGTCATGGTCGATCCCTTCGTGGGCCGTCTCGTCTTCTGCCGCATCTACTCGGGGGCTCTCAAGACCGGCGAATCGGTTCTCAACGTGGCCACGGGCAGGCGCGAGAGGGTGGGACGCATCCTCCGCATGCACGCCAACAAGCGTGAGGAGCTCGAGGACTGCGCGGCGGGCATGATCGTCGCCCTTCCCGGTCTCAAGGCGACTCGCACCGGCGATACGCTCTGCGCCGAAAGCGCTCCCGTCCTCCTCGAGAATCTCATCTTCCCCGAGCCCGTCATCCATCTCTCGGTGGAGCCGAACAGCAAGGCCGATCAGGTCAAGCTCGCCAAGGGTCTTTCGGCCCTCTCCGAGGAGGATCCCACCTTCCGGGTCCACACCGACGAGGAGACCAACCAGACTATCATATCCGGCATGGGCGAGCTCCACCTGGAAATCATCGTCGACCGTCTCCGCCGCGAGTTCGGCGTCGAAGTCAAGGTCGGCCGCCCCCAGGTCGCCTACCGCGAGGCCATCCGCAAGGCCTCCCAGGCCGAGGGCAAGTTCATCCGCCAGAGCGGCGGCCGGGGCCAGTACGGCCACGTCGTCCTCGAGCTGGAGCCTTTGCCCGACGGCAAGGGTTACGAATTCGAGAACAAGATCGTCGGAGGCGTCATCCCCAAGGAATACATCCCGGCCGTCCAGAAAGGCCTCGACGAGACGATCACCAGCGGCATTCTCGGCGGCTACCCCGTCATCGGCGTCAAGGTCTCCCTCGTCTTCGGCAGCTACCATGACGTGGACAGTTCCGAGATGGCCTTCAAGATCGCCGCCTCCATGGGCTTCAAGGAGGGCATGAGGAAGGCTGACCCCGTTCTGATGGAGCCCGTCATGAAGGTCGAAGTCGTCTCCCCCGAGGAGTACGTCGGCGACGTCATCGGGGACCTCTCCTCCAGGAGGGGGCGCATCGAGGGCATGGAGATGCGCGCCAACGCCCGCATCGTCAAGGCCATCGTCCCCCTGTCGGAGATGTTCGGCTACGCCACGGACCTGCGGAGCAAGAGCTCCGGCCGGGCCGCCTATTCGATGCAGTTCGACCACTATGAGGAAGTTCCCCGCGACGTGGCGGAAAAGGTCCTCAAGGGGTAGAATAGAAAGCCTGTTGAATATTCATAGGGAGGGAAACGTCCATGGCAAAGGAGCATTTTGCAAGAAACAAGCCTCACCTGAACATCGGAACGATCGGCCACATCGACCACGGCAAGACGACGCTGACGGCGGCCATCACCTACGTGCTCTCCAAGGCGGGATTCGCCGACTTCACGGCCTTCGAGAACATCGACAAGGCGCCCGAGGAGCGTGAGCGCGGGATCACGATCAACATCGCCCACGTGGAGTACCAGTCGGAGAAGCGGCACTACGCGCACATCGACTGCCCCGGTCACGCCGACTACATCAAGAACATGATCACCGGCGCGGCGCAGATGGACGGGGGAATCCTGGTCGTCTCGGCGGCCGACGGTCCCATGCCGCAGACGCGGGAGCACGTTCTGCTGGCCCGTCAGGTCAACGTGCCGGCGCTGGTCGTGTTCATGAACAAGGTGGACATGGTCGACGACGACGAGCTTCTGGACCTGGTGGAGATGGAAGTGCGCGATCTCCTGGGCAAGTACGAGTTCCCCGGGGACGACCTTCCGGTCGTGCGCGGATCGGCGCTGAAGGCCCTCGAAGGTCCCGGCACGAAGGGGGACAAGTGGGCGGACTGCATCTGGGAACTGATGGACGCCTGCGACAATGCCATTCCGGAGCCGATCCGCGACACGGAGAAGCCCTTCATCATGCCCGTTGAAGACGTCTTCACCATCACCGGGCGCGGCACGGTCGTGACGGGCCGTATCGAGCGGGGCATTCTGAAGTCGGGGATGGAAGTGGAAGTGGTGGGCATGCGGGACACGCGCAAGACGGTCTGCACGTCCATCGAAATGTTCCGCAAGATCCTCGACGAGGCGATCGCCGGAGACAACGTGGGTCTTCTTCTGCGGGGAATCGGCAAGGAAGACGTGGAGCGCGGTCAGGTCATCGCCAAGCCGGGCTCGATCCTGCCGCACAAGCACTTCTACGCCGAGGTCTACGTCCTGAAGAAGGAAGAGGGAGGCCGCCACACGCCCTTCTTCTCGGGATACAAGCCCCAGTTCTACTTCCGGACGACGGACGTGACGGGGGAGATCAAGCTGGCCGAGGGCGTGGAAATGGTCATGCCTGGAGATAATGCGACGTTCGAGGTGAAGTTGATCGTTCCCGTAGCTCTGGAGCCGGGCCTGCGCTTCGCCGTTCGCGAAGGGGGCCGCACCGTCGGAGCCGGTGTCGTCACCGAAATCCTCGACAAGTAATCCCCGAAGGGGGTTTTCAGCCTTGACCAAGAATATTCGCATCAAATTGAAGGCCTTCGATCACAGAGTGCTGGACAGCTCGGCCTCGCAGATCGCCGACACCGCCCAGAGGACGGGAGCCCAGGTCTCGGGCCCCATCCCCCTGCCGACGGAGATCAACAAGTACACGGTCCTCAAGTCCCCTCACAAGGACAAGGACGCGCGGGAACAGTTCGAAATCAGAACTCATAAGCGGCTGATCGACATTGTCGGACCCACGCAAAAGACGATGGAGGCCCTTATGCAGCTGAATCTCCCCTCGGGCGTGGACATCCAGATCAAGCTGTAAGGGGAGCTCTGAGCAAAGGAGTGGAAGAGCGATGACTATCGGCATCCTGGGACGCAAGCTGGGCATGACGCAGATCTTCGACGAGGCGGGGCGGGCCGTTCCCGTCACCGTCGTCGAGGCCGGCCCCTGTCCCGTCACGGCCCTGCGCGACGAGAAGACCAACGGCTACAGGGCCGTCCAGGTCGGATTCGGCGCCATCAAGCCCCACAAGGTCACCAGACCCATGGAGGGGCAGTTCAAAAAGGCCGGCGTCGACGCCTGCCGCTGGCTCCGCGAGTTCCGTCTCGACTCCATCGAAGGCTACGAAGTGGGGAAGGTCCTCGACGTGACCCTCTTCGAGGCCGGAGAGAAGGTCGACGTGACGGGAACGAGCAAGGGCAAGGGTTTCGCAGGTTTCATCAAGCGCCACAACGGCAACCGCGGTCCCTCGACTCACGGCGCCTCGAAGTTCCATCGTCGTCCCGGATCGAGCGGCGCCTCCAGCTATCCCGGCAAAGTCTTCAAAGGTCAGACCATGCCGGGCCAGATGGGAGACGAGAGGGTCACCGTTCGCAATCTCGTCGTCGTCGCCATCGACAGCGAGAACAACCTGCTTTTGGTCCGGGGGGCCATCCCCGGGGCACGCAACGGCCTCGTTGTGGTCCGGAAGCAGAAGTAGCGGCCGTTTGAAAGGAGGGTAAATGACGATGCCTATCGTGAAGCAGTACAATCTACAGGGCGAAGTCGTCGGTGAGGTCACCCTTTCGGACGCCGTCTTCTCGGCCCCCGTCCACGTTCCGGCCATGCATCAGGTCGTCGTGGCACAGCTGGCCAATCGCCGTCAGGGGACGCACGACTGCAAGCGTCGCGGCGACGTGGCCGGCGGCGGCAAGAAGCCCTGGCGGCAGAAGCACACCGGCCGGGCCCGTCACGGCAGCACCACGTCGCCCATCTGGGTCGGCGGCGGTGTGGCCCACGGTCCTCATCCCCGCGACTACAGCCAGAAGGTGAACCGCAAGGTCCGCCGCCTGGCTCTCAGGAGCGCTCTCACGCTCAAGGTCCAGGACGAGAGGCTTCTCCTCGTCGACTGCGTCGGTCTTGACGCCCCCAGGACGAAGGTCATGCTGGGCTTTCTCGACAAAGTGCAGGCGACGAAAAAGCCGCTCGTGGTGCTCCACGAGTCCAACGACGCCGTGATCCGTTCCACCAAGAACATTCCCGGCGCCCGGATTCTCCACGTAGACAGCCTCAACGTCTACGACATCCTCAACCACGAGCACCTCATCCTCAGCGCCGAAGCCGTCACCCGAATCGAGGAGGTGTTCGGTCGATGAAGCTCCTGGCTCATGATATAATCGTTCGGCCCGTCATCACCGAGAAGAGCAATCGCATGATGGAGCAGAACAAGTACACCTTCGAGGTCCTGCCTCAGGCCAACAAGATCCAGATCAAAGAGGCCGTCCAGGAGGCCTTCAAGGTCAAAGTCGAGAAGGTCAACACCATCCAGGTCCGCTCCAAGCCGAAGAGGCTTGGCGCTTTTCTCGGCCGCTCGCGCTCGTGGAAAAAGGCCATCGTGACGCTTGCTCCGGGCGAGCGCATCGAATTCTTCGAAGGCGCCAACGCCTAGGGCGAGGGGAGGATCCAGCCATGGGTATCAAAATTTTCAAGCCTGTCACTCCCGGACGTCGGCACATGACGATCTCCACCTACGAGGAGATCACCTGCGCCGAGCCGGAGCGCAGCCTGCTCGAGCCGATCCGCAAGAAGGCCGGGCGCAACAACACGGGCCGCGTCACCATGCGGCACCGCGGCGGCGGCAACAAGCGCTACTACCGCGTCATCGACTTCAAGCGCGACAAGCTGGGCGTTCCCGGCCGGGTCGCCACCATCGAGTACGATCCCAACCGCTCGGCGCGGATCGCCCTCATCCATTATCTCGACGGGGAAAAGCGCTACATCCTGGCCCCCAACGGCCTTTCCGTCGGCCAGATGATCCAGGCCGGACCGGGCGTGGACATCAAGCCCGGCAACGCCGCCAAGCTGAGGGACATTCCCGTCGGCACCTTCGTCCACAACATCGAGATGCAGCCCGGCCGGGGCGGTGCCATGGTCCGCGCGGCCGGAGTGGCGGCCCAGATCATGGCCAAGGAGGGCAAGTACGCCACCCTCCGCCTGCCCAGCGGCGAGATGCGGATGATTCTCGTCGAGTGCATGGCCACGGTCGGCCAGGTCGGAAACGAGGAGCATGAGAACATCTCCGTCGGCAAGGCCGGAAAGACCCGTTGGCTCGGCCGTCGGCCCAAGGTCCGCGGCATGGTGATGAATCCCTGCGACCACCCCATGGGCGGCGGCGAGGGACGGAGCAAGTCCAACAAACACCCTGTCTCTCCCTGGGGGACTCCGGCGAAGGGATACCGGACTCGCAAGCGCAAGGTTTCGGACAAATTCATCGTGCGTCGCCGGTACGCCAAGTAGGCTGAGGAGGGTCGAATATGGCTCGTTCCACGAAAAAAGGGCCCTTTGTAGAGCTCAAGCTGCTCCGCAAGGTCGAGAACATGAACGAATCGGGGGCCAAGAAGGTCATCAAGACCTGGTCGCGCCGTTCGACGATCGTGCCGCCCATGATCGGCCACACGATCGCCATCCACAACGGCAAGACGCATATCCCCGTCTACGTCAGCGAAAACATGGTGGGGCACAAGCTCGGAGAGTTCGCCCCGACCCGCAAGTTCGGCGGGCACGCGGGACAGGAACGTTCCACCCGCGTGAAGTAGCGAGGAGGTACGTTCATGGAAGCCAAGGCCATGGCCAAGCAGGTCCGCGTCTCGCCCACCAAGGCGCGACAGGTGCTGGCTCTGATTCAGGGGAAAAAGGTCGACGAGGCGCTGATCTCCCTTCGGTTCACGCCGAATAAGGCCGCCACCGTCATTGAAAAAGTGCTCAAGAGCGCTGCCGCGAATGCGGAGCACAACTTCGGGATGGATCTGGACAGGCTCTTCGTCAAGCTCGCCTACTCCGATCAGGGGCCGAGCATGAAGCGCTTTCGCCCCGTCTCCATGGGAAGAGCCCATCCCTATCGCCATCGCACGAGTCACATCACCGTCGTCGTGGCGGAACGCTAAGGAGGGGTGACGAATGGGTCAGAAAGTTCACCCGGTAGGCTACCGCATCGGCGTCATCCGCGATTGGGAGTCCAAGTGGTTCGCCGGTGGCAGGGATTACGCCAAGAAGCTTCATGAAGACCTTCGTCTTCGCGACTGGGTCAAGAAGCGTTGGGGCCATGCCGGAGTTTCCAAGGTCGAGATCGAGCGCATCGGCAACGTCATCCGCTTCACCATTTGGACCGCACGGCCTGGTGTCGTCATCGGCAAGGGCGGCCAGGAGATCCAGGATGTCCGCGACGCGCTCCAGAAGATCACCGGTCAGAGGGTCATGATCAACATCCAGGAGATCAAGAGCCCCGACAAGGAAGCTCAGATCGTCGCCGAGGGCGTCGCCTCCTCGCTGGAACGCCGTATCAGCTTCCGCCGCGCCATGAAGCAGTCCATCTTCCGCGCCATGAAATCGGGCGCCAAGGGGATCAAGATCCAGTGCGCCGGCCGTCTCGGCGGAGCCGAGATCGCCCGGACCGAGTGGTATCTCGAAGGACAGCTCCCCCTCTCGACGCTGAGGGCCGACATCGATTTCGGCCTTGCCGAGGCCAAGACCGTCTACGGCGTCATCGGCGTCAAGGTCTGGATCTACAAGGGCAAGGCCCCTCTCCTCGTCGATCAGCGTCCCGTCGAGGAGAAGGAAAGGAGGTAAAGACGCCATGCTGATGCCCAAGCGCGTCAAGTACCGCAAGCCTCATCGTCGTCCTCTGCGCGGCATGGCCAAAGGCGGCAAAGAGGTTCACTTCGGGGAGTTCGGGCTTCAGGCTCTCCAGTGCGGGTGGATCACGGCCCGCCAGATCGAGGCCTCCCGCGTCGCCATCTCGCGTAAGATGAAAAAGGGCGGCAAGATCTGGATCCGTATCTTCCCCGACCGTCCCTTCACAAGAAAACCCATCGAAACGCGGATGGGCAAAGGAAAAGGAGCCACGGAGTACTGGGTGGCTCCCGTCAAGCGGGGCCGGATCATGTTCGAGGTCTCCGGTGTCTCCCGCGAAGTTGTCGAAGCGGCCTTCCGCACGGCGGCCCACAAGCTGCCCATCAAGGTTCGCGTCGTGGCCCGCGAGGGATTGGGTGGTGAGTAGAGATGCGTAACAAGGAGCTTCGGGATCTGAATCTGGATGAGCTTCGCGAGAGGCATCTCCAGTACAAAGAGGAACTTTTCAACCTCCGTTTTCAGAGTGCCATCGGGCAGCTTCAGAACACCAGTCGCATCCGCGAAGTGAAGCGGACGATCGCGCGGATTCTCACCATCGCCGGTGAGAAGGAACGCGAAGCCGATCGTTCCGTCGTAAGGGGGTAAAGGGCGATGGAGGAACGCAAGGCCCATCGTAAGGAGCGGATCGGCGTCGTCGTCAGCGATAAAATGGACAAGACCATCGTCGTGCGCATCGACACGACGTCCAAGCACCCGCTGTACGGGAAGCCGGTTCGCCGCTACAAAAAGTACAAGGCCCACGACGAGGAGAACACCTGTCGGACCGGAGACAAGGTGCGCATCGAAGAGACTCGTCCTCTGAGCCGCCACAAGTGCTGGCGCCTCGCCGAGATCATCGAGCGCGCTCCAGTCCTTACCGTCGCCGGCAAGGCCGTCGAGGAGGAGAAGTAGGCCATGATCCAACTCCGCACCGTACTCAATGTGGCCGACAACTCGGGCGCCAAGAAGCTCATGTGCATTCAGGTCCAGGGCGGCAGCTTCCGGCGCTACGGATCGGTGGGCGACGTCATCGTCGCCTCCGTGAGGGAGGCCATCCCCAACAGCAACATCGAGAAGGGGAAGGTCGTCAAGGCCGTCATCGTCCGGACCAAAAAAGAGGTGAGGCGCCGCGACGGCTCCTACGTCCGCTTCGACGACAACGCCGCCGTCATCATCGACAACAACGGCGATCCTAAGGGGACCCGCATCTTCGGTCCCGTAGCTCGGGAGCTTCGGGAGAAGAAGTACATGCGCATCGTCTCCCTGGCGCCTGAAGTCGTTTAGGAGGGCCTCGCTATGGGCAAGATGAGAATCAGAAAAGGGGACACCGTCTGCGTCATCACCGGCAAGGATGCCAAAAAAGAGGGCAAGATTCTCCGTCGCATCCCCGACCGTGACCTCGTCGTCGTCGAGGGAGTCAACGTCGTGACCAAGCACGTCCGCCCCTCGGCCAAGAGCCCTCAGGGCGGTCTGGTCAAGCAGGAAGCTCCCATCTACGCTTCCAAAGTTCAGCTTGTCTGCCCCTCCTGCGGCAAGGCCACCCGCGTCGGTCGCGCCTTCCTCGAGGACGGCCGCAAGGTCCGCGTCTGCAAGAAGTGCGGCGAGATCGTGGACAAGGTCTAGGAGGGAGTAGGAGCATGATCCCACGTCTTAAGCAGAAATACCTGGAGGAGACCTCGCCCAGGCTGCAGAAGCAGTTCTCCTTCGCCAACGTCATGGAGGTCCCCCGTCTCGTCAAGATCGTCGTCAACATCGGCGTCAACGAGGCCAAGACCGACATCAAGTACATGGACGCCTCCCTGTCGGAGCTGACCATCATCACGGGACAGAAGCCCCTTCTGAAGCGGGCCAAGAAGTCCGTCGCCGGGTTCAAGATTCGCGAGGGCATGCCCGTGGCCTGCTGCGTCACGCTCCGCGGCGTTCGGATGTGGGAGTTCCTCGATCGGGTCATCGCCGTCGCCCTGCCCCGCATCAAGGACTTTCAGGGCATCTCCCGCCGAGGCTTCGACGGCCGCGGCAATTACAACCTCGGCCTGAAGGAGCAGCTCATCTTCCCCGAGATCAATTACGACAAGGTGATCCGTCCTCGGGGGATGAACCTCTCCATCGTCACCACCGCCCGAAACGACGAAGAGGCCCTCGCCCTGCTCACAGAGCTGGGGATGCCCTTCACCCGCTAAGGAGGCAGACGAAATGGCCCGTAAGGCACTGAAGGTAAAGCAGCAGAGAGAGCCCAAGTTCAAGGTGCGCAGCTACACGCGTTGCCCTCTCTGTGGCCGTGTCCACTCCTATATGCGTAAATTCGACATGTGCCGTTGCTGCTTCCGCAAGCTGGCTCGCGAGGGGAAAATCCCCGGCGTTGTCAAGTCCAGCTGGTAGTGGGTAGGCGGCAAAGGAGGCAATACTCATGTTCGTGAACGATCCTGTCGCGGATATGCTCACGCGCATCAGAAACGGCAACATGGTCTTCCACGACTCCGTTGACGTTCCTCTGAGCAAGATGAAGGTCGAGCTGGCCAAGATTCTCAAGGCCGAAGGTTATGTGCGCAATTTCAAGGTCATCAACGACGCCAAGCAGCCCTATTCCGTCGTGCGCATCTACCTGAGCTACGGCCCCAATCGTGAGCGGGTCATCCAGGGACTCCGGCGCATCAGCAAGCCCGGACGTCGTATCTATGCAGGCAAGGACGAGCTGCCCAAAGTCATGGGCGGCCTCGGCGTCGCGGTCATTTCGACGCCGGAAGGGCTGATGACCGATTCGAACGCCCGGAAGCGTGGATTGGGCGGCGAAGTCGTCTGCTTCGTCTGGTAGCGGGAGGTGGACACTGATGTCTCGCATCGGCCGTAAGCCCGTGGCACTCCCCAAGGGGGTCACGGCAGAAGTTCAGGAGAGTTCCGTCCACGTCAGAGGCCCCAAGGGCGAACTTTCTCTGTCCGTCGTTCCTTCCATCACGGTGACTGCCGAGGGCGACGCGCTTCACGTCACCCGCGGCAGCGACGAGAAGGCCGACAGGGCCTTTCACGGGATGACCCGGGCTCTCCTGGCCAACATGGTTCAGGGCGTCAGCCAGGGCTTCCGCAAGGATCTCGAGATCATCGGCGTCGGCTGGAGGGCTCAGATGCAGGGACGCAAACTCGTCCTGAGCCTGGGTTTCTCCCACCCCGTCGAGTACGATCCCCCTCAGGGGATCGATCTCGCCACGGAGGGCCCCACGAAGATCTCCGTCTCGGGCATCGACCGTCAGGTCGTGGGGCAGGTCGCCTCGGAAATCCGCGGCTTCCGTCCTCCCGAGCCCTACAAGGGCAAGGGCATCCGCTACGTCGGAGAGTATGTCATCCGCAAGGCCGGCAAGGCCGGATCCAAATAGGAGGTAGGTGAACGCCGATGAAGGCACGCAGCAGAAACGACATGCGACTCATCCGGCACCGTCGGCTCCGCCGTCACCTCTCCGGGACGGCTGAGCGGCCGCGGCTTTCGGTTTTCCGGAGTCTTCAGCACATCTATGCCCAGGTCATCGACGACGAGCGGGGTTTCACCCTTGTCGCCGCCTCGACGATGGACCGCGAACTCAAAGGCACGCTCGAAGGCACCGGCGACGTCGAGGCCGCCATGGTCGTCGGCAAGCTCGTGGCGGAGCGTGCCACGGCCAAGGGGATCAAAAAGGTCGTCTTCGACCGGGGCGGTCACATGTTCCATGGCAGGGTCAAGGCCCTCGCCGAGGCTGCCCGCGAAGCCGGTCTCGAGTTTTAGGGAGGGCTCCCAGCATGGCAGGAAGGAAACCCATCAACGCCAAGACGTCGGAGTTCACCGAGCGCGTCGTCTCCATCAACCGCGTCAGCAAGGTCGTCAAGGGCGGCAAACGCTTCCGCTTCAGCGTCCTCGTCGTCGTCGGTGACGGTCGCAGCCGCGTCGGTCTCGGCATCGGCAAGGCCCGGGAAATCTCCGAGGCCGTCCGCAAGGGCATCGACAAGGCCACCAAGAACATGATCGACCTCAAGCAGGTGGGGAGCTCCATTCCCCACCCCATCATCGGTCACTTCGGCGCCGCCGAAGTTCTCCTCCGCCCCGCCGCTCCCGGTACGGGCGTCATCGCCGGAGCCGTCGTGCGCGCCATCATGGAGCTCGGCGGCGTCAAGGACGTTCTGACCAAGGTCATCGGTCGCACCTCCAACCCCGTCAACGTCGCCTACGCGACGATGGCGGCCGTCAAGGCCATGCGCTCGCCCGAGGAAATCCTTCGCCTTCGCGGCAAGGATCGGGTCGAGGCCCAGGAAGCCTAGGAGGTCTCGCCATGGCACGCATTCAGGTCAAGTGGGTCAAAAGCTGCATCAACCGGCCCGAGCGTCAGGCTCGGACCATCAGAGCCCTCGGTCTGCACAGGCTGAACCACACGGTGGAGCACGACGACACGCCCCAGATCAGGGGGATGGTCGCCTCGGTGCATCACCTCGTCCAGTGGTCCGTCATCGAGGATTAGGAGGTTAGGACCATGCGCATTCACGACCTGCGTCCGGCCGCCGGCTCCCGCAAGCCCAAAAAACGTCTCGGCCAGGGCATCGGCAGCGGCCTGGGCAAGACCGGCGGCAAGGGAACCAAGGGCCAGCAGGCTCGGGCCGGCGGCGGTGTCCGCCCCGGCTTCGAGGGAGGCCAGATGCCTCTCTATCGCCGCACGCCCAAGCGGGGTTTCAGCAACTTCCGCTTCGCCAAGAACTATCAGATCGTCAACGTCTCCGATCTCGACGCCCGCTTCGAGGCCGGCATGGAGATCACCGTCAACGAGCTCTACCGGAGCGGTCTCGTCAAGAAGCTCACCGATCCCGTCAAGGTGCTCGGCGACGGGGAAATGACCAAGAACTTCCACGTCAAAGCCGACGCCTTCAGCGGACAGGCCATCGAGAAGATAGAGGCGTCGGGCGGGAAGGCCGAGGTGGTCTAAGTGATCGACTCCTTCCGCGACGCCTTCAGGCTGCCCGATCTCAAACGTCGGATCCTCTTCACCATGGCGGTCCTCTTCATCTACCGCCTCGGTTCCCACATTCCGACGCCCGGCATCGATACGGCGGCCATGGCCAAGCTCTTCGAGCAGGGAGGGGTCCTCGGTTTCCTTGACCTCTTCGCCGGAGGAGCCCTCAGCCGTTTCAGCGTCTTCGCTCTCGGCGTTGCGCCCTACATCAACTCCAGCATCGTCATGCAGCTCCTCGTCGTCGTCTTCCCGGCGCTGGAGAAGATGCAGAAAGAGGGCGATGAGGGGCGGAAGAAGATCGTCCAGTACACCCGGTTGGGCACCATCCTCTTCGCCGTCGTTCAGGCCCTGGGGCTCACCTTCTGGCTGAGAAACCTGGGCATCTTCTCCGGCGGCCTGCTGGGCGGCCTCGTCGTCGTCGTCACCATAACGGCGGGTTCCGTCGCCGTCATGTGGCTCGGCGAGGAGATCACCGATCACGGCATCGGCAACGGCATTTCGCTTCTCATCTTCGCCGGCATCGTGGCCCGCGTCCCCGAGGCCTTCATCAGGACCTTCACCATGCTCCGCATGGGCGAGATGAACGCCGTCACCCTGCTTCTGGCCGTCGCGCTCATGATCGTCGTCGTCGCCGGAGCCATTCTCCTTCAGGAGGGACAGAGGCGCCTTCCCGTCCAGTACGCCAAGCGCGTCGTCGGCAACCGCGTCTACGGGGGACAGAGCACCTTCATTCCCCTGAGGGTCAACCAGTCCGGGGTCATCCCCATCATCTTCGCCTCGTCGATCCTCATGTTCCCGACGATGCTCCTCCGCTTCTTCAAAGGAGACTGGGCGACGCGGCTCATCAACCTTCTCGGCCCCGACTCGATCCTCTACATGCTCCTCTACGTGGCGCTCATCGTCTTCTTCGCCTACTTCTACACGGCCGTCGTCTTCAATCCCGTCGACGTGGCCAACAACATGAAGAAGAACGGCGGCTTCATCCTGGGCATCCGCCCGGGACGGCCCACGTCGGATTACATCGAGCGCGTCATGACGCGCATCACCCTGGGCGGCAGCCTCTTCTTGGCCGTCATCGCCCTCATCCCGACGCTGATGACGCGCATCATGGGCATCACCAGCTTCTACTTCGGCGGGACGGCCGTTCTCATCGTCGTCGGCGTCGCCCTGGACACGGTCCATCAGATTGAGGCGCAGCTTCTCATGCGCCACTACGACGGCATTCTCAAGCGTCGCGACAAGGCCGGAAGCCTCTTGCGGCTCTAGGCCGGACCGGAATAAGGAGACTAAGGACATGCGAGTGATATTCCTGGGACCTCCGGGAGCGGGCAAAGGGACTCAGGCGGCCAAAGTGCTGGAACACCATCAGGTGGCCCACATCTCTACTGGCGACATCCTTCGGGAGAACGTCAAGAAGGGAACGCCTTTGGGACTGAAGGCCAAGACGTTCATGGAGGCCGGGCAGCTCGTGACCGATGACCTCATCGTCGCCATGATGGGGGACCGTCTTCGCGAAAAGGACTGCGAGGGAGGCTTCATCCTCGACGGCTTTCCCCGGACCGTCCCCCAGGCCGAGGCGCTCGATCGCCTTCTGGCCGATCTGGGGCTGACCCTCGACGCCGTGGTTCTCCTCCAGGTCGATGATGAAACCGTCGTCGAAAGGCTCAGCGGCAGGCGGCTCTGCCGCGGCTGCGGGGCCATCTACAACGTCGCCTTCCATCCCACGGCCGTCGAGGGCGTCTGTGACGCCTGCGGCGGCGAGATCTATCAGCGCAGCGACGACCGGGAATCGGTCATCCGCAACCGTCTGGCCGTCTATCACGAACAGACGGCCCCCCTCGTCGACTACTACCGGAGCCAGGACAGGCTCCTGGAAGTCGACGCCGGCGGATCGGGCGACGCCGTGCTCGTCGCCCTTGAGAACCGACTCGGGGCGTAGGATGATCACACTGAAATCGGACCATGAAATAAGAAACATGAAACAGGCGGGCCGGATCGTCGTCGACGTCCTCCGGCTCTTGGAGGAGCTCATCGTCCCCGGCGTCGACACCCTGACTCTCGACGAGACGGCGGAAGCCCTCATCGTCAAAAGCGGCGGCGTTCCCGCCACCAAGGGGTACCGCGTGCCCGGCATCGCCAGCCCCTACCCGGCGAGCCTCTGCACCTCCGTCAACGACGAAGTCGTTCACGGCATTCCCAGCCGGGATCGGATCCTTCGGGAAGGGGACATCGTCAGCGTCGACATCGTCGTCGGCTACGACCGCTATTTCGGAGACGCCGCCCGGAGTTATCCCGTCGGAGCCGTCTCCGAGGCCCGCAGAGACCTGCTTCAGGTCACCCGCGAATCGCTCGACAGGGCTCTCGCCGCCGTCCGCGGCGGCGCGACCCTGGGCGACGTGGGCCATGCCGTCGAGTCCTACGTCAAGCCTCGGGGATTCGGCCTGGTCCGCGACTACGCGGGCCATGGCATCGGACGTCACATGCATGAACCGCCTCAGGTCCCCAACTACGGAAAGCCCGGTCGGGGGCTCGTCCTCAAGCCCGGCATGACCTTGGCCATCGAGCCCATGGTCATGTCGGGGGGAGAGCGGGTCGTCACCAGACCGGACGGATGGACTGTCGTCACCGCAGACGGATCGGATGCGGCCCACTTCGAGAAAACGGTACTCGTAACGGCCGAGGGGGCCGAGATTCTCACCCCCTGGGAGTGAAGGGGCACCCGTGAGCCGCTCCGACGTCGGGATGATTCCCGAAGTTGCAATATCGTGTAAAATAGTAGCTTGCGGTGCCGAAATCCCGCCGTCAGAGGGGAAATCCGTCACCCGCTCGGGAAGAGGCTCAGGCCTCTCCGGTCAGGGGCGAAACCGCAATCCAAGGAGGTCGGTGGAAACGCATGGCAAAAGATGACGTCATCGAGGTGCGGGGCAAGGTGGTGGAGCCGCTTCCCAATGCCATGTTCCGCGTGGAGCTCGAAAACGGGCATAAGGTTCTGGCTCACGTGTCGGGGAAGATGAGGATGCATTTCATCCGCATCCTGCCCGGCGATCGGGTCCTCCTCCAGATGTCGCCCTACGATCTGACCCGTGCGCGGATCGTATATCGATACAAGTAAGATTCCCAACTCAAGGCGTCCCCGCTTACCGCGGCTGGTAAGGGTCGATGTTTTTTCGCAAGGAGCGTGACCGGTATGAAAGTCAAACCGTCCGTAAAGCCCATGTGTGAGCATTGCCGCATCATCAGGCGGAACGGAGTGGTGCGGGTCATCTGCAGCAAGAACCCGCGTCACAAGCAGCGTCAGGGAGCGAGGAGGTAGAGGCATGGCTCGAATCGCAGGCGTGGAACTTCCTCGCGACAAACGGATCGAATATGGCCTGACCTATATTTTCGGCATCGGCATTTCGACGTCGCGCAAGGTCCTGGCCCTGACGGGCGTGAGCCCCGACACCCGGGTCAAAGATCTCACCGACGACGAAGTTCAGGCGCTTCGCAACGAAGTCCAGAACAATCATCTCGTCGAGGGCGACCTCCGTCGGGAGGTCACGATGAACATCAAACGTCTCGTCGAGATCGGCTGCTACCGCGGACTTCGCCACAAACTGGGGCTCACGGTGCGCGGTCAGCGGACGAAGACGAATGCCCGCACCCGTAAAGGACCCCGCCGGACCGTGGCCAACAAGAAAAAGGCCGGTAAGTAGCGGAGGACAAGGAGGTAGACGCAGTTGGCCAAGCGAGTCCAGCGCCGAGGCAAGCGCAAGGAAAAAAAGAACATCAACTACGGAGTGGTTCACATCTTCTCCACGTTCAACAACACCATTGTCAGCATCAGCGACAAGCAGGGTAACCTCATCTCCTGGGCTTCCGGCGGCAACGTGGGCTTCAAGGGCGCCCGCAAATCGACGCCCTACGCCGCCCAGATGGCCGCCGCTCAGGCCGCCAAGACCGCCCAGGATCATGGGCTTCAGCAGATCGACGTCGTCGTCAAGGGTCCCGGACCGGGTCGGGAATCGGCCATCAGGTCCCTCCAGGCCGTCGGCCTTCAGGTGAACCTGATCCGCGACACCACCCCGATTCCCCACAACGGCTGCCGTCCTCCCAAGCGGCGCCGCGTCTAGGCCCAGTCGGCAAGGAGGTAGGAACACCGCATGAGCAGATATACGGGACCCGTATGCCGTCTCTGTCGGGCCGAGGGGTGCAAGCTCTTTCTGAAGGGCGACCGCTGCTATACCGACAAGTGCGCCATCAACCGCAGGAATTCCAAACCCGGACAGGCCGGCGCCTCCAAACGTCACTCCAAGCAGAGTGAATACGGGCTGCGCCTCCGGGAGAAGCAGAAGCTCCGCCGCTACTACGGCATGAGCGAGGCTCAGTTCCGCCGTTTCTACGCCAGAGCCCTCAAGATGGACGGCCCTACGGGCCACAACTTCCTTCAGGTTCTGGAGCGCCGCCTCGACAACGTCGTCTGCCGTCTCGGCTTCGGCCTGAGTCGGGCCCAGGCCCGGCAGCTCGTCTGTCACGGTCACTTCGCCGTCAACGGCCGCAAGGTCGACATCGCCAGCTACATCGTCAAGGCCGGCGACGTCGTCTCCGTGGCTGCCGGCAGCCGCGACGTGACCCTCATCAAGAACAACGCCGAAGTCGCAGGTGCCCGCTCCATCCCCGCCTGGATCGAGTTCAGCGCCGACAGGCTCGAGGCCAGGATCGTCTCCGTTCCGGGCCGCGACCAGATCGATACGCCCGTCAACGAGCAGCTCGTTGTCGAATTCTATGCCCGTTAATGCATGAAAGGTGGGGGGAATGATGGAGCCAATCCGTCCTGAAATACGGGTCGAGGAAAGCACCCCCCGCTTCGGCAGGATCGTCGTCGAGCCCCTTGAAAGGGGCTTCGGCGTCACCTTGGGCAATGCCCTCCGGAGGGTCCTGCTGTCATCGGTGCGGGGCGCGGCCATCACGGCCGTCCGCGTCGAGGGAGTGCTCCACGAATTCAGCACCATTCCCGGAGTGCGGGAAGATGTCATCGAGCTCGTCCTGAACCTCAAGCATGTCCCCGTTCGCTGTTACGCCGAAGAGGAATCGCGGATCCTGCGCCTCGAGGCGCAGGGACCCTGTCGGGTGACGGCGGGAATGATCGAGCCCGACAGCGAGATCGACTTCGTCGACCCCGATGCCTACATCTGCGAACTCGAAGAGGGCGCGAGGCTGGCCATGGACCTCTACGTCGAACAGGGCGTGGGATACCTGCCCAACGACAGACCTCGCGCGGCCTACCTGCCCGTCGACTCCCTCCCCATCGATGCCCTTTTCTCGCCCGTGGAGCGCGTCAAGTACGAAGTGCAGGCGGCCCGGGTCGGCCAGAGGACGGACTACGACAGCCTCGTCCTCGAGGTCTGGACCAACGGCGTCATCTCCCCCGAGGAGGCCGTCGCCGAATCGTCGCAGATCCTCAAGGGCTACTTCTCCCAGATCGCCGGCGACCTGGGGCGTTCCGTCGTCGTCGAATCGCCTCTCGCTCCCGTCGGTGCCGAGGGCGACGAGAGCGCTTCCCCGACGGGAGACGAGGACGGATTCCTCGCCCGGCCCGTCCGCGATCTCGAACTCTCCATCCGGAGCGAGAACTGCCTCCTCCGGGGCGGCATCCTTTCCATCGGCGACCTCGTCGGCCGGAGCAAGGAAGATCTGCTCAAGATCCGCAACCTCGGCAAAATCTCCCTCAGGGAGATCGAAGAGAAACTGGAACAGGCGGGCCTGAGCCTCATCACCGCCGAAACGGAAAAGGAAACGAAGGAGGAATAAGCCTCATGAGGCATCGCGTAGACAGACGCCGCCTTGGCCGTTACGGCAGCCACCGCATGGCCATGCTGGCCAACATGACGTCCAGTCTCTTCCTTGAGGGCAGCATCACCACCACGGTGACGCGGGCCAAGGAGCTTCGCCGCGTCGCGGAGAAGCTCATCACCCGGGCCAAAGGGGAGACGCTCCACGACAGGAGAATCGTCCTCTCCAGGCTCCCTCACAAGCCGGCCGTCGCCAAGCTCTTCGACGAGTTGGCGCCCCGCTACGCCAACCGGCCCGGCGGCTACACCCGAATCGTCAAGCTCGGCTATCGCAAGGGCGACGCCTCGCCGATGGCGGTCATCGAGCTGGTCGAATAGGCATGTCGGAAGGCTTCGTGTCGGTCCTCCAGGGGGTGCGTTTCACCTACCCCCGGACCGACACCGCCGTCCTCGACGGCATCGACCTCGAAATCAGGGGAGGGGAGTGGCTGGCTCTCCTTGGGCCCAACGGCTCGGGAAAATCGACTCTCGCCAAACACCTCAACGCCCTGCTCACGCCCACGCAGGGCGTTTGTCTTGTCTGTGGCCGCGACACGAAAGACGAGGCCGGTCTCTATGACATCCGCCGCCTCGTGGCCATGGTCTTTCAGAACCCCGACAACCAGCTCGTGGCCGCCGTCGTCGAGGAGGACGCCGCCTTCGGCCCCGAGAACGCCGGCATGGCCCCCGAGGAGATCCGCCGACGCGTCGACTGGGCCCTCGACGTCTGCGGCCTGAGGGGAAAGGAACGGAGTCCCGTCTACACCCTCTCGGGCGGTCAGAAGCAGAGACTGGCCATAGCGGGCGCTCTCGCCGGAAATCCGCCCTGCCTCGTCCTCGACGAGGCGACGGCCATGCTCGACCCCCAGGGGAGGGAAGAGATCATGGACGTCGTCGCCGATCTCAACGGGAGGGGAATGACCATCGTCCAGATCACCCACCGTCTCGAAGAGGTCGTCGCCTGTCACAGGGTCGCCGTCATCGACGAGGGACGCCTCCTCTGGCAGGGGCGGCCCGTCGACCTCTTCGCGCTCGGAGCCGATCGCCTCGCCTCCTGGGGACTGGAGACGCCCCCCTTCGTCCGGCTCTGGCAGCGGCTGCGGGAAGCAGGCGTCGTCGGAGCCGATGTCCGCCCCAGCGTCAAGGAGGTGCTCGACGCCCTATGTCGCTGATCCTGCGCAACGTCAGCCACATCTACCACAGGGGAACGCCCCTGGAGACGACGGCCCTCAAAGAGGTCTCCCTCACCGTCGACGATGCCCAGTGGGTCGCCGTCGTCGGCCACACCGGCAGTGGCAAGTCGACCCTGGCCCAGCACCTCAACGCCCTTCTTCTGGCCGACGAGGGCGAGGTCTCCGTCGACGGCCTCAAGGCCGTCAAGGGCGGCCCCGACCTGCGGGAGATCAGGCGCCGCGTCGGCCTCGTCTTCCAGTACCCGGAACAGCAGCTCTTCGCCGAGACCGTCGAGGAGGAGATGACCTTCGGTCCCCGCAACTGGGGGCTCGACGAGAAGGAGATTCCCGACGCCGTCGACGCGGCCCTGGCCCTCGTCGGCCTCGACGGCCTTTCCCGGAGACGGAGTCCCTTCTCCCTCTCGGGAGGGCAGAAGAGGCTCCTGGCCATCGCCTCCGTCCTCGCCGTCCGCCCCTCCTACCTCGTCCTCGACGAGCCCGCGGCCGGCCTCGATTCCCGGGGGCGCCGGAACCTCATGGCCCTCGTCGAGGGGCTTCGCCGCGAGGGAATCGCCGTCGTCCAGGTCACTCACGACCTGGAGCTGGCCCTGGCCCACTGCGACAAAATCTGCGTCCTCGAAAGAGGGAGGGCCCTCTTCTGGGGGCCTCCGGCGATCGTCGTCGAACAGCTTCTCGACCGTCCCGTACAGGGCCTCGTCCTCCCGGAAGTGCTGGCCTTCGCCCGCTCGCTCCGCGAATACGGCTACAACGTCCCCCTCTCGTGGAATCCGGAAGAGGTGGCCCGTGCCCTCATCGGGGAGGTCTCGCGATGCAGTTCCTGAACCACATGACCCTGGGCCAGTACGTTCCGGCCGACTCCTTCGTACACCACCTCGACCCCCGCTGCAAAATCGTCGCCGCCGTCGCCCTCCTCACGGGCGTCTTCCTCGTCTCCGACCTGAGGCTCTTCCCCCTCTGGGCCCTTCTCCTGCCCTGCCTGGCCTTCCTGGCGCGGATCCCGCTGACGATGGTCCTCCGCTCGGCCCGTCCCGTCGTCGTCCTCGTCCTCCTCACGGCCCTGATCCACGTCTTCTTCACCAAAGGAGAGGCGATCTGGCAGTGGGGAATCGTCTCCATCACCGGCGAAGGACTGGTCATGGCCGCCCGCATGGGACTCCGTCTTTTCTTCCTCGTCCTCTTCGCCGGACTTCTCACCCTGACGACGAGTCCCATGGAACTTTCCGACGGCCTGGAACGGCTCTTCTCGCCGCTGACCCCTCTGGGCTTCCCGGCCCACGACCTGGCCATGATGATGACCATCGCCCTCCGCTTCATTCCCACCCTTCTCGACGAGACGGACCGGATCATGAAGGCCCAGCTCGCCCGCGGTGCCGACCTCGATCGGGGCAACGTGGTCCGCCGTCTGAGGGCCTTCATCCCCGTCCTCGTCCCCCTTTTCGTCATCGTCTTCCAGCGGGCCGACGATCTCGCCACGGCCATGGAGGCCCGAGGCTACAGGGGCGGCAGGGGACGGACCCGCCTGAACCCCCTGAAATGGCGTCTTCGCGACGGAGCGGCTTTGGCCGTCGTCGTCGCCGTCGTCGCCGCCGCCGTCGTCGCCGACCGGATCCTCCTCTGACCATGCGCTGGGCCGCCGAAGTCGCCTATCTGGGAAGCGCCTTCTCCGGCTGGCAGCGCCAGGCCGGGAGTGTCACCGTCCAGGGGGCTCTCGAAGAGGCCCTGACCCGTCTCAACGGAGTCCCGTCCGTCGTCGAGGGCGCGGGGCGGACCGACGGCGGCGTCCACGCCCGGGGACAGGTCGTCTCCTTCGACACGGCCCGGCGCTGGGAGCCGTCGCGGCTGCGCCTCGCCCTGGAGGGCAATCTCCCCCAGACGCTCCGCGTCCTCCGCGTCGCTCCCGTCGACGGCGCCTTCCGGGCTCGCCATGACGCGCAATACCGGGAATATGTCTACTTCCTCTGGACGGAGACGTGCTGCTACCCCCACCTGGCTCCCTACGTCTGGCACAACAGGACGTGGCAGGACCTCGAACCCCTCCGCGCCTGCTGCCGTCTTCTCCCGGGAACACACGACTTCCGGGCCTTCTGCCGCGCCGCCGACTGTCCCGACGAGAGTCGGAGGACCCTCTACGCCGTCACCCTTCTCCGCCGGGGGCCCATCGTGCGCCTGCGCATCCGGGGGCGTGGCTTTCTGACCAACATGGTCCGCATCATCGTCGGCAGCCTCGACGCCGTCGCCCGGGGGAAAAGGGATCCCTCCTGGTTCGCCTCTCTCCTCGGGGGAAAGGGGAGGGAGGAATCGGGAAGGACGGCGCCCCCTCAGGGGCTCTTTCTCTGGAAGGTGGGCTACGTCCCCTCTCCCTGGCGCGAAACGTCGGAGGAAAACATGCGAGCGACGGGCGTGGAAGAATAGACTCCACTCGGCCCGACGGCCGGAGGCTCCCCCCTCGAAGCTCTGCGGCGGAAACCCCGGTCCGGCCGCCCCGCGGCCGGACCGGGAATCTGCCTCGAAGCCCTGCCGGCAGGGGGATTCGAGCGGACCTCGAATCGCCGGTCCCGGAGGCGTTCGCCCCGGCGAGTCTGCCGATTCGGGGACAATCCTTCAACTTGTGAGAGCGTCGCGATGGCGCTATAGTCATTACTGCAGTTTCCGCCGCAACCGGCGAAACCGAAGGGAAGTAAGGAGGTCACGAGGATGTGGGGCAAGGACATCGGTATCGACCTCGGCACCGCCACGGTCCTCATCTACGTCAGGGGTAAGGGCGTCGTCATGCGCGAACCCTCCGTCGTCGCCGTCGACCAGAACACGGGCAAGGTTCTCGCCGTCGGCTCCGAGGCCAAGCGCATGCTGGGGCGGACGCCGGGACACGTCGTCGCCGTCCGTCCCCTGCGGGATGGCGTCATCGCCGACTACACCATAACGGAAGTCATGCTCCACTACTTTCTGAAAAAAATCACCTCCGGAATGGGACGGCTCTTCCGCAACCGCGTCATGATCTGCGTCCCCTCGGGGGCCACCGACGTGGAGCGTCGCGCCGTTCTCGAGGCGGCCATCGAAGTGGGCGCCAAGGAGGCCTACCTCATCGAAGAGCCCATGGCCTCCGGCATCGGCGCCAACCTCGACGTCGCCGAACCGCGGGGCAACATGGTCGTCGACATCGGCGGCGGAACGACCGACATCGCCGTCATCTCCCTCGGAGGCATCGTCGTCTCCGAATCGCTCCGCGTCGGCGGCGACCGTTTCGACGAGGCCATCACCCGTTACGTCCGCAAACAGTTCAACCTGGCCATCGGCGAACAGACGTCGGAGGACCTCAAGATCCAGATCGGCACCTGCTTCCCCAGAGACGAGGAGAAATCCCTCGCCATCAGGGGACGGGACCTCATCCACGGCCTGCCCCGACAGATCGAGATCACCAGCTTCGCCGTCTCCCAGGCCATCGAGGAGACGGTCCAGCAGATCATCGAGGGAATCCGCAAGGTCCTGGAGCTAACGCCGCCCGAGCTGGCAGCCGATATCATAGACAGAGGAATCGTCCTCACCGGCGGAGGCGCCCTTCTCAAAGGCCTTCCCGAGCGGGTCATGGAAGAGACCGACATCTCCTGCTACATCGCAGATCACCCCATGGAGTGCGTCGCCCTCGGCACGGGCAAGGCGCTGGAGGAACTGGACAGACTGCGCGTCTCCGGCACCGTCATTCCCGCCATTCGCAAGGGAGGCCGACGCCTCGGGGGCTAGCTAAAGGGGGCCCTACCGTGTTTCGAGGCATCTACACCGGAACTTCGGCCATGCTCGTCCAGAGCGCCGGCATCGACGTCGCCGCCAACAACCTGGCCAACGTCGGCACCAGCGGCTTCAGGGGAAGACGGGCCGTCAACGAGGCCTTCCCCTCCCTTCTCATGAGCCGCATCGAGGCCGACGAGAAACGCTTCGGGGTCGAACGCCGGCTCGTCCTCGGCGGAAAGACGCCCATCGGCGACGCCGCCCTCACCACCGTCCTCTCCGAAACGGCCCTGCGCACCTCGGCCGGCTCCGTCCAGGTCACGGGCAACCCCCTCGACGTCGCCGCCGGCGAAGAGGGCTACTTCGTCGTCACCGACGACGGAGGCAACGTCTTTTACACCCGGTCGGGCCACTTCGTCCGCGACGATCAGGGGCGCCTCGTGACCCACGACGGCTACCGCGTCCAGGGCGACGGAGGCGACATCGAATTCGGCGAGGGACAGGAGCTTCTCATCGGCGACGGAGGCCAGATCTCCGTCGACGGAGAGATCGTCGGCAACCTCCGTTTCGTCACCTTCGAAAACCCGACGTGGCTCCGTCAGGTCGGCAAGAGCCTCGTCACCGAGACGGAAGCCTCCGGGGCCGCTCAGGACCTGGATAACTACCGGATCATCCCCGGCGCCCTGGAGATGTCCAACGTCCACGTCGTCGAGGAGATGGTCCGCATGATGGATGCCCACCGGGCCTACGAGGCCTCGGCCAAGTGCGTCACCACCCAGGACGAGTCGGCCTCGCGTCTCACGACGGCCTTCGGCAAGACAGGGTAGACAGAAGGAGGTAGACGGACATGCTGCGATCCCTTTGGACGGGCGCCTCGGGAATGGTCGCTCAACAGACCCATCTCGACGTCGTCGCCAACAACCTCGCCAACGTCAACACGACGGGCTTCAAAAAAGTCCGGGCCGACTTCGAGGACCTGCTTTACCAGATCGATAGGGAGCCCGGCGCTCCCGTCGAGGTCGGTTCCGTCGTCCCCACGGGCATCCAGGTCGGCCTGGGAACGCGCGTCGTCGGCACGAACCGCATGATGAACGAGGGCAACCTTACGGAAACCGGCGGCGACTACGACATGGCCATCGAGGGAGACGGCTTCTTCCAGGTCGTCCTTCCCGACGGCGAGATCGCCTACACCCGCGACGGCTCCTGGCGTCGCGACGGCGATGGGCAGATCGTCACCTCCAACGGCTACCTCCTGGAACCCAACATCGTCGTCCCCGACGACACGACGAGCATCTCCATCAGCCCCACCGGCGTCGTCTCCATCACCACCGTCGCCGACCCGGACCAGCAGGAAGTGGGGGATATCGAGCTGGCCCGCTTCGTCAACCCAGGAGGCCTCAAGGCTGTGGGCAAAAACCTCTTCCGCGAGACCGACGCCAGCGGCGAACCCATCGTCGGAGCGCCCGGCGACGAGGGAATCGGCTACGTTCTCCACCGCTTCATCGAAATGTCCAACGTCCAGGTCGTCGAGGAGATGGTCAACATGATCGTCGCCCAGAGGGCCTACGAGGCCAACTCGAAGACCATCCAGACCGCCGACGACCTCCTCCGCATCGCCAACAGCCTCAAGCGCTAGAGGTGCCGCCGTGAGAGCCCCCCTTCGCCTGGCGCCGCTTCTTCTGGCCCTGCTCCTCGCGGCAGGTGCGGCGTGGGCCGCCGACCTCAGCATCGAAATCCCCGCCTCCGTCCAGGCCCGGGGAGGCGTCGTTTCCCTCGGCGAAGTCGCCGCCCTCGGCGGCGACGCCGAGCTGGTCCGCGTCGTCTCGGGCCTGACCGTCCACCCCGACCGCCAGGGGCGACTCACCCGCAAAGACGTCATCGACGCCCTCCAGGAGGCCGGCATCGGCGGCATCCGACTCCGCATCGTCATGGCCGAAAGCGTCAGCGTCGCCGGTGCCGGGACGACGGCGGGCCTCGTCAAGGCCCTCGTCGGATGGCCCTGGGGACTCGAGGCCAGCCCCGTCGACCTCCCCCGGGGAGCCCGGATCGCCGCGGGCCAGACCGTGCAGATCGGCGAAGCGTCGGTCACGCTCCGGCTTCGCCTCCCCGACGGAGGCGAGAGAGCCCTGCCGGTCCGCCTGCGCTGGTTCCAGCCCGCCCCCGTCGCGACGCGCCCTCTCAAAAAAGGCGATGTCCTCAGGGAGGGAGACCTCTTCCTGCGCACCGTCGAGAGGGACAGCCTCCGCGACATCCCCTTCTCGCTCGAAGGCCTCCTCGGCAGCCGTCTCGCCCGGGACGTCCCGGCCGGATCGGCCCTGACGCGGGGCGACTTCGAGACCCTTCCCCTCGTCGAGAGGCGTGACCGCGTCATCCTTCGGGCCCGCTCGGGATCCCTCGTCGTCGTCGCCTCCGCCCAGGCCCTCGACAGCGGCGCCCTCGGCGAAACGGTGCGCGTGAGGAACATGGAAAGCAGGGTCGTCGTCGAAGCCGTCGTCGTCGGTCCCGGAGTGGTGGAAGCGAGATGAACGTCATGAAAAGAAAAGCCCTCCCGGTCTTCCTGATCGTCCTCGCCCTGGCTCTGCCGGCCTGGGCCGACTCGCTCTGGAGCGACTCGGCGAACCTCTTCGCCGACCGTCGCCCCACCCGTGTCGGCGACATCGTCACCGTCACCGTGGCCGAAAAGACGTCGACGAAAGACGAGGGTAAGACCGACCTCAGCAAGACCAACGCATCGGAGGTGGCCGACGGAGTCGGCATCTTCGACTTCATCAAAAAGCTCGGCTTCGGCAGCAGCAGCACCATGACCGGTGACGCCTCGACGGAGCGCAAACACACCCTGACGACGACCATCACCTGCCTCGTCACCGAAGTCCTGCCCAACGGCAACCTCGTCATCGAAGGCAGCCGCAACGTGCGGACCCACGAGGAGAACCTGCGCCTGCGCATCGAGGGCGTCATCCGCCCCCAGGACGTCGGCCCCGACAACAGCGTCGCCAGCGACCGCGTCGCCAACGCCACCCTCTCCGTCGAAGGAAAGGGCAGCGTCGGCCGCCTCCAGAAGCCGGGCATCCTCACCCAGATTCTCCAGACCATTTTCTAGCCATCGGGAGGGACCGTCATGAAAAACATCGGGAAGACCCTTCTTTCCCTCCTTATCCTCCTCGCCGTCGCGTCGGCCCTGCCCTCCGCCGCGGCCCAGGTCCGTCTCAAGGACCTGGCCACCGTCGGCGGTGCCCGATCGAACCAACTCGTGGGCATGGGCCTCGTCGTCGGCCTTCAGGGAACGGGGGACCGAGGAGACCTCGTCCTGCGGATGATGAAGAACATGGTCGACCAGTTCGGCATCTCCATCGACGCGGGAGACCTCAAAAGCCGCAACTCCGCCGTCGTCTCCGTCACCGCCGACCTTCCCCCCTTCGCCCGGCCGGGCCAGGCCCTCGACGCCCGCGTCTCGGCCATGGGCGACGCCAAAAGCCTCGAAGGAGGCGTCCTCCTCCAGACGCCCCTCAAGGCCGCCAACGGCGCCGTCTACGCCGCCGTCCAGGGGCCCGTCCTCGTCGGCGGCTTCTCGGCGGGCGGACAGGCCGCCTCCGTCTCCAAAAACATCACCACCACGGGCCGCATCGCCGGAGGCGTCCTCGTCGAACGGGAGGTGGCCTCCTCCTTCACCGGCCCCGGGGGTACCCTCTCCCTCCTCCTCAACCAGCCCGACTTCACCACGGCCCGTCGCATGGCCGAGGCCATCAACGCCCAGTTCGGCGCCGTCGCCCGCCCCGAAGATGCCGGTCGCGTCGAAGTCGCCATCCCTCCGGCCTACGCGGCCACTCCCTCGGCCTTCATCGCCGAGCTCGAAGCCCTTCCCGTCCGTCCCGACGCGACGGCCCGCGTCGTCGTCAACGAAAGGACCGGCACCGTCGTCATGGGCGGCAACGTCCGCATCGACACCGTCGCCGTCGCCCACGGCAACCTCACAGTCCAGGTCGTGGAGCAGCCCCAGGTCTCCCAGCCGCAGCCCTTCGGGCAGGGCCAGACCGCCGTCGTCCCCCGCACGGCCGTCTCCGCCCAGGAGGGGGGAGGACAGCTCATCACCGTTCCCGAGGCGGGAACGGTCGACGAACTCGTCGCGGCCCTCAACGGCGTCGGCGCCTCGCCCCGCGACATGATCGCCATCCTCCAGGCCATCGACAGGGCCGGCGCCCTTCACGGCGAACTGGTGGTGATGTGATGGACCCCGTCGGGAAGTCCGCCGGTGTCCCGTCGCTTCTGCCCTCAGGACGCGCCGCCGATGACCGGGAAAAGGCCAGACTCGAAGAGGCCTGCCGCGACTTCGAGGGCATCTTCCTCGCCGATCTCTGGAAAAACATGATGAAAAGCGCCCGGGCCCTCGGCGCCGGAGACAAACGGACCTACGCCGTCCTCGAAGACCTGGCCGTGGAAATGTCCTCGGAAAGCCTCAGCGAAGGAGAGGGCGTCGGCCTCTGGAAAGTCCTCTACAGCCAGCTCGTCAAGGCCCTGCCCGAAGCGAAGCGAAGCTGAGGGGCGGGGAGAATACCGAGGGGGAGTCCCGACGGCAGACGGGACTCCCCCTCGGCGTCCGCCCCGAAGGGGCGGTGGTCTCCCTGCACGCACGCCGTCGCCGCCGGAGCGACGGCGACCGAGGAGGGAAACCCTGCGGGACGAAAAACCCGTCCCGCGCGCCGCCAGGATGGCCGCGCTCCCAGCAGGGGCAAAACCCCCGCGGTCAGGCGAAACGGCACTCCCGGCGAGGGCAAAACCCTCGCGGCCAGGCGAAGCCGCGCTCCCGATAGGGTCCCCGGCCGAATGGAGTCGCGCGGTCCGGAAAAGTCGGCCCTCCGGCGACGGGCTTGCCCTGGGAGCGTGGGCATCCTGCCCGCGCCCGTCCCGGAGGGGCGGAGGGGTTTCCCCACGTCGTCGCCGCCGGAGCGACGGGTTTTTCCTGGGAGCGTGGGCATCCTGCCCGCGCCCGTCCCGGAGGGGCGGAGGGGTTTCCCCACGTCGTCGCCGCCGAAGCGACGAGCTTTCCCTGGGAGCGTGGGCATCCTGCCCGCGCCCGCCCCGAAGGGGCGGAGGGGTTTCCCCATGCCGTTGCCGCCGAAGCGACGGCGACCGAGGAGGAAAACCCTGCGGGACGAAAAATCCGTCCCGCGCGCCGCCAAGGATGGCCGCGCTCCCAGCAGGGGCAAAACCCTCGCGGCCAGGCGAAGCGGCGCTCCCGATAGGGCCCCCGGCCGAATGGAGTCGCGCGGTCCGGGAAAGTCGGCCCTCCGGCGACGGGTTTTCCCTGGGAGCGTGGGCATCCTGCCCGCGCCCGCCCCGGAGGGGCGGAGAGGTTTCCCCACGTCGTCGCCGCCGAAGCGACGAGCTTTCCCTGGGAGCGTGGCCATCCTGCCCGCGCCCGCCCCGAAGGGGCGGTGGGTCTCCGGCGTCAAAAGATGAACTGAAGGGAGCGACGGATATGGACGGTCCGAAATCGGATAAACCCTGGTGGTGGACAGGTTTAAAGTTTGAGTGTCTGGGTTGCGGCCGTTGCTGTCGCGGTGAACCGGGGGCCATATGGTTCACCGAAGAGGAAGAAAGAATGCTTGCCGCACGAATCGCGTCGAACCTGGAGGAGTTTCGCCGCCGCTACGTGACGGGGCGCTACGGTCGCCCCAGCATCGTCGAAAAGGCCAACGGCGAATGCCGCCTGCTGGACGGCGCCACGGGCCGCTGTACCGTCTACGGCCTCAGGCCCCTCCAGTGTCGGCTCTTTCCCTTCTGGCCCTCCCTTCTGGCCTCGCCTCGTGCCTGGATGGAGGAGAGTCGCCGCTGCCCGGGAATGAACCAGGGAAAAGAACACTCCGGCGAGGAGATCGCGGCCCTTCTATAGTGGACCCCGAAAACTGGACCACGAGCTAAGTTGCAGTTGAAGTCGGGCTGTATCATAGGGTCCCAGAAAGAGAGGGGACATCATGGCAGCCAAGCGACAGAGGCGTTCAGCGGAGTTCAAAAGCAAAGTAGCCTTCGCTGCCCTGAAAGGGGATAAGACCCTGGCTCAATTGTCGGGTGAGTTCGAGGTTTCCGCCGTCCAGATCGGTCAGTGGAAGAAGCAGCTTCTGCAAGGGGGTCCGGAGATCTTTCAACGCAAAGGCACTCCGATGGATGTCGAGACGTCGATGGCCCCCCTCTACCAGGAGATCGGTCGGCTCAAGATGGAGCTCGACTGGCTCAAAAAAAAATCAGGCGCTGACGCTTGAGGGAAAGCGGACCTCCATCGATCCCGAGCACCCTTCGATCAGTGTTCGTCGGCAATGTGACCTCCTTGATCTTAACCGGTCCAGCTTCTACTACGCGAGCTCTTCCGCGACGGAGACGGCGGAGAACCTTGAAATCATGGAGCTCATCGACGGCCGGTACACCTGCGCCCCCTCTTACGGGAGCCGCCGGATGACGGCCTGGCTGCGTCGACAGGGACAGGACGTGAACCGCAAACGGATCGGACGGCTGATGAGGCTTATGGGGCTCGAAGGGATTGGCCCCAAACCGGGAACCAGCAAGCCTCACCCCGAACATGAGATTTATCCCTACCTGCTCCGGAACGCCGTCATCGTCAGACCGAATCAGGTCTGGAGCACCGATGTCACCTACCTCCCGATGAGTGGCGGTTTCATGTACCTCGCGGCCGTCATCGATTGGCACAGCCGCTTCGTCCTCTCCTGGGAACTTTCCAACACCCTGGACGCAGAGTTCTGCGTCGTCGCCCTCGACAGGGCCCTTCGGCAGGGAACGCCGGAGATCTTCAACACCGACCAGGGCTGTCAGTTCACCAGTAAGGCCTTTCTGTCTCTGCTCAAGGAAAAGGAGATCCGGATCAGCATGGACGGTCGTGGCAGGGCCCTCGACAACATCTTCGTGGAACGCTTCTGGCGGACCCTCAAGTATGAGTGGCTCTACTTGAACGACTACGAGCGGGTCCGCGATCTCCGCTGCGGCCTGCGGGAGTATATGGACTTCTACAACGACGAAAGGCTTCACTCCTCACTGAACTACAGGACACCGCGGGAGGTTCACTTTGCCGACCGGGAGGGACCGATGGCGGTCTGACTTTAACTAACTTCGGGCCTCAAATGGTCTTGACAATGGGGTCCACCATATTCTGGCGACGACGCCTTTCCCCGATCTATGACCTGAAGAATAGCTGTGGTTCAATGGTGAATAAAAGAACTTGCATAAAAGACTCAAGTTATCTCAAGATGGACTTGCAAGAGCTGTACTCATGGAATAAAATGAGGCCGTAGTCATTGAGGTCATAAACTTATAATCCGCCTAGGTTGATCGTTCGGATTCTTTCAGGGTAGCTTCGGAAGGAGGAGGCAGTTTCCATGACTCAGTGCTCCGTTAAGCCCAACCAGGTCTTCGACACCATTGCCAAGTGGGTTCTCCGTGACGGTTTCGACATCGTCATCGACATGGAGAAATCCAAGGGTAGCCATATCGTCGACGCCGCCACGGGAGACCAGTGGCTCGACTTCTACACCTTCTTCGCCTCGGCCCCCTTCGGCATGAACCATCCCAAGCTGGCCAACGACGAATTCAAGGAGAAGATCTTCCGCTCGGCCATCAACAAGGTGGCCAGCTCCGACATCTACACCGTCGAAATGGCCGAGTTCGTCAAGACCTTCGCCGAAGTGGCCAAGCCCGAGGGCTTCGACCACCTCTTCTTCATCGACTACGGAACCCTGGCCGTCGAGAACGCCTTCAAGGTCGCCATGGACTGGAAGGTCCGCAAGCTCCTCGCCCAGGGCAAGATCACCAAGGGTCAGGCCATCCGGGGAACGAAGGGAACGAAGGTCATTCACTTCAACGACGCCTTCCACGGCCGCAGCGGCTACACCCTCTCCGTGACCAACACGAACGACCCCAACAAATACCAGTTCTTCGCCAAATACGACTGGCCCCGCGTGATCAACCCCAAGATCACCTGGCCCCTCGAGGACCATCTGGGCGTCGTCCAGTGGCTGGAGACGGTGGCGGAGAAGCAGATCAGACAGGCTCTGGCCGACAACCCCGACGACATCTGCGCCATCATCATCGAGACCATCCAGGGCGAGGGCGGCGACAACCAGTTCCGGACGGAATTCATGAAGAAACTCCGCGAGATCGCCGACGAGAACGACATCCTCCTCATCTTCGACGAAGTGCAGTGCGGCATGGGCGTCACGGGCAAGATGTGGGCCTGGGAGCACCACGGAGTGAAGCCGGACATCTTCTGCTTCGGCAAGAAGGCCCAGATCTGCGGCCTCTGCGCCGGTCCGAGGGTCGACGAGGTGGAGGACAACTGCTTCAAGGTCTCGAGCCGGATCAACTCGACCTGGGGCGGCACCGTCGTCGACATGGTCCGTTCGACGCGCTACCTGGAGATCTACCGCGACGACAACATTCTGGACTACGTGTCGAACACGGCCGGTCCGGCCCTCTACAACGGTCTGAAGGAACTGGAGGCCGAGTTCCCCCACCTGCTCTGCAACGTCCGGGGCAAGGGACTCATGTGCGCCTACGACTTCCGCAACGCCGCCGACCGCGACAAGGTCCTCAAGGCCCTCTGGGCGAAGAGGATGCTCATCCTTCCCTGCGGCGGCTCCTCCATCCGCTACCGTCCGGCCCTCAACGTCCCCGTCGAGGATCTGGCTCGGGGCATCGAGATCACCCGCAGCGTGCTCAAGACCCTCTAGTCCCCCGTCGCGACCGCGCTCTCTCCCCGAGGAGGAAGGGGACGCCGAAAAGGCGTCCCCTTCCTCCTTGTATGGAGAATCAAGGTATGGAGAATCGAGTTCTCGCGGCCCCGAGGGGGATCGCCCTATTCCGGGGACATCGGACGTCGCCGCCGGACAGTCCGAACCATGCAGCTCCGAACCATACAACAAGGAAGACGAACGCCGCCGGGGCACGAAAGGCAGGCTTTACCGATGGCGTCGGCAAAGGCTTTGTGATAGCTTTGTGAGGAGAAAGGGGGCGATGAGATGATCCTGACTTTGGGAGAGATGAACTGGCAGCTCATCCTCTCCGTGCTTCTCGTCAGCTCCATCGTCGCCTACGCGGGAGATCGTCTCGGCATGCGCATCGGAAAGAAGCGCATCTCCCTTTTCGGCCTCAGGCCGCGCGATACCTCGTCCATCATCACGGCCGTCACAGGCCTTCTCATCGCCCTGGGAATCCTCGCGGTCCTCTCCGTCGCCTCCGACAGCGTCCGTACGGCCCTCTTCAGCATGAAATACGTCCAGCGCCAGATCACGGAACTCACGGGCCAGCTTCAGGAGAGCCGCGAAGAATTCGTCGACATGGAGCAGCAGCTTTTCGAAAGCCAGAGTTCTCTTCTGACAAAACAGCAGGAGCTCTTCGATATCGAAAAACGTCTCGAAGCCGCTCAGAGCGACCTTTCCGACGTGCGGGCCCGGCTGGAACAGGCCGAGTCGGAGAAGAAACGGCTCGAGGGGGAGACGCAGACCCTCAAGAAAAACAGGAAGGAACTCGAATCGGTCGTCTCCGGCCTCAAGGCCGAGGCAGACGGTCTTCGAGAGGGGCTCGACGAGGTCCGCGAGGGACATATCGTCGTCTTCGCCGGCGAGCTTCTCTCTCAGGTTCCCGTCCCCGCCGGAAGCCGTCGCCACGAGGTGGAGGTCCTCATCGCCGAGGCCCGCAACCGGGCCCGTCACTTCGTGGCCCTCCGCTTCGGGGGAGACGTCGAGGACGTCCGCTTCAACCTCAGCTCTTCGGCCGAGAGCTACCTCGTCGAAACCCTCACGGGATCGCCTCATCGCCTGGTCCTGCGCTTTCTCGCCGCCTCCAACGCCCTCCGGGGCGAGACGGTCTCCCTCGATCCCCGGACCTACGTCAGTGCCCGCGTCTACGGGGCCGGTCAGATCCTTATAGAAAAGATCATGCCGGCCGGACAGAATCGCCAGCAGGTGGAGGAGTCCCTTTACGCCCTTCTGCGCCAGGTCAACGCCCTGGCCGTGTCGGACGGACTCCTTCCCGATCCGCTCCACAAAACCGTCGGCAATCTGACGGCCACCGAGTTTTTCGAGGCCGTCGAATCCCTCTCCGATCGAACCTCGGAAGCCCGCGTCGTCGTCGTCGTCGATGAGGAGACCTACAGCGAAGGCCCCGTACGGGTCCGACTTCACGTCGAAGATATCCCCTGAAGGAGATGGAGCCATGCTCATCGTCGCCTGCCAACTCTGCGGCGAAATGAAGATTCTCGCCGGCACGCCCGATAGGGACGGCGTCGCCCGCACCACCTGGATATGCCCCCGCTGCGGCACGGGCCAGATCGTCCAGCTTCCCGTGAAAAGTGACGCCCGGGGAGACCTGAAGAAAATCCTTCAGGGCCTATCCCTCGGCGTTGCCGAGGGATACGTAAGGGCCGGAGACGTTGGATAGGGCCTTTCAGCCGGACGGCTACCTCTTCTACGACAGCAAGCTTGCCCTCGCCCCGTCCGAGCTCATCGACCTCTACCGTTTCACCCACTGGGGCAAAAGCCGCTCGCTGGAGCAGATCGACAGGATGATCCGGGGCAGCAGCCTCTGCTTCTCCGTGCGCCACGACGACCGCCTCGTCGCCTTCTGCCGCCTTTTGACCGACTTCGTCTTCAGAGGCTCCCTCTGGGACATCCTCGTCCACCCCGATCACCAGGGCAGGGGCCTCGGCACAGCGCTCCTGCGCTATGCCCTCGATCATCCTGCCGTCAGACCCATTCCTCTCATCGTCACCTACACCAGCGACCTCGGTCCCTTTCTGCGGCGGCTGGGTTTCTCCTCCGAAGAGGGCAACATGCAGCTCTTGAGGGTCCCCATCGAATACTCTTAGGGCCGTTGACAGATCCCCCTTTTCGGGGTATAAGCGGTGATTGGCCGCCCCCCTCTCCCGTTGGGGTCTTTTTGTCGTATGCATCCGGCGGCCGACCTGCCAAAAGGAAAGGTTGTGACCGGCTCATGGAAAAAGAACGCTTCCTCCTCACTTCCGAATCGGTGACGGAGGGACATCCCGACAAACTGGCCGATCAGGTCTCCGACGGCATCCTCGACGCCATCCTCGCTCAGGATCCCTTCGGTCGCGTGGCCTGCGAAACCCTCGTCACCACAGGCCTCGTCGTCGTCGCCGGAGAGATCAGCACGAGCTGTTACGTCGACATCCCCCGCCTGGCCCGGGAGATCGTCAAAGACATCGGCTACACCCGCGCCAAATTCGGCTTCGACGGCGACACCTGCGCCATCATCACCGCCATCGACGAACAGTCGGGCGACATCAAAGAGGGCGTCGACAGGGCGCTGGAGATCCGCGACGGGCTCCTCAAAGAAGATTTCGACGGCCTCGGCGCCGGCGATCAGGGCATGATGATCGGCTACGCCTGCGATGAGACGGAGGAGTTCCTCCCTCTGCCCATCGCCCTGGCCCATCGCCTCGCCCGTCGTCTTTCGACGGTCCGCAAGGAGGGGCTTCTGTCCTACCTCAGGCCCGACGGCAAGACGCAGGTCACCGTCGAGTACGAGGAGGGGAGGGCACTCCGCGTCGATACCGTCGTCGTCTCGACCCAGCATGGCCCCGAAGCGGAGCAGGAGCGGATCCGCCGCGACGTCATCGAGCACGTCATTCGCCCCGTCGTCCCCGCCGGACTTCTCGACGACGAAACGCACATCTTCGTCAACCCCTCGGGCCGTTTCGTCATGGGCGGTCCCATGGCCGACACGGGCCTGACGGGCCGGAAGATCATCGTCGACACCTACGGCGGCCTCGTGCCCCACGGCGGCGGCGCCTTCTCCGGCAAGGACCCCACCAAAGTGGACCGCTCCGCCGCCTACATGGCCCGCTACGCCGCCAAAAACGTCGTCGCCGCCGGATTGGCCGAAAGGTGTCAGATCCAGGTGGCCTACGCCATCGGCGTCGCCCGTCCCGTCTCCATCATGGCCAACAGCTACGGCACGGGAAAAATCTCCGACGAGGCCATCACCCGCGTCGTCCGGGCCTGTTTCGACTTCCGTCCCGCCGCCATCATCGCCGACCTCGAACTGCGCAAGCCCCAGTATCGCCGCCTCGCCGCCTACGGCCACATGGGGCGCATCGACCTCGATCCGCTCCCGGCCTGGGAGCGGGTCGACCGGACCGAAGCCCTGCGCCGCGCCGCCGGCCTCTAGCAAAAAGGACCTCTAGGCCCGCTCCCGCCTCGGTGGGGGCGGGCCTTTGTTCAGGCCCCTTCGGGGCGGGCGCGGGCAGGATGCCCACGCTCCCAGGAAAGACAACGGCGGCAGCGCGGAGCTTGAGGTTTTGCCCTTGCTGGGAGCGCGGCTATCTTGGCGGCGCGCGGGACGGATTTTTCGTCCCGCAGGGTTTCCCGGCTTGAACGTCGTAACCTTGATGACGACGGCGAAGCGTGGGAAACCCACCGCCCCTTCGGGGCGGGCGCGGGCAAGATGCCCACGCTCCCAGGAAAGACAACGGCGGCGACGTGGAGCTTGAGGTTTTGCCCTTGCCGGGAACGCCGATCCGCCTCGGTGGCAGGGGTTTTGCCCTTGCTGGGAGCGCGGCCATCTTGGCGGCGCGCGGGACGGAATTTTCGTCCCGCAGGGTTTCCCGGCTTGAACGTCGTAACCTTGATGACGACGGCGAAGCGTGGGAAACCCTCCGCCCCTTCGGGGCGGGCGCGGGCAGGATGCCCACGCTCCCAGGAAAGACAACGGCGGCAGCGCGGAGCTTTCCCTTTCTTCCGAAGCGGGCCGGGACAAGCGCGCTTTCAGGAAAACCTGACTTCGGGCGAGGGTTTTACCCTTGCCGGGAGCGCCGACCCGCCTCGGTGGCAGGGGTTTTGCCCTTGCTGGGAGCGCGGCCATCTTGGCGGCGCGCGGGACGGATTTTTCGTCCCGCAGGGTTTCCCGGCTTGAACGTCGTAACCTTGATGACGACGGCGAAGCGTGGGAAACCCTCCGCCCCTTCGGGGCGGGCGCGGGCAAAGATGCCCACGCTCCCAGGAAAGACAACGGCGGCAGCGCGGAGCTCTTTGTCTTTTCCGAGGCGAGCAGAGACGACAGCGCTCCCAGGAAAGGCGACGGCGACAGCGCGGAGCTTGAGGTTTTGCCCTTGCTGGGAGCGCGGCCATCTTGGCGGCGCGCGGGACGGAATTTTCGTCCCGCAGGGTTTCCCGGCTTGAACGTCGTAACCTTGATGACGACGGCGAAGCGCAGAAAAACCCTCCGCCCCTTCGGGGCGGGCGCGGGCAGGATGCCCACGCTCCCAGGAAAGGCAACGGCGGCGACGTGGAGCTTGAGGTTTTGCCCTTGCTGGGAGCGCCGATCCGCCTCGGTGGCAGGGGTTTTGCCCTTGCTGGGAGCGCGGCCATCTTGGCGGCGCGCGGGACGGATCTTTCGTCCCGCAGGGTTTCCCGGCTTGAACGTCGTAACCTTGATGACGACGGCGAAGCGTGGGAAACCCTCCGCCCCTTCGGGGCGGGCGCGGGCAAAGATGCCCACGCTCCCAGGAAAGACAACGGCGGCGACGTGGAGCTTGAGGTTTTGCCCTTGCCGGGAACGCCGATCCGCCTCGGTGGCAGGGGTTTTGCCCTTGCTGGGAGCGCGGCCATCTTGGCGGCGCGCGGGACGGGTTTTTCGTCCCGCAGGGTTTCCCGGCTTGAACGTCGTAACCTTGATGACGACGGCGAAGCGTGGGAAACCCTCCGCCCCTTCGGGGCGGGCGCGGGCAGGATGCCCACGCTCCCAGGAAAGGCGACGGCGGCAGCGCGGAGCTTTTCCTTTCTTCCGAAGCGGGCCGGGACAAGCGCGTTCCGGCTGGAAGACCGCGATGCGGCGGCGGCTTTCCGGCCGGAACGGAGGCTCACCCCGCTGCAACGACGGAAAAAGGATCGTCACGCGAGGCGACCTCATCGCCGGAAAGGAGGTTCCCGCCATGGTCCCGACCCTTTTGGAGATCCTCCTTCATTTCATCTGGCCCGTCCAGTGTCCCCTCTGCGGCCGGATCGCCTCCGTCGTCTGTCCCGACTGTCTCGACGCCCTTCTCGGAGAGACGATGAACCTCTGCTCCCTCTGCCGCGGTCCCTATCCCTGTTCCTCCCACGGCGGCGCCCCTCCTCTTTTCGTCGGAGCCCTCCATGAAGGTCGCCCACGGGAACTCCTTCTCCTGCTAAAATATAAGGGGATGCGCTCTCTCGGCCCGCCTCTCGGCCGGGCCCTGGGACGGGCCTTCGAGGCTCCCGCCGCCGACGGCCTCGTCCCCCTGCCGCTCCATCGCGGAAGCCCGAGAGGTTACAACCAGTCCCTCCTCATCGCCCGGGGGCTCTCGGCCATCTGGCGGTTGCCCGTCGTCGACGGCCTCGCCTGGGCCGGCCGCCGTCCCGGCCAGACCGGTCGCAGCGCCGCGCAGCGGCGCGATCTGCCCGAAGACGTCCTCCGCTGGAGACAGGGAGCGGCGTCGATCGCGGGCAGGAGGCTCGTCGTCGTCGACGACGTCTGCACCACGGGCGCCACCCTCGACAGGGCCCGCCGGGTCCTCGAGGGCGCGGGCGCCTCCGTCGCCGCCCTCGTCGTCTGGACCGCATCGGAGGGGAGGCGCGACGGCCTCTGAGGCGCCCTCGCGAAAGGCGGGAGAGAGGCGCCGTCTCTTCCCTCGAGGCCCCGATAGACAGGCTAAAACAGGATGAAGGCTTCGTCTTGGCCCGGAGGCGTCCCGAAAGCGGAGACCATTGACTCGAACCCGCACCGGCGAGGCGATTCGAAGGGAACTCGAATCCGTGGATCCGACGGAATCTGTCCCGAAGAGTCTGCTGGACTTTCCCGGGAAAAGGCCGCTGAGGCCCGATCGAGAGGGTTTCAAACTTGACTTCGATGACAAATGCTTCCTTTCAGATAGCATGAAAGGATAGAGATCGGCCATCGTCGGGCTATGAGCCTGTCGGGCTTTCCCGACAAAAGGCCGCTGGGGCCCGATCGAGAGGGCTTCAAACGTGACTTCGATGACAAATGCTTCCTTTCAGATAGCATGAAAGGATAGAGATCGGCCATCGTCGGGCTATGAGTCTGCTGGACTTTCCCGGGGAAAGGCCGCTGAGGCCCGATCGAGAGGGCTTCAAACTTGACTTCGATGGCAAATGCTTCCTTTCAGATAGCATGAAAGGATAGAGATCGGCCATCGTCGGGCTATGAGCCTGCTGGACTTTCCCGACAAAAGGCCGCTGAGGCCCGATCGACGGAACTGGGAGCGGGCCTTCGAGGATAACTGTTTTCTTTCAGATGGCATAAAAGAGCCTAGATCGGCGATCGTCGGGCTGGGAGTCTGCTGGATTTCCCCGGGGAAAGGCCGATCGGGCCTGGTCGATGAGGCTGGAAATTCGACTTCAATGGCAAGGGATTTCTTTTGGATAGCATAAAAGGATATTGATCGGCGATCGTCGGACCAGGCCTGACGGACTCGTGGGGGCGGGCGTCGATGCGGGAAGGGCCTTCGCCTCCCGTCGTTTCTGTGAAAAAAGATCCCCTTGCGAGGAGAGGCCGCTCTCTCGAGGATGGGAAAACATAAGGGGAGGAATGACGATGACCGTCCAGCTTCGCAACTGCACCATCTGCTCCAAGGCCTACGTCTACCAGGGAGGGCGTCAGATCTGCGGGGCCTGCCGCGACGAACTCGACCTTCTCTTCGTCGAGGTCCGCAACTTCCTTCGCGACCACCCCCGTTTCACCCCCAACGTCCCCGAGCTGGCCCTCGTAATGGGTATCGATGAGCGCAAGATCCAGGCCCTCAAGGATGACGGCCGCCTCCAGATCGTCGGGCCCGGCACGGGAACGGGCCGCTGCCAGATCTGCGGGGAGGCCTGCGAAGGCGGTCACATCTGCGCCAAATGCCTCAAGGCCCTGGGAGGGGAGAGTCGCCGTTCCTCGGCCGAGATGTTCGTCCTCCGCCGCCGCCGGGAGAAGCTGGAACGCTAAAGAGGGCGGCGGTCTAGGCCGATAACCTGACTGAGAGTGGAAGACTGTGGGGGGATTGTCATGATCGACCGCATCCAGAAAGTCTACGGCGTCGGGGCCATCGACCCCGTCAAGCGCAGGACGGGCCAGAAGAGCCAGGCGGAAGGAACCGCCGAGGGAGGCGGGAGCGACGGCCTCGAGGTCAGCGCCTTCGGGCGCGAGCTGACCAAGGCCCTCGGCGAGCTCAGAACGATTCCCGACGTCCGCGTCGACAAGGTCCGGGAGCTGAAAGATCAGATCGAGAGCGGCACCTACCGCGTCGACTCCCTCGGCCTGGCCTCGCGCCTCATTGAGGCGGGACTTCTGGGAGACCTGGAGTGATGAGCCCGTGACCGCCGCCGACATGCTTCTCCTCCTTGAGGAGGAGGCGTCGGCCCTTCTCGAAGTGGTCGGAATCGCCCTCGGCCAGAGAGAGGCGCTCCGTCAAGGGCGCCTCGATTCGTTGCAGGACCTGGTGGGGCAGATGAGAAAGGCCGCCTTCAGGGCCCAGCAGGCCGAATTCGAGCGCAACGCCTTCGCCCGGGCCTTCGCCGCCGAGCGCGGCGTCGATCCCCGCCTTTCGGCTCTGGCCGACTCCGTCGGCGGCGACGATGGCCGGGCCCTTCGCGAGGCGGGCCGAAAGCTGACCCGCGCCGTGGCCTCCGTCAAATCGGAGACGCAGATCCTCTCGCGCCTCGTGGAAGAAAACGGAACGCTGAACGACATGCTCCTTTCGGAATGGCGCCGTCTGCAGGGGAAACTCCCTCTTTCCGGCGGCTTCGACGCCCGAGGATAGGGAGGGCAGAGACGATGAGCACCTTTTCCGGCCTCGAAATGGGAAAGAGGGCCCTTCAGTACTACCGCCAGGGCATGGAAACGGCAGGCCACAACATCTCCAACGCCGATGTCGATGGATTCTCCAGGCAGCGCGTCGAGGTCTCCACGACGGCGCCCTACGCCGACGTCGGCCTGAGCAATCCCTGGACGGCGGGGCAGCTCGGCACGGGCGTCAAAGTCGACGCCATCGTCCGCATCCGCGACGCCTTTCTCGACGCCCAGTACATCGAGGAGACCTCCGTCCAGGGCTATTGGGAGACCCTCGAAGAGGCCCTGGACTACGCCGAGCTCTTCGTCAACGAGCCCCTGACCAACGAGGAGGGAGGCACCTTCAAGACGGCTCTGGACAGCCTCTGGTCCAGCCTCCAGGAACTGGCCAAACGCCCCGACGACACCTCCGTTCGCGATGCCCTCCTCGAGGAAAGCCAGAGCCTCACCACCTACCTGAACCAGCTCTCGACCAACTACAGCCAGTACAGAGACTCCCTCAACGAAGACCTCGCCCTCAAAGTGGAAGAGGCCAACACCTACATCGACCAGATCGCCGCCCTCAACGTGACCATCAAGGAAGTCCAGGGAACGGGAGGCAACCCCAACGACCTCCTGGACCGGCGCGACCTCCTCGTCGAAAATCTGGCCGGCCTCGTCGACATCAACGTCTCCGACTCGGCCTACGACAGCGACGGCGACTTCAAGATCGACATCGACGGCAAGCTCCTCGTCCAGGGGGGGACGACGCGTCACCTCGTCCTCGCCTCCGTGGCCGGCAACGAAGGCTACTACGACGTCCAGATCGAAAGCAACACCTTCGACTACGTCGACAACCCCGATGTCGTCACCGTCGGCTTCAGCCAGTCCTCGCCCGAGGCCGTCCACGACATCACCATCCGGCGCCTCGCCACCGAAACGGCCTGGAAGATCGGCCAGGCGACGGACCCCGAGACGGGGCTGGGGCGCCTCAAACCCCAGAGCGCCGACGAGGCGCTGGGCATCAAAGGCACCTTCTCCCTCCAGGTGGGCAGCTCGGGGACTCAGGTCACCTCGGCGGCCCAGAAGGACGGCGTCGTCCTCTCCAACCCTGGAACACTGGGCCAGCAGGAGTACAGCTTCCGCGTTGCCTGGGGCGACAACGAAAGCGTCGTCGACGTCACCTGGGACGACACGTCCAAGACCTGGACCCTCAGCGACAACAGCGGAGCCGAATCGGTCTCGACGGCCGGATCGGACCTCACCGTCGACGACCTCCAGAGCTTCCTCGGAGGCTACACGGGCCTCACGGCCAACAGCGACGGCACCCGCCTCACCCTCAAATCGACGGACAACCACCTCCTCTCCCTGACGGACATCAAGGGGGATCTCCTCTCGGGCGAACTCCAGACGGCCAACGACGCTCCCGTCGTGACCATCGAAGTGACCGAAGAGGACAGCCTCGAGACGATCCGCAACAAGATCAACGGCGCCTACGGCTCCGACGGGGGACCGTCGAGCCCCGACGAATGGCTCGTCGCCTCCATCGAGGAGGGGACGGACGGCACCTTCTCCCTCGTCCTCCAGAGCCAGGTCATCGGCGAGGCGGCCCGCATCAACGTCCTCGGCGACGAACAGGGCAGCTTCTACGTCGCCCAGCGCCTGGGCCTCGTCGCCGCCGACGGATCGACCAGCGTCGTCCAGAAGGCCGAAGACGCCGTCGTCACCGTCGACAACTTCACCTACCTCTCGGACTGCAACGATTTCAGCAAGGCCCGCCTCGTCACGTCGGCCAACGGCTACAGGGCCGACACGCTCCAGGAGGTGAGTCAGGGCATGAATTTCCACCTCAACAGCGTCGGCAGCGCCACAGCCACCGTCCGCCACGCCGTCACGGGCGGCGAGATCGCCGGCCTCATGACGGCCCGCGACGACTACCTCCTGAGTCACATGAACGTCTTCGACGAACTGGCCTATTCCCTGGCCCTGGAGATGAACGCCGTCCACTACGCCGGTCACGGCACGGGCGACAACGAAAACGTCACCGGCACGGCCTACTTCACCCCCATCGCCACCCGCCAGGGGGCCGCGGAGAAGCTGGAAGTCGGCGCCGAACTCCTCGAAGACCCCAGCCTCCTCGCCGCCTCGGGCGACGACGGCACGGGCAAAAGCCTGGGATCGGGCGACGGCAGCAACGCCCTCGCCATGGCCCAGCTCAAACAGGCCACCGTTCTTTCCAACGGCACGGCCAGCTTCGACGGCTACTACGAATCTTTCATCGCCCAGTTGGGCACCCAGGGACAGCGGGCCACGACGATGTCCACGAACCAGAAGGCCCTCACCGATCAGATCGAATCGCAGCGCCAGTCCGTCATGGGCGTCAACATCGACGAAGAGATGATGGACATCATCAAGTTTCAGCAGGCCTTCAACGCCATGGCCCGTTACATCACCACCATCGACGAGATGCTCGATCGCGTCATCAACGGCATGGGCAACGTCGGCCGCTAGGGAGGTGGAGCCGTGAGCTACCGCGTCACCAACAGCATGATGCAGAACGTCTTCCTCGGTGACGTCTACACCAACCTTCAGCGTCTGCTCGACCAGCAGCGCCAGATCTCGACGGGCAAGAAGTACAGCAGCCCCTCGGACAATCCCGTCGACGTCGTCCGCCAGATCTCCCTGGAGACGACGCTGAGAGAGAACACTCAGTATCAGCGCAACATGGAAGACGGTCTCACCTGGCTCAGCAACACCGAGACGGCTCTCAACCAGATGACCGACGTGACGCAGCGCATCCGCGAACTGGTCATCGCGGCCGGAAACGGCTCCTACGACGCCGACACGAACATGACCGCCATCGCCCAGGAGATCGAAGAGCTCAAGGAAGAACTCCGCAACACGGCCAACTACTCCGTCGAGGGGCGCTACCTCCTGGCGGGACTCGCCACCTCGTCGGCTCCCTTCGTCGTTGGCTCCGACGGCAAGATCACCTACGTGGGCAACGAGGGCAACGTCCAGTTCGAAATGGAACAGGGCGTCATGGGCGATGTCTCCCTCAACGGACGGCAGCTCTTCCCCGTCGACTACGAGGCCTACAGCGTCACCAGCGTCGAAGTCCCCATGGACTTCACCTGGGAGGGACGCAACGAGATCATCCAGATCACCGTCGGAGACCGGTCGGTCAAGGTCCGCATCCCCGAAAAGGAGTGGACCGACACGGACGACTCGACGGCTACGTCGGACCTGGCCGACTACAACGGCTTCCGCGACGCCGACGAGGTGGGGAGTTACACCCTCGACGAGATCGCCGCGATCTTCAACAGCTCCCTCGAAATGGGCGACGCCGGACGCCTCGTCACCGTCGAAGTCATCAAAGACACAGCCGCGGGCACCCAGCGTCTCCAGATCAGCAGCCACACCGGCGAGGCCGTCTCCCTCACCACCTGGCAGGAGACGGATCTCTCCTCCTTCAACCAGTCCCTGACGGGGGCCGCCGTTGACGATTCCGTGCCCTTCTCCGCCGCCGCCGACGGTGAACTGACCCTCACCGTCGGCGGCGAGGCGAGTGTCGTCGCCATTTCCGCCGGAGACAGCCTCGAAGTCGTCGCCGAAAAAATCAACGGCATCGACGGCCTTTCGGCCAAGATCGACGGAGCGGGCACGGTCGAGGCCCGTCTCGTCGTCACCGCCGAAGGGGCCGACGACACCTTCACCCTCACCGCCGAGGGAAGTGGCCTCGACCTCTTCGGCCTCACGGCCGACGAGCCCACGGTATCGTCGACGACCGTAGATCAGATCGCCGACCTGAGCCACATCGACCTCCTCTCCCGTCTGGGCATGGAGACGTCGCTCCACTCCGTCGAATTCGCCTCGGGCGGCTCCGTCGTCACCAGCCCAAGCGCGACCGACGCCGTCCACTGGTACATCGGAAGCGGCAGCGACAAGGCCGAGCTCCTCATCAACTCCGGCGACTCTCTCTCCCTGGAGGAGCTGGCCGCGCGCATCAAAGGCGTGGCCGGAGAATGGCTCGACGTCGTCGTCCAGACCGACGAAGGCGACCCCCTCTCCGTCGAGGGCGGCGACAGCGAAGGGGCCACGCAGCGTCTCGTCATCAGGGCCAAGGACGGCGGCGCCGTCACCATCCTCGACCTCGCCCCCGACAGCGCCAGCCCCAACTCGACCCTGGCCCAGTCCATGGGTCTCTCTACGGCCGTCTACGCCACGACGGGCGGTACGTTCCCCGCGGGGACGGGGCTCGACTCGCGCATGCCCGGCTACATGACCGTCACCGTCGGAGAGAAGGACTACTCCGTCAGCCTCTTCCCCGAAGACATCGTCACGAACGGACAGATCGACGCCGCCAAGGTGGCCGAACAGATCCAGGAACAGGTCGGCAAGGGGAGCGACGGTCAGTACCTCGTTCAGTATCAGGAGACCTCGGCGGGCCTCGCCTTCTACACTTCCACCGGAGAGCCCCTGCGCTTCGTCGACGAATCCTTCGGTGACCCCGCCTTCGGCGACTACAGCGCCGGAATCGCCCAGGCCCTGGGCATCAGCGCCGGAATCTCCACCACCGTCGACGAGACCCTCGCCGTCTCCGCCGGCGGCTCGGGGACGATCCGCATCGAGTCGAGCGGGCGATCCATCGACATCCCTCTGGCCGAAGGCGATACCCTCAAGGACATCGCCGAACGGATAAAGCAGTATGCCGGCACCTGGCTCGACGTGGCCTACATCGACAGAGACCTCGACACTTCCGGCGACGCCTCCCTGACCCTGGCCGCCAAGGACGGATCGGCCCTGGTCATCTACGACAACGACGCCGCCACCGTCGATGTGGGCGGGATATCGACCAACGCCGCCGAGGCCTTCGGTATCAGCACCGTCGTCCGCGGGCCCGACCTGTCGACGACGGTCGGCATCTCGACGAACTACACCATGACCTTCGACGTCGCCGGCTATGAACACACCGTCGACCTCCGCCAGCTCGACCTCAGCGGCGACGGCAACCTCGACGCCGACGAGCTGAAAAAACTGCCCGACCTCATCAACGCCCGCTTCCAGGGCCAGGACATCAGGGCCTCCGTCTCCGACGACGGCCGTCTCGTCCTCTCGTCGCCCAAGGGGTACAACTTCACCGTCTCCTGTAAAGCGACGGGCCTTGAATTCGACCCCGCCGCGAACGGAAAGAGCCCCGACGTCAGCGCCCAGGCGGGCAACAGCCCCTACGGCCAAACCGTCACGACCCGCAGCGGCTCGGATCAGACGACAACGGACTTCTTCGGCCTCCTCGATCAGATCGCCGACGCCATGCGCAACGAGGACCGCGAGGGCCTCTCCGATACTCTTCTGGGCCAGGTCGACGACTTCCTCGACAACCTTCTCCGCTGCCGCACCCAGGTGGGCGCCCTCACGCGGCGCTACGAGACGAGCCAGGCCCGCCTCGTGGCCAACTACACCAGCACCGAGAGCCTCTACAGCAAAATCTCCGACACGGATCTGGCCGAGGCCTCGATCAACTTCATGATGGCCCAGGCCGTCTACCAGGCCAGCCTGGCCGTCATCGCCCGCATCGTCCAGCCCACGCTGGTCGATTTCCTCAGCTGATCGAGGTGACCTGCCCGTGAAGAGCTTCAAGACCTCCCGTTTCGGCGACCTCGGCTACGAAGAGGGCGATGTCCTTTCCTTCCCCAAGGGCATTCCCGGCTTCGAGGGCCACAGGGAATGGCTTCTGGCCGGCGACGACGACAACCCCGTCAAGTGGCTCCAGAGCCTGGCCGACGCCGACGTCGCCCTTCCCGTGACGACGCCTCTGACCTTCTTCCCCGACTATCACGTCGACATCGTCCGCTCCGACCTGAGCCTCCTTCGGACCGATTCGGGCGACGGTCTCGCCCTTCTCGTCGTCGTCTCCGTCCCGGCCGACGAACCCTGGAGGGCCACGGCCAACCTCCGGGCCCCCATCGTCGTCAACACCGCTTGCCGGCTGGCCCGACAGATCATCGTCGACGACGAAAGACTGTCGCTCCAGGCCCCTCTCCTCCCGGCGGAACTGCGCGAAAGCTGCCGCCGCGAGGGAGAGGCGGCCGGGAAGGGGCCTGCCTGATGCTGGCCCTCTCCCGCAAAAAGGGCGAATCGCTCCTCATCGGCGACGACATCGAAGTCGTCGTCGTCGACGTCAAGGGCGACCAGGTCCGCCTGGGCATCAAGGCCCCCCGCGACTACGTCATCCTCCGCAGCGAGCTCGTCGACGCCGTCCGCCTCGCCAACCGCCGCGCCGCCCAGGTCGCCTTCGTCCCGGCGGACCTGCTCAAAAAGAGGAGGGAAGACCGGTGAGCCAGAGAGGAACGGCGCGAGCCAATCCCACCCTGGAGGCCAACCTGAAGGTTCTCGAAGGGCGTCAGCCCCTTCTGGCCGCCCGGCTGCGCGAGACGATGCGCCCCGGCGCCCGCTTCAGGATCGAAGAGAAGGAGACGCCCCGGGGAAGCTGGTGGTCGGGCTTCTTCGACCGCCCCTTTTTCGAGCCCAGAGCGGCCCTCGACGTCACGCCCGAGGGGAAAAAGCCCGTCCTCGTCCTGGCCGGAATCGGAACGCCCCGCTACCTCGTGGGGATCCTCAACCGGATCCGACGCAGGCAGATCGTCCTTCTCATGGAATCGAGCCTCCCCCTGATGCTTTTCATCCTCGAGAGCGTCGATCTATTCGGCAGGAAGGCCCCCTTCGAGCGCTTCTTCCTGCCCGCCGGCGACGAGGCCCTCATCGACGAGGCCCTCAGGGCCGCCTTCGGCCACAGGGGATTCTTCCTCGGCGGCCTCTTCGACGTCCATCCCCACCCCGGCCAGGCCGAACAGGCCGGAGAGGCCTACCGCGAGGCCCTCAGAAGCTACGTGGGGCGCATCTCCTACCAGATGATGCGCCTCGGCGACTCGGCCGAGGACACCCTTCTGGGCTTCCGCCAGATGGCCCTGGCCGCCCCGTCGATCCTCTTCCGCGAATCCCTGGCCCCCCTCAAGGGGCGCTTCAAGGGGTACAGCGGCGTCGTCCTCTCCGCCGGGCCCTCGCTGGACAAAAACCTCCACCTCCTCAAGGGGATGGAGGAGCGCCTCGTCATCGTCGCCGCCGACACCCTTCTGGCCAAACTGGCCGCCCAGGGGATCCGCCCCCACTTCGTCTGCGCCCTCGAACGGGGGGCCACGACCTACGAGAAATACTTCCGTCCCCTCTACGAGGCCCGGGAGCCTTCTCTGGCGTCGATCGTCCTCGTCGCCCAGTCCGTCTGCTTCCCCCAGATCGCCGGGCGGTGGCCGGGGCGCCTTTCCGTCGTCGGCAAGGAGTCGATCAACCTCGACAGGCAGGTCATCGGCGGCGCCCTGGGCGGCGTCGTCCTCCCCTCGGGCGCCTCCGTGGCCCACATGGCCCTGGGCCTTCTCGCCTACCTCGGCGTCGACAGGGCCGCCCTCGTCGGCCAGGACCTGGCCTTCGGCGACGACGGCAGGACCCACACGAACCAGACGGCCTGGGACGGCACGGGCGGCGTCGAAAGGGCCCAGCAGCGTCTCGTCGTCCCCGGTGCCCTGGGAGGCGCCGTGGAGACGACGAAGGTCTGGAAGTTCTTCATCGACACCTTCGAGGAAATGATCCCCAAGATGCCCTTCAAGGTCTGGGACTGCACCGAAGGGGGAGCCCTCATCGGCGGAACCGAAGTCCGCCCCCTGGCCGACTACCTCCGCGGCGTCGGCCGGCCGCCGGAAAACAGCTTCTCCCTCGTCGGCGGCCTCGGATCGGGCCGGGGGGAGGAAGGGGCCCGGGCGGCCCGCCAGGCCCTGGAGGCCCTGGAGGGGACTTTCCGTGACTCCCTGGAGCGGATCTCCCGGGGGCGGGGACTCCTGAACGAGATCGCCTCCCTCGGGATCGGCGACGCCCTCCCCGGCCGGGTCTCGGCCCTCTACGACCTGCTCCAGGGGCTGACCAACGCCAACGCCGTCCTGGCCTACGTCGGCCAGAGCTACATGGCCACCCTCCTCGGCGACGAGGCCCGCTTCGACCTCCGCGAGGAGGAGGACCTCTCTCTCTGGCTCCGCTCCCACGAGGAGTTCTTCGACGCCCAGGAGCGGAGCGCCTCCGTCTTTCTCGACTGGCTCGCCTACATGAGGGCCTCGACCCTTTCGGCCGACGCCCTCCGCGACCTGGGCATCGCCGGCCCTCCCGAGGAGGCGCCGATCCGTTCGGCCCTGGAGGGCTTCCTCGCCCGAGCCCAGGAGCGCAGGCCCGACCTGGAGGAGACGGTCCTGGCCGATTTCCTCCTCTCCCGCGTCGATCCCGTCGCCGCCCGCTGGGAGCCCACTCTTCTCTGGGCCCTGGGGCGCCACTTCCACGGCGAGGGGCGCCACCTCGAGGCCTCGCGCCTCTTCCAGGCCGCCATCGAAGGCTTCGAGGGGCGCTCCGTCGCCGTCGAGGCCGCCGCCGAACTCCTCAAGGAGCGGGCCAAGGCCCTCATGGGCCGCGACCTCTGCTGGACGGGCCATGCCCACGAGGCCCTCGTCAGTCTGGCCAACGCCTACGGCTACGCCCCCGACGACGGAGAGATACCCCTTCTCCTGTCGGAGCTCCTCCGCCGCCGCCGCGAAGATCTTGAGGACTTCCTCATCCGCGAAAAAACGGAGGCGAACAGGAATTTCCTTCAGTCCGTCGCCGAGGGGCTCTCCCGCGACAGGGAGGCCCTGGAGGGAGGAGGGGAGGCCGCCCGGGAGGTGCTGCGGCGCTACCTCGTCGCCATCCTCGAGGAAAAGGGCGAACCCCTTCCGGAAGAGGCCTAAAGGTCGGGACCGGAAAAACCGAAAAAGGAGACAGGACAGCTTCTCTCTCCACTCCTTGCGATCGAGGGGAGGAATGCCTGAAAAGCCTTTCCGCACCGAACGCGCGCCCCTTTCCGGCGACCCTTTCGCCACGAGAAGACGATCCCCACGGACGGGGACGAGTCGACAACAGGGAGGTAGACGACCATGCGAGTCAATCACAACATTCCCGCCCTCTACGCCTATAACTCCGTCAACGCAACCAACAGCTCTCTCACCAAGTCCATCGCCAAGCTCTCGTCGGGCCTGCGCATCAACGGCGCCGCCGACGACGCCGCCGGGCTGGCCATTTCGGAGAAGATGCGGGCCCAGATCCGCGGCCTCGACCAGGCCAACGCCAACGCCCAGGACGGCATCAACATGATCTCCACGGCGGAGGGCGCCCTCAACGAGACCCACTCCATCCTTCAGCGCATGAGGGAACTCTCCGTCCAGGCCGCCAACGACACCCTCACCTCCAACGACCGCCAGGCCATCCAGCTCGAGGTGGACGAGTTGTCCGAGGAGATCGACCGCATCTCCAACACGACCCAGTTCAACAAGAAGAAGCTCCTCAACGGAGACGCCGCCGTCCTCTGGTCCTCCGACACGACGAGCACGAAGGTGACCGTCAACGGCGGGCTGCGCACCATCGACGCCTACGGCCAGAAGTCAGCCATGGAGGGCAACTACAAGATCACCATCGACGCCGTCGCCGGCCAGGGCCAGGTCCAGAAGACGGACATCTTCAAGGTCAAGCATGCCGTCCAGGAGTCCGTCTCCGAGTCCACCGTGGGCTTCGCCAACTTCGAGGGGACCGTCCGGGGCGGGTTCACCCAGTTCTCGGGTGTGGTCGGTGGTGTTGGTTCTGCTGGAACCGATTATTCTATCACTGTAGGAACATCGATGTATACTTTTACTCAAAACGGTGCCTATGGCGATGTGGATAGTGCGGTTTCTGCTATGATTGCTTATTTTAACGGCTTGGGTGTAGGCTTAACTCTCGCCACAGCTTCCGGTGCCGCCGGTGCTTTTACTATTTCTGCGGGCGGTGATGCTTTTGATGTCAGTTGGAACTCGGTGGCGGGAATTACAGGAGGAGTTGGCTCTGTGACCGTCGAGAGTTCTTTTGATGTCAAGATGGATGGTACGACTTATAACCTGACTCTTACTACAGCTACATATGCTGTGACAAATGGAACAGCCGTCAGTTACGCTGCCGCCCAGCAGATCACCTCGGCTCTGGAGTCTCTCGTCGAGACGCAGGCCGGTCTTTCCGACAAGGTCCTCTTCACCACCGGCTCGGCCGTGGGCGCCTTCACCCTCGTCGCCAAGGAGGCGGGGACCAACTTCGAGGTGGGCTGGAGCCTCACCGACGGGGCCACCATCGCCGGGGCCGGGTCGGGCTTCGCCGCCCCCACTTCCACCCAGGGGCTGACGATGGTCAAGCCCAGCGACGACAACGTCCGCTCCATCTCCATGAACGGCGCCAACATGATGGTCGGCGATTACACCGTGGAGACGCGGGCGACGAACGCGACCGCCAATGCCGTCGCCACCGCCGTGGCCTACGAGCAGAAGTATGCCAGTGCCTTCGTCGATAACACGATCGCTGTGGCGAACACGACCTCCTACAACATGTCCATCGTCTTCGAGGTTGCCTCGAAGGACTCGGCCACCAGCTCCGTCACCTTCAGCTACAAGTACGTCCAGATGGGCACGGACGGCGTCACCGAGGTGGGCAACGGCACGGTGACGAAGACCCTGACCGGCGCTGCCATCGGTGACTCGCTCACCGGCAGCTACGGCGGCGTCGCCTTCGGGACCTTCGACATCAGCGACGACTACTCGGCCTTCACCGTCGGCGACAAGGTCGTCGTCAACGTCGCCGCCGCGGTCACGACGGCAGTCATGGATTCCGTCGCCGTCAACAGGACCAACGGCAGCGCCTCGGCGACGCCCATGAGCTACACCTTCGACAACGGCGCCCTGAACAACAAGACGACGGACTTCTCCTTCTTCCAGCTCAACACCCTCTCGTCCAGCGCCGACTACGGCGAGATCAAGTCGAGCACCGTCTCCATGGAGTTCGGCGTTCTCGAAGACGCCTACACTGACATCACCGCCCCCGACGGCCGCGACTACGCCGCCTCCTTCACCATCGACAAGCAGAGCATCGGCGCCATCGCCGACGGCAACACGAGCGTCTACGACATCGACAAGTTCTGGGATTCGAACGGCAACTTCATGATCGAAGATCCCCAGACGATCACCATCGTCCAGGGCGACGGCAGCAAGACCTCCATCACCCTCTACAAGGACGACACCATGGACAGCGTCGCCGAGAAGCTCAACAACGCCATCCGTGACGGTCTCGGCCAGGGGGACCTCGAGGGACTGGAGGCTGCCGAAACCTTCGCCAACTACATCACCGAAGACGAGGCAGCGGCCAACGCCGATTCCCCCTACGCCGTGGCGGGGACCATCGTCATCAGCAGCGCTATCAACGGCCGCGACGGTGATCTGACCTTCATTGGCGACGAGGAACTCATCAACGCCCTGAGCCTCAACGTTATCCAGGATAGCGTGGAGAACAAGTTCACCGTCTCCGTCGTCGACGCCCACGATGCCACCAACGTCATCGCCAGCAACGTCCAGGTGACGGGCAACAACCTCGTCGGCGTCGTTCACCAGAACATCGACGTCGAGTTCGACACCATGGCCGACGTGAAGGTCTCTTGGGATGCCGACCAGGCCAAGTGGGTCTCCTCCGGCGAGGACGGTTCCTACGAGACCACCGTCCACCTCGCCGACAACACGACGGTCTTCCAGATCGGCGCCAACGAGAAGGAAGACATGGGCATCAACATCGGCAACATGTCCTCCTACGCCCTGGGCGTCGACAACATCCTCGTCACCGACAGGGAGAACGCCGCCCGGTCCATCACCGTCCTCGACAAGGCCATCGACAAGGTCTCGACGCAGCGGGCCAAGCTGGGCGCCTACCAGAACCGGTTGGAGCACACCATCAGCAACCTGACCACGGCCAGCACGAACCTGACCTCGGCCGAGAGCCGCATCCGCGACGTCGACATGGCCAAGGAGATGATGAACTTCACCAAGCTCAACATCCTCATGCAGGCCGGCAACTCCATGCTGGGCCAGGCCAATCAGCTGCCCCAGAACGTTCTCTCCCTCCTCCGCTAAGGCCCGGTGACCGTCGAGGAGAGGGGCTTTCCCCTCTCCTCGTTCCCTGATTTTGGCCCGTACGCAAGGAGGCGAGAGCCGTGGCGAAGATCGTCGATGCCGCAGCGGCCTCCCGGGAGATCCTCAAGAACAGTTCCGCCTCGCCCCAGCAGCTCGTCTCATCGGGACGCAACGACGGCAGGGAGAAAAAAGAGGAAAAGACCAGCGTCGAGCAGGTCCAAAAGGCGGCCCGCCAGGCCCAGGAGATGGCCCAGGCCTTCGACCGCAGCCTCCGCTTCGAGGTGAGGGAGGAGGCGGGCCTCGTTCAGGTCTCCGTCCTCGACACCGTCTCCGACAAGGTGGTGCGCAAGATCCCTCCCGACAACATCGTTCACTTCGTCGAGCACATCCGGGAGATGTTCGGCGCCCTCATGGACACGGAGGCCTGATCGGAGAGTCTGACGGCGTGAACCTCCCGGAGGGGGTTCTGGCCGAGCGTTTCACGCTTTGCCGACTCCGGGGGCATGCAGCCCGTTTCAACGACGGGACGCCGGATGGAGGGCCTGCCATACGGAGGCCCCAATATTCTTTTCCGCGACGAGGGCCGCCCTATGGGCGGCCCTCGTCGCGTCTTCCCCCTTCGCCTCGTCCGGATTTTCTCCGCGCGTCGTCGCCCTTCCTGGGAGCGTGGGCATCCTGCCCGCGCCCGCCCCGAAGGGGCGGAGGGTTTCCCCCGTGCGTCCCCGTCGCCCTTCCTGGGAGCGTGGGCATCCTGCCCGCGCCCGCCCCGAAGGGGCGGAAGGGTTTCCCCGTGCACTCCCGTCGCCTTTCCTGGGAGCGTGGGCATCCTGCCCGCGTCCGCCCCGAAGGGGCGGAGGGGTTTCCCCGTGCACTCCCGTCGCCTTTCCTGGGAGCGTGGGCATCCTGCCCGCGCCCGCCCGGAGGGGCGGAAAGGTTTCCCCGTGCACTCCCGTCGCCTTTCCTGGGAGAGTGGGCATCCTGCCCGCGCCCGCCCGGAGGGGCGGAAGGGTTTCCCCGTGCACTCCCGTCGCCTTTCCTGGGAGCGTGGGCATCCTGCCCGCGTCCGCCCGGAGGGGCGGAAGGGTTTCCCCGTGCACTCCCGTCGCCTTTCCTGGGAGCGTGGGCATCCTGCCCGCGTCCGCCCGGAGGGGCGGAAGGGTTTCCCCGTGCACTCCCGTCGCCTTTCCTGGGAGCGTGGGCATCCTGCCCGCGCCCGCCCCGAAGGGGCGGAGGGGTTTCCTTCCATGTTGCCCGCAAGGTCTGAATGGCCAGGTGAACGGCGAGATGTGCTAGACTTCAGACAAAGGAACTGAGACCTCAGCCCCTCAAGTCGGATAACGTCGACAGGGTTCTGCAGAAACAGGCGGTGGACCCGGACGAGGTCCTTTTCCTCGGCTCGGGCAGCGGCTTCGGCGGTTCGATCGCCATTGCGGGTTTTCTTGTTTCCTTCTTCACCATAGGTCGGAAAGAGTCTGAACGCTTGGTGACCGGCCCCCGTCTCTTGTGTGATGGAGCCGACGCCGAGTCGGGATTTGACGGGTTCCGGCGAGAAAGGGGCACCTTCATTGAAGACGGTTTTCATCACTCAGGCACGCAGCGGCTCCACGCGCCTGCCGGGCAAGGTTCTGAAAGTCGTGGAAGGCAAAACGCTGTTGGAATGGTTCATGGAGCGGGCTCGCAGAACGTCCTGCGACTGCCTCTGCGTCGCCACGACGACAAACGGCGCCGACGACGGACTGGCCGCGCTGGCCTCCTCCTTTGACGGCGTTCACGTCACGCGGGGAAGCGAAGAGGACGTGCTGGCCCGCTATGTCCAGGCGGCGAGGGAGACCGAGGCCGATGTCGTCGTCCGCGTCACGTCCGATTGTCCCTTTTTCGACTGGCGTCTCGTCGATCTCTGTCTCTTCGCCCTGGGCGAAAACGATTCCGAGGCCGTCCGCACGGCTTTCGGCGCCTATCCTCTCGGACTCGACGTGGAGGTCTATTCCAGGGAGGCCCTGGAACGGGCCGGGAGAGAGGCCCGGGAACCGCAGGAGCGCGAACATGTCGGCCCCTATCTTTTCCGCTCCCATCCCGAGCGGTTCCGCCTCGTCTGGCTGCGCCCCGGCGAGAAGGATCCTCTTTGGCCCGATTGTCGCCTGACTCTCGACTATGCCGAGGATTTCGAACTGGTCCGGCGTCTTTACACGTCGGTCGGGCCTCTCGCCGAGGCGGAGGCCTATCGCCGTTTCCTTCTGGGCCATCCCGAGGCGGCAGCCCTCAACCTTCATCTGTCCCACTGAGCGGCAGAGGCTCATCCTCTCGGGCCGCGCCTCCGATACAGTATTAGGAAAAAAGAGACCAAGGGAGGAGCGAGGCCCATGTTCGACGACAAGACGATCCTCGTTACCGGGGGGACCGGTTCCTTCGGTAAAGCCTTCATCCGTACCGTGCTGGGCCGTTTTTCCCCTCGACGGCTCATCGTTTATTCCCGGGACGAACTGAAGCAGTTCGAGATGCAGCAGGAGATCGCCTCTCCCGTCATGCGCTATTTCCTCGGTGACGTGCGCGACGCCGATCGTCTCTCCCTGGCCATGAAGGGCGTCGATTTCGTCGTCCACGCCGCGGCTCTCAAGCAGGTTCCGGCCGCCGAGTACAACCCCATGGAGTGCGTCAAGACCAACGTCAACGGCGCCTCCAACGTCGTTGCCGCCGCCCTCGCCAACGACGTGGAGAAGGTCGTCGCCCTCTCGACGGACAAGGCCGCCAACCCCATCAATCTCTACGGCGCCACCAAGCTCTGTTCCGACAAGATCTTCATCGCCGCCAACAATCTCGCCGGATCGGGGAGGACGCGCTTTTCCGTCGTCCGTTACGGCAACGTCGTCGGCTCCCGCGGATCGGTCATCCCCTTTTTCAGGCGCCTCGTCGCCCAGGGAGCGACGGAGCTCCCCCTGACCGATCCCCGCATGACCCGTTTTCTCATCACCCTGCCTCAGGGCGTCGACTTCGTTATCCAGGCCTTTCGGCGCATGTGGGGGGGGGAGATTTTCGTCCCCAAGATCCCCTCGGCCCGCATCGGCGACATCGCCGAGGCCGTCGCGCCGGGCCTGGCGACGAAGGTCATCGGCATCCGCCCCGGCGAGAAGCTTCACGAAGTCATGTGTCCCGCCGACGACTGCCGCATGACGATCGAGTTCGGCGACCACTACGTCATCGCCCCCTCCATCGCCTTCGTCAACCAGGTTGCCCACGATGTCAACGCCCTGGGAGAGAGGGGCAACCCTGTTTCTGACGGATTTGAATACAGTTCGGGACGCAATGACCGTTTTCTCGCCGCCGAGGAGATCCGCGAGCTTATGATTACGCCTTCGGGACGGGAGGGGTAGCATGGCCGGCGAGATCGGTCTTTGCGGACGTTCCATCGGTCCGGGCAATCCCTCTTTCCTCGTCGCCGAGGTGGGGGCCAATCACAACCGCTCTCTCGACCTGGCCAAGGCCCACATCGACGCCGCCGTCGCCGCCGGGGCCGACGCCGTCAAGTTCCAGATCTACAGCGCCGAAGGGCTTTATTCGAGGCGCACCCCCCGTCATTCCGGCTATGAAAAGGACCTTTTCACTCTCATCAGGGAGATCGAGACGCCCCGCTCCTGGCTGCCCGAGCTGAGGCGTTACTGTGACGAGAGGAAGATCCTCTTTTTCGCCACGCCCTTCGACCATCGGGCCGTCGACGAACTGGACGAGGTGAGCGATCTTTTCAAGATCGCCTCTTTCGAACTCGTCGACCTCGCCCTGATCCGGCACTGTGCCTCCAAGGGCAAGCCCCTCATCATCTCGACGGGACTGGCGACGATGGAGGAGATCGAAGACGCCTACCTGGCCTGTCGGGAGGTCGGCAACGAGCGGGTGGTCTTCTTGCAGTGCGCCTCCGTCTACCCCGCTCCGGCCCATATCATGAACCTTCGGGCCATGGAGACGCTTTCGCGGGCTTTCGGCGTTCCTACGGGGCTTTCGGACCATACCCGGGGCATTCACGTCTCCCTGGCCGCCGTCGCCATGGGGGCTTCCGTCATCGAAAAACATTTCACTCTCGATCGGACGATGGCGGGGCCCGACCATCCCTTCGCCATCGAGCCCGACGAACTGGCCGATCTGGTACGCTCCTGTCGCGAGATCGAATCGGCCATGGGCGACGGCCGCAAGCTGGGTCCCTTCGTCGAGGAACGGGAGTTTTACGAAAAGGCCCGCCGCAGTCTCCATGCAGCCTGCGACATTCCCGCCGGGACGGTCCTGACGGAGGCGATGGTCGTCTGCAAGCGCCCCGGCTACGGCATCAGGCCCAAGTTTCTGCCTCTGGTGCTGGGTCGGCCCGTCAAGGTCGACATTGCGTCCGATCAGTGGATCACGTGGGAGATGGTGTGACGATGGGGGGAAAACGTCCTTTCGCCTTGGCTCTCAATAACCGTAACGGCTATCGTTGCGGTCGCGTGATCGCAGAGGCGGGAGACGAGCCGGAATTTCTCCTCCTCCACCCCTCTTCGGAAGCGCGTTTTGACGGCGAGATCCTTTCTCTCTTTCCCCGTTCGAGGGTGATACGTTGGAAAGAGCGTCCTTGTGAGGAAGTGACTGGTCTCCTGAGAGAAGCAGGGATTGAACTGCTTCTCTCGGTTAACTTCGGTTACGTTATCCCCCCCGTTCTGTTGAATATGCTTCCTGAAGCGCTTAATCTTCACACGGGATTGTTGCCGTGGTGTCGAGGAAGCAACCCCAACGTCTGGGCCATTGTGGAACGATCTCCGGCAGGAGTGACGCTGCATCGCATGACGGAGGAGCTCGATAGGGGAGAGATCGTCGCTTCTTTGGATGTTCCTGTCGATCCCGGTGATACGGGTGCCAGTCTCTATGAACGCTTGGAGGAGGCGTCCGTCACGTTGATGAGGACGGTTTGGCCCGCCCTGAGAGAGGGGGCCATCGAAGGGTATCCGATGGAAAATGGAGGAAGCGAACATAAGACTCGGGATATGAAGGCGCTCTGTCGCCTTGATCTCGACGAAATTGCTTCTCTGGGCGTCTTCCTCGATCGCCTTAGGGCGCTTACTTTTCCTCCCTATCGCAATGCCTATTTTGTTTGTGCGGGACGCCGTTATTATGTGGATATCAATATTCGTTCGGCCGAAGAGACTTCGGGCGATTAGCCTATTTTGATTTAAAATAAGGCAATTTGGTCGTTTTGTTGATAAGCTCTGTGCTCCGTTTTGTGGAAAAACACCTCCTTAGAGCTGCCGCGGCGTTACAGGCATTAATCAACAAAGGATTGATCTCTCTTCGGCTATGTCGCCCGGATGTCTTGATCGTTTCCATCGACGGCGATGTCTCGTGGCCTGTTGTGGCCCGCCCCCTTCCGATTGCGGGGTATAATGAGATCGAGAAGGTCCTGTTCGGTCTTCGGAGAAAGTTCCTTGAACAAAGGCTTCCGACCCACAGGCAGGAAGGGATGGCCGTGTCGTCGGTCCCGGCCATGAGGAAGCCGGAAAGCCGGGGGGTCGGCCTCGAACCCGCACCGGCGACATCGAAACGGGCCTCGGACTGGCTCGTCCTGTGGCAGTGGTCCCGACGAGCCCGCGGATTCACGGAAGGGCGCGTTGCCACGACGGAATCGCCCCGGAAAAGGCGTTCCCCCGCGCCTTGCCGCCGATTTCGACAGAGTTTTGAAGGGTGCCCTGCGATCCCTCGTCGGTCCCCGGAGTTCTTCTTCCCCTCTCTTACCGGTGCCCTCGGCGGGAACGGTCCTCGCTTCATTCCCCGACAGGCACTTCGCCGCATCGCCTCCTTCCGATCGAAATCGACGGTCCTCGCCGACAGACTCGTCCGTCTCAGGGTCTCTGGGGAGGATGATCACCTCCTTGCCCACGTCGAGACGCATTCCCAATCCCGAGACCCCTATCGATAACGGAAGGAAGCTCCCGCCAAAGGACGGGTAAAAGGGCAATTCTTCGGGGTATCATAGTGAAAAGCGGTCGCCGGGGCCGAGGTTGAGACAAGCGAGCGCCGCGCGCGGTACAGGTACAGAAAGGAGGGGGCTTTGATGGGAGACAAGGACCGGGCCTTCCGCAACTTTCTGAGCGACAAAGTCCTCTTTTTCCAGTTTCTGAGGCGCTTTCTCCGCTTCGGGACGCTGGAGGGGGTGGGCCTGGAGGACATCGAACTGGAGAACGTCTCCTTCATCTCCCAGGAACTCGTCGCGCGGGAATCGGACGTCCTCTACCGGATCCGCCGCGGAGGGAAGGAGACCTACGTCTACATCCTCGTCGAGCACCAATCGAGCGTGGACCACCTCATGCCCTTCCGCCTGCTGGCCTACATGGTGCGCATCTGGGAGCGCTGCGTGGAAGAGGCGGGGTCGAAATCGAGGAGGAAGAGCTACCTGCTGCCGCCCGTCATCCCCGTGGTCTTCTACGACGGAATGCAGAAATGGACGGTGGCGTCGACCTTCGTCGAGAAGGTCGAAAACGGGGATGCCTTCGCGGGATTCGTGCCCAACTTCAGCTACCACCTCATGGTCCTGGGCAAGCGGACGTCGGAGGAGCTCCTGGCCTTCCGGGACGCGCTGGGAGGTCTGCTCTACCTGGCCAACCCGTCGAAGGAAGAGGACCTGTCCATGACGGTGCGTCGTCTGCTGGAGTACCGCAAGCTCCTTCCGCCGGAGGAGCGTGAGATCCTGTCGCGCCACTTCGCGGGCTACCTGACGATCCTGGCGAAGCGTGAGGGAGTGGACCTGAGCGGAATGGCCGAAGAAATCGCGAGCGAAGAGGAGGCGGAGAAGATGGTGACCTACGTGCAGCGCGAGATCAGGAAGATCAGGAAGGAAGGCCGCCTGGAAGGCCGCGAGGAGGGCCGTCAGGAGGCGATGCAGGAGAGCGCCCGGAAGGTGCTTGAGAGCGCCCGGAAGATGCTCTCCCGCGGCTTCGACGCCGCCCAGGTGGCCGACGTCCTCGACCTTCCCCTGGAGCAGGTGCGTGCCCTGGCGGAATCGGAAGGGGAAAAGGACTGACCCCGGAGTCCCTCCTGAAGATCGAGGCCCTTCCCGAAAGGGGCTGCTGCGAGGTCTGGCCGGTTTCGTCGGGGCGAGTCTCCTCGTCCGTCCGGGAGCTACCCGGGAGCTTGCGACGGGGGAGTCGTCGCAACGGCAGAACGCCTTTGCCCTTCCCGGGAGCGCGGCCCGATGGGGCGAGGTTTTTTCTCGCTCCCGACCTTCGTCGTCGAAGCGGCGGCTTTCAGGGCGCGAACCGGGAGGGCCGGTAGTCCCGTCCCGCTCCTGCTGGCGTCCCTGCCCGCTCCGTCCCGTAAGGGGCGAACGGTTCCCGCAGGCCGCCGTTGCCGAAGAGGAGGCGGAGAAGATGGTGACCTACGTGCAGCGCGAGATCAGGAAGATCAGGAAGGAAGGCCGCCTGGAAGGCCGCGAGGAGGGCCGTCAGGAGGGTCGTATGGAAGGCCGCCAGGAAGGCCGTCGCGAGGCGATGCTTGAAAGCGCCCGGAAGATGCTCTCCCGCGGCTTCGACGCCGCCCAGGTGGCCGACGTCCTCGACCTTCCCCTGGAGCAGGTGCGTGCCCTGGCGGAATCGGAGGGGGAAAAGGGCTGACCCCCGGGAGAAGCCCCCGTGTCGTGCGCACATAAAAAGGGTCCCAGGGATTTGGGGCTTGCAAAAGCGACCTCGCCGCCTCGACGCTGCATCATAAAAGCAGACGGCCGCCGGGACCGAGGTTGAGACAAGCGAGCGCCGCGCGCGGTACAGGTACAGAAAGGAGGGGGCTTTGATGGGAGACAAGGACCGGGCCTTCCGCAACTTTCTGAGCGACAAAGTCCTCTTTTTCCAGTTTCTGAGGCGCTTTCTCCGCTTCGGGACGCTGGAGGGGGTGGGCCTGGAGGACATCGAACTGGAGAACGTCTCCTTCATCTCCCAGGAACTCGTCGCGCGGGAATCGGACGTCCTCTACCGGATCCGCCGCGGAGGGAAGGAGACCTACGTCTACATCCTCGTCGAGCACCAATCGAGCGTGGACCACCTCATGCCCTTCCGCCTGCTGGCCTACATGGTGCGCATCTGGGAGCGCTGCGTGGAAGAGGCGGGGTCGAAATCGAGGAGGAAGAGCTACCTGCTGCCGCCCGTCATCCCCGTGGTCTTCTACGACGGAATGCAGAAATGGACGGTGGCGTCGACCTTCGTCGAGAAGGTCGAAAACGGGGATGCCTTCGCGGGATTCGTGCCCAACTTCAGCTACCACCTCATGGTCCTGGGCAAGCGGACGTCGGAGGAGCTCCTGGCCTTCCGGGACGCGCTGGGAGGTCTGCTCTACCTGGCCAACCCGTCGAAGGAAGAGGACCTGTCCATGACGGTGCGTCGTCTGCTGGAGTACCGCAAGCTCCTTCCGCCGGAGGAGCGTGAGATCCTGTCGCGCCACTTCGCGGGCTACCTGACGATCCTGGCGAAGCGTGAGGGAGTGGACCTGAGCGGAATGGCCGAAGAAATCGCGAGCGAAGAGGAGGCGGAGAAGATGGTGACCTACGTGCAGCGCGAGATCAGGAAGATCAGGAAGGAAGGCCGCCTGGAAGGCCGCGAGGAGGGTCGCGAGGAGGGGCGTATGGAGGGCCGTCAGGAGGGTCGTATGGAAGGCCGCCAGGAAGGCCGTATGGAAGGTCGTCAGGAAGGCCGCAACGAGGCGATGCTTGAGAGCGCCCGGAAGGTGCTTGAGAGCGCCCGGAAGATGCTCTCCCGCGGCTTCGACGCCGCCCAGGTGGCCGACGTCCTCGACCTTCCCCTGGAGCAGGTGCGTGCCCTGGCGGAATCGGAGGGGGAAAAGGACTGACCCCGGAGTCCCTCCTGAAGATCGAGGCCCTTCCCGAAAGGGGCTGCTGCGAGGTCTGGCCGGTTTCGTCGGGGCGAGTCTCCTCGTCCGTCCGGGAGCTACCCGGGAGCTTGCGACGGGGGAGTCGTCGCAACGGCAGAACGCCTTTGCCCCTGCCGGGAGCGCGGCCCGATGGGGCGAGGGGCTTTTCTCGCTCCCGGCCTTCGTCGTCGAAGCGGCGGCTTTCAGGGCGCGAACCGGGAGGGCCGGTAGTCCCGTCCCGCTCCTGCTGGCATCCCTGCTCGCTCCGTCCCGCAAGGGGCGAACGGTTCCCGCAGGCCGCCGTTGCCGAAGAGGAGGCGGAGAAGATGGTGACCTACGTGCAGCGCGAGATCAGGAAGATCAGGAAGGAAGGCCGCCAGGAGGGCCGTCAGGAGGGCCGTATGGAAGGTCGTCAGGAGGGTCGTCAGGAGGCGATGCAGGAGAGCGCCCGGAAGGTGCTTGAGAGCGCCCGGAAGATGCTCTCCCGCGGCTTCGACGCCGCCCAGGTGGCCGACGTCCTCGACCTTCCCCTGGAGCAGGTGCGTGCCCTGGCGGAATCGGAGGGGGAAAAGGACTGACCCCCGGGAGAAGTCCCTGTGTCGTGCGCACATAAAAAGGGTCCCAGGGATTTGGGGCTTGCAAAAGCGACCTCGCCGCCTCGACGCTGCATCATAAAAGCAGACGGCCGCCGGGGCCGAGGTTGAGACAAGCGAGTGCCGCGCGGTACAGGTACAGAAGGAGGGGGCTTTGATGGGAGACAAGGACCGAGCCTTCCGCAACTTTCTGAGCGACAAAGTCCTCTTTTTCCAGTTTCTGAGGCGCTTTCTCCGCTTCGGGACGCTGGAGGGGGTGGGCCTGGAGGACATCGAACTGGAGAACGTCTCCTTCATCTCCCAGGAACTCGTCGCGCGGGAATCGGACGTCCTCTACCGGATCCGCCGCGGAGGGAAGGAGACCTACGTCTACATCCTCGTCGAGCACCAATCGAGCGTGGACCACCTCATGCCCTTCCGCCTGCTGGCCTACATGGTGCGCATCTGGGAGCGCTGCGTGGAAGAGGCGGGGTCGAAATCGAGGAGGAAGAGCTACCTGCTGCCGCCCGTCATCCCCGTGGTCTTCTACGACGGAATGCAGAAATGGACGGTGGCGTCGACCTTCGTCGAGAAGGTCGAAAACGGGGATGCCTTCGCGGGATTCGTGCCCAACTTCAGCTACCACCTCATGGTCCTGGGCAAGCGGACGTCGGAGGAGCTCCTGGCCTTCCGGGACGCGCTGGGAGGTCTGCTCTACCTGGCCAACCCGTCGAAGGAAGAGGACCTGTCCATGACGGTGCGTCGTCTGCTGGAGTACCGCAAGCTCCTTCCGCTGGAGGAGCGAGAGATCCTGTCGCGCCATTTCGCGGGCTACCTGACGATCCTGGCGAAGCGTGAGGGAGTGGACCTGAGCGGAATGGCCGAAGAAATCGCGAGCGAAGAGGAGGCGGAGAAGATGGTGACCTACGTGCAGCGCGAGATCAGGAAGATCAGGAAGGAAGGCCGCATGGAAGGCCGCGAGGAGGGTCGTATGGAGGCGATGCTTGAGAGCGCCCGGAAGATGCTCTCCCGCGGCTTCGACGCCGCCCAGGTGGCCGACGTCCTGGACCTTCCCCTGGAGCAGGTGCGTGCCCTGGCGGAATCGGAGGGGGAGAAGAGCTGACGTTTCGTGGTGGGTTTGATCGGCGCGCTCTTTTCATCACCCACGGAGGTCCCTCCATCGGTGGAGGGCATCTTTCCCGTTGTCTTTCTCTGGCTTCGGCTCTTGAGGGCTGCGGCGTCGATGTCGGTTTCGTCCTTAACGAGGAGGGGGCTTTGTCCCTGAGCGGGGCGAGAGGGAGGCCTGCCGTCGGTATGTCCCGTTTTTTCCCCCTTGCCGATCCCTTTTCGATGGGTTCTGGCGTAAGGGAGTCTTTGGTTCCTCTTTTCGACGGCGTCGATTTTGTCGTCGTCGATTCCTACAGGGCCTCTTCTCCCTGGCTCGCCTGGGTCGCCGAACGGCTGCCTCTGGTTGTGATCGATGATTTCCGCGATCGTCCCGTCGAGCGTTACGCGACGGCTCTGCTGAACTACAATCTCGACGCCGAAAGATGGCCTTACGAGTTTTCCTCCGATCGCCTCCGTCTTCTCGGTCCCGCCTACGCTCTCCTGCGCCCCGAGGTGGCTTTCTGGGCCGATCAGATCGATTCGGGAGCGCTCCTTTCGGGGGAGGACGTTCTTTTCGTGGCGGGGGCCTCCGATATGGCCGGAGCGACGGAAAGTATCCTTCGCTGGTGGGACGGGAGCTGGCCGCCTCTTTCAGCCGTTTTGGGTCCCCTCGTCGACGCGTCGCTCCGGCGGCGCTGCCGCGCCGCGGCGGACGGAAAAGAGAACGTGGCTCTTCTGGAGGCTCCAAACGATTTCCTGGAAAGAATGGCCCGGTCGGGAAGGGTGATCTGCACCTCCAGCGTGACGGCCTACGAGGCCCTGGCTCTGGGTAGGCCTTTAGCGGTCTTTCAGGTAGCCGATAACCAGAGAGGGATTGGCGAAGCCATCCAGGCGAAAGGGCTGGGGCACGATCTGGGCTTTTGGGGCTCCTTCGGTCGCGGTGACCTCGAAGCGGTCCTTTCTCTTCCCCTTGGCGGGGAAAATACTGTTGTGACGGAGGAAGGAACGGACCATCCGGTGGCGCGGGGGGAGACGACCCTGGCCCGAAGGCCCTGTCGGGCTCGGGAAGGGGCCGTCGTCGACCCCAGGGGGGCATTGGCGGCCGCCGCGGCTCTTGCGGCCTTTTTCGAGAGAGGAGGGCGTCGATGACGTCCTATCTGCCCTATGGGCATCAGTGGATCGACGACGATGATGTGGCGGCCGTGGTGTCGGCGATGAAGGGCGACTGGCTGACTCAGGGCCCCGCCATCGAGGCCTTCGAGGCGGCCGTCTCCGGCTATGTCGGCGCCGCCCATGCCGTGGCCTTCTGCAACGGGACGGCGGCCCTTCACGGGGCCTACCACGCGGCGGGCGTCGTCGCGGGGGACGAGGTGATCGTGCCGCCCCTGACCTTTGCCGCCACGGCCAATGCAGCCGTCTATCTCGGGGCACGTCCCGTCTTTGCCGACATCTCTCCGGAGACGCTCTGCCTCGACGCCGCCTGCGCGGCCGAAAAGGTGACGGAACGGACGAAAGTCGTCGCTCCCGTCAGCTATGCCGGTTTCCCTGCCGACGTGGAGGGCTGTCGTCGGGCCGCGCCCGACGCGGTGATCGTCGAAGACGGCTGTCACGCTTTGGGAGGCGAGAGGGGCTCTCGCAAGATAGGCTCCGAGGCCGATATGACCGTCTTCAGCTTCCATCCCGTCAAGCACGTGACGACGGGAGAGGGAGGCATGGTCGTCACCGACGACGGGACGTTCGCCCGGAAGCTCCGCCTTTTCCGCAGTCACGGCATCACGAAAGATCCTGATCGGATGGAGCGTCCCGACGAGGGGCCCTGGTACGGAGAGATGATCGATTTGGGCTATAACTATCGCCTCACCGATCTGCAGGCTGCCCTGGGGTTGAGCCAGATGAGGCGTCTCGACGCCTTCGTGGCCCGCAGACGTCACTTGGCCCATCTCTACGACGAAGCTCTGGGCGGTCTTGAGAGGGTGACGCTGCCTCCCCGGCACAAGGGGCATGCCTACCATCTCTATCCGGTGCGGCTGCCCTCCTCGCGGAGGAGGGAGATTTTCGAGGGGTTGCGGAAGGCGGGGATCGGTGTTCAGGTCCATTACCTGCCCGTTCACCTCCACCCCTATTACCGGCGCCGGTTCGGTCTTGCCGAAGGCGATTTCCCCCGTGCCGAGGCGGCCTACGGAGGGGAGATCTCCCTCCCCCTTTTCCCCGCCATGGCCGACGGCGATGTCGATCGCGTCGTCGAGGCCCTGCGGGCACTTCTGAAAAGCTAGAGGGGCGGAAGGGGATTTTCCGTCGCGGGAAGGGGCCGTCGCCGAAGCCTTCCGTCGGGGAGCCGGATTCTCTGTCCGATGGCCGTCGCGGTGGGAAAAACGGTTCTTTCAGCCGAAGACGGTCCTTGCAGGCGAGAGGAGGTGATGTGTCTCATGCGTCCCGATCCCGTGTTGCCTCGCTGGTTTCGGCGTGGCCTGATGTTCCTTGCCCTCCTGGTCTCGGCGGGATGGATGGTGCGCTACTTCGGAGAGCCCGGCGGGTTGCGCCCCTCAGGTGCGCCCATGCGCCGCCTCTCCGGCGGCCTGGGTTCCTTTCCCGGCGGAATCTTGGGTCTTTCCGTGGCCCTTGTCGTCGTCGGCATCGTCGGCTGGTGGGCTCTTTCAACCTTCTTCTGGAGCAAGTATTTTCCCACCCAGAGTCCCCCTCCGCCGCCGGAGGAGAGGGAAAAGGAACGGTGAGCCCCAGCTCAGCCCCCTGCCAGAGGGGGGAAGAGATCGACGATGTCGCTTTCGGTGAGAGGCGTCTCCATCCCTGCGAGGTGAGCGATGTGGCGGCCGTTGACGAGGACGATGACGCCGTTGACGAGGGCGGTCCTGTCCCTGTCCTGGAAGATCTGGCCGTCGAAGTTACTGCCCCAGCGGCGGGAGAGGTCGCTCAGGAGCTCTCCCACCGTGGCCGGCGTGGCCACGTCCATTTCCTTAGCTCCTGAAAGGCCCCTCAGGGTGGCGAAAAGTCGGAGTTTCACGGCCGGCCCCCGTCGATGCGGTGAAGCTGAAGGACGTCGATGCGGTGTTCTTCGACGAGACCTCGGACCGTCTCCTCGGCCTCGCAGGGGTAACGGCAGGCGAGGCCGCAGGAGGCCGACAGCTCACGGGGGACGGGAACGATGCGCACCGAGAGGTCGGCCTGACGGCAGATTTTTTCGAAGCGAAGGGCCATGTGAGTCGTGTCGAAGGTGGCAAGACATTCCAAGAGCGATTCCTCCCCCTGAACTCCGTTTTTCTCGTTATCTTCAGCAATTATACCTGTACGGGGGCAACCGGTGCGGGTATAATCGCTGAGCAAGGTCAGAATAGAGGAGGAGGTTGTTTATGGTTATCTTCAGGAGGTCCGTTCTCGCCGTCATGGCTCTGGCTTTTGCGCTCGCTCTCGGTGCCGGAACCGCCCAGGCGGCGGAGAAGATCGGCATCATCGACATGCAGAAAGTGGTCTTCGGCCACCCCAAGTTCGAGGCGACGCAGAAGCAGATCGGTGCCACGCTGACGACCAAGCAGCAGGAGGCCAAAATGGCCATCGATGCCGAGAAGGATCAGGACAAGAAGGCAGAGATCTATCGCACCAAGCGGATGGAGATGGCCCAGGAGGAGAACCGCCTCATGGCTCCCATTCTCAAGGATGTCGACATGGCCATCCGCACCGTGGCCAAGGCCAAAAGCTTCACCGTCATCTTCGAGAAGAGCACTGTCATCTTCGGAGGGACGGAGATCACCGAAGACGTCATCGTCGAGCTCAAGAAGATCGGAGCCGGCAGCTAGGTTCGGTCGCATAGATTCGCTCTTTCTGCTGCGGTGTCGGGCTGCTAGGTTTCAATCCCGTTCCTCGCACGTGCGCGCAAAAAACGAGGGTCCCTTCGGGGGCCCTCGTTTTTTCATGGGAAGGAGATCCGTTCAGCCTGCGGCGGAGGGGTTTTGCCCTTGCTGGGAGCGCGGCCATCTTGGCGGCGCGCGGGACGAATTTCTCGTCCCGCAGGGTCTCCCGACTCGAACGACGTCCCCTCGGCGATGGAGGTAACGTGCAGAACCCACCGCCCCTCCGGGGCGGGCGCGGGCAGGATGCCCACGCTCCCAGGAAAACACGGCTGCGACGGAGGGTTTTGCCCCTGCTGGGAGCGCGGCCATCCTGGCGGCGCGCGGGACGGATTTCTCGTCCCGCAGAGTTTCCCGACTTGAACGACGTCACTTCGGCAACGAGGGAGACGTGCAGGGAACCCACCGCCCCTTCGGGGCGGGCGCGGGCAAGATGCCCACGCTCCCAGGAGAGGCAAGAGCCGCGACGTGGAGTCTTCCGTTCCTTTCGAAGCGGCCGAGATGATAATGCTCCCGGGAAGGGCGACGGCCGCGACGCGGAGCTTGAGGTTTTGCCCCTGCTGGGAGCGCGGCCATCTTGGCGGCGCGCGGGACGGATTTCTCGTCCCGCAGAGTTTCCCGACTTGAACGACGTCACTTCGGCAACGAGGGAGACGTGCAGGGAACCCACCGCCCCTTCGGGGCGGGCGCGGGCAGGATGCCCACGCTCCCAGGAGAGGCAAGAGCCGCGACGTGGAGTCTTCCGTTCCTTCCGAAGCGGCCGAGACGATAGTGTTCCCGGGAAGGGCAACGGCCGCGACGTGGAGCTTGAGGTTTTGCCCCTGCTGGGAGCGCGGCCATCCTGGCGGCGCGCGGGACGGATTTCTCGTCCCGCAGAGTTTCCCGACTCGAACGACGTCACTTCGGCAACGAGGGAGACGTGCAGGGAACCCACCGCCCCTTCGGGGCGGGCGCGGGCAAGATGCTCACGCTCCCAGGAGAGGCAACGGCCGCGACGTGGAGTCTTCCGTTCCTTTCGAAGCGGCCGAGATGATAATGCTCCCGGGAAGGGCGACGGCCGCGACGCGGAGCTTGAGGTTTTGCCCCTGCTGGGAGCGCGGCCATCCTGGCGGCGCGCGGGACGGATTTCTCGTCCCGCAGAGTTTCCCGACTTGAACGACGTCACTTCGGCAACGAGGGAGACGTGCAGGGAACCCACCGCCCCTTCGGGGCGGGCGCGGGCAAGATGCCCACGCTCCCAGGAGAGGCAAGAGCCGCGACGTGGAGTCTTCCGTTCCTTTCGAAGCGGCCGAGATGATAATGCTCCCGGGAAGGGCGACGGCCGCGACGCGGAGCTTGAGGTTTTGCCCCTGCTGGGAGCGCGGCCATCCTGGCGGCGCGCGGGACGGATTTCTCGTCCCGCAGAGTTTCCCGACTTGAACGACGTCACTTCGGCAACGAGGGAGACGTGCAGGGAACCCACCGCCCCTTCGGGGCGGGCGCGGGCAGGATGCCCACGCTCCCAGGAGAGGCAAGAGCCGCGACGTGGAGTCTTCCGTTCCTTCCGAAGCGGCCGAGACGATAGTGTTCCCGGGAAGGGCAACGGCCGCGACGTGGAGCTTGAGGTTTTGCCCCTGCTGGGAGCGCGGCCATCCTGGCGGCGCGCGGGACGGATTTCTCGTCCCGCAGGGTCTCCCGACTCGAACGACGTCACCTCGGCGATGGCGGAGACGTGCAGGGAACCCACCGCCCCTTCGGGGCGGGCGCGGGCAGGATGCCCACGCTCCCAGGAAGGGCAAGAGCCGCGACGTGGGACTTGCCCTTCTTTCCGAATCAGCCGAGACGATAATGCTCCCGGGAAGGGCGACGGCCGCGATGTGGAGCTTTCCGTTCTTTCCGAAGCGAACGGAGACGGCAGCGCGTTCAGGAGAAGCGACGATACGCGAGTCCTCCTTCCCACGAACAGGGGCCCCCCGACGGGGGCCCCTGTTCGTGGGAAGGAGGACCGTTCAGCGGCGTCGGCGACCGCCGCCGAGGTAGGCCGCCTCGATGTCGGGATCCTTGAGCAGGTCGGCGGAGAGTCCCTCCTTGACGAGGAGACCCGTCTGGAGGACGTAGGCCCGATGGGAGAGAAGAAGGGCCTGACGGGCGTTCTGCTCGACGAGGAGGATCGTGATGCCCTGTCTGTTGACGAGGACCAGCTCCTTGAAGATCTCCCTGATGATGATGGGGGCCAGCCCCAGGGAGGGCTCGTCGAGGAGGAGGATCCGGGGGCGCGACATGAGGGCCCGGCCTATGGCCAGCATCTGCTGTTCTCCGCCCGAGAGGGTGCCGGCGTACTGCCCCCGGCGCTCTTCGAGGCGGGGGAAGAGGGTGAAGACCTTCTGGAGGTCCTCGTCGACGTTGTGCCTGTCGCTCCGGGGGAAGGCCCCCATCATGAGGTTTTCCATGACCGTCAGGGGGGCGAAGACCTTCCGCCCCTCGGGAGAGAGGGAGACGCCCTGGGCGACGACCTGGAAACTCTTCGAGGCGAGGGGGTTGCCGTCGAGGAAGATCTCGCCCCTCTCGCGGCGGACGTCGCCCATGATGGCGTTCATCAGCGTCGACTTGCCCGCCCCGTTGGCGCCGATGACGGAGACGATCTCGCCCTCGAAGACGTCGATGGAGACGTTCTGGACGGCCTGGATGGCGCCGTAGCTGACGCAGAGGTCGCGGACGGAGAGCAGGGGGGCTTTGGGCTCGGTCATGCTTCGACGGCCTCCTCTCCCAGATAGGCCTTGAGGACTTCGGGGTGGTTCTGGATGTCCTCGGGGCCCCCTTCGGCTATTTTGGCGCCGAAGTTCATGCAGACGATGTGGGGACAGATCTCCATGACGAGGTCCATGTGGTGCTCGATGACGAGGATCGTCAGGGAGAAGTCGCGGTGGATGGCGCCGATGAGGTCGTTGAGGGCGAAGACCTCTTCGGGATTCATCCCCGCGGCGGGCTCGTCGAGGAGGAGGAGTTCCGGATCGAGGGCCAGGGCGCGGGCGATCTCGAGCCGCCGCTGATGGCCGTAGGGGAGGGTCGAGGCGGCCTGGTGGGCCCGATCGGCCAGGCCCACCCGGTCGAGAAGCTCCAGGCTACGCCTCTCGATGGCCTTCTCCGTCCTCTTCCACCGTCCGCCGTGGGTGAGGGCCTCGAGGAAGCCGTAGGGGTGGTGGCGCTGACAGGCCGTCATGACGTTCTCCAGGGCCGTCGAGCGGTGGAAGAGACGGAGGTTCTGGAAGGTCCGGGCGATGCCCAGACGGATGATCTCGTGAGAGGCCAGTCCCGGCAGGGAGCGCCCCTTGAAGAGGATGTCGCCCGAGTCGACGGGGTAGACGGCGGTGACGAGGTTGAAGATCGTCGTCTTGCCCGCCCCGTTGGGGCCGATGAGGCCCGTGATGGCGCCCCGCTCGACGGTGAAGGTCATCTGCGAGACGGCCTGGACGCCGCCGAAGGACTTGTTGACGCCCGACAGGGTCAGGACGGCTTCGGGGGCGCTCATCGGGAGGATCTCCTTTCTTCCGGCGTTGCGGCGGCGTTGCGGCGGAAGAGGCGCCCGAGTCGTCTGAAGAGGGCCGGGCCGACCTCGTGCTGGCCCAGGATGCCCTCGGGCCGGAAGATCATGACCAGCACGAGGACGAGGCCGTAGATGAGCATGCGGTACTGGGAGATGGGGCGGAAGAGTTCGGTGACGAGGGTGATGATCGTCGTGCCCAGGAGGGCGCCGCTCATGGAGCCCAGGCCGCCGAAGACGACGACGGCCGTCATCTCCGTCGATTTGAGCATGTCGAACATGACGGGCTGGATGAAGGAGATGAATCCGGCGTACAGACCGCCGGCGATGCCGACGTAAAAGGCCGAGATGGAGAGGCTCAGGACGCGACAGCGGGGCGTGTTGAAGCCCAGCAGGGAGGCGGCGACGTGGTCGTCGCGGCAGGCCTTGAAGGCCCTCCCGAAGCGGCCGTCGATGAGGCAGAAGGCGCCGTAGGCCATGACGACGAAAAATCCCGCCGTGATGGGCAGGGTGGTGAACGTGTCGATGCCGGGGATGCCCCGGGCTCCGTTGGTGACGCTCTGCCAGTTTTCGATGATGAGGCGGATCGATTCGGCCAGGCCGATGGAGGCGATGGCGTAGTAGTCGCCCATGAGTTTGAGCGTCGGCAGGCCGACGAGGTAGCCGACGGCCATGGCCAGCATTCCTCCGATGAGGATGGCGGGGAACCAGTGGAGGCCGTAGTCGAGGGTGAGGATGGCCGTCGTGTAGGAGCCGATGGCCAGGTAGGCGGCGTGTCCCAGGGTGAAGATGCCCGTGAAGCCCGTGAGGAGGGAGACGCCCATGGCGGCGATGCCGTTGATCATGAGGAGGATGAGGATGCCTTCGGTGTAGTTCGACACGGGATCGCCTCCTCAGACCTTTTCCTTGATGTCTTTGCCGAAGAGCCCCGAGGGGCGGACGATGAGGGTGATGACGAGAAGGGAGAAGACGACGAGGTCCCGCAGCTGGCTCGACAGGAACCCCGCCGTGAGCATCTCGGCCAGGCCGAGGATGAGGCTTCCCACGACGGCTCCGGGCAGGGACCCAAGGCCGCCGATGACGGCGGCGACGAAGGCCTTGATGGTGATGGAGCCGAGCTGGGGGTAGAGGGTGTAGCGGACGGAGAGGAAGATGCCCCCCACGGAGGCGAGCAGGCCCGAGACGAAGAAGACGATGGAGATGAGCCGTCCCACGTTGACGCCCATGAGCCCCGCCGTGCGGAGGTCGTAGGCGGCGGCGCGGATGGCCAGTCCCCACTTGGTCCGGGTGAGGAAGAGCTGGAGACCGCCGAGGAAGACGACGGCGGCGACGAGGGAGAGGAGGTCGAAGGCGCTCGTCGTGGCCAGGCCGAAGAGGTTGACGGGGCTCGTGGGGATGACGGGCGGCAGGGCCCGGAAGCGTCCCCCGGCGAAGATGACGAAGAGGTTCTCGATGACGATGCTCATGCCCATGGAGGCGATGAGGAGGTAGAGGGTGACGCTGGTCCGCTCCCGGATCGGCTTGTAGGCCAGCCGTTCGGTGAGGACGGCGCACAGGCCCGATCCGACGAGGGAGACGAGTCCGGCGACCCAGATGTTGGCCCCCAGGGAGTTGAGGACGTAGTAGCAGATGTAGCCGCCGATGACGAGGAAGCCGCCGTGGGCGAAGTTGGAGAAAAGAAGGATGGAATAGACCAGGGAGTAGCCGACGGCGATGAGGGCATAGACGGACCCTAGAGAGAGGCCGTTGATGACCTGCTGGATGAACGTGCCCAAAAAGGGGTCACCTCGTTTCGCGATGCAGGCGCCGTGGAAGAGGGCGTCGGGATGGCGGCAGCCCCTGAAACGGCAGGGGGGAGGCGTCGGCCTTCGGACCGAGTTCGAGGGAACCCTGACGGGGCCGAAGGACGGGTCCGAAGGAAGGAGGCGAGGCGGGCGGAACGGACCCCGGCCGCCTCGCCTCCTTCACGTGCCGGAGGTTCTATTCGGGCTTGATCTTGGAGAAGAACTGGCCCCGTCCCTCTTTGGCGATGAGGACGACGCCGTCTTTGTCCTTGGGGTTGTGGAATTCGTCCATGGTGAGGACGGCGTGGTGGAGCTGGACGTTTTTCGTGGCGGCCAGGGCCTTGGCGATGTTGTCCGCCGTGGGGTCTCCGGCGCGGGCGATGGCGTCGAAGAGCCAGTACATGGCGTCGTAGCCCAGGATGCCGTTGACGAATTCCTTGCACTCGTCGTTGTACTTGGCCTTGTAGTCGGCGAAGAACTGGGCCATGGCCGGGTCTTCGGGGGCGACGTGGTTGATCCAGTAGGAGCCCTCCATGGCCTCGCCGGCGATCTCCCACATGAATTCGGCGTAGCCGTCGCCGCCGACGAAGACGATGTCCTTCATGCCCAGTTCGCGGGCCTGCTTCATGATGAGGGCCATCTCTTTGCCCATGTTGGGCAGGACGAGGACGTCGGCGCCGGCCTCGCGGATCTTCGTCAGCTGGGCGCGGAAGTCGACGTCCTGGCCTCCCTTGAAGGCCTCGTCGGCCACGACTTTGCCGCCGTACTCGCCGTAGGACTGCATGAAGAATTCGCGCAGACCCTGGGAGTAGTCGCTGGCGATGTCGTAGAGGATGGCGCCCTTCTTGAGATTCAGGTCATGGGCGGCGAAGTAGGCGATGAGCTTGCCCTGGTAGGGGTCGGTGAAGCAGACACGGAAGGAATAGGGGCGGACCTTGCCGTCGCGGTCGACGGTGACGGCGGGGTTCGTCGAGACGGTCCCGATCTGGGGGACTCCGGCCTTGTTGACGATGGCCGCCGTGGCGATGTTGATGCCGCTGGCGTTGGCGCCGACGACGGCGACGACCTTGTCCTCTTCGACCATGCGGCGGACGGCGTTGACGGCGTCTTCCTGGCGGCCGCGGAAGTCGTAGACGGTGAGCTCGACCTTCCTGCCGTTGATGCCTCCCTTGGCGTTGATCTCGTCGACGGCCAGCTGGGCCGTGTTCTGCTCCGTCTGACCGTAGGCCGCCCAATCTCCGGTCAGAGCCGCCAGATAGCCCACCTTGATCGTCTCGGCGCCGATGGCCATTCCCGCCATCGTCACCACCAGCACGGACGCAAGACAAAACAGAACGAACTTCTTCAACTCACTTCCACCTCCTGAAATGTATGAATGACGGATGACTCTTGTATCCCTATCTTACCAGAATCCAACAAAGAAGAACATATCGGAAAGGGAAGAGGCTTGAACTATATCAGGCACAAAATTCATTTTATCGTCGGGGCCGCTCTCTGTTAGAATGTTGTCAGAATGCGGCGTGGCTGCGAGATCCGGCGAGGAGGTAAGACAATGGGCCCGAAAGTCCTTGTGAGCGATTTTGACGGCACCTTGGCCCACAGAGATCGGGTTTCACCCGAAGTGAGCCGGGCCTGGAACGACCTGTCTCGGGCGGGATGGGACCTGCTCCTCGCCACGGGGAGGATCTACGCCTCCGTCAGGCCTCATCTGGCCGATGTGCCCACGGCGCATCCCCTGATCCTCTACGACGGGGCCCGCGTCATCGTCCCCTCCACGGACGAAGTCCTTTTCGAGCGGTTCCTTCCGGCCGAGACGGCCGAAGAGGCTCTCCGTCTCGGCTGGAGTTCGGGGTTGGAGGTCCAGGTCTTCGGCGATGAGGAGATCATCATCAGGCCCGGCGAAGGACGTTCCGGAGAGTATTTCCGCAGGCTGTCCATCCCCTTGCGGGACGATCTCGTCGAGCCCCGCGTCGACTCCGACGTCTACCGCGTCATCTTTTACGGCGATCCGGCGGCGGTGAGAGGACTGGCGATCCGGATGGAGGATGCCCTGGGCGCGGCCGCGACGGTCACTCTGGCCGGCGACGGCTTTCTCGACGTCCTGGCCCCCGGCGTCTCGAAAGGGGCGGCTCTGGAGTTTCTGCTCCGTTCCGGAGGACGTCCCCGTTTTCTCGTCTGTGCCGGCGACCACCACAACGACAGGGAGTTGCTCCTTCTGGCCGATCTGGCCGCCGTGCCTGACGATGCCGACGATGAACTGAAGGAGATCGGGCACTTCATTTTCCCCCCCGCCGCCGAAGGGGGATTCGTCGAGCTCGCCCGGGAGCTTCTTGCCCTGGACGATCTTCCCCCGAATCGGCAGGCAGGGAACTCTCGCGATCCCGTCGGGTCCGGCCGCGAAACGGTCGAAGGACGGCGAAAATGGCCTCGAACCCGCACCGGCAAGGAGATCTGAGCGGACCCCGAATCGGCGGATTCGACAGGATTGGCCCTGACGAGCCCGCCCTTTCGGGGCTTTTCGTAACATTGACAAGGAGGTCTTCGAGAGGTAAGCTTAACTGGAAACTGTTTTATAATTAAAGGGAGGCGAGAATTTTGATGAGGCGCATCGTGTTTCTCGCAGTTGCTTTTGGGGTTCTTCTGTCCCTGACCGGCGGAGCCTTTGCCGAGGCCAAGTTCCACATCGGCATCTGTACGGGTACGGTCTCTCAGTCCGAGGATGACCTTCGCGGTGCCGAGAAGATGATCGCCGAGTATGGCAGCGTGGCCGACGGAGGCATGATTCAGCACCTCACCTATCCCGATAACTTCATGCAGGAGATGGAGACCACCATCAGCCAGATCGTCGGTCTCGCCGACGATCCCCTGATGAAGGCCATCATCGTCAACCAGGCCATCCCCGGCACGACGGAGGCCTTCCGCCGCGTCAAGGAGAAACGGCCCGACATTCTCTGCTTCGCCGGAGAGGCGCATGAGGATCCGGGCGTCATCGAGGCGGCCGCCGACCTCGTCATCAACGCCGACAACATCGCCCGGGGCTATCTCATCATCGCCGCCGCCAAGAAGATGGGGGCCACCGACTTCGTCCATATCTCCTTCCCCCGCCACATGAGCTATGAGCTGCTCTCGCGACGCCGCAACATCATGGAGGAAGCCTGCAAGGACCTGGGGCTCAAGTTCCATTTCGAGACCGCTCCCGATCCCACCAGCGACGTCGGCGTCGCCGGTGCCCAGCAGTTCATCCTCGAAAAGGTTCCCGCCTGGATCGGCGAGTACGGCAAGGGCACGGCCTTCTTCTGCACCAACGACGCCCACACGGAGCCCCTGCTGAAGCGGATCGCCGAGAGCGGCGGCTACTTCGTCGAGGCCGATCTGCCGTCGCCTCTCATGGGTTACCCCGGGGCTCTCGGCATCGACCTTTCTGCCGAGCACGGCGATTTTCCCGCCATCCTCAAGAAGGTCGAGCAGGCCGTCATCGACAAGGGCGGCAAGGGACGTATGGGCACCTGGGCCTACTCCTACGGCTACACCAACTCGGCCGGTCTTGCGGAGTTCGCCCGCCGCATCCTCGCGGGGGAGGCCAAGCTCGAAAGCTTCGAAGACCTCATTGCCTGCTTCGAGAAGTACACTCCGGGCGCGGCCTGGAACGGCAGCTACTATGTCGACCTCAACACGGGCGTGACGAAGAAGAACCATATCCTCGTCTACCAGGATACCTATGTCTTCGGCACGGGCTACCTCCACATGACCGAAGTCGACGTTCCAGAGAAATACTTCTCCGTCCGTTAGCGGACGATCCTCTTGGGGGGAGAGGAAGCGCCGCTTCTTCTCCCCCTCCTCCGTCGTGTGTCGTGTGTCGACAGACGGAAGATCCCGGGATGCTGTTTTCCCGAGGCTGTCCCTTTCTCGCCCTTTCCCCCTCGGTTTGTCTCCCCTCCGCCTTCAGGATTTCGGTCGCTTCACCCTTTTTCGGCAGAAGAGGAAAGCCGCCATCCAGGCCTGTCTGGTCCTGTCGCTGGTTCTTTTGGGCTTTTGGCTTTACCATATCGGTCAAGGGCTTCGATTTCACGCTCGACAACAAAACGATCACGATCGGTGGTGAGGCCTACATAACACGAGGGTCCGTGCCTTTGTCGACGGAGGAGAGGCCGTGGAGCGCATGAAGCGGGACGGGGCCGTCGCCTCGTCGATTACGAGCACGTCATTCGCGTCGAAGAGCTCGACAGGGACGAAGAGGGGGTCCGCACCGTGAAGAAGGCCTTCTGCCTCGACCGCCCCATTCCGGAGATCTCCTCGGCATTCCCGCCCTTTTCGGTGAAGAGGAGTCGTGGGCCGTCGTCCCTATCCTCTGACAACGGCATTCCCCGGGAAAGCTCGTCCAGTTGCGGAGGCGACGTCCCTCCGCCGTTTTTGTTGTCTCTTGTCCGCGACCGGTTTTCCCCGCGAGACGGTCTTTTTCGAGCCGCGGTCCTTTGAACGGGGTATTTTTGAGGGAGGTGTTTCTATGGCGGAAGTGCGCAAATGGGAAGTCGTCGACATGACCCTTCCCGAAGGTTCCAACATCATTCTGGCCCACAGCCATTTCATCAAGACCGTCGAAGATGTCTACGAGGCTCTCGTGACGTCGTCGCCCCTTCTGGAGTTCGGAATCGCCTTCTGCGAGGCCTCGGGGCCCTGCCTGATCCGTTACGACGGCAACGCCGAGGAGCTGATCCAGAAGGCCGTCGAAAATGCCGAGCGTCTCGCCGCGGGTCATACTCTGGTCGTCCTGATCCGCAAGGGCTACCCCGTCAACGTCCTGGACAGAATCAAGGCCGTCCAGGAGGTCTGCCGCGTCTATGCCGCCACGGCCAATCCCCTTCAGGTCCTCGTTTTCGAGACGAATCAGGGCCGGGGCATCGCCGGCGTCGTCGACGGCTTCCCGTCGAAGGGCATCGAGACCGCCGAAGATGTCGTCGACAGAAAGACCCTCCTGAGGGAAGTGATCGGCTACAAGCGCTGAAGGGCCTTCCGCCCGGGCAAGAAGGGGACCGCCTCTAGGCGGTCCCCTTCTTGCGGGTAAGGCCGACGAAGGTGACGCCTCCCGAAAGGGCGAGGCCGACGAAAAGCGGCTCCGCGGCGCAGAGGAGGGGCGTGACGAAAAGTGCCGCCAGCCCCGAGAGGGAGGCGCCCAGAGCCCAGGACGGAGACAGCCGCCCCGGCGCGATGACGGCCATGACGAAGGGGAAGAAGGTTCCGGCGCCGCGGAGCCCCATGCTGAGGTAGCTCCAGGTCAGGATCATCGATCCCTCGCCCAGGGCGCCCAAAAAGGAGGCCGAAAAGACGAGGGCGACGACGACGAGGCGGCTTGCGACGAGAGCGGTCTTCTCCGAGGCTCCCTTCGGGACGAGAGGAATCAGGACGTCGCGGACGATGTTGGTGGCCACGCCCAGGGTGAGGCCGGCGGCGCAGCCGACGACGGTGATGAAGAGGCCGCTCCAGAGGATTCCCCCCGCCCAGGGGGAAAAGGTCTCGACGATGAAGCGGGGAAGGGCCTGGGCGGGGTCGATGACGGCGCCCCTGCCTCTCAGGGTGAGGCCGACGAGAATGCCCAACAGTCCCAGCGGGGGCATGAGGAGGGCCGAGAGAAAGGCGCCGCGACGGGCCGACCTTTCGTCGGAGGCGGCGAAAAAGGACTGGATGTAGATCTGGGTGGTGAAGACGCCGACGATGAGAGAGGTCAGGGCTCCCAGGTCCTTGGCCGGACCTCGGCCGAAGAGGTTGAAATAGGGGGAGAAGGGGAGCGCGGCCAGAGCCCGGAGAGAGCCTCGGGAGGAGGCCGCGGCGCAGGAGGCCATGACGACGTAGAGGAGGGCGATCTTGGCTTTCCCCAGGGCTCCGAAACTCTTGAGGCCGCCGAAGAAGATGAATCCCGTCACGGACAGGGCCAGGACCAAAGAGGCCTGTCCCGTCGAGAGGGGGAGGACCGAGCGGAGGAGGGCCAGACCGGCGAGGAATTGGGCGACGATGGAGATGTAGGTTCCGGCCGAGGCTGCGGCCATGGACAGCCTTCCCGTTCCGGCGCCGTAGTGGGCGCCGAGAAGCTGGGGAATCGTCTCCAGTCCCGATCGGCGGAGCGGCCCGGCGAAGCGCAGTCCCAACAGGAGGCAGCCGATGCCGCCCCCGAGGGTGAACCACCAGGCCGAAAAGCCGTGGCCGTAGGCCATCTGGACCGTACCGACGGTGGAGGCGCCCCCGACGAGGGCCCCAAGGAGGATGCCCGCCACGGCCCCGGCCCCGGCCTTCCGGCCCGCCACGGTGTAGTCCGATCCGCTTCGGGTCCTTCTTCCGGCCAGGACTCCGAGGAGCAAAAAGGCGCCGAGAGTGAGAAGAGCGGTAGAATAGAAGTCTCTCAGGGTGGACCACCTCCGCCCCTATGATACTCTAAGGGGAGACAGGAAAACCAAGCCCTTATCGATGGGGAGGCGCCATGAAGAAGATTGCCGTCCTTGCGCTGCTCGTTCTTTCCCTCGTCGGTTCCGCCGTCTCCGGCGGGGCCGATCCCCTTGCGGCACCCTGGATCTGGTCCGTCGCCGTCGTCCCCCCGCCTGGAGGATGGCTGGCCGAGCAGGGGGTCGCCGTGCGGGCCGGCCTCCTCCTGCTTCAGGGCCGCCTCAACGAGCCCGCCGAGGGGGTCCGCGGCTTCGACGTCATCTTCTCCTGGGACGACGCCCTCCTGCCCGATGCCGTCCCCGATCGCGTGGAGGCATGGCGCGCCCGCGGCGTCGTCGCCGTCCTGAGTTTCGCCTCTCCCGAGACCGATCGGGCTCTGGCCCTCGCCATGGGACGTCAGGGGCCGCCGCTTCTCTTCGCGGGAGGGGAGGATTTTCCCCTCAAGGATCTCTCGGGATCTCCTCTTCCCTACCTCTTCGCCCTCAGCCAGGAAAAGACCTGCAGGGCCAACGCCCTGAGCGATTACGTCCTCCGACAGGGAGGACCCGTCGTAGCCCTTCTCTCCGATCTTCTCGAGCCGGATCTTCTGCGTGGCCACGACGAGGCCCGGCACCGCCTCGAGGCGCGAGGGATGCCCACGCTATCTCTCCTTTTCCGCACCTCTGCCGACGATGCCCTTCTCTCTCGTGTCGACGAGGTCCTGGCGGCCCGGGCTACCTCCGCTCTGCTTTTCCTCGATCCTCTGGCGACTCTCGACCTCTGGGCCCTGACGCGGCGTATGGGGTACTCTCTGAGCCTTCTCTACGGAGGTCCCTTCGGCCCTCCTCTGGGCACCGCCGAGGGGCTTCTTTTCGCCGACCAGGATTATCCCCTGGCGACCGATCCCCAACTGGAGCACCTGAGGGACGATCTCTGGCTCGACGAGGGGCTCCGCGTCGCCGATGGGGCCGCCGCGGCCAGGGCCTATTCTCTCGGGCTCTGGCTTGCCAAGGCTCTTGAGGCGGCGGGGCCCGAGGCTTCCGCTCTGGCGGAGGCCCTGGGGCACGTCGAGTCCATCGCCCTGGGGAGCCAGCTCCTCTCCATCGATTCCCGCACCCACCGCCCCCTCCTGTCGGTCCTGGCCGTCCTCGAAGTAGGCCCTGGCGGGCGCCTCATCGAAAAGGCCTTCGTCGACGTGCGCTCCTTCGAGGTCTCCGACGGCCGTCTCGAGATGCCCTGATCACTTTGAGAAATTCTTGCCAAAGTCTTGCGCTCCTGGTAGGGTGTTGAAAGAGGAAGAGGCCGCCGAAGAGGGACACTCGCTGCGTGTCAACGTGTATTGTCGAAGGGGAGGTTGACGGAACATGAAGGTTCGGGATATCGCCGAGCTTGTGAATGCCAGGATTCTGTGCGGGGAGGCGGAGCTGGAGACGGCCGAGGCCGACTACGTCTACGCCGCCGACCTGATGAGCGACGTTCTCGCCTTCGCTCAACCGGGAACGCTTCTGCTGACGGGACTGATGAATATCCAGATCGTCCGTACGGCCCAGATGCTCGACCTGCCCGCCGTGCTTTTCGTCCGAGGGAAGCATCCTCAGGAGGAGATGGTCCGCCTGGCCTCTCAGGTGGGCATTCCCCTTCTCCTCTCCGACAAAAGCCTCTACGAGACGTCGGGGCTTCTTTTCAAGGCCGGATTGGCTCCCTGTTCCATTCCCGAGAGGGGAGAGTAGCCTCACTTGGTCGCCCCCTACGTTGTGGAGTTCGAAGTCGAAAAAGACGATTTTCTGGCCGCCGGCGAGGGGTCGGGAAGCGTCAAGGACACTCTCAAGATGCTGGGCATGCCCTCTCCCGTCATACGTCGGGCTGCCATCATCACCTACGAGGCTGAGATGAATCTCGTCATTCACGGTGGAGGCGGCCTTCTCAGAGTTCTCATCACGCCCCAGAGACTGGAGATCATCTCCAGCGACGAGGGGCCCGGCATTCCCGACGTGGCGATGGCCATGAAGGAAGGCTACTCGACGGCTCCCGACAGGGTCCGCGAGATGGGTTTCGGCGCCGGCATGGGCCTGCCCAACATCAAACGAAATTCGGATTCCCTCGAGATCGACTCGACCGTCGGCGTCGGAACGACGCTCAGGGCCGTCATCGAGCTCGATTCAGAGGGAGGTAGCGTTTAACCGGGGGGGAAACGACGATGGCCCAAGGGGTCAAGATTTTCGACGTGGCCTGTCGGGGGTGCGTCAACTGCATCCGCTCCTGTCCCACCGAGGCGATTCGCGTCATCGACGGCCAGGTGAGGATCATCCCCGAACTCTGCATCGACTGCGGCGAGTGCATCCGAAGCTGCGGCAACAAGGCTCTCGGCCTCGACGAGGATGACTGGCGGCTTCTTCAGTCCCACGGAGCCTCCGTCGTCGTCGCCGATCCCACCTTTTACGTTCAGTTCAGTCATTACTGGCGTCCGGCCCTCGTCGTCGAGGCTCTGTCTTCGTGGAACATCGAAGACCTCTGCCCCTACGTCGCGAGGGCCTTCGACGTCGCCGCCTACGCCACGGCCCGGATCATCGAAGGCTCGACGGAGGACGAGCGCCCCTTCATCTCCACCTACTGTCCCGCCGTGGTACGTCTCATTCAGACCCGCTTCCCCGAACTTCTGGGGCGGCTTGTCCCCGTCGAATCGCCCCTGGAGACGGGCGTCGCCCTCTGGCGCAAGGAAACGGGGAGAACCGATCCCGTGACGCTTCTGGCTCCCTGTCCGGCCAAGATCACCATGATCCGCAGTCCCGAGGGGCGGGGGAACAGCAATATCGACCATGTCGTCTCCGTCAAAAGCGTCGCCCGGGACCTTCTGGCCGGAGGTCCCCGCGTGAGGGGCGAGCGCGAGCCCATGGCCAACACCCGCTGGATCCGCTGGGCGGCCCGCAGAGGAGAGTCGCGTCACGTCAAGGCTTTCGCGTCGCGGGAGCTGACGACGGTCACCGTTTCGGGACTGCGCAACACCCTCGACCTTCTGAGGGATCTCGAGCTGGGCCGTCTCCACGGCGTCGATTTCGTCGAGTGCCGCGTCTGCGACCTGGGCTGCATCGGCGGAATCGGCAACGCCGAATCGCGCTTTCTCGGCCAGCTTCGGACGGAGGCCCTCAACGTCGACTGGAACCCTTCCGAGGAAGAGCGGGCGGCCATCGTCGACCTCTACGACGCAGGAGTCTGGCGCCTTCCCCAGCCTCTGTCGACGCGGCCCGGAAGGCCCCTGGCCGAAAACCTCAACGAGGCCATGGATCGCCTCAAGAAAATGAAGGAGATCTTCGCCGGCCTTCCCCACATCGACTGCGGCGCCTGTGGCCGGCCCTCCTGCAAGGCCATGGCCGAGGACATCGTCCGAGGCTGCGGCGAGACGACGGATTGCATCTTCAAGCTGCGGGAGCGCATCAGCACGCTCGCCGCCGACATCATCGATCTGTCCACATTCCAGCCTCAGACGCTGCGGGGAAGGGGAAATCGCTGATCATGAAAGTTGCCGCTGTCCTGGAGGCTCTTGCCCTCGAGGTCCACTGTCCCGGCCGGAGCGACGCAGAGATCCGCCGGGGCACCGTCGGAGACCTCCTCAGTTTCGTCATGGGTCGCTGTCCCGAAGAGGCGGTCTGGGTGACGATACAGAACCACGTCAACGTGGCCGCCGTCGCCGTTTTGCGCGACGTGCCTCTCATCGTCCTCTCCGACGGACGTAGACCCGCGCCGGAGCTGGCGGAGCGGTGTCTCAAGGAGTCGATCGCCCTGGCCTCGTCGCCCCTTTCGGCCTACGAACTCTGCGGCAGGCTCTACGCCCTGGGACTTGAGGGGTAGTTCCCATGGTCCCCTTTCAGGTGGACCTTCACGTCCACACCGTCCTTTCGCCCTGCGGCGAGCTGGAGATGGGGGCACCGGAGATCGTCGAAAAAGCGCGGGCCGAGGGGATCGATATCCTGGCCGTCACGGACCATAACGCCGCCGACAACGTGCCCGCCCTGCGCGAGGCCGCCGGAGACGGCGGACCGCTCGTCATCGCCGGTATCGAGGTTCAGACGGCCGAGGACATCCATGTCGTCACTCTCTTCCGCTCCTACGGCGAGGCCGCCGACTTCCAGGGATGGCTCTGGAAAAAGATGGGGCCCGTCCTCAACGACCCCGACTATTTCGGCTGGCAGGTCGTCATCGACGGCACCAACGAAGTGGTCCGCATGGAGGACCGTCTCCTCGTTCAGGCCGTCGGCTACAGCGTCGACGAAGTCGTCGCCGAGACGGCCCGCCGAGGCGGCCTCTCCGTCATGGCCCACATCGACAGGAGTTCCTTCTCCTACCCCGTCGTCCTCGGCCCCATCCCAGACGAGCTGCCCGTCGACGCCCTCGAAGTCTCCCGCCGCGTCGACGCGGCGGGGCTGGAGGCCTTCCGCCGCCTTTATCCGCGGCGAGTCTTCACCCGGGCCTCCGACGCCCATCGTCTCGACGATCTTCAGGCCCGGTGGGGCTGCAGGATGCTCCTCGAAGAGCCCTCCTTCGACGAGCTGGCCCTGGCCCTGCGCGGCCAGGGAGGTCGCAAGGTCCTTCTCTAGGGGCCTGTCGGACTTCTCCGGGAAAAGGTTGATTGGGCCTGACCTATGAGACGAAGCGTCTGCCTTCGAGAACGAAGAATCCCTTTCAGGTAGGACAAAAGAGCATCGATCAGCGATCGTCAGGCCAAGCCCGACGGACTCCTGGCCCTCGCTGCAGCCGGATAGCCGTGAGCCCCCGCCTTCAGGCGGGGGCTCACGGCTATCCGGCTCTCTCCGTCCCTTCAGGGGCGCTTTTCCCGGACCGAATCGCGCCAAAGGAAACCCTTCCGGGGCTGCGGCGCAGGAAGGCGCCGTCGAAGGACGGCGACGCCCGGCCTTGAGATCCCGCATCGCCGGGACCTCGGCAGGGACGTTCCCTCGGAAGGGGCGCCGGACCTTCTCCCCGGAAGGATTCCCGGGGAGAACAGACCCATCAGGCGAGGCGAGGGGTCTTTTTTCGAAAGAGCCCGCCGACGGGCGAGGCATCCCTTCCTCACTCGAAGGTCGACGATCGGGACTTCGCCGCTCCTCCCCCTGTCGGTGTCCCCGCTCCTCATGGCCCTGTGCCGGCACGGCGACGGCGGGGCCCGGTCAGACGCGGGAGAGTTCTTCCTTCCTCTCTCCGAATTCTCCTTGGATCGCCTTGAGGGTTTCCTCCCTTTCGACGAGATCCCAGCAGGTCGCCGCCAGGATTTTGGCTCCCAGCAGAACGCAGCGATGGGCCTCGGGGCTCTTTCCCGCCCGGAGATAGTCTTCGGAGTGAGGGGAAGCCTTTTCGTCGACGAAGGCGACGCGGATGCAGGAGCCGGGAAGGTCGTACATGACGTTGCCGAAATCGGTCGAACCGGTCTTCTCCCTCGGCGGGCGCAGCGTCGGCGCCTCGAGCCTGCGGGCGTTGTCCATCAGAAGTTCGTTGAGGGCCAGGACGGGTATTTTCGCCTGATAGCGGGGCTTCTCCTCGATCTCGCAGGTGACTCCGGCCATGAGGGCCGCCCCGCGGAAGAGGTCGCGGACTCTCTTCGCCACCGAATCGACGTAATCGGTGGAGTAGGAGCGCAGGGAGAACTCGCCCTTGGCCCGCGCCGGAATGACGTTGCTCGGCCCTCCGGCGTCGAGGATCGTGTAGTGGAGCCGCGTCTCGTCCCGGACGTGTTCCCGGAGGAACTCGATGCCCTGACAGGCCAGGAGAAGGGCGTCGAGGGCGCTCCGTCCTTTTTCGGGAGCGATGGCGGCATGGGCCGACCGACCGAGAAAGGTCACCTCGTAGGAGATGAGGGCCAGGCAGCGGACGTCCGTCGTCGTCGTGGGAGAGCCGTGCATCATGAGAGCCACGTCGATGTCCTGAAAGCAGCCTCTTTCCTTCATGAGGATCTTCCCGCCCACCGTCTCCTCGGCCGGAGTCCCGTAGACGACGAGACGAAAGGGCCTGTCGCCGCAGAGGGCTTTCAGCGCCGAGGCGGCTCCGACTATGGCCGGTCCCTGCATGTGGTGGCCGCAGGCGTGACCCAGGTCTTCCAGGGCGTCGTATTCGCAGAGAAGCCCGATGGAAGGTCCCTTCCCGTCTCCTGACCTGTTGTCGAAAGAGGCCCGGAAGGCCGTGTCCATGCCGACGAGACCTCTTTCGACGTCGAAACCCTCTCGGGCCAGGAAATCGGTCAGCAGGGCACAGGCCTGATGTTCCTCCAGCCCCTTCTCGGGGTGGTCGAAGATGAAGTCGGACAGGGCGGTCAGGTCGGAGGCCATGGCGTCGATGTGCTCGAAAAGGTCTTGTTTTCTGTCCATCTGTCTTCTTTTCCTCCACTTTCCGAAAAAGGCCCGGCGGCCTCGCCCCCGGGCCTCGCGTTTTCCCCGCGCTCTCCCTGTCGGTCCCGTCAGAAGGGACCGTAGCCGATATGGTTGGCGACGAGGATGAAGAGGGCTCCCGTGATCTGCCACGTCACGATGAGCGGGCCGGCGAAGCGGACCCACTGGGGATAGGTGATCTTGGCCACGCCCAGGAAGGCGTTCATGTTGGACGAGGTGGGGTTGATGCCGTTGGAGATGCCGTCGCCGAGCTGAAAGGCCAGGACGGCGACCTGACGGCTCACGCCGGTGATGTCGGCCAGGGGGATGAAGAGGGGCATCGTCGCCGCCGCCTGCCCGCTGCCGGAGGGGATGAAGAAATTGAGGACGATGTGGATGAGGAACATGCCCAGGGCCGTCAGCTGGGCCGGCATGGCCTGAAGCCAGACGGCCAGGCCGTGGATGATCGTGTCGAGAATCATCCCGTTCTGGAGCACGACGAGGATGCCTCGGGCGAAACCGATGACGAGGGCGCCGAAGGCCAGGGCGCGGGCTCCGTTCAGGAATTCCCGGGCGATCGCGCTGGGACCCATGCCTCCGATAAGCCCTCCGACGATGCCCATGGCGATGAAGATGGGCTGCATTTCGGCGATGCCCCATTCGTATTTGAAGACGCCGTAGAGGATATAGGCCAGCCCTGCGAGGAAGGCGAGGAGGACGCCTGCGTGGCGGAAATCGGAGACGGTCTCCTCCCGTTCGGCCTGGGCGAGGGTGATGGCCTGTTCCTCTCTCTCCAGATCGGCGACGATGCTGCACGAGGGATCGTTCTTCACTCTCCTGGCGTAGCGCATGAGGTAGACGCTTCCGATGAGAAGGAACGTGAAGTGGAGGACGATGCGCAGGCCGAGACCCGAGTAGAGGGGAAGCTCGGCGATGCCCTGGGCGATGCCGACGGTGAAGGGGTTCATCGTTCCGGCGCTGAATCCGGCCAGGGCTCCCATGGTGACCATGGCCGTTCCCACCGCCGCGTCGAAGCCCGACTTGCGGGCCAGCATGATGCCGATGGGGACGAAGGCCAGCACCTCGTTGGACATGCCCATCAGGGCTCCGCCCAGGGAGAAGGTGAAAAGAAAGACGGGAATGATGAACTCTTCTCGGCCGCTGAAGGTCCTGCTCAGCCGGTTGACCAGGACGTTGATGGCCCCGGTGCAGTTGATGATCTGGAAGACGCCTCCGATGATGAAGAGGAAGAAAACGAGGCTGGCCGTCGATTTCAGGCCGTCGGGAACGGCGCTGAGGACGCCCATGACACCCGCCGGAGCGGACTCGACGTAGTGGAAGGATTGGGGGTCGACGACGGTGATGCCGGCGCTGTTTTTCAGGCGATCGTACTGTCCGGCGGGAATGACGTAGGTCAGCGCCGCCGCGACGAGGATCATGGTGAAGATGATCACGTAAGTGTGAGGCACTTTGACGTCGGCGAAATTGAAGCGTTTCTTCAGCACAGCCATGGACGCTGTTCCCTCCTTGTCGGGTTTCCCTCGTCTCAGGCCCCGTCGGGAGATCTCCCGTTCCCGGAAGAGGAGGCCGAAGCGAAAGGCCTCGGAAGTCGAGAGACCTGGCCGGCCCAGATCTTCGCACCCCGAAGGTTGACGGGAGCCAGCGTACTCGGTTACGATGATTTTTTCAAATGGAATATTTAAAATCACATATTAGTGTATAACTAATTTAAAATAACAAGGAAGGTCTGGCCATGAATCTGAGAGAGCAGGAAAATCTTCTGGCCATCTGCAAGTACGGCACCATCAAGTATGCCGCCGAGGCTCTGAACATCTCCTCGCCGGCGCTGAGCGTCTTCCTCAGCTCGAAGGAGAAAAGCCTCGGCTTCCCCCTCTTCGACCGAATGGGGAAGAAATTCGTCCCCACCGAGGGAGGGCGCCTCTATCTCCACTATGCGGCTCAAATGGTCGATCTGAAAAATCAGTACGAGGCGGCTCTGACCGATCTCAAGGGAGGCATTTCGGGGACGCTCAGGCTGGGCCTTCATCCCCGCCGGACGACGTATCTGCTGCCGGCGGCCCTTCGCCGTTTTTCCGGTCTCTACCCGGGCGTCCAGGTCTCCGTCTTCGAAGGGGGATCGTCGGAGCTCTTCCGCATGGTTCTGGAGGGGGAGCTGGACCTGGTCGTCAACAACAGGAGGTCCTCTCATGCCGCACTGGAGTACCTTCCTCTTTACGACGACCGCCTGGTCGTCGTCGTCTCTCCCGACCATCGCAGGGTCAGGGAGGCGCAGGCCATCGAGGGTTTTCCCCTTCCCTGGATCGATCTGAGGGTTTTCGACGGCGAGACCTTCATTCTTCAGCATCCCTCCCAGTCCGTCCGGACCTACACGGATCGCGCCTTGACCCATTCCGGAGCCAGGCCGGGGAGGGTCTTCCTGATCGAGAATCTCGAGGCGGCCTCGCAGATGGCGGCCGAAGAGCTCGGGATCGCCTTCAACATGGCGAGCTACACCGTCAACTTCGTCTACCCCAGGCCTGTCCTCCATTTTCTGGTGGGCGATCCCGGTGAGATCGTCCCCTACCATGCCATCAGGAGGCGGGATCGCTACGTGCCCCAGTACGCCCGCGACTTCGTCTCCGTCGTCGCCGAGTGCGCTAAAGAGGCCCCCTGGAGCCACAGCCGACCCTGAAAGGAGGAGGGGCGCCCGCTTCCCGGGCCGGAGGCAGGGACCCGTCGACGGGCCTTCTCCGTCGCCTTTTACCGTTCGGCGCGTTTTTTCGTGAAGGGCCCGTCGTGGGCCTTCCCTTTCCGGATGTCTCCGGGCGGGACGAGAGGTCTCCTCTTTCCTCAGAAAGGTCGAGGGGGCCGAAACCGGCCTCCGTCGCTCTCTTCCCCGTCAGGAATGAGGAAGGGGCGGGTCCGTGACCCGCCCCTTCCTCATTCCTTTCCCTTGTGTCGCGAGGCCAGTTCCTTCCAGAGGTCTCCCAGGGGGATGTCGAGGGAGAGAAGGCCGACGAGGAGGTGATAGACGAGGTCGGCCGCCTCGTAGAGGGTCCCTTCTCTGTCTCCCGTTGCGACGGCTATGGCCGTCTCGACGCCCTCTTCGCCGATCTTCTGTCCCACCCGGCTTTTTCCCCGGGCCAGGAGGGAGGCGGTGTAACTTTCGTCGGGGCCGTCGTGGCGCCTTTTGAGGAGGTAGCGCCAGAGACGTCCCGGAAAGGAGGCCTCGTCGCCTCCCTCGCCGAGAAGATTGCGGAAGAAGCAGCTTCGGGCCCCCGTGTGGCAGGCCGGCCCTGCCGGTTCGACGAGGGCGACGACGGCGTCGCTGTCGCAGTCCGCCCTGAGAGCCAGAACCTTCATTCTGTTGCCGCTCGTCTTTCCCTTGTGCCAGAGCTCCCCGCGGGAGCGGCTGTAGAGGACCAGCTCGCCCAGCCGTTCCGTCTCCCTCAGGGCCTCCCTGTCGGCCCAGGCCAGCATGAGGATCTCTCCCGTCACGGCGTCCTGGGCGACGACGGGCAGGAGGCCGTCGTCGCCGAATCGAAGCCCCTCGAAGATCGCTTCGTTCAATTTCCGTCCCTCCTCGGTCGTGCCTTTTTGTCGAGGCGGACGGCGATTCCCCGCCCGTCGAGCCATTCTTTCAGTTCTCCGATGTCGAGGGTCCCGAAGTGGAAGACGGAGGCGGCCAGGGCCGCTTCCGCTCCGGCCTCGAAGGCCTGGGCCATGTGCTCCTTCGTTCCCGCACCGCCCGAGGCGATGACGGGAACGCGGACGGTCGCGGTGAGACGGCTCAGAAGATCGATGTCGAAGCCCTCTTTTGTCCCGTCGCGGTCCATGGAGGTGAGGAGGATTTCGCCGCAGCCGAGGCGCTCGACCTCGCGGGCCCAGCTCAGGGCCTCGAGGCCGCTTTTTTCCCGGCCGCCCCGGATGTAGACGTCGAAGGTCTCTCCGTCGCGGCGGACGTCGATGGCGACGACGACGGCCTGGCGTCCCAGAAGGCGGGCGCAGTCGGCGATGAGTCCGGGGTTCTCGACGGCCGCCGTGTTGAGGGAGATCTTGTCGGCTCCGAGGGCGACGATTTCCCGGGCCTCTTCGGCCGAGGAGATGCCGCCTCCCACCGTGAAGGGGATGAGCAGCTCGTCGGCGACGGCCCGGACCCATCCCGTCATGGTCTTCCGCCGCTGGGCCGAGGCGCTGATGTCGAGAAAGACGAGCTCGTCGGCGCCCCGCTCCATGTAGACCCGGGCCAGTCGGGCCGGGTCTCCGGCGTCGCGGAGGTTGACGAAGTTGACTCCTTTGACGACCCGTCCCTCTTTGACGTCGAGACAGGGGATGATCCTTTTTCTCAGCATGGCCGGCCCAGCGCCTCGAGGGCCTCGACCAGGGAGAGGATCCCCTCGTAGAGGGATCGACCGGCCACGGCTCCTTCCAGCCCGAGATCCCTCAGGGAAAGGAGGTCTTCGACGGAGGCGACGCCGCCGGCGGCGATGAGGGCCGCCGAGGGAGACGTGGCGAGAAGAGAGCGATAGAGCTCGATGTCGGGGCCCTGCCCCGTGCCGTCCCGCGCCACGGAGGTGACGAGGAAGCGCCGGGCGCCGAGGGAAAGGAGCTTTTCGAGGAAGCCTTTCGGATCGAGGTCGGACTGCTCGATCCAGCCGCCGAAGGCGACGGCCCCGTCCCTGACGTCGACGGCGGCGACGATGGCCTCTCCCCACTGATCGAAGAGTCTCGCCGCTCCTGTCATGTCCCTGACGAGAAGGCTTCCTGCCATGACCCGCGTCGCGCCGGCCCGGAGGGCCGACGAGAGGGCCTCCCTGCTGCGGAGCCCCCCTCCGTACTGGATGGAAAGTCCCGTCTCGGCCAGGGCCGGAAGGAGATGGAGATGTCTCGGCTCTCCCGCCCTGGTTCCTTCGAGATCGACGACGTGAAGCCAGGTGCAGCCCGCTTCGGCGAAGAGGCGTGCCTGGGCGACGGGGTCGTCGCCGTAGGCCGTCAGCCTGTCGTAATCTCCCTGTCGGAGCCGGACGACCCGTCCCTCGTAGAGGTCGATGGCCGGGTAGAGGATCATCGTGTTCCCTCCTTCATGAGATGCTCGATGAGACGGCCCAGAAAGGCGACGCCTTCGAGGCCGCTCCGCTCGGGGTGAAACTGGCATCCGGCGACGGAGTCTCTAGCGACGAGGGAGACGAAGGAACGGCCGTCGACGTCGGTGAAGGCCTTTCCGTCGTCGCTTGCCTTCAGGGCGTAGCTGTGGACGAAGTAGAAGGGCCCTCCCGCGACGGGGCAAGCGGGGAGGGGGACCATATCGTTCCAGCCCATGTGAGGCAGGCGCTTCGTGCCCTCCAGGAGGGAGACGGTGCCCCCGATGAAGCCCAGTCCCTCCGTGGATCCGTCTTCGAGGCTCTTTTCGCAAAGGAGCTGCATCCCGAGGCAGATGCCCAGAAGGGGGCCCCCGGCGGCGGCCCAGCGGCGGAGAAAGGTCTCCCATCCCCGATCCCGGAGCCGTTCCATGGCGGGCGGAAAGGCACCCACGCCGGGAAGGACGTAGAGCTCGGCATCGATGGGGACCGGTTCGGAGAGAATCCGGGCCTCCCTGCCCAGTCGCGCCAGGGCCCGGACGACGTTGGTCACGTTGCCGGCGCCGTAGTCGATGAGGGCGATCACAGCCAGCTCCCCTTGCTGCTGGGCTCGTCGTCGGCCGGCGACAGGGCCTGACGGAAGGCCCGGCCCAGCCCCTTGAAGGCCGCCTCGGCCAGGTGGTGGCCGTTGTCGACGGCCAGTGCCCGGATGTGGATCGTCGTCCGGGCCTCGCGGGCCAGGGCCCGGAAGAACTCGTCGATCAGTTCGAGGTCGAAGCCCCTGCAGGTGGCCACGGGGAAGGGGAGGTCTCCGCTGTACGATCCTCTGCCGCTGATGTCGACGGAGGCGAGGACGAGGGTCCCGTCCATGGGGAGGGCGCACCACCCGTAGCGGGTCCTGGCGGTTTTCTTCGTCTCTTCCAGGAGGGCCGAGCCGAGGACGATGGCCAGGTCTTCGACGAGGTGGTGGTCGTCGGCGTCGTCGCCGCGACCCCTGACGGTCAGGCTCCAGCGGCCGTGGTGGGCCAGGAGAGTCAGCATGTGGCCCATGAAGCCGCAGTCGATGTCGACATCGACTGCGGGGCTCTCCGGTGCCGTATCGAGAAGAAGGGTGATTTCCGTCTCTTTCGTCTTCCTCTGCCGTTCCGTGACCATCTTCTCTAGAGGACCTCCTTCCGGGAGGGGTTCAGCTTTTCGACGAGAGGCCCGATCTCCTGCCAGCGGAGTTGGGCGCTTCGTCGGCTCGCCACGAGGCGGAGCGAGACGGGGGCCACCTCGTCGAGGACGACGAGACGGTTGGCCTCCAGCGTCGTTCCCGTCTGGACGATGTCGAGGATGCAGTCGCTGAGGTTGAGCAGGGGGGCCAGCTCGATGGAGCCGTTGAGGGAGATGATGCGGACCTGAACGCCCCTTTTCGCGAAATAGCCGTCGGCGATGCGGGGATATTTGGTGGCGACGCGGAGGCCCATGATGGCGCTCTCGTGTCCCCAGAAGCGGCGGCCCAGTTCCTTCGGCCCGGCGACGACGAGGCGGCACCGCCCCTGTCCCGTGTCGGCCAGCTCGATGAGGGCCGGTGACGTCTCGGCCAGGACGTCGCTTCCGACGAGGGCGAGATCGGCGACGCCGTAATGGACGTAGAGGGGGACGTCCATGGGCTTGGCCAGGAGATAGCGCGTCGTCCCCTCGTCGATGACCAGACTCCGTCCGGCCTTTTCCAGCCTTTTCGTCGGCAGGCCCAGCGAGGCCAGAAGTTGAAGGGCCTCCTTCTGGACCCGTCCCGTCGGCAGAGCCAGGGTCAGCATCAGATCCCCTCCCTGATCCAGAGATCGAGGGGAGAGGTCTTCCCCGTCGCGATTTCGACGACGCTCTCCCGGGCCAGATCGATCCAGAAGGAAAATCCCCGCCCCTCGGCCAGTTTGACCGATCTTGCCTTGGAGGGCTGCCAGCTCAGCTCGATCTCGATTCCCTCGCCGCAGAGTTCGGCGCCCCTGGCGATGGCCCGGGCCGCCGAGAGGCCTCCCGTCCAGGCCATGACCGGTCCCCGCGAGCCGCTGGAAAAGGAGGAGGCCTGGGAGAGGCGCTCCAGGTCGAGGCCGAAGCCCAGGGCCTGACCCAGGATGCCGAATTCGGCCAGGAGGGCGTCGTAGCGCCCTCCTCCGCCCAGGGCCCGTCCCGAGGTTCCGCCATAGACGTCGAAGAGGGGGCCCGAATAGTAGTCCAGTTCCCGGACGAGGCTCAGATCGAAGCGGATCCGTTCGCCCAGGCCCAGTGCGTCGAGGTTTTCCTTGATGGCCGCCAGGGTGGCGACGGCGTCGGCGCCGAAAAGCTCGGCGCCGCGGCGCAGGACGGCGTCGTCACCCTTGAGGCGGGGAAGCTCGGTCAGAGTCTCGCCGAGAGGGTCGGCCAGACCCCGCAGGGCGGCGCCGTAGTCGGAGAGGTTGCCCTCCTGCAGCGCCCGGGTGAGGCGGCGGGCCGTCTCCGTCGGCAGTCCCTGGAGGGCCCGGGCGAAGAGGGTGACGTCGCCAAGGACGATGATCACGTCGGGGACGTCCAGGGCGTCGAGAAGACCGATGAGGAGAAAGAGGAGCTCCACGTCGGCCCCCTCTCCCTCCCAGCCCAGCAGCTCGGCGCCGATCTGGGTTCCTTCGAGCTCCTTCTCGGGCGGCGGGGAGCTTCTGTAGACGCGTTCGGCGTAACAGAGGCGCAGAGGCCGTTCCTGAGGGGCGTAGTGGGCTCCCAGGTAGGCCACGGCGGCCAGAGTCAGGTCGGCTCGAAGGCAGCAGGGCTCGCCGAAGGGCGAGGTGAGACAGACGGTCCGGCCCTTCAGGTCGGAGGGGAGACGCTCCCAGGCCGACTGGATGAGCTGAAGACCTGAAGGAAGGAAGGGGCGGTAGCCGAAGGAGGCGAAGCGGGACATGAAGACCTGGCGGCAGCGCTCCATGGCTTTCGCCCGGGCTCCGCCGACGGTGCGGCATCCCTGAGGAAGGCGGTGAATCATCGAAGAGGGCATGGCGGCATCTCCTTTAGCGTGCTAAATCGCTATCATGGCATCGAGTCGGGCGAAAAGGATGATAACATGGCCGCCGAGGGGTGTAAAGGGCGTCGCGCCGGGAGAAGCCAGCCCGACTCTTCCTGCGTGACCGAGACCTTGCCCTTGACGGCAAAGGTCGTTCTGGTCGAGTCCGTTTCTATCAGTGGAGAGCGGCCGCTCCAGGGGCCGAAGGAGCCGAGGTCGCTCCCTTTACGACAGACGTTCCTGCCGTCGCGGAAAGCCGATGGCCCTGCCCTTCGGGGAATATCCGATGTTTGGGGGCCGTCCTGACGGGTCCGACCCGCCGGGGAAAAGGCCGCCCGGGTCTTGGCGCCTATCTGCCATCCCCTTTCGGTTCTCCGAAAGTCCTTTCGCCGATGGAGCGGGAAGAGGGGCCGTCGACGGGCTCGACAGCTTCCGGTCTGGAGGATAAGATTGAAATTAAGCTTAAGGAGGGAGACTATGGCCAAGAAGACGGAGTCACGTTTCCTCTGCGGCGAATGCGGTCACCGAACCGTGACCTGGACGGGACGCTGTCCCGGCTGCGGCGCCTGGGGGACTCTGGCCGAGATCCTCGAGGAGAAGGGACCGGGAGAGTCCCGCCGGGCCCGAGTCAAGCCCCTCAATGTTTTCGACGTCGAGGCGCCGAGGCGCGTCGCCTCCGGCATCGACGAGTTGGACCGCGTTCTGGGCGGAGGCTGGGTCCCCGGTGGGGTCAGTCTCCTCGGCGGCGAGCCGGGCATCGGCAAATCGACCCTTCTTCTCCAGGCCTGCGCGGCCATGGCCTCTCAGGGGCGTAAGGTGCTCTACCTGTCGGGCGAGGAGTCGGCCTCCCAGGTGGCCCTCAGGGCCCGTCGCCTGGGAGCGACGGGAGGCGATCTTCATCTCGTCTGTCAGGACGATCTCGAATCGGCTCTGGCCTCGGCCTCCGATTACGCCTTCGTCGTCGCCGACAGCGTTCAGGCCCTGAAGGCTCCGGGCGAACCCGGCTGGCCCGGCACGCCCAGCCAGGTTCGGGCCGTGGCCCAGACCTGCATCTCCCTGGCCAAGGCCCAGGCCATCCCCTTCGTTCTCGTCGGCCACATCACCAAGGAGGGACAGCTGGCCGGCCCCAAGCTGCTGGAGCACATGGTCGACGTCGTCCTCCTCTTCTCCGGCGAGCGGAGTTCGCCCTACAGGCTCCTGAGGGCCCTGAAGAACCGCTACGGGGCCACGGACGAGCTGGGCATTTTCGAGATGATCGAAAGAGGTCTGGCCCCCGTCGAGGATGCCAGCCTTCTCTACTGGAACGCCGCCGAGGGTTCCGTCCCCGGCGTGGCCATGACCGTCGCTCTCGAAGGCTCCCGTCCCCTCGTGGCCGAGGTTCAGGCCCTGGCCTGCGCCACGCCCTTCCCCTATCCGAAGAGGACGGCCCGAGGCGTCGACGTGGCCCGCGTCCAGCTTCTGCTGGCCGTCCTGGAGCGGCGGTGCGGCCTCTCCTACAGGACGTCCGACGTCTACGTCAACATCGCCGGAGGTCTTCAGGTGCGGGAGACGAGCGCCGATCTGGCCCTCTGTATGGCGCTGGCCTCGGCGGCGACGGACAGAAGTCTGCCGCCCGAGTGCTGTTTCCTCGGCGAGGTGGGGCTGGCCGGAGAGATCCGCCCCTGTCGGCGGACGGGGCTGCGCCTTCGCGAGGCGGCCCGCCTCGGTTTCCGCCGGGCCGTCGTGAGTCGCCGCGACAGGGACGAGATGCCCTCAGGAATGGACGTCGTCGCCGTGAGCGAACTGAAAGAGGCTCTGGAGGTGATGGAAAGGTGAACGAAAAAGTTTTCAAAGCCCTGCGAAGGATGTCGGTGGTCTGCCTTTTCCTTCTGGCGGCGACGGCGGCCCGGGCGGCCCCTCTCGTCGTCCTCTCCGATCTGGAGGGCGTCGTCGGCACGGCCATGGAGGCCCATCTCGACGAGGTCCTTCAGGAGGCCGCGGACAGAGAGGCCGGGCTCGTCCTTCTGCGCCTCGACACGCCGGGCGGCCTGGTCAGCTCCATGCGGGCCATGACGGGGAGAATCGTCAACAGCCCCGTCCCCGTCGTCGTCTGGGTGGCCCCGTCGGGGGCCCGGGCCGCCTCGGCCGGGGCCTTCCTCGTCCAGTCGGCGGCCGTGGCCGTCATGGCCTCGGGAACGCACATCGGCGCCGCCCACCCCGTCGGAGCCGGAGGCGATCTCGCCGAGGGGGACATGAAAAAGAAAGTGGCCAACGATCTGGCCGCCCAGATGCGTTCCCTGGCCTCGGAGCGGGGACGCGACGCCGAGGCGGCGGCCCGCATGGTCACGGAGAGTCTCTCCCTGACCTCGTCGGAGGCCCTCGGGGCGGGCGTCGTCGATCTCGTCGCCGATGACGTCGACCAACTCCTTTCGGCCATCGACGGAAGGGAGGTCCGTTCGGGAGGCAGGACGGTCCGCCTGAATCTGGCGGGGGCCTCCGTCGAGGCCCGGCCCCTGTCTCGACGCCTTCAGATCCTTTCCTTCCTGACGAGGCCTGACGTGGCCTATCTCCTGCTCATGGCCGGTCTTTACGCCCTCGTCTTCGAGATCCTGACGCCCGGCGGCTTCGTGATGGGAACGTCGGGGGCCGTCATGATCCTCATGGGAGCCTACGGCCTGAGGATGCTTCCCTTCAACTGGGCCGGCATCGTCCTCCTCGTCGTCGGCGTGGCCGTCATGGTCCTCGATCTGCTCGTCGGAGGCATGGGGATTCTGAGTCTCTTCGGCGTCGCCGCCCTCATCCTCGGCGCCCTCGTCACCTTCAGAGGAGCGCCGGGCGGAGAGCTTCTTCACGTCTCCATGGGCGTCCTGAGCGGAGCCATAGCGGCCCTCTCCCTTCTTTTCGCCCTGTCGGCCTTCGCTGTCTGGCGATCGCTGCGCCGCAAAGTCGTCTCGGGACAGGAGGGCCTCGTCGAGACGCGGGCCGAGGTGAAAAGCGTCCTTTCCCCCGAGGGCATGGTCCTCTGCCGAGGCGAACTCTGGCGGGCCCGCTCCGTCGACGGCAGGCGGATTGCCCCGGGAACGACGGTGCGCGTCGTCAAGATCGAGGGACTCCTGCTGACGGTGGAGCCCGTGGAAGAGGAAAAACCCTGAAATCGAGAGAATCACGAAGGAGGAAAGGTCATGATCGATTTTCTGTTCAACCTGCTTTTCAGCGCCGGGAGCTATCTCGGCGTCGTTCTGATCGCGTTCTTTTTCCTCAGCTCGGCCCTGAAGATCATCCCCGAGTATCAACGGGGCGTCGTCTTCCGGCTGGGGCGGATGATCGGCGCCAAGGGGCCGGGACTGGTCATCGTCATCCCCTTCATCGACCGCGTCATCCGCGTCGATCTGCGGGTGATGACGCTCGACGTGCCCGTTCAGGAGGTCATCACCAAGGACAACGTCCCCATCAAGGTCAACGCCGTCGTCTACTTCCGCGTCATGGAGCCGACGCGCTCCATCGTCGAAGTGGAGAACTACGCCGTCGCCACGAGCCAGCTTTCGCAGACGACGCTCCGGGCCGTTCTGGGCCGATCCGAGCTCGACGACATCCTGACGGCCCGCGATCAGATCAACATGGAGCTTCAGCAGATCATCGACGAGAAGACCGATCCCTGGGGGATCAAGGTCAGCGCCGTCGAGGTGAAGGAACTCGAACTTCCCGAGGGGATGAAACGGGCCATGGCCAGCCAGGCCGAGGCCGAACGGGAGCGCCGCGCCAAGATCATCAGCGCCGAGGGGGAGCTTCAGGCCTCGGAGCGGCTCTCTCAGGCGGCCCTCGTCATGGAGCGCTCGCCCATCACCTTGCAGCTCCGCTACCTCCAGACGCTGCGCGACGTGGCCAGCGAGAAGAACTCGACGACGATCTTCCCCATTCCCATGGACCTGATCAAGCCCTTTCTCCGCAAGATGACCCAGGGGGCAAAGGACGAGGACTGAACGCCGCCGGAAGGGGAAACAGCCCCCGACCGGAGAGATCTTCGCCGGAAAAAGGCCCGCCTGCAGGCGGGCCTTTTTCCGGTCCTCCTTCAGTTTCGCCGTCGGAGTGGGTATAATGTGGGGCAAATTGCTCTTTCGGCCGCCGAGGCGGCCTGTTTTTCGAGAGGGGGAAAAGGGGCTTATGGCCTACGATTTCGCACGGATCGAGGAGAAGTGGCAGACGTTCTGGGAGAGGGAGGGGGTCTTTCACGTCGAGGCGGGAGGCGACCGCCCCAAGTTCTACTGTCTGGAGATGTTCCCCTATCCCAGCGGCGCCCTTCACATGGGACACCTGCGCAACTATTCCATAGGGGACCTCATGGCCCGTTTCCTCATGATGAGGGGGTTCAACGTCCTCCATCCCATGGGGTTCGACGCCTTCGGCCTTCCCGCCGAGAACGCCGCCATCAAGTACGGCGTCCACCCCAACGACTGGACGCTGAGCAACATCGACCACATGACGGAGCAGCTCAAGCAGATGGGATGCAGCTATGACTGGCGCCGTTCCGTGGCCACCTGCAGGCCCGACTACTACCGCTGGACCCAGTGGCTCTTTCTCCAGCTCTACAAGGCCGGTCTGGCCTACCGCCGTCAGGCGCCCGTCAACTGGTGCGACAGCTGCGCCACCGTCCTGGCCAACGAGCAGGTCGTCGACGGCGGCCACTGCTGGCGTTGCGGAACGGCCGTCAAGAAGAAGAGCCTCACCCAGTGGTTCCTCAAGATCACCGATTATGCCCAGGAGCTTCTCGACGATCTCGACGATCTGCCGGGCTGGCCCGAGCGGGTCCGCATCATGCAGCGTCACTGGATCGGGCGTTCCGAGGGGGTCCGGCTCTCCTTCGGCCTCGACGGCGGCGACGAGACGATCGAGACCTTCACGACCCGCATCGACACGATCTACGGCGTCACCTTCGTCGCCCTCGCCGCCGAACATCCCCTCGTGCAAAAGCTCATCGACCGTTCTCCCGATGGAAGGGCCATGGCCGATTTCGTCGCCTCGGTGACGCAGAAGAGCGAGATCGAGCGCACCGCCGTCGGCGGAGAGAAGGAGGGGCTCTTCACGGGATTCTATGCCGTCAGCCCCGTCGACGGGAGAAGGGTGCCCATCTACATCGCCAACTACATCCTCATGGACTACGGCACGGGGGCCATCATGGGCGTTCCGGCCCACGACGAGCGCGACTTCGACTTCGCCCGCAAGTACGGCATCCCCGTCATCGCCGTCATCCGTCCCGCCGACGGGCCCGTACCGGACGGGGAAACCATGGCGGTCGCCTTCACCGAGGACGGCGTCCAGTGCAATTCGGGCGTCTTCGACGGTCTTCCCTCGGCCGAGGCCCTGCCCAGGATGGCCCTCTGGTTCGAGGAGAGGGGCTGGGGCAAGAGGGAGATCAACTTCCGCCTTCGCGACTGGCTCCTGTCGCGGCAGCGCTACTGGGGCGCTCCCATTCCCATCGTCTACTGCGACGATTGCGGCATGGTCCCCGTTCCCGAGGAGGAGCTGCCTCTTCAGCTTCCTCTCGATCTCCTCGTCTCCGAGACGACCCGCAACCCCCTGACGACGAGCGACGACTGGCGCAAGACGACCTGTCCCCGCTGCGGCAGACCCGCTTTGCGCGAGACGGACACGATGGACACCTTCATCTGCTCCTCCTGGTACTTCCTGCGCTTCGCCTCGCCCTTCACCGACGAGGCCCCCTTCCTCAAGGCGGACACGGATTACTGGATGGCCGTCGACCAGTACATCGGAGGGATCGAGCACGCCTGTCTTCATCTGATCTATGCCCGATTCTTCACGAAGGCCCTCGCCGATCTGGGCTACCTCACGGTGCGCGAGCCCTTCTCGAACCTTCTCACCCAGGGGATGGTCATCAAGGACGGAGCCAAGATGTCCAAGTCGCTGGGCAACGTCGTCGATCCCAACGAGATCATAAAAAAATACGGCGCCGACACGGCCCGACTCTTCATCCTCTTCGCCTCGCCTCCCGAGAAGGACCTCGACTGGTCCGAGCAGGGCGTCGAGGGGGCTCACCGCTTCCTGCGCCGCGTCTGGCGCCTCGTCGAGGATAACCTCGACAGGCTGCTTTCAGCGGTGTCCGACCCCGTGGCGATGGGTGATCTCGTCTGCGCCGAGAGGCGCTCCCTGAAGCGCAAGATCCACGAGACGATCCAGTCCGTCACCCGCGACATCGACGTGGAGCGTCAGTTCAACACGGCGCTGGCCCGTCTCATGGAGCTGACCAACGCCCTGACGGCCTTCAGGGCGACGGACGACGTCGACGGGCGTCTCTTCCGCGAGGGCGTGGAGGTGCTGCTGCTCTGTCTCTCTCCCGTCGCCCCTCATCTTTGCGAGGAACTCTGGCAGATGGTGGGCCACGAGACCTGTCTGGCCCGGGAGTCCTGGCCCGGAGTCGATTCGTCGGCCCTCGTCGTCGACGGCGTCACCGTCGTCTTTCAGGAGAACGGCAAGCTGCGCGAGCGCCTTCAGTTTCCCGCCGGCCTCTCGAAGGAGGAGCTGGAGAAGCGCGTTCTCTCCGACGAAAGGGTTCGGGCCCGTCTGGAGGGCAGATCGGTCGTCAAGGTCATCGCCGTCCCCGACAGGCTCGTCAACGTGGTGGTGAGGGGCTAGTGCCCCGAGTCGTCGTCATCGGCGCCGCCGGGACCGCTCAGCGGCGCCTTCTCTCGGAGACGGTCGCCTCCCTCGTCGGCCAGGGCTTTTCCGTCGAGGGGCGGCCGGAAGAGGGCGACTGGCGGGAGCTTTTCTCGTCGTTGCGGACGGGGGGGCTTTTCTCCGAAAAGAGGCTACTCGTCGTCGAGGAGGCGGCACGGTTGGGGCCTTTCCCGTCGGAGCTCCTTCCCTTCGTCGAAGGGGAGGAGGCTTCGAGTGCCCTCGTCCTCGTCTGTGAGGGTGACCTGCGCCGGACGCCGGGAAAGGCTCTCGTCGAACGAGCCTGGCTCGTCCGGGGCGAGTCGGTTCCTCCCTGGGGGAGTCGGCGCGTCGCCTGGGTCCGCGAGGCGGCCCGCGAGGCCGGAGTCGACCTCGACGGAGCGGCGGCCTCCCTCCTGGCCGAGTGGATCGACGACGTGGAGGAGATCCGCGCCCAGCTTCCCAAGCTGGCCCTGGCGGCGGAGGGAGGCAGGGTGGGGACTCCGATCGTCGAGGCCCTCTGCATCGACGAGGGGGGCAAAAGCCTCCTTCTTCTCCTCGACGGAATCTGCCGGGGGCGGGTCGCCGACGTCCTGGGAGGGCTGACGGTCCTGAGCCGAGAGCCCTCCTCCCTCCCCGTCGTGACGGCCCTTCACAATCGTCTGAGGCTTGCCCTCTATCAGGCCCTTCTTCCGCCCCGGGAGGCCAAGGCCATTCTCGGTGCCCTCAAGGCCAAGGACTACGCCTCCCGCCTCGCCGCCGAGGCGGCCCGTCTCTACGGGGCCGAGGCCCTGAAGGGGGCCGTCGCCGGCCTCATCGCCCTCAACGCCGCGGAAAAGATGGGTCGGGGCCGAGGCTGGAACGGCCTCTGCCTTCTTCTGCTGGAGCTTCTCGCCTCGCCTCGCCGCGGTCCGCGCCCTTGAGTCTCTCCGGCGGAGGAGGCGACGGAAAAAGGGAGAGAGGGCGAAGGGACTTCGCTCTCTCTCCCTGTAGAAATCTGCGGGACGGCTAGGAGGGGAAAAGGCCTACTGGGCGGCAGGAGCAAGGCCCTTGACGCGGGCGGCGAGGCCGGCCTTTCTCCTCGCGACGGTGTTGCGATGGAGAACTCCCTTGACCTGGGCCTTGTCGAGGACCGACTGGGCGTCGTCGAGGCGCTTGACGGCTCCATCGTAGTCGCCGGCCTCGACGGCCGCCAGGACCTTCTTGGCCTCCGTCTTGCACCGGGTCTTCCAGAAACGGTTATAGACGCGGTTCCTCTCGGACGTCTTGACCCGCTTGAGAGCGGATTTCTTGTTGGGCATTTCGTTCACCTCCTCCTCTGCAAAGCAGACCACATTTTATCACGGCCGACGAAAAATCCGCAACGGCCGAGGCAATCCCATGCAGGCCATTGTATCATGGAAGACCGATTTCGGTTACGATAGGGGGACTCCTGACAGATGGCCATCGACGAGACATCCTTCCCTTCCATGGAGGCCCTTTTCGGCCGCGGCGGCCCCTTTTCCCGGGCCCTGGCCGCCTACGAGGAGCGACCGCAGCAGACCCGGCTGGCCCAGGCCGTGGCCCGGGCCCTCGACGAGGGGTCGGGCTACCTTCTGGCGGCAGAGGCCCCGACGGGCGTCGGGAAGAGCTTCGCGCTCCTGGCTCCCGCGATGCTCCGTGTCCTGGACCGCGGCGAGCGCCTTCTCTTCCTGACGGCGGGAATTCCCCTTCAGGAGCAGCTTCTGAACAAGGACCTGCCCCTTCTGGCCTCGACGCTGGAGCGCGACGTGGCCTACGGCCTTCTCAAGGGAAGGCGCAATTACGCCTGTCTTCTCAAGGTGCATGAGCTGGGAGGCGAGGGCTATCTCTCCTTCAACGACGGCGGGTTCGCCTCCTCCCGGATCGTCCAGTGGGCCGCCGAGACGGAGACGGGCGACCTCTCCGAACTCGATATCGCCCCGTCCCACCCGGCTCTGGCCCGCGTCGCTTCCTCCCACAAAGGCTGTCTCGGCGGATCCTGTCCCTTTCACGATCGCTGCTTCGTCGTCAAAGCCCTCCAGAGGGCCCAGGGGTGGCAGATCGTCGTCGCCAACTACCACCTCTTCTTCTCCTACGTTCTCGGGGCGGGGCGCCCCTTTCCCGTTCCCTTCGACATCCTCCTCTGCGACGAGGCCCATCACATGGCCGAGGCGGCCCGGGCCTCGGCGTCGCGCCGATCGGCTCTCGCCGAATGGTCCCGCCTTCTCTCCAGGGCGACGCTCAACCGGTTTACCCCCTTCTTCGAGGAGGCGGGCCTGGCCCCTTCAGAGGCGGGCGAACGGTTTAACGAAGGACTCGCCCATCTGGCGGGCCTTTTCGACAAGCTCTCGGCCCTTCTCCCCAGGGGAAGGGGGCTTCAGACCGCTCCCGAGTTTCTCGGCTCCGACGGCGGCACGGCCTTTGAGATCGTCGGCTCTCTGGAGAGGGCCCTCCAGTCCGTGGGCGAAGGGGACGACGATCCGGTCCGGGCCGAGTTCCTTCTCTGGCGCGACGAGCTCCGACAGGCCCGGGAGGATCTGGCCTGGTGCCTCGACGTGGGGCAGTTCCCGAACTGGGCCTACTGGTGGGACGGAGAGGCCCTCTCCAGTGCCCCCACTCTCTCCTCGACGCTGATCCGGCAGGCCCTCGACCAATCCGAGCCGAGGGTCATCGTCGCCGCCTCGGCGACGATGACCCTCGAGGGCGATTTCGGCTTCTGGTCGCACGAGACGGGGCTGGAACCCGACGAGACGCTCTGTCTCGATTCTCCCTTCGACTTGGCCTCGCAGATGGAGACCTGGGTCGTCGACATGGGGCTCGCCGTCGGCGACGAGGGCTACGACGAACGGGTGGCCCGCGTCGTCGAGAAGCTCTGCGACGACAACGGCGGGAGCACGCTCATCCTGCTGAGCTCGATCCGTCTCCTGAAGGAGGTGGGAAAGCGTCTTCAGAGTCGCAGGAAGCCCTACAACGTCCTCGTCCAGGGGGACCTTCCCCGCGGGACGCTCCTGGCGGCCTTTCGCGACGACGTCACCTCCGTCCTCGTGGGCAGCGTCTCCTTCCGAGAGGGGATCGACATCCCCGGCGAGGGGCTCACGCAAGTCATCGTCGACCGCATTCCCTTTCCCCACCCCCAGGACCCCCTCGTGGAGGCCCGATCCCGCCTGGAGGGGGCCCGCTCCTTCGCGACAGTGACGCTTCCCTGGGCGAAACTCTACCTGAGGCAGGCCTTGGGGCGACTGATCCGCAGCGGTTCCGACAGGGGACGGGCCGTCATCCTCGACAATCGCGTCCTGGTCCGGCGGGGCTGGCGCGTCGTCGAGTGCCTTCCCCCCGCCCCCTTAAAGAGGGTGACCCTGAAGGTACAGGCGAGGAGGGACTGAAGCTCCGTCAGGCCAGCCGCAAGGCGTCCGCGGTCTTTGAAGAACCAGACCGAGCCGATCGGCCACCTCCTGAACCGTCATGTTGCCCCAGCCTCTCCCACCAAACCCCAAGCGCCTTGCTTCTTTTGTCTTCATGAGCAGGCCTCTCCTGGTCGTCATAGATGACCTTTTCCCTGTCCCCCTAAGGAGCGACAATCCCCTTGTCCGGTGACAAGGGGACGGTCCGGGGTGTCAAGGGACACTAAAAATGTCATCTAAAAAGAGGGTCTGAGGGACAATGAAAGTGTCGCTTTCGAGGGGCTGAAATCGCCCCCGTCAACAGCCCGCCTTGGCTTTCCTCCGCGGCGGAGGTCCTTTTAGGGAGGGGAACCCGTCCCTTGCTCGGAGCCGACCGCCGCGGCAGGAGGAGCGGGATTCTGTCGCCAGGGATGGTCTGCCGCCGGCTTCCTCTGCTTCTTCGTTTTGCATGGAGTGCCTGTTTTCGTCTCGATGACAGGCGGGGGAGTCGCAGGGGGCTCTTTGTCGACGGCTGCGAGATCGTAGAGCCCGTCATGGACAAGAGCCAGGAGTTTCCCGTCGAGCTTCTCGATGACCTTGACCGCCTGTCCCCTGGCAAGAAGCAGGGGGCGTCTGCGGGGGCCTATCAGGGCGTACAGTTTTCCGTCGAGGGAAATCGTCGAGTCTCCCGAGGCCTTCCGGTCGGTCTGGCGAGTCAGGAGGAGATCGAGAGCGGGGCCGTCCGGCGGAGGGAGAAAGGCAGATGCCCCCTCTGCGGGAGGACGAGCGAACCTCGGGTTATGGACCTCTCCCGGGTAGGCGGCGAGCAGGACGTTGGCCTCTTCGATCGTTTTCACTCCGGCCCGTCGGAAGGCGACGACGAGACGATCCTGAAGAGTTCCCCAGAGCCTTTCGATCCGCCCCTTCGCCTGGGGAGACCCTGCAGGGACATAGCGAGTTCCGAGAGCCTCCAGAGCGCGGCCGAACTGGGTTACAGGCGCCGAGTCCTCCAGCTCCTCCTTGATCGTCAGTTTTTCCGACTTGGGAGAAAGGAAGATGGTGTGGCGGTCGGCGTAAAGCTCGCGAGGCACGCCGTGGCGATCAAGCATCTGACGGAGCACGCGGAAGTAGCCGAAGAGGCACTCATTCCTGGCCATCCACAGACCGAGGACCTCTCCTGTGGCATCGTCAATCACGCCGTGGAGAGTGCAACGCTCACCGATCTCGAACCAATCGAAAGGAGAGGCGTCCATCTGGACCAGATCGCCTCGTCGGGACCGTCGGACCCTGCGGGAACGCCGCTTCGGGGCCCGGTGGCGATGAACGAGGGACAGGTTCTCCGCGCGAAGGAAACGGGCGATGCTCTTGGCGCTCAGCACGAGATCATGCTCTTCGGCAAGGAGTTCGGCCATGTGCTGACAGCTCGTATCCCTGTAAAGACCCTTGGCCAGACTGACGACGAAATCCCGTGTCTCCTGAGAGATTCTGCGCCGGGACGGTTTGCCTCGTCCCTTGTGCAGGAGCCCCTGCGCTCCTTCTTCCCGGTAGCGTCGTTTGAGCCGAAAGACCTGACGGCGGCTCAGACCGAGCCGATCGGCCACCTCCTGAACCGTCAGGTTGCCCGCGACAGCCTCTTCCACCAACCCCAAGCGCCTTGCTTCTTTTGTCTTCATGAGTAGGTCTCTCCTGGTCGTCATAAGTGACATTTTCCCTGTCCTCTTCACGAGTGACAATACCATTGTCCGGCGACAAAGGGGACGGTCCGGGGATGACAGCCTCCGACGGCTGTGCTATATTACGAAAGCTGGTTTTCAGACGGCGGAAGGACCCTTGTGGTCTTTATTTGACCTCTTCATCTGAGGGAGGTGGTACGCGTGAAGATGACTTTCCAGCCGCACAAGACGAGACGGAAGCGCACCATGGGTTTCCTCGAACGTTCCCGCACTCCTGCCGGACGTCGGGTGCTCCGGAACCGGAGGAGGAAGGGCCGTAAGAGCCTCTCCGTGTGATGGCCCCGCACTTCGGTTTCCCGAGAACGTCGCGCCTGCTCCATGGGTGGCAATTCGACCTCGTGTTCCGCACCGGCCGTCGCGTTCAGGGTGAGCTGGTGCGGTTGCTGTTTCTGGATGCCCCCGACGGAACGACGCGCATCGGCATGGCCGTCGGCAAGAAACAGGGCAAATCCTTCCGGCGCAACAGGGGGCGTCGCCTCCTTCGCGAGGGCGTGCGTCGCGTCGTGCCCTGGCTCCGTCCGGGCCTCTGGTTTGTCCTGACTCTTCGGTCGGCCGGTCTGGAGGCCGGAGGCGTCGAGGTCTACGAGGACCTCGCCCGGCTCCTTCGGGCACGGGGTTTTCTCTCCGAGGACTTTCCCGGCGTCGATTGGACTCCCTGGGAGGAGAAGGGGCCGTGACGTGGCCTGCCCGTATCGCCGTCCTGTCCATCAGGGGCTATCAGCGTTTTCTCTCCCCCTTCCTGGGGAGGAACTGCCGCTTTCACCCCACCTGTTCTCAGTATACGCTGGAGGCCGTAGAACGTTTCGGCCTCGCTCGGGGCGCCTGGCTCGGCGTCAAAAGGATCGTCCGCTGCGGTCCCTGGCATCCGGGAGGCTATGATCCCGTTCCGGAGAAGATCTGCCGCGACGACGTCGATTCGTTTCAAGGACGGTGAATCTCTTGGGTGCTCTATGGAAGGCCGGCGGCGACATGATGCTGGCGATTCTCAACTTTTTCTACGGCCTGACCCACTCCTACGGCTTGGCCATCATCCTCCTGACCCTGGTCATCCGGCTCCTGCTCCACCCCCTCAACCATAAGCAGATGGTCAGCATGCAGCGAATGCAGAAGCTTCAGCCCCGCATGAAGGTCCTGCAGGAGAAGTACGGCAACGACAAGGCCAAGCTGAACGAGGAGACGATGAAGCTCTACAAGGAGAACAAGGTCAACCCCGCCGCGGGCTGCCTTCCCCTCCTGGTTCAGCTCCCCATCCTGATCCTCCTCTTCAGGGCCCTGATGAACTACGACTTCGGCTCGATCAGCTTCCTCGGCGTCGAGCTCATGGGATCGGTCCTTTCCACCCTGGCCCATGCCGTCGGCATGGCCCCCGACGCCTCCATCGGCGTCGTCTCCGTCCTCTCGGCCGTGGCCGCCAATCCGGCCGGTCTGGCCAATGTCTCCGTCTACGGCGGCAACTTCATCCTTCTCGTGATCATTTCCTTCCTGACCTGGTTCCAGCAGCAGCTCACCTCGTCGGGCAATCCTCAGATGGCCATGATGAATTGGTTCATGCCCGTCTTCCTGGCCTTCATCTGCCTCAGTCTTCCCGGCGGCGTCCTGCTCTACTGGGGGGTCTCCTCGCTGGCCGGCGTGGTGCAGCAGTGGTTCCTTCACCGCAAGACGGAACTCGAGATGAAGGAGAAGCCCTCTCTCTTTCGCAACAAGCCGAATCGGGAGGGCGACGAGGAGTAGGTCCGATCCGGACCTCGAGGGGAGGATCTCGACGTGAACGACCTGGACAAGCTCGTCATCGAAGCCAGTTCTCTGGAGGAGGCCAAATCCCTCGCCGCGTCTCAATGGGGGATCGGGGCCGATGAAGTTTCCGTCAGTCTCGTCGAGGAGGAGAAACGCCTCTTCGGGCTTTTCGGGAAGAAGCTGAAAGTGGAGGTCAGTCCCCTTTTCCCCCTGCAGCTTTTCAGGGCCAGGGCAACGGCCCGGGAGCTGCTGACCCGGATGGGGCTCGATGCGAGTCCCTCCATCGAAGAGGGGCGGATCGTCGTGACCGGCGCCGACGGGAACCTCGTCATCGGCCGTTACGGAGAGGTTCTCAAGGCCATGGAGTATCTGCTCAACCTCATCCTTCGCGACGGCCCCGAGGGGGAAAGGATCCGCCTCGACAGCGAGGGCTACCGTCAGAGCCGCATCGACAGCCTGGAGAAACAGGCGCAGGCCGCCGCCGACGACGCCCTGCGCCGTCGGCGGCCTGTGCGGATGGAGCCCATGACGAGCTGGGAGCGCCGCATCGTCCACCTGGCCCTGAAGGACAGAGGCGACGTGGAGACCCGTTCGGCCGGGGAGGATCCCTACCGCAAGGTCGTCGTCTGGCCTCGGGGAGACGGCCGCGGCCGTCGCTGAAGGCGGCCAGACGTGTATCCCGTCCTCTTCCATCTGGGCAAGATTCCCGTCCACAGCTACTACCTGATCTGGACGGCGGCTCTCTGCCTCGCCCTCGAGTGGACGCGGCACCGTGCCGAGAGCGCTTACGGCATGGGGGCGGCCCGAGTCTCGAAGGTGCTCTTCTGGGGCTTCATCGGGATGATGATCGGCGCCCGCCTCGGAGGCTATCTCGACTTCTGGGAGGTTTACGCCGCCGATCCGAGCCGGATCCTCCGCTTCTGGGAGGGGGGCATGTCGTCGATGACGGCCTTCCTCGGCGGCGGTCTGACGGCCCTTTTCCTCCTCCGCAGAGAGGGCAGCCCCATCTGGCCCCTGGCCGAGGCGGCCGCCCTTCCCGCTGCGGCGCTGATCTTCGTCGGCCGGTGGGGCTGCTTCCTCAACGGCTGCTGCTACGGCTTCGTCACGGGCCATCCCTTCGGAATGCACTTCCCCTTCGATCCCCCCGGCCTCTTCCGTCATCCCTCCCAGCTCTACGAGAGCCTGGGGGCGGGGCTGATCCTCTTCGCGCTTTTTCTGGCCGAGCGCGTCTGGCCTCCCCTGGAGCGCCGTGCCCGAGACGGAGCCCTCCTCTGGCCCCTGTTCATGATCTTCTACGGCGGAATGCGTTTCCTCCTCGATTTCCTGCGCGAGGGCGACCGCATCATGGGCCTTCGGACGGGGCAGCTCGTCGGCGGGGCCGCCTTCCTCGTCGGTCTCGTCTGGCTCGTCGTCTCCGCTGTCTCTTCGCGTCGAAGGGGGAAAGTCCTCGTCTGAGTCCGGCCGGTCACTCCTCCCGGGGGAGGAGGACGTTGGCCGGGATGAGACGGCGGGCCTCCTCCTCGAGGGCGAGCACCTGGGTCAGGGCCTTCGGCGAAAGACGGCCGTGGAGCTCGCGACGCAGGTGGGAGATGAGTCCCGGCCGGGTCGCGAGTTCTCCCTTGCCCTTGAAGTCGGACCAGTTGAGGCGTTCTCCGTTCTCGAAGACGTCGATGTCGGCCAGCCTCACCCCGTCGGGGTGAAATTCGAGGCCGATGGCCAGCCGCTTGATCTCTCCCATGGGCAGGGGCGTGAAGATGCGCAGCCGGTAGATGGGGATGGCCATCATGGCCAGGGGGTAGTCCTTCCCCCAGCTCTCCTCGACGACGATGCCCAGTTCCAGGTCGCGGAAGGCGACGAGGAAGCGATTGACCTGGACGTCGTAGTGGCCGTAGACGTCGTAGATGCGCACTTCCGCCTCCGTCCATTTCTGTCCTTCCAGGGTCTCCTCGAGGTATTCGCGGGCCCGTTCGCGCAGGACGGGAAAGAGGGCGTTCCTCTCTCCGGGGACCATGAGCCCCAGGGGGTAGAGCTCGTCGAGGCCCAGAGATTGGTTCAGAGGGCGTTTGGTGAAGAACAGGGCCGTTTCGTCACGCTCTGAAGGGGGGAGGAGAAAGTCGGGGATGATCTCCCGGGCTTTGAACTCCTCCTTGATTTTTTTGAGGGCCCTCTCGATTTTTCCCGTCAGGCGCATGAGGATCGTGCCGGGAGCCAGATCGGCGCGGCAGAGGAGAGGGGCCATGCCTCCGTTGATCAGCTCGGCGAAGACCTCGTCGGGGGCGGCCTGGATCAGGACGAGGCGCTCTCGAGGCCGCTCCCGCTCGAGGAAGACGAGAGTGCTCTGCTCGTCGAAACCCCTCTGGTCGAAGCCGGGGTCGAAGGACCTGGCGGCGACGCGGGACTGAAGGAAGGCCTCCACGGGACGGACGTCGGCGCATTTGAGATAGAGCACGCGGGCTGTGGTTCGAACGAGCGCAAACAGGGCGATCTCTCCTTTCTCCGTCCCTCGAGGGACCTTGTCAGGGGCGGCAGCGCCTTCGGAGAAGGCGGCTGTCGTCGGTGCCGATGGGGTAGCGGAGACGGCGGAAAAGGCCCGTCGTCGGGCAGATGAGGTGTATGCCTTCTATGCCGTTGAGAAAGAGCTTCTCCTCTCTCATCCCGCTTCGAAGGGTCAGGTCGTGGCCGAACAGATTCATCGGTTGAGGGTCGGTCATGATCCCCTCCGGCCCGTGGGCGACGCGAAGGGAGAGCCTGCCGAGGGTGAGATTCGCCGGTTCCGTCAGAATCTGGCTCGACCGCGCCCGGGCGCGAACGCGGGAGGCCGCGTCGTGGTTTCCCATGACGAGGATCACCTGAGACGGTCCCTCCTCCAGTATATCGAGAAGCCGCGAGAGGCGCTCGGCATAGAGCTTCTCCAGCTGGGGATAGAGGCCGAGTTTGACGTCGTCGACGAGATCGCCCGTGTGGACGATCCAGTCGGGCCTCAGTCGGCGTAGAAGACGCCTCAGGTAGCGGTAGCTGCAGCTAGGCGTGTCGGCGAGATGCACGACGAGCCCCTCCCAGGGAGGTCGTTCGGGAGGAATCCCGAAAAGCCGTTTGATGAAAGACATGCCTTGAGCGTCGCCCTCCTCTTTTCGGCAGACCCGAAAGCCGGGAAAAGCATATCAGAAAAGAGCGCCTCTTGTGCGATTGGCGGAAGGGGTTCTTTTTTTATGGAATGTAGGGCATTTGGCCCTCGTCATTGTGGACAGCGACGGGCATATTGTAGTATAATTGCCACAAAATCGGGAGCCGCCCCATGCAGAGCCGACGTTCGCGGCGGGAGGTGGGATTCATGGCAGGCGTTCTTGAGTCCTTTGAGGGTTCCGACAGAGGCGTGGAGTTGCAGTCCCTTGCTTTCGATCTCTTTTGTCGTCTGGCCGAGATGTCGCCGGGCCTGGAGAGGACGTGGAAACCCGTCCTCCTCGGTCTTCGCCGGGAGGAGAGCGATCCCTCCCGGTCTTTCTCTCTGATATGACCGATCCCCCCTGAAACGAAAGGGAGAGGCGAGCGACCGCTCGCCTCTCCCTTTCGTTTCAGGGGGAAATCAGGAGGGAGCGTCCTTTTCGAATTCCCGCTGGTAGCTCCGTCCCGATCCCATGAGGGCACTCAGGGGTGTCAGGGCCTCGACGTTTTCGCAGATGATCTTGACGACGGCCGTGATGGGGACGGAGAGAAGGGCTCCGGCGACGCCCCAGAGCCACCCCCAGAGCAGGAGGGATATGAGGACGACGACGGGGCTCAGGTTGAGCCGGTCGCCCATGAGTTTGGGCGTCAGGAGGTTCCCCATGACGAACTGGATCAGGAGAAGTCCCAGGCTCGCCGTGACGAAGGGGCCCCAGTCGGGGTAAAACTGGACGAGGGCGAAAAGGATGGGCGGCATGGAAGCGACGATGGAGCCGATGGTGGGGATGAAGTTGAGGAAGAAGGCCAGCAGTCCCCAGGTGATGGGGAAATCGACGCCGACGAAGAAGGCCAGGAAAAACCAGACCATCAGTCCCGTACCGGCACTGATGAGCGTTTGCGTCAGGAGGTAGCGGCTGATCTGGGAGGAGATTCCGTCGATGATGTGGTCGATCCGTTCGGCGCCGGAAAGGGAGAAGGCCTTGCGGAGCTTGTAGGTGAAATAGGGCGATCCCAGGAGGATGAAGACCATGAAAATGATGACCAGCACGAGATTGGAGAGAAGGGAGACGGCCGATCCCGAGAGGTTGAGAAGGTAGGCTGCGGCCTTGTCTCCCAGATTGAGTCCCTCCCAAAAATGGACGGGAAGGTCGAAATCGTTGGCCAGGGACTGGACCAGCGAGAGGAGACGGGCGTAGTAGCGGGGGAAGGCCTGGGCCAGGGCCACGACGCGCGCGTTGATGGAGAGGACGGCAAGCAGGCAGATCCCGACGAAAAGGCTCAAAATGACGGAGATGGTCAGAATGGGCGGAATGCCTCTGGCCTTCGTGCGGCGGACGAAGGGGACGAAGATGTTGGAAAGGAGCATGGCCAGAAGGAGAGGAAGGACGACGCCCCTCCCCGACCGGAGGACCATGCCGAGGGCGATGAGGGTCAGAATGGCGAGGAAGAGGACGGTCATTCTCTGAGAGGCCATTTCGATCCGGCGCAGGCGACGATCTTCTTTCAAGGGAGAGCCTCCGTGAGCGAGATGGTCCCATTTTACTCCTCGGAGCCTCTCCGTCCCAGAGGAATCCCTTTCGGGAGCTTCACTCTCTCTTGACGGCTAGGTGAGGGGCTTTAAAATCGGGAGGGGCGGGCGCACCTTTTCTCTTCGGGAGCCCGTCCTATTTCGTCTTTCACGGGGGGCTCCTTTTTGGGACGTAGAGGTTCTGTTTCGTGACGGCCTACTGGGTTTCCGTCGCCTTCGTCGTCTTGGCCGAGATGGGAGACAAGACGCAGCTTCTCGCCATGGCCCTGGCCTGCCGCTATCCCTGGCGGAAGGTGCTCTTGGGGGTTTTCGCCGGCAGCCTGGCCAGTCATCTGGTGGCCGCCGCCGTGGGGGCCTACCTTCCCTCTCTGGTCTCCGAGGGGCTTCTGCAGGGAGGGGCCTCCCTCTCTTTCGTCCTCTTCGGCCTCTGGACCCTGGCTGCCGGTTCCGATCGGGAAGAGGATCGGTCTTCCCGTTACGGTCCCTTCGTCACGGTCTTTCTCGCCTTTTCCCTGGCCGAGCTGGGAGACAAGACGCAGCTGGCCTCCGTCGCCCTCTCCGCCCGTTTCGGCAGTTTCCTTCCCGTCTGGCTTGGCGGCACGACGGGGATGATGATCGCCAACGGACCGGCCGTCCTGGCCGGGGCGGCTTTCTGTCGTCGCCTTCCCCGCAGAATTCTGCGGCTCGCCTCGGCGGCGGTCTTCATCCTCTTCGGCCTGCTTGGCCTCTACCCTCTGCTTCCGCCGGAGTGGCGGACGGTTCCCGTCGCCGTTGCCCTCCTTCTTCCCCTCCTGGGGCTTTCCTGGGTTGCCTATCGGAGGGGGGAGAGCCTCGACGGGACCGCAGGTCCGGAAAAGGACGGTTTTTCCTGACCTGCGGCTGCGCGGGTTCCTTCCTCAAAGAACGAAGAAAGGCGGTGCCCCGTTGAAAAGAAAGGCTCTTTGGGCAAGTCTGCTTCTTTGTGCCCTCGTCGCTCTCGTCCTCCTTTTGCGGGTCGTCGGTCATCGTCTTCCCCCTCTCGATATCCCTCCTCCCGTGCCTCCCGTCGACGAGGTCCGGGAGGCGCCGCCCGAGCCCTCCCTCCTCGTTCTTTCTCTCGTCATGGAGGCCGGGGAAGTGGCCGCCCTCATCGAGAAGGAGATCGATGTCGAGCGATACGAAGACAGGGATAGGACACTCGATGTTCCCTTCGGCGAGGCCCGGGCCGACCTCGTCGTCGTCCGCGACGGTCCCTTGGCCGTAAGGCTCGAGGGAGGGACCGTCGCCGTCGATCTTCCCCTTGCCTTCTCCTCTTCGGTGCGCTGGAGTGGAGAGGTCCTGGGCCTTCGGCCCAGTTTCACCCAGGAGCCGTCGGGATCTCTCGTGACCTCCGTCCGCCTCCGTCCCCGTCTCGACGGAGACGGGACGCTCCATCTGATCCCGTCCGTCGATCTCGTCTGGGTGAGCGAGCCGACGATGGAGATCCTGGGCCGCTCCCTGCCCATCGGCTCCCTGGTGGAACGCCTTGTCGAAGGCGAGATGGAGAGGCGATCGGAGGAACTCGGAAGACGTCTCGACGAGGCCCTGCAGACGCGGTCCCGCCTGGAGGGCCTCTGGGCGCGCCTTCATCGTCCCGTCGAACTTTCCTCCGAGCCGCCCCTCTGGCTCAGGATCGAGCCCGAGAGACTCTGCCTCGAGCCCCTCGTCATCGATTCGGGACGGATCGAACTGCGGGCTGGATTGAGATCGCGCCTTTCCATCGGCACGGAACGGCCCGAGGAGGGGGTTCCCTCCCCCCTGCCCGGGGAGCTTTCGGGCCCCTCTCCTTCGGACGGCGTCGATCTCCGCGTCCCCCTCGTCATCGCCTACGAGGCCCTGAGGGAGACCGTCGAGGAAGACCTGGCGGGGAAGAGCTTCGACCTCGGAAACGCTCTGCGCCTCTCCGTGAAGGGCCTCTCCCTTTCCGGAGGGGGAGGGTTCCTCTTCGCCGCCCTCGACGTCAAGGGCGGAAAGAGCCTCTTGGGGCTTGAGGGGACGATCTACCTTCGAGGCCGCCCCGTCTGGAGCGCCTCGGAGGAAACGCTGCGGCTGGCCGACTTCGATTACGACGAAAACACCACGCGAGGGCTTGCCCGTCTTGCCGCCAGCCTGCTCCAGAGCACGCTGCGGGAGCGCCTTTCCGAAAAACTCGTCTTCCCGCTGGGGGAGAGGCTGGCGGAGGAGCGGATCCGCCTCGCCGCCGTTCTGAGCCGAACCGAGCTCGGCGAGGGCTTCGTCCTCCTCACCGACCTTCAGACCCTCGCCATAGACGAGGTCTATGCCTCCCGCGAAGGGCTCCGCATCGACGTCCGCCTTGAGGGAAAGACGAAAATCGTCCGCGACAGTCCCTTCTGACCGACCGGCGGCGGCGCCGGACCTCGCCGGAGAGGCGTACCGAAAGCCTCTTGAGGCGACGGTCCTTCGGTGAGGAAAGAAGAGCGACGCAGGGGGAGAGGGCTCGCCGGATCGAGAGGGCCCTCTCCCCTTTTGTAGGTGCCGTGAGATTTGTCTTTAATTAATTAACTTGAAATGTCTGTCTTCTTGACCGAGATAGCCGGCATGGTAGAGTTTATAAAATGACTTGAATGTAATGGATTTATGAAATAGTTTGATTTAGGGAACCTCTGAAAAAAAGTCCCGGCGAGCTCCAACAGTACCTCTTGGTGGCTGAACGCGTACGTTGTGTGCCCTTTCAGCCGGTTGTGTCAGACAAGTTGCCTATGTGGAGCTATTCCAGGCTCTTTTTGTCTTATGGTTGTCTTTTTGCCGGCTTTTGAAGACACTACGCCCTATCCATCTCCAATAAAAGCCTTCTCACCATGTACAGGTTGGACAGGGCAAAAATCACGTGGACATGGCTTGTGTTCTTCTTGAGCCCCTTGTAACGCACCTTGGTGAATCCGAAGACCCGCTTCGCTCTTCAAAAGACATGCTCCACCTTTGCCCTCGTTTTGGACAGCATACGATTGTGAGACTGTTCTTCGTCGGTCAGTTTCCTGTTCCGTGACCCTCTTTTTCGGCCTTGTCGACGGCATCGGGTGCCTTTTCCCGGATCGTCTCCGTCTTGCCTATGTAGGCCGAATCGCCCCGGACTCCCTTTTTTCGCTCCGTGGAGAAGGTCTCCGACCATCGGGGAGTCGTGGACATTCGCCGCCGTGGTCGCGAGGCTGTGGACCAGCTTGCTGTCTTTGTCCACCCCGATGTGGACCTTCATGCCGAAGTCGCACGGGTTCCCTTTCTTTACCTGATGCATGTCGGGGTCTCGCTTCTTCTCCTTGTCCTTCGTCGACGAGGGCGCGGCGATGATGGTGGCGTCCATGACGGTTCCCTCGGCAAGGCGCAGTCCTTTCGATTGCAGGTGAGCAGACCTCACGGAAGATCCGTTTCCCCAGGTCGTGCGCTTCGAGAAGGTGGCGAAACTTGCAGATGGCCGTCTCGTCGGGGACAGGCTCGTTCCCGACGTCGATGCCGACGAAGCGCCTCATCGATTCCATGTCGTAGAGGGCTTCTTCCGCTGCCGGGTCGCTGAGGTTGAACCGGCACTGGAGGTGGATTCGGAGCATCCGCTCCAATCCAACCGGTGGACGACCTCGTTCGGCCTTGGGATAGAAGGGAGCGATGAGCGCGCAGAGATCCTTCCAGGGGACCACAGCCTCCATTTCGACAGAGACACGTCTCTCACCGGGTAGGCTTCCTGTATCTCTCGAAGGTCTGGGCGTCGGCAAGGGTTTTCTGTCGCTGATCTCGCGTCTCGCACTCCTTGGAAAGGGGATGATGACCTCGGCGCTACAGCTCTATTCTACCGATTACATCATCGCTGATGCGACTTCATGAAAGGCGCTTTTTTCAGAGGTTCCCTAAGGGGCGCAAGGTCGTCTTCTCCAACAGGACGGGAGAACTCTCCCTTTCCGTCATCGAATCCGCCCGGGAGGTGAGGCGATGAGAGCGTCGGAAAGGGCCGTCAAGGTGCTCATCGTCGACGATTCGGCCCTGGTGCGAAAGATCTTCACGGAAGAGCTGGCCCGGGATCCGGCCATAGAGGTCGTCGGCACGGCGCCCGACCCCGTCGTCGGCCGCGACAAGATCGTGCAGCTCGAACCCGATGTGCTTCTTCTCGACATCGAGATGCCTCACATGGACGGCCTCACCTTTCTGGAAAAGCTCATGCGTCACAGGCCCCTTCCGACGATCATCGTCAGCTCTCTGGCCAGGGAGAGTTTCGACGTGGCCCTCCGCGCCCTCGATCTGGGGGCGGCCGACGTGATGTGCAAGCCCGGATCGTCCTACTCGGTCCGCGACATGGGCGAGCAGCTTCGGGCGAAAGTCAAGGCCGTCGCCCAGATCATGTCGCCGGACAATGGTATTGTCACTCGTGAAGAGGACAGGGAAAATGTCACTTATGACGACCAGGAGAGACCTACTCATGAAGACAAAAGAAGCAAGGCGCTTGGGGTTGGTGGAAGAGGCTGTCGCGGGCAACCTGACGGTTCAGGAGGTGGCCGATCGGCTCGGGCTGAGCCGCCGTCAGGTCTTTCGGCTCAAACGACGCTACCGGGAAGAAGGAGCGCAGGGGCTCCTGCACAAGGGACGAGGCAAACCGTCCCGGCGCAGAATCTCTCAGGAGACACGGGATTTCGTCGTCAGTCTGGCCAAGGGTCTTTACAGGGATACGAGCTGTCAGCACATGGCCGAACTCCTTGCCGAAGAGCATGATCTCGTGCTGAGCGCCAAGAGCATCGCCCGTTTCCTTCGCGCGGAGAACCTGTCCCTCGTTCATCGCCACCGGGCCCCGAAGCGGCGTTCTCGCAGGGTCCGACGGTCCCGACGAGGCGATCTGGTCCAGATGGACGCCTCTCCTTTCGATTGGTTCGAGATCGGTGAGCGTTGCACTCTCCACGGCGTGATTGACGATGCCACAGGAGAGGTCCTCGGTCTGTGGATGGCCAGGAATGAGTGCCTCTTCGGCTACTTCCGCGTGCTCCGTCAGATGCTTGATCGCCACGGCGTGCCTCGCGAGCTTTACGCCGACCGCCACACCATCTTCCTTTCTCCCAAGTCGGAAAAACTGACGATCAAGGAGGAGCTGGAGGACTCGGCGCCTGTAACCCAGTTCGGCCGCGCTCTGGAGGTTCTCGGAACTCGCTATGTCCCTGCAGGGTCTCCCCAGGCGAAGGGGCGGATCGAAAGGCTCTGGGGAACTCTTCAGGATCGTCTCGTCGTCGCCTTCCGACGGGCCGGAGTGAAAACGATCGAAGAGGCCAACGTCCTGCTCGCCGCCTACCCGGGAGAGGTCCATAACCCGAGGTTCGCTCGTCCTCCCGCAGAGGGGGCATCTGCCTTTCTCCCTCCGCCGGACGGCCCCGCTCTCGATCTCCTCCTGACTCGCCAGACCGACCGGAAGGCCTCGGGAGACTCGACGATTTCCCTCGACGGAAAACTGTACGCCCTGATAGGCCCCCGCAGACGCCCCCTGCTTCTTGCCAGGGGACAGGCGGTCAAGGTCATCGAGAAGCTCGACGGGAAACTCCTGGCTCTTGTCCATGACGGGCTCTACGATCTCGCAGCCGTCGACAAAGAGCCCCCTGCGACTCCCCCGCCTGTCATCGAGACGAAAACAGGCACTCCATGCAAAACGAAGAAGCAGAGGAAGCCGGCGGCAGACCATCCCTGGCGACAGAATCCCGCTCCTCCTGCCGCGGCGGTCGGCTCCGAGCAAGGGACGGGTTCCCCTCCCTAGAAGGACATCCGCCGCGGAGGAAAGCCAAGGCGGGCTGTTGACGGGGGCGATTTCAGCCCCTCGAAAGCGACACTTTCATTGTCCCTCAGACCCTCTTTTTAGATGACATTTTTAGTGTCCCTTGACACGCCGTCGCCCAGATCAGGCGCCTCGATCTGCTGGGACGGCGTCCCCCTCCCGTCCGACTCGCTCCGTCCGGTCGCGCCCTCCTGAAGACGACGCACCGCGTCGTCGCCATCGGAGCCTCGACGGGGGGGACGGAGGCGATCCGCGTCGTCCTCCAGGGCCTGCCTCCCGACATGCCGCCCATCGTCATCGTCCAGCACATGCCCCAGCACTTTACCCGTTCCTTCGCCGGCCGCCTCGACGAGCTCTGCTCTCTGGAGGTGAAGGAGGCCGAGAACGGCGAACGGCTCAGACAAGGCAAGGCCCTCATCGCTCCGGGAAACTGCCACACCGTTCTCAAGAGGAGCGGCGCGGCCTACTACGTCGAAGTGAAAGAGGGGCCTCTGGTCTTTCACCAGCGCCCCTCCGTGGAAGTCCTTTTCTGCTCCGTGGCCCGCTATGCCGGGGCCAACGCTCTCGGTGTCATCCTGACGGGAATGGGCAAAGACGGGGCACAGGGGCTTCTCGAAATGAGAAGGGCCGGTGCCTGGACGATCGCTCAGGACGAGAGGAGTTCCGTCGTCTTCGGCATGCCCAAGGAGGCCATCGCTCTCGGCGCCGTCGACGAGGTCCTTCCGCTGGAGAGGATCGCCCCCTCGATCGTCGAGCGCCTCTGCCGCTGAGGCCTACTCGAAGTCGAGGACGTTGACGATCTCCCGGGGGAAGACGTTCAGGGGCCGACAGCCTTCGTCGGTGACGAGGACGATGTTCTCGATGCGGATGCCGATCTTGCCCGGAATGTAGATGCCCGGCTCGATGCTGAAAGTCATGCCCGGCTCCAGGACCTGTTCATTCCCTTCCATGATGTAGGGCGTCTCGTGGACGGCGAGGCCGATGCCGTGGCCCAGACGGTTGTTGAAATAGGCGCCGTAGCCGGCCTCTTCGATGACGCGTCGTGCCGCCCGGTCCACTTCCTGGGACGTCACTCCGGGGCGCACGGCGGCCTCACCTGCGGCCTGGGCGCGGCGGACGATCTCGTAAAGCGTCCGCTCCTCCTCCGTCGCCTCGCCGACGAAGAGGGTCCGGGTCATGTCCGAACAGTAGCCTTTGTAGCGGCAGCCGAAGTCGAAGAGGACCGTATCGTGATCACCGACGATGCCGTCTTCTTTGTTGTAGTGGGCCATGGCCGCATTGGCCCCTCGGGCCACGATGGGGGTGAAAGAGATCCCCTGGGCTCCCTTCTCCTCGAAAAGGTCGAGGAGACGCCGCTTGAGCTCCCTCTCCGTCCTGCCGGGACGGATGAAGGGGAGAAGGGCCGTCAGCGCCTCGTCGGCGATCTGACCGGCACGGAGCATGGCCGCCGCCTCGTCGGCATCCTTGTGGGATCTCATGGCGTCCAGGTAGTGCCACCCGTTGACGAGCTCCACCTTCTGGCGGCCGGCCACCTCGATGGCGTCGACGGCGCGGACGCTGTCGTTGACGGCCACCTTGGCCCCCGCCGGGATGCCCTGTTCCTCGAAGGCGCGGGCAAGGGCGGAGTAGAACCAGTCGTGATCCTCCCAGACGTAGAGGGGCGTCGTGTCGGGCATGCCCGACTGAAACTCCTGAAGGTAGATGTGGGGGACGAGGCAGAAGGTGCCGCCGTCGGCCTTGACGAAAAGGGCCTTGAAACGCTCGCAATCGTGCATGGCCAGACCGCTGACGTACTCGAGATCTGTCGATGTGCCGATGATGAAGACGTCGACGCCTCTGGCTCTCATGTCGGCGGCGACGGCCGCGATTTTGTCCCTGTTCAGCATGTGATTTACCCTTCCTTTCATCTGAGGGACCGCCTCGCGGGCGCTCCCTCTCCCTTTTACCGAAGGTGTTGACCGTAAAAAACTCTATGAAATACAATATATCACACGAAATCTGAGAGGGCAATTCCCGACAGGCTGTCCTGGGGGGTGGCCCGGCGGCGTTTGCCCCTTCAAATCTCTCCCTTCGGGTGTCGTCGCGATGGCCTCAGGGGTGTGCGTCCGGGCCTTTCTTCAACTCGGCGGCCCTTTCGCCGCAGTGCCTCGGGGGATGGCGTTTCCCCTCCCCTGCCGAGCCGGCGCGTATCCTGATGGAGAAGGTCTCGCCGACGGAGGCCCTGAGGCGAGGAGATTCCTTTGCGGTTCCGGGAAGGGGAAAGCCCTTCCCCTGTGGTATCCTAGTCATCAAAGAGAGGCACTCTGTGCACGCCTCAGATCGGCTCAGTGTGGAGGACGAAAGAGCATGCTGTCGAGAATCGTGCCGCCCATCAGGTCACTCCGTGAGATCGTTTACGATTATTTGCGACGGCAGATGAATGAAGGCCACCTTCTGCCCGGATCTTTTTTTAATCTGAAAGAGGTCAGCGATGCCCTGGGCATCAGCACGACGCCTCTGAGGGAGGCCCTGGTCCAGCTCTCGTCGGAGGGGTTCGTCACCATTTTTCCAAGGCGGGGAGCGGTCGTGAACGCCCTCAGCCTCGACCAGATCCGCAACATCTATCAGCTCATCGGAGCCTTGGAGGGGTCGGTCATCCTCGAAGTCGCCTCCCGTTTCACCGACGAGAGGGTGGCGATGATGGCCGAGATCAACGACCTGATGGCCCTTCGCCTTCAGGAGGGAAGAATCGCCGAATATCTCGAACTCAACCTGCGCTTTCACGGAGGCTTTCTCGAACTCTCGGAAAACGAGGATCTCCTCGGCCAGCTCGAGATCTTCAAACAGCGCCTCTACGAATTTCCTCGCAACGAGCATCTCGTGGCCGCATGGGAGGAGAAAAACCACAGCGAACATGTGGCCCTCCTGGAGGCGCTCCGGCGGAGGGATTTCGAGGGGGCGTCCCGGATCATCCGCGATGTCCACTGGTCCTTCTCGGTTCAGGAACCCTTCGTCCGCTCCTATTACGCCCTCCATCTGGAGATTCTGGAACGTCTGAAGGCCGAGGGGGGCGGCTTCTCCCGTCTTCGGGGAGAGGACTCGTGACGGCCCTCGCCCGCTCTCGAGGCGTCATTCCCCGTTGTCGCCGTTATCGAGGCGGCCTCGTGACGGAACGCCTTCGCCTCGTCCCTCTGGAGCGTCTGCCCGGAGGCGTGGAGCTTCGCGACGGAACCCTGTTGGCCTCCCTTCTCGGGACGACGGTTCCTGAGGTCTGGCCTCCTGCGGCTCTGGAGGAGGTGGGCTTTCGCTCGTCGGGTCTTCTCGTCTGGTTCATGATCCTCAAGGGGGCCGGACGCCGCCGTCCCTCTCTCGTCGGCCTCTGCGGTTTTCGCGACCTTCCCGACGAAAGCGGGGCCGTCGAGCTGCGCTACGAGGTCCTGCCCGGTTTCCAGCGGCGCGGCCTTGCCACGGAGGGGGCCGAGGCCCTCGTCGCCTGGGCTTTCGAAAGCCGATGGGCCCGCTCGATCAGGGCCAAGACCCTGAGGGATGAGCTCGGCGCCATGGAGGTTCTGGCCAGGCTGGGCTTCACTCTCATCGGAACCGACGAGGCGGGGCAGGCCTACCTTTTCGAACTCGAGCCCTCCGAAGGACCGGAGGAAAAGATGGAGGCTTCGGATCCGTTCTGAAATTTCGACGTCAGGAGGCAGGCATCGCAATGCTTTGGGAAAGGATAAAAAGCAGGCTGGAGCGGCTCCCCTCGGGGCAACAGGCCGTCGCCCGCTTCCTGTTGACGCGACCGCGCGAGGCCGCCTTTCTCACGGCGGCCCAGCTGGGCGAGCAGGTGGGCGTCAGCGAATCGACGGTGATCCGCTTCGCCGTCTCTTTGGGGTTTCCCGGATTTCCCGAGCTGCGCAACGCCCTTCAGGAGGCGCTGCGCGACCAACTTTCGGCCCTGGAACGTCTCCAGCTCTATCAGACCATGGGCGAGGGGACGAATCTCGTCCAGTCCGTCCTGCGCCAGGATCTTCAGCGCGGGCTGAGCTCCCTGGCCTCCCTCGACGACGGCCCCATCGAGGCCCTGGCTCAGGCCCTCTGCGAGGCGCCCTCGGTCTACCTCATCGGCCTTCGAAGCGCCCGTGCCCTCGTGGCCTATTTCGGGACCTACCTCTCCTGGTTTTTGCCTGAAGTCCACAGCCTGGAGGGCGATCTTTTCCAGGAGCAGGCCGTCTCGGCCCGCAGGGGCAGCCTCTTCGTCGGCATCAGCTTTCCCCGCTACACGAGGCAGACCGTCGAGTGTCTGGCCTTCGCCCACGATCAGGGGCTCCTCACGGCGGCCATCACCGACTCCCATTCGAGCCCCCTGGCCGAAGGGGCCGACTATGTCGTCACCGTCCCCTCGTCGCACATTTCCTACATCGACTCCTTCGTCATCCCCCTGGGCCTTCTCAATGCCCTTCTCCTGCGGGTGACGGATCGCCTCGGCCCTCTCGCCTCGGAACGTCTCCAGCGGCTGGAGGAGGTCTGGGCCCAGGCCAAAATCTACCAGGAGACGGTCCGTCGCGACTGAGACGGACCGTCGGAGAGAACACGAGGGGGAGCCCCAGGGGCTCCCCCTCGTGTTCTCTATTAAAATAAAGATCAAGGATGGTCAGCCTTGCCTTTTTTTGACAACAAGGTACTATCGTCTATATAATTGATGCAGGAAATCCTGCACGGTTATAAAAAGACGGCGCTATTACTTCAAAGCATGCAATAGTGGCGGCAAGGAGCTGATCTACCTTGGACGGAAAGGTTCTTCCACGCAGTTTCAAGACCCAGGCTCCCATCATCGTCAAGGGCGAGGGCATCTATCTCGAAGATGAGAGCGGTCGCCGGTATATCGACGGCTGCAGCGGCGCCCTCATCTCCAATCTGGGCCATGGCTGTCCCGAGATCATCGAGGCCGTCACGGCCCAGCTCGGCAGGATCGAGTTCGCCCACCCCTCACGGTGGCGCACGGAGGCGACGGAGGAGGCGGCACGGGAGGTGGCCTCCATGGCTCCCGAGGGGCTGGACTACGTCTGGTTCGTCAGCGGAGGCAGCGAGGCCATCGAGTCGGCCGTCAAGCTGGCCCGCCAGTATTACGTCGAGCGCGACGGAGCGACCACATCGAAGGCTCAGGTCATCGCCCGCTGGAATTCCTACCACGGCAGCACCATCGGCACCATGGGCCTCGCCGGAAGCATGGCGCGCCGCCGCCTGTTCTCCCCCCTCTTTCTCGAGGCGCCCAAGATCGCGGCCCATTACTGCTACCGCTGTCCCTTCGAGGCGACGTATCCCTCCTGCGGTCTCCTCTGCGCCAGGGAGCTGGAAAAGACGATTCGACGGATCGGTCCCCAGTACGTGTCGGCCTTCATCGCCGAGCCCATCGTGGGATCGACCGTCGGCGCCCTGACGCCGCCCGAGGAGTACTGGCCCATGATCCGAGAGGTCTGCGACCGTTACGACATCCTCCTCATCGCCGACGAGGTCATGACGGGCTGCGGCCGCACGGGAGCCAATTTCTGCGTCGACCACTGGAAGGTGACGCCCGATATCATCGTCACCGCCAAGGGGATGGCCGCCGGCTACGTTCCCACGGGAGGCATCATCGTCAGAAACGCCATCGCCGAGACGCTTCGCGACGGCAGCGGAGCCTTCCTTCACGGCCACACCTATAACGGCAACCCCCTGAGCGGAGCGGCGACGGCCGCCGTCTTCCGCTACATGAAAAAACACCATGTCGTCGAGAACGCCCGCGCCCAGGGCGAGCGCCTCGCAACAGGCCTCAGGAAGATCGAGGCGACCAATCCCATGGTGGGAGAGGTCCGCGGCAAGGGACTCATGTGGGGAGTCGAGCTCGTCGCCGACAGGGCGACGCGCGCGCCTTTCCCCAAGCCCAGGGGCGCCTCCGCCCTGGCGACGAAAGAATGCCTCGAACGGGGGCTCGTCATCTACCCCGGCGGAGGCATGATCGACGGCGTCGAGGGGGACAACTTCCTCATCGCGCCGCCCCTCGTCGCGACGGCAGCCGAAATCGACGAAATTCTCAAAAGGCTTGAAGAGGGGCTCGACGCCGCGTCGAAGAAGCTCCTTTCCTGAGCAAGGGCTCGAAGAGGGCCTGTTCCTGTCCGTTTGTCGCTGAGCGTGTCGTCGTTTCAGGAAACCTCATCTGGTAGAAGGAGGAAGACAACGTAATGAAAAAGAGCCTCGTTGTTGCCCTGATCGTTGCAGGCCTTTTCGCCATGGCCGGTTCGGCCTTCGCCGTCACCTTCGTGACCATCGGCTCCGGCGGTGTCGGGGGCACCTACTATCCCCTCGGCGGCGCCATGGCCGAGGTGCTCTCCAAGGCCGACATCGGCGTCAAGGCCACGTCCCGTTCCACCTCGGCCTCCCGCGAGAACTGCCGTCTTCTCGCGGCTGGCCGCGCCCAGATCGGCATGACCATGGGTTCGACCCTCTATCAGGCCTACAAGGGCCTCGACGCCTTCGAACAGGACGGCGAGCTGCCCCTGCGGATTCTCATGCACATGTACCCCGCTCCCCATCATCTCGTGACGACGACGAAGACGGGCATCACCTCCTTCGAGGACATCCGGGGCAAGAAGATATCCCTCGGCGCCCCCGGAGGCGGCGACCAGGTCCTGACGCAGATGATTCTCGCCGCCGCCGGCATCGATCCCGACAAGGACATCAACAAGCAGCAGCTCACCCAGCCCGAGGGTGTCATGGCCCTCAAGGACGGCAACGTCGACGCCGTCTTCTGGAACTTCGCCACGCCGGGCTCGGCCGTCCTCGAAGTTTCGGCCGTCCGCGACGTCGTCCTCGTGCCCTTGCCCCAGGATCTCGTCGACAAGGTCACGGCCGCCCATCCCTTCCTCTTCGCCTACAGGATTCCCAAGGAGACCTATCCCGGCCAGACCGAGGATGTCCTCACCGTCGCCGACGGCAACTTCCTGGCCGTCAACGCCGATATGGACGAGAAGCTGGGCTACGACCTCGTCAAGACCCTCATCGAACACCGCGAGGAGTTCGTCAAGGTGACACAGCAGGCCGCCCACTTCGTCCCCGAAGAGGCCAGCGTGGGGATCATTCCCTTCACGGCCGGTGCCGCCAAGTATTTCAAGGAGCAGGGCTTCGAAGTCGAGACGAAGTAGCTCTCTTCCGATCCCGTCGGGGGGAGAGGCTCTCTCCCCCCTATTTCTTTTATGATCGCCGAAATCGAATCGGGAGGTTTTTCCACGATGGCAGACAGCGTACGCATCGAGAATACCGAGCCCCTTCTTTCTCCGGAGGCCGCCCTTCCCGTCGAGGATGTCGAGGGAGGCAAGCGGCGGACCCTCAAGGGGTGGCAGGGCTATGTCGTCTCCGGTCTGGCCCTTTCGGCCTCTCTCTTTCATCTCTACACGGCCGCCTTCGGCCTCCTTCCGGCCATGCATCAGCGCGGAATTCACTGGCTTTTCATGGGCGTTCTCCTTTTCCTTCTCTATCCCGTGGCGCAGGGACGTCCCAAGGACCGCATCGACATCTGGGACTGGCTCTGTGCCGCCGTCATGGCCGCCGGCTGCCTCAATATCGTCCTCAACTGGGACGCCATCGCCTTCCGCGAGGGACTGCCCATCGCCTCCGACATCTACATGGGGCTGGCCATGATCTTCCTCGTCCTCGAGGGGGCCCGGCGCTCCATGGGATGGCCTCTGCCCATCATGGCCATCATCGCCCTGGTCTATGCCCTTTACGGCCCCTATTTCCCCGGCCTTCTCGCCCACGGAGGCTTCCCCCTGGAGGAGATCGCACCCTTTCAGTATCTGCGGACGGACGGTATTTTCGGCGTTCCCCTGGGCGTTTCGGCCTCGTTCATCTTCCTCTTCGTCCTCTTCGGCGCTTTCCTGAGCTCCTCAGGAGCGGGCCAGTTCTTCATCGACCTCGCCGTGGCCCTCACGGGCAGAAGCCAGGGAGGGCCCGGCAAGGCGGCCGTCGTCGCCAGCGGACTGATGGGAACCGTCTCGGGCAGCTCCTGTGCCAATGCCGTGACGACGGGGGCTTTCACCATCCCCCTCATGAAGCAGTCGGGCTACAGCAGCGAGTTCGCCGGGGCCATCGTCGCCGCCGCCTCGACAGGCGGCCAGGTCATGCCTCCCGTCATGGGGGCGGCGGCCTTCATCATGGCCCAGTTTCTCGGCATCGCCTATTGGGAGATCGTCGTCGCCGCCGCCATTCCGGCCACGCTCTACTTCATCTCCATCATGGCCATGGTTCACTTTCGTGCCGGCAAGAAGCGCATGGTCAAACTCGATGCCGAGAAGCTTCCCAAGGCCAAGCTGATCCTTCGGGAGGGATGGCACCTTCTCTTCCCCATCGTGACGCTCATCATTTTCCTGGCCCTGGGCTATTCTCCCGTCAAGGCCGTCTTCTGGTCCATCGTTCTCCTCGTCGCCGTCTCCTGGATGGGCAAGAAGGAGTACCGCATGACGCCCCGGCGCGTTCTCGACGCCCTCATCAACGGCGCCATCGGCGCCATCGAGGTGGCCGCGGCCTGCGCCTGTTCGGGCATCGTCATCGGCGTCATCGGCATCACCGGCGTCGGACTGGCCTTCTCCTCCTTCGTCCTCAGTCTCTCCGGCGGCGTGCTGCCTCTGGCCCTGATGCTGACCATGGTCGGCTCCATCATTCTCGGCATGGGCGTTCCGACGACGGCCCAGTACATCATCACGTCCACTCTGGCCGCTCCTGCCCTGGCCCAGATGGGCGTCCCCATGATGTCGGCCCACCTTTTCTGCCTCTATTTCGGCGTTCTGGCCGATGTGACGCCGCCGGTGGCTCTTGCCACCTACGCCGCGTCGGGCATATCCAAATCCAACCCCCTCAAGACGGGCTTCACGGCCCTTGTCACGGCCGTCGCCGGGTTCCTCGTTCCCTACATGTTCGTCTACAACCCCTATCTGCTTCTCCAGGGCAATCCCGTCATGATCGTTCTGGGCTGCGCCACGGCTCTCGTCGCCATCATCGCCCTTTCGGCCGGCGTTCAGGGATATTTCGTCACCGACTTGAATCTCGTCGAGAGGCTCGCCTTCCTGGCCGTGCCCTTCCTCATCATCTACCCGTCGCTTGTGGCCAACGGCATCGCCGTCGCCGTCGTCGCCGCCGTTTTCGCCCTTCAGAAGGCCCGGTCGCCCAGGAAAAGTCTCCCCGCAAGCGTCTAGGGTCCATGAGATCAGGAGGTGTGCCTCTATGTCCCGCAAGGTGATCAAACCCGTTCTTTCCGCAGCCGAAGCCGTACGGTCCGTCAAGGCCGGTTCGAGGGTCATGGTGGGCGGATTCAACTACGGAGGGATTCCCTACAGTCTTGTGGAGGCCCTCGTCGAGGCCGGAACAGGCGATCTGACTCTCATTTCGAACGATACGGCCTATGAGGACGTCGGCCACGGCAGGCTCGTCGCCCGAGGGCAGGTCAAAAAGGTCATCGCCTCCCACGTGGGGCTCAACAAGAAGACGGGAAAGCTCTTTCATGACGGTCTCATGGAGCTCGAACTCTGTCCTCAGGGAACCTTCGTCGAGCGCATAAGGGCTGCCGGCTTCGGGCTGGGGGGATTTCTGACGCCCACCGGGGTGGGAACCGTCGTCGAGGAGGGGAAGGAGGTCCTCGAAGTGGAGGGCCGCAAGTACATTCTCGAGCTTCCCCTTCGGGCCGATGTGGCCTTCGTGAGGGCCCACAAGGCCGATCGCCGGGGGAACCTGACCTACTTCGGCACCAACCGCAACTTCAATCCGGCCATGGCCATGGCCGCCGACTACGTCGTCGCCGAAGTCGATTCCGTCGTCGAGGTGGGGGAGATCGATCCCAACGACGTCGTCACGCCGGGGATCCTCATCGACGCGCTCGTGGTGAAGGAGGACCTCTACTATGCTGCCAGAACTTAACGAAGACCTCGTCCGCAACCGCATCGCCCGTCGCATCGCCAAGGAATTCGGCGACGGCGCCGTCGTCAATCTCGGAATCGGCATACCGACGCTCGTCTCCGACTACATTCCGGAAGAGGTCCGCGTCATTTTTCAGACGGAAAACGGCGTCGTCGGCGCCGGTCCCGCTCCGGAAAAACCGGACCTTCGTTTCATCGGAGCCGGAGGACGTCATCTCACCCTTCTTCCGGGAAGCGCCCTCGTGGCCAGCGATCTCAGTTTCGGTCTCATCCGCGGCGGCCATGTCGACGCCACCGTCCTGGGGGCCCTCGAGGTGAGCCAGGAGGGAGATCTGGCGAACTGGATGGTTCCGGGCAAGATGGTTCCCGGCATGGGCGGTGCCATGGACCTCGTCACCGGGGCCCGCCAGGTCATCATCGCCACGACGCATACGACGAAGAAGGGAGAGGCCAAGATCCTCAAGAAGTGCGCTCTGCCCCTGACGGCCCGAGGCGTGGTGAGTCTCGTCGTCACCGAATATGCCGTCTTCCGCGTCGCAAGGGGAGAGATGACCCTCATCGAAATCGCCCCCGATGTGTCCCTCGAAGAGCTCAAAACCGTCACCGAAGCCGACTACTCGGTGGCCGATCCCCTGCCTTTGATGCAGGGTACGGAGGAGGAGTGAAGATGGCTCGCGTCGTCATTCTCAGCGCCTGTCGGACGGCCGGAGGCAAGTTCGGCGGAGGGCTGTCCCGCTTCGAGGCCTCCGATCTCGGCGGATTTGCCGTCGCCGAAGCCGTCAGTCGGAGCGGTCTCACGGGAGAGGTCATCGACGAGGTGATCCTGGGCAACGGCTGGCAGGCGGGAGTGGGGGCCAACCCGGCCCGCATAGCCCTTTACAAGGGCGGATTGCCCCAGTCCGTTCCGGCCTTTACCGTCAACATCCGCTGCGGGTCGGGCATCCGCACCATGATGCTGGGCAGCGACAGGATTCGCCTCGGCGACGCCAAGGCCGTCGTCGTCGGCGGCATGGAGAGCGCCTCCAACGTCCCCTACCTTCTCCCCGATGCCCGTTGGGGGTTCAGGATGGGCGAGAAAAAGGCCCTCGATGTCCTTCACCGAGACGGTTTCCTCTGTCCCGTGGCGGGCAAGCTGATGGGGGAGGCCACGGAGGCCCTCGTCGAGGAGTTGTCCATCACGCGAGAGGAGCAGGACGCCTTCGCCCTCGACAGCCACAGAAAAGCGGCACGGGCCATGGATCAGGGCTTCTTCGACGAGGAGATTTTTCCCCTGACCTACAGGGACAGAAAAAAGGGCGATATCGTCCTTGACCGAGACGAAATCCCCAGGGCCGACACGACGGAAGAGGCCCTGAGCAAGCTCCCGGCGATCTTCAAAAAAGGGGGTACCATCACGGCCGGTTCCAGTTCGGCCCTCTGCGATGCCGCCAGCGCCCTCGTCATCGCCGACGGAGACTGGGCCCAGTCGCAGGGCCTCAGGCCTCTGGCCGAGATCGTCGGCTATGCCTCGGCGGCTCTCGAGGCCGAGCGCTTCGGTCTCGGTCCCACGCTGGCAATGCCCAAAGCCCTGGCCAGGGCCGGCCTTGCCATGGAGGACATGGATCTCATCGAAATCAACGAGGCCTTCGCCGCTCAGGTCATCGCCTGTCATCGCGTCATGCCCTTCGACAGGGAGAGGCTCAACGTCCACGGCGGCGCCATCGCTTTAGGCCATCCCATCGGGGCCTCAGGCGCCAAGATCGTCACGACCCTTCTCTATGCGCTCAGGCGGAGGAAGGGCGAGCTGGGCATCGCCAGCGCCTGCATCGGGGGCGGCCAGGGCGTGGCCCTCGTCGTGAGGTGCCTCGGCTGAGGACGTCTCTACCGCGACGCGTGATGCGACGAGGGGGCCCGCGCCGAAAGCGGGCCCCCTCGTTCTTACGGCTCGGCCGGGGCGGCTCAAGCCGATGACGCCTCCGCGCCCTTGGTCTACAATGGAGGAGGGTTCTCGATATCGTCGGCCTGACGGAGGGCCATGATAGTGAAAAAGAACTTGCCGCCCGTCCCGACGATTCGGTAGGGGAGGATGAAGCGGCGGTTCGTGGGAAGGGCGGCCTGGCGGATCGTGTCGCCCTGAAAGACCTGAGGCGGCGTCAGGTCCATGGCGTATCCTCTCTCGGAGAGCCCGATGGCCATCTTGCCGCCGATCATGTTGAGCATCTCTCCTGCGGCGCTGACGACGATGGGGTTGTCCAGGTCGGCCTCCATGAACCCTCCCGAGAGGGCTTTGAAGAAGACCTCGAAGGATTCCTCGTTCAGGACCAGCGAGAGGCCTCCCTGAAGCTGGCCCACGTAGCCCAGCATGGCGACGATGCGCCCCTCGGGCATCTGGTCCGACAGCAGGACGGAGGCCTTGTCCAGGGAGAGTTCGTGGCCCAGGGAGGCGACGAACTGACTGAGCCCCCGCTGGGCGCCCTGAACGAGGTCTGTTAGGATTTCGAGGCGGATGTTGGCCGGCGGGAGCCGTCGGTCTGGTGCCAATGGAGGTCGCTCCCTTCGCTGGGACTGGAATGGATGGCTGACGGACAGTAGCATAACATTTTTTTTCTTGCCGCGAGCACGGGAAGAGGGAGGCGAGTCTCATCGAAAAGGAATTTCTTCTGATACACAGCGAGCTGGAGCGGGAGGTGCCGGGCTCGACGGCCTCGACGGAACGGGCTCTCGCCTCGCTGCCCTCTTTAGAGGGGGAGGTCTGGACCCTCGACATCGGCTGCGGGCCGGGATCGGCGACGAAAGTGCTTCTTCAGGCCCTGGCAGGGCCTCTGTTCGCCCTCGATATCCATCGTCCCTACCTGGACCGCCTCGTCCTGGAGGCCCTGGAGGCGGGGCTCTCCCACAGACTGACCGTCGTCGAGGGCGACATGGCCTCCATGCCCTTTCCCGAGGCGAGCTTCGATCTGATCTGGTCCGAGGGGGCCGTCTACGTCGTCGGCTTCGAGAGGGGGCTGACCCTCTGGCGTCCTCTCCTGAGGGAAGGGGGTTTCATGGCCCTCTCCGACGCCGTCTATCTCGTCGACAGCCCTTCTCCGGAGGTCGGCCGATTCTGGGGAGAGGAATACCCGACGATGACGACCGTCGACGAGACCCTCCTTCGCGCCCGGAGAGCCGGCTTCGATGTGCTCGATCATTTCGTCCTTCCCCGGGAGGACTGGTGCGACTACTACCTTCCCCTTGAGGCGCGCCTGGATTTTCTCGAAGGGGAATACGAGGGCGACGAAGCCATGGAGACGGCCATCGCCGCCGAGCGGCGTGAGATCGATCTCTGGAGACGCCACGGCGACGAGGTGGGCTACGCTTTCTTCGTCCTGCGCCGGCGTCCCTGACAGGCCTTTTCGGAAGGAGGTTTCCCCGTGAGCCAGATTCACCTGTCCAGTCCCGTCGGCATCATCCGCCTCAAGGCCGTCGATGAGGGGCTTTCCGAAATCCACATCCTGAGACCCGGAGAAAGCCCCGGCGGGGACAGCCCCTCGCCCCTGCTGGAGCGGGCCAGGGAGCAGATGGGGGGGTATTTCGCGGGAAGCCTCCGCGTCTTCGACCTTCCCTTCGCCCTCGACGGGACCGATTTCCAGCGCCTCGTCTGGGCCGCCCTCTGCGAGATTCCCTACGGGACGACGGCCAGCTACGGCGAGATCGCCCGCCGCATCGGCAGGCCCAGGGCCGTCAGGGCCGTGGGGGGAGCGAACCACAATAACCCTCTGGCCATCGTCGTCCCCTGTCACCGCGTCATCGGTTCCGACGGTTCCCTCGTCGGTTACGGCGGAGGTCTCTCCGTCAAACAGTGGCTCCTCGACCACGAACGTAGCCACTCCCTGCCTCGCTGACGCGCCTTGGCCTATAATGGGAGGTCCGCAGCAGGGAAGGACGGACAAAACATGTCGGAAAAGGATTTCTTGCCCCTTTCGCCTCGCGAGATCCGATCGCGAGGGTGGGACTTCTACGATTTTCTTCTCGTCACCGGGGATGCCTACGTCGATCACCCCAGCTTCGGCCATGCCCTCATCGGCCGCCATCTCGAAAGCCTGGGCTATCGCGTGGCCCTTCTGGCCCAGCCCGACTGGCATGGCCCCGGAGATTTTCTCGCCTACGGGAGGCCCCGGCTGGCCGTTCTCGTCTCGGCCGGAAACCTGGATTCCATGCTCAACCGCTACACGGCGGCCAAAAAGCGGCGAAGCCGCGACGCCTATTCGCCGGGAGGGCGCGGCGATCTCCGCCCCGACAGGGCCACCTTCGCCTACTGTCAGCGGGCCCGCCAGGCCTGGCCCGACGTCCCTCTCGTCATCGGCGGAATCGAGGCCAGTCTGAGGCGTTTCGCCCACTACGACTACTGGTCCGACTCTGTGCGGCGCTCGATCCTCGTCGACAGCGGTGCCGATCTTCTCGTCTACGGCATGGGAGAGCTGGCCATGGGAGAGATCGCCCGCCTCCTCGCGATGGGCGTTCCCGTCGATGCCGTCGCCGACGTCGACGGCACCTGTCGCCTCGTCTCCTCCACCGACGGCCTCTGGGACTATGTGGAGTCTCCCTCTTTCGAGGCCGTCTCCGAGAGCCGGGAGGCCTTCGCCGAGGCCTTCCGCATCCAGTACGAACAGCAGGACCCTCTTAGGGGGAAGACCGTCGTCCAGCGTCACGGAGCCCGCTGGCTCGTCCAGCACAGACCGGCCCGCCCTCTGACGACGGCGGAGCTGGATGCCCTCTACGAGCTGCCCTACGTCGGGACCTGGCACCCCCGCTACGACGAGGCCGGTGGCGTTCCGGCCATCGAGGAGGTCCGTTTCAGCCTCGTCACCCACCGAGGCTGCTATGGCGGCTGTGCCTTCTGCGCCCTCACGAGCCACCAGGGCCGGATCATCCAGAGCCGCAGCGAGGCCTCCCTTCTGGAGGAGGCGCGGCGCATGACGAAACGGCCCGACTTCAAAGGCTACATCCACGACGTCGGAGGGCCGACGGCCAACTTTTTCGCCCCCGCCTGCGCAGACCAGGCCGAGAGGGGCGCCTGCAAGGGCAAAGACTGCATCGGCTGGAAGGCCTGCAACCGCCTCGTCGTCGACCACGGGCCCTTCCTGGCCCTTCTCCGTCGGCTGCGGGAGCTGCCGCGGGTGAAAAAGGTCTTCGTCCGGTCGGGCATCCGTTTCGACTACCTCATGGCCGACGACGACGGGACCTTTCTCGAGGAACTCTGCCGCCATCACATCAGCGGTCAGCTCAAGGTGGCGCCGGAGCACGTCTCGCCTCGGGTGCTGAAGACGATGAACAAACCGCCCCGGGCCGTCTTCGATGCCTTCCGCAGGGCCTACGGGGCCGTCAACGAGGCTCTGGGCAAGAAGCAGTATCTCGTCCCCTACTTCCTCTCCAGCCACCCCGGAAGCACCCTCGAAGACGCCGTCGAGCTGGCCGAGTATCTCCGCGACATCGACTTCACGCCCGAGCAGGTCCAGGACTTCATCCCCACGCCGGGCAGCCTGGCAACGGCCATGTACTACAGCGGCCTCGATCCGATGACGATGAGGGCCGTCCACGTTCCCCGAGACAGCCGCGAGAAGGCCCTTCAGCGGGCCCTTCTCCAGTACCGGAACCCGAAAAACTACGACCTCGTCCGCGAGGCCCTGGAGCGAACGGGTCGGAAGGATCTCATCGGCTTCGGTCCCCTCTGTCTCATCCGCCCCCGCCCCGGCGAGGTCCTTGCGGGGGCCGAAAGGGGCGGACGCCGTAAGAGAAGGCCCTCCTCTTCGAGGGGGGCCGGGCCGGGTCGGAAACGTTGAATCTCCTCTCGGGACGCGAGGCCTTTCATGGCCGACACGCGAGAGGGGCCCCCTCTCGCGTGTCGGAAGGGGAGGGCCGGCGGGATCGGGAGACCGCTCTTCCCGGCGAGGCCCTCGTGCGGCGGCCGGAAGTCAGGGCCGAAGGTCCTCCCGGAAGAGCCGGAAAAGGGCCTGTGTCCCCTCTTCTCCCCAGCCTTTATCGAGGAGTTCCCTGTAGAGCCTGAGGGCCAGATCCAGTCCCGGAGCGTCGAGAGCCATCTCGCGGGCCGACTGGGCGGCCAGCTCCATGTCCTTGACGAAGTGCTTTATATAGAAGCCGGGCTGGAAATCGCCCTTGAGGATCCTGGGGCCGTAGTTGGAGAGGGACCAGCTCCCGGCCGCCCCTCCGGCAATGGAGTCGAGGACGCGGAAGGGATCGAGCCCCGCCCTTTCGGCGTAGGCCAGGGCCTCGCAGACGCCGATCATGCCTGAGGCGATGGTGATCTGGTTGGCCATTTTGGTGTGTTGGCCCGCTCCCGCCCCTCCCTGAAGGACGACGTTCCCGCCCATGGCCCTAAAGAGGGGCAGTGCGGCCCCGAAGGCTTCCTCGTCGCCGCCGGCCATGATGGAGAGGGTTCCCTCCCGGGCGCCCCTGTCTCCGCCCGAGACGGGAGCGTCGAGCATGGACATCCCTCGTGCCCTGGCCTCGTCGTAGAGCCTTTTCGCCAGAAGGGGGCTGGACGTGGTCATGTCGATGAGGAGCGTCCCCGCCACGGCGCCCTTCAGGATCCCCTCTTCGCCGAGATAGACCGATTCGACGTCGCGGGGGAATCCGACGATGGTGATGACGGCGTCGCTTCCGGCGGCGGCATCGGACGGCGTCGGGGCCCAGGATGCCCCCTCGTCGAGCAGAGGGCGTGCCCTATGTTCGGTGCGGTTATGGACGGTGAGCCCGTAGCCGGCCCTCATCAGGTTGCGGGCCATGGAGAGCCCCATGACGCCCGTTCCGATAAACCCGATACGGCTTTTGCCCGGTTCGAGGACCTTGACCAAAATGATTCCTCCTTAGGATGTCTCCCCGGGGGAGGGGAGACTGGCGGGAATTCCCTTCTTCCTGAGCGGCCCCCGACATGTTAGACTCAGGCCACTTCATGCGGAAGAGGTGAGTTTTTACCGTGAACGACAAGGTGACTCAACAGATAGAAGCGCTGCTCGACAGGGCCTTCGAGGCCGAAGAGGCCCAGGAGGCCTACGAGCTGGCCCGGCAGGTTCTCGAGCTCGACGGCGACAACGCCGACGCCCTCGTCCTCCTGTCCGACGCGACGGAAGACGACGAGGAGCGGCTCGGCGCCCTCCGCCGGGCCCGGGAACTTCTCGCCCCGGGAGAGGGGGAGGTCTACGACCCGGAGGAGGATGACGGCCTCTTTTATGTGAGCGTTCTCCACCGCCTGGGGAGCGCCCTCCTCATGGACGTCCCCGAAGAGGTCCCTGACGTGGCCCGAGAACTGATGGCCTTCGATACGGAAGAGGGTGCCACTCTGGGGAGGCCGCTGCTTTACACGGCCCTTCTCCGTCTGGGGCGTTTCGATGAACTCCTCGCCCTTGTCGAGGGAGAGGAGGGCCAGTCCGAGGAGGAGGAGGGCTGCCTCTCCGTCGAAGGGGCCTACGGTCGGGCTCTGGCCCTTTTCCGCAAAGGAGACGACAAGGGGGCTGCCGAGGCCCTTCTCGATGCGCTGGGGACGGCTCCCGAGCTGCCCTTCTACCTGCTCGACTTCTGGGTGGAGCCAGACGAAGAAGAAGAGGACGAGGCGGAAATCTGCGCTCTGGCCGGGCTCTTCGCCGCAGCCTGGCTCGACGACGAGAAGGCTCTGGGCTGGCTCACGACGGCGGCAATGGCCTTCGGCTATCTGACCGACCGCCTTCCCGAAGAGGTTTTGGCGGAGATGAGGCCCCTTCTCGACGAGGCCGGCCTGATGGAAGTCCTGGAGGAGGAAAAGGGGCAGATTGACGCCCTGCTGACCGATAGCCCCGATCTGCCCCTTGAGGAAATCGATTTCAGAGCTCTCGATTTCATGGCCGCCAACCCCACGTTTCTGGGACTTTAGAACTCCCGATAGGCCGCAATCGCAATAAGGAACGAGGTCGAGGTGCCCTCCCGGGCACATCGACCTCGTTCCTCTTTCAGGCCTTGGGCTGCCAGAAACAGCGTTTCGGAGATTCGATGAGGCCGTCTTTTTTCAGGATGGCCATCGTCTTATCGACGACTTTGCGATCAAGTCCCGTCATCTCGGCGATTTTACCGGCGTTGAGAGGTTCTCCTGCTTCTTTCATGGTCTGCAGAATCTTTTCGGCCGCTTCCATCGGAACGTCTCCCCCCTTCAGCCCTTCCGAGGGCCTGTAAAGATCAGAGACTTTTCTCCTTTGCACAACGCGGTCGGAGTCCTACTGAAGCTTCGCGTAGGCCTCGCAGACGCCCATAATAAGCTGAGCCCGGGCCTCGTCGCCTTCGGCTCTGTCGTAGGTGTCCATGAAATCGTTCAAGTCGTGTCCTACCGCGGAAAGGATGTCGGCCATGATCTCGGCGAGGGCAACGGAGTTCTTGCGAACGAGGCGTTCTCTCAGCTTTTCGATCTTCTCCTCGTACTCGGCAATCAACTCGAGCTCGCTTCTTCTTTTGCTGCGGATTCCCTTCGGTCTCGGCATTTCATTCTCCCCCTGACTCAAGATGGTGTGGTCAGTATTATAACCTCTTTCAGGGGCTTTTGAAAGAGGATCCGGGTAGGAATTTTTACTGATTTTTTGTCGGGCCAGACCGTTCGAAGGGGCTATCCTCTCTTCCTGCGACGCAGGGACCATTTTGTGCCGGAATCGGGAAAGGAGCGAACTGAGGAGGGGACGTCCGTTCCCCGATGTCAGGGAAATGGAGGGGAAGAATGTCACGCGGGGGTCCCTTGATCTTGATTTGACGAGCTCGTCCTTTGGTTGAGATTTTATCCCCACCGATATTTTTGAAAAAGGGACGGGGCGGAGGGCTTCGGCCTTCGCGAGGGATCGAGGAAGATCGGAAGAGGCCGGAAAGGGAAATTCCCCTCGGCGGACGTTTCCCGGCGACGAAGAGGCGGCGTTCTCCTTTAGGCAGAGGCGTCGAAAAGGAAAACATCGAGGGACAGGGGCCTTCGACGGCTCCTGTCCCTCTCCTGTCGGCGGCGGTTCCGTCCTCGTCGGACTCTCGACGAGGACGTCGTCTCCCCGAGGAGGTCCTTCGGAAGGGGGAGGAGCCTCTTCTCAGGCCAGGGTGACCTCGTCGCAGAGGTAGACGTCCTGAATGGCCTGGAGCAGGGCCACCCCCTCTTTCATGGGACGCTGGAAGGCCTTGCGTCCCGAGATGAGCCCCATGCCTCCGGCTCTCTTGTTGATGACGGCGGTGGCGACGGCCTCGGCCAGATCATCTTCTCCCGAGGAGGCGCCGCCGGAATTGATCAGCCCGGCCCGACCCATGTGGCAGTTGATGAGCTGGTAGCGGGTGAGATCGATGGGATGATCCGACGAGAGCTCGCTGTAGACTTTCTCGTCCGTCTTGCCGAAGCGAAGGGCCCGGAAACCGCCGTTGTTGAGAGGGAGCTTCTGCTTGACGATGTCGGCCTCGAGAGTGACCGAGAGGTAATTGGCCTGGCCCGTCAGGTCCGCGGCCAGGTGATAATCGGCCTCGTGCGTCTCGAAGGCGCTGTTGCGCAGATAGGCCCAGAGAATCGTCACGAGTCCCAGTCTGTGGGCATGACGGAAGGCCTGGCCGATTTCCCGTATCTGCCTGCGGCTTTCGACCGACCCGAAATAGATGGTGGCCCCGACGGCGACGGCTCCCATTTCGAAGGCCTGATCCACGTCGCCGAAGAGAATCTCGTCGTAACTGTTGGGATAGGAGAGCAGCTCGTTGTGGTTGATCTTGACGATGAAGGGGATGCGGTGGGCATAGCGACGGGCCACGGCGGCCAGGGCGCCGGGGGTGGAGGCGACGGCGTTGCAGCCTCCCTCCAGGGCGAGCTCGACGATTTTTCCCGGGTCGAAGTAGATCGGATTGGGGGCGAAGGCGGCACCCGCCCCATGTTCGATCCCCTGATCGACGGGGAGGATGGAGAGATAGCCCGTGCCGGCCAGGCGCCCCCTGTCGAAGAGAAGCTGCATGTTGCGGAGGACGGAAACGGGGCGGTTCGAGGGGGCGAGGACGCGCCCGACGAAGTCCCTCCCGGGCAGATGGAGCGGATCGGCGGGAAATTTGGCCTTATGCTCCAGCAGATAGTCGGCCCGGAGGCCGAGGTGACGCCTGATGGCTTCGATCATGTCTTTCCCTCCTGTCGTTCGCCGACCGGCCTCGCCGCCTCTTTTTGTCCCGTTTCCCGACGGGAAGGGAACGCGAGCCTGTCGGGGTTTGCCTGACTCCGGTTGACCGATGTCCTATCGAGAAAGCCTCACCCTCGAGGCGAGTTGTCGAACACCGCGAACCAGACCCGTTCGATCTTTTTCCTGAAAGGAACGACAAACGCTTAGGGTCTGAACGATTTCTCAAAGTATAACCACTTCGGCTTTTTCTGTCCCCTGCCGCTCTTCCCCCGGTTTCCGGTTCCGCCTTTTGCCCCTTTAGAACTCCTGTGCCAGATCTGCCAGGGCAGCGAGGCCGATCCCGCGGCGCGGTTGGGGGAGCTGGAACGCCGATGTCAGGTCCTCGGCGAAGAAATCGGGCGTGTCCGGGCCGGCGAGGAGATCTTTCCGGACGACATGGCCCTCGAGGACCGTTTCCAGCGGTTCGTCGTCACGGCCCGGGAGCTGCGGGTCGATTGCGACGATCGTCTGGTCGCCGACAGGGGCCGAGACGCCGAAGACCGAGAGGGAGGGACGAAGCGTCACGGCCCTTTCCCCGGCCCTGACGTAAAAGGACGACGGGAGAGATCGATCCTTTCTGTGTCCTCTTATAGATGAAGGTGTGGAAATCCCGACGCCGGTCTTGAAAGAGACCGGCGTCGACCGTCGAGGAGGGAGCGAAGAAGGGGAAAGAGAGAGAGGAGAAGGAGGAGGGGCTCGCTCGGCAACGGGGTTTTTCCCCGTTGCCGATTGAGGGACGCCGTGATAAGATGAGGAAGTTGATATATTTGAGTAAAAATCTTTAGGTAAAAGTGAGGCGATCGCCATGAAGACTGAAGAGGCGAAGGAAGGTCTGAAGGCCGGAGACGTCGATCCCAAGGTGATTCGCCCCGCCCTCGCGAGGAGGGAGGCCTCCCGCCCCGACATTCAGGAATTCGCGAAGACATCCCTGGCCGGTCTGGTGGCCGACAGGATCCGCTCCGACATCTATTCCGGCCGGTATCTCCCGGGCCAGAAACTGATCGTCCGGGAGCTTTCCGAGGCCATGGGCATCAGCCACACGCCCGTCAAAGATGCCCTGACCCGCCTCATCGCCGAGGGTTACGTCGAATCCTCTCCGCGGAAGAGCATGGTCGTCCGCAGGTTCACCAATGATGACCTGATCGAAAATCTCGGCGTCCGTCTGATGTGCGAGGTCTTTTACGCACGGGAAGTGATCGGGGGGGCCGGAGAGGACGGCGAACTCATCGGAGATCTGTTGCAGGCCTGGGAGGGAATGAACCGCGTTCTCTCCGATCCCGATCGCCTCGACTATGAGGCGTGGGTTCGGGAAGAGGCCTATTTCCATCAGCGGTATATGTCGGTCTGTCGTAACTCCAAACTTGTCTCGGTCTATCAGGATCTTGATTCCAATAAATTCACGTTTTTCGCCTATCTCAATAACAATCAGATGCCTTTGACTCGGAAGAACTTCGAGCTCAATCAGGTGGAACACAGGGAGATCATCGATGCCCTTGCGGCTCTCGACGAGCGGAGGTTTGTCCGGGCCGTCAAAACACATGTGATCCGGGCTTGCGAGGACTATGCCATCGATGCCTCTTCCAGAGGGAAGATCGAGCACATGAAAGCTCTGGCCGAAAGCTTCGGGAATTAGGAGAGGAAGGGGCAGCCCTTCCCGACGGCGGAGTCCGTGGGGCGACGATGTCCGAGGCGAGGCTTCGGACATGTGGAATCTAGATGAGGTGTTTTTCGCGTTTTGCGGTTCCCATCACAGAAGGAGGTCGAGTGGCATGAGAAAAATTCTGGTGGCTCTGACCGGTCTGGCTCTGGCGGCGGCGTTTCTCTCGTGGGGTCTGTTCCCGTCGGAGGTTTCCGTCGCGGAGGCCGCAGACGGCGCGATCGTCATGCGTCTCGCTCACATCAACGCCGAGACCGATCCCAAGCACAAGGAGGCCCTGAAGTTCAAGGAACTCGTCGAGGAGAAGACGGGCGGCAGGGTGAAAATCGAGGTTTACGGCGCCGGCGTCCTCGGCGATGTCCGCGAGGTCATCGAGGGGCTTCAGCTGGGGACGAACGAGGTCGTCATCGAAGGGTTCGGGACGATCGCCTCCTACACCCGTCTCTCCCTTCTCGACCTCATCCCCTTCATGTTCCGCGACAGGGCTCACTTCGACAACATGTGGAACGGCGAGATGGGTGAAAAACTCCTCGCCGAGGCCGGAGAGAAGGCCGGAATGGAGCTCTTCGGTCCCTCCTACCGGGGCGTCCGCGTCGTTACGTCGACGAAGCGCTTCACCGATGTGGACGGGATGAAAGGCCTCAAGATCCGCGTACCCGCCGACGACATGAGCGTCAAGACCTGGCAGGCCCTGGGGGCCACCCCGACGCCCATGGCCATGAGCGAGGTCCTGACGGGCATCCAGCAGGGCGTCGTCGAGGCCCAGGAGAACCCTCCCATTCTTTCCTACAACTTCGGCCTGGCCGATGCCTGCAAATACCTCATCAGGACCAATCATCGCTGGAGTGCCGACGTTTTCATGATGAACAAGGGCTATTTCGAGAAACTTCCGGAAGATATCCGTCAGGCCATCATCGATGCCGGAAACGAGGCCGCCGCCTATGCGAGCCGGCTCATCACCGACGGCGAGGGCGAATGTTTCACGAAATGGGCGGACGCCGGAGCGGAGATTATCGATCCCGAGATCGACGGCTTCCGCGAGGCCACGAAGACGATCGTCGAGGACAATTTCCCCGATCTGGTCGAATGGGTCGATAAGATCAAATCGGTGCAGTAAACCGTTGAGGTGGGCTCTGTCGCGGGGTTACTCCCTGCCGGCGGGGCCCATTGAGGTCTTGGGGGAGGCTCTTCGTGATGCACAGGATGACGAAGGTTTTTGATGTCGGAGAAAAGCTGATCAATGGAATAATTTCCGTTTTGCTGATGCTGATGACGATCGTCATCTTCTACCAGGTCGTCTTGAGGTACGCATTCCAAGCCGCCAACATATGGGCTGAAGAGTTCGCCCGATATGCCTTCATATGGGTGGTGCTGCTTGGGTCGGCAAGTGCCATGAGAAATTCCAAACACATCAAGATCGATTTTCTTGTCGACGGGTTTTCAGATAGATCGAAATGGGTCCTGAATAATTTCGTCTGTCTGGCTATGGGGTCATTCCTTTTTTGTCTGGCCGTATACGGGTTCAAGATCGCCCTTAAGACGGGCAATCAGCTCTCGGCGGGTCTGCACGTTCCCATGTCGTTCATGTACATGAGCATCCCTGTCGGTGCCGTTCTGATGCTTCTCGCCCTCGTCGAAAGGCTTCTGGAAATCAACGTCAAGAGCCCTTCGACCGGTCTGGCGGAATAGGGGGCGGAAAAAATGGAGATCGGTGTTCTCCTGCTCGTGGGGATGATCGTCCTCATCGCGCTCAGCGTGCCCGTCGCTTTCGCCATAGGAATCGCCTCCATGAGCGCCATCATCATGGGCCATTTCCAGCTGATCATCATTCCTCAGAAAATTTTCGCCGGTCTCGATTCCTTTCCCATGCTGGCGATTCCCTTTTTCGTCCTTGCCGGCAATCTGATGACGGCCGGCGGCATCAACGACAAGATCATGCGTTTCGCCACGGCCGTCGCCGGCTGGATGCGGGGCAGTCTGGGCATCATCACCGTCGTGGCCTCGGCCATCTTTTCCTCCATATCCGGGTCGGGCACGGCCACGGTGACGGCCATCGGCGGCATCACGATTCCGGCCATGAAAAAGGAGGGCTATCCCGCCTCCTTCGCCGCCGCCATCGCCGGAAGCTCTTCCATACTGGGTCCCCTCATCCCGCCCAGCATCATCCTCATCGTCTACGGCAGCTCCGTCCAGAGCTCCATCAAGGATCTCTTCCTCGCCGCCGTCATTCCCGGCCTGATGCTGACGACGGGATTCATCGTCTACACCTATTTCATGGCGAGAAGGCTCAACCTCCCCGTGAGCGAAAAGCTGAGCGTGCCTGTCATCCTCAGGGAGACGCGCAAGAGCATCTGGGCCCTCCTGATGCCCGTCATCATCCTCGGCGGCATTTTCGGGGGCGTCTTCACGCCGACGGAGGCGGCGGCCGTCTCGGCCGTCTATGCCTTCGTCGTCGGCGTCTTCGTCTATCGGAACATCCGCATCGGTCAGGTCGGACGGATTTTCTACGAAAGCTGCATCACTTCGACGATCATGCTCTTTCTGGTCGGATGCTCCAAGGTGTCGAGCTGGGTCCTGGCCGTCGCCAAGGTCCCCGAGGCCATCTCTCAGGGCCTTCTCTCCGTCACGAGCAGCCCCGTCCTGCTCCTTCTCCTGATCAACGTCTTCCTCCTCGTCGTGGGAATGTTCATGGAGGCCAACGTGGCCGTCGTCATCTTCACGCCCATCCTTCTGCCCATCGCCCTGGCCTGCGGACTTTCCGTCGTCCAGTTCGGCGTCGTCATGTGTCTCAATCTCTGCATCGGCCTCGTGACGCCTCCGGTGGGGCTCTGCGCCCTTCTGGGCAACGGAATCGCCGAGGCCAGACTGGAGGAGACGCTCCGGGCCTCGATCGCCTTCATGGCCGTTGGGCTGGCCGTGCTCCTGCTGACAACCTACGTCCCGGCCCTGACGCTCTGGCTGCCCGCCGCCATGCGATGACGGCCCCGGCCGGACCGGTTCTTTTTTTACGTCAGGATCGCAAAAACGCAAACGAGGGACGATTTCAAAGAGGAAAGAGGGTTTCCCAGGGTGGAGGAATGGACGTCGGTTTTTCTCGATCTCTGTCACGATCTGCAGCGGAGAGGCTTCGTCAGCGGTTCCGGCGGCAACGTCAGCTTCCGTTTCGGCGATCGCCTTCTCATAACCCCATCGGGAAGGAACCTCGGAGCCATCAGGGAGAGGGATCTCATCTTCCTGAACCGCGACGGCAGCTGGGAGGGGGAGGGGCGTCCCTCGAAGGAGTGGCGCATGCACCTGCGCTGTTACTGTCGCGACGATGTCAGCGTCGTCATCCATGTCCACAGTTCCTACGCCGTCGCCCTTTCCTGTCTCGATCTTCCCGACTCCGACTGCGCCATGGCCGTCTACACGCCGGGCTACGCCATTCAGGTGGGAAATCTTCCCCTGCTCCCCTACATGGTGCCCGGATCGGAGGAGCTCGCCGATAGGGTGGCCTCCGTCATCGACGGGCGCAACTCGGTTTTGTTGGCCAATCACGGAATCCTGGCCGTCGGCTCCTCTCCGGAGAGGGCCCTCAACGTCGTCGAGGAGATCGAGGAGAACGCCCGTCTTCATTTCATCCTCGACGGAAGGGGGCGTCCCCTCGGCGAGGAGGAGCGGAAGGCCCTTTCCCTCCTCTATCGCTAGGGAGCCGTCAAGGAGAAAGAGGGAGTGAGCGAGGCCGTGAAGAAAATCGTCCTGGGCATCGATATCGGCACGACGGGAACCAAATGTACCTTTTACGATCTGGGCGGCTTTCCCGTGGCCGGGGCCTACCGGGAGTATGCCATGATCCATCCCCGCGAGGGATGGGTCGAAGAGGATCCCTCCGACTGGTGGAGGGCCGTCGTCGACAACGTGAAGTCCGTCATCGCCTCGGGCGATGTCGAGGCGAGAGCCGTGGCCGCCGTCGGCGTGAGCTGCACCAACTCCTTCATCCCCGTGGACCGTGAGGGACGCCATCTCCACAACGCCATTCTCCAGCTCGATCAGCGGGCCGCCGGCGAAGTGGAGTGGATCGAGGAACACATCGGGGCCGAGCGCGTTTACGCCGTGACGGGAAACCGCATCGCCCGGGGGACCTTCTCCCTGCCGACGTTGCGCTGGTACCTCAACAACCGCCCCGACATCATGGAGAGGACCTACAAGTTCCTCGTCCCCAGCGGCTTCATCATCTGCAAGCTCACGGGGGAGTTCTCCATCAACACCTCTCGGATGGGGTTCACGCTTCTTTCGGATATCCGATCGGGCACGTGGGACGAGGCCCTCGCCCGCGACGCGGCCATACCCGTCGAAATGTTGCCCCGCCCCTACAGGGCCCACGAAATCGTCGGCGGCGTGACGAAGGCGGCGGCGGCCCTGACGGGACTCATCGAGGGGACGCCCGTCGTGGCCGGAGCGATGGATACGGTGGCGGCCGCCGTCGGCGCCGGAGCCGTCGAGGCCGGTGACGCCTTTCTGGCCATGGGAACCTGCGGGCGTCTCTGCCACACGACGGACAGGCCCCTCTTCGACGATCGCCTCATGAACTGCCGCCACGCCATCGAGGGCCAGTGGCTCAACGTGGAGGCGACGAACGGGGCGGGCGTCTCTCTCCGCTGGTTTCGCGATCTTTTCGGGGGGGTGCTGGAGGAGCGGGCCCGAAGGTCGGGGCGCTCCCTCTACGAGGCCATCGACGACGAGGCGGGAAAATCTCTTCCCGGCGCGGGGGGGCTGATCTATCTGCCCTACCTCTCGGGCGAGCGCTGTCCCATATGGGATCCCGACGCCCGCGGCGTCTTCTTCGGGCTCCATCTGGGCAGTTCCTACGGCGATATGGTCCGGGCCATCATGGAGGGCGTGGCCTTTTCCATCAGGCAGGGGATGGAGATCGTCCTCGGCGCGGGAAGCAGGTCGTCGAACTATCTCTCTCTGGGCGGAGGCATCGCCAACAGTCCCGTCTGGAGCCAGGTCTTCGCCGATGTCCTCGAGCGCCCCATCGTGCGTCTCAAAGTCAACGAGACGGAGACGCTGGGCGACGCCATCCTCGCCGCCTATGGAGTGGGGCTCATCGACAGCCCCAGGGAGATGGCCCGCAGCGCCGCCGAAGGGGGAGCGGTTCTCTCGCCCCGGAAGGAATACGTGGCTTGCTACCGCGACTCTTTCGCCCTCTACTGCCGTCTCTACGAGGATCTGAAGGGCGATTTCAAGGTTCTGCAGCGGCTGAAGGAACAAAGAGGAGGGGCTCGCTGAGGAGCCTCTCCTCTTTCCTCCCGCTTCTTCCGGCTCCGATGTTCTTCCTCTCGGGCGCGGAATTCCCTCGTAGATCGAAAGACGCTGACGGATCACCTCGCCTTCCGGGAAAAGGAGCCCCAGCGCCGTGCGCTGTCCCGTCTCGACGCCGAGGAAGCGGCCCTCTAGGCGACCTCCGTTTCGACAGGCCCGGACGGAACCTTTGCCTCGAACAGGAGCGCATCCGCTACGGAACCCTCATGGAGGCCCCGGAGGAGCTGCGCCTCCTCCGGACCTTCTTCCCCGAAGGAGCCTGCGGGTCCAGGGGCGACGCCGTTTGACAAAGGAAGCCCTTCAGGCGATGATGATTCGTCACCTTTTAGATCAGAACAGGGATGGGAGACTGGCCATGGAACGGATTTCTGAGGTTTCGGCGGAGAGGGGACGGATCGCCGAGGAAGTGCGACGCCGTCGCACCTTCGGCATCATCAGCCACCCCGACGCGGGCAAGACGACGCTCACGGAGAAGCTTCTCCTCTTCGGGGGGGCGATCCAGATGGCCGGTGCCGTCAAGGCCCGCAAGGCCGAGCGCCACGCCACGAGCGACTGGATGGCCATAGAGAGGGAGCGGGGAATTTCCGTCACCAGTTCGGTGATGAAGTTCCATTACGGCGATTACGAGATCAACCTTCTCGATACGCCGGGCCATCAGGATTTCTCCGAGGACACCTACCGGGTACTGACGGCCGTCGACAGCGCCGTCATGGTCATCGACAGCGTCAAGGGCGTCGAGCCCCAGACGCTGAAGCTCATGGAAGTCTGCCGGATGCGCAACACGCCCATCATCACCTTCATCAACAAGCTCGACCGGGAGGGGATGGAGCCCCTCGACCTTCTGGCCGAGATCGAGGACAAGCTTCAGATCGAGTGCGCGCCCCTGACGTGGCCCATCGGCATGGGCAAGCGCTTCAAGGGGACCTACAGCCTCTATCGGAAGGAGCTCAACCTCTTCCGTTCCGGCCAGGATCGCCTTCCCGCCGATCTGGTCACCCTCCGCGATCTCGACGATCCCCTTCTGGAAGCCCATCTGGGCCTCCAGGCCGACCAGCTCCGCGAGGACCTGGCCCTCCTCCAGGGAGCCGCCGACCCCTTCGACGAGGCTCAGTTTCTCAGGGGCAATCAGACCCCCCTCTTTTTCGGCAGCGCCATCAACAACTTCGGCGTCCGGGAGATGCTCGACGCCTTCGTCGAGATCGCTCCGGCCCCGAGGCCGAGAGAGACGACGACCCGCATGGTCGATCCCGGAGAGGAGGCCTTCTCCGGCTTCGTCTTCAAGATCCAGGCCAACATGGACCTGGCCCATCGTGACCGTCTGGCCTTCCTCCGCGTCTGCTCGGGCCGTTTCACCCGGGGGATGAAGGTGATCCACCACCGCCTCGGCAAGGAGATCTCCCTGACCAACCCCATCATCTTCATGGCCCAGGACCGGACGGGCGTCGACGAGGCCTGGCCCGGAGACATCATCGGCATCCACAACCACGGGACGATCAAGATCGGAGATACCTTCACCGAGAAGGAGCCCCTCCGTTTCACGGGAATTCCCAGCTTCGCCCCCGAACATTTCCGTCGCGTCCGTCTCCTCTCGCCGCTGAAGGCCAAGCAGCTTCAGAAGGGGCTCCTTCAGCTCTCCGAGGAGGGGGCCGTCCAGCTCTTCCGGCCTCTCGGCGACAACAGCTACATCCTCGGCGCCGTCGGTGTCCTCCAGTTCGACGTGGCCGTGGCCCGCCTCAGGACGGAGTACGGCGTCGAGGCCGATTACGAGGCCGTCAATTACGCCGTGGCTCGCTGGATCGAGGGAGAGGACCGCAGAAAGCTGGCCGAGTTCGAGAGCTACTACGGCAACAGCCTGGCCCTCGATCGCAACGAAAACCTCGTCTACCTGGCTCCCAGCGACTGGGAGCTGAAGTACGTCATGAAAAAGTGGCCCGAAATCGTCTTCAAGAGCAGCTGCGAGCACCTTTAGGGTCGCGTCTGCCGAGTATCGGAGACGAATCAAGGGGGACCCCCTCTCGGGGGTCCCCCTTGATTCGTCTCCGATGTCCAGCCCTACCTGCCCAGGCCGGCGGCGATGGCGTCGCGAAGCCGCTCCAGGATGGTGACGCGGGCGAGGCGCTTGCAGTCTGTGGCCACGAGGGTCCAGGGAGCCTCGGGCGTGCTCGTCCGGGCCAGCATCTCCGCCGCCGCCTCCTGGTAGAGGGGCCACTTCTCCCGGTTGCGCCAGTCCTCGTCGGTCAGCTTCCACGTGCGGGCCGGGTCGTCCCGACGGCTTTCGAAGCGGCGGAGCTGCTCTTCGGGGCTGATCTGAAGCCAGAATTTGACGACGACCGTCCCTCCCGTGACGAGGTGGCGTTCCATTTCGTTGATCTCCCTGTAGGCGCGGCGCCACTCCGCCTCGCGGCAGAAGCCTTCGACGCGTTCGACGAGGACGCGGCCGTACCAGCTGCGATCGAAGACGACGAAACTTCCCTTTTCGGGGAAGGCGCGCCAGAAGCGCCAGAGATAGGGGTGGGCCCTCTCGATGTCGTTGGGAGCGCCGACGGGGACGACTTCGTACCCCCGCGGGTAGAGGCTTTCGGTCAGACGTCTGATGGCTCCGCCCTTGCCTGCGGCGTCGACGCCCTCGAAGACGGCGACGACGGGGAGGCCTCGACGGAAGGTCTCGATCTGCAGGGTGTGGAGCTCTTTCTGGAGTTCTCCTATCCGTTTTTCATAGCTCTTCTTGGGCAGGGTGGCCGAGTAGTCCAGCGACTCCAGGACGGAGCTGTGCACGGACGTCTCGGGCAGAGCCGTCCCCCGTCCGTCGCCGTCGCAGGAGAGGCGGGCCCTCATGGCGTCGCGCAGGGCCGTCAGAAAGATGACGGCGGCGTACCGCTCCTCTTCGGCGGGAACGATCGTCCAGGGAGCCCATTCCGTCTCCGTGGCCCTGAAGAGCCTTTCGGCGGCCTCGAAGCGGCTGTCGTAGTTTTCGTTCTGCTGCTGTTCGTCGGGCTCGACGGACCAGGCGGCGTCGGAATCCCGGAGGCGCTCCTTCAGGCGTCGGCGCTGTTCCTTCCGGCCGATGTGGAGGAAGACCTTGAAGACGAAGACGCCCCCCTCGGCGAGCTGGCGCTCGAAGGCGACGATGTCGCGGAAGGTTCGTTCGTCGCCCAGGTTCCAGGCGTCGTGGTACCAGCTCCGGCCGAAGATGGCGATACGCCCCTCGGCGGGGACGAGGCGCCAGTAGGGGATGAGGGAGGTGCTGTCCCTGTGCGAGGGCTCGACGTAGTGGAAGGAGTAGCCTCGGGGATCGAGGGCCAGAAGGAGGGTATTGACGAGACGCCCCCGCCCCGATGCGGCCCATCCCTCGACGATGACGACGGAGGGGATCTTGCGCCGCAGGAAATCCCGCTGAAGGGCTCCGATCTCCTGGGTCAGCCCCTCCAGGAGGGGGGCGGCCTCTCCTCTTTTCATCTTTTTCGAAAGATCAATCATTCTCAGCATGCCCTTGTCTCCCTTTTCTCTGCCGTCGATGAGAGCCGATCCTTGCCTTTCGCCGCAGAATTCCGTGAACGCCTAAGGCGTGGCCGTGATGTTCCGAAGGTCGGCTTCGAAGGGAGAGGGGACAAGCTCGTGCTCCTTCCTCCCGTCGTCGGGGGACGACCGTCCTTGTCTTTTGCGAAAGTCCCGTGTCGGCTCAGCGGAACTTGAGATCTTCAAGGTAGAAGCCCCGGAGGCGTTCTTCGGCCTGAGAGGGGGAAAAGACGCCCTCCTCGACGACATGACGCCAAGCGCGGTCCGTCATGGACGAGGCGTAGCGGAGGAAACCGTCGTCTCCTCGCTCCCTTGCCCTGTCGAGGACTTCGTCGCGGAAAGCCTTCCAGTCCGGTCTTTCTTCTTCCGTCGCCATCGGCGGCGCCTCCTCCTCTACGAGTATAGGACAAAGGGGAGGGGGATCGCCCCTCCCCTTTGTCCTTTCGGATGACTTCAGCCTTTTTTCGACTTGAGATAGCCGTCGATGGCCCGGGCCGCGTCGCGGCCCACGCCCATGGCGAGAATGACCGTGGCGGCTCCCGTCACGATGTCGCCTCCGGCGTAAACGCCGGGCAGGTTCGTCTCGCCCGTCTTCTCGTCGGCGTCGATGTAGCCCCACTTGTTGAGCTTCAGCTCGGGGAAGGCGTTGAGGAGGACCTTGTTCGAGCCCTGACCGATGGCCTCGATGACGGTGTCGGCCTCGATGGTGAAATCGCTGTCCTTGACGGGAACGGGACGGCGCCGTCCCGAGGCGTCGGGCTCGCCCAGCTCCATGCGGATGCAGCGGACGGCCTTGAGGCGTCCCTTCTCGTCGCCGACGTACTCGACGGGGTTGGTGAGAAAGTTGAAGACGATCCCCTCCTCGACGGCGTGGTGGTACTCCTCGACTCGGGCCGGCAGCTCCTCGACGGAGCGGCGGTAGACGACGGAGACCTCGTCGGCGCCGAGGCGGAGGGCCGAACGGGCGGCGTCCATGGCCACGTTGCCGCCGCCGACGACGACGACCTTCTTCGACGTCTTCGTCGGCGTGTCGTAGGTCGGGAACTCGTAGGCGTGCATGAGGTTGATCCGCGTCAGGTACTCGCTGGCGGAGAAGACGCCGTTGAGGTTCGTCCCGGGAAGGTTCATGAAGTGAGGCGCGCCGGCACCGGTGCCGATGAAGACGGCGTCGAAGCCGTCGCGGATCTCCTCCATGGAAAGGGTCCGGCCCACGACGGCGTTGACCTCGACGTCGACGCCGAGCTTCCTGATGTTGCCGATCTCGCGGCGGACGATCGCCTTGGGCAGACGGAACTCGGGGATGCCGTACATGAGGACGCCGCCGGGCTCATGGAGGGCCTCGAAAACGGTCACCTTGTAGCCCATCTTGGCCAGATCGCCGGCGACGGTGAGTCCCGCAGGTCCGGAGCCGATGACGGCCACCTTGCCCTTGTCCTGAACGGGCGGAGTGATGGCCTCTTCGGGCTGGGAGGCCTTCCAATCGGCGACGAAGCGCTCCAGCTTGCCGATGGCCACGGGCTCCTTGCCCTTGATTTTGCCGACGGTGCAGACGCCCTCGCACTGAGTCTCCTGGGGGCAGACGCGACCGCAGACGGCGGGGAGGGCCGTGGCGTCGCTGAGGATCTCCCAGGACTTGGGAAGATCTCCCTCGGCCAGAGCCTTGATGAATCCGGGAATGTCGATGGCCACGGGACAGCCGCCGACGCAGGGAGCCGTCTTGCACTGGAGACAGCGCGTCGCCTCGATGCGGGCCTCTTCGAGGGTGTAGCCGAGACAGACCTCGTCGAAATTCTTGCCGCGAGCCAGAGGATCCTGCTCGGCAATGGGGGTTTTCTTGGGAGCGATCGTGCGAGCCATGGCTATTCACCCACCTCGGACTGGTATTTTTCGAGGGAGATTTTCTCCTCGTCCTTGTACTGGCCCATGCGGTTCATGAATTCGTTCCAGTTGACGCCCCATCCGTCGAACTCGGGGCCGTCGACGCAGGCGAAACGGATCTCGTCGTTGACGCTGACGCGGCAGCAGCCGCACATGCCCGTGCCGTCGATCATGATCGGGTTCAGCGAGACCCAGCAGGGGATGGCCAGCTCCTTGGCCTTGAGAGAGGCGAACTTCATCATGATCGTGGGACCGATGATCCAGGACTGGGCGATCTTCTCGCCCCTTTCGGCCAGGACCTGCATGGCGTCGGTGACGACGCCCTTCATTCCCTCCGAGCCGTCGTCGGTGGTGACGATGAGCTCGTCGGAGTGGGCGGCGCACTCTTCCTTGAGGATGACCAGATCGGACGTGCGGCCGCCGAGAATGGTGATGACCCGGTTGCCGGCCGCCTTCAATTCCTTGATGATGGGGTAGAGAGCGGCGATGCCGACGCCTCCTCCCACCATGAGTACCGTTCCCAGCGTTTCGATCTCGCTGGGGTTGCCCAGAGGGCCTAAAATATCGTGGAGGCAATCGCCCTCGTCGAGAAGGGACATCTCCTTCGTCGTCTTGCCGACGACCTGGAAGATGATGCGGATGCGACCTCCCTCCCGGTCGTAGTCGGCGATGGTGAGAGGAATCCTCTCACCCTTTTCCGAGGCGCGGATGACGACGAACTGCCCGGCTTTCCCGTTGCGGGCCACCCGCGGAGCTTCGATCCAGAGGTCGAATTCCTTGGGGGCGATGAGCCGCTTGCTCACGATCTTGTACATGAAAGAGCCTCCTCGCCTGTCTTGGTGAAGGTCCCCGTGGAAAAAAGGTCTCTCGGGGCCGCGTTGACCATTGATCTTTCGGGGTCATAGGGTACCCTTGAGAGGGAAGGACGCCCCCCCTGGGCGGTCCAGTCCGACAGCATTGCCCCATAGTAATATGTCTCTCGTTCCAAGGCAAACGTGCGGGAGAAGATTGGAGCGGGCGCGCGTTCGGCCCCGCCGACGTCTCTTCAGGACCGAGCCAGTGCCCATCTGCTTTTACGAGGAGGAGACAGGATAATGACGCAAAATTTGCTCAAATTGGACTTCGGCGCGGCCCTTCCGGAGGGAGGGAGCGTTCCCCGGAACGGGTCGGAGTGGGACGCCCTCGAGGAGGCCCTCCGCGACGCCGACGGCTGGCTCCGTTCCGACGCCAACCGCCGGCGTGACGGCTTCGGCTGGCTTGACCTGCCGCAGGCCGACCTGGCCGAGGTCATCGAGGCCGGCCAGTGGCTTGCCGCTTTCGACGCCGTCATCCAGGTGGGCATCGGCGGTTCGGCCCTGGGCAGCCTCATGGTGGCCAACGCCCTTCTCCACCCCTGTCACAACGAGCTGAGCCGCTCCGAGCGGGGGCCGCGCCTCTACGTCGCCGACAACGCCGACCCGGCCGGAACGCGGGCGCTCTGGGAGATGGTCGATCCCTCTCGGACGGCCCTCGTCGTCGTCAGCAAATCGGGAAGCACGGCCGAGACGATGGCCAACTTCCTCTGGCTCTGGGAGAATCTCAAAAAGGTTCTGGGCGAGGAGAGGGCCCTGAAGCAGCTTCTCGTCGTCACCGACCCCGAAAAGGGCCTTCTGCGGGCCTTCGTGGCCGAGAAGAAGTGCCGGAGCCTTCCTCTTCCTTCGACGGTCGGCGGCCGCTACTCGGTCCTTTCCGCCGTGGGGCTCGCCGCCTCGGCGGCCCTGGGCGTCGACGTGACCGACCTCCAGGCCGGAGCGCGGGCCATGGACGAGGTCCTCCTCGGCGCAGGGACGATGGAGGAGAATCCGGCCTGGCTCTTGGCGGGGCTCCATTGGCTTCACTTTCTCCGAGGAAGGAACATGACGGTCCTCATGCCCTACGCCGACGGCCTGCGCGACTTCACCGAGTGGTTCGCCCAGCTCTGGGGCGAGAGCCTGGGCAAGGAGGGGAAGGGAAGCACGCCTCTGCGGGCCCTGGGGGCCGTCGATCAGCATTCGCAGGTGCAGCTTTACACGGCCGGCCCTGATGATAAACTGTTCACGATAATCGATGTGGCCGACCGGGGAGAGAGGCTGATCCTGCCCTCTCCATCCGATGCCTCCCTGGCGCCCCTGGCCTATCTGGGCGGTCAGGAGATGGGCGCCATGCTCCAGGCCGAGGCACGGGCCACGGCGGCCACTCTGGCCTCTCTGGGGCGGCCCGTCCTCTGGCTCGAGATCCCTCGCCTCGACGCCTTCCGTCTCGGCGGGCTCGTCTACCTCTACGAGGTCGTCACGGCCCTCACGGGGCGGCTTTTATCCGTCGACCCCTTCGACCAGCCCGGCGTCGAGCAGGGCAAGCGCTTCACCTACGGTCTCATGGGGCGGAAGGGTTTCGAGGAAGAGGGTCGAAAATCGACGGAGGCCTTCGCCCGCATCGAGAGCCGAACGGTCTCCTGCTAGAAGCTGAAAGGTTGGTGGTCCCGTGTCCTCTGCGCTTCTGGAAGTTGAAGGAATCTCCGTCGTCCGAGAGGGGAAGAAGATCCTTAACCGCCTGTCCCTCAAGGCCGAGGCGGGTCAGATCACCGGCGTCCTGGGCCGCAACGGCGCCGGGAAGTCGAGCCTGGCCTACGCCGTCATGGGGCTGGCCAACTACCGTCCTCTGGAGGGACGCATCCGTTTCCTCGGCAAGGAGATCACCGATCTTTCCATCACCGAGAGGGGGAAGGCGGGGCTGACCCTGGCCTGGCAGCATCCGGCCCGCTACGAGGGGGTCTCCGTCCGCGACTACCTCCGCCTCTCGTCCAAGGGGGCCGGCGAAAAGGATCTGGCCTCGGCCCTCTCCCTCGTCCTCCTCGATCCCAAGGTCTACCTGGAGCGCATGGTCGACAAGAACCTCTCCGGGGGGGAGCGGAAGCGCATCGAGCTCGCCTCGGTCTACCTCATGAAGCCCCGTCTCTCCATCCTCGACGAGCCCGACTCGGGCGTCGATCTCCTGGCGCTGGGCGAGATCATGCAGGTTTTCCGCCTTCTGGCCCGCGAGGGGCACGGAGTGCTCATCATCACCCACAGAGAGGACGTGGCCGCCCAGTGCGACCGCTCCTACCTCATGTGCAGCGGCGCCGTCGTCCTCGAGGGGAGCGCCGAGGCCGTGAAGCGCTACTTCCTCTCTCAGTGCGAACCCTGCCAGGAGGCCGTTGCCCTGGGAATGGAGGGGTGCTCGGAATGACCGTCCAGGATAAGATGGCCGCCCTCATCGAGATCGCCGAGAGGACCGGCGCGGCCCACGAGGCCTTTCGCAGCGACGATGCCATCTATGTCGTCGTCCACGGCAACGAGATCCTCGGCGCCCATCAGGTGCCGGGCGTCCACATCGAGGCGACGGAGACCGACGAGGGCATCGACGCCTCGATCACCGTCAGGCGGGGCGTCATCCTGCCCAAGCCCGTCAATCTCTGCTTCGGCCATCTGGGGAAGGAGGGCAGGCAGGTCATCAACAGCCACGTCGTCATCGAAGACGGGGCCCGGGCCGTCTTCATGGCCCACTGCATCTTTCCCAACGCCACCCTCTTTCTCCACGCCATGGAGGGGACCATCGAGATCGGCTCCGACGCCTCCTTCGCCTACCGCGAGGTCCACATCCACAGCAAAGAGGGGCGCATCGAGGTCCGACCCGTGAGCCGGGTGCGCGTGGGGCCCGGCTCCCTCTATCGGGGCGACTTCACCCTCGTCGAGGGGCGCGTGGGAGACCTCAATCTCGACTTCGACGTCGAGGCCTGGGGCGTCAAGAGCCGCGTCGAGGTGACCTCCAAGGTCTACGGCAAGTACGACGACAACTGCGAGGTCCGTGATATGGTCCGCCTCACCGGCGAGGGGAGTTCGGCCCTGATCAAGGCGCGCGTCGTTCTCACCGACGAGAGCCGGGGCCGTTTCCTGGGCCTCATCGACGGCGCCGCAGCCGGAGCCCGCGGCCATTTGGACTGCACGGAAATCGTCCAGGGAAAGGCTCAGGCCGAGGCCTCTCCCGTCGTCAAGGCCTCTCACCCCGAGGCGGAAATCACCCACGAGGCCGCCATCGGGCGGATCGCCGACGACAAGATCGCCGGCCTCATGGCCAAGGGACTCTCCGAGGACGAGGCCATCGACGTCATCGTCTCGGGACTGCTCCGGTAGACGTAAAAGACTCCGAAAAAGTTCCTGGGGAGCTCTTTTCCCCCTGTCGGTCCCGGCGGCGACGGAAAGAGGTCATCTTTCCGGGACGCTGCGGCGCTTTCCAGGAGACGGTAGGGTTCCGCTCAGAGGAGAGAGACGATCGAGGCCCGTGCCGGAGAGGATGACGTCCTCTCCGGCACGGGCCTCGATCGGGCAAGCTGAAGCTCCCTATCCGGAAGGGATCTGCCGTCCCCTTTCGTCCGGCAGGGCCTCGGCGACGACGATGCCCTTGTTCTTGAAACCGCACATGAAGACGGAGAAGTCACCTCGGATGAGGCGGATCGCCTCGTGAGGTCCCGCCTCGAAGGGGCTGTTCTCGAAGAAGTCGCGGTTGAAGATGTCGCCCGATTCTCCCTCGTAGACGGGCATGTAGAGGACGTTGTCCACTTCCAGGTCGGAGAAGAAATGGGTACCGTAGGAGAGTTCGGGCATGTAGCCCTCGCGGGGGATGCCCAATTCGACGATGCAGCAGCAGCGCGTCAGCTCGTTGTAGTGGACGGGAACGCCCAGCTCGGGATTGCTCGATCCCACCCGGCCGGGGGCGATGAGGATGTAGCGGCTTTCCCCCATAGTCTCGTTCATCTCGCCGATGGCCCGGGCGATGGCGTGAAAGTCGCTGGAGACGGAGTAGACCCGGTGGTCGACGTAGACGATCCAGGGGACGTGTTCGACGGAGCCGTTGGTGACCATTCTGCTGGCCTTCAGGAGGAGCCGTCTTTCGCCCACTTCGGGTATGCCCTGTCCCTGCCGGTCGTCGCCGTCCCAGAGGGGGCGGGACTGGAGAAGCTCCAGGCGGTCCTCGCAGGGCTCATAGGCGAACTCGATGTCGGCGGGGACGCCCATGGAGTCCTCCAGGGTCTTCAGGAGGAGCTTCATCCTGTCGAAGAAGATTTTGTGCCGTTTGGGGAAGGCGTCGAAGGTGAAGGAGAGTTTCTTCTCCCTGCCGGGCATGAAGGAACGATCGACGGAGGAGAAATAGCCGTCCTCGCAGTCCTGGTGGTAGACCTGGGCGAAGGTGCCGAAGCAGGGGTGATAGGGGAGGATGTCGCGCCAGACGTCCTGGATGTTGTAGATCTCCAGAGCCCGGGTGCGGCTGTCGATGACCTGAAACCGCTCCTGGGCGTGGCGCATGACCTTGTAGGGATCGAGCCCTTCGGGACGCAGCGACGGGTTGGTCAGGGAGTAGGTCCGGGCGTAGCCTCTTTTGGTGCTCATCGTTCCCAGGCCGAAGACGAGGCGCAGGACGCCGTCCTCGGAGCGGATCCGCGTCGTCCAGCGGCGGAAGTTCCGCGAAAAGCCGACGCCTCCCAGCGTGGGATAGTAGAAGGGGCCTCGCCATCGTCCCGAGATGCGCATGGCGATGAGCCCCATGGCGTCGTAGCCGAGGCCGTGTTTTTTCCGGTAGCTTGTCGCGGCGGGGAAGAAGATGCGGGCGTAGATGCGTCGCACTTCGTCCTCGGCGGCGGAAAGGCGTTCATCGAGAGTCCCGGCGTTGAAGAGGAAGGTCGACCGGTACTTTCCGGCGAAGGAGTGCTGAAGCGAGTCCTCGAGAAGGCTGCTGGAGCGGAGGACGATGGGCTCGTCGACGCCGGCGAGAAAACGCCGAAGGCCCGCCGTGACGTAGGGCGGAAGGGGGGTGCCGAGGAAGGACCTCTCGATCTCTTCGGGCTCTTCCCTCAGCAGGGACTCGGCGTGGGGAAGGTCGGAGAGGAAATCCTCGAAGGCGCCGGCTCCGACGTAGAGGGCGGGCGGGAGTCGCACCTCGTCGAAAAGGGGATCTCCCTGACGCCTCAGGCTCTCGAGGGCGAAAAGGAGGGAGCGTCCCTTGCCGCCGATCGATCCTCCGCCGACGATGAGGGGAGCCAGAAGGGGGTTGTCACGCGGGTTCCAGGCGAAATAGCTCTCGGTAGTCCGTCCTCTGTCGATCATGTTCGAGTCCCCCCCCGAAGTCGTCATCACTCTCGGCTCACGACGACGCCCACTTCTTTCTCGCCGTCGAGGAGGACGTCGAAGTGTCCCCGGTAGATGCGGACGCTGGGATGTGCCCCCTCTTCGTAGGGGTGGCTGCGGAACCACTCGCGGTTGAAGACGTTGCCCTCCTCGCCGGAGAAGACGGGGAGGTAGAGGATGTTGTCCACGTCGAGGTCGAGGAAGAAATGGGTGCCGAAGGAGAGCTCGGGCGTCATCCCCGCGTTGGGGATCCCCACTTCGACGAGACAGCCGCTGTTGGAGAGCTCGCTGTACTGGACGGGGACGCCCAGCGTCGGATTGGCGCTTCCCCACCTTCCGGGACCGACGAGGATGTAGCGCTCGTTCTCGAGCTGCTGATTGAGCTCCCCCACGGCCCGGGCCACCTCGTAGAAGTCGGGGCTGGTGCCGTAGAGGTAGGGATCGACGAGAACGAGGGCCTTGGCCCCCTCGAGGGAGCCGTTGGACACCATCCGATTGCCCCTGAGGAGGATGCGCTCCGGCGGAAGGTCGTCGGGGATCTCCCTCCGGCCCAGCTCTTCGAAAACGGAGAGAGGGCGGAGCTGGACGAGGGTCAGCTCGTCGAGGGCCGTCTCGTAGGTGAGCTCGATGTCGACGGGGAGCCTCATGGCCTCCTCGAAGGTCGTCAGCAGTTCCTTGACGCGGCGGAAAAAGCCCGAACATCTCCGGGGGAAGTCGGAGAAGGAAAGGACGGGACGGCAACGTCCCTGACCGGGAGCGTCGCTGTGGAGCCAGTGGAGCATGTCTCCGTCGTACCATTCGACGAAGGCCGGAGCCATCTTGTGCTGCGACGTCATCTGCTTGAGGAAGTACTCGATCCGGGCCGAGAGGAAGAAGCCGTGGTTCAGGTCGACGTAGTCGAACTCCTCCTGGGCGTGGGAGGCGATGTCGGCCGGCCGGTTTCCCTCGGGGCGGATGTGGGGGTTGGAGAGGAAAAAGGTGCGGGCGAAGGCCCGGTCGACGGTGCGTGTCCCCAGGCCGAAGCAGACGCGCATGACGCCCTGCTCCTTGCGGACCCGTGGCGAGGGGCGGCGGAAGACCTTGGAGAAGGCCGCGGCGGCCAGCTCGGGATAGAAGAGGCCGTCGCGGATGCGCCCCACGATGGGCTGGATGAGGACGGCCATCCGCTCCGCGGCGAGTTTGATGCCGTGCTTGCGCCGATACTCCTTGGCGGCGGGGTTGAAGGCCGAGGCGAAGACCTGCTTGACGGCCCGCTCCAGGCGGCGGAGGCGGAATTCGTCCGTGCCCGTGTTGCCGAAGAAGTGAGTGGCGTATTTGCCGGCGAAGGAGAGGGTCACGTCGTCTTCCAGGACGGAAGAGGAGCGGACGGCCACGGGAGTCCGGATGACGGTGAGGATCTGCCGGAAGATCTCGCGGACGGCCGGCCGGAAATGGCCCCTTTCGAAGGCGTCGACGATGTCGAAATAGTCTCCGGACGACCGGACGATCTCTTCGAGGCGGTTGTCGGCCATGAAGACCTCGAAAATCTCCGTCGTGACGACATAGGTCGCCTGAGGCAGGTGGACGGCATCGAGAAGTCCCCGATCGTGAAGGACGGAAAAGGCGAAGGCCAGTCCCTTGGCCTTGCCTCCCACGTCGCCGGAGCCGATGAGCCAATCGCGATGCCGATAGTATTCCTTGGGGTCGAAGGACTGATAGAGCGAGGGGTCGTTCACAGGGGCACCTCCCAGCGGTCTTGAGAGTCAAGGCTCTCGAGGGCGTTGAGAATGTTCTCCCGGACGCCCGGATTGCGTCGACGGAAATCTCGGATGAATCCCTTCATGGTCTCCCTCTCGCTCTGTCCCGCGAAGGGGCAGGGCGATTCGACGAGGGGAAGGGAGAGGCGTCGGGCCTCCTGGGCCAGCCGTTCCTCGGCGACGGTCACGAGGGGGCGGATGAGGCGGATGCCGGAGCGATCCTGAAAGCCCGTCGGCTTGAAGGAGCGAAACCGTCCGGAAAAACAGAGGTTGAGCAGAGCCGTCTCCACGGCGTCGTCGAGATGGTGGGCCAGGGCCAGGACGGAACAGCCGGCCTCGCGGGCCATGCCGTTGAGCAGGCCTCGACGGTAGTTGGCGCAGAAACTGCAGGGCGATGTCTCCCCCCGGGCTCGGATGACGTCGAAAAGGGGGAAGGACTTCGTCCTGTAGGGAATGGAGAGCTTCTCGCAGAGCTCGCCCAGGGGGCTCACGTCGAGACGGCCTCCCGTGGGGTCCAGAGTCCCGGCGACAAGGGAGAAGGGAACGGGCGATCGCCTTTGCAGCGCCCTCAGGGCCACCAGGAGGACGAGGCTGTCCTTGCCCCCGGAAAGGCCGACGAAAAGGCTCTCTCCGGGCCTGATCATGCGCCACCGGGCCACGGCCCGGCCCAGGTGACGGCGGATGGGGCGGCTGAGAGCGTCGGAGAAATCGCAGGGTGAGAGGCTCATGGCGACTCCTTCTCTCCTCGGTCCTGCCGGAGCCTGTGCTCCGACGGAGGGATATGGGCTATAATCGGATCCGGAGTCTCGGTGCGGAGTCGGGGAAGTCGCGGCGCCGATCCTGTCGGAAACTCTTCAAAACTATAGCACAGTCGCGCCGTCGACAGGTGAGGAAGGAGATCCTATCCCCGCTCGATCGGCGACGCGTCGTCTGGGGGTGCCCCGTGAAGAAGATTCGCGTCGTCGTGGCCGGCGAATGCCGTCTCTTTCGAGACGGCCTGAGAAGGCTGCTGGAAATGGAAACGGATATGGTCGTTCTGGGCGAGGCGGGAGACGGGCTCGAAGCGCTCCGCGTCGTCCGGGAAAAGGCGCCCGATGTCCTTCTGTTCGACGTCGACATCCCCAAGCTCGGAAGCGTCCAGGTCGTGCGCGAACTGACCTACGCGACGCGGGCTCTGGAGTACGTCGCCCTTGCCGCCTCCGACGGCGACGAACGTCTGGCGGCCCTCTCCTCGGCCGGGGTGAGGGGCTATGTCCTCCGATCCTCGGGCATGACCGAGCTTTTTGCAGCCCTCCGCTCCGTGGCCCGCGGCGAGCCCTACGTCGATCCGCAGGTGGAGAACAAGCTCCTCGTGGGCCTCAACTGCAGCCGGGAGGAGCGGGATCTTCTCGAGGAGCTGACGCCCAAGGAGAAGGAGGTCCTCTACTGGATCTCCCAGGGGATGAGCAACGGCGAGATCGCCGGTCGCATGGTGCTCTCCGAGAAGACCGTCAAGAACCACGTCAGCCACATCCTCCGCAAACTGGAGCTGAAGGATCGGACTCAGATCGCCGTCCTGGCCTGGCGCACCGGCATGGCCCAGTCGATGCCCTGCTGAACTTTCCGCGCTCTCAAGACGAAGATCCCCGCTCCGGAAAGGGCGGGGATCTTCGTCTTGTTGAAGGAATCCGCCGTCCGACGGGCCTTCGTGCCGCAAAGGGACGACGCTCAGGAGGAGCCGCTCATGGCGCTCAGCGAGTCGGTCAGGCTCGTGAGCCACTCCAGCTGCGACGTCATCGTCGAAAGGCTCACCTCGGCGGCGGCGAACTGGGTGAGGAGACGCTGCTTCTTGAGGTCCAGGCGCTCCTCGAAGTCGCTGATGCGCGTGTCGAGGTTGGAGATCTCCGTCTCCCAGACGCTGATCTGGTTGGCCACTTTGCCCTTGACGGTGACGGTGCTGCCGACTTCGACGGTCGAGCTGCTGACCATCTGGTCGATGTAGGTGCCGAACTTGGCCATGAGCTGCGTGGCCAGTTCGCCTACCTGATTGGGGTTGTCCTTCAGGGCCTCCATGAAGTCGTCGGTGGAGAACTCCAGGAGGCCGCTCTTGCCGTAATCCGCTGCTTCCGTCGTGATGCCGACCTGGCCGATCTGGGTGTAGGTCCTGAGGCCCGTCTTGGCCAGGAAGTTGTCGGGATCGGCGACGGTGACGCCCTTGTCCCCCTTGAGGGTGAGCTGGCCGTTGGAGACGGTGGCCTTGAGGACCATGGGTTCGCCCGTCGCGTCGTCGACGGAGCTGTTGATCTTGGCCGCCAGCGTGTCCCACGTGTCGGTGACGCTGACGTCGATCGTCGTCTGCTTGCCGTCGTGGTAGAGGATGAACTTGGAGTCCTCTTTGATGATGGCCTCGCTGTCGCTGGCGGAGAGGGGGCCGAACTGGCGGTAGATCTGATCGCTCGTGCGGCTGGCGAAGGAGACGTTGAGGGGGTGGTGATGAGGTTGCGCAGGGTCGACTTGGCCTGCCAGAGGGTGGAGTCCCCGTGGAGGAGCCCCCAGGCGCGCTCGAAGTCGGACTCGGGGTCCTCGACGGTCTCCTCGGAGAGGCGGATGTTGATCCATTCCATCAGCTCGTTGTAGCTGTCGGTGAAGGCCTGGAGGCCCTCGACGGCCGTCTGGGCGTCGAGGGTGATGTCCATCTGGACCTTGCCGGTGCCGACGACGTTGAGGGTGACGTTGTCGATGAGGTCGGTGATCTCGTTCGTCTCCCGCGTCACCGTCAGGCCGTCGAGCTTGAGGATGGCGTCCTGGGCGACGTTGAGCTCGTTCTTGACGGAGCCCGAATCGAGGAAGCCCAGGCTCGCAAGGATGCCGTCGCCGTCGGTGAGGGTCATCGCGCTGTCGGCCCCGGTGAGCCCGCTGGTGAGGACGATGCGCCGGTCCACGAGAGAGGCCGAGACGAGGGCCGTCGTCTCGTTTTCCGATCCCCAGGCCGCGGCGGCCTCGTTGATCTTCGACGAGATGGAGGCCAGGCTGTCCGAGGCCTCGACGGTGACATCGACGGACCCGAGCGTGCCGACGTCGACGGAGAAGGTGCCGCTCAGCCCGAGAGCCGTCGAGGCGTCGTCGACGCGGTCGCTGGCGATGCGGTGGGCCTGGGCCTTCTGGACGACTTCGATCTCGTACTGGGCGATGGCCGCATCGGCCGTCGCCGTCGCCGTGACGATTCCGACGTTGGAGGAGGCTCCGTCCAGGGGGGTGAACTCGGTGGCCTTGGCCGAATAGGTCGACGTGAGCTTCAGGGAGGTCAGGGAGCTTTGCATGGTCTTGAAGAGGGCCGAGAACTCCTCGTAGAGGCTGATCTTGAGCTCCAGCTTCTCCTGTTTCTCTTCCCACTGGGTGATGGGCTTGCTGTCGTTTTCGATGATCGTGTCGGCCATGGTGCCCCAGTCGATTCCCGACGTGGCACCGGACAGGGAGAAAAGGGCATCCGAGATGGTGGACATATCCAGACCTCCTTCGTTGGCAAGGGCTCTAGATCAGGTATCGGCCATGGCGAGGTCGGCCTTGACGGTCATTTTCCCTCTTTGCGGGAAAAGGCGTGGAAGAAGGCGACTTCGGCGATATAAAGGAGCCGGTCGAGGCAGACTACCCTCTCCCGGACGAGGCACTCCAGGGCCAGGGGAAAGACCGGAAGAAGGGGCGACCGGACGAAATACCCCCGACGCCGCTTGGGAACGAGGGCGCCGCCGAGCAGGGAGGCGGCGAGAGCCTCGTCCCCTTTCTCCCCGATGAGGTGAAGGGCGCACTCGCCCCACCGGTCCAGGTTCCGGGACAGGGGGGTTTCCCTCTCTGCCGGGAGGGTCAGGAGCCAGGGATCTCCGGCGATCTCCCCCCCTCCGTGGAGGAGGAAGAGGTCGAAGGAGGCGTCGTCGCCGGTGGTGACGAGCCAGCAAGGATTGCCGTGGAGGCGGGCGGTCTGGGCCTTTTGTCCCGGATTCACTCGATATCCCTCCCCTCGTGATAGAATAACCTACGAACCTGATGAAGATGGTAGCACAGGCGTCGCGCCCGGTGACGGGCGAGGCGACGATTGATTGTGGCGGGAGGAAAAACGATGAAAGTCTTCGTTGACGACAGCGCCCTCGATCTCCGTTCCGGCGCGGGCAAAGAGGAGATCCTCCGTGAAGTTCTCGCGACCTGCGCCTCTCGGGGACGCGTCCTTGAGACGATTTCCGTCGATGGCGTCGTCCTCGACGAGGCGTCCTTCGTCGCCCTGGAGGGAGGCAGCCGCGTGGAGGTGTCCACGGTCTCCCTCCGTGATCTGATCCGCTCCTCCCTGCAGGAGGCCGTCGGCTATCTCCCGAAGCTTGTCCGGGGCCTTCGGACCGTCGCCGATCGTCTCGAGGCCGAGGAGAAGGCCCAGGCTCTGTCGACGCTCTCCGACGCCCTCGAGGGGATCGGCTGGTTCCTCCGCGTCCTTGCCGATACCCATGCCCTGTTGGGAGCCCGGCCCGCCGAGGGGGAGGAGCTGGCCCACCTTCTGGCGGCCCTTCAGGAGAGACTGGAGAAACTGTCTCGATCCCTCGAGGGAGACCGCTCCTTCGAGGCGGCCTTTCTGCTCAGAGAGGAAATCGTTCCCGCCCTGGAGGGGCTCGCGCCGCGCATCGAGGCTCTTAGAAACCTCTCCGAGGGCAACGTCAATTAGCTCTCCGGCGTCGTCCCGCCGAGAGGGCGGAAGCCCCTTCCCGTTCCGCCTTCTCCCCGCGGCGAGAGGAGGTGGCTCCGTCCTCGCCGCGTCGCGGGTTCCCCTTTTCGCCACCCTGGCCTCGGCCTCGATACGCCCCAGATTGAACCCCCGGGAGGAATGTCTCCTTGTCCGTTCGTAAAGGAATCGCCCTCTTCGTGGGCATCTCCCTCGCCGTCAGCGGAGCGGTCCTCGCCTCCAGCGCCGACCGCTTCACCGTCGATCTTCTCCTCTCCGCCAAGCCTCGAGGGCTTTTCCTCGTCCTGGTCCTCATGGTGGCGGCCTGGTCCGTCGATGCCCTCCGTTTCTGCGCCCTCTCCCGGGCCGCCGACGAGCATATCGGCTTCCGACTCGGCGTGGAGCTCACCTTCCTCAACTATTTCGGCTCGGCCATAACGCCCATGCAGAGCGGAGGCGGCCCTTTCCAGGTCTACATGCTCTACCGGAACGACGTGCCCATCGGCAAGGGCGTCGCCATCACCCTGACGCGGACCCTGCTGACCCTCTTCATCCTCGGCCTCGTCGTTCCCGTCGCCATCGTGACGACGCCGGAATTTCTCTCGGGCCAGCATCTCATGCAGGGTATCTTTTCCTACGTCGTCCTCTTCGTCGTCCTGACCTGGACGCTCGTCGTCCTGAGCCTCGTCAGGCCGCAGCTCGTGAAACGTCTCGGGACGGCTCTGACGCTTCTCCTGAAGCGCCTGGGCTTCGTCAAGCCTCGGGCCGTCCTCAGAACGGTCCGCCGCATCAATCGCGAGATCGACAATTACGGCGAAAACTTCCGCCTCTTCTTCTCGACGGGGAAATACCATTTCGCCTTTGCCGTCTTCTGCTCCGTCCTGCACCTTTTCCTTATCTTCTCCGTCCTCCCCATCCTCATCTGGTCTGTCTCCCTGCCCTGCCACTACGCCCAGGCCCTGATGGCCCAGGCTCTCTTCCTCTTCGTCCTTTATTTTGTCCCCACGCCGGGCGGCAGCGGCGTCGCCGAGGGGGGGGGAGCGATCCTCTTCCGCCTCCTCGTTCCCTGGAACATGGCCGGCGTCATGGCCATCGGCTGGCGTTTCTTCACCGAATATATCGCCATCGGCCTCGGCGCCTTCGTCGCCCTCCGCCTTCTGGGCTGGGGGTTGGCCGATGAGCTTCTGGGAGCGAAAAAAGATGCCTGAATCCCTTCGCGCCTGGGCCTTCAAGATGAGGGGCGGGCTCTGGACGGGGCTTTTCCTTCTCCTCCTGGCCCTGGCCGAGCCGAATGGTTTCAGCCTCGGGCTGGGACTGTCCCTCGTCTTCGTCGGTCAGCTCCTGCGCTTCTGGGCGGCCGGGTCGATCGGTCTTTACCGCGGGGAGGAAGTGAAGGCCGATCGTCTCGTCACCTGGGGCCCCTACGGCTGGGTTCGCAACCCTCTTTACCTGGCCAACGGCCTCATGGGGCTCGGCTGGTCCCTTTCGGCGCGGTGCGCGGGAGTGGGGCTCTTCCTGGTCTCTTTCACCGTCATCTACCCTCTCCTCATCATTCCTCACGAGGAGGCCTTCCTCGAAGAGCGTTTCGGCGACGCCTTCCGCCTCTTCAAGGCGACGACGCCCATGCTGCTCCCCCTGCGGATTCCCGGGCCCGAACGTCGGCGAGGCCCCTTCGACGGGACCGTCCTCTGGCGGAGCGAGCGCCACTCTCTATGGGTCACGCTGGCGGCGACGGCCCTTCTCCTCTCGCGGCTCTGGTGGTAGGGGCCTCATCGCAAAGGCAGAGCCCCTTCCGGCCGGAAGGGGCTCTGCCTTTGCGATGAGGCTAATGGCTCTTGCGCCGCGAGTTGCCGTAGAGACGCTGCCAGGATCGCTCGTAGACATGGCTCGGAGGCAGGAGAAGGCGCGCATGGCCCTCTTCGATGGCCTTTTGGGCGACGGCCTCGGCGATGCGGGGCGTCACCTCTTCGGAGAAGAGCTCGGGAACGATGGCCCGCGCCGAGAGCCTTCTCCGGTCGACAGTGTCGGCCAGGGCCAGGGCGGCGGCCAGAAGCATGCCGTCGGAGACCATCGTCGCCTGGACGTCGAGGACGCCCCGCATGATGCCCGGAAAGGCCTGCAGGCTTTGGAGGACGTTGTCGTAATCGTACAGTCCCGTGCCGATGACGGCGGCTCCGGCGGCGGCGGCCTCTTCGGGCGAGATTTCCGGGTCGGGCAGGGCCAGGGGGAAGAGGATGGGCGACGGGGCCATGGTCCGGACCATGGAGGCCGAGAGGATGGAGCCTCGGGAGAGACCGATGAAGGCGTGGGCCCCCTTGATGGCCTCGGCCAGTCCGCCCTTGACCCCGCGGGGATTGGTCCTGGCGGCCATTTCCTCCTGGACGTGGTCCATCACGGCGTTCTCCGGCCCCAGGATGCCCGTGCTGTTAAGGACGACGATGTCGGTGAGGCCTGCCTTCAGCAGAAGGTGAGTCACGGCGACGCCCGTCGCCCCGGCGCCGCAGACGACGACGCGGCAGGAGGCCCTGTCGCGCTCCGTCACGGTCAGGGCGTTGTGGAGGGCGGCACAGACGACGACGGCCATGCCCTGCTCGTCGTCGGCGAAGACGGGGAGGGCAAGGCGGTTTCGAAGCTCGCGGAGGACGGAAAAGGTCCGCGGCGCGGCGATGTCGTCGAGGGCGATGGCCCCGAAGGCCGGAGCGATGAGTTGCGTGGCATAGATGATGTCGTCGGTGATTTTGCTGTCGAGGGCGATGGGAATGGCGTCGATGTCTCCGAAAAGCTTGTAGAGAAGGCTCTTGCCCTCCAGGGCGGGCAGGGAGGCCAGGGCCGAGATGTCGCCCAGCCCCGTGATGGCCGATCCATCGGTGACGACGGCGATGCGGTTCCCCTTGCCCGTCAGCTCGAAACTCAGGGCCGGTTCCTCTTCGATGGCCAGAGAGGGGGCGACGCTGCCCGGAAGGTAGGCCAACCCAAGCTCCTCCTCGTTGCGGACGTTGATCGTCGGGAAAATGCCGATCTTGCCTCGTGCCCTTCTGTGCATTTCCAAAGCGCGCAAACGATCGATAGTCACGAAAGACCCTCCTTGAGAAAGGGAATGGGAACGGTTCCCGAAAGCGTCGTCACCGGGGACAGGGAGGGATCGACGATCTCCAGCGATTCCAGGTCGATGACCATTCCGTCGGTGGCGGCTGTCACTTCCGTTCCCGGCCGCGAGAGGTCACGGGCGATCGCCTCCGGACCCTCCTCCAGGACGCCGCGGCCGAGGTGCGTGAGAATCACCCGCTTGGGGGCCAGCCTCGCGATGAGCGTGGCGACGTCTGCGGGACAGAGATGGTCGATCCCCTCGCGGTGATGGGCGAAGGTCATGTTGACGATCAGCAGGGGGCAGGAACGGTAGAAATCGACCCATCGCTCTTCGAATCGGGTATCGCTGACGAGCCCCAGGGGGGCGAGGCCCGGGATCTGGAGGGTGAAGCCGAAGCAGTCGACATGGTGGTGGGTGAGAGGCGTGCCCTCGACGGTCACCCCTCCGGGGAGGGCGATCGTTTGTCCCTCCTCCCAGATATGGAGGGCCTCGATCTTCTCCTGAAGATAGGGGAGGAGGCAGCAGACGTCCCGTCCGTCCCGCGGCAGGACCACGTGACCGTGGCGGCGGAAGCCGCCTTCGACCATCGCCTCTGCGAGGACGTTCAGGTCCGTGCTGTGATCGATGTGACGGTGGGTCAGGAGGAGAGCCGCGAGGTCGAGAACGTCCAGAGGGGGCGTCGCCTCGCAGATCCGGACCAGGGAGCCGGGGCCGGGATCGATGACGAAGGCCTGATCGCCGAGGCCGACCCAGATTCCTCCCGAGGCCCTGAGCTGACGCATGATGGTGAAACGGGCACCGGCCGTGCCGAGGAAGCGGATGAAACGTCGCGGATAGAGGCTGTCCTGAGGCGTTGCCGTCACCTCCTTCAGCGGAAATAGGCCAGGAGGGCCTTGAACGGGACCGTTCCGGACCGCTTCAGCATCTGATAGACGACGGTTTCCATGGGCACGACGAGAGCTCCGGCCCGGCTCATGGCGTCGAGGGCCAGGTTGCGGTGTTCCTCCTGACGGCTGCTCACGGCATCGGCGGCGACGATGACGCGGTAGTCGCGCTCCAGCAGCTCCATGACGGTGGCGAGGACGCAGATGTGGGCCTCGACGCCGCAGACGATGATCTGATCTCTGCCGGGTTCGGAGAGATACTCGGCGAACCCCTCTTCCGCATAGCAGGAGAAATGGGTCTTTTCGAAGCGTCGCCATTCCCGTGAGAGGGAGGAGGCGACGGGCTCCGTCGTCGATCCCAGACCTCGGGGATACTGCTCCGTCATCTTGACGGGAAGGTGGAGCATCTCGGCCGCCCGGGCGAGGATGGCGATCCTGTTCTCCACGGTCTCGGAGTCGGCGACGAGGGGGATGAGCTTCTCCTGGACGTCGACGACGAGGAGGATCGCCTTCTCGGCGTCGATGATGAAGGGTCTCATGGCATTCACCTCTCCTTTCACGTGTCCTTATTATACGTTCTTCCCCCTCCGAAGAGGACCTCATGGCGATTCCCAATTTTTTGTGCTATGCTCAGGCCGCCCAAAGATTGGACAGGGGAGGTGAATCGTCATGCCGAAACGCCAGCACCGCGACCGCGACAAGGACAGGGAATGGACGATCGAAAAAGTTCTCAAGGCCATGGAAGGTCCCGATTACCCCGATTTCCTCCTGGAGCTCGTCTGTCAGATCCAGGAGTGGATGGAATCGGCTCTCTCGGGGGAGGCCCTTGCTCCCGTCGACGAGGGCTTTCTCAGCTACGGAGAGCGCGTTTTTCAGGGCGATATGGACGGCCTGACGGCCCGCCTCGAGTGGCTCGGAAACAGAGCCGACCTGCTCCCCTCCGTCGAGAGCCCTCAGGGATGTCCCGAGGCCGTCGTCCTCTGTCTCGGTCCCATCGATTTCGAAGAAGGTCTGCGTCTGGCCGTCGATCATGGAGCCCTTTTCGGCCGGCCCAACTGCAAGCGCATCTGGCTCGTGGGCGACAGCTGGCACCTGGGGGAAGTGATCCACTACATCCCTCACGTCAAAGCGCTGGCCGCCCAAGGCGTGGAACTCCGCTTCCTTCTCGTCACCCCCTGGGGGTGGACGGAAGTCCCCGTCGGCGCTCCCCGAGAGGCCGAGGGCACTCCCTGGAAGTGGGAGGGGAAAAATCACCTCCGGGGGCTGTGCAGCGACGAAGGCCTTTAGGGACGCAGGTGAAGCTCTTCGGCGGGAAGCCGTTGCCGGAGAGGGAGTCGAGGACTAAAAGGCGAGGAAGGCCGATATCGGCCTTCCTCGCCTTTTAGTCCTTCGGATTTATCCTCCGCTGATCATGTGGATGATCTGAACCGTCGCGCCGTCGGGCACCGCCGTCGAGTCGAAGGCGTCCCGCGGAACGGGGCTGTCGTCGATCCAGACGGCCAGCAGGGGAAAGGTGAACCTCTTGATCCCGATGATGTCGCGGACCGTCAATCCTTCCTGCCAGGCCAGCCCTTCGCCGTTGACGGTGATCATGCTAGTCCTGCCACTGATCCTCGGGGCGGGCGTGCTTCTCGACGACGGCGATCACTTCGGGGAGATCCATGCCCAGCTCCTTGAGCTTCTTCACCGTCGGAATGCCGTTGCGGTCCCAGCCGCGACGCTTGTAGACCGTGTCCTTGAGCTGTTCCCACTGGGCCAGGCGGGCCTTCTGGAGCCGGGCGATCTTCTCCTCGACGGCAAGTCCTGCGGGATCGACGCCGGCGCTCTTCAGCTCGTTGTCGTAGTACTCGGCGCGGGCCTCCCACTCGTCGGCATAGACGGGTCCCAGGGCCCGCAGGGGGATGTTGTGGTCCTTCCGCGTTCCCTTGCCCATGCGGAGGTTGAAGACGCGCTGGAAGTTGTAGACGCGCTCCGACATGGTGACGATCTCTTCCTTGTCGATGTTGCGGCCCGTGACGGCGTTGAAGATATCGACGTAGTTCTGAACGTGCTCGGGGACGCGGGCGGCGTCCTGAGGGCGGTGCTTGGTGGCGTTGTCGGCGGGCTCGACGTCGTTCCAGGGCAGCTTGCAGAGGCCCACGAGAGAGAACCAGGTCCGGAAGTTGGGGAAGTAGTGAAGGGCCTCGGCCTTGTCCTCGAAGGTGGGGAGCTGCTTGTTGACGCGGTCCATGAAGATGAGCCAGGCCTCGTCGTGCTGGGGGCCCTTGAGGGTGAGGAAGAAGCCGCCCCACTGGGCGACGGACTCTTTCGGCACGTACTCGGAGACCTCGACGCCCTGGCCCTCCATGCCGAACTTCTCCATCTCCTCGTAGGGGGCGCCATAGCGCTCGGAGAAGATCTTCTTCATCTTGCGGACGCCCTTGCCGACGGCGAGGGCGAACGCGTCCTTGCCCTCGGCCATGCGGTGGATGAGCTCCATCAGGTCGGCGGCCCGGCCGAAGTTAAGATCGAGGCCTCCCGTGTGCTCCTTGGTGATGAAGCCCTTCTCGTAGCACTCGCAGACGAAGGCAAGGCCCGTGCCGAGGGAGATGGTATCGATGCCGTAGTGGTCGGCGTAGAAGTTGCCCTCGATCGTCCAGAGGGGATCGAAGACGCCCACGTTGGATCCGAGGGAGACGGCCGTCTCGTACTCGGGGCCGTCGACGGTGACGACCTTGCCCTTGCAGGGGCCCGTCTGGATCGTGTAGTTGTCGACGGCCTTGGCGCAGGCCATGGAGCAGCCGTACCAGCAGCCGTCGGGGATGCCCTGGGTGAAGAGGTTCTCGTAGACGGAGGAGCGGATGTTGTCGATGTCCTTGTGGGAGCCGAACTTGTAGTTATGCGTCGGCAGGAGATGGTACTCGTTCATGATCTCGTTCAGGTGGGGCGTGCCGGCCGTGCGCATCCGGCACTGCTGGGCGTCGAGATCGTGGATCTCGCGGTGGAGCTTGTTGCCCCGATCCTGGAGGACCTGGATGTCGACGGCCTTGTTGATGTCGCCCGAGAGCTTGTGGCTCCTGACGACGAGGGCGGCGATCTTCTTGTCGCGGAGGATGGTGCCGCCGCCGCCGCGACCGGCCTGCTTCAGGCGGGCCACCTTGCGGCGGATGTCCCAGAAACTGGTGTTGAGGCAGCCCCAGTAGCTCGACTCGGCGGCCTTGCCGGCGGAGATGACGGAGACGAAGCGCTTGTCGTCGTTGGAGCCGTCGGAGAACATCTCGTGGAGCTCTTCGGTGATGGTGTAGGCGTTGATGTCGTCGAAGGCGGATTCGAAGATCTGGACCTTGGCGGCATCGCCGTCGATGACGACGACGACGTCCCTGTCGGCCTTGCCCTGGACCTCGAGGGCGTCGAAACCGGCGAGCTTCAACAGGGGGCCGAAGTGGCCGCCGGAGTTGCTGTCGTAGGTCTGGTCCGAAAGGGGAGAGATGAAGGCGGCGTAGAATTTGCCGGCGCCGGGGTACTGCGTGGTGCCGCAGAGGGGGCCGCCGGAAATGACGATCTCGTTCTCGGGATCGTTCCACCGGGTCTTCTCGTTGACGGCGTCCCAGAGGAGCTTGAGGTCGAAACCGCGACCGCCGGTGAACTTGAGTTTCATATCCTCCGAGACGGGCCTGGCGGCGAACTCCTGCTTGCCGACGTTGACGTATAGGGTCTGATTCGCGTAGCCCTTGACGACCTCGGAAGGCGAATAGGACCACTCGGCGATGAGCTTCATTTCCTTTGTCATTTCCCTGTGACCTCCTTTGTCCCGTCTTATTCCGTCACGATTTCGAGGGCTTCGACGGGGCACTTCTTGACGCAGAGCCCGCAGGCGATGCACTTGAAAGGCTCGGGACGCCTGGCGGCATGGTAGAAGAAGCTCTTCGTCGGGCAGAAGCCGACGCACATGAGGCAGCCGACGCACTTCTTCTCGTCCATGCGGATGATGCCGTTGCCGTCGCGGGCCAGAGCCCCGACAGGGCACATGTCGATGCAGGTGCCGCACTGGTTGCAGGCGTTCAGATCGTAATGGTCCTCGTCCTTCTTCGTGACCTGGATTCGGGAGAGCGCGGGATTGTTCTCCTTGAACCACGTCGTCGAGCAGGTCTCCATGCAGGTCCCGCAGCCGACACACTTATCCGGATCCACCTTCAACCACTTCAAAATAATCCCCCCTTGTTGATGGTAAAACCTGTATGGTGTACTCGAAACACAAGTGCGCACCATACATCTGCCTAATGGTTATGATACTCTATGAACGATAGGGGGACAACTCCAACGCTGAGCAAAAGTAAACAAAACCCCCGCTCTGGTTCGAATCAAAACGTCAGAGATGCCGCAACGGCCTTGCCCCGGCCTATCTGCGCGTTGACGCTCTCCCGAAGGGGTGTTACAATCTCTGCTGTTCGGGGCGTAGCGCAGCCTGGTTAGCGCGCCTGGTTCGGGACTAGGAGGCCGGAGGTTCAAATCCTCTCGCCCCGACCAATCAAGCAGGAAAAGGCCCTTCTCTGCCGAGAAGGGCCTTTGTGTCGGGCGGCGGGAAGATTTTGACGAATGTTGACTTTCATCTCGGGGCCCTCTATAATCGTCACAGGAGGGGTCCATCATGGTCAACGTGCCCGTCGCCACCAATCGCAAGGCCCGATTCGAATTCTTCATCCTCGAGACCTTCGAGGCGGGCATCGTCCTCACCGGAACGGAGATCAAGTCGGTGCGGGAACGTCGCGTCAACCTGAAGGACAGCTTCGCCCGTTTCGAGGGGGCCGAGCTCTGGCTTCAGAACCTCCACATCTCCCCCTACGACAAGGGCAGCTACTACAACCACGACGAGAAGCGCCCCCGCAAGCTCCTGATGCACCGGGGCGAGATCGTCCGCCTCATCGGCAAGATCAAGGAGAAAGGACTGACCCTCATCCCCCTTTCCATGTACCTCAAGGAGGGGCGGTGGGCCAAGGTGGAAATGGCCCTGGCCAAGGGAAAGCAGCAGCACGACAAGCGCGACGCCATCGCCGACCGCGATGCCAAGCGCGAGATCGAGCGGGCCGCGAGGCGCCGCGACCGCGACTGAGTAAACTCAAGGGGGCGACAGGTTTCGACGACAGGCTTGGAGGGTCCAGCGGAGCGAGCCGAGGTTTCCGTCACCTCGTAAAACAGCGGAACCTTAAAGTAACTGCCAACGATAACTACGCTCTGGCTGCTTAAGTAAGCGGCCCGTTGCCGACGCCTTCACCGTCCGGGTGTCGTCCGACGTCACATAGAACGGTTGCTCCGGTCGGGTCGTTCCCGACGATCGGCTAAGCCAAGGGAACTGGGGGTGAGGGATCCTGTCCCTGGGAGCCCGATCCCCGAGATCAAACCAGGGACTACGCTCGTAGCGCCGCTGTGGCCGGCCCCTGCCGGACGGGAGTTCGATTCTCCCCGCCTCCACCATTTATAAAGAGACAAACCCGTCCACTGACCGCAAGCGGTTGTTGTACGGGTTTTCTTTTTTCTTGGTTTGTCATGGCTTCAGCCTGATTTCCCTCCCGGGGCACGCGGGAACGAGCTGCCTCGCTGGGCGAAACGAGAACGGATCTGCTTGAACCCATCGCCCCGGGTGAAGATTCCGCCGGCCTTGTGGGGTTGTCCCGCTTGTCGATACAGAAAAGGCCCTCATGTCGAACGTCGTACCCGCGACGCCCTGCCGATCGGGGCAATCCCGTTTTTTCGCTCGGTTGAGATCTAGGAGGGCGAAGTGGTTCTTTGAGCCGACGGTAGAAAGGTTGTGAGCGTCATGGCCGAATATTACGCAGTGATAGACAGGGACGAGGACGGACAGTACTTCGCCTACGTGCCGGAGCTGCCCGGCTGTCAGACGTGCGGCGAGACGATGGAGGAGCTTCTTGAGAATCTGGAGGAGGCCATCGGGTTGTATCTCGAGGTCGTCGAGCATCCGCGAGAGTTCCCCAACGTCCGCAAAGTGGCCGTCGGATGAGCCCTACGCTCCCGCGCCTGACCGGAGCGGAGATGATCGCGTTTCTGAAGAGGTGCGGATTCCGACGCACCCGCCAGAGGGGGAGCCATGTCGTGATGGAAAACGACGACGGTAGGGTGACGGTCGTTCCGCTTCACGAAGGGAAGACTCTTGGAACCGGCATTTTGAAGACGATACTGAAAAGCGCCGGGATCGCGGAGGACGAGTTGAGGCGGTAGGCAAACGTGCCGCCGGAGGGGTGCCGCTCCTCGCGCCGTGCAGCTGGGGAGAGACCAAGATAGAGGTCCTGTCCTCTGTCCTTCGCCCATTCGCTTTCGAGGCGGGGTTCTGTCCCGTATTTTTCGCACTTTCGGTTTCGAGGCGGCAGGTCCGCGAAAAAGGCCGGCTCGAGGCTTTTCGGATCGCCGTCGATCCTTTTTTGCGGCCCTGCTCTTTCGGTCATTCCATGAAGGCCCGCTTGTCCCGTCGAGGCGACGAGGCAGGCGGGCCTTCATGAACATCGGAGTCGGTTCGCCGTCAGGGGAGCTCCCGACGGCCCTGGGCCCGCGGCGGATCTCCCGTCCGAGCCGCTACGGAGCCTTGTCGGTCCCAAGCCTCTTCCCGCGCGAAAGGGCATAGGGGCTTGCGAAAAACAGTCGAGGCGACGAAATCCCCCTTTTCGCTTTATCGTTTCTGCTTCCGTGAGAACGTCCCGATTCCCGTCAGGCAGAACAGGCCCGCCGCGAAGAGGCCGGCCCATCCCGTCCCGGCGTCGCAGCCGCCGCTCCCTCCCTCTTCGGCTTCGGCGCGTTCGCGCACCGTGATGTCCAGCGAGACGATATTGTCCTCGAAATCCGTCTCTCTCGTCTTGCCGAGCAGCTTGACGTAGATATGGTGCACTCCGGGCTCCATGTCGGAGAAGATCGCCGACATCTTCCCCGTCGCGCCGGGGAGGAGCCCCGACAGGAGCCGCGCGTGGAAGCCCTTTCCGTTGTCGGGATGATCGTGGAAGAAGAGGGCATGGATGTTCGTCGCCACCCTCTGCCCGGTGTTCTTGCAGTAGACCGTGACTTTTGTCCGTTCCCCGGGGTCCAGGACGGTTTTTCCGGCCGAAACGCGATCCTTCAGCAGCGTCAGGTTGAATGACCTGTCCGTCCCGCTCTTGTCCGTGGTTCCGCTGGAGGCGGAGGCCTCATCGGATTCCTCTCCGTAGAGAAAGAGGTCGAACCACCCTTCGTTGTTGCCCGTCCTGTCGCCGTTGTCGTGATCGGCCAGCTCGACGATGGCGTCGTCGGGGTCGACAGTGACGAAGATCCGGTAGTTCCCGGCCGCGAACTCTTCCGTCTTCAACGTCGCGTCGGCCATCTGCCAGTTGGACGACGTGCCCCCCCAGGCGGAAAGCGATGGGACCACCGGAGTCGCGATGGTCGTTCGGTCTCCCGTCTCGCCCGTCTCCGGGTCCAGGGGGGCGATTTCGAAACGGACGGCCACGTTCGAGATGGACTGGAGGCTGTAGTTGTAGACGCGGCAGGAAAGGGTCGTGTCCTCGCCGATGGGCAGATCGGCGGGCAGCCTGTCGCCGAGGGCGCTGGAGAAGGAGATCCCGCGGATCATGGCCGCGTCTTCGTCGTCGCTCCACTCCCAGTCGTCCTCTCTCGTGGAGGCATTCTCGCCGACCCAGCGCCACTTGCGGGGCAGGTTCAGCGCGGGATCGGGCGCCTTGCGGTAGAAGGCCCACCACCCCTTGTTGTGGTCCGTCAGCTCCTGGGGGCTGATCGCGTAGCGGAGCGTGATCGTGCCCGCCTCGGTCTTGTACATCAGCGAGTCGAGGCGGTACGGGTATGTGCTCATGTTGGGGCGTCCCGGAATGACGACCGAAAAGGCCTCTTCCTTCTCCACGGTGTTTTCGGAGGATTTCATCGACGATGTGGTCTGGTCGTAGTTGCCGAAGACGCTCGCCTCCCAGGAGCTGCTGTTCAAACCTTCCCACTTTCCGGAACAGGATACGGAGGAGTCGACGGCGTACGTCTTGGAACTTCCCTCCGACAATTCCTCCTTCTTGCCCGAGAGCCACGAGACGTTCTGTTCGACATCGTTGCCGCCGACGGCGAGCTCGACGATGTCGGTCAGGTGCTCGGACCCGCTCTGGCCTTCGATCTGAAGGTACGAGGAGGGGTAGGAGAAGAGGTTGCCGTTTTCGTGGATCGGCTGGTACCAGGGGACCTGCATGCCCGGAATCAGGGCGAGCACCGAGGTATCGTCCTCGGGAATCGTGACCTGGTAGTAGAGAGGTCCCGTCACCGAGTCGTCGTCCGCCGTCTCGAAGTGCCCCAGGATCTTGTAGCGCCACACGTGGATGTGCCGACACCGGTAGAGAAGGAGGTCGTCCGTGTTCGTCTGTCCCGAGATCGAGAAGGTCTTCTTCGAGTAGCCTGTCTCGATTTCCTCCCTCTTCGTTGTCCACGAGGCGCTGAACTTCTCCTTGATTTGTGCCTGGTACTCGCTCGATCCCAAAAGGAATTGGACCTTCGTCCCGAAGCTCAAGTCGACTTCCTCCCCGACTCCGTATCCCGTGTCCGTCGCCGAGGTGTTGGTCGCCTTGTCCTCCTTGCTCTCCGTGTCCTCGAACCGCGCATACAGGCCGGAGTAGCGGCTCACGTTCCGCTCTTTTCCGTCGATCACATCCAGGTGCTTTGGGGGCTCGTCGAGGAAGAGCACCGGCGCGACGTCGTGTTCGATGACGAAATGAAGGGCCTCTCCCAGGATCGCGCTGTCCCCGTCGGCGTCTCCCGCGACGGGGAAGAAGGGGCCTTCGTAGGTCCGGATGTACCAGGGCGGTCCGTAGGTGACTTCGTCGCCGTTGCTTCCGTCCTCCCGCAGGAGCATGAGCGGGACGGCGCAGGACTGGGACGAGTCCGACTCTCCCGAATCGGCGAAGCCCGAGAGAGTCGCGATGAACTGTGGGTTGTTGGTCATGGCTGCTCCGTCCGAGGTTCCGGAAAGATGGGCCGCGATGAGCGACCCCGTCTTGCGGCACTTCTGGGCGAGGCGCATGACCCGGCTCCCGTCGTCGCTGCCCATTTCGAACCACGTGGAGCCGTTGCGGACGGCGCCCGATCCGTCGTGCCACGCCATCGCGACGTAGGCCCGCAGGATTGAACCGGAGCCATCGTGAATGGGCCAGTCGCCGCGGAGAAAAAGCAGTGCCGCCTCGTCCCGCGCGACTTCCTCTTCCCTGAATTCGCGTTCACGATCCCGATCGACGTCCGCCATCGCGACTCGGAGGCAGAGGGGGTGCGAATTGCAGTCATCTTTGTAGAAGTTCCCGTTCGTGCTGAGCCCCTTTGCGAGGAGATCGGGGATGGGGTTCTGCGACGACGAGGAGAGGGTGACGACGAAGTTGCCGCTCACGTCCCGTTCCGCATCGAAGAGGGCCGTGTGGACGTAGACGTCGCTGTCGTCGTTGCCGTCGTAGTTCCAGAGATAGGCGAGGAGGATCTCGTCCTTCCCGTCGCCGTCGAAATCCCCGAGGGCCACGTCGAAGACGTCGCTCCGGGTGTTCTGCAGGAAGTAGGAAAGCGGGGTGACCGCCTTCACGGTCGTGGCGGTTTTCCCCTCGTGCAGACGCTTCAGGGAGTACGATTTCGTATGGCCGATTTCGGTGATCTCCGCGTCGCCCGCGATGTGGATCCCGATCTGTATGGTGGCCCAGTCCTGCGTCTCCTTCTCGTCGTCGGCGCACTGAAAGACGGCGACCAGTTCCGGCGCGCCGTCGCCGTCGAGGTCTCCCGCGGCGAGGCGGACGCCGCTGTAGACGCCGGAATTCGTCGAATCCGCCGGAGACGTCTGGGTGACGGTGTTGTTCGCGTCGGCGATCCCATTGGCGAGGCTGATGCCGCCGAAAGCCAGAGGAGAACGATTCTCTCTCGCCCCGGCGACGACGATCTCCGAAATTCCGTCCCCGTCCAGATCGGTCGCGACGGCCCCGAAACTGCCCTTGTAGTAGGTCCCGCTCGTCCGTGACGAGGGCGTTCCGAGTCCGCCCGAATCGACGTGCCGGAGCCGGAATTCCACATTTCCTTCCAGATCGCCCGGGTTCGTCCCGATCGGGGCGGACGTACTCGCCCGCGAGACCTCGACGAGATGGGGCGCGTAGTCCTTGGCATAGCCGAAGAGCACGGCCTCGTCCTCATGGTCCCATGGGCTGAACCCGCTGCTCATCCAGACGGAATCGCCCGTAAGATGTTGCCACTGATTCGGCGCTCGTCGGGAGGGCGCGTCGAGGACGTTTTCCGGCTCGAAATACCAGACGCCCGCGTAATTCCCTTCCGTTCCCTGCCGGACGAGGAAGAACTCGTCGTCTCTGATGAGACCGTGTTCTTTCTCGTAGGGGTCCCTGTCGTAGTCGGTCGCCTCGGCGGGCGGTGCCGTAATGGAAAAACCGAGAAAAAGGAGGAAGGAAAGGAGGAAGGGAAGGGGGAAGACGGTCGGTACGGAGATCACGTGCCGGAGCGCGTGGAGCGCTCCTTTCCCGGAACAGGCGTGCGCGCACATCGAAAACACCTCCTGACGATAGGCCGGCAGCCTCGGAGGTTTGACCGTCTCTTCCGCTGTCATGGCGATCACTGTACACTTTTCCCTCGACAGCCTCGATTTGCAGGCGCCACAGAGCGTATTGTAGCACATATTATTGGCCACATATCAGTCAAATATCCAAAAAATGTTCTTCTTCCTCGCCGACGCGGAGATGATTTCATACCGACAGACCGATCGAACGAGAGTTCCCGCGGTCGCTCTGCGGCAGGAGCCTCTTGTCGGATCGAGGTCGGGAAGAAGGGCTTCAGGGCTTTTCTTCCCCGAAGGTTGAGGCGGTGGCCATGCTTGCCCCTTTTTCGAGCGCGCGGGGGATGGTGCCGGAGTGAGGGTGACAAGGGCGGTCGCCTGTGGTGATAATGGCGGTATAAGAGGGGAGAGGCAGAAGAAGAGAAGGGGACGAGAAACCGGTGAAACTTGAGCGACGTCTCCGGAGGGGGGAGAGGGAGCGGAATGTCTCTTTTGGAGGGCTTCTTTGCCGCTATGGAGAAGGGGGACGAGACGTCGCCCTTCGTTCGGAACGAAATCTCTCGCCGCTGCGCCCGATGACGAATCTTTGCTGAAGATCGCGACGAAGGGGGAAAGAATATGGACGTGACGCTGCAGACGACCTTTCTGGGGGTGAAGCTGAAAAATCCCTTCCTGCTGGCCTCCGCTCCTCCGACGCGCAGTCGGGAGATGATCGAGAGGGCTTTCGAGGCGGGATGGGGCGGGGCGATCATCAAGACGCTCACCCAGGTCGAGGAGCCCGCCAGGCGGAACGTCCGCCCGCGTATCCGCGCCCTGAGGGAGAGCGGGCGCGTTTGGGGTTTTACCAACATGGAGCTGGCCTCCATGCGTTCCACCGAAGAGTGGCTCGCCGATCTGGCGGCGATCAAAAAAGGCTACCCCGACAGGGGGCTCGGGGCCAGCCTTCTCTACGGCGGAAGGCCCGACGAGAGGCAATGGCGCGCCGTAGCCCGGTCCTGCGAGGATACCGGCGTGGACTGGCTGGAGCTGAACCTCTCCTGTCCTCACGGCGGTGCCGAGGAGGGGGGCGAGTTCAGCATCGGATCCCGTCCCGAGGCGATTCGCGAAGTGGTGGGCTGGGTTCGGGAGGCCACATCCCTTCCCCTCATCGTGAAGCTGCCCGCCTTCAGCGATATCCAGGCCGGGACGAAGGCCTCGATGGAGGCGGGGGCCGACGCCGTCGCCCTGATCAACACCCTCAACGCGCTCAGCGGCATCGATCTCGACAGCTGGCGCCCCCTGCCTTCCGTGGCGGGGCAGAGCGCTTTCTGCGGCCTCTCCGGTCGCGCCGTCAAGCCCGTGGCCCTGCGCTGCGTGGCTCTTGCCGCCTCCATGGATGTCCCCGTATCGGGCATGGGAGGGATCTGCGACTGGCGCGACGCGGCGGAGTTCCTTCTGGCAGGGGCCTCTTCCCTCCAGGTCTGTTCGGCCGTGATGGAACGCGGCTATGGCATCGTCGACGACCTCTGCCGGGGGCTTCTGGCCTACCTGAGGGAGAAGGGCTGTTCTTCCCCGGATGACCTTGTCGGTGGCGCCCTTCCCCATGTCGTTCCCCATGCGAGCCTTTCTAGGGAGAGTCCGGTGACGGCGCGATGCCTCCAGGAGCGTTGCCTTCGCTGCGGCGCCTGCTTCGTGAGCTGTCGCGACGCGGGCCATCAGGCCATCGAGTGGAGAGTCGGGGAATATCCGGCTATAGATCCCGATAGGTGCGACGGGTGCGGGCTTTGCGTGGGGCTCTGCCCCTCGGGCTCTCTTTCGATGGGGGCACGGTGAGAGACTCCTTTTTCGACGTCTCCGGCCATCGCCTTTCGGCGAAGACGGAAATCGGAGGCGTCGGAACGGTCCTTCGGAGGAAGGGCCGCTCTCTCAGGCGCGGCCCTTCCTTGTCCGAGGATGTCGGAACCGATGGCGCCGGGAAGCCGCTTCGGGCGTGACGGAAGGGGAGATCAGCGCCTGTTGGCCGCGTGCATGCGTTCCGCTATGCCCAGGACCTTGTCGGCATAGGCCTTGTCCTTCCTGCCGAGATAGGTGTACAGGGCATGATGGACGGTGGGGGCCGACCGCATCGCCTCCGCCAGGATGAAGGCGCCCACCGTGATGTTGTTGCGCGGTTTCATCAGGTCCTTTGTCGTCTTTATGTGGGGAAAACGTTTGGGGATCCACGACATGTTGGCCTGAGCGCTGATCTGCATCAGGCCGACGCAGGTTTTCGTCCTCGCGTTGGCCTGCCCGCCCGATTCGACGCAGATCAGGGCCGTGACCAGGAAGGGGTCCACGCCGTATGTCGTGTGTGTCTCCCAGATGTAACGGGCATATTCGACCGATTTTTTGCTGGCTTTTTTGATCTTAAAAGGGGCCATATATCCTTGAAGTTCTTTGGCCATAATCGATATGGCTGACTTTCTGTGTAGCGTAGCCGCCTGCGCGTGCTTTTGGTTAAAAAAGCATAAAAACATAAAAATAAATAACATGCAACAGAGTTTTCGTGAGATTATTGGATTTTGTGACAATTTTTCATGACTGTGGATTTGCCTCATGATTTTCTTCGTCACTTCCTTTCTTGTCGGTCTGGCGGCTTGCGAAGGGCCGCTCGCACGGTTGCGATGAAGCTTTGTATCTGTACACACAGGAGGAAACCGATGGGAGAGCCCCATGTCCTGAGCGTCGAAGAGGTGCTTCACGATCACGATACGCTTCCCGAGCGGGGACTGTCGTCCGCCGAGGCCGAGCGGCGGCTGGGGGAGTACGGCCCCAACGAGCTCGTCGAAAGGGGCGGGAAAAAGGCCTGGCAGATTGTTCTGGCCCAGGTCCGGGATGTCATGATCCTGATCCTTTTGGCGGCTGTTCTCGTCTCCCTGGCGCTCGGGGAGTATGGGGACGGCGTCGTCATCTTCGTCATCGTCGTGCTGAATACGGCTTTGGGCTTCTGGCAGGAGTTCAAGGCGGAAAAAGCCATGGCGGCTCTGAAGCAGATGGCCGTGCCTCTTGTCCGGGTGCGGCGCGACGGGGCGGAGCGGCAGATTTCGGCCAAAGGCCTCGTTCCCGGCGACATCCTCCTGCTCGAGGCGGGCAACGTCGTTCCTGCCGACGGTCGTCTGATCGCCGTCGCCAATCTCAAGGTGCAGGAGGCCGCCCTGACGGGAGAGTCGGAGGCGGTGGAGAAGGAGACGGGACGCCTCGAAGGGGATGCCGTTCCCTTGGGCGACCGCAGGAATATGGTCTACACGGGCACCGTCGTCACCTATGGACGGGGCGAGGCCGTCGTCACCGCCACGGCCATGGCCACGGAGCTGGGCGCGATCGCCTCGATGCTTCAGGATCTGGACGACGGACAGACTCCGCTTCAGCGACGTCTGGCCCGGCTGGGCCGATCTCTGGCCATGGCGGCCGTGGCGCTCATTTTCGTCGTGGCCGCCATGATGTACGGGCAGGGGGTGAGCGTGCGCGAGACCTTCATGACGGCCATCAGCATGGCCGTGGCCGCCATTCCCGAGGGGCTGCCCGCCGTGGTCACCATCTCTCTGGCCCTGGGGGCCCAGCAGATGCTCAGGAAAAAGGCGCTGATCCGTCGTCTTCATGCCGTGGAGACCTTGGGCGGCGTGACGGTGATCTGTTCCGACAAGACGGGGACCCTGACGAAGAACAGGATGACGGTGACGGAGATGGTGCTTCCCCGTCGTCGCTATGTCTGGGACAGGGCGGTGACCGTCGGACAGGACGACGACCTGGGGCTGCTCCTGCTGACGGGAGCGCTCTGCAACGACGCCGTCGTCGGGGCGGAGGAAGGAGCCGTTCTCGGCGATCCCACGGAAGGGGCTCTGGTCCTCGCCGCTCTGAAGGCGGGGCTCGATCCGGGCGAGCTCAAGTCTCGGATGCCCCGCGTCGGCGAGCTGCCTTTCGATTCCGAACGCAAGCGCATGTCGACCGTTCACGCCCTTTCCTCCGTCGGCCCGGGGGGTATCGTCGGCAGGGTTCTCTCCCTTGCCGGAGGCCGGGGCCGTCATGTGGTCCTGACGAAGGGGGCCGTCGACGGCCTGATCGAGGTCTGCAGCGGGCTGCTGCTGAACGGTGCCGTAGAGCCTCTGACCGAGGCGGAAAAGAAGGGGATCGCGGCCGAAAACGTCGCCATGGCCGAAAAGGGCCTTCGTGTGCTGGGAATGGCCTGCCGTTTCCTCGAAGGAGACGAGCTGGATCGGCCCGGGAGTTACGAGAGGGACCTCGTCTTTCTCGGCATGGCGGCCATGATCGATCCGGTCCGCCCCGAGGCCGTCGAGGCCGTCGGGCTCTGCCGACAGGCGGGGATCCGTCCCGTCATGATCACCGGAGACCATCCCCTGACGGCCCTTGCCATAGCCCGGGAGCTGGGGTTGTCGGCGACGGGCGTTCTGACGGGGGCCGATCTCGACGGGATGTCTCCCGAAGAGCTGAAGGAGAGGATTCGGGACGTGTCCGTCTTTGCCCGGGTATCGCCGAGGAACAAGATGACCCTTGTCGAAGTGCTTCAGGGACAGGGCGAGATCGTGGCCATGACGGGAGACGGAGTCAACGACGCACCGGCCCTGAAGGCGGCCGACATCGGCGTGGCCATGGGCATCACGGGCACCGATGTGACGAAGGAGTCGTCGGACATGATCCTGCTCGACGATAATTTTGCCACGATTGTCGCCTCCGTCAAAGAGGGGCGCCGCATCTACGATAACATCCGGAAATTCGTCCGGTACATTCTCACCGGCAATACGGGGGAGATCGTCGTCATGCTCGTCGGTCCCCTCCTGGGAATGGCCCTGCCTCTTCTGCCGATCCAGATTCTCTGGATCAATCTGATGACGGACGGGCTGCCGGCCGTTGCCCTGAGCTACGAAAAGGCCGAAAGAGGCGTCATGAGCCGACGGCCCCAGGACCCGCAGGAGGGCGTCTTCGCGCGGGGGCTGGGCTGGCAGATTCTTCTCATGGGGTTCGTCATCGGGGGTGTCTCCCTCGGGGTCGGATACAGGTGCTGGAGCGAAGAAGCGGCCTCGAAGGTCTGGCAGACGATGATCTTCACGACCCTCACCTTCTGTCAGATGGCCTACGCCCTTTGCGTGCGCGAAGAGGAACGATCCCTCTTCTCCCCTTCCTTCGCCTCCAACCCCGTGTTGCTCCTGGCCGTCGCCGTCACGCTCGGCCTGCAGCTTTCCCTCGTTTACGTCCCCTTTCTCAACGCTCTCTTCCGTACGGCGCCTCTCGGAGCGGGGGAGCTGGGTCTCTGCGTCGCCGGAGCGATGACGGTCGTGGCGCTCTCGGAAGGTCGAAAGCTCCTGTCGCGCCGCAGGAATCTTCGATGACCGGTCACGTTCCGTCGAGGCGGGAAGCCCTTCCGATCGGAACGTTTTCTTCGCGACGGCCGCCGTACCGCTCGTCGCGGTCCGTCTGTCCGCAAAAGGAGGCGCGGTCGTGGACACGGGAAAAGAGGGAAGGTTCTTGCGCTGGCAGTTTGCCCTTGATGGCCTCTGGGAGGAGGCCCTCCACCTGCTGCCGGGAGAGAAAGGGCGAAAGGAACGCTTCCTTCTCTGGTTAGAGGGGGCCCGACGGGATGTGGCCGTCGAGCTTTTTTTCGAGACGGAAGAGGGCGAGATGTTCCTGGGACTTCGTTTCCCTCCTGAAAGGGACGTTCAGCGTCGACTGGCGATGGCCCTTCTCGATCCGGATCGGCCCGGGCCCTCTCCGGCGGCACTGCGAGCCCTTCCCGGTCTGGAGGGTCTTTTCGAGGGGAGGCCCGATTTCATGGAGCTGGGCGTCGTCAACGCCTGGAAATCGTCCGGTCCCTTGCGCTTCTGGGAGGGTGGCGCCTCTTCTCCGCTCGAGGCTCTCCGCGAGAGGTTGGCGTCGGAGGAGGGACGCTACCGAGGTCCCCTTCCTCTGCCTCTGGCTCTGGAGGCGGCCTTCTCCTCTCCCCTACCTCACTGGATGGGGCTTCCCGTTTCGTCCCCGTCGCCCCAGGGCCACCGCCTCGATCCTGCCAAGGCGGAGAGGGCCCTCGCGCGATGGGCCGATGTCCCGCGGAACCTTTTTCGATAAAAGGATCTCTCGATGTCACGGGCCTGCGGAAGCGATCGCCTCCCGTCGGCTCCTCTTCCCGGAACGGAGCTGCCCGCTCCTTTGCCTGAGACCTGGCCGTGACCTTCCCTTTCATCTCCCCTACAATGATTCCAATGGTCTCAATCGGGAACAATGGGGGTAGGGCCGTGGCAAAGAAGGCGAGCATGAGCGATCGGGCCGGGCTTCGCCGGGGAATGCTTCTATTCCTCCTGGCCCTGGCCCTGGTCCTTTTTTCTATGGCGATGCTGCGTCGCATGGAAAAGGAGAGAGGGGCCACTCTCCTTCGCGAGACCTCCTATCTTGCCGAGACCTTCGACGTCGAGATCATCCGCTCCCTTGCCGGAGGAGAGGACGATCGGCTGAACTCCGCCTACCAGGCCCTCAAGGAACGGCTTCAGCGTGCCCGGGCCTTCTACCGGGCGAGTACCTTCGTCTACCTCATGGGGCGTCGCCCCGACGGGCGCTTTTTCTTTTACGCCGACTCCGAGCCGGAAGGTTCTCCCGACGAATCGCCGCCGGGGCAGGTCTACGATGAGATGGACCCTCGGTCTATCGCGGCCTATTCGGCCGGTCTTCCCCTGGTCGTCGGCCCCGTCTCCGATCGCTGGGGGACCTGGATCTCGGGTTTCGTCCCTCTCCTGGACCCGCAGACGGGGCAGGTCGTGGCCTACCTGGGCCAGGATGTCGACGCCTCTTCGTGGAAAAGGGAGATCCTGGCCGAGGCGGCCCTCCCTCTGGGGGTCGCCGCCCTGCTTTTCTGCGTTTTGGCCCTGCTCCTTCTCTTCGGCTTTCGCGAGGGAGACCGTGCGGATCGTCCCGTCCTGCGCTCCCTCTTCGCCCCCCTCGTCCTGGTGACCGTCGCTCTCGTGGCCGGTCCCTTTCTCTTCCTCTGGCGCTATGCCGAGGCTCGAAGAAGAGATGACGTGACGGTCACGATGGAGGCCTTCCGCCGCGACTTCGAGGAGGCCCTCGACGTTCAGGCCGAGGAGCTCCTCCTGCTCGCCCGAACCTTCGCCGCCTTCCCCGCCAAGGGCGGGGAAGGCGCGGACGACGTCGGAGCCCCCGTCCTTTCCTGGTCGTCCCTTTACGCCTTCCTGGCCGAGAGGGGGCCTTTCGATTCCTTTTCCCTGCTCGACAGCCGTCGCCGCGTCCTTGTTGACCGTCCGGAAAGGATCGGAGAGGACGTCGATAATGTGACGGTCCTGGAGGCCGAAAAGCAGGGCAGAGCCGTCGCGGGCCTGGAGCGCGGCCCTTCGGGAAGGGTGTCGTTTTGCGTCGTCCAGCCTCTTCGCGATGGAGAGGCCCTCGTGGGCTATGTCCGGCTGGAACGGTCCCTCGACGGGCTTCTCCGTCGTTTCGGTCGCCGCCCTGGCTTTCATCTGATGCTTCTCGTCGACAAGGAGGACCTTCGCCGCCCGGAATGGGAGGCGGAGATGGTTCTCCTGGGGCGCGACGCTCGCTGGGAGGAACTTCCCGATCCGGTCATCCTCTACACTCCCCGATCGGGTCCTCCGGAGAGCATGGCTTTGGGCGATGATCCGGTCGAAGGGGCCGGCGCCTCCTTGTGGCGGGGGGAGGAGATCCCTCTGAAGGATCTTTCGGGCCACGTCCTGGCCCGCCTCGACGTCCGCTACGACGCCGTCCGCCAGAGAGCCTCCCTTCAGAAAACCCTCCTCGTCGGGGCCTCGACGGGAGCCCTTCTCCTCGCGACGCTTCTGGGCTATTTTTACCTTTTCCTTCGTCGCACCGACGAACTCGTCGCCGATCGCCAGGCCGCCCTGGCCGAGAGCGAGAGAAATCTCCGCGACCTCTTCCGCCACGCCGTTGCGGCCATATCGCTCCAACAGATCATCCTGGACGACGAGGGCCGTCCCGTCGACTACCTGATCCTCGACGCCAATCCCGCCTTCGAGTCCCACACGGGGCTGGCCCTGTCGAAATGTCTGGGACGCCCCATACGTTCCCTTCTGTCCGGTGCGGGCGAGGCCCCGTTCGTCGGGATTTTCGGTCGCGTCGTCGAGACGGGCGAGGCGGCCAACTTCGAGCGGTTCGCCGAGCCCTTGGGACGCCATCTTGCCGTCAGCGCCTATAGGGTGGGGCCGGGACGCTTCGCCACCGTCTTTTTCGATATCACGGCCCGAGAGGCGGCCCGGAAGACGTTGCACGACGAGCGGATCCGCCTTCAGAACGTCGTCGATGCCACGCAGGTCGCCACCTGGGAGTGGGATATTCCCACGGGAAGGCTGATCGTCAACGAGCAGTGGGCCCGTCTCCTCGGATTCGAGCCCGACGAACTGGAACCCGTCACCTACCGGAGCTGGGAGGAACGCGCCCATCCTGCCGATCTGCTCTCCTTCAGGGGGCGTCTCGAAGCCCACTTCCGCGGGGCAACGGCCTTCTTCGAGGCCTACATCAGGCTGAGGCACAGGGAGGGAGACTGGATCTGGATCTACGGACGAGGCCGCGTCATCGCCCGCGACGACGAAGGAAAGCCTCTGACCATGTTCGGCACCCACATGGACGTCACCGACGCCAAGCGGAACGAGGAAAATCTCCGTCGGGTCAATGCCCGCCTCGCCGAGGCGATCCTGGAGGCGGAGGCTCTGGCCGCCAGGGCGGAAAAGGCCAGTCGGGCCAAAAGCGATTTTCTTGCCTGCATGAGCCACGAGATCCGAACGCCCCTGAACGGCGTCATCGGCATGACGGGGCTGCTCCTCGATACGGAGCTCGACGAGGAGCAGCGTCGTTTCGCCCGGATCATCGGAGATTGCGGCGAGTCCCTCCTGCACCTCATCGACGATATCCTCGACCTCTCCCGGATCGAGGCGGGCAAACCCTCCCTCGAGATCGTCGATTTCGATCCCCGGGCTCTCGCCGATGCCGCTCTGGACGCGCAATCCCAAGCGGCCGGGGAGAAGGGCCTTGCCCTCCGGCTCTCCGTCGACGAGGCCCTTCCCCCCTTCCTCCGCGGCGCGGCGGCCCGGATCCGGCAGGTTCTCAACAACCTCCTCTCCAATGCCGTCAAATTCACGCCGACAGGAGAGGTGCTCCTCTCCCTCTCCGTCGAATCGGAGACGGAACGCGTCGCTCAGGTCCGCTTTTCCGTCCGGGACACGGGGATCGGCATCGCCGGGGAGAAGCGGGATCGTCTTTTCGAGGCCTTTTTCCAGGTCGACGGGTCGGCGACGCGCCCCTACGGAGGCGCCGGCCTGGGATTGGCCATCGCGAAACAGCTCGTCGAGATGATGGGCGGCACCCTCTACGTCGAAAGCGAGGAGGGGAAGGGATCGACCTTTTCCTTCTGCCTGCCTCTGGTCAAAGCCTCTCGGGCCGACGACGTGGCCGCCGTCGAAGAGCCCTTCGTCGTCGAACAGGGACGGCCCCACAGACGGGAGACGATTCTCGTCGTCGAGGACAACGACGTCAGCAGCCAAGTCGCCCTGGGCCTTCTGGACAAGCTGGGCTTCCGGGCTCAGGCCGTCTCCGGCGGCAGAAAGGCCCTCGAGGTCCTGGGGAAAAAGGCCTATGACCTGGTCCTCATGGATGTCCACATGCCCGAAATGGACGGGATGGAGGCGACCCGTCTCATTCGCGATGGAGGGGCCGTCCTCGACGGGAACATTCCCGTCGTGGCTCTGACGGCCCTGGCTATGGAGGGGGACCGTGAAAAATGCATCGAGGCGGGGATGAACGACTACGTCTCCAAACCCATATCTCCCGCCGAGCTGGCCCGCGTCCTGGCCCGCTGGCTCCCCGAAGCCTCCGAAGGGGGCCAGCCGCCTCGGGAATCGGCCCGAGCTTCCGAAGGCAGGGGCGCACCCTCCTGGGACGAGGCGCTTCTGCTGGACAACCTCATGGGAGACGGCGAACTGGCCCGCAAGGTGGCCAGGGCCTTCCTCTTCGATGGGCCCCGCCAGATGGAAGCCCTCGAAGAGGCCGTCCAAAGCCGGAACCGGTCGGCCGTCGAGGATCTGGCCCATTCCCTCAAGGGGGCCGCCTCCAATGTGGCCGGGGAAGGCGTCTCCCGCCTTGCCGGATCTCTTCAGATCGCCGCCAGGGGGGGCGATCTTGTCCGGGTTTCCGATCTTTTCCCCTCCCTGAGAGAGGCCTTCGATATCCTCTGCTCCGAATTGCGGGTTTTCGAAAGAAACGTGAACAAAGAGGGGGAATCGCCGTGAAGACGCTTGTCGTGGAAGATGACTTCACCAGCCGTCTGCTCATTCAGGAGATCCTCAAAAGCTACGGGACGGTCCATGCCGCCGCCAACGGGAAGGAGGCCCTTCGGGCCGTCCGCCTTTCCCTGGAGGGGCAGGAACCGTACGACCTGATCTGCATGGATATCATGATGCCCGAAATGGACGGCCAGGAGGCCCTCCGCCTCATTCGGGAGCTGGAGGAGTCGATGGGGATCGTCTCCTCCAGCGGGTCGAAAATCATCATGATCACGGCCCTGGGCGATCTCAGAAGCGTCGGCGACGCCTACGGAAATCTCTGCGACGCCTACCTGCTCAAGCCCATCAAAAGGGCCCTTCTCCTCGAAGAGCTGCGGAAACTGGGGCTCATCGCCTGACTTGTCCCTTCGTGCCCGGAGCGGTATCCTTCTCTATCGGGAAGCCCCGTTTTTCCGACGTTTCCCTCGACAGAACGAGAAGGAAGGCCTCCGCCATGCGAAAGGAAAAAGATCTGCTCGGCACCGTCGATATCGACGACGATGCCTATTACGGTATCCACACGGCCCGGGCCCGGGTCAACTTCGCCCTGACGGGCGTCGCCATCCACCCCGCCCTCGTCGAGGCCCTCGTCGTCGTCAAAAAGGCCGCCGCCGTGACGAACCGGGCCATCGGCGCCCTCGACGTCTCCCGGGCCGAGGCCATCATCGCCGCCTGCGACGAGATCCTCGCCGGAGCTCTGCGGGATCAGTTCGTCGTCGACGGTCTCCAGGGCGGAGCGGGGACGTCGGCCAACATGAACGCCAACGAAGTCATCGCCAATCGGGCCATCGAGATCTTGGGCGGAAGGAAGGGCGATTACGGTCTTGTCCATCCCCTCGACGACGTCAACCGCTTCCAATCGACGAACGATGTCTTCCCCACGGCGCTGCGGATCGCCGCCATCAGGGGCCTCAAGGTCCTCTCCGAGGAATTCGCCCGTCTCCAGTCGGCCCTGCAGGAGAAAGAGGAGCTCTTTTCCTCCGTCGTCAAAGTGGGGAGGACACAGCTTCAGGACGCCCTTCCCGTTACGTTGGGGCAGGAGTTCGGCGCCTGGGCTCAGGCCGTGGCCCGCGACCGCTGGCGGCTCTACAAGGCCGAAGAGCGGCTGCGCCAGGTCAATCTGGGCGGAACGGCCGTCGGGACGGGGCTGGGGGCTCCCAAGGCCTACATCTACGAGGTGATCGAGCGCCTCCGCAGCCTGACGGGCCTCGGCCTTGCCCGGGCCGAATATATGATGGATCCCACGCAGAACGCCGACGTCTTCGTCGAAGTCTCCGGTCTTCTCAAGGCATCGGCCGTGAACCTGGCCAAGATAGCCTCCGACCTGCGTCTCCTCTCGTCGGGGCCTTTGGCCGGCCTGGGAGAGATCGTCCTCCCCCCCCGCCAGGCCGGGTCGTCTATCATGCCCGGCAAGATCAACCCCGTCATTCCCGAAATGGTCCAGCAGGTGGCCTACCGCGTCATGGCCGACGACATGGCCGTCACCCTGGCGGCCCAGGCCGGGCAGCTCGAACTCAACGCCTTTCTCCCCCTCATCGCCAAGAGCCTGCTCGAGATGGTGGACCTTCTGGCCCGGGCCCTTCCTCTTTTTACCGATCTCTGCATCAGGGGCATCGTCGCCGACGAAGCTCGCTGCAGCCGTCGTCTGACGGAAAGCTTCACGCTCGTGACCGTCCTCGCCGGAGTCCTGGGCTACGACGAGGCCTCCCGAGTGGCCGCCCTCTGCCGCGAGACGGGCAAGACGGTGCGTCAGGTCGTCCTCGAAAGAAGACTGCTGGGCGAAGAGGAGCTCGATCTCCTGCTCCGTCCCGAACGGATGACGGCCCCCGGAGGGGGGCTTTCAGGGAGGATCTCATGATCGAAGACATGAATGCCACGCCCATGGCCAATCGCTTCCACATCGGCATCTTCGGAAGGCGGAACGCCGGGAAATCGTCGCTCATCAACGCCCTGACGGGGCAGGATATCGCCCTCACCTCCGATGTGCCGGGCACCACGACCGACCCCGTCTACAAGGCCATGGAGCTGTTGCCCATCGGTCCCGTCGTCCTCATCGACACGGCCGGTCTCGACGACAGCGGCGAACTCGGGCTCAAACGGGTGGAAAAAAGCTACGAAGTGCTGCGGCGTTGCCATTTCGCCATCGTCGTCGTCGACGGGACGGAGGGTTTCACTCCTTTCGAGACCGAATTTCTCCGGGAGCTGCGGCTGCGGAAAATCCCCGCCCTCTGCGTCGTCAACAAGGCCGACCTCCTCGACGACGAGAGGCGACTTGCCCTCGCCAAGAGCCTCGAGGGGGTCCCCGTCGTCCTGGCCGGAGCCGCGACAGGGGAGGGGGTCCAGGAGGTCAAGGCCCAGATCGTGGCCAACGCCCGCTTCGAAGATGTCGAACCGGCCCTTGTCGGTGATCTCATCGGTCCCGGCCAGGTGGCCGTCCTCGTCACCCCCATCGACAAGGCCGCCCCGAAAGGGCGCCTCATTCTTCCTCAGCAGCAGACGATCCGCGACATCCTCGAAAACGATGCCATGGCCCTCGTCACCAAAGACCAGGAGCTGAAGGCGGCCCTTGAAGGGCTATCCGAACCTCCGGCCATCGTCATCACCGATTCGCAGGCCTTCCTCAAGGTGTCGGCCGACACGCCGTCCTCGGTGCCCCTCACCTCCTTCTCCATCCTCTTCGCCCGTCAGAAGGGAGATCTGGCGGAACTGGTCCGGGGAATAAGGCGCATCGAAAGCCTTCAGCCGGGCGAGACGGTCCTCATCGTCGAAGGCTGTACCCATCACAAGCAGGCCGACGACATCGGCACCGTCAAGATTCCCCGCTGGATCCGTCAGATGGCCGGAGGGGATATCCGTTTCGAGTGGACGTCGGGAGCCTCCTTTCCCCGCGACCTCTCCCGCTATGCCGTCATCGTCCACTGCGGCGGCTGCATGCTCAACCACCGCGAGATGGAGTACCGCATCGGAAGGGCCCGCGAGGGCGGTCTGGCCATCACCAACTACGGTCTCGTCATCGCCTATGTCATGGGCATTCTCGAACGGGCCATCGCTCCCTTTCCGTCGGCCCTCCTGGCCTGGCAGGAGGGCCGGACGTCGGGAGCTCCCTCCCGATTCTGACGGCGGGAGGAGGGGCACCGGAACTCCGGTGCCCCTCCTTCCGCCGTCGGGACCCACGTAAGCGAGTAAGGAAGATCAGTTTTTGAGCGTCACCATTTCCGATCTGCCGTCGCGGGAGTAGACGAGGAAAACGGAGGACTTCTGAGCCGCCCTGTTCTCCAGGTAGTTGCGCAGGCCGATGACGTCGAAGTCCTTCGTCGACCGCCCGTTGACTTCGAGGACGACGTCTCCGGCGGCCAATCCCGCCTCGGAGGCCATGCTGTCGCCTTCGACGCCGTCGATCACGACGTGTCCCTCGGCCGTCTTCTCGCCCAGACGGAGGCCCAGAGCCTTCTCCGCCGGAGCCGTAGGCTCCGTTGCCGCGCCGCCGACGGTTTCGTTGGCGATCCGATCGGGCGGCGTTCCGTCGAGACGGTGGCGGATCTCTCTGATGAAGGGAATCAGATGGTCGACGGAGCGCTGCACGGCGATCTGCCCCTGGATGATGTCGACTTGAGAGACCATCAGCTTCACGTCGCCCTCCCGTTCCAGGAGGTTGAATTTGACCTTGCAGAACTGGCTGGCCACCCAGAAGCCGTCGCCGAAATTCTTGGCCACGACGACTTTGTAGGGATCGACTTCGTCGATGGTGAAATTCTGGGCCGTCATCACCTCGAGGATCACGTCTTGGACCTTGGCAGTAGGGACTCCCCGGATAGTCGTGGTAAAGAGATTGGCGGCGAAGGCGGTTCCCGTGACGAGGAAGAAAAGGGCGGCTGCGGTGGGAATGGACAGGACTCTCTTCATGACTCTCCTCCTTGGCTCTCGGCAGATCCTCCTGCCTCTCCGAATCCCGCCTCCCGCACCTGGACGTTCCAGAGAGAGTCTTGCTTTCTGCAAGGTCTATCGTTATTTTATTAAACAAAAAATACTCCATTGAATCAGAGGGCGCATCGTCGACCGATGGTACCATAGGAATAGAGAAAGACAAAGAGCGGAAGCGGGCTGTGCCGGTCCTTTGCTGTGTCGGTCCGCCGGGTTGGAGGGCTCCTGGATCGCCTGCCCCGTCACGTTCTCCTGGCCGTCTTCAGAGGGTATCCTACTCTTCCCCGAGGCTCTTTCCTCCAGGATAAGCTGTTCCGGCGGACGGGTCGGCTTTGATCGGAGAACAGAGAAGAAACGGAGATGGCCGACGTTGATTCTCGTATTTGCGGTGCTATGATACTCTCAGAAACGATCCGGTTCTTTCCTCCTCCTCCTTTCGTCTTTCGACCGGAAGCACTTCCTTCCATCTGTCTGCTGGCCCCTTCCCGGGGTCAGAGAGCGCAGAGGAGCGTGGTCTTTGGCCTCGCCCCAGTTTTTGTTTGTCTGCCAGGAGGACATGGAAGGAGGAAAACATGAAAATCACGTGGTTGGGGCCCATCGAAGAGATCGAAGAGGCGGAGGCGACTCGGTGGCGGGGTGTCCTCGTTCCCCTTGGGGAGGCAGAGCCCCCGAATCTGTGCGGTCCTTGGTTTTACGGCCGGACGGAGAAAGAGCTCCTGAGAACGATGGCCGCAGCGGCTCGGTGCCGGAAAGAAAACCTCGAGCGTGCCCTCTTCTTTTATGAGCTTGTTTACGGTACCGAGGCGTCGGGCGAGGAGGCTTGCTCTTGTCCCCTCGGGCCTAGGCTACCGGAAGAGAAGAAGGCCGTCGAGGGACCTTCCTTCCCCTGGTTCCTTCGAGAGGAGGATCGTCTCGCCGTCGTGAGGGGCTGGTTGGGCGGCTGCAATTACGTCTTCTACGTGGGCTGCCTGGGAGAGAGGCTGGTGAAAGAGGCGCCGGTGGTGTCCATCCATCTGGATGATATGCGGTTCATCGTCCCGATTCTGGTTCACAATTACCCCGCCTTCGACGAATATGATCTGGAAAATCCCATGAGCACAAGAACGGTAGGCCGAATGCTGGAAGATGTTCTCGGTATCATCGGCTGGCTGGAAAAGGGAGTCGTCGACCCTTATGTGGCTTACTACATGGAGGACATCAGCCTGGCCTCTTTCGTCGGCGTCCAATGGCCCGAAAACTGGCCCGAAGGATGGCCCGAAGAGGGTTTCCCCTCGAAAGAGGTCCTGATCGCTTTTCTCAAGGACTTCAGAGGGTTCTTGTTCGAGGCTTTCTCTCATATGGGAGGGGGAGGCGTCTATTTCAACGTATCCGGCATCTGAAGCAGGAAAGGCCTGATGCAGCGGCGTTCCTGCACCTCCTATCGAGGAATGGGCCCGGCCGGAAGACGGGGCCCATTCTTTTTTTGTTTCATTAGGGTCGATAAGTCTCCCTTTCGGTCCTTTCTTCTGTTCCGCGGCGACGGGGAGCGGGGCGACAGGTCAAAGGACCTTTGGGGTACCGGCTCGATTGGCGAAAGCAGTTTTATTTAGCTATCATGAAAGACAGGGTTTATGAAAAACACCGTTCTGCGGCGGACTTCTCGTGAAGAATAGGGAGGACTATGGCTGACGGACGCGCTGGGAAGGGGCCTCTTGTCTCCGCAATCGATTCTTCCCCGTCGGCAGGGGATGGCTTTCCTTTTCCGAAAGCGCTCAGATCGGTCTGCCATGATCTTTTTCGCCATTCAGATGCTCGATTCAGGCGGCGATGCCCCTGGATCCCTTTCCTCGATCGAGAACGGTCATGGCCGGAGGCTTCCTTTTCGCGGGCCGCGGCATCCTCGATCGGTCTCGCCGGCCTCTTCCCCTTCGGATGTGCTGCCCCGGTTGTCGTGGCGCCTTCGCTCAGACGATAAGTGAGGAAAAAAGGAGATGATCGGCGTTGATCCTCGTAAGCGCCTGCCTGGCCGGCCTTTCCTGTCGTTATGACGGGACGGCCTGCGCCGTTGAATGGGTCTGTGATCTCGTCGCCTCGGGTCGCGCCTTGCCCTTCTGCCCCGAGCAGCTCGGGGGGATGGCCACGCCCAGAGAGCCCGCCGAATTGCGTCTTCTTCCCCGATCGACGGAGCTGGCCGTCTTTTCCCGGAGCGGCTCCGATCTGACCTCAGTCTACCGGAGAGGGGCCGAGGAGGGCCTCAAGTTGGCTCGCCTTGCAGGGGCCTCCGTCGCCATCCTCAAGGAAAAAAGCCCCTCCTGCGGTGTCCGGCGCGTCTACAGCGGCCTTTTCGACGGCGAACTCCGTCCCGGAGAGGGGCTCACGGCGAGGCTTTTCCGTGAGGCTTCGATGACGCTCTTCTCCGACGAGGAAGAGGCGCTCTGGCGCGCCTTCTTCTCTTCTTTCTGACGGGAGATCCCGATTGCGCTGAGGTGGCGAGACCTTTCCAGAGGCGTTTTTTCACTTCGACGTTCTCGTTGCGACGGGGACTTTCCCGAGGCATGAGGGGGAGCGCCGCTGCGGCGCTCCCCCTCATGCCTCGGAAAAAAGAAGTCCTGTCGTCCTGTTGCCCTCTAAAAGACGGCGTAGTCGCTGTCTTTCGGGTCGCAGATGAACATGTGGCCCGGCGCATGGGTGATGGCGAAGGGCGGCCTGCTGGCCATGAGGGCCGCCTGAGGCGTGACGCCGCAGGCCCAGAAGACGGGCACGTCTCCCTCGTTGATGGGGACGGCGTCGCCGAAGTCGGGACGGGCGATGTCCTCGATGCCGATGAGCGCGGGGTCGCCGATGTGGACGGGAGCGCCGTGGACGGCGGGAAAGCGTCCCGTGGCCAGAACGGCCCTCGTCACGAGAGAAGCCGGGATGGGGCGCATGCTGACGACCATGGGACCTGAGAGACGTCCCGCCGGGCGGCAGGCGATGTCGGTCCTGTACATGGGGACGTTGCAGCCGCATTCGATGTGGCGCACGGGGACGGAGGCCTCGAGAAGGGCCCCCTCGAAGCTGAAAGAACAGCCCAGAAGGAAGCCCACGAGGTCGTCTCGCCAGTGGGAGGTGATTTCCGTGGGCTCCTCGACGAGCTCTCCGTCGCGCCAGATCCGGTAGCGGGGGAGATCGATTCTCAGGTCCGCTCCGGGGGCGACGATAGAGGGCTCGCTGTCGCCAGGTTCGGTGATGTCCAGGATGGGACAGGGCTTGGGGTTCCGCTGGGCGAAGACGAGGAAGTCATAGGCCCAGTCCCTGGGCAGGATGACGAGGTTGGCCTGAACGTGTCCCTTGGCCATGCCCGGAGTGGGACCTGTCCACTCGCCTCGGCCGATCATGGCACGGATCGCCGACGGCGATGCCGACGCGAAGTCTGCGGCTTTCATCGGAGGACCTCCTTCAGAGGGCGAATGGCCACTCCGGCTCTTTCGAGTCCCTCTCGGACGGCGCGGGCCATTTCGACGGCCTCGGCGTTGTCCCCGTGGAGGCAGATCGAATGGGGGCGGAAAGCGATGAGGGTGCCGTCGATGGCCTCGACGATGCCCTCTGTGGCCATGCGGACGACGCGTTGCACGGCGACAGGGACGTCGTGGATGACGGCGCCCCGTTCCTTGCGGGGGACGAGTGTTCCGTCGGCCCTGTAGGCTCTGTCGGCAAAGGCCTCGGCGGCGAAGGGGACGGCGGCCTCGGCGGCGGCCGATTCGAAGCAGGAGCGGGCCAGGCCCATGAGGATCAGATCGCCTGCGTCGGCGACGGCTCGGGCGATGGCCCGGGCCAGTTCCGGATCTTTGGCGGCCTGGTTGTAGAGAGCGCCGTGGGGTTTGACATGCTGCAGGGCCATTCCCGCTGCGTGGCAGAAGGCCTTCATGGCGCCGATCTGGTAGAGCGTGAAGGCGTAGGCCTCGTCGGGAGAGACGGCCAGGGTCCGGCGGCCGAAGCCGACCAGGTCGGGATGGCCCGGATGGGCCCCGACGGCCACGCCGCGGGTCTTGGCCGCCTCGACGGTGGCGAGCATCACCTGGGGATCGCCGGCGTGGAAGCCGCAGGCGACGTTGGCCGAGGAGACGTGACGGAGCACCTCGGCGTCGTTGCCCATGGACCAGGCGCCGAAACTTTCGCCGAGATCGCTGTTGAGGTCGATGAGAGGCATGATCTTCTCCTTTCCGGTAATCCTTCGGTCTCGAGGTTGCGCCTATCCGTCGAGGTTTTCCCAGGTCACATCGTAGGTCCTGCCTTCGACGGTGAGACGCCAGGTCGCTCTTCCGCCTGTCAAGGCCTTTCGAGGCCGCGACCGGTAGGCGGAGCGGAGGTCGAGGAGAGCGTCCACCTTTTTTCTCTCTTCCCTGACGAGGGCGATGGCCTCGTCGAAGGAAAGAGAGACGAAACGTACCGTCTGGCCCGGCAGTCTCTGGGCCAGAGCGCCGATGTCCGTCGAGACGAGGACGGCTATTTTTGTGTAGCCTCCTGTCGTCTGGCCGTCGGCGAGCATGCAGATGGGCCGTCCCCCTCCGGGAACCTGAATGGAGCCCAAAGGGATGGCGTCGGAGATGATGTCGGCCTCCGAAGCGTGTTCGATCTCGGGACCTTCGAAACGGTAGCCCATGCGATCGGCCTCGTTGGAGATGACGTAGGCCGACCCGAGGAAGGTCTCGATTCCTGCGGCGGAGAAGGCCTTTTCCTGAGGTCCGAGAAGAACGCCGAGAGGAGCCTCCCCGTTTCTTGAGGGGCGAAGCGTTTCGGGGCAGGAGAAACCGGAGCCTGCCTCGACGAGGAGGGCCTCTCCCGTCTGGAGGCTGTCTCCTTTCTTGAGAGCCCGTCCCTCGAAACCCCCCAGACCGGCTCGGAGGTAGGTGGAGCGGCTCCCCATGACGGGAGGAACGTCGATCCCTCCCGAGAGGCAGAGATAGGCCCTGCAGCCCTTGCCTTTCGGTCCGGAGAAGGCCAGAACATCTCCGGAGGAGACGGGGAGGGCCTCCCAGGTGGGGGCGGTAGCGCCGTTGACGGAAAAACCCAAGTCGGCTCCCGTTACGGCGACGAGGCCCTGCCCTTCGACGATCGCCTTGGGGCCGAGAACGGTGATTTCCAGTGCCGCCGCTCCCTCGTCGTTGCCGGCGAGGATGTTACCCATACGGAGACTTTGGCGGTCCATGGCCCCTGCCACGGGCATGCCCTTGCCCTGATAGCCCCAGCGTCCCAGATCCTGGACGGTCGAAAGAAGACCGCCGTTTTCGACGATGATCCTCATCTCCCCTCCCCCTTCCGAGGTCCGACCTGCGGACGGTAGCGGCGTGCGGCCACGTCGGCGGAGAGAGAGAGAAATTCCCGACGGTCTACGGAGCGGAAGCGGACCCAGATGCCGGCCTCGATGAGGATGGGCGTCTCTCCCGAAGGGTCGAAGAGGCGCAGCGGCGTGCGGCCGATGAGCTGCCAGCCTCCGGGACTGTCGATAGGGTAGATCCCCGTCTGCCTGCCGGCGATGCCCACGCTCCCGGCCGGGATGAGCGTCCTCGGCGTCGCCAGGCGGGGAGTGGCTATCGACTCGTCCATGCCGCCGAGGTAGGAGAAGCCCGGCGTGAAACCCAGCATGTAGCAGTAATAATCCCGTCCGGAATGACGAGCGATCACCTCTTCTGGGCTCAGTCCGTTGTGACGGGCCACGTTCTCCAGGTCGGGGCCTTCGTCGCCTCCGTAGAGGACGGGAACGGTCATGACCTGTCCCGCGTCGTCAGGCCCGTCCTCTACGGAAAGGGCCATTTCCTCGATGCGGGAGAAGAGCCCTTCCGTCTCGGTCCTCGTCGGGTCGAAATAAAGGGCCAGAGAGCGGTAGGTGGGGACCGTTTCGAGAAGCCCGACGAAGGGCCTCTTTTCGATGGCGCGGCGGAGCTGCTGTACCCGGCCGTTGACGGCCAGATCGATCGCGTCGCCGAACTCGACGACGAGACAGCCGTCTCCGGCCTGAAGCAGTCTGGGTGCCTTTTCTCGAGTCATTTTTTTCACCTCCGGAAGGCTTCCGAGGGAGGTGGACCTCCCCCGGAATTATCGCCCCATCGACCCTACTTGAGAAGGGTGGAGATGGCGCCGAGAGATTTGACGCCCATCCAGAGGGTGAAGGCCGCCATGAGATAGCCGCAGGCCGTCATCCACTTGGGGTGGCGGTAATCGCCGACGATATCTTTCCTGTAGGCGGCCAGGAGAACGGAGACGAGGGCCAGGGGGAGAATGAGACCGTTGATCGAACCGGCAAAAATAAGAAGTTTGACCGGTTTTCCCAGAGTGGTGAAAAGGGTCGTCGAGGCGACGATGAAGCCCACCATCCACCAGCGGTGCTGCCGCGATACGGAGCCGAAAAGGGTCCGGAGAAAGGATATGGACGTGTAGGAGGCGCCGACGACGGACGTGATGCCTGCAGCCCAGAGGATGACGCCGAAAATCTTGTAGCCCATGTCTCCGGCCCCGATCTGGAAGGCCGAGGCGGGCGGGTTGGCCGGATCAAGCTTGTGCCCCATGAGGACGACGCCCAGAATGGCGAGGAAGAGGAAAAAGCGCATGACGCCTGTGATGCCGATGGCATTGATGGCGCCTTTGCTGATGGAGGGAAGGTTGTCCCTGCCCGTGATTCCGGCGTCGATGATGCGATGGGCGCCGGCGAAAGAGATGTAGCCGCCCACCGTCCCGCCGACGAGGGTGAGAACGATCATCCAGTCGATCGTCGAGGGGAGGACGGCTTCCTTGAGTGCCAGGGTGACGGGAGGATGGGTGCGGAAAACCATGTAGCCCACCATGGCGATCATGACGAAGCCCAGAATCTGGGTGAAACGGTCCATGGCCGACCCCATCTCCTTGCGGAGGAAGAGGAAGATGGCGATGACGGCGCTGACGGCGGCTCCCACGGGCAGAGGTACGCCGCCGAGGACGTTCAGCCCCATGGCCGCTCCGCCGATGTTGCCGACGTTGAAGACGAGTCCGCCGATGGCGACGGCGAAGGCGAGGAAGTAGCCCAGGCCGGGCAGAACCCTGTTGGCCACATCCTGGGCCCGCATGCCCGATACGGCCAGAATGCGCCATATGTTGAGCTGGACGACGACGTCGATGAGGATCGACGACAGGATGGCGAAAGCGAAGGCGGCCTGAAGTTTTTCCGTGAAGACGGCCGTCTGGGTGAGAAAGCCCGGTCCGATGGCCGACGTGGCCATGAGGAAGGCCGCCCCCAGAAGCACGCTGAGGGTGTTCTTCCTGCTTCTGTCTTCCGATTCCTTCAGTCCCGTCCCTTCCAATGTGAGTGCCTTCCGGTTCTCTGCCACGCGAACCACCTCCGGATGAGAGTATGAAGCGCCTACACCCATCATTAAGCAAAAAAGTTGCTCATCGTCCGGAAGGCCTTTCTCACGATCGAATCTTTGTAAAAGGGGTTTTCCAGGGCCTTTTCGGAAGGATCGGCCGAGGGGGCGAATTCGATTCTTTTTTCGCAGAAGGGGTCTTTTGTGCTCCTTCTGCACGCTGTTCAGAAAACGCACACTTCGGGGCCAAAGTGAAGGGAGCGCCTTTTTCATGCAGGACCGATGAGTTAAGATGGGCGACAAGAGTTTGCTTCGGAGGTGGGTCGATGGAGGGTAACAGAGTGGTGCCGACAGGGTGTCGGGCGATCCTGATGGATCTTGAGGGGACGTTGCTTCCCGTTACCTACGTGCGAGAGTCGCTCTTTCCCTATGCCAGAGAGCGCATGGCCTCGTTCGTGGCCCAGAGGGGCGACCGGGAGGAGGTCTGGCCGCTGCTGAAAGAGGCCAGGCGGTTGCTGGGCAATCCCCGGATGGCCGAGCCTGATCTGGTTCAGGGGCTCCGTCGCTGGATCGACGAAGACCGCAAGTACGCGCCTCTCAAGTTGATCCAGACCCTGATCTGGGAGGAGGGGTATTTCAGCGGAGAGCTGAGGGCTCCCTTTTACGGCGATGTCAGGAGCTGTCTTCAGCGGTGGAGGGAGTCGGGGCTGACTCTCTATATCTTTTCGGCCTGCGCCGTGCGGGCTCAGAAGCTTCACTTGGCCTTCAGCTCCGACGGGGATCTGTGTGCCCTCATTTCGGGCCATTTCGACGTCCGCTTCGGCTCGAAGAAGGAACCTCTCTCGTACGCGAAGATCGCCCAGGCGACGGGCTATCACGTCGGTGACTTTCTCTTTCTTTCCGACGACGGAGAGGAGCTGGAGGCGGCCTCGGCCGCCGGTTTTTCCGTCCTTCTCGTCGCGCGTGACGGAGAGAGGGGACCGGGCGTTATCGTCGACCTCTGCTGAGGGCCTTTCCCGCTCAACGCTTTTTCATCAGCCTCTTGCCGTGCCATGCCGCCGTACGCCGTGGGATTCCCAGCTCTCTGGCGACGGCGGCGTAACTTTTTCCCTCCTCCAGTCCCCTTGCCAGGTGGCTCCTCAGTGCGGCCACGGAGAGATCCGGCCTCGCCTGGAGAGGCCTCGAGAAGAGATGATCGAGGCAGATCGTTCCCCGTGGAGAGAGGGCCCATGTGGAGCGGGCCGCCCTATGGATCGTCGAGGAGTGGAGCCCGAGGTCCGAGGCGGCTTCGTCGAGGACGAGAGGTGCCGGAAAGGCTGGGCCGGAGAGGTATCCCTCCTGGCGCGAGGCCAGGAAGAGGGCCAGCCGCAGCTTGGTCCGGTACCGTCGCGCCAGCAGCTTCGCCGTCTCCTGAAAGCCCCTCCAGGCCTGGCTGAGGCTTTTTTCGGCTCTCCAGGGGAGCATGGTCTCGTCGGCGACGAGGCGGGGGAGGTTTCCTTCGATGAGGCTGACGATCAGGCCTCGTCCTCCTTTTTTGAAGGCGATCTCGGCCACGAGGGGGCGGCAAGGGGCGAAGGCCCGACCCGGGTGGGGGTCGAGACGACGGAGCTCCTCCAGGGCCGACGACAGCGCGCTGTGGGAGAGGGCCAGCGCCGAGGCGACCTGTCCCGTGGTTCCCTTTTCAAGCAGAGCCCGTCCCTCGGAGAGAAGGCGCCAGGCGACGCTTCCCTCCCGATGGCGGCGGCGGAGCTGGATCGAAAGGCAATCGACGAGATCGAGGGCGAAGAATCCCGGCGGGTCGATCCAGTCCTGAAGGGCGGTGAGGGTCTCTCCCGCCTCTTTTTCGTCTTGCCCCAGGAAGGCGGCCAGCTCGCCGAGGCCGACGTTGAGATAGCCCCGGCTGTCGAGGCGTTCGAGCAGTCCCTCGGTGACGGTCCGACCCAGCGTCGCGAGCGAGGGGCAGAGCCAGAGCTGGGGCCGGAGGTGATCGTCCATCGTCGTCGGTGCCTCGACATGCTCCTCCCAGGACGCTTCGAGAGGCGCCGCTCGCGTGGGCGGAAGGATGCGGCAGAAGGGGTTGTCGGCGAGGCGCCGACGCAGATCCTCTTCGAGGCGTTCGGCGGGGAGGGTGAGGAGTTCCAGCCCGGCCAGGATTTTGGGCAGGGGGAGCAGCCGCGTCTCCAGACGGGGTTGGAGATTGAGCCCCGATTCAATCCATGCCATGGCGCTGCATCCGACGCAGAAGGGCGTAGCGGGAAATGCCCAGGAGCTGGGCGGCGCGGGTTCGGTTGGAGCCGCACTGGGCCAGAGCCTCTTCGAGGAGGTTGCGCTCGTAGCCGTCGAGGCGGCTTTTGAGATTTCCCGCCGTCGAGGGGAAGGGGGAACCCGGAGGAAGGGCGTCGAGCATTTCCTCCGGCAGGTCGGCGAGACGGATGGCTCTGTCTCCGCTTTCTTTGAGGATGTAGAGTCTTTCGACGAGGTTTCGCAACTCCCGGACGTTGCCCGGCCAGGGATAGTCGAGGAAGAGTTCCTCCACTTCCGCCGAGGGCGCGAGGGGCGGGCGTCCCAGGCGGGCCGAGAATTCGGCCAGAAAGGTCTCGAGCAGCTCCAGGACGTCCCGTCCTCTCTCTCGCAGCGGAGGAAGTTCGAGAGGGAGAAGGGCGATGCGATAGAAAAGATCGCGCCGGAACGTCCCCTGGGCGATGCGCGATTCGAGATCGACGCAGGTGGCGCAGAGGACCTGAAGGGAGACTTCCGTCTCCTTCGTGTCGCCCAGGGGGCGGAAGGAGCGGGAATCGAGAAAGCGCAGCAGCTTGCCCTGAAGGGGCAGGGCCATGTCGCCGATCTCGTCGAGAAAAAGCGTTCCGCCTCGGGCCACCTCGATAAGGCCCGTCTTGTCCTGGGCGGCTCCCGTGTAGGCCCCTCGCCTGTAGCCGAAAAGCTCGGCCTCCATGAGGGCCTCGGGAATGGCGGCGCAGTTGAGGGCCACGAAGTCGCCCTTGCGGGCTCCGTTGCGGTGGATCAGGCGGGCGACGACCTCTTTGCCCGATCCGCTCTCTCCCCGGATGAGAATGTTGAGATCGGAAAAGGAGGCCACTTTGGCGATGAAGTCGCGCACCTTTTCCATCGCCGGCGACGTGCCGACGAGGGGGATTCCCTCGCCCTGGAGGCGGCTGACGCGCCGCGAGAGATCGAGGGCCTCGGCGGCGCGGCGGATCATGTTCCTGGCCGCCTCGAGGGGAAAGGGCTTATCCAGGTAGTTGTAGGCGCCCTCCTTGATGGCCCTGACGATGAGGGCCGAATCGCCGAAGGCCGTCATGACGATGACCCGCGCCTCTTTGTTGCTTTTGAGCAGATGGGGCAGCGCCGTCAGGCCGTCGCCGTCGGGAAGGCGCAGGTCGAGAAGGACGATTTCGGGCCTCTCCCCTTTGAGTAGCCTGTTGAGAACTGCCAGGTCGGGGATGAGGGTGACGGCCAGGCCCTCCCGTTCGAAGGCCTTTCCCAGTCCCTGGGCGAGGCTCGGTTCGTCTTCAATGATCCATAGTCGCGTCATGATTCCCGCTCCTCTCTGTCGGCAGATCGATGATGAACGAGGTTTGCCCCTCTTCGGAGCGGACCCGGAGCGTCCCCTCGTGCATTTCGACGACGCGGGAGACGATGGAAAGCCCCAGACCCGTTCCGTCGGGGCGCGTGGTGAAGAAGGGGTCGAAGAGGCGGTCGGCGATTTCGGGAGCGATTCCCCTTCCCGTGTCGCGGACTTCGATTTCGATCCTCTCTCCCTTCCTCCTTGCCGCCAGGGTCAGACGGCCTCCCTGCGGTTCCATGGCCGCCAGGGCGTTGAGAGCCAGATTGAGGAGCATCTGCTGGAGGCGTCCTCCATCGCCGGAAAGAGCGAGATCGCCTTCGGTTTCGACGGCCAGGGAGACTTTGGATCGGCTCAGATTGGGGCCGATCATGCGTCGGCACCAGAGAAAAAGCTCCTCGACGGAGAGGGGGCCCCAGATCGGCTCCGGAGGCCGGCCGTAGGCCAGAAGCTGTGACACCGTTCCGTTGAGGCGGTCCAGCTCTCGGCCCACGAGAGCCAGCGAGGCCTGCCCTTCTCCGTCGACGGACGATTCGAGCAGGTCCAAATGGACGCGGATGGCCGCCAGCGGGTTGCGTATCTCGTGGGAGACCCCGGCGATGACCTGCCCCAGCGCGGCGAGGCGTTCCACTCGGGCCATGCGGCGCTCCAGCTCCTGCCCCTGCCGCAGACGGCTGATCATGTCGTTGAAGGTGGCCTCGACGAGGGCGAACTCGAAAGGCGGGACCTCCCGTCTCGGAAGTCTGACCCAGCGCCCGGCCGAGATCTCGCTGCAGGCCCAGGCGAGACGTTTCAGCGGGCGCGTCAGGCCGTAGGCGAGAAAAACGGCGATCTCGACGGACAGCAGGAGGCCGATCATGGCCACGACGAGAACGTGGCGCTGGCGGTGAAGAAGATCGGCGAAGAGGGCTGCCCGATCGGGACAGGCCTTCCAGAGAGCCCCCTCTGCGGAGCGAAGAAGAGGGACGTCCCCTTCCGTTCCCGCAACGATGCGCCAGTTCTTTCCCCTGGCCGAAAGGAGGGTGGCGGCCTCGACAGAGGAGAGGCGAGCCATCTGAGGGGCGAGGGCTCTTATGGTCTCCTCTTCCCTGCCGATTCGGTCGTGGTAGTCGACGTAGAGCGTCGTGCCCGTAAGGGAGAGGATGAGGGCCAGGGCGATGGAGGAGACGACGAGCTTGATGGAGCTTTCCAGACTGGGGCGCCTCATGATGGGCTTGTCCCCTCGACGATCCAGCAGAGGGCTTCGACGAACAGCGCCGGGATCAGGGCCATTTCGGGGCGGAGCCCCAGGCCGAAGACGAGAAGGCCGTGAAAGATGAGGGCGACGGTCAAGGCCTCGAAAAGCCCCTTCCGCCGCCACGACGAGGGGCCGTAGAGGGGAAGGAAAAAGCAGAGGGCCACGACGGCCCAACTGTGCTGCCCCAGGTCGAGAATGGCCGGCAGGGGAAGAAGGCTCAGGACGAGGGCCGCCGAGGCGATGACGGCCACGGCGAGACGGTTGCCGAGGAGAAAACGATCCTCTTCGATGGCCCCCTCCCTCCGGCGGCCCTTGCCCCTCAGATCGTAACAGAAGGAGCAGGCGGCCAGCAGGAGTTGGGAGTTGGCCGTGCTCACGGCGGCGGCCAGGACGGCGAGAAAAAGGAGCACCGTCGGAAGGGGGCCGAGAATGGAGCTGGTGAGGACGGCGAAGCCCATCTCCTGGTTGACGGGGGGAAGGAGCGGGAGAAGAAGCCTCCCTCCGAGACCGATGACGGTGAGGCAGCCGTAGATCCAGCCCAGGATGAAAGGTGAGAGGGCCAGCATGAGCCAGGCCGTGCGGGGGCTTTCGGCGGAGAGGATTCGGACGGCGTACTGGGGATTGGAGGCGACGCCCAGAGCCCAACCGGTCATCATCGTCAGGGTGAAAAGGGCGCCTCGAGGCGAGAGCGTGGCCATGACGGCCGGGTCTGCGGCGGCCAGCTTCCGGTGCAGCGTCAGGGGATCTCCTGCGCTTGCCGAGACGGCCAGGGCTGCCGCCGAGACGCCGACGACGATGACGACGAGGTTCAGCGCGTCGCTGCGGACGACGGAGGGCAGACCGCCGAAGGTGGTGTAGATGACGAAAAGATAGACGAGAAGGGAGGCCACGGGATAGTCGATATCGAGAAGATGGGCCACGACGGCGCCGAAGACGCGAAACTGAATGACCAGGTAGAGGGTGTAGGCGGCAAGGAGGGCCAGGGCGGAGAGACGCCTCAGCCTCGCGTCGCCGTAGGTCTCGGAGAGCCACTGGGGCATGGAGAGAGCCCTGCTTTTCCTGAGGCGGCCGACGACGAAGACGAGAGGAAGGAGGCCCATGAGCCAGCCGTTGACGGACCCCGTGAAGGCCAGGTAGCCCTCGCGGTAGAGGAGCATCGTGTAGCCCAGAACGGAGGCGCCGCTCATCCAGGTGGCGCAGAAGGTGGCGATGGAGCTCCAGAGGCTGAGCCTGCGGCCGCCCAGGTAGTAGAGGCGACGGTCCTCGTCCCAGGAGAAGGCCTTCCCGGCAAGGAGAATCAGGGCCAGGGCATAGGCGCCGAAGCCCAAAAGCTGCTGGACCAGAAGGGGCGGGTTCATCGGTCTCTCTTCCTGCGCAGGAGGGCTCCGACGACGAGGAGAGGCGACGCGACGAGAAGAAAGAACAGAGACCAGTCGAGCAGGACGGGGAGAAAGATCATGGCCACACCTCCGCCCCAGTAGGATAGAATCTTCTGAGAGGACGTCAACCTTCCCCTTCCGTAAAAAAACCGATGTCGGATCGGGAGGGGATGCCTATCATCAGGGACAACACAAAACGGAGGTGACCGCTCGTGAAATCAGGAAAGGTCCTCGTACGGCTTCTGGTTCTGATCGGGCTCGCCGGAGCTCTGGCTGTATCCGGACCCGGTTCGGCCCGGGCTCAGGATCCCTTCACGGGGAATACCGTGGCCAAAATTGCCGAGAAGGCTTCGCCGGCCGTCGTCAATATCGACACGGAAGCCATGGTCAAGCGCTCCTTCTCTCCCTTCGCCGAAGATCCCTTTTTCCGCCGTTTCTTCGGCGAGGAGTACGAACGCTTCTCCCGCGTCGTCCCCATGAGGGGCAAGGGGTCGGGCTTCGTCGTCACCGAAGACGGCTATATCATCACCAACAACCACGTCGTCCAGGGGGCCGACAAGATCACCGTCTCCCTCTCCGACGGCAGGAGCTTCGAGGCCAAACCGGTCGGCCACGATCCCACCTTCGATCTGGCCGTGATCAAGATCGAGGCCAAGGGATTGCCCGTCCTCGAGTTGGGCCGGTCCGAGACGGCCTCCGTCGGCGAGTGGGTCGTGGCCATCGGCAATCCCTACGGTTTCGAACATTCCGTCACCGTCGGCGTCCTTTCGGCGAAAAACCGTTCCGTCCACGCCGGGGACATCAACTTCGACGGGTTCCTCCAGACCGATGCCGCCATCAATCCCGGCAACAGCGGCGGCCCTCTCCTGAATCTGGAGGGCCAGGTCCTGGGCATCAATACGGCCATCGTTCCCTACGCCCAGGGAATCGGTTTCGCCGTTCCCATCGACATGGCCAAGGACGTCCTCGACGACCTGATCCGTTTCGGCAAGGTCAACAGAGGCTGGCTTGGCGTCTACATCCAGCCCCTGACGAAAGAATTCGCCGAGACCTACAGCTTCGAGGGGGACAAGGGAGCCGTCGTGGCCGACGTCGTGCCTGGCTCTCCCGCCGATCGCAGCGGTTTGATGCGGGGCGACGTCATCGTCTCCATCAACGGCAAGACCATCGAAAACCACCAGGATGTTTCGGCCTTTGTCCGTCGCCAGCTGGCCGGTGACACCGTCAAGGTGGAAATCGTCCGCAGCGGCACGAAAAAGAGCCTCGACGTCAAGCTGGGCGAGATTCCCGGCCAGATCGCCCAGTCCGAGAAGGTGACGAAACTCATCGAAACGATGGGAATCGAAGTCGATTCCGTCACGGGAGAGTTGAAGCAGGAGTTCAATCTCCCCGACAACGAGGGGGCCGTCGTCTCCAAAGTCGTTCCCGGATCGCCCGCCGATCGGCTGGGATTGCGTCGGGGCGACCTGATCATCGAGATCAACGGCGTCAAGATCAAGGGAGCCCAGTCCCTGGAGGAGAGTTTCTCGACGCAGAACAAGGCCATCGTTCTCCTCGTGTGGCGCGAGGGAAGGACCTTCTTCGTCTCCATGCGCATCTGAGGCGGTTTTCATCGGACAAGCAGGGGGCCTCGGGCGAGAGACGTTGCCCGAGGCCCCCTGCTTCATGCCCTCTCCCCGGGAGGGGGCTCCTCCTGAGCCAGCCCGCCGTGATAATCGGTCAGGGCCTGGACGTCGAGAGGGAAACGGAGGCGGAAGGTCGTTCCGGCGGCGATGACGGAGTCGATATCCACCTCGGCACGATGAAGTTGAGCGACGCGCTGGACCAGAGTCAGCCCGAGGCCGTAGCCCGGCGTGGAACGGGCCCGGTCGGCGCGCCAGAAGCGGTCGAAGCAGCGCCGGACCCCTTCCTCCTCCATGCCGGGGCCGCTGTCCCACACCTCGATATAGGCCTCGCGCCGCGCCTCGTGAAAGCCGGTGCGGATTCCCAGCTCCTTTTCTTCGGGCGTGTATTTGCTGGCGTTGTCGAGAAGGTTCGAGACCAGGCGGAGGAGGAGGCCCTGTCGTCCCAGGATGGGGGCGAGATCGAGATCGAGGCGGAGTTTCTGCCTCCTCGACGCCACGATGGGCGCCATGGCATCGGCCACCTCTTCGGCGATGAGGCAGAGATCGACGGCCTCCGGCTCTTCGAGGCCCGTCAGGGCGTCGAGGCGGGCCAATTCGAGAAGGACTTCGACCATGTTCTGCATGTTGCCCACCTGCTTGCTGATCTCGCCGAGGCTCTTTCGGTAGTAGGCCGGGTCGCGATCTCTCAGAAGGGAGACTTCGATCTTGCCCTTGACGACGGCGATGGGCGTCCGCAGCTCGTGGCTCACGTCGGAGGTGAACTGCTTGAGCTGATGGACGGAGCGCTCGAGCTTGTCGAGCATTTCGTTGAGGTGGAGGGCCAGCTCGGCGATCTCCCGGTCGCCTCCGAAGGGGAGGCGCATTCCCAGGTTGTCGATGCTCACCTGAGAGATGAAGCGGTTGATCGTCGTCAGAGGTTCCATGGCGCGAACGGCGGCGCCGTAGCCTAGGAAAAGGGCGGCCAGTCCGGCGATGGCGGCTGTGACGACCACGACGTAGGCGATCTGGGACCGTGCGGCGAGAAAGCTGTCGAGGGACATGCCGACGACGACGTAGTAGCTCCGCGTGGGGAGGCGGATCTGCTGCCAGGTGACGCGGATGAGGGAGCGTCCCGGAGGTTGGTACCAGGGCATGAGCCAGAGGTGACGCGGGGCGAAATCCTGCTCGAGGAGGTTGACCGTCCTCGGCTCCTGCCCCTGGCGGAGGAGCCGTCCGACGAGGACGGGGGAGAGGGCGAATCCGGGATGAAGCCGGCCCGAGCCCCCCACGTGGGCGTTGAGCCCCTCGTCGTAGATCTGGAAATCGAGATGGAGGAGGCTCCACGTTCCGCGGAGAAGGATATACTCCTCGCTGTCGATGAAGAAAATGCCCTGCGTGGCCAGATGAAAGGCGACGCGGGAAGAGGACTCCCGGAGAGAGCGGTTCATGCTGTCGATCTGGAAGTAGGAGAAAAAACCGAGAACGGCCCCGCCGAAGCCGAGGACGAGTCCCAGCAGGACGAGGCAGTAGTAGAGCGTCATCTTGAAGCGGAAGGAACGGAGATGGAAAAGAGAGCGCCTCCGCCCCTTCCCGCCTGAGATGTCCCTCATCGTCTACATGCTCGAAACGGTCCCCGAAAGGACCTCTCTAGTCGTACTCGGGGCAGGAGACCTTGTAGCCCACGCCCCGGACGGTGATGACGACCGTGTCGAGATTGAAGGGGCGCAGCTTGTCCCGGAGGTATTTGACGTGAACGTCGACGACGTTGCTCGTCCCGTCGTACTCCTTCTGCCAGACGTGGGCGATGACGCGATCCCGGGTGAAGACCTGGTTCTCGTAGCGCATGAGAAGCTCGAGGATGTCGAACTCGCGGCGGCGGAGGGGGACGATGTCGTCGCCGACGCGACACTCCCGGGCGACGGGGTCGAGGACGAGAGGCCCGCACTTGAGGAGGGGGCGTTTCTGCTCCGACCGACGGCGGATGAGGGCGTGGACGCGGGCGATGAGTTCGCGGAAGTCGAAGGGCTTGACGAGGTAGTCGTCGGCCCCGCGGTTCAGCCCCTCGACGCGGTCGTCGACGGTGTCCTTGGCGGTGAGCATGATGATGGGCGTATCCTTGCCCTCCTCGCGCAGCTTCTCCACCATCTGGAAGCCGTCCATGCCGGGCAGCATGATGTCGACGATGAGACAGTCGTAGTCGGTTCCCTTGCCTTTGGCCAGGCCCTCTTCTCCGTCGTAGGCGCTGTCGACGGCGAAGCCGTTTTCTCCGAAACCTTCGGCGAGGACCTGAACGAGGTCCCTGTTGTCTTCGATGATCAGAATCTTCATCGGCAATCGCTCCTTTTCGGCATCTTTTAAGGGGAAATGGAAGATGTTCGTAGTTCTCCCATTAAACCACAGTCATGAGCCAATGTCGAGCACAACATTATTCCGGGTTCCGTTGCTCCCTTGGAAGCGCTGATGGTACAATAGGCGCGACCCGTCACTCGGAGGTTCGCTCGCTGCGCGACCCGCTTGGTTTCGGGATCTGATCACACGAGGTGAAAGAGGATGTTGAACGCCGACAAGGAGACCAAGACGAATCTGATCTCCGAGTACAAGACGCACGAGACGGACACGGGCTCTCCCGAGGTTCAGGTCGCCCTTCTGACCTACCGCATCCGGGAGCTGACGGAACATCTCAAGATCCACAAGAAGGATTTCCACTCCCGTCGGGGCCTTCTCAAGATGGTCGGGCGGCGGCGCAAGCTGCTCAACTATCTCAAGGAGAACGACTTCGGTCGCTACCAGACCCTGATCCAGAGGCTGGGGCTGCGCCACTAGTCCTCTCGAGAGTGGGGAGAGCCCGGCTCTCCCCACTCTTTATTTCTCAAATCAAGAGGGGCTCCCTGGAGGGAGCCCCTCTTTGTGTTATGCTAAGAGACGTGCAAAGAGGAAAAAAAGACGGAACTTCAAGGAGGCAACAACGAGATGATTCACAACTACTCCATGACGATAGGCGGTCTCGACATGAAGATCGAGACAGGCTATCTGGCCAAACAGGCCAGCGGTTCGGTGCGCATGACCTACGGCGAGACGGTCGTCCTCGTCACGGCCTGCATGACGGAAAAGCCCAGAGAGGGGCTTGACTTCTTCCCGCTTCTCGTCGACTACGAGGAGCGCTACTACTCGGCGGGAAAGATCCCCGGAGGATTCATCAAGCGCGAGGGGAGACCGACGGAGACGGCCATCATCGGCTGTCGCGTCATCGACCGCTCCATCCGCTCCCTCTTCGACGAGCGGATGCGCCATGACGTTCACGTCGTCGCCACCGTGCTTTCCGTCGACCAGTCCAATCCCCCCAACATCCTGGCCATCAACGGGGCATCGACGGCCCTCATGATTTCCGACATCCCCTGGGGCGGTCCCGTCGGCGCCGTCCGCATCGGCTGCATCGACGGCGAGCTCGTCGTCAATCCCACGGAGCAGGCCCTGGACGAAAGCACTCTCGACCTGATCGTCTCGGGGCACCTCGAGGGCATCACCATGGTCGAGGCCGGAGCCCGAGAGGTTTCGGAGTCCCTCCTGGCCGACGCCCTCGAGCTGGCCCACGAGGAGATCAAGAAGATCTGCCGTCTTCAGATCGAGATCCGCGACGAGATCGGCAAGGCCAAGTTCGAGTTCGTCCCCCCCGCAACCCTCGCCGAGATCGACGACTGGATCGAATCGACCCAGTCCGGCGCCATCCGCGAGGCCGTGCTCATTCATGCCAAACAGGCCCGTGGCGCGGCCATCGAGGTCGTCAAGGCGCGCTCCATCGAGCACTTCGCCGAGAGCTACCCCGAGGCGAAGCGCTACATCGGCGAGGTGGTGGAGCATCTCGTCAAGACGATCATGCGCCGAGTCGTCGTCGAGGAACACCTTCGCGCCGACGGCCGCGCCATGGACGAAGTGCGTCCCATCTCCTGCGAGGTGGGCGTCCTTCCCCGGACCCACGGCTCGGCCGTCTTCACCCGCGGCGAGACGCAGGCCCTGGTGACGGCCACGCTGGGCATGATGGGCAACGACGACCAGATCCTCGACGGCATCAAGCTCGACGAGCCGCCGAAAAAGTTCATGCTTCACTACAACTTCCCTCCCTATTCGGTGGGGGAGGTCCGCCCCATGAGGGGACCCGGTCGCCGCGAAATCGGCCATGGAGCCCTGGCCGAGCGTTCCGTCCGCGCCATGATGCCCGACGAGAGTTTCCCCTACGTCGTCCGCGTCGTCTCCGACATCCTCGAGTCGAACGGATCGAGCTCGATGGCCTCCGTCTGCGGCGCCTCCCTGGCCCTCATGGACGCCGGCGTCCCCCTGGCCAAGCCGGTGGCGGGCATCGCCATGGGGCTCATCAAGGAGGGCGACGCCGTCGAAATCCTCTCCGACATCCAGGGCCTGGAAGATCACTACGGAGACATGGACTTCAAGGTGGCCGGCACCCGTGACGGCGTGACGGCCCTCCAGATGGACAACAAGGCCGGAGGCATCACCCGTGCCATCCTGGAGAGGGCCCTCAATCAGGCCCGCGGTGCCCGCCTCCACATTCTGGGCTGCATGGAAGCCACTCTGGCCGCCCCCCGCGAGGAGATGTCGCCCTACGCTCCCCGCATCTACACCATGCAGATCAGCGTCGACCGGATCCGCGACGTCATCGGCCCCGGCGGGAAGATCATCCGCAAGATCATCGCCGACACGGGCTGCAAGGTCGACGTCGAGGACGACGGCCGCATCTTCATCGCCTCGTCGTCCTCGGAGAAGGCCGAGGAGGCCATGGGCCAGATCCGGGACCTGACGCGCGACGTCGAGCCCGGCGAGGTCTTCTACGGCAAGGTGACGCGTCTCATGAACTTCGGCGCCTTCGTCGAGGTCCTTCCCGGCAAGGAAGGGCTCCTTCACGTCAGCGAAGTGAGCACCCACCACGTGCCCAAGCTCGACGAGATCCTTCAGCCCGGCGACAGCGTCCTCGTCGTCGTCAAGGAGATCGACGACCTCTCCCGCGTCAACCTCTCGCGCCGCCGCGTCTTCGTCGACCGCAGAAGCGAGTTCGAGTCCGATCCGGCCTGGAAGGCGATCTTCGCCGCCGAAGACGAGAGAGAGGTCCTCATCGCCGAAAAGGCCGCCGCCGGCGGCGGGCGCCCCGCCCCGAGGGGAGACCGTCCCAGTCGTGACGGAGACAGGCCCGGCCGAAGCGGCGATCGCCGCCCCGGCGGTCCCCGCCGTCCCCGGGAGTAGCTCCTTGGTCGTCGTCAGGATGAAGCGGACGGAGGCGGCCAGACGTCTGGCGCCTCCGGCCTACGCCACGGAGGGGTCGGCGGGGGCCGATCTGGCCGCCTGTGAATCGGTCGTCGTTCCTCCCGGCGAGTGGCGGGCCGTCGCCACGGGGATCTTTCTCGAAATTCCCAGAGGTTACGAGATCCAGCTCCGTCCTCGGAGCGGCCTGGCCCTTCGCCGTGGCGTGACGCTCCTCAACGCGCCGGGAACCATCGACAGCGATTACAGAGGCGAAGTGAAGGTCCTCGTCGTCAACCACGGCAGGGAGCCCTTCCGGATCGCCCCAGGCGACAGGATCGCCCAGATGGTCCTTCAGCCCGTCGTCGTCATGAATTTCGAGGAGGGCGGAGGGCTTTCCGAGACGGAGCGGGGTTCGGGCGGCTTCGGCAGCACGGGCTGACCTGCGGTGGCGAGGGCACGCGACGGAAGAGATACGGAAGCAATAGATCGACGAAGGGGGGCGCCTCAAGGCGCCCCCCTTCGTGTGACCTGTTCCCCTTTGTGGGGGGGGACGGGAGCGGTGTCGTCGGAAGGGCGAGGCCGGTTCCGGGACAGGCTCCCCCCTTTCGTCGACGGGGGCGACGACGAAAAGGGGGGAGCGGACTTTCGCCGCTCCCCCCTGCGCCGTTTCCCTCAGGCCCCTACTTGCCGGCCTTCTGCTTGGCCTCCTGGGACACCATGGTTTTCCATATGCAGAGGCCGAAGCCTCCGAAGGTGATGATCATGATGACGACCATATTGAGCTTCCACATGAGCCATTCCTCCTTCAGACGCCGTTCGGGCTAGTCGAAATCGACCTTGGCGGGGTACTTCGTCTTTTCGGCGAGCCAGTTGTTGAGGACGAAGATGATGCCGAAGCAGATGGCCCACTGGTAGTACATGGTTCCCACGGTGAAGGTGTACTTGGAGATGGGAAGCCACTTGTACCACTCGCCGGGGTACCAGGACGCGGCCTGAATGGTCCACCAGGCGAAGATGAGGACGAACCAGAGGGGGAAGAGGTAGATGAGCTTCCACATCCAGGCGGCCTTGATGTCCGAGCAGGGCTCGATGTCCTCGTCCCAGATCTTCTGGACGCCGATCTTGATGGCGCCGAGGGAGAAGATGAGGCCCGAGACGAGAAGGGCCACGCCCCAGACCCAGTCCTGGTTGTCGAGGAAGGAGATGCTCATCGACGAGGGGAGGCCCAGGATGGTGATGCCGACGCCGGCGACGAGGATGGCCTTCTTGCGCTCCATGCCCATGTCGAGAAGCATGCGGCAGCCCAGCTCGATCATGGAGAGCATGGAGGAGAGGGCGGCGCAGACCAGGGCGAGGAAGAAGGCGATGGCCATGAGCGTGCCGCCGGGCATGACGGTGAAAAGCCGCGTCAGGTGGATGAAGGCCAGCCCCGTGTTGCCCGACGTGACGGCCGCCTGCGGATCGGGGGAGAGGGCGAAGATGGTGGGGATGACGGCCAGGCCGGCCAGGAGGGCCGCCGTCGTGTCGGCGAGGCAGACCGTCGTGGCGTTGAGGGCGATGTCCTCCTTGTTGCCGACGTAGACGAAGTAGGTCAGCATGAGGCCCCAGCCGGCTCCCGTCGACCAGGCGGCCTGGGTGAAGGCCTCGAGCCAGATCTTGCCCTTGAGCATCTCGCCCCACTGGGGATGGAAGAGGAACTCCAGCCCCTTATCGGCGCCGTCGAGGGTGACGGAGCGGCCGACGAGGACGAGGAGGAGGACGAAGAGGGTGGGGATGAGGATCTTGTTGGCCTTCTCGATGCCGGCGATGGCGCCCTTGTAGACGATGGCGACGGTGATGATCATGGAGATGATGTGCCAGGGGACCATGGCCCCCTTCGTCGTCGAGAAGGCCGTCCAGAGGGCCTCCGTGTCGAGGCCGGGCTTGATGGTGCCCATGAGGGCGTAGACGAAGTAGCGGACGCACCAGCCCATGACGACGGCATAATAGAAGACGATGGCGAGGACGATCCAGCCGACGACGCCGCCGAGCCAGGTATACTTCTTGCCCATGAGGACCTTGAAGGAGCCGACGCAGCCCATGCGGCTCTTCTTGCCCCAGACGGCTTCGGCCATCATGAGGGGGATGGCCCAGAGGAATAATGAAATCATAAGGGCAACGACGAAAACGCCTCCGCCGTTGGCGGCGGCGACGCGGGGGAACCTCCAGATGTTACCGGTGCCGACGGCCATGCCGATGGCCGAGAGAATCAGACCCCAGCGACTTCCCCACTGTTCACTTCCTGCTTTTCCTGACATGCCTTTCCCTCCCCTGCGGTATGGTGGTCTTTCGAACGATCTCTGACCGCCTCAGGTTCCTTCTTTCCAGACGATCCCCCCTTTTCGCGCTCTGAAGACAGTTGCCACTCTTCTGCAAGGTGGCGACCTGGGGCTCCTTGGAACCCGCCATTGAGTACGATAGGGGCATTATATTCAAGATTGACGACTTTGGCTAGCCTTTTCACGATTAAATAAGTTGGGATATAAATCACTTTTGTTCCGATAGGATTGTGGAACTGGAGTCTCCTCGGAGCTCTTCCCCCCCTCTTCCTCTCCCGGGGGGAGGGCTGTGCTAGAATGGCTGCGGAAGGCACATAGATCCCGCGTACGGAGGACGGTATCCCCCGGCGCGGCAGGAGGCGATTTCACCATGTCCATCTTTTCCGCTCCCGACGGCCGTTCCTTCGAGGCCCAGTCGGTCACTCCCTCGGAAGCCCTCGATCGCTGGGGACTCAGGAAGGGCGCCGTTGCGGCCCGCGTCGACGGTTCCCTCGCCGATCTGACGACCACCCTGACGGAATCGGCCACGGTCGAGCCCGTCGCGGCCGATTCCGAGGAGGGGCTCGAAATCCTGCGTCATTCCACCTCTCATCTCATGGCCCAGGCCGTTCGCCGACTCTATCCCGGCACGAAGGTCGCCATCGGTCCGGCCATCAAAGAGGGGTTCTACTACGATATGGACGTCGCCGGAACTGTCACGGAAGGCGACCTGAAGCGGATCGAAGACGAGATGCGCCGCATCGTCAAGGAGGCCCTCCCCGTCGAGCGCCTTTTCCTTCCGCGTGAGAAGGCCCTCGAGCTCTTCCGCTCCGAGGGGGAGATCTACAAGGTCGAGCTCGTCGAAGGACTGGCCGACGAGGAAATCTCGCTCTACCGCCAGGGCGAATATGTCGATCTCTGCCGGGGACCTCACGTCGCCAACACCTCCCAGCTGCGCCACTTCAAGCTCCTCTCCCTGGCCGGGGCCTACTGGCGCGGTGACGAGAAGAACGTCATGCTCACCCGCATCTACGGGACGGCCTTCGCCGGGAAAGAGGACCTCGAGGCCTATCTGAAGCGCATCGAGGAGGCCAAGCGTCGCGACCACCGCAAGCTGGGGCGCGAGCTCGATCTTTTCAGTCTTCAGGACGAGGGGCCCGGCTTTCCCTTCTTCCACCCCAAGGGGATGACGATCCGCAATCTGCTCATCCGCTTCTGGCAGAAGGAGCACCGTCGCGCCGGCTATCAGGAGATCATGACGCCCCTCATCCTGGACCGGGACCTCTGGATCCGTTCGGGCCATTGGGATCACTACAGGGAGAACATGTACTTCACCGAAATCGACGAGGCTCCCTTCGCCATCAAGCCCATGAACTGCCCCGGCGGCATCCTTGTCTACAAGAGCCAGATCCGCAGCTACCGCGACCTTCCCCTCCGCATGGCCGAGCTGGGGACCGTCCATCGTCACGAGCGCTCCGGCGTCCTTCACGGCCTCATGAGAGTCCGCTGCTTCACGCAGGACGACGCCCATCTCTACGTGACGCCCGACCAGATCAAGGCGGAGATCAAAGGGATCATGGATCTCGTCCAGCACATCTACAAGGATGTCTTCGGCTTCTCCTACCGGGTGGAGCTGTCGACTCGGCCCGAAAAGGCCATGGGTGATCCCGTCCTCTGGGACAGGGCCGAGAGGGCCCTTCAGGAGGCCCTGGAGGAGAAGGGCGTCCCCTATCGCCTCAACCCCGGCGACGGCGCCTTCTACGGCCCCAAGATCGACTTCCACCTCGAGGACTGCATCGGCCGCACCTGGCAGTGCGGGACGATTCAGCTCGATTTCCAGCTCCCCGAGAAGTTCGACATGACCTATATCGGTCCCGACGGTGCCCAACACCGCCCCGTCATGCTTCATCGAACCGTTCTGGGCAGTCTTGAGCGTTTCATGGGCATCCTCATCGAACACTATGCAGGGGCCTTCCCCTTCTGGATGGCTCCTTTCCAGGTCCGCCTCCTCCCCGTCAAAGAGGACTTTCTTCCCTGGGCCTCTTCCGTCGAGGCCACGCTCAAGGGGTGGGGCGTCCGCGTCGAAGTGGACAGACGAGACGAGAAGCTGGGCAAGAAGATCCGCGATGCCCAGCTCCAGAAGGTTCCCTTCATGATCGTCATCGGCGAGAGGGAGGCCGAATCGGGCCAGGTCTCCGTACGGGAACGAAGCCGCGGCGATCTGGGCTCGTTCACCCTGGAGGCCTTCCGCCAACTGCTCCTGGAGGAGTTCAACCCCCTCGACGACGAGCCCTCGCTGCATCGGTGCGTGCCCCTCTCTTGAAAAGAGCGGAAATGAGTGGTAGAATAAGCGTCGCTGTTGTTAGGGTCGTAAGTAGAGGTCTCCTCTCACCCGGCGACGCCGAAGAAGAAAAAGTCTCTCCTTTCCGGCCTCTGTGAGGGAAAGGGAAGACGTTCATCTCGGTATCGATGGGGCCGGAGGCGTAACCTCCGGCCCCTTTTAGCGTGGATGCGTCCACGAACGTTCGTCAACGATATCAATGGAGGTGACCTGCTATAGCCGCAAAGCCCGATTCGGAACCTCGCATCAACGAAGAGATCAGGGTCCACGAAGTCCTTCTCATCGACGATCAGGGCGTCAAGGTCGGTGTCATTCCGACGCGCCAGGCCCTTGCCCTGGCCGAGGAGAGGGAGCTCGATCTCGTCGAGGTGGCCCCTCTGGCCAAGCCCCCCGTCTGTCGCGTCATGGACTACGGCAAGTACCGTTTCATGCAGCAGAAGAGGGACAAGGACACCCGCAAGAAGCAGAAGACCCAGAGCGTGAAGGAAATGAAGATGCGGCCCAAGATCGATGTCCACGACTACGATTTCAAGGTCAAGGCCATTCGCAGTTTCCTCCAGGGCGGTCACAGGGTGAAGGTCTCCATCTTCTTCCGGGGGAGGGAGATGGCCTTTCAGGACAAGGGGCGCGAGGTTCTCGACCGTGTTGTTGTCGACTGCAACGATTTGGGCAAGATCGATGCCTATCCTCGCATGGAGGGGCGCTATATGCGCATGATGTTGGCCCCTCTGCAGGTTACCGCGCCGATTGCGGCGAAAAAAATCGAGCCGAAGGCCGTCCCCGCGTCGTCGGAGGCCGAGAAGGCTTAGGTTTCTTGCGGAGCTCCGGGCCCGACCGGAAGGAAGGCGGCTTCGCCTCCTGAGCGGAGCTGCCGTCATTTGTGAAGGGAGAACGCGCTGAGATGCCGAAAATGAAGACCCATTCCGCCACGAAGAAACGCTTCCGCCTCACCGGCGGCGGCAAGGTCGTATACCAGAAGAGCGGTCGCCGTCACCTCACGGGACACAAGGGCGCGAGCCGCATCCGTCGCCTCCGTCAGCAGGGAGTTCTGACGGAGACACTGACGCGGACGGTCAAGACCCTTCTGCCCTACGCCTAGTTACGAGAAAGAGGTGACCCTCGATGCCGAGAGTAAAGAACGGTTCACAGAGCAACGCCAAGCGTAAGAAGCTTTTTTCCATCACCAAGGGCTACTGGGGCAGGAAGAAGAACGTCTACCGCCGGGCCCGCGAGGCCTTTCTCAAGTCCCTTTCCAACGCCTTTCGCGATCGCCGGGCCAAGAAGCGCCAGTTCCGCCAGCTCTGGATCATGCGCATCAACGCCGCCGCCCGCCTCAACGGCATGACCTACAGCACGCTCGTCAGCGGCCTGAAGAAGGCCGGCATCGTCATCAACAGGAAGATGTTGGCCGACCTGGCCGTCAACGACGCCACCGTCTTCGCCGACATCGCCGAGAGGGCGCGGGAGGCGCTGGGACGATAAAGCCCAGAACCTACAGTTCCGTTCCCATAGAACGAACCGTCGCGGGGGGGTTCCTGTCGCTTATCGGCGCAGGAACCTTCCTTATATGGCTTTTTAATGTCCCTGTCCGTCCCATCGGCTTCATCGATGCCCTTTTCACGGCCACGTCGGCCGTCTGCGTCACGGGATTGTCCGTCGTCGACACGGGCACCTTCCTGACGCTTCCCTCCCAGCTCGTCGTCCTTCTCCTGATTCAGCTCGGCGGCCTGGGCGTGATGACGGCGACGACGGCCCTTCCCCTTCTCATGGGACAGAAGATCGATCTTCGCCGACGCCTTCTTTTCGTCGGCGGGCTGGGCCTGGACACGCCGGCGGGAGCGGTGCGGCTTCTCTTTCAGATTCTGAAGCTGACCTTCCTGTTCGAAGGCTTGGGGACTCTCTGGCTTTTCATCGGTTTCTTGAGCGATGAGACGCCGATGAGGGCCTTCTACCTGGCCCTTTTTCACAGCGTCTCGGCCTTCTGCAACGCCGGCTTTTCTCTTTTTTCCTCCAATCTCGAGGGCTATGCGACGACTTTCGCCGTCCCCTCGGCCGTCATGATTCTCGTCGTCGTCGGCGGCCTGGGGTCGCCCGTCCTGATCGAGCTGGTCCATCGCCTGCGCCGGGGAGGGCGCCTCTCCCCCTACTGCCGGCTCGTCCTGCTCATGACGACGGTCCTTATCGGCCTGGGCACCTTCCTTTTTTCCCTTACGGAGGGGCAGGAGGCCTTCAGGGCTCTCTCCTGGCCGCTGAAGTTGTGGAACGCCCTTTTTCACAGCGTGACGCCGCGGACGGCCGGTTTCGATACGGTCAGCCTCTCCCGTTTTTCAGATCCCGGCGTGGCCCTGACGGTCCTGCTCATGCTCATCGGGGCCTCTCCGGCTTCGACGGGCGGGGGGATGAAGACGACGACGGTAGGGCTGCTCCTCGCATCGACCTGGACGGACCTTCGGGGCAAAGGCGAGGTCGTCCTCTGGGGGCGACGCATTCCCCACTGGACGCTGACGCGGGCGACATCTCTCTTCTTTCTCTACCTGGGGACGCTCTTTCTCAGCTCCTTTCTTCTGGCCCTGATGGAGCCCCACTCCTTTCTGACTCTTTTCTTCGAGGCCGTTTCGGCCCTGGGGACGGTCGGTCTCTCTCTGGGAGTGACGGCGGACCTCGGACCGGGAGCGAAGCTGGTTCTCGTCCTCCTCATGTTCTGGGGGCGTGTGGGGCTGATGACCTTTCTTTACGGACTTCTGCTGGAAGGGCATGGGGGAGGTAAGGTATCCTATGCGGACACGGATGTTCCCGTCGGCTAGGTCATCGAGGCCCGGCGACGGAAAAACGGCCGTCGCGAAGAAAAGAGGGAGAGAAATCGGATGACCGAAAAGAAGATGGTTCTCGTCGTCGGCCTGGGACGGTTCGGGGCCGCCCTCTGCGAGCGCCTGGTCGCCCTGAGGCAGTATGTCGTCGCCGTCGACAAGGTTCGTTCCCGCGTCGAGCTTCTGGCCGACGACGTCGATCTGACGGCCCAACTGGACGCCACGGACGAGGAGGCCCTCGTCAAGGTCGGCGTTCGCGAGGCCGATGTGGCCGTCGTGGCCATCGGAGAGAACACGGAGGCTTCCATCCTGGCCACGGCCATCCTCCGGGAGCTGGGCGTTCCCTATGTCATGGCCCGTGCCCAGACGGCCCTTCACGCACGGGTCCTGGCCCGCGTCGGGGCCCATCGCGTCATCTTTCCCGAGCGCGATATGGGAATGCGCGTCGCCGATCACTTTGTCTTTCCCTGGCTCTCTCAGTTCTCGCAGGTCCCGGGCAGCGAGCTCCTCGTGGGCAAGACGGCGCCCCGCCCGGAGATGATCGGAAAGAGTCTGGCGAAGCTCAACTTCCGCAACGAGTACAATGCCGTCGTCCTTCTCGTCGATCGGCAGGGAGAGCAGTTCATCCCCCGGGCCGATACGGTCGTCGAGGCGACGGATCAGCTTTTCATATCGGGCAAAAGCGATGAAATCAACCAGTGGGTCCAAGGCTCCAAGGAGAGCAAGGAGGCAAAGCGGTGAGTGACCATCACAGACAGGTGGACGCAATGAGGATGGCCTTTCAGGGGGCCCTGGCGGAGGCGGAGGGAAGCGAGCGCCTCGAGGCGCTGCGCGTCCGTTTCCTCGGCAAGAAGGGGGAGCTTACGGCGGCCCTCAAGTCGCTGGGGCGCCTTCCTTCCGAGGAGCGCCCTTCGGCGGGAGCGGCCTGGAACGTCCTTCGCGTCGAGATCGAGACGGCTCTCGACGAGGCCCTTGCGGCCCGCAGAGGAGTCGAGGCAGAAGACGAAGAGCGACGGCACGGCGTCGACGTGACCCAGCCGGGGTGCGGACGGCCCTACGGTGCCTTTCATCCCGTCGTCCAGGTGCTCCACGATGTCGTCGACATTTTCGTCGGTCTGGGCTTTTCCGTCGCCTCGGGGCCCGAGGTGGAGGACGATTTCCACAACTTCGAGGCCCTCAATATTCCGCCCCATCATCCGGCTCGGGACATGCAGGATACCTTCTATCTCCGGCAGGAGGGGCTTCTCCTGAGAACCCACACGTCGCCCGTGCAGGTTCGCTCCATGCTGAGTCAGGGGGCGCCGCTCCGCGTCGTCTGTCCCGGACGGGTCTACCGCCGCGACAGCGATCCCACCCACTCTCCCATGTTCCATCAGCTGGAGGGACTTCTCGTCGAGGAAGACGTCTCCGTGGCCGACATCAAGGGCTGTCTCGAGGTCTTCATCAACCGCGTCTTCGGCCGTCCCCTCAGGGCCCGTTACCGCTCCAGCTTCTTCCCTTTCACCGAGCCCTCTATGGAGATGGACGTGGAGTGTGTCGCCTGTTCGGGCGCCAACCCCCGCTGCCGCATCTGCAAGGGGACGGGCTGGCTCGAAGTGATGGGGCTGGGCATGGTCCATCCCAACGTCCTTCGCAGCGGCCGCATCGACCCGGAAAAGTACAACGGCTTCGCCTGGGGGATGGGGCTCGATCGAATCGCCATGCTCAAGTACGGCCTCGACGATCTGCGCGTTCTCTTCCAGGGAGACGCCGCCTTTCTCGCCTCTGGAGGTGTTCTCTGATGCTTCTTTCGCTTCGTTGGCTTCGGGAATTGATCGACATCCCCATCGACGCCGAGCTTCTCTCCGAGCGTCTCACCTTCACGGGAACCGAAGTGGAGTCGCTTGTCCGTCCCTGCGGGAAACTCAAGGGCGTCGTGATCGCCCGCGTGGTGGCTCTCGATCCCCATCCCTCGTCGGCCAATCTCCTTCTGGCCCGTCTCGACAGGGGTGCGGGAGAGGCCCTCTGCGTCACGGCGGCGCGCAATCTCTCCGTCGGCGATCTCGTCTGTTACGCCCCTCCAGGAGCCACGTTGGCCGACGGGACCGTCATGGGGACTCGCGAGTTCTCCGGCCTTCTCAGCCAGGGGATGGCCCTGTCGGCCTCCGAATTGGGAGTCGCCGCCGTCGAGACGGAACCGGGCATCCTGCGTCTGCCCGGGGAATACGTCATCGGAGCCGACGCGGTCTCCTCTTTGGGGCTGGACGACGAGATCCTCGAATTGTCGATCACGCCCAACAGGGGAGATCTCCTCTCGCTGCTGGGCGTGGCCCGCGAGGTTCACGCCCTCGTCGAGGGAAGTCAGCTCAGGGAATTCGAAATCGACCTGCCTCAGGACGGCGCCCACTGGCCCGTCGATTTCGGCGGCATTACCCTCGAGGGAGAGGGATGCACGCTCTACGGTCTGGGTTTCGTCGACGATGTGGCGATCGCCCCCTCTCCCCTGGACGCCCGGATCCGGCTGGCCCTTCTGGGCCAGCGTCCCGTCAGCAATGTCGTCGACGCCACGAACCTGACCATGTTCTTCCTGGGGCAGCCTCTTCACGCCTTCGACTTCGACAGGCTCCCTTCGCCGGAGATCACCGTCAGGTCCGCCCGGCCCGGCGAGACGATGAGAACTCTCGATGGCAAGGACCGCTCTCTCGACGGCCAGGATCTTCTTATCACCAGCGGAGGTCGCCCCGTCGCCCTGGCCGGCGTCATGGGAGGGGAGAACAGCGAGATTTTCGAGGGGACGAGACGGGTCCTCATGGAGACGGCCTGGTTCGATCCCATCCGGGTCAGCCGGACTTCGCGGCGCCTCGGCCTGAACTCGGAGGCGGCCTATCGCTTCGCCCGCGTCGTCGATCCCGCCAGGAGTCTTGTGGCTCTCGGCTATGCCCTCTCGCTGATCTCCCGCTGGAACGCCGGTCGTCCTCAGCCCTCGATTCACCTCCGGCGCCGTCGGACGGAAGCCATCGGAGAAGTCGAGCTCACCCGGGACAAGATGAGGCGCTATCTCCTCTGGGACGACATGAAAGAGGCCGAGAGAATCCTTTCCCGTCTGGGTTTCGATGCCGAACGGAGAGGGGAAAAGGGCACGACCTTTTACGTTCCCAGCTATAGGCCTGACGTCAACATCGAGGAAGATCTCATCGAAGAGGTGGCCCGCGTTCGGGGCTATACGGACGCCGTCATCCCGGCGAGGCTGCCCGGCCGGCCCCGGGACACGGGGACTGTCGGCGAGGCCTTTCTGCTCTGGCGAAAGCTGCGGGAGACGGCCATGGCGCGGGGCTACATGGAGAGCGTCCAGTACAGTTTCGTGTCGCCCGAGTCCGTCGGAAGGCTGGGACTCGGGCGACACGAGGAGCTTCTGGAGCTGACCAATCCCCTGAGCCGGGAACAGTCCGTTCTGCGTCCCCTGCTGCTGCCCTCCTTCCTCGAGGCTCTGTCGGGGAATCTTCGCAAGGGCTGGCGCGGGGAGTTGCGCCTTTTCGAAATCGGCGATATTTTTGTTCCCGCGGAGGGCCGGACGGGATGTGACGAGAGGCGGCGTTTCGGCGCCGTTCTCTACGGAGGCCGGCAGGGCAAGGCCCTTTACGGGGCGAGGGGAGCCGAGGACTTCTTCTCCGTCAAGGCCGACGTGACGGCCCTTCTGGCGGCCTGCCGCGTCGTTCCCTCCTTTTGCCCCGATAGGCTTCCCTTCGGCCACGCCGGACAGACGGCGACGCTTCGCGTCGATGGCCGTCCCGTGGGCTATCTGACGCGACTCAAGCCCCTGCTCGAAAAGGAACTCGACCTCGGCGCTCCCCTTTACGCCTTCGAGTTCGACCTTCAATCCCTCGTCGGCGACAAGAGGCCCCGCTTCGCCTCCGAGACCCCTTTCCCCGCTCTTTTGCGCGATATTTCCCTGTTGGCTCCCCGATCGGTGACGGCCGCCTTCCTTGGGGACTTCATCAGAAGTCACGGCGGTGCTATGCTCGAAGGGGTAGAGCTTTTCGATGTCTACGAGGGGCCTTCCCTGCCCGAGGGGATGCGGAGCCTGGCCTTCAGCCTGGTCTACCGTCACCCCGAGCGGACTCTCGTCGATTCCGAGATCGAGGGGGACCACCGAGCGCTTCGGGAGTCCCTCGAAGCGGCCGGCTATCGTCTCCGCTAGCTCTCCGACAAAGGAGGTCATTTCATGCTGGAGCGTCTGGAACAGTTCGAGAAAATCCTTGATAAGGTGACGGAAAAGGTCCAGAATCTCGAGGCCGAGAAGGTCCAGATAGGGGAACAGCTTCAGGAGGCCCGGCGCGCGCTCCAGGAAAAGGATCTTGAGCTGATCCGCGTCCGCAAGGAAAATCAGCGCCTCATCGAGCAGGCCGAGCGCGAGCGCATGTCCCTTCAGAAAGAGAAAGACCAGATGGAGCAGCGTCTCAGCTCCCTTGCGCAAAAGCTTGACAAGCTCTATGGGGCGGAACGTCCCCTGGCCACAGGCGGAGCGGCGGCCGCCTCGCGGTGACGGAATTGCCCGGCGCCGAAATGCGCCGAGTCCGGCTGCGCGTCGGCAAAAAGACCTACCCGATCCGAACGCCTCTGACCGATGACGAGCTGGATCGCCTTCTCGTCCCTCTGAACGTCGTCATCGAGGAGTCGGGCGGTCCCTCCGTCGGGCAGGAGGAGCGGCTTTTGCTGGCCCTTTTGCGTTACGGTTGGCAGCTGGAGAGAATTCGCCATCGCCTGGAGGCGCTTCTCAAGGAGGAGTCCCGTTGAGTTTCGGCGCCGTCATCGATATGACCTTTCTTTTCATAACGGTTTCTCTCGCTCTCCGCGGCCTTTTCCGAGGTCTTTCCGGCGAGGTCCTTTCCCTTGCCGGAACCTTGGGGGGGCTCTACCTGGCCTTTGCCCGCGCCGACGTCGTGGCGGGCTTCGTGCGCAGTCATTTCGATATCACGGAGAACGTCGCCTACGGCGTGGGGCTCGTCGCCGTCTTCGTCGCCGTCAATCTGGCGGCGGCCCTGCTCTGCCGTCTCGTGGGGGCCTTCTTGAAGGCGACGCACCTTTCTCTTCTCGACCGCCTTCTCGGGCTCGGTGCGGGCGCTCTGAAGGGGATCGCCATCCTGCTCGTCGTCTACGGGGGACTCCTGATGGCCGGTCCTCTCGTTCCCCCTCAGTGGAGCGAGGGGAGCCGTTCCCTCTCCTTTGCCGCCCAGATCTGGCCGCGGCTGATCCCCTATCTGCACGAGAACGGGCTCGCCTTCGATTCGATTCCGGTGCCTGCCGCTCCCGCCTCGCCCGATGCGACTTTCTGATTCGGCCCGTTCCCTTCTGGAACTGGACAAAATCCTCGATCTCTTTGCCTCCCGCTGTAGAAGCGATCTCGGCCTTCTCGCCCTTCTGCGTCTGGAGCCCGCCTCCGAGGGAAGCCGCCTTCGGGCCCGCCACGAGCTCTTTCGGGATTATCTGCGGTTCCGCGACCGTTTCGGCGAACTGCCCTGGTCCGACGATCTACGCACCGTGACGGAACTCCTCGTCGAGGCCAAGACCTCCTCCCATCTCACCGGCGAGGAGCTTCTTCGCATCCGGACGCTTCTTTCCGTGGCCTCGCGAATTCGCCTGCGCCTTTCCGAGGAGAAGGAGGACTTCCCCTTTCTCTGGCGTTTTTCCCGGAAAATCCGCGAGTTCGACGAGGAGCTGAAGGCCCTTTCCGTCATAGCCGACGACGGGAAACTCTACGACAGCGCCTCGCCCAAATTGTCGAAAATCCGCAAATCGCTGGAGCAGGTCCGCAATCGCCTCCGGCGGGACGGGCAGAAACTGCTGAACGACCCCTCGATACAGTCCATGCTTCAGGACCGTCTTCTCTCTTTGCGGAACGGTCGCTTTGTCGTTCTCGTCAAGCAGGAACACGTCGGCGTCTTCCCCGGCATCGTCGTCGACCGTTCCGTCTCGGGCAATACGCTCTACATGGAGCCCAACGGTCTTGTCCCCCTCAACAACTCTCTCGCCCTTTTGCTGCAGGAGGAGCGGGAGGAGGAGCATCGCCTTTTCCGGGAGATCACGGAGGCCATGCTTCGTCGCGAAGGGGCTCTTGCCGATGCCGAGGCGGCTCTGGCCTGGTGTGATCTGGCCTATGGGGCGGGGGAGATGATGGATCGTCGCAGATGGACCTTGCCGGAAGTGACGGACAAGGCCCTCTTCGACCTCAGAAAGGTCGTCCATCCCCTTCTGGGGGAGAAAGCCGTGGCCATCGACATTCAGTGTGGCCGCCGATTCCGTCAGCTCGTCGTCACCGGCCCCAATACGGGAGGCAAAACGGTGGCCCTCAAGACCGTCGGCGTCGCGCTCTCCCTGGCCTGGTACGGCCTGCCCGTTCCGGCGGCCGAAGGAACCGTCGTCGGCGAGATCGGGGCGATCCTGATCGACATCGGCGACGAGCAGAGCATCGAGCAGAATCTTTCCACTTTCAGCGCCCACATGCGCAATATCATCTCCATCCTCGGAGAGGCCGAGGAGACCTCCCTCGTCCTCCTCGACGAGCTCGGGGCAGGGACGGATCCCCAGGAGGGGGCCGCCCTGGGCATCTCCATTCTCGAGGAGCTGCTGGAGAGAAGGAGCCTCGTCCTGGCCACGACCCATCACAATCCCATCAAGCGTTTCGCTCTCACGGCGGGAGGGGTGGAGACGGCCAGCGTCGAGTTCGATCCCTTCACCCTCTCTCCCACCTATCGCCTTCTCATGGGCATTCCGGGCCGCAGCAACGCCCTCCTCATCGCCTCCCGCCTGGGACTTCCCCCCGGCGTCGTCGAAAGGGCCAAGGCGGCCCTGAGCGAAGAGGGGAGCGCCATGGACGAGCTTATCGGCCGCCTTCAGGCCAAACAGAGCTATCTCGATCGCCTGGAGGCTGAAATGACCCGAGAGAAAGAGGCGACGGATCGCCTCGGGAAGACGCTCGAGGAGGAGTTGGCCTGTCTGGAACAGAGGCGGGAGGGGCTCATCGAGGAGGCGGACCGGAAGGCCGCTTCCATCCTCGACGACGCCGAAAGGACGGCCCGTTCCCTGCTCAAGGAGCTTCAGGGAGCGGCCGCTTCCGCCGCTCATCGCCAGATGACCTCGCACAAACGCGGCGTCGACGGTCTGCGCGACGAGGCCGAAAGGCGGAGTCTGCTCCGCAAGAAACGGCTTGCCGGACCGCCTGGGGAACGGCCCTTGGCCGTGGGCGACGAAGTCGCCGTCGCCGGATCGGCCATCAAGGGGGCCGTGGCGGAAATCAGGGGGAAAAAGGCCGTCGTCCAGGCCGGTTCCCTTCGTGTCGATGTTCCCCTCGAGCAGCTTCGCCTGACCGCCCGAAAGGAGGCGGCTCCCGTCGAGACGGTGAAGATCAACGTCTCCCGTCCTCAGGGGGTTCCCTCTTCCGTCATGGTCCGGGGAATGACCGTCGACGAGGCTCTTCCTATCCTGGAGCGCTATCTCGATCAGGCCTACCGGGCCGGTTATTCCGAAGTGACCCTCATCCACGGCCGAGGGACGGGCGTGCTGCGGCAGGTCGTTCAGGATCTCTGCAAGGAGACGCCCTATGTGGAGGAGTATCGCCTCGGCGGTCCCGGCGAAGGGGGGTACGGCGTCACCGTCGTCCGCTTCCGCCGGAAATAGATGGCCGTCAGGTCCTCTCCTCGTTGTCCCTTGGTTTCCCCAGGGAGGTGAGCCGTGAAGTTCAAAATCCTCCTTTTTGCCCTCTGCCTTGCCCTGTCCCTCCTGGCGGGCGTTCTCTGGGCCCTTCGCGGCGATCGGGAAGAGCCCGGTCTTGCCCTTCCCGATCGCCCTTTGCCCGGCTATCCCCCTCTGTCCGAGGAAGGGCCTTTCCCGAAGGAGAAAACCGCCGAAGAGGGGTCGTCGTCTGTCGCCCTCTCCGGGATGGCCCGGGGATCGGGCCGCGCTGACCCTCTTCTGCCTCTCCCCCGCCGCGGCGATCCTCTCGGCACCGAGAGGGGAAATTCGGTCTCCCTCGACATTCCGCCCCTTCTCGTCGAGTTGGCCTCCCAGCTCGACGATCTCAGGAAGGGGCTGGAGGGGCAGACCTTGGAGGTCGTCGCGAGGGGGCTCAACGCCCTTCCCGGGATAACGGCCTCTCCCGATCGGGCGCGTTGGACGCTGCGAGGCGAGGATGTCAAACTCGAGGTTTCCATCCCCGCCGAAGATATTCGAATCGATCTGGACCAGCTGATCCCGTGACCTTTGTCGGAAAGGCCGACGGGTTTCCTCTCTCCGTCGTGGAAATTTCCTTCCCCGACGGGGGAAAGGGGGGCTGTCGGGCCCCATTCGCAGACGAAGGAAGGACGGTAACGCCGTCGCCCGGCCGCGAGGCGGCTGTCGAGTAAGGGCGTTTGCCGCGCCGGCGAGGCGATTGGAGCGGTTTCCGAATCAGCGGATCCGACGGAGTTCGCCCTGTCGGCCCTTGTGGGAGCCGGGTTGAGGGGACTCCGTGTCTCTCCTGCCGTTTGCTGCTATCATGACAGGGCTACGTGACGGGATCGCCTGTCCGAAGCTCGAAAATCGAGGGATTTCAGCAAGGAGGTTTTGTCATGGCACATCTCGTCGCGGTCTGCGTCAGCGAGAAACGTCAGGAGCCTAAAAAGGCTCTCCCTCAGGCTCGCATCTTGGCCGACGGGGGCGTCGAGGGAGATTCCCACGGCGACCACGAAACGAGGCCGATCAGCCTTTTGCGTCTGGAAGACATTCTCGAGGTTCAGGAGAGGGTCGGTTTCGAGATTCCCCCGGGCGCCCTGGCCGAGAATCTGGTCGTCGGCGGGTTGCCCGATGATCTGGCCCCGGGGGCGAGGCTGGCCGTCGGTTCCGAAGCGCTTCTCGAAGTCATCGAAAAGGGCAAAAGGGTTGACGAGCCTCACAGCTATGACTATCGGGGGATCTGCCTCCTCCCTACGGCGGGCTTTTTCCTTCGGCCCCTGCGGGGAGGCGTTGTCCGACCTCAGGACCCCGTCGAAGTCGAGCCATGACGTTCGTCGTGCTGATGCGTCCGCAGCGGATGGCGGAGTCGGCCTGTCGGTCAAAGACGCGAAAAGGAGGGGGACGATGACGGTTTTCCTCTCCCTATCGCTTTTTGCCGCCCTTCTGATGCTGTGTGCCGTCGTGGCCAGGCTCCTGTCGGCGGTAGGCGATGAAGAGGCCTCAGCCGCTTTCGGCGTCTTGGGAACGGCGACGCCTCTTCTGGCGCTTCTCCTCATTCCCTCGGGAGACGCCTTCCCCCTTTTCGATGTGGCCATCGTCCTTCTCGTCTCTTCCTACGTCCTGAATCTTTCTTTCCGCCTATTCCAGGAAGGAGACCTGTAGCGATGTCCGTTTTTTTCCTGATCGCCCTCGTCTTCGGGCTTCTTCTGTCCATGGTCGGCGCCGTCGCCCTTTGGCGGTGCCCCTTTTCCCCGGTGCGTCGGGTTTCCTTCCTTTCCGGTGCCCTTCTGGTCTCTCTTGCCGTCGGACTTTACGGCCAGTTCGGCCTGGCCAAAGAGAGAGGTCAGGGGCCGAATTTCGCCCTGAACGCCGCCGTTGTCGCCGTCGGCTTCCTCCTTCTCGCACGCTCTCAGAGGGAGCTGGTCGAAGGGGCCCTGGCGGAGAAGAGACGGGAAAACGCCTCCGACGGAGAACCTTCAGGGATGACAGAGGGCCCTCTGCGATGAACGTTTTCCCGGCAGGTTTTCTGCTCTTTCTCGTTCTCGTCTGTGGCCTTTTCGCCCTTCTCTCGTCTCGTCCGCTCCGGTCCGTCCAGGCCCTGGCCGCCTCGGGGCTCTGTCTGGCTCTCGTCTTCGCGGTCCTCCGGGCCCCTGCCGTGGCCCTGGGGCAGCTCCTGTTCGGAGTGACCTTTCCTGCCCTTCTCTACCTTTTCGTTTTCCGAGCCTGCAGAAAGGGGCGCGATTTGAGATGTCGAAGACGATGATCTCGATGCGGTTTGTGAGTCTCGTCTCTTTTGTCCTTCTCGCCGGGCTTTTCAGCGGGGCTCTCCGTAGCGTTCAGCCTTTCGGCGAGCCCCAGAGTCCCGTCGTCGACGGTCGCTATCTCGCGAGGGCCCAGACGGAGACCGGAGCCAATGACCTCGTCACGGCCGTCGGCTTCGATTACCGGAGTTTCGATATCATCGCCCTGGCCGGCTGCCTCGTCGCCGTCTCCGTCTCCGTCGTCTCCCTCCTGCGTGAAGAGGCGGAGGAGGGCCGATGATGTTTCGTCCTCCCCGAATCCCGTCTCTCTTCGCTCTGGCCTGCGGCCTTTTCGGTCTTCGCCAGGCCCTTTTCGGTCACCTCCGCATCGGCGACGGCCTGACGGGAGGTCTTTCCGTGGCCGTGGCTCTGGCCCTTTTCGCGGTCTCTTCCGGGAAGCTCTCACGGCCTGGAAGCGCTCTTCAATCCGGCTTGGCCCTGGCCCGCGGAGCCGGTTCCCTTGCCCTCTTGGCCGTGGCTTCCCTCGGCTTTCACTTCACCTTTTTCCGCAACGTGCTGGTCGGCCAGGGCGGTCTCTTCGGCGGAAGCCTGCCGGAAGGAGCCAACGACGGCCTTCTGAACGCGTCGGGGACGATCGCCCTGACAAATGTCGTTCTCCTCCTGCTCGCTGCCGGTGCCCTCGGCGCCATTCTCGCGGCTTTCGGCGAAAGAGGACGATCCTGCGGGGAGGACTCCTTCCATGTCTGACTTGATTTTTCCCGGAGTGGCCGCCCTCCTCTGTCTCGGGCTGGGAGGGGCGCTTCTGGCGAGGCATGTCGTCAAGATCGTCATGGCTCTTTCCCTCCTCCAGTCGTCGACGGCCCTTCTTTTCGTGGCCCTCGGCTACCGCAATGCCGGTGGAGTGCCCCTCTTCTCCCTCGCTTCCGAGGGCGGGCGGATGTCCCTCCCCTCTTTTCAGGCCATGGCCATGGCCATCCTCGTCGTCTCGTCGCTTTTTACGGCCCTCCTCTTGGCCTTCGGTCTGCTTCTCCATCGCCGTTACGGCACCTTTGACATCGACGAAATCCGGAGGTCTCTCTGATGGATTGGCAGATTCACCTTCCCGTTCTCATCGTTCTGCTTCCGCTGCTGGGAGCCTTCGGGACTCCGGCCGTCGCCTTCTTCGGCGGGGTGGCGCGACGTCTCTGGCTCGTCCTTCTGTCGATGGCGACCGCCGTGCTGGTCGCTCTCCTCTGGAGCAGGGTGGCCCATTCGGGAGTGGCCCTGTATGTCATCGGTGCCGAGGCCTGGAACCTGGTCCTGTCCCAGGGCGTCTTCGCTCCTCTCCGCATTGTCCTCGCCGTCGACGGCTTCGCCTCTTTCTCTTCGCTGCTTTTGGCCGTAGCCTGCCTTGTCGGCGCTCTTGCCTTCCTCTCCGACGACGGCGGGCGCCGTAACGACGCGACGCCGACGCTTCTTCATTTCCTGGTCCTGGCTTCCGGCCTGGCCCTGATCGTCACGGGAGACCTTTTCAACTTCGCCCTTTTCCTCGGTCTCTTCTCCCTGGCGTCCTGGGCTCTGGTCGCCTTGGACAGGGACCATCGCTCGGCGCTCACCGTGGCTTTCAACGGACTCGCCTTCTCGTCCCTGACCCTTTCCCTGATCCTGGCGGCCGTGGCCCTTCTCTACGGGCGCTACGACACGGCGGCCCTTGCAGCCCTGGCCCGCTCCATGCCCTTCGGCCTCGCCGAAAAGGCGGCTCTCGTCTTTTTCGTCGCCGCTCTGCTAAGCCGCTGCGGCAGCGTTCCCTTTCACTTTTCTCTCGTCGGCCCCTTCTCCGTGACGTCGACCGGCACGGCCTGTCTCCTCCTTGCCGGAGTCCATGTCGGTCTTTACGGCCTGATGCGCGTCGTCTTCTCTCTTTACGGCACGGTTCTCGGCGGCGAGGTCCTCGGAGGCACCTTTCTGCTTTCCGGCGCGCTCTCTCTCCTCATCGGCGTGCTTTTCGCCCTGAAGGCCGATGACCTGAGCTCTCTGACGGCCTGGATCGTCCTTTCCCAAATCGGCTATATCCTCCTCGGCCTCGGCGTCGCCCTTTCCTGCCTCGGCGATGCCCGTGCCATGGCCGACTACGGTCTGACGGCTCTTCGCGGTGCCCTGGCCCAGTGGTCGGTTTTGCTCATTGCCTCTTCGCTGCTGCTTCTTTGCGTCGGAGTTCTTCGACGTCAGGAGGGAACGACCCGCCTCGACCGGCTCCACCTCCGCGGCGGAGCCGGGGCCCTGGCGGCAGGTTCTTTTTTCGTCGCCGCCTGGACCCTCTCCGGCTTTCCTCCCTTTGTCGGCTATGTGCCGAAACTCCTGCTCAGCCAATCTCTCGTCGTCTTTCAGCCCCTTCTGGGAGCTCTTTCGATAGGAGCTTCCGTCGCCGTCGCCGCCGCCCTGATCCGCGCTTTTCACGCCGCCTTTCTGGGGACCGGGGAGGTCCTTCCCCGCCGAGAGACGCCTCTGCCCACCCTGCTCGTCGTCGGAGGACTCCTTGTCCTGATCGGTTTTCTCTCCGCCCTTCCCTCCTGGTCCCTGGGACGTTGGGTCGACCCGGCGGCGGCCGCCCTTCTCAATCAGCGCGGCTACATCGAGGCCGTGCTGGGAGGGGGACTCTAAATGGCCGTTCAGGTCTACAGCGGCTTCGGTTACTGGAACGGGCTCAGCTGGTCTCTCTCCTTTCTGCTGGCCCTTTTGATCGTCCTTGCCGTAACCGGCCTGGGCCGTCGGGATTTCCGCTCTTCCGCCTCGTCCGGAGGTTCGGAAAAGGCGTTCTCCCAGAGTACGATGTTCCCCCCCCTCTCCCTTCCCCGGTCGTTCACGGAGAGGATCGATTTTCCCGGCGGCCTCGAGGAGAGACGATGTACGGACCTTGTCCCCGATCAGACAGGGGTCCTCGTCCTTTTTATGGCTCTTCTGCTGATCGCCGTTCTCCTCGGAGGAGGATTACGCTGAATGGAACGTTCATGGGAGGCTTTGTCCAAATCTCTTTGGATCTATCATTGGAACAGCGGTTCCTGTAACGGCTGTGACGGCGAGTGGCTTTCCTCTTTCGGGCCCCGCTATGACCTGGAGCGTCTGGGGGTCCGTTGCGTCGAGAGTCCCAGACAGGCCGATCTGCTCCTCGTGACGGGGGCGGTCTGTTCCTGTCAGGTCGACCTGTTGCGCCGGACCTATGCCATGATGGCCGAACCGAGGCTGGTCATGGCTTTCGGCGTCTGTGCCGTCTCGGGAGGCATCTTCCGCGATTCTCCCGTCGGCTGTGGGCCTCTCGACGCGATTCTGCCCGTCGACGTCTACGTCCTGGGCTGTCCTCCAAGGCCGGAGGCGCTCGTCGAAGGCCTTACTCGAGTCGTCCTGGAAGTGGAGAGACGCTGTGCCCTTTCCGAGAGGAGGCGTTCGCTGTGACCGATCCCGATCTTTCCGGATATGCCGCGACGGCGAGTGCTCCCCAAGACGTCCTGTCCCGTCTGGAGGATCTCCTCGGCGACGATATCGAGGGTTCTTCCCTCGGGGGAGGGGAGGGACGTCCCCGACTTCTGACCGTGGCTCTTCCCCGCCGGCGCTTTCTCGAAGGTGTCGATTGCCTGGGCGAATTCGATCGCCCTCACTTCATGTGCCTTTCCGGGGAGGATAGGGGGATGTCGGTGTTGCTCCGCTACGATTTCGCCCTTTTCCGCTGCGCCGAAAGGGGAAAGCGCTTTCACGTCACCCTCGAGGTGTCTCTCCCCAAAGGGGATCTCCTGATGCCCTCTCTTCAGGGCCGTTTCCCTTCCGCCGAGTACGATGAGCGGGAGGTCCTCGAAATGCTCGGCCCCGATTTCACCGGCCAGTCCAAAAGGGGACGCCTTTTCCTGCCCGAGGGATGGGAGGCGGTCAAACCCTGGCGCCACGAGTTCGAACCGCCCCGATCGAGACAATGAGCGATCCGCTTCAGGAGGCCGTCATGACTCCCTTCAATCTATCCTGCCGACAGAGAGGGTTCACGGAACCCCTCGACATTTCCCTGGAACTCGACGGACAGAGGATCAAAGGCGCCGAAATCCGTCACGGAGCGGTCCATCGAGGCATCGAGGCGATGGCTCGCGGCCGCGACCCCTTCCAGGTCCTCGCCCTCGCCGAACGGGTCTGCGGCTCCTGCTCCCTCTCCAACGCCGTGGCTTTCGTGAGAGCCATGGAGACGCTGTCCTCCATCGTCGTTCCCCGGCGGGCGAGTTATCTGCGGACCCTTTTTCTGGAGCTGGAGAGGATGGCCTCTCATTTCCTCTGGCTGGCGTCGACCTGCCGCGTCGCCGGCCAATCCTCGCTGGCGATGTCGGCCCTTTCCCTGAGGGAGGAGGTCCTCAATCTCCTCGAAAGGCTTTCGGGACGGCGGTCCAACTGGGGCGTCGTGACCTTCGGCGGTGTCCGCTGCGACATCGATGCCCAAGGGGCGGCGGCGATCGGGGCCATGATCTCCTTCTACCGCAGGGAACTGCCCCCCTTCCAGGAGGCTTTCCGTAACGGGACTCTCCTGCGTGCCCGTATGGAGGGGATCGGCCTGCTTCCGAAGGAGACGGCCCTCCTTTACGGTTCCGTGGGCCCCGTGGCCCGGGGCAGCGGTCTTGCCGTCGATCTTCGTTGGTCCTCTCCCTACGAGGCCTACGGAGAGCTCGAGGGGCAGGCCGTCCTGGGGGGGATCGACGGCCGTCCCCCTCGTGGCGATGTCTTCGACCGTCTCCTCGTCCGGGTCGGCGAGATCGGTCAATCGCTGGATCTCGTTCAGGCCCTTCTCGAGGGGCTTCCCGAGGGGGCGATCAGGACCAACAGGAAGCGCGGCCGTCTCCATACCCTCCTGAAGCAGGCCGAGGGCGCGGCGCTCTCCCTGGTTGAAGGACCGAGGGGGGAAACGCTCCACCGTCTCGTCCTGCGGCGAGGAGAGGGGGGCCTTTCCTCGTGGCGGATCCGCTCGGCCACTTACGCCAATGCCTCGTTGTGGCCCCTTCTTCTGAAAGGGGCATTGCTGGACGATGCCCTTCTCATCCTGAGCAGCACCGATCCCTGCATGGCCTGTACGGAGAGGCTTATCGAGACGCCTTTCTCTGCCGAGACAAAGGCTCTGGGCCGCCCCGAGGTGCCGGAAGCCGCAGGGGAGAGCCGCTGATGCTTACCTGGGGAACGAAGATCCTTGCCGCCGCGGCTCTGATGCTTCTGGCCTCGCTCGTGAGCCTGATCTTCGAGGGGCTCGGCCGCACCTTCACCGCTCGCCTTGAGCGACGTCTGGGGCCTCCTCCCTCGCAGCCTTTCTACGACCTCGTCAAGCTTTTCGGCAAGAAGGCGGTTCTGCCGCGAGAGGGGCTGCCCTGGCTTTTCCTGGGCGCTCCCGCCGTCGGCGCGGCGTCGGCGCTGACGATCTTCCTCTACCTGCCCATCGGTTCCCTGCCCCCGCTGCTCTCCGGGGGGGGGACCTGCTCCTCGTCGTCTTCCTGCTTCTCCTGGCCTCTCTGGCGACGGTCCTCGCCCTCTCGGGCGGAGCGTCTCCTCGAAGAGGGGTCGAGGTCGGCAGGGAGCTGACCCTTCTCGTCGCCTGTGCCCTGCCCCTGGCTCTGGTCGTCGCCTCCCTCGTCTGGTTCGCCTACCGTCAGGGACTGCCCGGTGCCCCCTTTTCCCTTGAGACCTTCGCCGCCAAGTCGGTATGGTCCGTCGCCTCTTGGCCCGGTCGGATCGGTCTGGCCGCTCTCGGCCTCGTCTTTCTCTCTCTCCTGCCCGTCCTGGCCGGGACGACGGTCCGTCCGATAGAGGGGGGACAGGGTGACGATTTCTCCGGCCGGGCTCTGCTCCTCTTTGAAGTGGCCCGTCAGTACAGGACGTTGGCGGCCTGCTCCGTCTGCGTCTGCCTTTTCCTGCCCGGTTCTCTGGGCCTCATTCTCGAGCTGCAGGCCCTGACGCTCTTTGTCGTCGATTTTCTCTTTTTCTGGGCCAAAGTCTTTCTCGTCCAGATGACGGCCCTTTCCCTGGAAGACGCCTTCGTCGGGCGTTTCCGGGGCGACCAGGCGGCCTCCTTCTATTCCTTGGCCGCGTCGGGGCTCGCCCTGGCCGGCCTGATCCTGCTGTTTTTCGATGTGCGTCTCTAGAGAGGGGCTATCGCGATGTCGACCTTTTTTTTCCTGCTCCGACGGGCTCTGGCGAAGATGGAAACGCATCCCTTTCCCTTTCCGCACATGCCCGACAGCCTGACGGAGGCCCTGATGGCCGTCCAGGGTGGGACGATGGATATTCACGCCCCTTCGGAGACGCCGGAGCGCCTCGTGGGGCGTCTTGCCCACAGCCGTTCGCGCTGCAAGGGGTGCGGCACCTGCATCTCCGTCTGCCCCTGCGGCGCTGTGACCCTTTCCGACGAGACGGGAAAGATCGACGTCGATTTGGCCCGCTGCTGCCTCTGCCTTCAGTGTGTCGAGGCCTGTCCCCTTTCGGCCCTTTCCGTCACCGACGAATTTCTCTTTTCGACGACGGACCGGGAAGGCCTTCGTCCTTCTGACGAGGAGCCCCGACAGCCCCGCGACGAAAGGGACCTCTGGGCTCTCGGAGAGGAGCGGCCGTGAAATCCGTCACGGCCGTTCTCACGGGGGGAACGATCGGCAGTGCCGTCGGTGCGGGCGGCGCTTTTCCCGACGGAGGGCGCTCTTCGGAACTCCGATCCCAGCTGGAGCGCTTCTTCTCCGACGGGGATATTTCCGTCTCTTTCCGCTATCCCTGGGGGGAGAAGGGGCTGGACAGCTCGAACCTTCAACCCTGGCACTGGATCGATCTGACCCGCCTCGTCGTCGCCGAACTCGAAGGGGGAGCGCAGGGCATCCTCCTCCTGCACGGGACGGATACCATGGCCTACACGTCGGCGTGGCTCAGCCTGGCCCTGGGCGACGTCGATCGCCCCGTCATCCTCACCGGCAGCCAGCTCACCCTCGACAGCGTCCCCGACGACGTGACCGTCAACCTCAGAGGCGCGGCTCTCGTGGCCGCCTCGTCTCTCCCCGGCGTCTGGGTCTACTTCAACTGGAAGCTTTTTCGGGGCGACAGGGCCCACAAGGCCCGGGCCCTTCACCCCGATGCCTTCGTCGCCTCCGGAGGAAGCCCCCTTTATTTCACCCCCGATCGGATCGGAAGCTTCGCCCCTGTGACGGCCCCATCTCCCTGGCGCAGGCCTCGCGAGCTGGACGGTCTTCTCCTCCGTGAGGAGGAGGTGAGGGCCCTTCGCGGCTCTCTCGCCTGGATTTCCGCCGCTCCCGGCCTGAGGCCTCATTTCTCGGGAAGGGAGAAGGTCCTCCTCGTTTTGGGCCTCGGCGCCGGCAACGCCTCGACGCTCCTCATCGAGGAAATCGATTCCTTCTGGCAGGGGAGGGAGAAACCCTTCGTCCTGGCGTGCAGCCTCGCCGAGGGCGACGAAAAAAAGCCCGACGTCTACGATGACGTCGGGCTTGCCTCCCTGGCTCGAAGGGGATTCCCCCTCTGGTCTCAGGGCGACTATCCCCTCGAGATGATCCACGCCCTTGCCTGGTTCTCCCTCATGGGGGCTCCGGAAGATCGGGCGTCGGTTTTCTCCCGCTACCTGCGACGCCTCTGAGGGGCGCCTTTCCCGCTTCGTCCGCGATGTGGCGCTCCGCCGTCTCTCCGACAGGAAGGGCGAAGCCCTTCCTGTCTCTTCGGGTCCGCGGCAGAGGCGCTCCGATCTCGCATAAGACCTTTTTCCCGGGCCTTCTGCGGGATTCTCTCCGGATCTACAGGGAAAGGAGTCCGTAGTGGCGAAGCCGACGGCGGACTTCCTCTCGACCGAGGTGGACGGCCACCTCGAAAATGCCGGGGCTGACCTTCCGTCCCGTCAGGGCCCACCGGAGAGGCATGGCCAGGTCCTTGAGCTTCAGCCCCTCCTCGGCGGCCCACAGGCGGGCCCGTTCGGCCATGGAGTCGTGATCCCAGCGCTCCGTCGTCGTCAGAGCCTCGAAAAAGGGGCGGAGGCGGACCTTGAGGGTCTCGTCGAGATCTCCCCCGTCGTAGCGGGCCTTGACGGGCTCGAAGGAGAGGAAAAAGTCGCTGTACCGGGCCATCTCCTCCAGGGTCTGTCCCCGTCCCTCGAGGAGGTCGAGGGAACGGAGGAGATAGGTCTCGTCGAAGGGGGAGGCGTCGACGGAAAGGGCCTTCCAGAAGGGCTCGACGAGGGCCAGTTTCCGGGAGGGGGCGAGTCTTTTGAGGTGCTCCTGGTTGACGAAGCCCAGCTTCTTCATGTCGAAGACGGCCTTCCGCTTCGCGACCTGGCGGAGGTCGAAGAGGGAGGTGGCCTCTTCCCTGTCGAAAATCTCCCTGTTTTCCCCTGCCGACCAGCCCAGAAGGGCCAGGAAGTTGAAAATGCCCTCGGGGATGTAGCCCAGATCCCGGTAGTCGTAGACGCTCGTCGCCCCCTGTCGCTTGGAGAGCTTTTTCTTGTCCTCGCCGAGGATCATGGGCAGGTGAGCGAAGCGGGGGAGTTTCCAGCCCAGGGCCTCGTAGAGAAGGATCTGCTTGGGCGTGTTGATGATGTGGTCCTCGCCGCGGATGACGTAGTTGATGTCCATGGTGTAGTCGTCGACGACGACGGCGAAGTTATACGTCGGCATCCCGTCGCTTTTGATCAGGACCGTATCCTTGATCGTCTCGCTTTTGATCTCGATGGGGCCGTAGACCATGTCGTCGAAGCGGACCGTCTGGTCCTGGGGCACATGGTGAACGATGGCCTCTCCCTCCCGATAGGCCAGCCCCTTTTCCACCAGGGCTTCGGCGTGGCGCCGGTAGATCTCGAGCCGCTCCGACTGGCGGTAGGGGCCGTAATCGCCGCCGCAGTCGGGGCCCTCGTCCCAGTCGAGGCCGAGCCAGTTCATTCCGGCCAGGATGGTCCTCTCGAACTCCTTCGTGGAACGCTGACGGTCCGTATCTTCGATGCGGAGCACGAACCGGCCCCCCATCCGCCTGGCCCAGAGCCAGTTGAAAAGGGCAGTGTGAGCCCCTCCGATGTGAAGGGCCCCCGTCGGGCTCGGGGCGAAGCGAACGCGAACCTTCTCCATCATCTAAACGTTTCCTCCTCCCAGACCCGTGAAGGGAAAGCTCTCCCGGGTTCTCTGGTCTTATACTGGACCTGGCAATTATACCCCAAGGCCCGTCCCTTCTCCTCCCGTCCGGGGAGGGCCCATCGAGAAAGGAGCCACCGGTTTGGAAAAGAAAACGCTGCTTCTCGTCGACGGCCATGGCCTCGCCTACCGGGGACACTACGCCCTTCCGGAACTGACGGCCCCTGACGGCCGTCCCACGAGCGCCATCGTCGGATTCTTCAACATGTTTTTCAAGATCGTCGAACAGAGGCGGCCCGATGACGTCGTCGTCATCTTCGATGCCCCCTCGCCGACTTTCCGCCATGACGCCTACGAGGACTACAAGGGGACGAGGAAGCCGACGCCGGAGGCGCTGAAAGTTCAGATCCCTCTCATCAGAGAGCTGCTCGATCTGGCCGGTTTCTGCGTCCACGAAGAGGCCGGACTCGAGGCCGACGACATCCTCGCCGCCACGGCCCGAGAAGCCGCCCGTTCGGGGATGGAGGTCCTGGTCCTGACGGCCGACAAGGACCTGCTTCAGATTCTCGCCCCTTCCATTTCCATTTTCCGCCCTCACAAGGGGGTCAGCTCCTTCACGCTCTACGATGCCGACCTCTTCCGCCTGGAGTACGGCTTCGAGCCCCCTCTCATGGCCGATTATCTGGCCCTCGTCGGAGACAGTGCCGACAATATTCCCGGAGTGGCCGGCATCGGCGACAAGTCGGCCCGTCAGCTTCTGACCCGCTATGGGGGCGTCGAGGAGATCCTGGCCCATCTTGACGAATTGCCCTCGGGCCAGGCGAAAAAGCTGCGGGAGGGCTCCGAGGCGGCTCGCGCGAGTCTGGCGCTGACGCGCCTGCGCTTCGAGGGGGCCCTGAGCCCGGAGCGCCTCTGCCGCAACAGGGGCGACGGCGCGAAACTCGCCCTCCGCTGCGGCGAGCTGGGCCTCCAGAAACTTCTCGATCGCTTCGGCCTCCCTCCGGAAAATCCTTTGCCGACCCCCTCCTCCCCTCAGGAGGGAAAGAGGAGGGAGGTGGCCGAAGAAGAGCTCTTCGGCGAGGCCTCTCTGATCCTTCTCAGGGGAAAAGAGACGCTCCTCCTCGGCGACGGCAGGGGACGTTACTGCCGCTTCGTCCGACCCTCCAGGGCCCTTCTCGACTGGCTAGAAGGGGGGGAGATCCTGACGTGGGATTACAAGGAGCTCTGCCGTCTCCTCCCCGAAGAGCTCCGTCCCCGCAAGGTCTGGGACCTGAGGATCGTCGACTATCTCCTCCATCCCGATGGAGGAGGGCGCTCCCTCGCTTCCGTTCTGGGAGGGGAGATCGACGACGAGATCTCCCTTCCCTCGGCTCTGAGAGAGAGGCGGGAGGTGCTCGATCCCCTTCTCGACGGAGGGCTGAGGACCCTCATGGAGGGCATCGATCTTCCCCTTTCTCCTGTCCTTGCCCGGATGGAGGAGCGGGGCATCGGTCTCGACCGATCGGGCCTGGTCGAGCTCTCCCGCCAGCTGGAGGAGAGGATCGCCCTCATCGAGGAGGAGATCGCCGCCAAGACCGGCAGGAAAGTCAACATCAACTCGCCCAAACAGGTCGGCGAACTCCTTTTCGACGTCCTCGGCCTGCCTCCCCTTAAAAAAACGAAGACGGGCTACTCGACGGATGTCTCCGTCCTTGAAGAGCTGGCCTCCCTTCCCGACGGAAGGGGAGAGATCCCGGCCCTCATCGTCGAACACAGGGAGGGGGCGAAAATGCTCTCGGCTTTCGTCACCCCTCTTTTGTCCATCGGCGAGGGGCCAAGGGCCGTCGTTCACTCCACCTTCGAACAGACGACGACGGCCACCGGTCGCCTCTCGAGCCGCGATCCCAACCTGCAGAATCTCCCCGTCTTCGGCCACTGGGCGGCGAAGCTCCGTCGCTGCCTCGTCCCGGGCGAAGAGGGACATCTTTTCGTGGCCGCCGACTACTCCCAGATCGAACTGCGCGTCCTGGCCCATTACTGCGGAGATCGCCGTCTCAGGGAGGCCTTCGCCGAGGGACGGGACATTCACGGCGAGACGGCCCGCTCTCTTTTTTCCTTCTCCTCCTCCGGGGAAATCTCGGCCGAGGATCGGCGCCGGGCCAAGGTGATCAACTTCGGCCTCCTCTACGGGATGAGCGCCTTCGGCCTGGGACGGCGCCTTGCCATCGGTCGCGCCGAGGCCCAGGAGATCGTCGACCGCTACTTCGCCGCCTTTCCCCTCGTGGCCGACTATCTCCGGTCCAGCGTCGAAGAGGCCAGAAAAAGAGGGTACACGGAGACCCTCTTCGGCAGGAGGCGTCCCCTCGACGAAGTCTCCACCGTCGAGGGGAGGGGGGGCGGCGCCCTCCAACGCGTCGCCGTCAACACGCCCATCCAGGGGACGGCGGCCGATATCGCCAAGGTGGCCATGATCCGTTTCAGCGAGGCCGTCGCCGAAAAAGGGAGGGAGTGGCCTCTCGTCCTTCAGGTCCACGACTCCCTCGTCTGTCAGTGTCCCCGGTCGGAGGCCGATGAGGCGGAGCGGACCCTCGTCCAGGTCATGGAGAGGGCGTTCCCGCTCTCTGTCCCCCTGGTGGCGACTCCAAAGCGAGGATGCTCTCTGGCTGAGATCTAAAGGCAGCCCTTTCTCTTTACAGGTTTTGGGGAGGCACGTATGATTAGACCCGCTGCAGGCGTAGCGAAAGAGCTCCTCAGGGAGCCTTAAAAGGGGGAAGAAGAGCTTTGGTCATGCGTATGTTGAGAACACAGATCAAGTGGATCATGTTGAGTGTCGCCGTCGTTTTCGTCCTGTCCCTTCTTTTCATGTACGGTCCCATGGGGGGCCGAGACGAGGGAGCCTCCCGGGATTATGCCGTCGCCACCGCTGACGGGAAGAAGATCATGCGCTCCACTCTCGAAGAGGGGCTCCAGGAGGCCGTCGAGCGCTCGGAGAATAGGGAGGTAACCTCTGCCGACCTTCCTCTGCTCCGCAAGTCCGTCCTGGAGAACATCGTCTTGACCATGGAGCTCGAGAAAGAGGCCAAGGCCAGGGGCGTCAAAATCGACGAGGGCGAGATCGACAAGGTCCTGGACGACATCAAGGAGCAGTTTCCCACGATCGAGGCCTTCAATCAGTACCTGACGCGTATGGGCATCGAGATGAAGGCCCTCCGCGAGAATATCGCCCTTCAGCTGGCCCAGCAGAAGGTGCTCGAGGGGGAACTTGCGTCGGTCCTGGTCGGCGAAGGAGAGGTTCAGGAATTCTACGACAAGACGAAGGAGGTCTTCTTCCGTCGCCCCGAGGGCTTCAACCTCAACATCGCCCACGTGAGAAAGGCTGAGAGCGCCGCTGAGATTGCCAGCCGGATTCGCGATGACGGCGGCTGGGATGCCGGTCTGGCCCTCCTCTCGGCCGATGTGGCCGATCATACCCCCTACGAGGAGCCCTTCTTCGTCGCCGCCGAGGCTCTACAGGGCCCCTTTGCCGAGATCAGGGCGGCCGGAGTGGACAGCCTGGTCGGTCCCATCGCCGTCGCCAGCGACGATTTCGTCCTCGTCCTCAAGCGGGAGGCCCTTGCCGGTCGGATCCTTCCCCTGGAAGAGGTCAGCGGCGACATTTCCAGCCTTCTCCTCTCACAACGCCGCAGCGAGGCCCAGCAGACCTTCTTCAAGGGGCTTTTGGAGAGGGCTCGACTCACCATTCACGACGAGGCCCTCTTCGCCGTTCCCGAAAAACCCCGGGAGCCTGAGGCCGAAGAGGCGGCGGGAGTGTCTTCCGTCGACGAGCCCGCATCGGAGGTCTCCGTGTCGGAGGATATCCCCTCTGAGGGCGAGTCGGACAAGACGGAATAGCAAGATCAACGGCGGCCCTCTTCGCTATTGACATTATCGAGGTCGGCTCATAGAATAGTTCCCGCAGACCGAGGTGGGATGGCCGAGCGGCTGAAGGCACTCGCCTGCTAAGCGAGTAGCGGGGCTAAAACCTCGCTCCAGGGTTCGAATCCCTGTCCCACCGCCATATCGAGAACGCGCGCCGGTAGCTCAATTGGATAGAGCGTCTGGCTACGGACCAGGAGGTTACGGGTTCAAGTCCTGTCCGGCGCGCCAGTCAATTCAGGGGATCTCTTGGGAGGTCCCCTTTTTAGTCCTGTCAAGGGACACTAAAAATGTCATCTAAAAAGAGGGTCTGAGGGACAATGAAAGTGTCGCTTTCGAGGGGCTGAAATCGCCCCCGTCAACAGCCCGCCTTGGCTTTCCTCCGCGGCGGAGGTCCTTCTAGGGAGGGGAACCCGTCCCTTGCTCGGAGCCGACCGCCGCGGCAGGAGGAGCGGGATTCTGTCGCCAGGGATGGTCTGCCGCCGGCTTCCTCTGCTTCTTCGTTTTGCATGGAGTGCCTGTCTTCGTCTCGATGACAGGCGGGGGAGTCGCAGGGGGCTCTTTGTCGACGGCTGCGAGATCGTAGAGCCCGTCATGGACAAGAGCCAGGAGTTTCCCGTCGAGCTTCTCGATGACCTTGACCGCCTGTCCTCTGGCAAGAAGCAGGGGGCGTCTGCGGGGGCCTATCAGGGAGTACTGTTTTCCGTCGAGGGAAATCGTCGAGTCTCCCGAGGCCTTCCGGTCGGTCTGGCGAGTCAGGAGGAGATCGAGAGCGGGTCCGTCCGGCGGAGGGAGAAAGGCAGATGCCCCCTCTGCGGGAGGACGAGCGAACCTCGGGTTATGGACCTCTCCCGGGTAGGCGGCGAGCAGGACGTTGGCCTCTTCGATCGTTTTCACTCCGGCCCGTCGGAAGGCGACGACGAGACGATCCTGAAGAGTTCCCCAGAGCCTTTCGATCCGCCCCTTCGCCTGGGGAGACCCTGCAGGGACATAGCGAGTTCCGAGAGCCTCCAGAGCGCGGCCGAACTGGGTTACAGGCGCCGAGTCCTCCAGCTCCTCCTTGATCGTCAGTTTTTCCGACTTGGGAGAAAGGAAGATGGTGTGGCGGTCGGCGTAAAGCTCGCGAGGCACGCCGTGGCGATCAAGCATCTGACGGAGCACGCGGAAGTAGCCGAAGAGGCACTCATTCCTGGCCATCCACAGACCGAGGACCTCTCCTGTGGCATCGTCAATCACGCCGTGGAGAGTGCAACGCTCACCGATCTCGAACCAATCGAAAGGAGAGGCGTCCATCTGGACCAGATCGCCTCGTCGGGACCGTCGGACCCTGCGGGAACGCCGCTTCGGGGCCCGGTGGCGATGAACGAGGGACAGGTTCTCCGCGCGAAGGAAACGGGCGATGCTCTTGGCGCTCAGCACGAGATCATGCTCTTCGGCAAGGAGTTCGGCCATGTGCTGACAGCTCGTATCCCTGTAAAGACCCTTGGCCAGACTGACGACGAAATCCCGTGTCTCCTGAGAGATTCTGCGCCGGGACGGTTTGCCTCGTCCCTTGTGCAGGAGCCCCTGCGCTCCTTCTTCCCGGTAGCGTCGTTTGAGCCGAAAGACCTGACGGCGGCTCAGACCGAGCCGATCGGCCACCTCCTGAACCGTCAGGTTGCCCGCGACAGCCTCTTCCACCAACCCCAAGCGCCTTGCTTCTTTTGTCTTCATGAGTAGGTCTCTCCTGGTCGTCATAAGTGACATTTTCCCTGTCCTCTTCACGAGTGACAATACCATTGTCCGGCGACAGGTCCCCTTTTTAGTCCTGTCAAGGGACACTAAAAATGTCATCTAAAAAGAGGGTCTGAGGGACAATGAAAGTGTCGCTTTCGAGGGGCTGAAATCGCCCCCGTCAACAGCCCGCCTTGGCTTTCCTCCGCGGCGGATGTCCTTTTAGGGAGGGGAACCCGTCCCTTGCTCGGTGCCGACCGCCGCGGCAGGAGGAGCGGGATTCTGTCGCCAGGGATGGTCTGCCGCCGGCTTCCTCTGCTTCTTCGTTTTGCATGGAGTGCCTGTCTTCGTCTCGATGACAGGCGGGGGAGTCGCAGGGGGCTCTTTGTCGACGGCTGCGAGATCGTAGAGCCCGTCATGGACAAGAGCCAGGAGTTTCCCGTCGAGCTTCTCGATGACCTTGACCGCCTGTCCTCTGGCAAGAAGCAGGGGGCGTCTGCGGGGGCCTATCAGGGCGTACTGTTTTCCGTCGAGGGAAATCGTCGAGTCTCCCGAGGCCTTCCGGTCGGTCTGGCGAGTCAGGAGGAGATCGAGAGCGGGGCCGTCCGGCGGAGGGAGAAAGGCAGATGCCCCCTCTGCGGGAGGACGAGCGAACCTCGGGTTATGGACCTCTCCCGGGTAGGCGGCGAGCAGGACGTTGGCCTCTTCGATCGTTTTCACTCCGGCCCGTCGGAAGGCGACGACGAGACGATCCTGAAGAGTTCCCCAGAGCCTTTCGATCCGCCCCTTCGCCTGGGGAGACCCTGCAGGGACATAGCGAGTTCCGAGAGCCTCCAGAGCGCGGCCGAACTGGGTTACAGGCGCCGAGTCCTCCAGCTCCTCCTTGATCGTCAGTTTTTCCGACTTGGGAGAAAGGAAGATGGTGTGGCGGTCGGCGTAAAGCTCGCGAGGCACGCCGTGGCGATCAAGCATCTGACGGAGCACGCGGAAGTAGCCGAAGAGGCACTCATTCCTGGCCATCCACAGACCGAGGACCTCTCCTGTGGCATCGTCAATCACGCCGTGGAGAGTGCAACGCTCACCGATCTCGAACCAATCGAAAGGAGAGGCGTCCATCTGGACCAGATCGCCTCGTCGGGACCGTCGGACCCTGCGGGAACGCCGCTTCGGGGCCCGGTGGCGATGAACGAGGGACAGGTTCTCCGCGCGAAGGAAACGGGCGATGCTCTTGGCGCTCAGCACGAGATCATGCTCTTCGGCAAGGAGTTCGGCCATGTGCTGACAGCTCGTATCCCTGTAAAGACCCTTGGCCAGACTGACGACGAAATCCCGTGTCTCCTGAGAGATTCTGCGCCGGGACGGTTTGCCTCGTCCCTTGTGCAGGAGCCCCTGCGCTCCTTCTTCCCGGTAGCGTCGTTTGAGCCGAAAGACCTGACGGCGGCTCAGACCGAGCCGATCGGCCACCTCCTGAACCGTCAGGTTGCCCGCGACAGCCTCTTCCACCAACCCCAAGCGCCTTGCTTCTTTTGTCTTCATGAGTAGGTCTCTCCTGGTCGTCATAAGTGACATTTTCCCTGTCCTCTTCACGAGTGACAATACCATTGTCCGGCGACAGTCCCCTTTTTAGTCCTTGACAAAAGTTTTTCATTGAGATAGTATCAGTCGTGTCGGCAGGCGCCGCCGATCAATACCTGTTAGGAGGCAATACCTTGACAACAAAGGGTACAGTTAAGTGGTTCAACGAGACGAAGGGCTACGGCTTTGTCACCACCGACGAGGGCAAAGACGTTTTCATCCACTTCAGCGCCATCGCTATGGATGGATTCAAGACCCTCGCCGAGGGTCAGCGGGTGGAGTTCGAGATCACCCAGGGACAGAAGGGCCCTCAGGCCTCCAACGTCGTCAAGATCTAACCCTTCCCCATTAGAGCGAAAGGCGACATCCTTCGGGTTGTCGCCTTCTTTGTCGTCTGCGTGGGCCGTCTTTGCCGATTATACTTGACAAGATCATTTTCATAAACTAGTGTAATCTCGTTGTACGGCGCCTCGCCAGACTTTATTTTCTGTATAGGGGGAACTGTCTTGAGTCTTCAGGGAACGGTCAAATGGTTCAACGATGCAAAGGGTTACGGTTTTATCACCACCGATGAGGGCAAGGATGTCTTCGTCCATTTCAGCGCCATCACCATGGATGGCTTCAAAAGCCTCGCCGAGGGACAGCGGGTGGAGTTCGACATCACCCAGGGACAGAAGGGCGAGCAGGCCGTCAACGTCAGTCGTATCTAGGTCTCTTCCGCCGTCTCCTCTCTCCGGAGGCGGCGCGGCGATCAGGAAAGAGGGGGCCCCTTTTCGGGGCCCCCTCTTTCCTGATCCGACAGCTGCGGGCGCGAGGTCCTTACTTCACTTCGGGTACGGCCATGCCCTTCTCGGCGTAATACTTTGCGGCGCCGGGGTGGACGGGAACGGAAATGCCCACGAGAGCCGTGTCGAGGGTGATGAGCTGGGCCTTGTTGTGGACCTTGTAGAGCTCGTCGATGTGCTCCCAGAGCGTCTTGGTGAAAGTGTAGATGACCTCTTCAGGGAGGTCTCCGTCGCAGACGACCATGGCCATGACGGCGGGAGTGATGACGTCGCTGTCGATGCCCTTGTAGGTGCCGGCGGGGATGACGTCAGAGGCGAAGAAGGGGAACTGGGCCTCGAGCTTCTGGAGGAACTCCTCGTCGAAGGAGACGAGGTCGATGTCGTGCATCGTGGCCAGGTCCATGATGGAGGCCACGGGATAGCCGGCGACGACGAATCCGGCGTCGAGCTGGCCGTCCTTGAAGCGGGACGTCGTGTTGTTGAAGTCGAGGAAGTCCGTGGACATGTCCTCGTACTTCAGGCCGGCGACCTGGAAGATGCTGCGGACGTCGGCTTCGACTCCCGAGCCGGGGGCGCCGACGGAGACGCGCTTGCCCTTGATGTCCATGAAGTTCTTGATGCCCGTCTTCTTGAGGGTGATGAGGTGGACGTGCTCGGGGTAAAGGGAGGCGATGGCCCGAACGTTGGCGAAGGGAGCGGTGAACATGTTCTCTCCCTTCCAGGCCCAGAAGGCGACGTCGTTCTGGACGAGGGCGATCTCGATCTGGTGGGTGCCGATGAGGTTCAGGTTGGCCGCCGAGGCGTTGCCCGTCTCGGCCGTGACCTGAAGATCTTCGGCGTTGCGGGTGACGACGTCGGCGATGCCCCCGCCGATGGGGTAGTAGGTGCCGGCAGTGCCGCCCGTGGCGATGGAGAGGAAGGTCTTGGCCGAGGCCGAGCCGGCAAAGGCCGACAGGGCCAGAAGGGCGACGGCGAAGAGAAGCGTGAACTTTTTCATGCGAAATCTCCTCCTAGTCAGACTTGTTCACCGATCCCCCGAGGGGTTGAAAAAGGGGAAATGAAATAAAGATACCGCCCATGTTGTCGCCTTTCCGTCACCTCCTCCATTTCTTCATTACTTCTGGGAAAAAGTATAAGGTTAAAACGAGGGGTGAGCAAGGGGCGGCGTTCTTTGTTTTTCATGGTCATTGCTCTTGAGGGCGGTCTGTGCGGTCAAGGATCGATCAGGGGTAAGCGGAATTTTGTGGCGCAAATGCAATTACCTTTTAATGAAAATAGCGGGTATAAGGAGAAGTATTATTGCAGGAGCAAAGCCAACGGAGCAGCCAGAGCTTCCCGAGTCTCCTGTCGTGGCAGTCGCGCTGGCCCCAATGAGGCGGACTTCTCCGGTGGAATCGATGAATTCTTTCGAAACAGGCAGACTCAAGTCGGCTAGGGCAGCGGTAGACAGTCTTTCTGCATCAACCTGCTCCCATTCCTGGTTGGCCCACTGATAGAGGTACCAAGTTGTGATGTTCGTGCCATTGATCTGAGAGGGTAAGGTCATAAAGAAGGAATCCTTGCCATCGTGTAAATTTATAAAATAGCTTTGCAAAAACATGACGTTGATGTTGGTGTTATTTTTTTGCAAAAGCTCTTGAGCGGTCATTTTTTCGTCATTTGTGGCGATATGTATTGATTTAATGACAGCTCCGCTAACTTCCGGCATGATCACAGAGGATGTGTAGGTCGGTAGTTTATTTGATGCTAAATAACGATAAACAGGCAGAACAAGATCAGGAGATAATTCGTCGGTGAGAATGCCCGTAACGCTATACGAGGCTTCAGGTTCAGTCATTTGGGATATCAGACCGTTTTGAGGCTGGTCCATAAAGACTACGTAAGCATCTTTGGTGAAAAGAAATTCATCTTTAGAGATTTTATAGCCCGTATTGCGCTTGATGAAAAACTCCACCTCGACTTCTGTGTCTTCGGAGAAGCGTTCTATGCTAGCACCGGCGTAAATTAGTTTTTCGACAATTTTTTCGCCAACATCGCCGGAGAAAAGGTAGGCCAGAGGGCGAATGCGCTCGAGGACGGGGTGACCTGTGCGTGCGCGGTGGCCCGTGATATTGATGTTGACCAAGTCGCCGGAAGTGTTGATCAGATCAAAAGATATAGGTTCAGCGACGGTCTCCATGGTAACGACTAGGACGTCATCGGAGCTTATTGTGGCCCCATTATTGATTTCGTCGTTTCGAGCCGCTTCAACAACCTCAAGGACTGTATCAGCATTGTCAGCGGTTGTCTCCAATATGGCTTCGGCCGTTGTGACGTGGGCATAGACGCGGCGGAGGAAATCTTCTCTGCCTATCCCGATGCCGCGGCTTTCGACGAGGAAGCTAATCGAGGGGAGGAGCCCGAAAGCGTTTCGGCCGATGCGAGCGTCAAATCCACCTTCTGTAATAGCGTTGCCGCTGCCAGTGTAGTACCAATGATGGGATAATCCATTCGATTGAAGGTTTTCGGCTATTTCGACCTCGAAGAGCTCTTCTGACATTGCTCTGACTGTTTCGGGTATGTTGAGGTTAACGCCGAACATGGTCAGAATATCGTGGAATTTATAGTATTCTGCGCCGTTGTACCGGTAGATGGGGCCATACTCGTGATGATCGATAGCGACGTGAGGCATGTAGGCATTGAAAAGTCCATGGACGGCACGCGTTGCAGGCACCTCATAGAGTAGATGATCCCGGTTCATATCGCGCATGTTGGTGTTTCGATCTTCGGCGGAGTTCTCATCCTTGCCCAGGGCAAAAGTAAGGCGGTCAAACCGCTTGGAGCCATCTGCGTTGATTCGAGGCAACATGACGACGGAAAGTTTTTTGAGGAGTGGAGTCAGATCTCCGTCGGCTAGTCGTTCGGCCAGAACAAGGGCAGCTTCGCCAGCAGCGGGTTCGTTGCCGTGAATCTGAGCTTGAATCCAGACAATAGGTCTTCCTAAAGAAAGCAATTCTTCCGGAGAAGAAGCTTTATTTTCTGCGAAGATCATAACTGGCATCGAGAATCCATCGGGATATTCGCCAAGTGTTTTTAAAGTCATATTTTCGCGAGATAGTCCATTTATAAAATCAATCATTTCTTTGTGAGATGTAAAATTTCTTTTTCCATCTTTAAATCCAGGAGTATCATATTGAATGCCTTCTGGGGCAATGTGGAAATCAAGAACTGCTTGGGGGAGGGAGTAGGACCAAGGACTATAAAAAGGACCATCTGGCCCATATGTCCCGGTAACATCCTGATATCCTCCGAAAACCATAGATGAGAAGAAAAAAAGCGACAAGATTGCTGGAATTATTTTTTGAAATAATTTCTTCATTTCTTTTGCTCCTTTCGAAATGTTATAGCTTGAAGAGCAGCTTTGTCCGCTAAGGCTGTCAAGAAGAGTTTTCCCAGGCAAGCACCTCCTCGTAGAGGGACACGGACATAAAACGCGGTGGAGAAAGAGTGGCAAATTGATGTGCCTTTGATTTTTCACCCCCTCCCAGAGAGGTCGAATTTATTAAAAATATTCTTATTTCCATACAATATCTACAATAAATCACAAATGCCGATCGGTGTCAAGGTATTTATAGGGTTTTTGTCGCCGGACAATGGTATTGTCACTCGTGAAGAGGACAGGGAAAATGTCACTTATGACGACCAGGAGAGACCTACTCATGAAGACAAAAGAAGCAAGGCGCTTGGGGTTGGTGGAAGAGGCTGGGGCAACCTGACGGTTCAGGAGGTGGCCGATCGGCTCGGTCTGAGCCGCCGTCAGGTCTTTCGGCTCAAACGACGCTACCGGGAAGAAGGAGCGCAGGGGCTCCTGCACAAGGGACGAGGCAAACCGTCCCGGCGCAGAATCTCTCAGGAGACACGGGATTTCGTCGTCAGTCTGGCCAAGGGTCTTTACAGGGATACGAGCTGTCAGCACATGGCCGAACTCCTTGCCGAAGAGCATGATCTCGTGCTGAGCGCCAAGAGCATCGCCCGTTTCCTTCGCGCGGAGAACCTGTCCCTCGTTCATCGCCACCGGGCCCCGAAGCGGCGTTCCCGCAGGGTCCGACGGTCCCGACGAGGCGATCTGGTCCAGATGGACGCCTCTCCTTTCGATTGGTTCGAGATCGGTGAGCGTTGCACTCTCCACGGCGTGGACGATGCCACAGGAGAGGTCCTCGGTCTGTGGATGGCCAGGAATGAGTGCCTCTTCGGCTACTTCCGCGTGCTCCGTCAGATGCTTGATCGCCACGGCGTGCCTCGCGAGCTTTACGCCGACCGCCACACCATCTTCCTTTCTCCCAAGTCGGAAAAACTGACGATCAAGGAGGAGCTGGAGGACTCGGCGCCTGTAACCCAGTTCGGCCGCGCTCTGGAGGTTCTCGGAACTCGCTATGTCCCTGCAGGGTCTCCCCAGGCGAAGGGGCGGATCGAAAGGCTCCGGGGAACTCTTCAGGATCGTCTCGTCGTCGCCTTCCGACGGGCCGGAGTGAAAACGATCGAAGAGGCCAACGTCCTGCTCGCCGCCTACCCGGGAGAGGTCCATAACCCGAGGTTCGCTCGTCCTCCCGCAGAGGGGGCATCTGCCTTTCTCCCTCCGCCGGACGGCCCCGCTCTCGATCTCCTCCTGACTCGCCAGACCGACCGGAAGGCCTCGGGAGACTCGACGATTTCCCTCGACGGAAAACAGTACGCCCTGATAGGCCCCCGCAGACGCCCCCTGCTTCTTGCCAGAGGACAGGCGGTCAAGGTCATCGAGAAGCTCGACGGGAAACTCCTGGCTCTTGTCCATGACGGGCTCTACGATCTCGCAGCCGTCGACAAAGAGCCCCCTGCGACTCCCCCGCCTGTCATCGAGACGAAGACAGGCACTCCATGCAAAACGAAGAAGCAGAGGAAGCCGGCGGCAGACCATCCCTGGCGACAGAATCCCGCTCCTCCTGCCGCGGCGGTCGGCTCCGAGCAAGGGACGGGTTCCCCTCCCTAGAAGGACCTCCGCCGCGGAGGAAAGCCAAGGCGGGCTGTTGACGGGGGCGATTTCAGCCCCTCGAAAGCGACACTTTCATTGTCCCTCAGACCCTCTTTTTAGATGACATTTTTAGTGTCCCTTGACAGGTATTTATAGGGTTTTTATTTTTATATAATAATAACCTAATTATGCTGGGGGAATTCGACATCCAGCGAAAAAGCCTACATTTTTTGAGGAACCACCTGTGGTTTTCGAAAGGAAGCGGGAGAAGGCTTGCCAAGAAGGGAAACTTCCATCACAATGGCTGACGAATCGAGAGGGTTCTCTCTTCTCAGGCTTGCCCCACGCTCGTCGGGCAGCGGACGGTGACGGTGACGGTTTAAGGAGGGGCTTTCAATGATTTGGAGGCACATTTTCGCGGCTGACCCGGAGGAGAAATCGCGCCCGTCCGAGGAGGCGCAGCCGCTTCATAGCCAGGTTTCGGACAGGGTGTCCGGGGAGCGGATCTCCGACGAGGGGCCTCTTTTCCCTCCCGGAGAGGAGAGTGTCTTCTCCCTTCGCGTCGACCTCAAGGTCCTCGACGAAAGCCAGATCGGCCGCGTGGCCCTGCTCCTGGCGGCAACGCTCTCGACGGAGGATGAACGCCTCGTCAAGGAGCAGGTACAGCGCATCGGATGGAGGGCCGTCGCGACGGAAATCGGAGGCCTTGCCGGAGATCTTCCGCAGAAGGTGACGCGGTCCGTCGTGGGAGCCGCCCTCAACGCCGCCATCGTCGAGAAGAAACCCGACGAGATGCATGCCCTCATGCATGCCGCCCTCGAGGCCATGAACGCCTTCATGCCGCCGTCGCTTCTGGAGGTCAGCGTGGGAGCCAAGCTGGCCATCGTGCGCAACGATCATTGGATCTCCGTCGCCGTGATGGGCGATGCCGCCTACCACGCCGCCGCCCATCACGAGCGGTGCGGCGTGGGAACCATGAATATTTAGTTTCCGCGTTGCGGGGTCTTCTCCGTCGTGTTAGAATCAGCTACTGTGTTGACCCGAATGTCACCGGGAGGTGAGGTTTACTTTGAAAAAGGGCATCCATCCCCACTATGATACGTGTAAGGTCACTTGCGTCTGCGGAAACACGTTCGAGACGCGCTCGACCGTGTCGGAAGTGAAAGTGGCCGTCTGCAATGTCTGTCATCCCTATTATACGGGGAAGAAGGGACGCGTCGTCTCCGAGGCGGGACGGCTCGAGAAGTTCCGCAAGAAGTACGAAGGCATCGACTACGGACAGAAGCAGACAGACGAGGCCTAGAGGGGGAGCGTGGCTCCCCTTTTTTGTTCGCTCTCGGAATCGCTAGGAGGTTCTCATGTCGGTTCGACTTCTGGCTCACACGCCGGACGCCGCGCGCGTCGTCGCCGCGGCCGCACGACTCTGCTACAGCGACGCGACGGCTCTTTCCCTCATGGAGGGACTTGACGAGACGAAGGCGTCGGCTTTCCTGGCCCATCTGAATCGGAGCGGCCATTTTTCCCCTTTTGAACACGCTTCCTTCACCTTCGCCGTCGACGGCATCAGTCGCGTCTGTTCCCATCAGCTCGTCCGTCACCGCCTGGCCAGCTATTCCCAGCAGAGTCAGCGTTACGTGGAGATGGGTTCGGTCCGCGTCGTGCTCCCCCCCTCCGTCGCCGGCGACGCCGAGGCCTCCCGGGTCTTTCTGGAGGCGGCGGCCGCAGCTCACGAGGCCTACGCGAAGCTCGTCGCCCTGGGGCTTCCCAAGGAGGACGCCCGCTATCTCCTCCCTCACGGCTGGGAGACGCGCCTTGTCGTCACCATGAACGCCCGGGAGCTCCATCACTTCTTCTCCCTTCGTCTCTGCCGTCGCGCCCAGTGGGAGATCCGGGACCTCGCCCGGGAGATGCTCCGCCTCGTCCTCGCCGTCGCGCCCTCTCTTTTTTCTCTTTCCGGTCCCTCCTGCGTCGTCCGGGGGACCTGCGGCGAGGCGCGACCCTGCGGCCGCCCCTACGCCTCCGTCGAGGAGCTCCTGGCATGACCCTCCTCGGCAGGCTTCTCGTGGCGATCCATCTTCTTCTCTCGGCCGAGAAAATTCCCGTGGGCGGTCAGGCCGTCATCGAGGGCGTTCTCATGAGAGGGCCTTCCCAGTGGGGGCTGGCTGTCCGTCGTCCCGAAGGGGAGATCTGGACCAAGGCCTGGGGCAATCGTCCCTGGTCCTCTCAGGGACTCTGGCGTTTTCCCCTTCTGCGGGGGATGGCGACGATGGCCGAGATGCTCGTCGTCGGCACTCGGGCCCTGACCCTTTCGGCCCAGGTCTCTCTGGGGGAGGACGAGGAGGAGAAACTCTCCCCCTGGGAGCTGGCCCTTTCCCTCGCCGTCGCCATCGCCGGAGTGGTCTGTCTCTTTCTCCTTCTGCCCCTTTGGGTTTCGACGTGGATTCAGGAGGGGCTCCGCCTTTCCGTCTGGGCCCGTCACCTCCTGGAAGGCCTTGTCCGGGCCGTCGTTTTCATCGGCTACGTGGCCCTCATCGGCCTCTGGAAGGACATGCGGCGGGTTTTCGCCTATCACGGAGCGGAGCACAAGACGATCAACGCCTGGGAGGCCGACGCGACGCTCAAACCCCATGTCGTCGGCCGTTACAGCCGCATTCACGGCCGCTGCGGCACCTCGTTCATCCTCGTCGTCGTCGCCGTCAGCATCGTCGTCTTCGCCCTCGTCGGAGGCGGCCCCTGGTGGTGGAAGGGCCTCTCCCGGGTCATCTTCCTCCCCCTCGTCGTGGGCATTTCCTACGAGATCATCCGATGGGCCTCTCGGAGCGAGGGGCTTGGACGGGCGATCATGGCTCCGGCCCTTTACCTCCAGTATCTGACGACTCGCGAGCCCGACGAGGATCAGATCGAAGTCGCCCTCGCCGCCCTCAGAGAGGCTCTGGGCGACGGGAACCGTTCCTGACTCCGCTCGAGGTGATGAATCCTTGGACCTGATGAAAAAACTGGAAGAGATCGAGAAAAACTACATGGAACTCGAGGATCGCATGGGCCTGCCTCAGGTGGCCGGCAATCCCGCCGAGCTCCAGAAGCTGGCCAAGCGCCATTCGGACCTGACCGACCTCGTGGCGGTTTACCGCGAGTACCGTCAGGCCTCGGAGGAACTGGGCCAGGCCCGGGAGCTCCTCAACGGCGGCGACGCCGATATGACCGGGTTGGCCCGGGAGGAGATCCATCGCCTTCAGCCTCTTATGGAGGCCATGGAGCGCCGTCTCAGCCTTCTTCTGCTGCCTCGGGATCCCAACGACGAAAAGAGCGTCATCATCGAGATCCGCGGCGGAGCGGGCGGGGAGGAGGCGGCCCTCTTCGCCCACGATCTCTTCCGCATGTACTCCCGCTTCGCCGAGCGCAAGGGGTGGAAGGTGGAGGTCCTCAGCACGAGCGAGACCGGCATCGGCGGTCTCAAGGAGATCGCCGCGCGCCTCGACGGTCACGGAGCCTACAGCCTTCTCAAGTTCGAAAGCGGCGTCCACCGGGTCCAGCGCGTTCCCGTCACCGAGTCGGGAGGTCGCATCCACACGTCGACGGCGACCGTCGCCGTTCTCCCCGAGGCGGAGGAGGTCGACGTCGAGGTCCGCACGGAAGATCTCAAGATCGATACCTACAGGGCCAGCGGGGCCGGCGGACAGTACGTCAACATGACCGATTCGGCCGTCCGCATCACCCATCTGCCGACGGGCGTCGTCGTCACCTGCCAGGACGAGCGTTCCCAGCTCAAAAACCGGGTCAAGGCCCTCAACCTCCTGAGGACCAGGCTCTACGACAGGGAGCTCCAGAGGAAGAACGCCGAGATGGCCGCCGAGCGCAAGGGGCAGGTCGGGACGGGCGATCGCTCGGAGAGGATCAGGACCTACAACTTCTCCCAGAATCGCGTCACCGATCACAGGATCAACGTGACGCTCCACAAGCTCGACGCCATCCTCGACGGGGATCTTTTCGAACTCATCGATGCGCTCGTCACGGCCGACGAGGCCGAGAGACTGAAGAACCTGGAGGGGTAGCCGTGGATATCGGCTCCTTACGCAGGTCTTTTGTCCTGGAGCTCGCCTCGGCCGGCATCGATCGCCCCCTTCACGAGGCCGACCTTCTCCTGTGCGAGATCCTCCGTCGCGATCGGGGTTTTCTGCTGGCCCACCTCGACGAGACCTTCCCTCCCTCCGATCTCGACAGGGCTCGGGAAGGTCTCCTTCGCCGTCTCGGGAGAGAGCCCATGGCCTACATTCTGGGACGGGCCTCCTTCGGCGATCTCGATCTTCGCGTCGGCCCCGGCTGTCTCGTTCCCCGGCCCGAAACGGAGATCCTCGTCGAGACCTCTCTCTCCCTCTGGAGCGAAGGCCCTTTCCTCGACTGGGGGACGGGAAGCGGCGTCATCGCCCTGTCCCTGCTTCACTCTCGCCCCGAAGCGGAGGGCTTCGCCGTCGAGGCGGAGCCCTCCGCCCTTCGTTGGGCCTGGGCCAATTTGAAGGAGTACGGCTTGCTCTCTCGTTGCGTTCTCCTTCACGAGGCCCGTTTGGACGCGCTTTCCCTGAAGGAGGGGAGCCTGGGGCTGGTCGTCTCCAACCCGCCCTACATCCCGACGGAGGACTTGAAGGATCTCATGGACGATGTGAGACTTTACGAACCGTCGAGGGCCCTCGACGGGGGGAGTGGCGGTCTCGATCCCTATAGGGGACTTCTTCCCTGGGCCGCAAGGGCCCTTCGCCCCGGCGGTTTCCTCGTCGTCGAGCATGGAGGAGAGGCGCAGAGAAAAGCCCTTCTGGAAATGGCTTCCCCCTCGCTCGAAAACGTCGCCCAGATCGACGATCTTGCAGGAAGGCCCCGCGTCCTCGCCTGGAAGCGTCTCTCCTGAGGCGCTAAAATGGGACGATGGAACGGAAAGCCTGTATCGTGAAGGAGGTATAAAGACATGGAAAAGAGGGAACTGGTCGTCATCGGAGCCGGTCCCGCCGGCCTGACGGCCGCCATTTACGGAAGGCGAGCGGGTCTCGACGTTCTGATCCTCGAGAAGGGATTGGCCGGAGGCCAGATCAACATCACCGACGAGATCGAGAACTGGCCCGGTGTTCCCCACTCGACGGGAGCCGACCTGGGACGGGCCTTCAAGGAGCATGCCGCCACGTTCGCTCCCGAGTTCCGCGATGTGGCCGTCGAGGGCCTCGAGGTCCGTGAGGGCAGAAAGATCGTCGTCACGGAGAAAGGACCCATCGAGGCAGGAGCCGTCATCATCGCCTCCGGCGCCTCTTTCCGCCGTCTGGGCTGTCCCGGCGAGGCCGAGCTGATCGGCCGCGGCGTGAGCTATTGCGCCGTCTGCGACGCCGCCTTCTTTCAGGATGTCGAGGTCGCCGTCGTCGGGGGAGGCAATACGGCCGTCGAAGAGGCCCTCTATCTGACCCGCTTCGCCTCCAAGGTCTATATCGTTCACCGTCGCGATGCCTTCCGTGCCGACAGGATTCCCGTCGATCGGGCCCTGGCCTCGGAGAAGATCGTTCCCGTCTACGACAGCGTCGTCGAGAGGGTCAACGGCACGGAGATGGTCGAGAGTCTCACCCTGAAAAACGTCAGGACGGGCGAGATCTCCGATCTTCCCGTCGAAGGCGTCTTCGTCTTCGTCGGCACCGAGCCCAACGTGAGTTTCCTCGCCGAGGGACAGCTCCGGCGGAGTCGAGGAGGATGGATCGTCACCGACGAAAAGATGGAGACCTCCGAGGAGGGCGTCTTCGCCGCCGGCGACGTGAGGGAAAAGCCCCTCCGCCAGGTCGTCACGGCCGCCGCCGACGGAGCCGTTGCCGCTATGTCGGCCTATTCGGCCGTTTCCGAGGAACAGTATCTCGACGGCCTGCTCCTCAAGCCCGACGAGGTGGTGGCCCTTTTCTTTTCCTCCATCGACGAAGAGCAGATGCGTCTTTCCTCGGCGACGGAGGCCTGGGCCGCCGAGAGGGGGCGCGCCGTCGTCGTCGTCGACGGTTATCGCTTCCGCCGTATGTCGGAAAAGCTCGGCGTCGAAAGCCTCCCTGCGGCCCTTCTGCTCCATCGCGGCGAGGTGATCGCCCGACGGCATGTGACCGTTCCCGGCGACCTCGGTCTTTTATACGACCGCTCCCTCGAACGCTGATCGCCTGAAGATTCTCCTCAAAAACGTAAGGAGGCTTTGCCTTGATCGTCACCGTAACGCTCAACCCGGCCATCGACGAGGAGTATGTCGTCCCCGATTTCGCGCCCGGCGGCTGGTTCCGGGCGACGAAGATCGACAGGAGCCCCGGAGGCAAGGGCGTCAACGTCTCTCTCGTCCTGAAACAGCTCGGCTACGATTCGGCGGCCATGGGATTCCTGGCGGGTTTCAACGGCGAGTACGTCCGAGACTCCCTCAAACGCCTTGGGCTGACGACCAACTTCGTCCATACCCGGGGGGAGACGCGGACGAACGTCTACGTCGTCGACGAGGTGAGCCACGTCGAGACGGGCGTCGCCGAGGCGGGGCCCTACATCACCGAAGAGGCCCTGGGCCGTTTCCTCATCAATTACAAGAGGCTCCTGAAACGGGCCGATTGCGTCCTTTTCGGCGGCTCTCTCCCTCCCGGCGTTCCTCAGGATATCTACAGGGAGCTCATCGTCCTCGCCAGGGAGGCGGGCGTCGTCACCTTCATCGACGCGGCGGGGGCGCCTCTCATGGCCGGTCTCGAGGGAATTCCCTCCTTCGCCAAGGTCGACCATCGCTTCATGTCCCGCGTCGCCGGCGTCCGCCTCAACTCTCTCGACAACCTCATCGAAGTCGTCTCGGGACTCCACGAACGGGGCGTCCTGTGGGCCGTCGCCAATTACCGTACCTGTGGAGATGTCTTCTTCACCCCCGAGGGCATTTTCCTCGGAGAGTTCGGGAGGAAGGGGATCGTTTCCCTTTTCGGTTCCGACGATGCCCTCATGGCCGGATTGACGGTGGGCCATCTGGAGAGGATGACCGTCGAGGCCTCGATCCGTTTCGCCCTTGCCTGTGCCTGGGAGAATGCGCTGCACGTCGAGAAGGGCTGCAGGAGCCGCAAGGCCGTCGAAGATCTTCTCGAAAAGGTCCACGTGGAAAGGCTCGAATAGGAGGTGTCGTCGTGCGCGTAGGAGATGTCATGGATCGTGACCTCACGGCCCTGTCGGAGCAGGCGACGCTGGCGACGGCCATCGAGGTCCTCGCCCGTCATCGTCTGACCGGCGTTCCCGTCCTCGACGAGGAGGGGAAAGTCGTCGGCTTCATCAGCGAGAAGGACATCGTCAAGGCCGCCCTTCCCGGCTATTTCGAGTACATTCAGGACCCCTCCTTCATTCCCGATTTCGGCCAGTTCCAGTCCCGCCTCAAGAAGATCCGTAACGAGCCCGTGAGCCGCCTCATGCATCGCGACGTCGTCTCTTTCAGCGAAGATGACAGCGACTTTTTCGTCGCCATGACGCTCATTCGGAACAACCTCAAGAGGGCCCCCGTCATTCGCGACGGCGTTCTCGTCGGCGTCGTCAACAGGACCGATCTTCTTGAACGGATCATGATCGCCTCGGACGGTCGCTGAAGAAGATGGAGAGGCTTCTCTTCGTCTGTGGCGGCAACACCTGCCGCAGCCCCATGGCTGCCGCCCTTGCCGACGCGATGCTGAGAAGGCGGGGAATGGACGGGCGATGGGAGGTCGCCTCGGCTGGCGTCGCCGCTTTCGCCGGCGACGAGGCCACGCCTCTGGCCCGCTCCGTCGTGGCCCGCAGGGGACTGAGTCTGGAGGGGCACCGCTCCCGCCCCCTGTCCGCCTACGACGTGGAGATGGCCCGTCTCGTCCTGACGATGACCCTCGCGCAGCGCGACGCCCTGCGCCGTCTCTATCCCGAGTTCCGGGAGAGAATCTTCCTTTTGTCCGAGGCGGCCGGACGGACACTCTCGGGGCAGGAGAGAGAGTCGGAGGCCGGAGGCGGTCCCTCTCCCCTCCTGGAGATCGAAGATCCCTTCGGCGGCGATGGGGCCGACTATGAGGATGCCGCCGCCCTGCTGGAGGAACTCATCGATCGTCTTCTGATGACGATCGCCGACCCGTAAGGTTTTGACCCGAAAGAACCGAAAAGGATAGCGAGGGGAGGTGCGCTCCAATATGGAAGAACGACTGTCGGCTCAGGACAACCGCCGGTCTCGGGCGCAGGAGACCTATCGTATCAATCAGGTGCAGACGGCCTCTCGCGAGCAGCTTCTCCTGCTGACCTACGATATAGGCATTCGAGCCTGTTTCTCGGCCGAGCGGGCCATGGAAGAGAACGATGCCGAGAGAGTCAACGACGAACTCAAACGCGGTCAGGCCGTGATCAGAGAGCTGATGGTGACCCTCCGTCCCGAGGTCGCCGGCGAGGTGGGGGTGTCTCTCATGGCCCTTTACGAATTCATGCACGGCCAGCTCGTCGAGGCCAACGTCGCCAGGGATCGCGACAAGATCGTCGTCGTCCGTCAGATGCTCGAAGAGCTTCGTTCCACTTGGCAGGAGGCCATCGCCGCTCTTCAGGCCCAACAGCGGGCATCTGAGGCCCAACCTCAGATGCAGGCGGGAGGGTTGAACTTTGCCGGATGACCTCGAGAGGCGACTCGACGAGCTGGTCCGGCAGGAGGCGGCCCTCTACGAGGAGCTCGACCATCTGCTCCTGCAGGAGGAGAAGACCGTCGTAGAGGGGGACATGGAGGCCCTTCTCCTCTGCCTTCAGGAGAAACAGAGCGTCATTTCCCGCCAGCAGCTTCTCCGCGAGGAGTGGGATCGTCAGTGCCGGGCCATGGGCTGCAAGGGAAGTCCGGGAGAGATGTCCTTTTGGGAAAACCTCTCCGACGTCTTGGGCGAAGCGGGGTATAATGGTCTCGTGACGTCCATCAGGACCATCCGAGATGCCGTTGCCCGCCTCCTGGAGCGCGAGGAGAAGGTACAGAAGCTCCTCGAAGGACAGATCAAAGAGCTGCGGAGCCAGCTCCTCCAGCTTCAGAAGGGAAAGGCGGCCTTTATCGGCTACGCCAAGGCGGGATCCTTGGGCCCCATGAAAGGGGACGGGATGCGACGATGAGAGATGCGGTGCCGAAAGGGTTGTGTGTGGCCCTTCTGGCTCTGGCTTTTCTTGCGGCGGGGGTGGCGGTTGCCACCCCCGCCTTTGCTGAGGAGATCACCGAGCGGGAGCTGGCCCTTGGCAGGAAGACGGCCCTTCAGGTCGAGGAGCGTTGGCCCCGCCTCGACGATCCCCTCAGGACGGCCCGCCTGGACATGATCCTGTCCAGGCTCGTCCCTCATGCCGAGAGAGCCCTTCCCTTCGAAGTCCGTCTCGTCGAGGCCGATGACCTCAACGCTTTTTCCCTCTCGGGAGGGATCCTCTTCGTCACCGAGGGGATGCTCTCCTTCGTCAAAAGCGATGCCGAGCTGGCCGGTCTTCTGGCTCACGAGATGGCCCATGCCGAAAGAAGACACGTTCTCGTCCAGGTGGCCCGCAACGAGCGTCTTTCCGTCCTGGGCCTGGCCGTGACGCTTGCCACGGGGGGGACGATGGGAGCGTTCCTGGCGGCCAACCTCGTCCAGGTCGCCGTCATGAACGCCTACAGCCGCGATCTGGAAGAGGAGGCCGACCGGCGGGGACTTGATCTCGTCGTCGAGGCGGGGTATCCTCCTGCGGGCATGGTCACCCTTCTGGAAAGGCTTCAGGAGGAACAGCTCCGTCGTCCCTGGGTCGATCCCGGCATCTATCAGAGTCACCCCGACTATCGCGACCGCATCGCCTATCTCGTGTCGACCATCCGAAGCCGTGGCTGGCCCCTCCACCGCAAGGAGGCCCTCAATCTGCTCCGCCCGACTCTCGTCGAGGAGGGGGAGTCCCTCCTCCTCTGCCTCGACGGAGAGGAGATCTGCCGCACGACCGGCGACAGGACAAAGCTGGAATCTCTGGCCCGGTCCCTGCGCCGGTGGCTTCAGCTGGAGACGGTTCCCTATGAGATTCGGACGGGAAGGACGAGTCAGGGAGATCCCTTCCTGATGCTGGGCAACAATCGGATTCCCCTCCCTCTCGCCGTCGATCCAGAGGCCTTTCGCCGCCGTCTCATCGAAGGGCTCGCTCGGGCCAAAAGCCTTCATCCCATCGCCGACTATCTTCTGTGACCCTCTTCGTCAAGAAAAAGTCGCCCCTTCGTCCATCGCCACCGAAGGAGGATTTTGATGTACCTATCCCTTTATCGACGTTATCGTCCCCAGTTTTTCGCCGACGTCGTCGGCCAGGAACCGGCCGTCGCCGTCCTCGTCCGAGGGCTCCTTTCGGGCAGGACGGGACAGGCCTACCTCTTCTCGGGACCGAGAGGGAGCGGCAAGACGACTCTCGCCCGGCTTCTGGCCAAGGCCGTCAACTGTTCCGAGAGGAAGGGCGGGGCGGAGCCCTGCGGGCATTGCCGGAGCTGTCTTTCCATCACCGACGGAGAGAGCCTCGACGTGATGGAAATCGACGGCGCCTCCAACAACGGCGTCGAGGAGGTGCGGGAGCTTAAGGCCAAGGTGGCTCTGGCTCCCTTTGCCTCGCCCGTCAAGGTCTATATCATCGACGAGGTCCACATGCTCTCCATGGCCGCTTTCAACGCCCTTCTCAAGACCCTTGAAGAACCTCCGGAACAGGTCCTTTTCATCTTGGCCACCACGGAGCCGCAGAAAGTCCCGGTGACGATCCGTTCCCGCTGTCAGCACATTCCCTTCCGGCGCATCGCCGTGGCGGGCATTCTGGAGCGACTTCGCCGCGTCTGCGACGAGGAGGAGACCCCTTATGAGGAGGAGGCCCTCTGGGAGATCGCCCGTCAGGCCGACGGTGCCCTCCGCGATGCCCTCTCCCTTCTGGAACAGGCCCTTTCTTTCGGAGAAGGGCGCCTGTCTTTGGCGGCCCTGCGGGCCCTTTCCGGCGGCGGCACGCGCGTCGATCTCGAGCGTTGGGTCTCCCTTCTCCCCGAAAGGCCCGGCGAGGCCGACAGAGAACTCCGGGAGATGATTGCCTCCGGCGTCTCACCGGAGCGCCTCCTCGACGGGGCCTTCCTTCTCTTCCGCGATCTCTGGGTCTGTCGGAACTGGGGAGGCGAGGTCCTGGCCGAGCTCGATCTGGCCCCTCCCGAGAGGGAATATCTTCTCGAAGAGGCGTCGCGATGGTCGGCGGAGCGGCTCTGGAGGGCCATGAGACTCTGTCAGGAGCTCATGGGGAGGGCGCGGCTGGGGCTTCGCGGCGACGTCCTCGCCGGCCTGCTTTCCGTTTCCCTCGCCGAGAGCGGCAGGACCTCGGTCGGCCTGCCCCGGTCGTCGGAGGAAAAGGGAAGCGGCGAAATGCCCGGATCCGGGAGGAAAGGGGCTATGGCCCCTCCCGATGTCCCTCGCTCGTCGGCCTCGGCGTCCGGGCCCTTTCCGCCCCCTTTTCCGGCGAATTTCGGTCCGGAGCGGGAGGGGCTCCGATCCGACCCGGATCGGAGCGGGGCCGAGCGGGCGCTCTCCCCTTCGTTGCCGGAGATCGGTCCCTCCGAGCCCTCTTCGGAAAGGACGACGGCCGAGACGGGAGCACCCGGCACGTTCGAGGCTCTCAGGGAAAGACTGGGCCGCCGCGATCCCGTTCTGGCCGCCTCTCTGCTTCACTGTCGCGTCGATCTTCGCGAGGGGATCCTGGAGATCTCCGTCCCCAGAGAGGAACCCTTTCCCTTTTCCGTCCTCACCGCGCCTCGCGGCCTCTGTCAACTGGCCCTCGCCGCGAAGGAGGCGGGCTTCGGCGAGGGCTGTCTCAAAGTCGGCGACGAGATTCGCCCCCTCGTCGTCCAGGAGGCCGACGAGGGCGACGAGGCGCGTCCTTTCCTCATCCCCCAGGATCGACGGAGACGATCCGACGAGGGGGAACGGGCCGCCGAGTCTCCCCAGGCGGAGGGGGCTCCGTCGCCGCGGAGGTCGGAATCCGCTTTGGAATCCCAGGTCGAGCGCGTTCTTCGTTGGACGAGCGGCGACCTTCTCGTCCTGAGGGCCGAGGCGGCGGCCGAATCGGAGGAAAAGCCGCTCGTCGCCCAAGAGAGCCTTGATGAGGAGGAGCTTCAGGAATGAACCATCCCTTCGTTCATCTGCATGTCCACAGCGAATACAGCCTCCTCGACGGAGCCATCCACTGTGCCGACCTGGCCGCTCAGGCCGCGGCCTGGGAGATGCCCGCCGTGGCCGTCACCGACCACGGCGCCATGTTCGGCGCCGTCGAGCATTACGAGGCCTGCCGGAAGGTAGGCGTCAATCCCGTCATCGGCTGTGAGATCTACGTCGATCCCGAGGGACACAGAAGCCGCGACAAAAGGGGGCGGAACTACCACCTCTGCCTGTGGGCCGCCGATCAGGAGGGGTACCAGAACCTGATCAAACTCGTCTCCGTGGCCAACACGGATGGGTTTTACTACAAGCCCCGCATCGATCACGATCTGTTGGCGAGCCATTCGAAGGGACTCATCGTCGGGTCGGCCTGCCTGGCCGGTGAGATTCCCTCGCTCATTCTGGAAGGCGACATGGAGGGGGCCACGGAGCGGGCTCTCCTTTACCGGGACCTCGTCGGCCAGGGGAATTTCTACCTCGAGGTGATGCACAACGCCATCGCCGAACAGGCCCTGGCCAACAGGGGGCTTGTGGAGATCTCGCGCAAGACCGGTATCCCCCTCATCGCCACCAACGATGCCCACTACCTGAGGAAAGAGGACGCCTCCTGGCACGATGTCCTCCTCTGCATTCAGACCAACGCCACCGTCGACGAGCAGAATCGCTTCCGATTCGGAAGCGACGACTTCTACCTCCGCTCGCCCGAGGAGATGTGGCGTCTTTTCGGGACCGAACTCCCCGAGGCGCTGACGAACACCGTCGAGATCGGCCAGCGGTGTCGTGTCGAACTGACTTTCGGTCAGTATCTCTTTCCCGACTTCGAAATTCCCCAGGGGGAGACGCTCGAGTCCCACCTCGACCGCCAGGCATGGGAAGGTCTCCGGTCCCGCTTCCGCGATCGGGAGGTCACGGAGGAATATGCCTCCCGCCTCGAGTACGAGCTTTCCGTCATCAAACAGATGGGTTTCGCCGGCTACTTCCTCATCGTCGCCGACTTCATCAACGCCGCGAAAAACCGCGATATTCCCGTCGGCCCCGGTCGAGGTTCGGCGGCGGGGTCCCTCGTCGCCTACGCCATGAGGATCACCGAGATCGATCCGCTTCCTCATCATCTTCTCTTCGAGCGTTTTCTCAACCCCGAGAGGATCTCCATGCCCGACGTGGACACGGATATTTCCGACAAGGGGCGCGACGAGGTTATCCGCTACGTCGTCGAAAAGTACGGCAAGGAGAAGGTCTCTCAGATCATCACCTTCGACCGGATGAAGACCAAGGCCGCCATCCGCGACGTGGGGCGGGCCCTGGCCATGCCGTACGGCGACGTGGACCGGGTGGCCAAACTCGTCACGGAGGGGGTCAAGTCCGTCGGCGAAGCGCTGGAACAGTCCGAGGATCTGAGAAAACTCAAAGGGGACGATCCCGCCGTCGCCAGGCTCCTCGACATCGCCTCCCGCGCCGAAGGGATCGTCCGCCACTGTTCTCAGCACGCCGCCGGAGTCGTCATCGCCCCGGGTCCTCTGGAGGAGATCCTTCCCATCAAGCGGCTGGGCGACGAGACGATCGTCACCCAGTATTCGATGGAGCCCGTCGAGAAGCTGGGCCTCGTCAAAATGGACTTCCTCGGATTGAAGAATCTCTCTCTCATCGAGGGCTGTCTGCGCAACATCGAGGGCAACGGCAAGGGAAAGATCGATCTCCTCGACGTGCCTCTCGACGACGGAAAAACCTTCGAGCTCCTCCAGAAAGGCGATACGATGGGCGTCTTCCAGCTCGAATCGGCGGGGATGCGTCAGCTTCTCAAACGCCTTCGGCCCGACAGCTTCGCCGACCTCGTCGCCGTGTTGGCTCTCTACCGCCCCGGTCCTCTGGGGAGCGGCATGGTCGATCAGTACATCGAGCGCAAACACGGTCGGGCTCCCGTCCAGTATCTTCATCCCGACCTCTCCGACGTCCTGGGTGAGACTTACGGCGTCGTTCTCTATCAGGAACAGATCATGCAGATCGCCGCCAAGCTGGCCGGCTACAGCCTGGGCGAGGCCGATCTGCTTCGGCGGGCCATGGGCAAGAAAAAGATCGACGTCATGGCCCAGCAGAGGGAGAAATTCGTCGGCGGCTGCGAGTCCCGCGGCGTGGCCAAGGCCAAGGCCGAGGAGATCTTCGATATCGTCCAGGTCTTTGCCGGCTACGGCTTCAACAAGTCTCACAGCGCCGCCTACGCTCTCATCAGCTACCAGACGGCCTATCTCAAGGCCCGTTTCCCCGTCGAATTCCTGGCGGCCTTCCTCTCCAACCAGATCGGCTCCAAGATGGATGTCCTGGCCCGTTACGTCAAAGAGGTTCGCAACACGGGCATCGAAGTCCTTCCTCCCGACGTCAACGAATCGAAGGCCGACTTCACCGTCGTGGGCGAGGTGATCCGTTTCGGCCTCTCGGCCGTCTCCAAAGTGGGAGGAGGGGCTGTCGAGGCCATTCTGAAGGGCCGGGAGGAACGGGGGCCTTTCCGCTCCCTCTGGGATTTTCTCTCCAAAGTCGACCTGAGGACCGTCAATCGGGCCGTCGTCGAAAACCTCATCAAGGCCGGCGCCTTTTCGGCTCTTCCCGGCAATCGCCGTCAGATGATTGAGGTCCTTCCGGGGTTCATCGAAATGGCTCAGCGGCGGTTGGCCGACCAGAATCAGGGGTCCCTCTTTTCCTCCGTGGTCCCCGAGGCTGGCGAGGAGCCCCCCTTTCCGTCTCTCGACGACTTTCCCCCCCAGGAGAAGCTCGAGATGGAGTTCGAGGCCGTAGGTCTCTACATCTCCGGTCACCCTCTCGACCGTTACGCGGCGAGATTGAACCGCCTCGTCAACTGTCCCATCGCGGAACTGCCTCTCTGGCAGTCCGAGGATGTTCCCGTCGTTGTCGGAGGATTAGTCTCTTCGGTCAAGGAAAGATATACTAAAAGAGGGGATGCCATGGGAGTCCTCGAAATCGAGGATACGGAGGGCAAGATCGAAGTCGTCTCCTTCCCCCGTTCCTGGCCCCAGGTCAAGGGGCTCGTCGCCCTCGGCGATGTCGTCATCGCCAAGGGGCGCCTTCAGGATCGCGGCTCGCTTAGCCTCATCGCCGATGCCGTTCTGCCCCTCGAGGTCGCCGAGGCGGAGACGCCGCCCTGGCTGCGGATCCGATTCGCCCCGGCCCAGGTCGAGGACCGCCACATCAAGGAATTTTTCCGCGAGCTCAAGGGTTTTCCGGGACGGTCTCCCGTGTTGCTCGAAATCGTCGCTCCCGGCGGCACGGCCCTCGTGGGGCTCCGTGACGTCCGTGTCAACGTCGAGGCTCCTCTGCAGGAACGGTTCGATCTTCTCTGCCAGGGCGCTGTCGAGGTCCTATAGGCCTTCTTTTGAACGAAGGAGAGGGAATGACATGAAAGAGGGATCGGAAAGGATGGATTCCATATCGGGCGATTTCGTCGTCGTCAGAGCTCTTGAAGATGGTGTCACCGTCATCGGACTCACGAGGGGCCATGAGACCCGTTTCGCCCATTCGGAGAAACTTGACGAGGGCGAGGTCTGGATCTCGCAGTTCACGGAGTTGACGTCGGCCATGAAGGTCCGGGGCCGGGCCGAAATTCTCACGGCCCACGGGCTTGTCGTCAGTGGACGTTCCGCCAAGGGAGGGAAGAGGAGCCATGAGGAAAGTTAAGATCGTCTGTACGCTGGGTCCCGCCTGCGCCGATCTGGATATCATGCGTCAGATGGCCGAGTCGGGCATGGATGTGGCCCGATTCAACTTCAGCCACGGCAGCTACGAGGGGCACGAGTTGAATTTGAGCCAGATCCGTCACGTCGAATCCGAGCTGGGCCGCCCCATCGCCACCATCCTCGACACCAAGGGTCCTGAGATCCGCTCCGGCCTCCTGCGGGAAGGACGGCCCGTTCAGCTCGTCCAGGGAAAGCTGTTCACCCTGTCCGTCGAGGATCGCGTCGGCGACGAGACGGGCGTCTCCATCAGCTACCCCGAGCTCGTTCAGGAGGTCTCCGTCGGCCAGGACATCTTCATCGACGACGGGACGCTCCATCTCCGCGTCGAAGCCATGACCGGTCCCGACATCTTCTGCCGCGTCATCGTCGGCGGCGAGCTCGGCGAGCGCAAGGGCGTCAACGTTCCCGACGCCGCCCTCTCCGTTCCGACCCTGACGGCCAAGGACATCGAGGATATCCGTTGGGGTGTGGCTCACGATATGGACTATATCGCCGTCTCCTTCGTCCGGAGTCGCGACGACATCATGGATGTCCGCCGTGTGGTGGAGGAGTTCGACGGCAAAATCAAAATCATCGCCAAAATCGAGACGAAGCAGGCCGTGGCCCATCTGCAGGAGATCGCCGAAGTGGTCGACGGGATGATGGTCGCCCGAGGCGACCTGGGCGTCGAGATGGCCACGGAGGACGTGCCTCTCGTCCAGAAGCGCATCATCGACGTCTGCCGCAGCCAGGGCAAGCCCGTCATCGTGGCCACCCAGATGCTCGACTCGATGATCCGCAATCCCCGTCCCACCCGGGCCGAGGCCAGCGACGTGGCCAACGCCGTTCTCGACGGCACCGACGCCGTCATGCTCTCGGGCGAGACGGCCAAGGGGCGTTATCCCGTCCGGGCCGTCGAAATGATGACGCGCATCGTCATGCGCGCCGAGGAGGAACTCCGCATCTGGCAGCGCGGCAGCAGCCGCTCCTTCGGGGCCGTAACCGTTCCCGACGCCGTCAGCCACGCCGCCACATCCATCGCCGAGGACATGAAAGCCCGCGTCATCATCTCCCTCACCCGCTCGGGGAGCACGGCCCGCATGGTGAGCAAGTTCCGTCCCTCCTGCCCCGTCATCGCCGCCACCCCCTCCTTGGGGACCTGGCGGGAGATGGCCCTCGTCTGGGGCGTCTATTCCATCCTTAAAGAGGAGGCCCCGACGGCCGAAGAGGCCAGCCAGGCCGCCCTGGGAAGCGCCCTCGACAAGGGCTTCGTCTGCGAGGGAGATCTCGTTGTCATCACGGCCGGCGTTCCCGTCGGCATTCCCGGCACGACCAATCTCGTCCAGGTTCAGACGGTGGGACGCATCCTCGTCAAGGGGCTTTCCCTCCTGAAGCGGGAGGCCTCGGGCCACGTCTGTCGCGCCCTGACGGCCCAGGAGGCCCTGGAAAAGGTCCGCCCCGGAGACATCCTCGTCGTCCCCCAGACGGACCGCGATTTCGTCCCTGCCATGCGCAAGGCGGCGGCCATCATCGCCGAAGACGGCGGTCTCACGAGCCACGCCGCCATCGTGGCCCTCGAGCTGGCCATCCCCTGCGTCGTCGGCGCCGAGAACGCCCTGGCGACGCTCCAGGACGGCATGCTCGTCACCGTCGACGGAACGCGGGGCGTCGTCTACCAGGGCAAGGTCAAGCTGCACTAGAATGGCGGGCCAGGCCCAGGCCGTCGCCGCCTTCGTCCCTCTTCCTCCGCCGCTTGAGGCCTGTCGCCTTTTCTGCCGGGATCATTTTCCCTTCTTCTCCTGGCCTCGGGGGGGAGAGTCCTGCCGTCAGAGCGCCGTCCTCGTCACCCTCTACCCGCATGAGGGAACGATGCGGATGATCCTCCTGGTCCGACCGGCCAACCTGCGTCGCCATCCTGGTCAGATCGGCTTTCCCGGAGGGGCTCGGGAGGAGAGGGACCTCGCTCCCGTCGACACGGCTCTCCGAGAGGCCTCCGAGGAGATCGGCCTCGATCGCTCGAAAGCGGAGGTTCTGGGCCTCCTCCCGCGCGAGTTTGCCTACAGCAGCGATTTCTGTATCGTCCCCGTCCTGGCCTGGTGGCCCTTCGAGGGGGGGCCGGTTCTTCGCCCCGATCCCGTCGAGGTCGAGGCTCTGCTGACGCCTTCGGTGAACGAACTGGGAGAGACGCCCAGCCTGGAATGGCGCGAGGAGAGGGGGAGGGCCTTTCTCTATCCCGTCTTTCCTCTGGGAGGGCGCCGTCTATGGGGAGCCTCGGCCCGGATAGCCCTGCGCTTTCTGCGCCTTCTCTCCCGCTTCGGAGACGGTCTCTCATGTCCCTCATAGGGGCCCACGTCTCCGTGGCGGGAGGTCTCGATCAGGCCCTGAAACGGGGAGAGGCCCTCTCCTGTGAGGCCATACAGATCTTCACGAAAAACCAGCTCCAATGGAAAACGGCTCCTCTGCCCCTCCACGTTTGCGAACGTTTCTACCGCGCCTGCAGGGAGAGCTCCGTCGAGGCTGTCGTCGCCCATGCCTCTTACCTGATCAATATCGCCGCTCCCGACGCCATCTGGGACCGGAGCGTCGAGGCCCTCCGGGAGGAGCTGGAACGTTGCGAGCAGCTCGGCATCGACGGATTGGTCCTTCATCCCGGATCGCATCGGGGAGGGGGGCCGACCCGGGGAATCGGCCGGGCCTCGGAGGCCCTTCGTCGGGTGCTGAACGCGACGGAGGGGCAGAGGACGCGCGTCCTGCTGGAGACCATGTCCGGTCAGGGCGACGGTCTGGGGAGAACTTTGGACGAACTGGCCCAGATCCTGGACGGCTGCGACGGGGACCGCCGCATCGGTCTCTGCCTCGATACCTGTCATCTCTTCGCCGCGGGCTACGAGCTTCGAACCGTCGCCTCCTACGAGAGGTTCGTCGACGCCGTAGAGGAAAAAGTCGGCATCGACCGGATCGGCTGTTGGCACCTGAACGATTCCAAAGAGCCCAGGGGGTCGGGGAAGGATCGACACGGCTCCCTGGGGGAGGGGGAGCTGGGGCTGACGCCCTTTTCCTGCATCGTCAACGACAGCGCCTGGGAGAGGATACCCTGTCTCCTCGAGACGCCCAAGGAAGACGACGGTGACAGGAGGAATCTCTCTCTCCTGAGGAAAATGCGCGGTCGCTGACCGGTAGAACAGCACAGACAGGAATCTTTCCGTTTACAGTCCCTCGAGGGCAAGGTACCATGAGGGCAGCTCGTTTGCGTGAGGAGAGATCGCCATGGCCTATCCGCAACTCGTCATCGACAGCGCCGCCGTCGCCGAGAACACGGCGAGGATCGCCGAACGCTGCGCCGCTCGGTCCCTATCCGTCGTCGGCGTCACCAAGGGCATGTCGGCCCAGCCCGAGCTGGCCCGGGTGATGCGGGCGTCGGGCTGTTCCTGGCTGGCCGACAGTCGCCTGTCCAACATCGCGCGCCTTCGTCAGGCCGGAATAGAAGGGCCCTATCTTCTCCTCCGCATTCCCATGGCCGACGAAATCGACGAGCTTCTCGACCTGGCCGACGTGACGCTCGTCTCCATGACCGGGACGATCGACCTTCTCGAAAGGGCCTGTCGCCGCCGTTCCTGCGAGATCGCGTCGATCGCCATGATCGATCTCGGCGATCTTCGCGAGGGGTTTTGGCCCGACGAGATGGAACGTCTCGCCGAGGCCTATCGGTCGGCCCCTCGCGTCCGCTGCCTCGGCGTGGGCGTCAATTTCGGCTGTTTCGGAGGCGTCCTGCCTACGGTCCTCAACGAGAGGCGTCTCGTCGAGGTCGGCGCCGAATTGGAGCGTCATCTCGGCCATCCTCTTGAGATCCTCTCCGGCGGGGCGACGTCGTCGCTTGCCCTTCTGGAAAGAGGGGAGCTGCCGGAGGCCATCAACCAGCTTCGCATCGGCGAGGCCATCCTTCTCGGCACCGATGTGACGGGCAACCGGATCATTCCCTGGCTCCGCCAGGACACGATGGAACTTCGCGGTCAGGTCGTCGAGGTTCGCCGCAAGCCCTCGGTCCCCATAGGCCTCATCGGCGCCGATGCCTTCGGCAACGTTCCCGTCTTCGAAGATCGGGGCGAGCGCCTTCGGGCCATCGTCGCCCTGGGGCGTCAGGACGTGCGCCTCGAAGGCGTCCGGTCCCTTCTGCCCGGCGCCGAAGTGCTCGGCGCTTCCAGCGACCACCTCCTCCTCGATGTCGAAACCTGTCCGTCGGCGCCGAGGCTGGGCGATGTCGTCCCCTTCGCCGTCGACTACGGAGCCATGCTGGCCGCCACCACCTCGCGCTATGTGGAGGTGAAGGTCCTCTAACGCCATGTTGGGCCTCTTCCGGTGGCAGGATCTCCTCGATATCGTCATCATTTCCTTCGTCGTCTACAGGCTGCTTCTTCTGCTGGTCGACACGAGGGCCATGCAGCTCGTCAAGGGGATTTTCGTTCTCGGCCTTCTCGCCGCGGCTGCCCGTGTCTTCGAGCTTCAGGCCCTCTCCTGGCTTCTGGGCAAATCTCTGACGGCCCTTTTCATCGCCATCCCCATCGTCTTCCAGCCGGAGCTGCGCCGTGTCCTGGAGGAGTTGGGGAGGGGACAGATCTGGCAGAGGCGCCAGGCCCAGGAGCGGGCCGAACAGCTGGCCGACGAGGTTACCCGTGCCCTCGTCTATCTTCAGGGGCAGAAGATAGGGGCCCTTCTCGTCCTGGAGAGGACGACGGGGCTGAAGGATGTCTGGCGGACGGCCGTCCGCCTCGACGCCGAAATTTCTCAGGAGCTCGTCGTCTCCCTTTTCTGGCCCAACAACCCCCTTCATGACGGAGCCGTCATCGTCAACAAGGAGCGCATCCTCGCCGCCGCCTGCTACCTCCCCCTGACGGAAAACAGCAACCTCTCCCGCTGGCTCGGAACGCGCCATCGGGCCGCCTTGGGCGTGACGGAGGTTTCCGACGCCATGTCTCTCATCGTCTCCGAGGAACGAGGGGAGATCTCTCTGGGCATCAAGGGCCATCTCTCCAGGGGGTTGAAGGAGAAACAGGTCCGCCGTCTCCTCCTGCATTATTTCCTGGCCCGGGAGGAACAGAAAGGCGGCCTGCTGGAACAGCTCCGTCGCGAGTTGCGCGAGCTTTGGCCGGGAAGCGGTGGGAAAAATGAAATTTAACAGACTCGACAAGATGTTGGCGTCGTCCCTTTTCCTCAAAGGGCTGTCGCTCGTCGTGGCCTTTTTTCTCTGGTTCTACGTCAGCAGCGAGGTGGGAGGCGAGTCGGTCAGGGAGTATCTGGTTCCCATCGAATACCGCAACGTCCCGGCCGGACTGGAATTGAAGGCCGACCCGAAGGAGGTCCGCATCCAGGCCATGGCCGGCAACAGCTTCTTCTCCTTTTTCGAGGAGAGCGCGATCCGCGCCGAAGTCGACCTCGGAGGACTGGAGGCAGGCCGGTATCGCCTCAACGTGCGCGCTCTCCTTCCCTCGGGAATGCGCCTCGTCTCCCTTTCCCATTCTCTGGCCGAGGTGAACCTGACCCGTATCGTCGAGCGCGTCCTGCCCCTCAAGGCCGAGGTCAAGGGAGGCCTTCCTCCCGGCCTCCTGCTCGAGGCCGTCGAGATGACGCCCTCGGAGATCACGGTGAGAGGACCGGAAGAGGTTATCTCCGGCCTCAAGTCGGCCCGTCTGGAGCCGCAGATCGACCAACTCCGCCTTGGAAAACCGGTCGAGCTGGCCGTGGTCCTTCCCGACCTGCCTCAAAATCGGCGCTCTTCCGTCTCCGTCACGCCCGAAAAGGCCTTTCTTTCGGCAAAGGTCCTCGAAGGCCTTCCGACGCGCAAATTGGCCGTTCGGGCTCGCCTCGTCGGCGAGGCCAACCGGGACTATTCCCTCGCGGGCCTCATCGTCGAGCCCGCCGAAGTCCCCGTTCAGGGACCTCTCGCCCATCTCGACGCCCTCGCCGAGGTGACGACGGAGGCCATCGATCTCTCGGAGATGGTCCAGGGAACGACCCTCGTCGTTCCCCTGGCCGCTCTCCCCGAGGGGCTCAATTATGCCGCCGAGCGGGCGGTCCAGGTCCAGATCCTCTTCGAAAACCGGACGACGACGCGCCTTTACGCCTCCCTCCCCGTCAAAACGATCGGACGGAGCGTCTATCCCGGATGGCGCGTGGAACCGGAAGTCATCGACGTCGTCGTCGAAGGGATCCCCTCGCAGCTCGATGCCCTCGCGAGCGAGGGGAAGGCACCGGAAGTCGTCGTCGATGTGACCAATATCGTCTCCAAGAAACTGACGGTTCCCGTACAGGTGAAACTCCCCCTGTCGGGCATCCGACTCGTTCGGACCGAGCCGACCGAGGTGACCGTTTACGCTCTTCTGGACTGATGTCTCCGGGGGCTGTGCCCCCTTATTCGAAGATGAGGTGACTCCATTGAGCAAGGCTGTACGATGTCTTTTCGGAACCGACGGTGTCCGCGACGTGGCCAACAGAGGGACCATGACGCCTGAGATGGCTCTCCGTCTCGGGCGGGCCTTCGTCTTCTGTCTCACCGAGGCCGGGTCGCCTCGCCCCTCCGTCGTCGTGGGGCGCGACACGCGCCGTTCCGGTCCCATGCTCGAGGCGGCTCTCGTCGCGGGCCTCACCTCGGCCGGGGCCGAGGTGACCCTTGTCGATGTCCTGCCCACGCCCGGCGTCAGCTTTGCCGTCGGGAAGATCGGCGCCGCGGGGGGAGCCGTCATCAGTGCCTCCCATAACCCGGCCGAATACAACGGCATCAAGTTCCTCGACGGTCAGGGCGGCAAGCTGAGCGACGCCCAGGAGCTCGCCATAGAGGAGACCCTGGGCGATGCCCTCCTCGACGACTGGCGTCCCACGGGCGGCTCCGTCGGCTCCGTCGTCCGCGACGGGGCCGTCGCCGACGCCTATCTCGATCGTCTGGCCGAATTTTCCGGCATCGTGAAAGAGGCCTTCGTCGTGGACTGCGCCCACGGCGCCGCTTCCGCCCTCGTCCCCCGCCTTTTCGAGCGTCTCGGTTCCTCGGCCCATCTCATCGGAGCCTCGCCTGACGGACTCAACATCAACGAAGGCGTCGGCGTCATGCACATGGAATCGCTCTCCACGGCGGTCCGGACCCGTCGCGCCCCCTTCGGGATCGCCTACGACGGCGACGCCGATCGGGTCCTTTTTTGCGACGGACAGGGGAGACTTCTTGACGGAGACATCATGCTCTGGGTTCTGGCCCGGTGGATGGCCCGGAGAGGAGATCTGGGCCGTGGCGTCGTGGCCACCGTCATGAGCAACATGGCCCTCGAGGAACGTCTCGGCGAGGCCGGAATTCCCTTGGTCCGCTGTCCCGTGGGTGACCGCTACGTCCTTGAGGCCATGCGGGAAAACACGATGGGACTCGGCGGAGAGCAATCGGGCCATGTCATCCTCGGCCCCTGGGTCGGGACGGGCGACGGCCTGCTGACGGGGCTCGCCTTCCTGAGGGCCTGCCGCGAGCTGAACGAAGAGATCGACAGCCTCGTCGACCGTTTCGGACGTTATCCCCAGCTTCTCAGGAACATCGCCGTATCGGACAAAAAAAACGTCCTCCAGTCCGTTGCGCTCCGAGAGGCTCTGGCCTCGGCCGAGGCCCGTCTGGGCGAGTGGGGGAGGATCTTCGTCCGGGCCTCGGGAACGGAACCTCTTGTCCGCGTCCTCGTCGAAGCCAAAGACGCCTTGCTCATGGAGGAACTCGTCGAAGAGGTTTCCTCGGCGATCTCCGAATGGCGTCCATCGAAGGAGTGATTCAGCCCATGGTCTCATCGGTTCGCAGCTGTCTTTTCCCCGTCGCCGGACTGGGAACGCGCTTTTTGCCGGCGACGAAGGAGATTCCCAAAGAGATGATTCCTCTCGTCGACAGGCCACTCATCCACTACGGCGTCGAGGAGGCCGTCGGTGCCGGTTGCCGCGACATGGTCTTCGTCACGGGGCGGGGCAAACGGGCCGTCGAGGACTATTTCGACCGTTCCTTCGATCTCGAGCGGATGCTCGAGGCGAGGGGCAAAGGGGACGTCGCACGGGCCATGGCCGCCATCAGCACTTTGGCCTCCTTCTCCTCCGTGCGTCAGCCCGAGCCCCTCGGCCTGGGCCATGCCGTCCTCTGCGGCGAGGCGCTCTGCTCCGGAGGCTATTTCGCCGTTGTTCTTCCCGATGACGTCATGATCGGCGAGCCGCCTGTCCTGGCCCAGCTCGTCGACGTCCACGAGAAGAGGGGGGGATCGGTCATCGCCCTCGAGGAGGTGGCTCCCGAGGAGACGTCCCGCTACGGCATCGTCGCCGCCACCGAGGCGGGAGAGGGACTCTGGCGCGTCACCGATCTCGTGGAAAAGCCCGCTCCCGACCGGGCTCCCAGCCGCCTGGCCGTCATGGGGCGCTACGTCCTCTCTCCTCGCCTTTTCGACCTTCTCCGCGACCTTCCCCGAGGGGCGGGCGGCGAGATTCAACTCACCGACGGTCTCGTCCGCCTTCTCAAAGAGGAACCCCTGTGGGGTGTGACCTACAAGGGGCGCCGCTACGACTGCGGAACGAAAGAGGGCTGGCTTCGCTCGACGGTTTCCCTCGCCCTCGGAGATCGGGCGCTGAGGGAGGTCGTTTTGGACGTCCTTCGAGAGGAGGCGGTAGCCGAGAAGAGGACTCACGTTTGTTCATCCTGCCAGAAGGAAGCGCCAGAACTGGCCTGAGGGCCAGTTGACGAGGACGGAGGAGTATCGATTTTTCGGCGGATGCCTCCGGGGTCCCGAAGGAAGGCCCTCAAGGCGACCTACAAAACGACTCGGCGACGGGCGGACAAAGGGGTCGTCGTCCTTTTTCCAAGGTTTTCCCGAAAAGGAAAGGTGTGCTCTCTATGTGCGGAATCGTCGGCTACATCGGCGAGCGGGACGTCGTCGACGTCCTGCTTGATGGGATGCGGCGCATGGAATATCGCGGCTACGATTCGGCCGGAATGGCCCTTCTCGACGGCGACCGTTTCGAAGTCGTCCGCGAGATCGGCCGGGTGGCCGAGCTGGAGAAGGTCGTCCTCGGCAGGGGGCTGACGGGGCGGCTGGGCATCGGTCACACCCGCTGGGCCACCCACGGCGGCGTCACCGTCGAGAACGCCCATCCCCAAAGTGACGGGAGCGGTCGCTTCGTTCTCGTCCACAACGGGATCATCGAAAACTATCTCGATCTCAAAGAGGAGCTGGAGGCCCAGGGCGATCAGTTCCTCTCCCAGACGGACACGGAAGTCGTCGTCCACTATCTGGCCCGTCTCTACTCGGGCGATATGCTTCAGGCTCTCGTCGAGCTTCAGAAACGCCTTCGCGGTTCCTATGCCCTCGTCATCCTTCGCCGCGACGACCCCGATGGCTTCTTCTGCGTCCGCCGGGGCTCGCCTCTCGTCCTCGGTTCCGGCGAAGGAGAGAACTTCTGCGTTTCCGACGTCGCCGCCCTTCTGCCCTACACGCGGAAAGTCCTCTACCTCGAAGAGGGCGATATCGCCCAAGTCTCCCGCGGAGGCCTACGGATATGGGACGAGGAGGGGACGGTCAAGGTCCCTCCCGTCCATGAGGTGGACTGGGACGTCTCCATGGTCGACAAGGGAGGCTATTCCCATTTCATGCTCAAGGAGATCAACGAACAGGGTGCCGTCGTCAGAAGCAGCCTCAAGGGGCGTATCGAGGGCGGCCGCGTCGATCTCTCCGACGAGCTCCAATGGACGGCGGAGACCGTCGCTTCCTGGCGCAGCCTGCACATCGTGGCCTGCGGCACCTCCTACTACGCCTCTCTCGTGGCCGAACGGGCCCTCAGCCGGTGGACCGATCTCGACGTGCGCGTCGACATCGCCTCCGAATACCGTCACCGCACGGTGAGGACCGACGCGAAGACCTTGGCTGTCTTCGTCTCCCAGTCGGGCGAGACGGCCGACACCATCGCCGCCCAGCGCGTGGCCCGAGGCCTGGGCGCCCACTGCCTGGCCATCACCAACGTCCGGGGTTCCACCCTGGCCCGGGAGGTGCACGATACGCTCCTCCTCAAGGCCGGTCCCGAGATCGGCGTCGCCGCCACCAAGACCTTCATGGGGCAGATGAGCGTTCTCTACCTCTTGGCCCTCTACCTGGGACGCCTCAGGGGAGGCATCACGGCCGCCGAGGAGAGTCGCCTCGTCGAGGAGCTGAACCAGCTTCCCTACAAAGTCGAGGCGACCGTGGCGCGAGAGGAATCCCTCAGCGAGCTGGCGCGGATCTATGCCGAGCGGCGGGACTTCCTCTTCCTGGGCCGGGGCTACTCCTTCCCCGTGGCCCTCGAAGGCGCTCTGAAGCTCAAGGAAATCTCCTACGTCCATGCCGAAGGATATGCCGCAGGGGAGATGAAACACGGCCCCATCGCCCTCCTCGACGAAAAGGTTCCCGTCATCACCGTCATCCCCCGGGACAGCCTCTACGAGAAGACTCTCTCCAACATTCTCGAGGCCAAGGCCAGGAAATCACCCATCATCGCCCTCGGCACCGACGGAGACGATCTCCTCAAAAGCTACGCCGACCACATCATCACCGTTCCCTGGACGGACGAGGCTTTCACTCCCTTCCTCACCGTCATCCCCCTTCAGCTTTTCGCCTACCATGTCGCCAAAAGGCGAGGCTGCGATATCGACAAGCCCCGTAACCTGGCCAAAAGCGTGACGGTCGAATAAAACCCGTCCGCCTCGGGGAGCGATGCCTCAAGGAGTCAAGAAAGGAAGGGGAGAGGAGCCTTGCGGCCCCTCTCCCCTTTTGGAAGAGCGCTATTTCCCCGGAGCTATTTCCCCGGCTCCGAGGTCCAGGGGAAATAGATCTTGAGACGCGTCACGGCTTTGAGGGCCCCGTCGTCGCGCCCGACGAGGACGGGCAGTTTCCGCCAGGGACCGTCGTCGAGGCGGCAGAGCACGAGAGAGCGTCGCCCGTAGGTGGACCAGAGATCCCAGAGCGACTCGTCTTCCGCCGGTCCCGGGACGAGATAGTCGGAAAAAAGAGGCGCCGTCCCGACGAGATCGCCATCGTCGACGGGTTCGACGATGAGCCACTGCGTCAGTTCCCAGGCGCTTTTCATCTCCGGGGAATGGGCGTGGAGGAGAGGCAGGATCTGGAAGCCGCCCACGTCCCCCCTGGGGGAGGTGCTGATACAGACGACGCCCGTATGGTTGGCTCGAAGACGGCTCGGGGACTGGAACTGAGAGCCGCCGAAGCGTCCCACGCCACCAAGCGGGCGGACGACGGAGGCGATCTTGCGGGCGCCGTAGCCGTCGATCCAGGCCAGCACGTCGCCTCCGGGCCGGTTGTCGATTTCGACCATGTAGGGGCCTGGACGTTCGACGACGTCGACGATCAGCCTCTCTCCCGGAAGGGGTGGCGTCTGGGCGTTGAGCGGGCGCAGACTCCCGTCGCGCGCCATGATCGTCACGGCCGATCCCACCGTCGGAGCCCAGGCCCCGAAAAAGCCCTTGCCTGCGGGGACATCGATGACGACGGCGTTGCCCTCTCCGGCAGCCGGGGCGAAGGTCTCGCCGGGAAGGAGGCTGATCGTCCGTCCCCTCTCCTCCTCGATGGACAGAAGAAGATGGATGGCGTTGACGGCCGTGGCGGCCACCGTTCCGGGGCGGGCCCAGCGGCTGGCCGTGTAGGCGGGCCACTTGCTCGAGCCGGGCAGGGCGAGAACCTTCCCCCCGTGAAAAATCTCCCCGGAAGGAAGTCGGACAAGGGTCTCCGCTCCGATGGAAAGGGGGATCTCCATTCGGAACAGGAATCGCTCCTTCCGCTGGGCCAAGGCCTCGGAGGGGAAGCCGGAGGGAAGAGCAACGGCCTCGGAGGAGAGGGGGAAACAGAGAAGGCAGAAGAGGGTCAACAGAGTCGAAACGAATGCGGCACGTTTCACGATAACGGACTTCCTTTCGTAATAAAGCTCTCCCTAAGGGAGGGGAAAAAACCAGACGGCCCAGATGTTCCCCAGCCCGTGATAAAGCGCGGCGGGGGCGACGCTGCCGTGGCGATGGCGCAGGAATCCCATGACGAGGCCGGGGAAAAAGGTGGCCAGGAAAATCGGCTCGGGTCTGACGATGCGATGGCTGAGGGCGAACAGGCCGGAGGCGACGACGATGGAGGGGAGGGCGCCGAGGCGCCGGGAGAGAAGAGACTGCACCCAACCGCGAAAAAAGGTTTCCTCGACGATGGCTGCCACGAAGCCGGCGGTGATCTGAGTTGTCGCCGTCTGCAGAGAGGGGGAATGGGGCAGCGAGAGGCCGGGCCAGCCCAGGGCGATGAAAGTCAGAGGCGGCAGGGTGAGAGCCGTCCAAAGGGCCGTTTCCTTCAGGGCCCCCGCGGGGAGAGTCCATCGGAGACCGTAGGTCTCGAAGGTCTCGCGGCGGAACCGGCACCAGAGATAGGGACCGTAGAGCATCGTTGCGGCGACGAACATGGCCATCATGGCGCAGCCCTCCTGCCATTCGACGTTTCCCGAACGCTTCTCACCGAAGAAGAGGCCCGAAAGGCCTCTTCTTCGTCCTCTCCCGCGGAGGGCAAACGCTCTGGGGCGGCTTTTTCGGACGTGCGGGCCGTCCTCTCCGAGTCGCACCGACGTCTTCTCTCGGCGAGAGCGGATCGCGACGTTCCCCGTCCGGCAAGCCGATCCGAAAGGAAGAGGAAGAAGGCGCCGGACCGATCGGACGCGGTCGCGTCTTTCCCTCCTCTAGGCTTCGACGAGGACCTCTTCTTCCGCGGCGATCCTTTCCGTCAGATCGAAGGTGGCCCTGCGGCAGTCGTCGCAGAGGCCGTAGGCGAAAATCTGGACGCTGTGGGCCTGTTGCGAGGAACCGTGACGGAGACGGTCGAGCATCTCCTCGTCGATGGGGAAATCGTAAAGGGCCCCGCAGGATTCGCAGCGAAAGTGGCCGTGAGGTTTCGGATCGGGGTCGAAGTGGACTCTTTTGTCGTCGATGCTGAGAATCTGGATCAGGCCCGAATTGGCCAGGAGCTGGGCCGTGCTGTAGATGGTGGCGTATGAGATGGTGGGGAAGTCCTCGCGCAATTCGCTATAGACCTGATCTGCCGAGGGGTGATCCATCCTGCCCTTCAGCAGACGGAGAATGGCGATGCGCTGGGACGTGATCTTGGCTCCGCCCTCACGGAGCCTGGAAATGCCTTCTTCGACGGTCCACATAGCTTCTACCTCCCTGTTCCCTGACTTGTGAAAAAGACGCCACGTTGCTTGAACCCGCTTCAATATATTAGGGCCTGGAGATATTTCTGGCAAGACCGTAGAGAAAATAATTAACACTTTTTTTTGTTAAGAAAGATGGAGATTTATGGAGGGCAAGGGGGGAAGACGTTGAACCGTTTCATTTTATGCGGCCAGGAGTACGATATTTATTGATTTTACGTTTATTTATTCTCCGGACTGGGACAAAATTTAATTTATATAAAATTTTATTATTTTATATGGCAAATGAAAGGCCGGGTTCGGATCGGGCCGGAAAAAGAGGAAGAACGCTCGACGAGGGCCATCTGGAGTATCTCCGGCCCGTCGCGGCATCCCTTTGGGCGATCCGTCGGCATCTCAGGCGAGGACGCCGAAGGGATCCTCGAGGCTTTGGGTTTCTACGGGAGTCTCTACCGGCCTGGGGGCGGATAGGGCCGGTCCGTTCGATCAAGATCCTCCGCAGGTTCGGCCGGAGGAAGGCGCCGTGCGCCGTGAAAGGCCTAGGTTAACCGGGAGATCGAGATCGCTTTCGTGATCTTTCCTCATCCGAATAGACGATTCCCGAAACCTTTCCCTTCCCAATGGGGCGGACAATCCTCTCTTTTCGGCCTTCAATCTTGACATCCTCCCGTCGAAACGGGCTATAATGGCTGGGCCTTACTGGGGTGTAGCCAAGCGGCAAGGCAGCGGACTTTGGATCCGCCATCGCTGGTTCGAATCCAGCCACCCCAGCCAGACTGCAAAGCCTGGGAAGCCCTGGGGCTTCCCGCTTTTTTTGCCGTCCCCGAAGGCTCGCCTTGAAAAGGGGATGGCCTTTGATCATTTCTTGCGGGGAGGAAGATCCATGTCCGTTTCTGCTTCAATGGCCGTTCTGGTGCTGGCGGCCGGTCGGGGTACGCGAATGAAGAGCGTTCTGCCCAAAGTTCTTCTGCCCCTTCTGGAGGAGCCCCTTCTTTCCTATCCGCTGAGGGCTCTCGCCGGCCTGGGGCTTGATCAGGTTGCCGCCGTCGTCGGTCATGAAGGAGAACGCGTCGAGGCCTACCTGAAGAAGTCCTGGCCCTCGACGAAGGTCCTCTGGCAGAGGGAGCAGAAGGGGACGGGTCATGCCGTCCTCGTCGGCCGCGACTGGTGGAAGGCTTTCGATCATCTTCTGGTTCTCCCCGGCGATGTCCCCCTCCTTTCCGCTCCCGCTCTGCGCTCGTTGGCCGAGGGACACTTCCGAAGCAGGGCCGATGCGACTTTTCTCAGCATCGAACTCGACGATCCCGCAGGCTACGGGCGGGTTGTCCGCTCCCCGCAGGGGCTGCGCATTGTCGAGCATCGTGATGCCTCTGCCGAGGAACGGGCGATCCGCGAGGTCAACAGCGGCGTCTATCTTTTCAAGACGGCGGCCCTTGATGAGGCTCTTTCGGAACTTTCCTGCGACAACTCCCAGGGCGAGTACTACCTTACCGACGTCATTCCCGCCATCGCCCGAAAGGGAGGTTTCGTCGAAGCCTCTCTCTGGGACCGTGCCGATGACCTTGCCGGCGTGAACGATCCCCTTCAGCTCGCCGCTCTGGGGCGGACCCTCCGCGACAGGATTCTGGCGTCCTGGATGGCGGCCGGAGTCAAGTGCATCGATCCCGAATCGGTCTGGGTCGGCCCCCGCGTCATGCTTGCCCCCGATGTCTTTCTCGATCCTCACGTTCAGCTTTGGGGGGCGACGGAGGTGGGCGAGGGAAGCCGCATCGGCAGTTTTTCCGTCCTCCGCGATGCCCGCATCGGGCGTTTCGTCGAGATTGTCGGCCATGTCCACGTCAGGGAGAGCACCCTCCGTGACGGCGCCAAGGCAGGTCCCTTCTCGTTCATTCGCGACGGTGCCGAGATGAGGGAGGAATCCTTCGTGGGCCGTTTCGTCGAGGTGAAAAAGAGTGTCATCGGCGAAAAAAGCAAGGTCCCTCATCTTTCCTACATCGGCGATGCCTCCGTCGGCGAGGGGACCAATATCGGGGCCGGAACGATCACCTGTAACTACGACGGCAAGAACAAGCACGAAACGCACATCGGCAAGGACTGTTTTATCGGAAGCGATACCATGCTTGTGGCGCCCCTCACCGTCGGCGATCGCGCCGTCATCGGTGCCGGTTCGGTCATCACCCACGATGTTCCTGAGGGGGCCTTGGCTGTGGCACGGGCCAGGCAGCGCCTGATCGAAGGGTGGGAAGAGAAGAAAAAGGGAAAAAAGGATTGAGGGGGGAGCGATCATGGTTTCAAAAGTCAGGGAGATGAAGGTTTTCAGTGGAAGCGCCCACCCGGAGTTCGCGGCCCGGGTCTGTGAAAATCTGGGCGTCTCTCTCGCTGCCACCAAGCTTTTCCGTTTTTCCGACGGAGAGATCGGAGTCTCCATCGAGGAGAGCGTCCGCGGAGCCGACGTCTTCGTCATTCAGCCGACGTGTGCGCCTGTCAACGAAAACATCATGGAACTTCTCATCATGGTCGACGCCCTGCATCGCGCCTCGGCCTATCGCGTCAATGTCGTCACGCCCTACTTCGGCTACGCCCGGCAGGACCGCAAGACCCGGGCCCGGGAGCCCATCACGGCCAAGCTCGTCTGCAATATCATCGAAAAATCGGGGGCCGACCGCCTCGTCGCAGCCGATCTTCATGCCGGACAGATTCAGGGATTCTTCGACATTCCCGTCGACCACCTGACGGGAATCAATCTGTTGGCCTCGGCTTTCAGGACCGAGCTCAAGGAGGCCATCAGAGAGAGCCGCGTCGTCGTCGTCTCCCCCGACATCGGCGGCGTCGTCCGTGCCCGCCGCTTTGCGGTTCAGCTCAACGCCGATCTGGCCATCGTCGACAAACGCCGCTCTCACGACGTGGCCAACTTCTGCGAGGTGATGGAGATCATCGGTCACGTCGAGGGCAAGATCGCCATTCTCGTCGACGATCTTATCGATACGGCCGGAACGATGGTCCAGGCCGCCGTCGCGCTGAAGGAACGGGGGGCCGAGAAAGTCTACGCCTGCGCCACCCACGCCGTTCTCTCCGGTCCCGCCGTGGATCGCCTGTCGGAGTCGGAAATCGAGAAGGTCCTTCTCACCGACACGATTCCGTTGCCTCAGGAGAAGAAGTTGGATAAGATAACCACGCTGTCCATCGCCCCTCTTTTCGCTGACGCCATCAGCCGGATTCACTCCGATCACTCCGTCAGCATCCTTTTCCGGTAAAATAGGGTATTCCTGACTCGGTCAGAATTCGTTTTCGGAGGTGCACAATCAATGAAGGATGTTTTTAAAATCGCCCTGACGGGGCGGGAAGAAACGGGTAAAGGTGCCTGTCGGAAGGTCCGCGCGGAGGGGTTCGTCCCCGTCGTTTTCTATGGCCCCGGCATCGAAGGAGCGCTTGCCGCCAAAGCCGACCTGAAGGATCTTCAGCCCGTCTTCCGGGCCGGGAATTGGGAGACGACTCTCATCCACCTTTCGCTGCCCGATGGGACGGAGGAAACGGCTCTCATGAAGGACGTCGCCCGAGATCCCCTCAACGGCGACCTTCTCCACGTCGATTTCTACAAGCTCGTCAAGGGGCACAAGGTGACGGTCAACGTTCCCGTCGAGCTTGTCGGCCGCGAAGAGTGTCCCGGCGCGAAGGCCGGCGGCGTCGTCGAGCTTCACCTCCACGAGGTCGAGATGGAGGTTCTTCCCACGGAAATTCCCGAGTCCATCGTCGTCGACGTGGCGGCGCTCGGCCTCGACGATGCGATTCTCGTCTGTCAGATTCCCTTTCCCGAGAGCGCTCACCTTCTCGTCGATGCCGATGAGGTCGTCGTCGCCGTCAGCCGTCCTCGAGGCCTCGTCGACTCCGAGGAGGCAGAGGCGCCTGCCGAGGTCGAAGTCGTCGGAAAGGGCAAGAAGGGCGAGGAGGCTTAAGCTCTCTTGCGACTCGTCGTGGGGCTCGGCAATCCCGGGCCCCGTTACGCCTTCTCCCGACATAACGTGGGATGGCTCGTCGTCGACGGCATTTTGGCCCCTCTTGAGGGGACCAAGGCTCGGACTCGCTATCACGGCCTCTTTTGGGGGCCGTTCTCGGCTCGGGGAGGGGAGTTTTCCCTCCTCAAACCGACGACGTACATGAATCTCAGCGGACGGTCCGTCGGCGCCGCCTGCCGCGAGATTCCCCTCGATCCCTCCCGTCTGCTCGTCGTCTGCGACGATATCCATCTTCCTCTGGGGAAGATCCGTTTCCGCCGCAGAGGTTCTGCCGGGGGGCACAACGGCCTGATTTCCGTCATCGGAGCCGTCGGCACCGATGAGGTGCCCCGGTTGCGTATCGGCGTCGGCGAACCGCGGGGAGGAGATTTGGCCGATTGGGTCACGGCGGAGTTCTCCCGTTCCGAGGAGCCTCTTCTCGACCGGGTCCTCGAGGTGGCCGTCCAGGCCGTAGAGGACTGGCTCGGCGGCGAGGATATGGAGAAACTGGCGGGCCGCTACAACGGGCTCTGTCTTTCGTGAGGGCGCCTTCGGCGATGGCGTCCGACGGGCTCCCCTCCGGTTTCTTCCAACTGTCCCAGGAACGATGGCATCGAGGGACGTCGGTTCACGTCGCCGCAGGCGGCGCCGCTTGGCTCTGGGCCTGCGGCGCCCCTTCGTCCCCCCTTCTCGTCCTCCTTCCCGACGGAAATCAGGTCCGCGATTTCCTCTGGAACGCCGAATCCCTCTGGCCTGACGTCGGGCGGCTTCACCTCGAAGAGCCCTCCCTTACGGGGGAGGGAGCGCGAGCGGCCCTTCTCCTTCAGCGGGGCGAGACCCTCTCCCGTTGGCACCGAGGAGGAGGGCTCCTTGTCGCCTCGCCGGGAGCGCTCATGGCCCCCTATAGCGTACATGACCGGCTTTTTCCTGTGGCCCGAGGCGAGGCCGTCGGTCGTGAAACGCTTCTGCGGTGGCTTCAGGAGACGGGATACGAGCGCGTCGATCTCGTCTGGGCGCCGGGCCAGTTCGTCGTTCGCGGCAGCATCGTCGACCTCTTCGACCCCGCCTACCGCCTTCCCCTTCGCCTGGAATTCTTCGACGACGACATAGAAAGCCTGCGTTCCTTCCGTCCGGAAGATCAGCGGAGTGTCGCCACCTTCGACCGGCTGGAGCTCCACGGCATCCACGGCCGGAGCGAACTTCCCCCTCTCGAAGCTTTCTTCCCCGCCGAGGCCCGCCTTCTCCTCTGTGACCCCGCCAAAATCGAGACACAGGCCGAGGCCTTTTCCTGGCTCTGGAGTCGCCTCGCCGAGGAAGAGTCTCTTCCGCCTCTTCTTCCCTGGCTCGATCTGGCCTTTACCCTGGGGCGCCTTCCGCGAATCCGCATCGAAAAAGACCTGGCCCGGTCGGCCCTGCGGCGCAACATCCTCCCCCTTCCCTCCTTTCGGGGCAGGTGGAGGGATGTCGAGGCCTCCCTCGTCCAATGGAGTTCTCCCTGGCAGGTCACCGTCTTTTCCCGTAACGCCCAGGTCCTTCTCTGGGCGCGGGAGCGGGGCTGCCGGACCGTCGAGGGCTCCCTCTCCAACGGTTTTCAGGACCTGGATAACCGGATCGTGTGCCTTACCGACACGGAACTTCTGGGCCTCTCGACGCCGCCCTCGGGCGGTCGGTCCGTCCCGCGCGAGTGGAGCGACCAGATTCATCCCGGCCAATGGGTCATCCACGAGGACTACGGGCTGGGACGCTTCCTCGGCGTCGAAAGGGTAGACGTCTCCGGCGGCACCCAGGAACATCTGGCCCTTCAGTTCGCCGAAGATCGACGCCTTCTGATCCCGACGGCGCAGATCGACAGGCTTACGCCCCATCACCCCGCGCCGGGAGAGGAGCCGGAGCCCGATGATCTGAGGAGGAGAAACTGGAAAAAGGCCGTCGAGCGAAGCCGTGAAAGCGCGCAGGAGACGGCACGGGCCCTCCTTGAGATCTACGCCAAACGGGAGACGCTCCAGGGATTCGCCTTTCCTCCCGATGATGCCCTTCAGGAAGCCTTCGAAAGCAGTTTCCCCTACGTGGAGACCAACGATCAGCTTCGGGCCATCGATGACGTCAAAAGGGATATGGAGCGTCCCGTTCCCATGGATCGCCTCATCGTCGGCGACGTGGGATACGGCAAAACGGAAGTGGCCCTTCGGGCCGCCTTCAAGGCCGTTCTCGCCGGGAAACAGGTGGCTCTTCTCGTCCCGACGACGCTCCTGGCCCAACAGCACCAGGAGACGTTCTCCGGTCGCCTCGGTCCTTTCGGCGTCGAAATCGGCCTTCTCTCCCGCTTCGTCACGACGGCGACGCAGAGAAAAATCATCGCCGACACGGCCGAAGGGAAAATCGACATCCTCATAGGAACCCATCGTCTCGTCCAGAAAGACGTCGACTTCAGGGACCTGGGGTTGCTCATCGTCGACGAAGAACATCGTTTCGGCGTTCTCCACAAGGAGAGACTCAAGGAACGTTTCCCTCACGTCGATGTCCTTACGCTGACGGCGACGCCCATTCCGAGAACGCTTCACCTCTCTTTGGGCGGCATTCGCGATATCTCCCTCATCTCGACGCCCCCCCGCGACCGTCATCCCGTCATCACCGTCGCCGGTCCCTGGCGGGACGATCTCGTCCGCCGCGCCGTCGCTCGCGAGTTGGCTCGGGGGGGACAGGTCTTTTTCGTCCATAACCGGGTCCGCACCATCGGAGCCCGAGCCGAAATGTTGCGACGTCTCTTCCCCGAAAGCCGCCTCTCCGTCGCCCACGGCCAGATGGCCGAAGGGCCGCTGGAGCGGACCGTGGCCGCCTTTGTCCGAGGAGAATCGGATATCCTCGTCTGTACCACCATCGTCGAAAGCGGCCTTGATATCGCCAGGGCCAACACCCTCATCGTCGATGACGCCCAAGACCTGGGGCTGGCTCAGATGTATCAGCTCCGCGGACGTGTCGGCCGCCGCAGCGAGCAGGCCTTCGCCCTTTTCCTCTATCCGGACGACAAGGAGATATCCCGGGAATCCCGGGAGCGTCTCGAGGCCATAGCCGAGATCGCCGATCTGGGCACGGGGTATCGCCTTTCCCTGAGAGATCTGGAAATACGAGGCGGCGGCGAGATCATCGGCACCTCTCAGCACGGTCATGGAGCCGATCGTGTCGGCTATCTCTACTACTACAAGATGTTGGAGGAGGAGATCGCCCGCCTCAAGGGGGAGGAACGTCGGGAAACGGTCATCGAGGTCCGGATCCCCGCCTCCATTTCCGAAGGCTACATTCCCCAGCCGGCGATTCGTCTGGCTCTTTACAGGAGAATTCTGCGGGCCCGGAACGGTTCGGAGTTGAGGGATCTTGCCCTGGAGCTCGACGATCGATTTGGTACAATGCCCTCTGGGGTCGCTTTTCTTCTCGCCCTGGCCCGTCTGCGTCTGTTGGGGGCGACCCGTGGCATCGCAAGGATCGTGAGCGGAGAGGATCAGACCGTCATCGAAGGCGATATTCCTCGCCTGGCCCCTCTTCTCCTTGCCGCCGGCGGCTGGCTTCTGACCGAAGGGCGGGCCTTTGGGCCCGGAGGCAGTCCTGCGCTCGTCGACCTGGCATCCAGAATCGACGACGGAAACGCCGATGAATCAAAAAAGGAGGGTCTCCATCGTGACGTGTTCCAAGGGGGAGAAATTTGAAGCTCTTTTGGATATAATGGCCAGACTGAGGGCACCCGACGGCTGTCCCTGGGACAGGGAGCAGCGTCCTCAGGATCTGAAGCCCTACATCGTCGAAGAGGCTTACGAACTGGTCGATGCCCTTGACGGCGACGACGGATCGGTCGTCGAGGAATCGGGCGATCTGTTGCTTCAGGTCGTCTTCCTGGCCCAGATGGCCACGGAGGAGGGGCGGTACGACATGGGCGACGTCGTCGATGCCATCTCGGCCAAACTGGTCCGGCGTCATCCTCATGTCTTCGGCGACACCGAAGTGGAGGGCAGCGGCGATGTCGCCCGCAACTGGGAGCGCATCAAAGGCGAGGAGCGGCGCGAGAGGAAGAAAAAGGATACGCTTCTTTCGGGTGTCCCGCGCAGCCTTCCCGGGCTTTTGCGGGCCCATCAGCTTCAGGAGCGGGCCGCCAAGGTCGGTTTTGACTGGCCCTCGGGAGATCTGGATTCCGTTCTCGACAAGGTCGCCGAAGAGATCGAAGAGCTTCGCCGGGCCCGTCGCCTCGGCGAGGGAAGGGAGCGGGTCGAAGAGGAGCTGGGCGACCTCTTTTTCGCCCTGGCCAACTTGGCTCGCCACCTCGGTGCCAATGCCGAGGTCGTCGTCCAGAAGGCCAACGGAAAGTTCTCGTCACGCTTCAACTACATCGAAGAGCGGGTTCGGGCCACAGGAAGGGCCTGGCAAGACTATTCCCTTGAGGAGTTGGAGGGCCTCTGGCAGGAGGCCAAAGAGGTTTCTGCGGAGGTGTAAGTCATGACAGATGTCCCCAAAAACGGAACGCGATCGAATTCTTCTTCCGGAACCCCGCGAGGGCCGGAGCCCGCGGGAGAGGGGCCGACTGCCTCCCTTCCCGTGACGAGGCGCGTCGGCATCACGGAAACGGCCCTGCGCGACGCCCATCAGTCCATCATGGCCACCCGCCTTCGGACAGAGGATATGCTCCCCGTCGCCGAGAAGATGGATGACGTGGGCTATCACTCTCTCGAAGTCTGGGGCGGGGCCACCTTCGATTCGGCCATGCGCTTCCTCGACGAGGACCCCTGGGAGCGACTCCGTCTCCTGCGGAAGTGTTTCAAAAAGACGAAACTGCAGATGCTCCTGAGGGGACAGAACCTTCTGGGCTACCGTCACTATGCCGACGATGTCGTCGTCGAGTTCGTCAAAAGGGCCGTGGGCAACGGGATCGACATTATCCGCTGCTTCGATGCCCTCAATGATCTGCGTAACCTGGAGACGGCCGCCGCACAGGTGAAAAAGGAGGGGGCCCACCTCCAGCTGGCCATCTCCTATACCATATCGCCCGTTCACACGACGAAGGCCTTCGAGGAACTGGCCTTCCAGATGAAGGCCATGGGCGCCGATTCGATCTGCATCAAGGACATGGCCGGTCTCCTCAGTCCCTCCGAATCCTATCCCCTCGTCAAGGGCATCAAGGAGAGGACCGGCCTTCCCGTCCAGGTCCACAGCCACTACACGACGGGACTGGCGGCTATGAGTTATTTCGAGGCCTGTCGGGCAGGAGCGGATGTCGTCGACTGCGCCATCTCCCCCCTTTCCATGGGAACGAGCCAGCCGGCCACGGAAGCCATGGTGGCCGCCCTGGCGGGAACGCCTTACGATACGGGGCTCGATCTGGAACGTCTCGTCCCCGTGGCGGAACATTTCCGCCACGTCCGCGAACACTACAGTAAACTCGTCGTCGACCTTCACGGCGTCGACATCAACATCCTCCGCTACCAGATTCCCGGCGGCATGTACTCCAATCTGGTGAGCCAGCTCAAGGAACAGAACGCGCTCGACAAACTCGACGCCGTCCTCCGGGAAGTGCCTCAGGTCCGCATGGAGATGGGCTATCCTCCCCTGGTGACACCCACGAGCCAGATCGTCGGCACCCAGGCGACGCTCAACGTCCTCGTCGGCGAGCGATGGAAGGTCATTCCGAAAGAGGTGAAAAACTATTTCCTCGGCTACTACGGCAGACCTCCCGCACCGGTCGACGAAGAGATTCGGGGAAAGGCCATCGGCGACGAAAAAGCCATAGAGGGGCGTCCCGGCGAACATCTCAGGGGAGAGATGGCCGATGCCGTCAACGCCGCAGGCGTCTGGGCCCTCCAGCCTGAAGATTATCTGAGCTATGTCCTTTTTCCCGCCGTGGCGAAGGATTTTCTCCCCCGGAAATTTTCCAAAGTCACCTACAGGAACATCGGCCTCGGCGAGGCCATAGAGGGCGTCGCGTACCCCCTTTAGAGCGCTTTGATGGCGACCGTGATATAATGATTTTCCGTAAGACTTGGGCGGTTCCGGGCCTTATATCAAGGGCTGTCTCGTCCAGAGACGGCGCAAAGGAGAGCATCCGACGATGGAGTTAGAAAACCGGATCAAAAGCGTCATCGACCAGAGCGTCCGTCCCGCTCTTCAGAGCCACGGCGGCGATATCGATTTCGTCTCCTTCGAGGCTGGGTCGGGGCTCCTCAAGGTCCTTCTCAAGGGGGCCTGCGGGACCTGTCCCTTCGCGCAGGAGACGCTCCGCGCTCAGGTCGAGACGGTCCTCAAAGACGAGTTCCCCGAGATAATCCGAGTGGAACGGGCCTGATCGTCCCGTGGAGGCGAAAGGGCCGGGACAAAGAGTGATGGGGTCTCAGAGCCGTCACATCCCCGTCGATGGGGGAGAGGTCGTCGCGCGCCTTGTCGGGCCGGGCGACGAAAACCTTCGGGCCCTCGAGGAGCGCTATCCCGTCTCGGTCGTCCTTCGCGGATCGGAATTGACCGTTCAGGGACCTGACGGTGAGGTCGTCGAGCTCGTCTCGGATCTGCTGGTCCAGTTCGTCGCCGTGGCCCGTCGGGGTCATCGTGTCACCCTTCCCGAGGTCAAACTGGCCATGAATGCCTTGGCCGACGGAGGCCGGGCCGACGTGGCCGGTCTCCTCGAAGAGGTGACGTGCATCACCGCGAGGGGCAAAGCCGTGCGTCCCAAAACGGCGGGGCAGAAGCGCTACATCGAGGCCATAGGCAGAAACGACATCGTTTTTTCCATCGGTCCCGCCGGAACGGGCAAGACCTACCTGGCCGTCGCTGTCGCCGTCGCGGCTCTCAAGGCGGGCCATGTCAATCGCGTCGTGCTGGTCCGTCCCGCCGTCGAGGCGGGAGAGAGCCTGGGCTTCCTCCCCGGCGACCTTCAGGAAAAGGTCGCACCCTACCTGCGCCCCCTGTACGACGCCTTTTACGAGCTTCTCTCTCCTGAGCGTTTCGCCCGTTACGTCGAAAAAGGCGTCATCGAGATTGCCCCGTTGGCTTACATGCGAGGCAGAACCCTCAATGACAGCTTCATCATTCTCGACGAGGCTCAGAATACGACGCCGGAGCAGATGAAGATGTTCCTCACGCGGCTCGGCTTCGGGTCGAAGGCTGTCGTGACGGGAGACGTCACTCAAATCGACCTGCCCTCGGGCAAGGACTCCGGTTTAAAGGTGGTGCAGCACGTTTTGGGCGGCATTGAAGGGATCGAGTTCGTGACTCTCGGGCACAGAGACGTCGTCCGCCACGAAATCGTCCAGAAAATCGTCCAGGCCTATGACCGCTATGAAGAACAGCGACGGCCCCAATAAGCGGAACGGCACTCGCCGACGCCTTTTCCGGGTTTTGGGCGCTCCCGCCCTGCGCCTCGGTTGGGGTGTCCGTGTCGTGCTGCTTGTCGCCGCTGCCGCCATTCTCCTCTGGGGCTGGTGGGCCGACAGCAAAGATGCCTATCGCGTCGGAAGGCCGGCGCCGCAGACCTATGTCGCCCTCTACACCTCCTCCTTTGAGGATCGCGAGGCCACGGACCTTTTGCGCCAGCGCGTCGCCGAAGAGGTGGCCGCCGTCCTCCTCAAGGACGGTCTTCTTCACCGGGAGCTGGAAGATCAGCTCCGGCTTCTCGGAGGGGAGGGAGGGATGGCCCTCCTCCCTCCCTCGCTGGTGCAACTCCTTCTGGACTTTCCCGAGGGGCGCCGCAAGGCGCTGCTCGAAGTGGCCCAGTCCATTGGGCTCGATCTCCTCTCCAAAACGAACGCCTCTTTGTCGATCGACGATCAGGAACTCTGGTCGGCCCTGGAGTCGACGGGGCTCGATTGGTCCGATCGCAATGTCGTCTTCCAGATGCTTGACAGTCTCCTCGAGCCCACCGTCCGCGTCGACGACGAGGCGACCGTCGATCTGCGCAAGCGCCGTTCGGCCATGGTGCGCCCTGTCGAGAGAGTTCTCCGGAGCGGTGAAGTCATCGTCAAAAAAGACGACATCGTGACGACCCAACAGGCCGTTCTTCTCTCCCGACAGGGCTTTCCCGAGGCCCATTTCCCCTGGCGTCATTTCTTCTTCTCCCTTCTGGCCGTCCTGGTCTGGAGCTTCTGGCCCGACGTCTTCATCCTCCGTCGAGGCCTCTCCTTCGATCAAAGGGAGTGGCTTTTCTTCGTCACCCTCGTCGTCTCCGGATGGCTCTTCCAGGCTCTCGGGAGCCGCTTCGGTCTTGACGGCCTCGGCATTCTCCCCTTCGCCGGCTGGGCCTTTCTCACCCTGCCTCGGGATTTTTCCTTCCATCTGGTCCTCGGGGCCGGGACGGTCGGCGCCCTGTTGGCCATGGAAGCGCCGTCTTTCGCCTATCTGCTTCTGGTCATGACGAGCGTGGCCGTCGCCGGGCTGGGGCATCTGCTCCTTCACGAAATCCGCAGCCGCGTTCACCTCTGGCAGCAGTTCTTCCTTGTCGGTCTCGGCGGGGCGGCGGCGGCCCTCTTGGGGCGATGGTGGATGGGCATCGGGGTGACCTTCGAGCGCGTCGGCACCTACGTCCTCGCCGCCGCAGCCCTGGGCATGATCGTCATCGCCGTCCTTCCCCTCTGGGAAAACCTGTTCGATGTCATCTCCCCTCTGCGGCTCATCGAGCTGAGTCACCCCTCGAACCGCCTCCTCAAGCGTCTTCAGGTCGAGGCGCCGGGGACCTACCACCATACCCTTATGGTAGGGACTCTGGCCGAATCGGCAGCTGACCGCCTGGGGCTGAACAGCCTGCTGGTGAAGGCCGGAGCCTATTACCACGATATCGGCAAGCTTCGCCGCCCTCAGTTTTTCGTCGAAAATCAATTTCAGGGAGAGAACGTCCACGATGAGCTGGCGCCGACCCTGTCGGCCCTCATCATCATCTCCCACGTCCGCGAGGGCATGGACCTGGCCGCCGAGCACGGCCTGCCCCGGGTGATCCGGCGCTTCATCACGGAACACCACGGAACGACCTGCCTGGGATACTTCCAGCGCAAGGCGAAGGCCATGGGGGAAAACCTTCCTCGGGAGCAGTTCTGCTACCCCGGTCCGCGTCCCCAGTCGGCCGAAACGGCTCTCGTCATGCTCGCCGACTCCACGGAGGCCGCCGTTCGCGCCGCCGGCGGAAACATCCAGGACGTTTTCGAGCTCGAGGAGACGGTGGGACGGGTCATCGAATCCAAACTTCAGGAAAAACAGCTCGACGAGGTCTCGTTCAGCCTCAAAGACCTTGCAACGGTAAAGAGTGTCTTCGTCGATGTTCTGCGGTCGATGTACCACAGCCGACAGGTCAAGGAAATTCCGAAGCCGGCTGATACCAAACAGGAGGGATCTGCGTGAACGTGGAACTGCAATTGGAAGAGGGAGATTCGGCCAACCCCCGAAGTCCGCTGCCCGAGGCTATGGAAAAGGCCCTGAAGGAGATCTTGCCGGCGATGATCGTCGAAGTTCGCCCCGAGCTGGACGTGAAGGAGTCGGTCGAGGTCTCTTTGCTTTTTGTCGATCCTGCGGCGATGGCCGACCTCAACGGCCGTTACCGACAGATCGGAGAGGCCACCGATGTCCTCTCCTTCCCCCAGTGGGAGGACGAAAAGGGGCGGTTTCTCCCTCCGGACTGGCCCCTTCTTCCCCTGGGCGACGTCGTGGTCTGTTGCGATGTGGTGCGGAGGGAGGCCCGGGCACGGAACGTGCCCTTCCTCTCCGAGGTCCTCCTCGTCATCTTCCATGGTGTCCTGCATCTTCTAGGCCTCGACCACGGCACGGCCGAAGAGGAGGCCCTCATGTGGGAAATCCAGGAGCGCTATCGAGACAGGGCTCTGGCCCTGGTCGAGCGGGGAGCCTGAACCGATATGGAAAGCGATACCTTACAATCGCTCCTCCTCCTCCTCCTCCTTCTCCTCCTCTCGGCCCTTTTCAGCAGCACCGAGACGTCCATCACGGCCGTGGGGCGCGGCAAATTGATGGCCCTTCAGGAGCGCCATCCCGGCAGGCGCCGCTTCCTGGCCTGGCTCGCCGATCAGCCCCAGAGGGCTCTCACGGTGACTCTCGTGGCCAACAATCTCGTCAATATCGCCGCCAGCGCCATGGCCACTTCGCTGGCCCTGCGGCTTTACGGGCAGCAGGGTCCCCTTCTGGCCGTCGTCGTCATGACCGTTCTCATCGTCATCTTCGGCGAAATCCTGCCCAAGAGCATCGCCATCGTCCGCAACGAAACGATCCTCGTCGCCGTTCTTCCCATGCTGCGCTTCCTGAGCGTCCTCTTCTCTCCCCTCCTCTGGCTCACGGTGGCCATCGTCCGGGGATTGGGGAAGCTTCTCGGCATCGACCTCGTCCCTCAGCACGCCTTCGTCACCCGCGAGGAGATCGAGCAGATGGTCAATATCGGCGGGGCCTCGGGCGCTCTCGAAGAGGAAGAACGCAAGATGATCCACGGCGTCATCTCCTTCGAGGAGACTCGGGCCTACGAGGTCATGGTTCCCCGGACCGACATGGTTGCCCTCGCCCGCGAGACGACTCTGGCCGAGGCCGTCGAAGTGATTCTCGAACATGGCCATTCCCGCGTCCCCATCATCGGAGAGAGTCTCGACCAGATCGTCGGCATTCTCTACGTCAAAGACCTGCTTCGCAGCCTCGTCTCGGGCGATCCGGGAACGTCCGTCGAGGGGATCTGTCGCGAGGCGCTCTTCGTTCCCGAGACGATGCGCATTGCCGGCCTTTTCAGCCTCATGAGAGGCAACAAAGTTCATATGGCCATCGTCGTCGATGAATATGGAGGGACGGCCGGTATCCTGACCCTCGAGGACCTCTTGGAGGAAATCGTCGGCGAGATCCAGGACGAGTACGACGAGGAGACGCCTTCCATCATCGCCGACGGCGATGGCAGCTATCTCGTGCAGGGAGGCGTCAACCTCGAAGATCTCAGCGATCGTCTCGGTTATTCCTTCACCTCCGACGACGTCGAGAGCGTGGCCGGCTTCATCATCTCCCTGGCCGGGCGCTTTCCCGACGTCGGGCAGAGACTCTCCTTCGGCGATTGGGATTTCGAAGTGCTCGAGGTCGAAGACCACCGCGTCAAGCTCCTTCGCCTTCTTCGCCGAGAAAATAAGGGTTCCGATGAGGACTGAACGTCACAACCTGGAGGTGATTTCGTGAACTGGCCCCATTCCGTAACGCCCGAAGCGCTTTTGAAAAAGGCACGGGAGGCCCAGCAGGCCGCCTACGTCCCCTACTCCCGCTTCCCCGTCGGCGCGGCCCTCCTCACCGCCGAGGGGACGGTCATCCTGGGCTGCAACGTCGAAAATGCCAGTTACGGTCTCTCTATCTGCGCCGAAAGGAACGCTCTGACGACGGCCGTCGCCCTCGGCGAGAGACATTTCGTCGCCATCGCCGTCGTGGGGCGCCACGGGGAGCCCTGCCTTCCCTGCGGGGCCTGCCGTCAGTTCATGGCCGAGTTCAACGCCGCCTTCTTCGTCGTCCTGGAGGAGGGGACGGAATCTCTCCTCTACCGTCTCGATCTGGACCTCTTGCCTCATCCCTTTGTCCTTGAAGGAGCATTCCCTCTTGAAGCCTGATGCGGTCTTCCGCTGCGGCCTCGTCGCCGTCGTCGGCCGTCCCAACGTGGGAAAATCGACGCTCATCAACGCCCTCCTGGGGCAGAAGGTCACCATCGTCTCCGAAAAGCCTCAGACGACGAGGAACCGCATCCGCTGCATCTACAGCGACGAGAAGGCCCAGATCGTCTTCATCGACACGCCGGGCATCCATCTGCCCCACCATAAGCTGGGCGAGTTCATGGTCGAGACGGCTCGACGGGCCCTCGAAGAGGTGGACCTCATCTGTTACGTCGTCGATGCGTCGGACCGCCACATCGGTCCCGAGGACGAGCGCATCCTGGCCTTTCTGAAGGAGACGGTTCGTCCCGTTTTCCTCGTCGTCAACAAGGTCGATCACCTGAAAAAGGGGCAAACCTTTTGGCAGGCCGTCGAGCTCTATCAGGACAGGGTCGCCTCCGCAGAGATCCTTCCTCTCTCGGCTCGGGTCGGGACCAATCTGGACCTTCTTCTGGACAAGATCGTCGAAAGGCTTCCCGCGGGACCGCCCCTTTATCCCGACGAGCGCATCATGGATCATCCCGAACTCTTTCTCGCGGCGGAAATCATCAGGGAAAAGATCCTGCTGCTCACCCGAGAGGAAGTGCCTCACAGCGTCGCCGTCGAGATCGAGGCCTTCCAGACGCCCGACGAGTATCCCGAAAGGGACGTGGCCTACATCAGGGCCGCCGTTCATGTCGAAAGGCCGGGGCAGAAGGGCATCATCATCGGCAGGGGAGGGGCCATGCTGCGCGAGATCGGCACGCTCGCCCGAGCCGGGTTGGAGGAAATGCTCCAGGAAAAGGTCTTCCTCGAGCTCTTCGTCAAAGTTCGCCAGGATTGGCGAAAATCGGACAGGGATCTCAAGCGCTTCGGCTATAGGCAATGAACGGCGCCGACTACCTGCGCCAGGGGCACTTCCGGGCCTCGGGCGTCGTCCTCAGACGATGCGATACGGCCGAGGGGGAACGCCTGCTCTACCTGGGACTCAAGGGGCACGGTCCCCTCTGGGTCGTGGCTCCCGGTGCGGCCAGGGGGCGAGGGCGTTTCGGAGGGGCCACGGAGCCTCTCGTCTGGTCCGTCTTCACCCTTTACAAGGCCTCGCGCAACCTCTATCTCAAAGAGGCGGAGGTCAAAAGCGACCTCTGGGGGCTGCGCCGTCGGCCCGAGCCGTTGGCCCGGGCCCTTCGATGGGGGAAGTTGATCGGAGATATCTTCCTTCCCGGTCATCCCGATGACGCCCTGCTCGGGCTTTTTTTCTGGTCCCTTTGGGAGCTCGAACGGGGGGCCGACGGGGAGGTCGCCGAATGGCGTTTTCTCTGGCGCTGGCTTCGCGACAGAGGCGGAGCGCCCGATCTGGAGCGTTGCGGCCGTTGCGGCAGGGCGCTCGACGAGGCCCATTGGCAGGGGGAATCCCTTCTCTGCGGCGATTGCGGCGGCGGGGGGACCGCGCTCCCGTCCCTTCTCTTGCGGGCCTTGAGGGCTGCTGTTATGCTTTCCCGTGATTCCTTCGTCCCATGGTCGCAGGCGGTGGGCCATCCCGTCGAATGGACGCCTCTCAACGAAAGGCTTCTGTCCCTTCTGCGGGAAAGCGTGTGAGTTTTCGCTCAGGCGATAGGGGGTAGAAAGGTGAACTTTCAGGAAATCATCATGCGATTGGAGCGGTTCTGGGCCGAACAGGGCTGTGTCATTCAACAGCCCTACGATATTGAAGTCGGCGCGGGGACCATGAATCCGGCGACGACGCTTCGCGTCCTCGGTCCCGAACCGTGGCGCGTCGCCTACGTCGAGCCGTCCCGCCGCCCCGCCGACGGACGTTACGGGGAAAATCCGAACCGGCTCCAGCACTACTACCAGTACCAGGTCATCGTCCAGCCCGCTCCGGAAGACATCCAGGAGCTTTACATCGACAGCCTCAAAGCCCTGGGCATCGATCCGGCCGAACACGACATCCGTTTCGTCGAGGACGACTGGGAATCGCCCACCATCGGCGCCTGGGGGCTGGGGTGGGAGGTCTGGCTCGACGGCATGGAAGTGACTCAGTTCACGTATTTCCAGCAGGTCGGCGGCATCGATATGGATCTTGTCCCGGCCGAACTGACCTATGGCCTGGAGCGCATCGCCATGTTCGTCCAGAAAGTGGACAGCGTCTATGACCTCACCTGGGTCGGCAAGGTCCGCTACGGCGATATCCATCATCGCAGCGAAGTGGAGCAGTCGACGTACAATTTCGACCTCTCCGATGCCGCCATGCTTTTTCGGCTCTTCGACCTCTACGAGGGCGAGGCCAAAGCCGTCGCCGCCACGGGCAATGTCCTTCCCGCCTATGACTACGTCCTCAAGTGCTCTCACACCTTCAACCTTCTCGACGCCCGCAATGCCATCAGCGTCACCGAGCGCACCGGCTATATTTCCCGCGTCCGCGCCCTTGCCGCCCTCTGTGCCGAAGGCTATGTCCGGCAGAGAGAGGCCTTGGGCTATCCGCTCATGGACAAGTTCCGTCGCTAGGGGGTGTTGAGGGATGAACAGGGAAGATCTGATCCTGGAGCTGGGAACGGAAGAGATCCCGGCCGGTTTCATGCAGTGGGTTCTCGGCGAGATCCGCGCCGTCGCCGAAAAGAGCTTCGCCGTCGCCCGCCTCTCCTACGGCTCCCTGCAGGCACAGGGAACGCCTCGTCGCATCGTCCTTTCCGTCAAGGGCCTTTCCGATCGCCAGGAAGACCTCATGGAGGAATACAGGGGGCCTGCCTGGAAGTCGGCCTTCGACGGAACGGGCGCTCCGACTCGGGCGGCCATCGGTTTTGCCAAGAGCAGGGGAGTCGATGTCGACGACTTGATCCTCCGTCAGGTCGATGGCGTCGAATATGCCTTTGCCCAGGTCAAGGAGACGGGGCGTCCTGCGGAGAGCGTCCTGCCCGGCCTGCTGAGTGATATCGTCGGCGCCATCGTCTTTCCCAAAAACATGTACTGGGACGATCCCGCCTTCCGCTTCGCTCGCCCCCTCCGCTGGATCCTCGCTCTCTGGGGCGACCGCGTCGTCCCCCTCTCTTTGGGTTCCCTGCAGTCGGGGCGCATCACGAGGGGCCATCGCTTCATGGGGGCCAGGCGCATCGAGATCGCCCATACCAGCCAATATCTGGACAGCCTTTACGACAACTACGTCGTCGTCGATGTCGCCAAACGGCGGGAGATGATGATCTGCCGCATTGCGGCCCTCGAAAAGGAGATGGGCTGCAAGGTCGACCTGGACCCCGATCTCGTGGAAGAAAACCTCTTCCTCGTCGAATATCCCGTCCCCTTCTTCGGAACCTTCGACAAGGACTATCTCGATATCCCGTCAGAGGTTCTCGTCACCTCCATGAAGGTCCACCAGCGCTACTTTCCCGTCCGAGACGGCTCGGGCAGGCTCAAAAACCATTTCGTCGGCGTCAGCAACAATCGCGCCACCAACATGGATGTCGTTCGCGACGGCAACGAGCGCGTCCTCCGGGCTCGTCTGGCCGACGCCGCCTTCTTCTGGAAGGAGGACCAGAAGGCGCCCCTTGCCTCCAGGGTGGAAGAGCTGAAGTCCATCGTCTATCAGGAGCAGATCGGCACGGTCTACGAAAAAGTCCTTCGAGCCAGAGACCTGGCCCTCTGGCTCACCGACCACCTGGAGCGCCGGGACGATCGTCCTTTCGTCGAACGGGCCGCCTGGCTGGCCAAGGCCGACCTCGTCACGCACATGGTCTACGAGTTCCCCGAGCTTCAGGGCGTCATGGGGCGCGAATATGCCCGCAAAAACGGTGAGCCCGATCGCGTCGCCAAGGCCCTCTACGAGCTTTACCTGCCCCGTTTCGCCGGAGACAACCTCCCGACGGACCCCGTCGGTGCCCTCGTCGGACTTGCCGACAGGGCCGATACGATCTTGGCCTGCTCCAAAGTCGGCCTCGATCCCACGGGCTCTCAGGATCCCTACGGCCTTCGCCGTGCCGCCCGCTGCATCAACGAAATCCTCTGGGGGCTCGACCTCGACGTCGACATAGAGGCCCTCATGACCGAGGCCGCCCGCCAGATGAGTGCCGGGCCGGAGGTGTTGGAGAAAGTCTTCGACTTTCTCCGCAATCGTCTCCAGATCCAGCTCAAGGAAAAAGGGTACGGCCACGACATCGTCGCCCTCGCTCTGGCCGCCTCCTGGAACCGCCCCCTTCAGGCGCAGAGGTTCCTTCTCGCCCTCGTCGACATTCAGGGTGAGGCCTGGTTCCGTCAGCTCATCACGGCTGCCGTCCGGGTCCGCAACATCCTGGCCAAGGCGGAAACCCGTCCCGGAACCGTCGATCCCTCCCTTTTCGCCGATGACGCCGAGAAGGCCCTTCTCGATGCTCTCGAAGATCTGGCACCTCAGGCCCGAGCGGCCCGGGACGAGAGTCGATGGAAAGATCTCACGGCCGTGCTGGCAAAAATGGAGCCTGTCCTCGTCCTCTTTTTCGAAAAAGTCCTCGTCAACGACGAAAATCAGGCTGTTCGGGCCAACCGGCTTGCCATCCTTGCTCGCTGTCAGGAACTCTTCCATATGGTCGGCGATCTGGGCATGCTAAAATAAATCTCGAAAAGCAGGGGAATAGGTGAGAACGAACGGTCCTTCCCGGAAAGAGAACTTTTCCGGGAAGGACGGGTTTTTCGCCATCGAATGTCATAGAAGGACAGGGAGGAACCGATCATGGCCTTAGAACTTTTCGTCGTCTCCGATTTCACGGGCGAGACGGCAGAACACGTGGCTCGGGCGGCGGCCAGCCAGTTCGGCGCCAAGAAGGCGGAGCTTCGGCGCTTCCGTTACGTCAACAATGACGAACGGGGAAGAGAGGTCCTTGAGGAGGCCCTCCGCTCTCAGGCCGTCATCATCTGCACCCTCGTCGATCATGCCCTCCGTCGCTGGTTCGTGGAGGAGGCGGAGAAGCTCAACCTTCCGATCGTCGATATCCTCGGCCCCATCCTGAAAATCCTCGAAAACCGTTTGGGCTGCCCCCCTCTGGAAACGCCAGGTCTTCTCCGCCGTCTCGACGAAGAATATTTCCGTCGCGTCAAGGCCGTCGAATTCGCCATCAAATGCGACGACGGAAGGGGCGCCGAACTCTACGAAGAGGCCGACCTCGTCATCCTCGGCGTTTCCCGGACGAGCAAGACGCCCCTTTCCATGTACCTGGCCCATAAGGGGGTCATGGTCGCCAATATTCCCCTCGTGCCCGAGGCCGATCCCCCCAAGGGGCTCTTCGATCTGCCGCCGGAGCGGGTCATCGGCCTCACCATCAACACGGAAAAGCTTTCCTCCATCCGCAAGGAACGGCTCCGCATCCTCGGCCTCGACGCCGATCTCTCCAATTACGCTCAGCCCGAAAGACTGGAGAGGGAGCTCGACTTTTCCGTCGCCATCATGAGGCGTGTCGGCTGCAAGATCTTCGACGTGACCAACAGGGCCATCGAAGAGGTGGCCCAGGAGGTTCTCGACTACCTGCGGGTGTAGCTGCCCTTTTGTTTTCTTGAGGAAAGGAGCCGGATGTCAATGACCGAGAGCAAGTACATCTACGACTTTTCTGAAGGCAACGCCGACATGAAGGGCCTTCTTGGCGGCAAGGGGGCCAACCTGGCCCAGATGAGCAAGATCGGACTTCCCGTTCCCCCGGGTTTCACCCTCACGACCGAGGCCTGTCTCGCCTACTGGGAGAGAGGAGCCGGTCTCCTCGACGATCTCTGGGCGGGCGTCGAGGAGGCCGTGGCTCGTCTGGAGAAAGCCGCGGACAAGACTTTCGGGCGGGGAGAAAACCCTCTCCTCCTTTCCGTCCGCTCCGGCGCTCCCGTCTCCATGCCGGGCATGATGGACACCATCCTCAATCTGGGTCTCAACGACGAAACCGTCGAGGCTTTGGCCGCCAATTCGGGAGAGCCTCGTTTCGCCTACGACAGCTACCGCCGGTTCATTCAGATGTTCTCCGATGTCGTCCTCGGCGTCTCGTCGACTCACTTCGAAAACGAAATCGTCGACGCCAAACGGGCTCTCTCCGTCAGACAGGACTACGAAATCGACGCCGCCACCTGGAAAAAACTCATAAAGCGCTTCAAAGAGATCGTAAAAAGGGAGACCCGATCCGATTTTCCCGTCGATCCCTGGGTTCAGCTCCGCCAGGCCATAGAAGCCGTCTTCAAGAGCTGGAACACGCCCCGCGCCAAAACCTACCGCCGCATCAACAAGATTTCCGACGCCTTGGGGACGGCCGTCAACGTCATGACCATGGTCTTCGGCAATCTGGGAGAGGACTGCGGTACGGGCGTCTGTTTCACCCGCAATCCTTCGACGGGAGAAAAGGGCCTCTACGGCGAGTTCCTCGTCAACGCTCAGGGTGAGGATGTCGTCGCCGGGATCAGGACGCCCCAGCCCATCGCCGAGCTGGGTTCGACCATGCCCACTCTCTACAGGGAGCTCCTCGCCATCGCCTCCATGCTGGAGCGTCATTACAGGGACATGCAGGATATCGAATTCACCATCGAACGGAACAGGCTCTTCATCCTTCAGACCCGTAACGGGAAGAGGACGGCCCGTTCGGCCGTTCTCGTCGCCGTCGACATGGTCGAAGAGGGACTCATCGACAGGACGACGGCCGTCCGGCGCGTCACGCCCGACCAGGTCGAAAAACTTCTTCACAAACAGGTCGACCCTTCCGTCCCCGTCGATGTCCTGGCCACGGGCCTTCCGGCCTCTCCGGGAGCCGCCGTGGGCGCCATCGTCTTCGATCCCGACGAGGCCGAACGCCGTGGCGACTCGGGAGAGGCCGTCATCCTCGTCCGTCACGAGACCACACCCGACGACATCCATGGCCTCTTCGCCGCCCAGGGCGTTCTCACCAGCCACGGCGGCATGACGAGCCATGCCGCCGTCGTCGCCCGAGGTCTGGGCAAGCCCTGCGTCTCCGGATGCGAGGCACTGGAGATCGATGCCGACAGGGGAACGCTCTCCTGCGGCGGCCGCACCTTCGCCAAAGGCGATATCCTCACGATCGACGGCAGCAGAGGGCTCGTCATCGCAGGGAACGTGCCTCTCATGGAGCCGGCCATGACGGACGAATTCCGAAAACTCCTGACCTGGGCAGACGCGGAAGCTGCCGTCCGCGTCTGGGCCAACGCCGACACACCCGCCGATGCCGCTCGGGCCAGGGATTTCGGCGCCAGAGGCATCGGCCTCTGCCGCACGGAACACATGTTCATGGCTCCCGACAGGCTTCCCGTCATGAAAGAGATGATCATCGCCTCCACGAAGGAGGAGCGCGTCACCGCTCTGGATAAACTCCAGGTCATGCAGGAAGAGGACTACAGGGGTATTTTCCGGGCCATGGAGGGGCTTCCCGTAACGGTCCGCCTCCTCGACCCCCCCCTTCACGAATTCCTTCCCAAGGAGGCCGAGATCGAAGGGGCCCTGAAAAAACTCAGAGACGAGGGGCGACAGAAGGCACCCGAGACTCTTGCCCTGGAAAGGACGTTGGCCAAGGCCAAGGCCCTCAAGGAGAGCAACCCCATGCTCGGCTTCCGGGGCTGTCGGCTGGGCATCATCTACCCCGAAATCTACGAGATGCAGATACGCGCCATCTTCCTCAGCTGCCTCCACCTTGCCGCCGAAGGCGTCGAGGTCGTTCCTCACATCATGATGCCTCTCGTCGGCGTTCAGGAGGAGATGAAGCGGCTCAAGGCCATGACGGACAGGATCGCGGAGGAGCTTTTCTCCGAGGCGGGCCGCAGCGTCGCCTACGAGACGGGTACGATGATCGAAGTTCCCCGGGCTGCCCTCATCGCCGACGAGTTGGCCGAGTACGCCCAGTTCTTCAGCTTCGGCACGAACGACCTCACCCAGACGACCTTCGGCTACTCCCGTGACGATGCCGAAAACAAGTTCCTCGCTCAATACGTCGCGATGCGCGTCCTTCCCGAGCCTCCCTTCCGCTCCGTCGACCGCAACGGCGTGGGGCGGCTCATGAGGATCGCCTTCGAGGACGGCCGTCGCGTCCGCCCCGATCTGGGGATCGGCATCTGCGGCGAACACGGGGGGGATCCCGACTCCATCGCCTTCTGCCACAAGCTGGGCCTCAACTACGTCAGCTGTTCCCCCTACCGCGTCCCCGTCGCCCGCATCTCGGCTGCCCACGCGGCGTTGGGACTCATCGAGTAGGGCCTTTTTTCGCGGGAGAACGTTCGTCGCGACGGGAAGACGGAGGGGGACGGGTGAACCGTCTCCCTCCGTCTTTCCGTCGCGCTTTCTCAGTTCGTCAGACCGTACTGTTTGAGCAGGTCCTGATAACGATCTTCGACGATCTGGGCCGGGCTGGGGTCGATCTTGTAGGGCTTGGTCTCCGCCTTCGGCGGCGGTGTCGGCGCCGGCGAAGGCGCGAAGGCCGGGAGGGGGACGACCTCCGTCGGCTGGGCGGCCACGGCAGACTGTCCCAAACCGTACTGGGCCAGCAGGACCGTGTCGTCGCGGACAAGGATCAGCCTTGGAGCCAAGGGGTCCATCTGGGCGGCGTACCAGTCCCCGCCGTGGAGAGGACAGAACGAGGTCGGAGCCTTGCTTCTCTCCATCAGCACCGCCACGGTGGAACTGCAGGAGGGTGAGGCCAGATAGCCCGTCTCTCGGCAGACCTGGATCTCTTCGACATCGGCATCGCCGAGGAAAAAACGGTGGGGAGGTCGAAGTTCGGCGACGGCTTTATCGATGAAGGCCTTCCATACGGGAGCGGCGATGGTGCTGCCCGTGGCGCGGTTGCCCAGGGGCTTGTGGTCGTCGTGTCCCGCGTAGACGACGGCCAGAATTCCGGGGACGGAGCCGACGAACCACGCGTCGCTCCAGTCGTTCGTCGTCCCCGTCTTGCCGAGAACGTCCATGTCGGGGATCGCCACGGACCGTCCCGTCCCGGCGCGGACGACATTTTTCAACATGCCCTGGACCTCCGCTGCCAGCTCCGGCGAAATGGCCGGACTCAGTTGAGGACCCTGCTGCTCGAGAATTTCTCCGTCGTGTCGCCTGATCTCTCGGATGAAGTAGGGCGTCACCCGGTAGCCGCCGTTGGCGAAGGGACAGTAGGCCTGGCCCAGCTCCAGCGGGGTCACGCTTCCCGAACCCAGAGAGAGGGAAAGGTCGCGGGGCAGATGGGGGCTCGATATCCCCAGATTGCGGGCCATGGCGACGACTTTGCCGATGCCGATCGACTCGGCCACGCGTACCGTGGCGACGTTGTTGGAGTGGGTCAGGGCCTCGAGAAGGGTGATCTCCCCTCCGAATTTTTCGTTGTAGTTCTGAGGCGCCCAACCGTTTTCATAGATCAGAGGGGCGTCGAGGACGTGATCGACGGGACGCAGTCCCTCCTGAAGGGCCGCGGCATAGACGAAGGGCTTAAAGGCCGAGCCCGGCTGCCGAAAGGCCTGAGTGGCCCGGTTGAACTTGCTTACCTCGAAATCTTTTCCCCCCACCATGGCCAGCACTTCGCCCGTTCCGGGCGCCAGGGCGACCAGGGCCCCCTCGCTCTTGAGACGCCGCACGGCCTCTTGTGCCGCCTGCTGAAGCTCCAAGTCGATGGTGGTGTAGACGCGCAGTCCCTCCTGGTAGACGGTCTCCTTGCCGTAGGTGGGGAGGAGGTGGTTGAAAAGGATGTGCGAGACGAAATAGGGGGCCTTGTCCAGGGGAGCCGAACTGACCGTCCCTTTCTGGAGGGCCGGAGGCGAGGCCAGGGCCGTCTGAGCCTGGGCTCCGTCGAGCCACCCGAGGTCGACGAGACGGCGGATCACGTAGGCCCGGCGGGTTTGGGCCCTCTCCAGCGAACGATAGGGCGAATAAAGCTCCGGGGCCGCCACGAGGCCGGCCAAGAGGGCCGCCTCGGAAACGGAAAGCTGACCGGGACGCTTGGCGAAATAGGCCTGACTCGCCGCCGCGATTCCCCAAGTCCCGTGGCCGTAGTAGATCGTGTTGAGGTACATCTCGAGGATCTGATCCTTAGTGTAGAGACGCTCGAGCCGGAGGGCGAGGACGGCCTCCTTGACCTTGCGCTCCATCGTTCTCTCCCGCGAGAGGAAGAGATTCCGGGCGAGCTGCTGCGTGATGGTGCTCGCCCCCTGGCGGGTCCGGCCGTGAGTCAGGTTGACCCAGAAGGCGCGGGCCATACCGAGGAAATCAAGGCCGCTGTGGCTGTAAAAATCGCCATCCTCGGCGGCGATGGCCGCCTTTTGCATCCAGGGAGAAATCTGGTCCAGGGAAACCCAGGTGCGGTTTTCCAGAAAAAGCCGTGCGATGAGGCGGTTCTGCCTGTCATAGACTTCCGTCGCCAGGTTGGGGCGCTGACGGGCCATCTCATCCAAAGAGGGAAGGTCGGCGGAGATGCGTTTCACGTAAAGGGTCGTCATCACCGCCGCCGTAGCCAAAGCCAGGGCCAGAGAAAGGAGAAGAAGGGCTCCGAGAAAGCGCAGGAAGGAGAAAGCTCTCTCGGGCTTTTTCTCCTTCCGTCGCTCCGGGGACCGAGGGTCATCGGCCATAGGTCAAGATGCCTCCTTAAATGCTGTGTCTATCGTACCGACAACTGAAAGGACTTCGCCATGTCATGTCCGGAAATTATAGCACAGCCGCCGATTTTCAAATTCGGGCTTGCGCCCTCGGCGGAAGGGTGCTATTATACCGCTTGCCGCCCGAGAGGCGGAGAGACGAAACACAAGCGGCAACACGAACCATGCCAAAAGAATACGACGCGCAAGATCGAGACGATTAAGCTCTGAAAGATTTCCAAAGGAATCTAACGGAGAGTTTGATCCTGGCTCAGGACGAACGCTGGCGGCGTGCTTAACACATGCAAGTCGAACGGTGTCCGAGGACCAGCTTGCTGAGAATCGGGTACAGTGGCGGACGGGTGAGTAACGCGTGAGGATCTGTCTTAGGGAGGGGGACAACGTCTGGAAACGGACGCTAAAACCCCATAGGCCGAGAGGTGAAAAGGAGCAATCCGCCCAGGGAGGAACTCGCGTCCTATCAGCTAGTTGGTGAGGTAACGGCTCACCAAGGCGATGACGGGTAGCTGGTTTGAGAGGACGACCAGCCACACTGGAACTGAGATACGGTCCAGACTCCTACGGGAGGCAGCAGTGGGGAATATTGGGCAATGGGGGCAACCCTGACCCAGCGACGCCGCGTGTGGGAAGAAGTCCCTTGGGACGTAAACCACTGTTGTGCGGGAAGAAGGAAGTGACGGTACCGCACGAGGAAGGCCCGGCAAACTACGTGCCAGCAGCCGCGGTAATACGTAGGGGCCGAGCGTTGTCCGGAATTACTGGGCGTAAAGCGCACGTAGGCGGTTTGCTAAGTCGGCTGTGAAAGACATCGGCTCAACCGGTGCAATGCAGTCGATACTGGTAGACTGGAGTCTTGGAGAGGGAAGTGGAATTCCCGGTGTAGCGGTGAAATGCGTAGATATCGGGAGGAACACCAGTGGCGAAGGCGGCTTCCTGGCCAAAGACTGACGCTGAGGTGCGAAAGCTGGGGGAGCAAACGGGATTAGATACCCCGGTAGTCCCAGCCGTAAACGATGAATGCTAGGTGTGGGTAGTGCGAGCTATCCGTGCCGGAGTTAACGCGCTAAGCATTCCGCCTGGGGAGTACGATCGCAAGATTGAAACTCAAAGGAATTGACGGGGGCCCGCACAAGCGGTGGAGCACGTGGTTTAATTCGATGCAAACCGGAGAACCTCACCTGGGTTTGACATGCACGTGGTACGGATCTGAAAGGTGAAGGACGCTACCTTCGGGTAGCGAGCGTGCACAGGTGCTGCATGGCTGTCGTCAGCTCGTGTCGTGAGATGTTGGGTTAAGTCCCGCAACGAGCGCAACCCCTACGCTGAGTTACCAGCACGTGAAGGTGGGGACTCTCAGTGGACTGCCGGCGACAAGCCGGAGGAAGGTGGGGACGACGTCAAGTCATCATGGCCCTCATGTCCAGGGCGACACACGTGCTACAATGGCCGGCACAACGGGAAGCGAAGTCGCGAGGCAGAGCGGATCCCTTAAAGCCGGTCCCAGTTCGGATTGCAGTCTGCAACTCGACTGCATGAAGCCGGAATCGCTAGTAATCGCGGATCAGCCAAGCCGCGGTGAATACGTTCCCGGGCCTTGTACACACCGCCCGTCACACCATCCGAGTTGGGGGCACCCGAAGCCGCCGGCCGAACCCGCAAGGGACGGAGGCGTCGAAGGTGCGTCTGGTAAGGAGGGTGAAGTCGTAACAAGGTAGCCGTACCGGAAGGTGCGGCTGGATCACCTCCTTTCTAAGGAGAGCGGGAACGGGGCGGAAGCCCCGGACCAAAAATCGTCCGATCTCTGCGCGTCGTGTTTTTTAGTGGGCCGGTAGCTCAGTTGGTTAGAGCACACGGCTGATAACCGTGAGGTCAGTGGTTCGAATCCACTCCGGCCCACCAAAAACGCAATGGGGATGTAGCTCAGAGGGAGAGCACCTGCCTTGCACGCAGGGGGTCGTCGGTTCGAATCCGATCATCTCCACCATTTTTGTGCTTTTAATTAAATTGTTAAATAAGTTAACCCGCGCATCATGACAACCGAAGAAAGCAGAAGCTGAACGAGGACAAGGTAATAAGGGCATACGGTGAATGCCTTGGCACCGACGGCCGAAGAAGGGCGTAGCAAGCTGCGAAAAGCTGCGGAGAGGCGCAAGCGACCCTTGACCCGCAGATACCCGAATGGGGCAACCCGGCCGGAGGAATCCGGTCACCCTCGTAAAGGGGGAGGCACCCGGCGAAGTGAAACATCTCAGTAGCCGGAGGAAAAGAAATCGACAGAGATTCCCTGAGTAGTGGTGAGCGAAAGGGGAGAAGCCTAAACCGAAGACGTGCCAAGACTGCGGTCGTTGCGTCATCGGTGTTGTGGGGATCATCAGGAGGGAGCCGCAGCGACCTCGGGAAGTGAGAAAAGGCATCCTTAGCCGAATCGTGTTGGGAAAGCGAGCCGCAGAAGGTGAGAGCCCCGTAGGCGAAAAGGAAGCCCCTTCCTGTGAAGATACCCCGAGTAGGCCGGAGCACGTGAAATTCCGGTTGAAGCAGGGCGGCCCACCGTCCAAGGCTAAATACCGTCGGTGACCGATAGTGAAGCAGTACCGAGAGGGAAAGGTGAAAAGCACCCCTGGCGGGGAGTGAAACAGACCTGAACCCGTATGCCTACAAGCAGTCGGAGCTTTCTCTTCGGAGGGAGTGACGGCGTGCCTATTGAAAAATGAGCCGACGAGTTACGCTACGTGGCGAGGTTAAGGACTGAGAGGTCCGGAGCCGTAGGGAAACCGAGTCTGAATAGGGCGAATAGTCGCATGGCGTAGACCCGAAGCCGCACGATCTATCCATGGCCAGGTTGAAGGTCGGGTAAAACCGACTGAAGGACCGAACCGTAGTCTGTTGAAAAAGACCCGGATGAGCTGTGGATAGGAGTGAAAAGCTAATCGAGTGCGGTGATAGCTGGTTCTCCCCGAAATGCATTGAGGTGCAGCCTCGCTGAGGGAAAGTTCCGGGGGTAGAGCACTGGATGGATGCGGGGGACTGGGGTCCTACCAAATTCAACCAAACTCCGAATACCGGAACTGGATAAGCGGGAGTGAGACTGCGGGCGAGAAGGTTCGTAGTCGAAAGGGAAACAGCCCAGACCGACAGCTAAGGTCCCAAAGCCTGTGCTAAGTGTGTTAAGGATGTGGAGGTGCCCAGACAGCCAGGAGGTTGGCTTAGAAGCAGCCACCCTTTAAAGAGTGCGTAACAGCTCACTGGTCGAGGACTTCTGCGCCGCAAATGTAGGGGGCTAAGCACAGAACCGAAGCTTCGGACTCGGGAGACTGAGGTCTCCTGATTGGTAGGGGAGCGTTCTCTGCGGGGAGAAGTAAGACCGGCAAGGTCTTGTGGACTGCAGAGAAGTGAGAATGTCGGCATGAGTAGCGAGAAACGCGTGAGAATCGCGTTCACCGGATGCCCAAGGATTCCTGGGGAAGGTTGATCCGCCCAGGGTTAGGCGGGACCTAAGGCGAGGCCGAAGGGCGTAGTCGATGGACAGCAGGTAGACAATCCTGCCCCGCGCGAGGACGCTAATACCGAAGGGGTGACGCAGGAGGCTAGGTGCGCCGGGTGCTGGAATACCCGGTCCAAGGAGGTAGGGGGAGTCGGCAGGCAAATCCACTGACTCGTAACCCTGAGATCTGACGGGGAGCTTCCACGGAAGCGAAGGCATTGACGCCCGACTGCCGAGAAAAGCCTCTAGGGAGGAATCGCGTGCCCGTACTGCAAACCGACACAGGTGGGCTGGCTGAGCAGGCTAAGGTGGACAGGGTAACTCTCGCCAAGGAACTCTGCAAGTTGACCCCGTAACTTCGGGAAAAGGGGTGCCGCGCCGGTAAAGTCAAAGCTGATGGAGCTGGCAGCGGCCGCAGAACCCAGGCCCAGGCGACTGTTTAATAAAAACACAGGACTCTGCAGAAGGCGTGAAGCCGACGTATAGGGTCTGACACCTGCCCGGTGCTGGAAGGTTAAGGGGAGAGGTTAGTCGCAAGGCGAAGCTTTGAACCGAAGCCCCAGTAAACGGCGGCCGTAACTATAACGGTCCTAAGGTAGCGAAATTCCTTGTCGGGTAAGTTCCGACCTGCACGAATGGTGTAACGATCTGGGCGCTGTCTCGGCGAGAGACCTGGTGAAATTGTGGTGCTGGTAAAGACGCCAGCTACCCGTGGTGGGACGGAAAGACCCCGTGGAGCTTTACTGTAGCCTGACACTGGATTTCGGCAAGGCATGTACAGAATAGGTGGGAGGCTAGGAAGACATCACGCCAGTGGTGTTGGAGCCGTCGTTGGGATACCACCCTTGTCTTGTTGGAATTCTAACCGCAAGCCGCTGAAGCGCGGAACGGGACACTATCAGGTGGGCAGTTTGACTGGGGCGGTCGCCTCCCAAAGAGTAACGGAGGCGCGCGAAGGTCACCTCAAGGCGAATGGAAATCGCCATAAGAGCGCAAGGGTATAAGGTGGCTTAACTGTGAGACAGACATGTCGAACAGATGCGAAAGCAGGTCCTAGTGATCCGGCGGTGCTGAGTGGAAAGGCCGTCGCTCATCGGATAAAAGCTACCCCGGGGATAACAGGCTGATCTCTCCCGAGAGTTCCCATCGACGGGGAGGTTTGGCACCTCGATGTCGGCTCGTCGCATCCTGGGGCTGAAGCAGGTCCCAAGGGTTGGTCTGTTCGCCCATTAAAGCGGTACGTGAGCTGGGTTTAGAACGTCGTGAGACAGTTCGGTCCCTATCCACCATGGGCGTAGGGAATTTGCGAGGAGCTGCTCCTAGTACGAGAGGACCGGAGTGGACGCACCGCTGGTGTACCGGTTGTGACGCCAGTTGCAGAAGCCGGGTAGCTAAGTGCGGATCGGATAACCGCTGAAGGCATCTAAGTGGGAAGCCGACCTCAAGATGAGATTCCCCTCTGCGTAAGCAGGTAAGGTGTCCCGTAGACGACGGGATCGATAGGCCGGAGGTGTAAGCGCAGCGATGCGTTGAGCTGACCGGTACTAATACACCGAGGCCTTGTCATCGTTCAGCTTCTGGTTTTGACGGTTGTGTGATGTAGCGGGTATAAGGAATGGGTTTTCGGTGGCCATTGCGAAGGGGAGACACCCGGCTCCATGTCGAACCCGGCAGTTAAGCCCTTCAGCGCCGATGGTACTCCGGGGGGAACCCGCGGGAGAGTAGGTCGCTGCCGAAAACCTAGCTTCAACGGAAGGGGAGGTCCTATTCGGACCTCCCCTTCTCGCGTCCCGTCTTTTCCTTCCGTCTCTCCCTCGCCGAGCAGGGGAGGTGGCGGATCCGACGGAGTTCCTCTTGAAGAGCCTGCGGATTCGGGCTGTCGCACCCTTCTTGTCCCGCGCCGGTGGCCGTGGTATAGTCGATCAAGATCGAACTTTAATGAATTGTCTTTTTTGATTCATCGAAGACGAAGGAGGCCTTGTGTCGTGGCAGATAATCGACCGATACGGCTGGGGGATCTTCTCCTCGAGGCCCAGGCCGTGACGTCCCGTCAGCTTGATTCGGCTCTGGAGGAACAGCGCCAGACGGGCATGCGGCTCGGCGAGATTCTCATCAAAAACGGGTGGCTCACGGAGCGCCAGCTTGCCGAATCCCTCAGCCATCAATTGAGGCTTCCCCTCATCTCGCTTGCCCGCTATCGCCCTCAACCGGATGCCATCCGGGCTTTGCCGGAGAACGTCGCCCGGCGTCTGGAGGTTCTTCCCCTCTCTCTCAGCGACGACAGACGCCTCAAGGTCGCCATGGCCGATCCTCTCGACATCCTCGCCATCGACGAGCTGCACCTGACGACGAAGCTGGAGATCGAGATCGGCGTTTCCGTTCCCTCTGAAATCCACAGAGAGCTGGAAAGGGCCTACTCCATGCAGGACTCCTTCGAAGACGCCATGGTGGAAGTCGTTCAGGCCGGAGGCGGCTTTATCGAGATGGAACTGTCGTCGCAGGGAGCGGCGGCGGATGACGCCCCCGTCATCAAGATCGTCAACGACGTTTTGGAGCGGGCTGTTCGAGAAGGAGCCTCCGACGTCCATATCGAGCCCTTCGAGCGCCATGCTCAGGTTCGTTATCGCGTCGACGGTCAGCTTTTCAACGTCGTCGATTTTCCCAAAAGCCTCCATCCGGCCGTGGTTTCACGCATCAAGATCATGGCCGAAATGGACATCGCCGAGCGTCGCAGGCCTCAGGATGGGCGGATTCTCATCAAAGTCCTCGACCGCCGCGTCGATATCCGCGTCTCTTCGCTCCCCACCGTCTACGGAGAGAAGATCGTTTTCCGCATCCTCGATCAGAGCAACGCCAAGGTGGGACTGGAGAAGATCGGCTTCAGCGAGGAGGATCGCTCTCTCGTCGACGACATCCTCTCCGTTCCCTACGGCATCATTCTCGTCACCGGTCCCACGGGAAGCGGAAAAAGCACGACTCTCTACTCGATGCTGGAAAAGATCAACAGGCCCGAGGTCAACATCGTCACCGTCGAGGACCCCGTCGAGTATACCCTGGGCGGCGTCTCCCAGGTTCACGTCAACGAAAGGGCGGGACTCTCCTTTGCGGCGGCCCTGCGCTCCATTCTCCGCCAGGATCCGGACAAAATCATGATCGGCGAGATTCGGGATACCGAAACGGCCCAGCTGGCCATAAGAGCCGCCCTGACGGGACATCTCGTCCTCTCCACGCTTCACACCAACGATGCCCCCAGCGCCGTCATCCGCCTCATCGACATGGGCGTTCCCCCCTTCCTCGTCGCCTCCTCTTTGACGGCCATGATCGCCCAACGCCTTCTGCGCCGCCTCTGTACGCGGTGCAAAGAGAGTTATATCATCCCCGACGCCGTCTGCCGCTCCCTTTCCCTTCCGGAAGGATCGAGGGCCTGGCGCCCCGTCGGCTGTGACGACTGCCGAGGAACGGGCTATCTGGGGCGAACGGGCATCTTTGAGATACTCGTCGTATCCGAGGAGATGCGCCGTTGCATCAGCGACGAGGTGAGCGGCGACGAGCTGCGTCATCTCGCCCTGCACGCCGGCATGAAGACCCTGCGCGCCTCCGGTCTGGAGAAAGTCCTCCAGGGGATCACCAGCCTCGAAGAGGTCCTGGCGGCCACCTTCAACTGAAAGGGGAAAGGAGATCGCTTTGGCCCTCACCGTCACCGTCCAGGCCCTCCTTGCGGAAGTCGTCCGGCGCAACGCCAGCGACGTCCATTTCGCCGTCGGCGTCGCCCCTGCCCTGCGGATCGACGGTCAGCTGCGACAGATCGCCAACCTCCCTCCCCTGGAGCCCGGAGATGTCGATAAGGTCCTCGACGAGCTGCTCAGTTACAATCAGCGTCAGCAGTTTCGCGAAAAAAAGGAGATCGACTTCAGCTTTTCCTTTCGGGGTGAAAGCGGCCTTTCCGGGCGGTTCAGGGGCAACGGCTACTTCGAGTTGGGCCGTCCCGCCTTGGCCCTGCGCCTCATTCCCGACAAGGTGCGCTCCATAAGTCAACTTCTCCTTCCGAAGACCCTCATGAATGTCTGTCAGGCACGCCGAGGGCTTTTTCTCGTCACCGGTCCCACCGGCCACGGGAAAAGCACGACCATGGCCGCCCTCATCCAGGAGATCAACTTGACAAGAAGCTGCCATGTCGTGACGATAGAGGACCCCGTCGAATACCTTTTCCGCTCGGAGCGCGCCATCGTCTCCCAGCGCGAAGTGGGCTCCGATACGGGCAGTTTCACCGAGGCCCTGCGTCGCGTCCTCCGCCAGGATCCCGATGTGATCCTCATCGGCGAAATGCGCGACCTCGAGACGATCGGCGCCGCTCTGACCGCGGCGGAGACGGGCCATCTCGTCTTCGCCACGCTGCACACCGCCGACGCCCCCCAGAGCGTCGATCGCATCATCGACGTCTTTCCCTCGGAACAGCAGCGCCAGATCCGTCTTCAGGTCAGCTCCGTCCTCATCGGCATCTGTTCGCAGCAACTCATCGCCGTCTCCGGCGGCGGACGCATCGTCGCCACCGAGCTTCTGCTTGCCAACAACGCCATCCGCAACTGCATCCGTGAGGGGAAGCTGGGGCAGATCAAGAGCGCCATGCAGACGGGCGGGGAGGCCGGCATGCATACCATGGAGCAGGACCTCGCCCGCTACGTCAAACAGGGCGTTCTCTCCTACGATGACGCCGCCAGCTATGCCTATGATCTCAAGGACCTGGAGCGTCTCGTCTTCGAAGGGATGGTCTAGGCGGTTCGCCTCGGGGAGGACGGAGGGAGAGAAAGAGCGTGAATTTTCGCTACAGGGCCCGCAGCGCCGACGGCCGGATCGTCGAAGGCGTCATCAAAGACGTCGGAACTCAGGCCGAGGCCGTCAACCGGCTTCGGCTGCTTAAGATGTTGCCCATCACGGTGACGGAGGCGAAGGGGGGACATCCTTCCTCTTCGTCGCTCTATGCCAGGCTGCGTCTCATCGCCACCGTTCCCCTGAAGGACAAGGCCCTTTTCTTCCGTCAGGTGACGACCATGGTCGCCGCCGGCGTCCCCCTGGGCTCGTCGTTGGATCTCCTTTCCCGCCAGATCGCCAACCCTCGCCTCGCCGACGCCGTCACCTTCGTCAAACAGCGCGTCGACGGAGGCCAGTCCTTCAGCGGGGCCATGCGCCTGCGCAAGGAGTTCTCCCCTCTCATGATCGCCGTCGTCCGTGCCGGAGAGGAGGGGGGCGTCCTCGACAGAAGCCTCGACCGTCTGGCCACCTTTCTCGAGCGTCAGGATGCCCTGAAACGCAAAGTCGTCTCGGCCGTCTCCTATCCGGCCGTCGTCTTCGGCTTCGCCCTTTTCGTGCTCTACCTTCTCGTCACCGTCGTCGTCCCCCGCTTTTCCACCGTCTTCGACAGCCTCAACGTCGAACTTCCGGCCCTCACCCGCCATACCTTCAGGGCCGCGCTCTGGTTCCGCCGCTACTGGTACGTGCCTCTTGCCGTCGTCGCCGCCCTCGTCGGCCTCGTCATCGCGATGGGGCGCAACGACGGCACGCGCTACTATGTCGATAAGGCCAAGCTGAAACTGCCCGTCTTCGGCGACCTCATCCTGAAATCCTCCATGGCCCGCAGCCACCGAACCCTGGCCTCCCTCGTCGAATCGGGCGTTCCGATCCTTCAGGCCCTCGCCATGACGGCCGATACGGCCGGAAACGTCGTCATCGAGAGGGCTTTCAAAACGATCGAGGAGGGGGCCCGCAAGGGCATCGCCATCGGAGAGCTGACGCGGCGCCAGAAGATCTTCCCCCCCATGGTCGGCCACATGATCACCGTCGGAGAACAGACGGGGCGCCTGGAGGAGATGGTCGACAAGGTGGCCGACTGGTTCGAGCTGGAGCTGGACGAGAAGGTCAAGCGCCTTACGGCCATCCTGGAGCCGCTCCTCATCATCTTCGTCGGCGCCGTCGTCGCCGCCGTCGCCCTGGCCGTCTTTCTTCCCATCGTCAGCGCCATCCAGACGATGATATGATCATTAAAGTAAAGAAACATCAAGATCGAGCGAAAGGGTCGGGATTGAATTTATTTCTAATTTCAGAGTAGATAAAATGAGTTATACTTCAAACCAGCTCTATCGCGCGCTCTGTCCGGCAGAATGGGGAGGCTGAAATGCAACGCTCGAAAAAGGGGTTTTCTCTCGTCGAACTTCTCGTCGCCGTCGTCGTTCTCGGCGTTCTGTCGGCGACGATGATGCTCGCCTCCCGGTCGGGAACGGCCAAGGCCGAGGCCGTCCGGATCGTCGGCGATCTTCGCACGGCCAAGGCGGCCGCCGTCATGTACTATGCCGAAAAAGGCCGATGGCCGACCGAGGTGGCCTCCATCGAGCCCTACCTGGCGAGGACGTTCGACAACGACGACGGCAGGTACCGTTTCGCCCAGGACGGAGCTCTCTTCGGCTATGTCAACGACGCGCTCGATCAGAAGGTCAAGGACGCCCTCCTGCAGATCGCCGATAAGGAAAAAAACCTCTTCCGCCAGGACGGAAGTCCGTTGTGGAGTGCCCTCCCCGATGGCCTCTTGCGGAGGATCGCCTCCGGATTCCTCGCGTTTCTGGAACCCCTTCCCGCCGAGGCCGTCGTGACGCCTTTCGGCGTCTTCATCCGCATCCGAGGCGAGGCTCTCGGCGGCACCGGTGACGACAACGACGATGACGATGACGATGACGACGATGACGATGATGACGATGATGACGATGACGATGATGACGATGACGACGTTACCGGAGACCCCTGGGAGAGCGGGAAGGTTTACGTGCAAGGGGATAGGGTCGTCTATAACGGGGCCCTCTATGAGGCCTGGCATTGGACTCAGGGAACGGTTCCCGGTCAGGTGGGCAGTCCCTGGCAGGAGATCACGACGGAATGGCGCGATTTCAATAAATATGAGGGCGGAGATGTCGTCGAATACGAGGGGAACCTCTATACGGCCTGGTATGCCATCTACCCCTCGGTGGGCAACGTTACGGATCCTCCCGGAACGGTGGGATCTCCCTGGCAGGAGCAGACCGATCAGTGGAGAGCCTGTAACATCTACAAAGGAGGGGAGGTGATCTGGTACGAGGGGAAACAGTACAGGGCAAAATGGTATCGAGGCGCGGGATCGGATGCGGATCCGACGAATTCCGAGGCCTGGGAGCTTCTCTGATTCCGAGTAGATGGCCCCTTGCGGGGGCAGGTGTTCTCCGAGGACGACACATGAAGGTCCTTCCATGAGGAGGTTTTAGCTGTGAGGAGTATCATCGGCAACAGGACGAAACGTGGTGGCTTCACTCTCGTCGAACTGCTCATCGTCGTCATCATCATCGGCATCCTTTCCGGCGGCATGATGCTCGTGGCCGGATCGGGAACGGACAAGGCCGAGGCCACGAGGATCGTCTCCGACCTGCGTACGCTGAAGACGGCGGCGCTGATGTACGCCGCCGACAACAACATGGTCTGGACCGAGACGATCAACGACCTGTCCACCTACCTCGACAAGAGCCTTGCCAGCAGCGATTACGGCCTGGAGGCGGGCAGCGACGATCTCTGGGTCCTTTACACAGGCACCCCCGTCGACGGCGTCAAGAAACAGCTCGCGACGATGGCGGAAAAGGAAAGAAACCTCTTCGGCACGCCTTCGATGGGAGATCTGTACGAAAAGAGCGACAGCAAGGTGTACATGAAGGTTCGGTAGGGCGGTGCGTTCTGCCTTCTCCCTCGTCGAGTCGCTCGTCGCTCTGACGATTCTGGCCGTCGCCCTTCTGTCCATGGCCCTTCTTCCCGTGGCCACGACGAAGCTCCTTGCGGCGTCGGCCCAGAGGGAGAGGGCGTCGGCCCTCGCCCTGAGCCTCCTCGAAAAAGCGGAGGGAGTCGAACCCGACTCCCTCCGCTCGGTCTCTTTCGATTTCCCCGAAGGTTTCACCGGCTCCCTCTCCGTCGAGGAGGAGAGCTTCTCCGTCGCCCTCACCGCCGTCGTCTCCTGGCGGAATCCGACGGGAGGAGAGCGTTCCGTCACCTACAGAAGGCAGGTGAGCCGTCACGGCACGTCGCCCTGAACGTCGTCGCGGCTTCACCTTCGTCGAGCTTCTCCTTTCCATCCTCATCGCCTCCGTCACGGGAGGAGCTTTCGTCTCGATGCTTTTTCTCTTCTCGGGCCATTTTACCCAGACGTCGGAACTCGTCTCGGCAAGACAGAGGGGGGAGATGGTCCTGGCCATCCTCGAGGGGCCCGTCCTCCACTGCGGCCTGGGAATGCCCTCGGACCCGGACGCCTTCGAGAAGGCCTTCGGCGGCCATTCCATCGCCTTCTGGAGGCAGGCGCTCCGCGTCCTCGATCGGGGCACGGGAGGCGACAGGGCCGAAAAAGGGGAGCTCCAACTCGTCTATGCCTTTCCCCTCCGAGGTTCTGTCGATGGGGCGAGAATCCTGGCCGACGGCGACGTCTCCTTCGACGCCGCTTCCGGGAGGGTTACGGTTCCTCTGACGGCGTCCATCCCCTCGGGGACCTTCGAACTCTCGGCGTCGCAGATCAAGGGCTGGGCCCTCTTTCCCACGGCGGGGCTTCCCTTTCGGGTCAGAGGGTATTCCGCCGCCAAGGGGCTGACGTTGGAGCCCCAAACCGGTTCGGGCACCATCGCCCGTTATGACGAACTCCATGCCCTGAGGGCTCTCAAAGCCTACCTTATCGACGGCACCTTCTTCGTCGACGACGTAAGCGCGGGAGGAGCCCAGCCTCAGGTCGACAATATCGCCGCCCTCCATTTCGATTTCGACGCCGCGACGGGCTTCCTCTTCGTCACCGTCGTCGCGGCCGGGGAGAGGGCCGACGAAAGGCCTCTTTACGACAGCCCCTCCGACCTTCCCGGTTGGCCCGACCTGTCCCTTCCCGATTTCTCGACAAAGTGGCGATACCGTCGCCTCGTCGTGGTCCAGCGAGGGTGGCGGCTCCGCAACTGAGTCACGCCGACCGGAACCCTTACGGCGAGGACCTCTTTTCATCGGCCTCTCCCGATGGCCGGTCCTTCGGCGGAAGACGGAGGGTCAAGACGGCCGCCCCGTTTTTCTTCCTGTCCGGCCAGTGAGGTGATTGACGTGAACGGCGGCGGAGTGCGTTCCCACGCGAAAAAGAGAAAGGGGATGAGGGAGGGGTTTGCCCTTCCCCTGGCCCTCGCGGCGCTTCTCGTCGGCGGAACGTTCGTCGCCGTCTCCGTCCACCTCGTCGACACCTTCGTCTCCGTCAGCACCTCCGCGTGTCTGTCCGACGAACTCTTCAACGCCGCCCAGGATGGCCTTGAGCGAGGGAAGGCCTATCTCCTGGAAAGAGGACCTGTCAGCGACGACCTCAGCCTCTCTTTTTCCGACGGTTCCCTTTCGATCGTCGTCTCCATCCTTCCTGCGGCCGTCGTCAGCCCCGACAGACCTCATATTCCGCCGAAGGGGGGAGGAGCGGTTTTCCCCTCCGGCGCCTTTTCCGCCGTCATCGAGCCCGAGGTTCTCGAGAGTCTGGGCAATGCCTTCGGCGGGCTGACGACTCGCAACTACCTCATACGCAGCCGTGCCCGAAGAGGAGAGCGGTCTCGGATCGTTGAGATCCTTCTGGAGGTGACTCGATGACGAACAGGTGGATCCAATCGGTTCTTGGGGCTTTGTTCATGGGGCTCTTTTTTTCAGTTTCCGTGGCGGAGTCCATTCCGCCGACGATGTTGCCTGTCGCCTCGAATGCGTCTCTGGAAGGGTATTTCGTTAGCCGGTGGGGCGAATACCTTTTGTGGTCTGAGAAAACTCACAATGGAAGATATGAGCTGAATTGCAAATTCTTGAATAAAGACCTTCATCTTGACGATGCGATTTGGTATGATCCAAGAGAAAAATCCAACAGCGGCGAGATCGCAAAAGCCTTCATGCCGTCTTCTTCTTCCCTGTATTATTCTTTGAACCTGTCGAGAAGCCCCAATGTATTGGATCGCGACGCGCATCAAGATCTAATGAATTTCTCGGTTTTCCCCTATTTGAATGCAAGGTATTACAGAGAAAACCTCAGGGAGTCCGACGGCGTTTGGTATGCAAACTGGGCCCCTAACGTCTTTTTCGGCGAACGGCCTCGGACGCCTCGTCCTCTGGGCCGAAAGCCGGCTGACATGAGCCTGGCCGCTTGGCTCAGGGAGAACGACGGTCCCGATGACGTCGACGCCGACGAAGGGGACTGGGTCTTCTCCTGGATCGCCTTTCTGAAGGAGGCCTTCGGTCACGGTTCCGACTTTTCGGCCGATCTGGCCTTCGGCCTGCCGAAGGTCGTGTCGAAAAACAACTGGACTCTGGAGTCCATCAAAGGGTACCGAGGCGTCGAGTCGGATATGGTCTTTGTCCCTTCCGCGGAGGGGCTCCTCCATGCCTTCGTCCTCGACGGGAAAGAGCATGCCTTTCGCGGCGTCTGGTCCTTCATGCCCCCTCCTTCCTTCCTCTGGAGCTTTTACCATGAGTTTCTCGAAAGACAGGGGAGGGAGACGTACCCCAGACTACCCCTCCTTTCCGGACCTTTCGTCGTCGGCGACGTGGAGGATCTTTCGGGGAAATGGCATCGCGTCCTCATCGGGACGACCGGGCCGGGACTCGACCTGGGGGTGCAGGAGAGGCCCCGGTCTTTCGCCGATTACGGAGCGCAGGAGGTCTCCTTCCTGGAACAAGAGGAGGAACCCGTGGACAAGGGGCTTTCTGCGGGACTTTATGCCCTTGACGTTTCCGATGTCGACAGCCCGGGGCTTCTCTGGTCCGTCGTCAACGATGCCTGGCATTCGGCCGATCTCGCCAGGCTGGGACGTCTCTCTCTTTTCGGGGGCCTTGCCTCTCGGGAGGAGCCCTCTCTCTATCTCTACCGCGACGGAAGTGTCCCCTCTTTCCTGGCGGTCGACTGGGAGGACGACGCGGCCGAGGCCGACCAGTGGCGTTCCTTCGAGAAAGGCGCCGGGGGGGAGGTCTCGCCTCCCGGCGCGGGAGCCTATCGGGCTCTGTCGCATCTCCTCTCCCAGCCGGTTCTCGGCTACGTGGACGGGAAAGACGGGAAAAGAACGTGGAGCCTGATCTTAGGCAGCGGCTCCGCGGCCGGGGCGCTTCCCAGCGGCTGGAGCCGCCTCTCGGAGGCTCGAAAGGAGGTCTACCGCAAGGAGCTGTGTCCCGTCTTTTTCGACGTCGACCCTCTTTCGGGAGCGATCGCCGACAGGCATGACCTGGAAGAGCCTGTCCTTCGCGGCGATTCTTCGATGGTGGACCGTTTCGTTGTCATCCGCCCCCCCGCCAAGGATGTGCAGGGCAATTATGTCGTCGATGCAACCAGCCGAGGTGTCCAGGCTGAAATTACTCCTAAAATGGATTCCATGCTCATCCATGTGGCAAATTCGGCTTTTTATTATTATGAATTTGCAGAAAAACAATTAATAAGAATTTTTTATTTTAAAAATGAAAAGAAAAATAATAGATCGACTTTTTTTAGTCTTTTCAATCCAGACGTTGCCTATTTCTCTCTAAATGGCCAGGTAGAGAGATGGGTGGCTTCTGTCCTGAGTGACTTCACCTGCTCGACTGTGGATGGAATCGACGTTGCACAGGGCAATACGGGCAAGTATGTTTTATCTTTGTTTAATTTGGATCGAGCTCTTTCGGCCAGGGGTTCGGGTGATCATTGCATTAAGTTGGGCAGCAGCGATCGGCTCGACAATGACAATCATCCCAGCGTGACGAATCTAACCCTGGAGGGGGAGTCTATAGGTTGGTTTTTCCCGCTCTATTTGAACAAGCATGGGGAATGGATGAAGCCTTTATCCTCTCCCGTTTTTTATGGGGGAAATATTCTTTTTACAACAACCTATGGCTCGGGCTCCGCTTTGTTCGTGATGCCTTTTGACGTCTCCAAGGCGACCTCAGCAGGCAATAATACGGGGCTTTCCGAGTTCTTTCCCGAATGGGGCGAAGGCGTTACTTATTTTGAAAGCGATAAAAAGTTTCTGAAAGGTTTTTCCGTTCGAGACGGCGTGGTGTATATCCCTACGACGGAAGGCGTGATTGCCGCCGATCTTGGCGGAGTACTCCCTCTTTCCGACAGCGGCGAGGGAGAAGGGGCCGGCGAAAAGGTGCGTTACTGGCGGATCACCCGCTGAGACAGCCGATCGATTCAGGGGGCTCTGTGCTTCACGATCGAACCTCGATGGTATATGCTTGAGACAGTCGGGGTCGTCGAAACCGCCTTCGAAGGGAGGAGCCCCATGGTTTTTTGGCCCCTCAGAAAAAGGGGAAAACGTCTGGCGTCCGTCTCCCTCGAGGGCGACGGACTTCGTTATCTGGAACTCTCCGGTGATCGGACCTCGCTGCGCTATGAGCGGTCTGCCGTGGTGCTTCCCCTGCCGGGAGCCCTCAAGCAGGATATGGTGGGCGACATGGAGATCCTTTCGCGCAGTCTGGCCCGACTCGAAGAGGAGGCGGGCCGCTTTGCCTCGCCTGTGGCTGTCGGCATTCCCTCGCGGGATGTCCTGATACGCCTCGTCGACATGCCTCCGTTGAGCCCGGATGATGCCCGTGAGGCCCTGCGTTGGGATTTCGACAGGCATTTTCCCTTTCCCGCAACCGATGCCGCCTATGACGTGGCCCCTTTGGACTTGCCCGGTAACGGCGACGAGGAAAACAGGCATTATCTTGTCGCCGCCTGCCGCCTCGGCCTCGCCGAGGGGCTCGTCGGTGCCGTCGAAGCCCTGGGCGTGACCGTGTCGGCGCTGGAACCCCTCAATCTGGCTCTTTTCAGGGCGGGGCTGGGTCCTGTCGATCGCTTCGACGGCGGGCATCTCCAGGTCCATGTGGGCTTCGAGACGAGCGAGATCATGTTGGGTTACCGGGAGGGTGGCATACTCTTCCGGACCGTCATGGCCGGTCGTGCCGGAGGGAGCGAGGGGCTCTCCTCCCTGGCGCGGGAAGTGGACGCGACGCGAGCTTTCATCCGAAGCCGTTTTCGTGACCTTTCTCTGGAGGAGATCGTCGTTACCGGCCAGAGGGGGATTGACGAGGCTTTTCTGAGCCAGATCCGAGGAGAGGGTCTTCTTCCCGTGGCACACCTCTCCGTCGAGGCCCTTTGGGGGATCGCGGGCCATCGCGACGAGGGGCCCAGAGAGGGGCTGGAGGCCGCCGTAGGCCTTTGCGTGAGGGCTCTCCCGTGAGGGCGGCCATCGATCTTCGCCCCCAATCGCGCAAAGACAGGTCGCGGCGGGCGATCGTCCACGTCCCGAGACTTCTTTCCGTCCTTCTCCTGTCGGTTTTTCTCCTTTTCGTGGCTGCGACGACGGTGGTGGGCTTCCTCTTCTCCCGAACACTCCGGGAGAAGAGGACGTCTCTCGACGGACGAGTGGCCGATCTCCTGGCCCAGCAGACTTCGATGGTCCGGGAGTTGAATCGTCTGAAGACGACGGAAAAACTTTACGGCGACGCACTCGAGCTGCTCCGTCGCGAAGTCCCGGCTCTGGAGTTCCTCGCCAGCCTGGAGGCCAGCCTGCCCCCCGGCGTGTGGCTGACGAAAGTGACCTTTTCGGAGGGAAAAGCCGTCGTAAGCGGCATGGCCTACGTCGAAAGCGATGTCGTCGCCTTCGGACGGGCCCTGACGGAGGCCTCTGTCGTCCGCTCCGTCGGTCTGCCCGTCTCCAGCCGCGTCTCCGTCTCCGGCGGAAACCGAGTCCGTTTCGACCTCACCTGCTCTCTCAACGGCCTCGAAGCGGTGACTTCGCCGAAAGAGGCGGTGAGCGGGCCGTGACGATGAAACGGCGCAAGGCGCTGCTCCTTTTTTCTTTCGGCCTCCTTTTTTCCGCCCTCCTCTGGAGGGAACAGTCGCTTCTGGCCGAGCTTGCCCTCTTGCGCGACGAGATCGACGGCCTGGCCCGTCAGGAGCGCCAGCTGACGGAGGGCCTTTCCCGCTCGGCCCGTCACGTTCAGCTCTACAAGGCCTCTCTTGCCGAAATCGCTCTCTATCAACGGGCTCTGCCCAAAGACAACGTCGAGTTCTATTCCCTCGTGGAGGGGCGGTTGGCCCGAAACAATGCCGTCGTCAACGCGATCAGGCCCTCTCGGGCGGAAGAAGGCCGTATCGCCGTTCAGATTGACTTCTCCTGTCCCTACTACGCCCTTCTCGAACTTCTCGCCGACTGGCGCTCTTTGGAGGCCGCCGTTCGACTCCGTTCCCTTGTCCTGTCGCTGGGGCAGGACGGCCAGGTCGGGGCGACGGCCGAGCTCGAGTCGGTCCTGGAAGGGGGAACGTCGAAGTGACGGCTTTCTTTCACGCCATGAAGGAGGCTCTCTCCGAGCTTTGGCAGGACCTTCTGGACGGAGAGGGCCTCTGGAAGCCCGTCAGAAGGGTCGTTTTTTTCCTCTTTCTGCTGGGAGCCGTCCGATCGGCTCAGGTCTTTCACGGCATGATCGCTCAGATGTCTCCGCCGGAGGGGGCCGTTCCTCTTTCCTCGGAATCGCTTGAGGCGGAACGGATCCGTCTCGACCAGTTGGCCGGCCGTTTCCGTCTCGCCGTGGCAGCCCGTGCGGGAAGCGGGCAGCTGGCCCGCATGGCGGCTCTCAACGGCCGAAAGCCCTATGGCCCCGTCACGGCCCGAGCCCCTTCGAATTCGCCCGCTCTTTCTCCCGCCAAGGTTCCGCCGCCGCTGATCATCGTCTCGGCCGTAATGGAGATGGAGGGGAAGAAGATTGCCGTGGCCGAGATCGAGGGGATGGGGCAGGGGCTTCTTGTCGCCCCCGGCTTCAGGTTGACCGGAGGCCGAGGCACGATCCTCTCCGTCGCCCCCGATCGGGTTGTCCTGATCTGGGAGGGCGACCGCTACGAGATTCCCGTCGGTTACTGAGAGAGGAGACCCTCTGATGAAACGTCTTTGCCGGCGAGTCGCCCTTTCCCTCCTCTTCCTTGTCGCTCTTTTCCCCCTTCATGTCGCGGCGGCAGAGTCTCCTTCCGCTTCCGATCCCTCCGTGGCCGGCGTCGAGGTGAATCAGATCGGAGCGACCGACCTTTCCCTTCGCCTGACGGGACGCCGTCTTCCTCGGCCTCAGCTCATCGCCGACGGCGGCATCGTCGATTTTTTCCTTCCCGAGGCCTCTATCGCCTCGGGAAGTTGGTCGCGCGACTACTCCTTTCCCCTTCTGCGTCGCGTCGCCCTCTCCACGGAAGAGGGGGGGCTCCTGATGACGCTTACGACGGGCGAAGACGTCGAACTCGTCTCCATCGAAGGAGGAGACGGATCGGGAACGATCGAGATCCGTCTCAGAAGGCGATCGTCCCGGCCCGTGCCGAAAGAGAGTCCGGCCCCGGTCGCCTCCCCCCCTCCGTCGACGGACCCCATGGCGAAGACGACGCCCGTCAGTCTGGAGCTGCGCGGAGTGGATCTGCGCGATGTCTTCCGCATGCTGGGGAAAATGGTCGGCAAGAACCTCATCGTCGATCCCAGCGTTCCCGGCGACGCCGTGACGCTGAGCCTCAAGGATGTCCCCCTCAACCAGGCTTTCGGCTATCTCATGAGGATGTACGGCGTCAGCTATGCCCTCATGGGCGACACTCTCGTCGTCGGCACGCCCGCCAGCCTTGGGCAGACGATGGGAATGGATCAGACGCGGGGATTCAAGATCGCCTACGGTGATCCGCAGAAGATTCCCGGCCTTCTTGCGGGGTTGGCCAACGTCGACCGCGTCGTCGTCGACGAGAGGCTTCGCACCGTTTACGTCACCGGCCGTCCCGAACAGCTTCGAGAGGTCGAGAAGGTCCTTCGGAGTATCGATCACCCGGGGAGACAGGTGATGGTCCAGGCCAAACTCCTCGAGGTCACGGAGGAGGGGAGCAAGTCGCTCGAGACGACCATAGAGGCCGTCTATAAGAATTGGTGGCTGACCTTCGGATCGACAGGCACGCTCGGAGGCTACGTGTATACGAACAACCCGGACAGCTATGCCCCCAACGCGGATAGGACCATCGAACCCTATAACATCAGCCTCGGGGACATCGTCGATTCGACGACCAAGATGTTGGACGTCGGCATTAAAGCCGTCGTCAGTCGCCAAGAGGGCAAGGTCCTCGCCAGTCCCTCCGTGGTGACCTTGGACGGCGTCAAGGCCTCGGTAAAGCTGATCGATAAATTCATTTATCAGTCGGGGCAAGATGAGGCGGGCAATCCCAGCACGGAATCGGAGGAGGTCGGTCCCACCTTGGAATTCACCCCCCTCATCGGCCGCGACGGCAATGTCCGCATCGAGTTGAGCATAGAAACGGGAGATGTCCTCAACGCCTCTGCGGCGACGGAGGGGAAGGAGCTGCCGCAGACGACGAAACGCTCGGTGAAGACGTCGGTGATCGTCCGCAACGGCGAGCCCTTCGTCGTCGGCGGGCTTTTCAAGGAACAGAGCTCGTTCTCGTCGTGGAAAATACCCGTTCTCGGCGACATCCCCCTTTTGGGCGAACTCTTTAAGGGGCGCAGTCGCTCGATGTCCAATTCGGAGGTGGTCATGGTCGTCGTCCCCTACATCCTCGACATCTCCGAGTCGGCCCCGGAGGCCGTCGATCTTTGAGACGGGGCGCTCTTCTCTCCCTTGGCAGCTTGGACGACATGAGGTATCTTTGGTGGAGGGGTGCGAATTCCGGCAACGTCATGTCCTAGGAGGTTCATTGATGGCTCAGATTGTCGATACCAGCGATTTTTACCCCGGCCTCAAGTTCAAGTGGCAAGAGGGCATGTGGGAAGTGGTCAACTTCATGCACCACAAGATGGGCCGGGGCGGTGCCACGGTTCGGACCAAGATGCGCAATTTGGAGACGAGGTCGACCATCGAGTATTCCTTCCGCTCCGGCGAGCGCTTCGAGCGGATCGTCTTCGACGAGAAGCCCGCCCAGTATCTGTATAAAGAGGGCGACGGCTATGTCTTCATGGATCTGGCGTCTTACGACCAGATCTACCTTTCTGCCGAGGTGCTCGGAGATACGGTCAACTACCTGAAGGACAATCTCGAAGTCTCTCTCGATCTCTTCGAGGGAAAGATCATGGGGATCGACCTCCCCGACCGAGTGGAGCTGAAGATCGTCGAAACGCAGCCCGGCTATAAGGGCGACACCGTTTCGGGTGCCACCAAGCCGGCCAAGCTGGAGACGGGACTTTCCATCAACGTTCCCATGTTCGTCAACGAAGGCGAGGTCGTTGTCGTCGACACCCGCTCGGCCAGCTACCTCGAACGGGCGAAGAAGTGATCCCATGAAGGCGAAGGAACGAATCGCCTACCTGAAGGGACTTCTCTCGGGACTCAACCCCCGGGAGGAGGACGAGCAGAAGATCCTTCTGGCCCTGATCGATGTCGTCGATGCCTTGGCCGCCGAGATGGAGGAACAGGGACGCCTCGTGGAGGAGCAGGGAGAGGCCATCGAAGAGGTGGCCGATTACTGTTCCGAACTCGAGGATGATATGACGGCCATGGAACGTCGTATCGGCACCCTCCTTCCGGACGAGTCCGGGGACGAAGAGGGCGATTTCCTTGACGAGACAGGCGAGGAAGGGCCCTTCGCCTCCGTCTCCTGTCCTCATTGTGGGTTGGCCTTCTATTGCCGGCCGGAGGCCCTTGAGCCCGACGAAGCTCTTGAGTGCCCCGGCTGCGGCGAGTCCTTCGAGATCTAGAGGACTGGAGGACGGCCCCGGGACGAAGGAGGGATCTCACGGTGGAAGAAAAGGACGGACAGCTTTTTCAGGAAGAAGAGACGTCACAGGAAGAGAACATTCTCGAGGAGCCTGTGCCCGAGGAGAGTACGCCTCTGGGAGAGGTCCGTATCGTCGAGGACGTCATCGCTCATCTGGCGATCAAGGCGCTGCAGGGTGTCGAGGGCGTTCAGCCCGCCGTTCCCGGTTTCAGCGCCAAGCTCGGCCTGGGGCGGAAGCCCAGCGGTGGCGTGCGCATCTCCCTGGGGGAGGGAACGCCGCCTGAAATCAGCGTCGATACCTTCGTCAATACCCGTTACGGCTTGCGCATTCCCGACGTGGCCTGGAACGTTCAGGAGGTCGTGAAGAATCAGCTCGAGGCCTTTACGGGCTATCACGTCAAGGCCGTCAACGTCTTTGTCCAGGGAGTCTTCTTCGGCCAGGCCAAGACCGTCGAGGCCGAGGCCGGAGAGGTCTCCTCGGTTCGCGATGAGCCTGAACGGGAAGAATCTCAGGAAGGCGAGACGGAACCGGCGTCGCCTGGTCTGGAGTAGGCTGCAGAGTCGATTTCGATGAGGCCGGCCTCGCAGTGGGTCGGCCTTTGCCGTTAAGGAGTGAGGCCATGAATCTCCTCTGGAAGACCTCCAAAAGAGGCGATCTTTGGATCGACGAGAGGGCACTGATGGATCTGGTCAGGGAGAACATTCCCAAGACGGTTCTCTGTCAGGGCGTGACGCTTCTGCGGGACCGGGACAGGGTGGAGGTGCGCATGGCCCTTCCTTCCGACGAGGCTGTCGATGGGAACGCGCTCGCGGCGCTTTCCCGGTCCGTGAAGGATCTGCTGGCTCCTCTGGGGTTGCAGGCCGAGATGACCGTCGTCGAGGCCGAGCCCCAAGCCTCTTCGGCCTGTGGCCGTTTCGTGGGGAACCCCCTCTGCTGGGCCGCCACGGGAGCCGCCGCGACGGCCGTCGTTCTCCTCGGCGTCACATCGACGCTTACCGTCCTTGCCGTCGCCGCGATTTTTTACGGCGTCTCCTGGCTTTTCCTCTCGTCGCGCGGCAAAGATCTGCTCCGATCCCTGCTTCAGAAGTGAGGAGGTGAGTTCCCTGGAACGTTCCCTGATGCCTCAGAGAAGACGAAGATCAAGGGAAATCGCCCTTCAGATTCTCTATTCTCTCGATATGGGGCCCGACCAGAGCCCTCAGGGGGCTTTGGCCCTCTTCCCCCTGGAGGAGGAGGAGACCGATGTCGTCGATTATGCCTCCCGCCTTGTTCGAGGTGTCTGGGAGAAGCGCTTCGACATCGACGACCTGCTGCGCACCTACCTGACGGGGTGGCGGCCCGAGCGTCTCGTGGCCGTCGACAGGACGGCGGTGCGCATGGCCCTGTACGAAGGTGTCGTCGAAAAACTGACGCCCGTGGCCGTGGCCATTTCCGAGGCCGTCGAATTGGCCAAGCGCTTCGGAACGGAGGATTCGGGGCGCTTCGTCAACGGCGTTTTGGGCAGGATTGTCCGGGAACTGGAGGGAGTCTCCGATCTCCGTGCCGACGAAACCGAATGATTCCCGAGCCCTTTCCGTCGATGAGGTGACATCCCGCATCGACGGCCTTCTCCGCGTCGATCCCGTTCTGGCCTCGCTCCGGGTCCGGGGCGAGCTGATCGAGTTCAAACGTCATTCGAGCGGTCATGTCTATTTCTCTCTGGGCGGCAGCCGCTCCCGCCTTTCGGCCGTTCTCTTCCGCAGCGATGCCGTCTCCGTCGTCACCTGGCCCCGGACGGGCGACGAGGTCCTCGTCGAGGGGCGCCTTGCCGTCTACCCCGATCGGGGCGTCTACCAGCTTTATGCCCGACGCCTCCTCCCGCTCGGCGAGGGCGCTCAGGCCAGGGCCAAGGCCGAGCTGGAGCGGCGTCTTTCCGAGGAGGGGCTTTTTGACGAACGCCACAAGCGTCCTCTGCCTCTTTTCCCGGAGAAGGTCGTCGTCGTCACTTCCCCCACAGGAGCGGCTTTTCAGGATGTCATCAAGGTGGCTCGAGGCCGTTTCCCCTCATGCGCCCTCCTCCTTTCCCCCTGTCTGGTCCAGGGACTCGATGCCCCCTCGTCCATCATCAGGGCCCTTGCCCGGGCCGCCTCCGTCGAAGGGGCTCAGGCCCTTCTTCTCGTCCGTGGCGGAGGAAGCCGTGACGATCTCAACCCCTTCGACGACGAGCGGGTCGTCCGCGCCGTCCGTTCCGTGCCTCTGCCTCTTCTGACGGGGTTGGGCCACGAAGTGGACAGCACCCTCTGCGATCTGGCCGCCGACGCTTCGGCTCCGACGCCGTCGGCGGCCGCCGAACGCCTTCTTCCCGATCGTCTGGCCCTGGGGCGGGAGCTTCGCCAGATCGAAGCCCGTCTCGGTTCTGCCACGGGACGTCGTCTCGATAGGGCCCGTTCCGTGACGGACGATCTCTCCCGCCGCTCCGTCATGGCCCTGCGGCGAAACGTCGTCCAGCCCCTCTCGGAGCGCCTCGACGAAGCCTCGAACCGCCTCGATCGAGCCCTTGACGTGGCCCTCGACGGGAGACGGCGCGACCTGGACGCCCTCGGCGCTCACCTTCACGTTCTCTCCCCTCTGGCTCCTCTCGCTCGGGGATTCGTGGCCTGCAGCGATGATGAAGGGCGCCCTCTGTCCCGTGGGGGCGACGTCTCGCCGGGAATGGTCCTGCAGCTTCGTTTTCTCGACGCCCGCGGCCAGGCCCGGCTGGAAAGGCTCGACCCCCTTGTCCTGCCGAAGAAGGAGGAGTGACCGTGCTGCCCGAACCGCTTCTTTGGACCGAAGAGGGGCTTTCCCTTCTCGATCAGCGCCGCCTGCCTCTTGCCGTCGAACGGTGCCTCTGCCGAACCGTCGAGGAGGTGGCCCGGGCCATCGAGGTCATGGTGGTCCGAGGGGCACCGGCCATCGGCGTCGCCGCAGCCTACGGCATGGCTCTCGCCGCCAGGGAGAGGCGTTCGCTTCCCGAGGCCTCGGCGCGTCTTGGGGCCACGCGTCCCACGGCCGTCAACCTCTTCTGGGCCCTGGCACGAATGGAGAAGGCTTCCGCCGGAGAGGGCGATCCTTTTGCCCGCCTCCTTGCGGAGGCGAAGGCCATTCACGAGGAGGACATCGCCTCCAATCGGTCCCTGGGGCGTCACGGCCAATCCCTGCTCCCTCGGAAGGCCACCGTCGTGACTCACTGTAACGCCGGAGCTCTGGCCACCGCGGGCTACGGCACGGCTCTCGGCATCCTCCGGGCCGCCGTCGAGGCCGGGAAACTCGTCACGGTCTTCGCCGATGAGACGCGGCCTCGCCTCCAGGGCTCCCTGCTGACGGCCTGGGAGCTGCTCCAGGACGGCTTCGATGTGACGGTCATCGCCGACGGCATGTCGGGGGCCCTCATGCGAAGCCGCCCCGTCGATGCCGTCATCGTCGGCGCCGACAGGATCGCCGCCAACGGAGACACGGCCAACAAGATCGGCACCTATAACCTGGCCCTCGTCGCCGCCCGCCACAACGTCCCCTTCTACGTCGCCGCCCCCCTGAGCACCGTCGACGTCTCGCTGCTGTCGGGCGAGGCCATCCCCATAGAGGAGCGCGATGGGGAGGAGCTTCGTTTCGCCGGAGGGGAGCGCCTGCTCCCTGTCGAATTCCCCGTATGGAATCCCGCCTTCGACGTGACGCCTGCCGAACTCATCTCGGCCATCGTCACCGAAACCGGCGTCCTCCGCCCCCCTTTCGGATCGGCCCTGAGGGCGGCTCTTTCCGGGGAAGCCTTTCCGAAAAAAGGAGTCTGATCGCCGTGGAATATCGCATCGCCGACACCTCTCTCGCCCCCTCCGGGCGAGGCAAGATCGATTGGGCCCGTCGGGGCATGACGGTGCTCTCCCTTCTGGAGGCCCGCCACCGCTCCGAACGTCCCTTCGAAGGGATCACCGTCGCCGCCTGCCTTCATCTGGAGGCCAAGACGGCCTGCCTCCTCCTTTCCCTGAGGGAGCTCGGTGCCGCCGTGGTGGCGGCCGGAAGCAACCCCCTTTCGACTCAGGACGATGTCTGTGCCGCCCTTGTCGAGAGGGGCGTCAACGTCTACAGCCGCCACGGCATGACGACCGAGGAGTACAGGGAAAACCTCCACCTCGTCATCGGTCACCGTCCGACGATCCTCATCGACGACGGGTGCGATCTCGTCGCCCTCCTTCACGAGGAGTACAGGGAACTTCTTCCCTCCATCCTGGGGGGGAGCGAGGAGACGACGACGGGAGTCAAGCGGCTTCGGGCCATGGCCGCCGAGAACGGTCTGGCCTTTCCCATGATCGCCGTCAACGACGCCTACATCAAATACCTCTTCGACAACCGTTACGGCACGGGCCAGTCCGTCCTCGACGGCATTCTGCGGACGACGAACCTTCTCATCGCGGGCAAAACCTTCGTCGTCGCCGGTTACGGCTGGTGCGGCAAAGGCGTGGCCAAGCGCGCTTCCGGTCTGGGAGCCAAAGTGGTCGTCGTCGAGATCGATCCCCATCGAGCCCTCGAGGCCCACATGGACGGATTCCAGGTCATGACGATGACCAAGGCCGCAGCGGCGGGCGACTTTTTCGTCACCGTCACGGGCAATCGCGACGTCATCCGCGGCGAACACATGGCTCTGATGAAAGACAACGCCGTCTTGGCCAACGCCGGCCATTTCGACGTGGAAATCTCCCTTCCCGATCTCCGAAGTCAGGCTCTGGAGCTTTCCCGAGATAAGGTCAACGTCGAAACCTTTCGAATGGCCGACGGTCGCCGGATCAATCTCCTCGCCGAGGGACGTCTCGTCAACCTCGCCGCAGGCGACGGCCATCCCGTGGAGATCATGGATCTCAGCTTCGCCGCCCAGCTTCTGGCGGCCCTCCACATCAAAGACACGTCTCTGTCCCCGGGGCTCCACCCCCTGCCGGAGTCTCTCGACAGAGAGGTGGCCCTTCTCGCTCTCGACGCCTGGGGGCTTGACCTGGAGCGTCTGACGGCGCAGCAGGAACGGTATATGAAGGAGTGGCGTGAATGATGGACCGAGGCAAGGGAGCGCTTCTTCTGAGGAATGTCGTCCTTCTCGACGGCTCCATGGAGAAGGCCCGGGCGGCCGATGTGGCCGTCGAGGCCGGACGGATCACGGCGATCGAAGAGGCCGGCAACCTGCTCGCCTCGGGCGAGGTCTTCGACGGCAGAGGGCGGATCGCTCTCCTCCCGGGCTTTGTCAATGCCCACAGTCACAGTGCCATGACTCTCCTGCGCGGTCTCGGCGAGGAAAGGCCCCTCATGGAGTGGCTCAAGGATCGCATCTGGCCCGTCGAGGCCCGTCTCGACGGCGACGCCGCCTACTGGGGAACGATGCTGGCCGTTCTGGAGATGGCCTCCACGGGGACGACGACCTTCGGCGACATGTACTTTTTCATGGACGATGTGGCCCGCGCCGCTGAAGTTTCGGGAATGCGCTGCGGTCTCTGTCGCGGGCTCATCGGCGGCGACGAGGCCAAGCTGGCCGAAGCCCTCGCCCTGGCCGACGTCTGGCACGGTCGGGAGGGGCGTTTCTCCGTCCAGATCGGCCCTCACGCCCCCTATACGGTCGACCCTGTGACGTTGACGAGGCTGGGTGCCCTGGCGAAGGAGCGCGGTCTGGGGCTTCACCTTCATTGGCTCGAGACGGCCTGGGAGCGGGATTATTTCCGCACGGAACTGAAGCGGGAGCCCATGGAACTTCTGGAGGAGACGGGCCTTCTCGAGGTGCCTCGCCTCCTGCTGGCCCACGGAGTCTGGATCGACGAGGTCGATTTCGGGGCCTTGGCCAGGGATAACGTGACGGTCATCCACAATCCCAGCAGCAACATGAAACTCGGCAGCGGCATCGCCCCCGTGACGGCTCTGCGTGCCGCAGGCGTTCACGTTGCCCTCGGAACGGACGGTGCCGCCAGCAACAACCGTCTCGACCTCTGGCAGGAGATGCGCTCGGCCTCCCTTCTGGCCAAAGTCTCTCTCCTCGATCCGACGGTTCTGACGGCCCGTCAGGTCCTGTCGATGGCCACCGTGGAGGGGGCCCGGGCCCTTGGCTTCGACGACGTGGGGTTTATCCGCAGGGGATGGCAGGCCGATTTCACCCTCGTCGATCTCGATCGACCGCACTATACAGGTTGGGACAGGGAAAATCTCCCCCTGTTCCTCCTTTACGCCGGATCGTCGGCCGACGTCGTCGCCACGCTCGTCCAGGGAAAGTGGCTCTACCGCGAGGGGTCCTTCTCCTGCGACGAGGAAAGGATCCGTTCCGAGGCCCTTCGCTGCCGCAGATCTCTTCTGAGCTGAACCTTCCGCCGGATCGCTGAGGAGAGAAGCTCCTCGCGCCGGCGGGCTCGGTTCGGCGCCCGCCGGCGCGAGGGACGTTCCGAGTCTTTCTGCTTCGTCTTTTCCGCCGACCCGCGAGCCTCGATGTCGTACGATGTTTTGTCTATATTCAGATAAAGGGGAGTGGAACCATGCAGTACAGAACGGGATCGGAGCTTCGGGAGCTGTTCCTGAATTTCTTCGAATCCAAGGGGAGCCGCCGCTTGGCGAGTTTCTCTCTCATTCCCGACGATCCCACGCTGCTTTTCACCATCGCCGGGATGGTGCCCTTCAAACTCTACTATCTGGGACTGCGCACGCCCGAGTCGACACGGGTCGCGACGTCGCAGAAGTGCGTTCGCACCAACGACATCGACAACGTGGGGCGGACGGCGCGCCATCACACCTTTTTCGAGATGCTGGGAAATTTCAGCTGGGGGGACTACTTCAAGGCCGAGGCCATTCCCTGGGCCTGGGAGTTCCTCACGGAGTGGGTCGGCCTCGAACCTGAACGTCTCTACGTCACCATTTACCGGGACGACGAAGAGGCCCACGATCAGTGGATCAACGTGGGTCTTCCCGAAGAGCGGATCATCCGCTTCGGCGAGGACGAGAATTTCTGGTTCATGGGCCCCACCGGTCCCTGCGGTCCCTGTTCGGAGATCCTCTACGACCAGGGGCCGGAGTTCGCCTGCACTTCGCCCGACTGCGCTCCCGGCTGCAGCTGCGACCGCTACCTGGAGATCTGGAATCTTGTCTTCACCCAGTACGATCGTCAGGAGGACGGACGCCTCCTTCCCCTGCCCAAGACGAATATCGACACGGGCATGGGACTGGAGCGGCTCACCTCGGTGGTGCAGCGGGTGCGGACCGACTTCGAGACCGATCTCTTCCGTCCCCTCATCGACGGCGCCTGCTCCCTGGCGGGGATCGACTACGGCGCCTCGGCCCGGGGCGATATGGCCGTGCGCGTCATTTCCGATCATCTGAGGGCCGTGGCCTTCATGATCGCCGACGGGATTCTCCCCTCCAACGAGGGACAGGGTTATGTCCTGCGCCGTCTTCTTCGCCGTGCCGTCCGCTACGGCCGTCTCATCGGCATCGAGGAGCCTTTCCTTCTCCGTCTTTTGCCCGTCCTCTACGACCTGATGGCCGATCCCTACCGGGAACTGACGGACAATCGATCCACGATCGAACAGGTTATCGGTCTCGAGGAGCGCAAATTCGGTCGCACCCTCGACCAGGGGCTCAACCTGCTCGAAAGCGAGATCGATGCCCTCAAGGAAGAGGGAGCGTCCTCCCTTTCCGGCCAGGTTGCCTTCGACCTTTACGATACCTTCGGCTTTCCCCTGGAGCTGACGGAGGAGGTCTGCCTGGAAGAGGGTGTCGCCGTCGACGTCGAGGGCTTCAAAATTCAGATGGCGGCTCAGAGGGAACGGGCCCGGGCCGCGAGCAAGGTGGCCCAGGCCGTCGTGACGGGCGGCGTCTACGATGACCTTCTCCGGCGTTTCGGCGAGACGATCTTCGCGGGTTATGTCTCCGATTCCGAGGAGGCCCGGGTTCTGGCCCTGGTCCGCGACGGCGTCGAAATCGACGAGGCCGACGTCGACCAGGAGGTTCTCGTCGTCCTCGACAGGACGCCCTTCTACGCCGAAGGAGGCGGCCCCGTCGGCGACCGGGGACGGTTCGAGTCCCCCTCCCTGCGGGCCCAGGTTCTCGACACGGCCTACGGGGCGGGAAAGTTGATCGTTCACCGCGTCGTCGTCTCCCAGGGCATTCTCGTCAAGGGGGCGGTGGTGAAAGCCGTCGTCGACGAGGAGCGCCGCTGGGCCATCAGGCGCCATCATACGGCGACTCATCTCCTTCACGAGGCCCTTTGCCGCGTCCTGGGCGATCATGTCCGCCAGGCCGGATCTCTCGTCCGCCCCGAGGCCCTGCGTTTCGATTTCACTCACTTCGAGGCGATGACGGAGGAACAGGTCGCCGAGGTGGAGCGTATCGTCAACGGCGAGGTCCTCCGCAACGTTCCCCTGCGGGTGACTCTTACCGATATGGAGTCGGCCCGTGCCATGGGGGCCAAGGCCCTTTTCGACGAGAAATACGGCGACGTCGTCCGCGTCGTGCAGATTCCCGGCTACAGCACGGAACTTTGCGGCGGCGTCCACGTCGACGGCACGGGCGACATCGGCCTTTTCAAAATCGTCCGGGAAGAGGGGATCGGATCGGGGCTCCGACGCATCACGGCCGTGGCAGGCCTGGCCTCGCTGGAGCTCTTCCAGCGTCAGTCCCTTCGGGCCGCGGCCCTGGCCGAGCGTCTCGCCAGCGATTTCGACGGGGCGGAGGCCAAAGTCGTCGAGCTTCAGGAGGAGCTGCGCCGACTTCGCAAGGACCTTGAGGCCGCTACCCTGAAGGCCTCTCTGGCCGATCTCGACAAGTTCCTTGCCAGCAAGGTTGCCATCGGCCCCGTCTCCCTCGTGACGGCCCTTTTCTCCGATCTCGACGTGGATCTCCTGCGTCAGGTCGGCGACGCCATGAAATCGCGGGTTTCCTCCTCGCTCCTTCTGCTGGCCAGTCGCAGCGGCGATGACCTTCGCCTCGTCGCCATGGCCGACGAGGCGGCCGTCAAGGCCGGAGCTCACGCAGGAAAATTCATCAAAGAGCTGGCGGCTTCCCTCGGCGGCAGCGGCGGCGGCCGGCCCAATCTGGCTCAGGCCGGTGTGAAGACGACGGTGGCCCCAGGCTCCAACGTCGAACCTCTTTTGAGGGAGTCCGTGGCCATTCTCCGCCGACAATTGGGACTCTGATCGCATGATCCGTTACCTGGGGCTCGACATCGGGTCGGTACGGATCGGCGTCGCCCTCAGCGATCCTCTGGGCCATTTCGCCCAGGGGATCGCCCTTCTCAAGGCCTCGGGCGACTGGGTCGGCGAGACGGCGGCGCTGATCGACAAATGGGGGGTCTCCGTCGTCGTCGTCGGCCTTCCCCTGAGAACCGGAGGGGAGGAGGGGCCGGAAGCCCTGCGGGTGCGCCGCAAGATGGAAGTCCTGGCCGAACGCCGCCCCGGCCTGGAGATCGTCTTTTACGACGAGCGCTTCACGACGGTCATCGCCGAGAGGGTTCTTCTCGAAGCCGATCTCTCCCGCAAAAAACGCAGAGGGAAGATCGATCAGACGGCGGCGGCCGTCCTCCTTCAGGGATATCTCGACGGCCTCAGAGGAGCGGGGCAGTGAGACTCCCCGAGGGCGTCAAGATGACGCCCATGCTCCGACAGTACGTCCAGTGGAAAGACCGCTATCCCGACTGCCTGCTCTTCTTTCGCATGGGTGATTTTTTCGAGCTCTTTTTCGACGATGCCCGTGTCGCCTCGTCCGTCCTTGACATCACCCTGACGGCCCGCGACGGGGAGAGACAGATCCCCATGGCCGGCGTCCCCCACCACGCCGCCGAGGGGTATTTGGCGCGCCTCATTCAGGCCGGCTATAAAGTGGCCCTCTGCGACCAGATCACCGAGCCCGACGGCAAGACCCTTGTCGAAAGGAGCGTCGTCCGGATCGTGACGCCCGGCACCTATGTCCCGGAGGAGAGCGGCTCCGACGGGGGGCTGGCCGGCCTTGTCGTCGACGGCGAGTGGATCAGTCTGGCCTTCCTCCAGCCCGCCACGGGGTGTTTCGAGGCCGTCACCCTTCCTCTCGACGAGGCCCGGGGACGGGTGGCCGCCTTTGCCCCGAAGGAACTGCTCGTTCCGGCAGGAAGCCGAGAAAAAGCCCTCCGAGCCCTTCCCGACGTGGCTCCCGGCCGTTTCCAGGAGAGAGCTCGCGAGGAGTTCGACGTCGTCTCCGGCGAGCGCTGGCTCTGTCGTCGTCTGGGGGTGGCCAGTCTCCGCGCCTTCGGAATCGAAGACGGGGAGCGGGCGACAGGCCCTGCCGCGGCGACCCTGCGCTATCTGGAGGAGACCCAGTTCGGGGCGGCCCTTCACGTCAATCGCCTCAGCCCTCTGTTGCGCCAGGCCTTCCTCCATCTCGACGCGACGACACAGCTCAACCTGGAGCTGGTCGACGGCGAGGGACCCACGCTTTTTTCGACGCTCAATCGCTGCCGTACGGCTTCGGGCAGGCGATTCCTCCGCCAGGCCATCCTCAATCCGCTGAAAGACACGGCGGCCATCGGTCAACGGCAGGAACACATCGGAGCTCTCGTCGGCGATCACCCTCTCCGGGTCCGCCTTCAGGAACTGCTCTCGCGCTGTCGCGACGTCGAACGCTCTTTGGGACGCCTGAGCCTGCGCGTCGGGTCGCCCCGCGACGCGGGAGCTCTGAGGGAGACCCTCCTCCTCTGGCCCGAGCTGGTCTCGCTCTGTCAGGGGACTTCGCTCGAGGAGCTGACGTCGGAAGTCCCCGATCTCGACGGCCTTAAAGAGAGGCTTTCGACGGCTCTCGCCGAGGATCCGCCGCGCTTTCTGCGCGACGGCGGCGTCATCCGCGACGGCTTCGACGACGAACTCGACAGGTGGAGAACCCTCTCCCGGGAGGGCGATGCGGGCCTCGAGGCTCTGGCCGCCTCCGAACGGGAGAGGACGGGCATCAAAAGCCTCAAGGTGGGCTACAACAGGGTCTTCGGCTACTACATCGAGGTGAGCAAGGTCCACCTCGACAGGATTCCCGATGACTATGTCCGCAAGCAGACGCTCGTCGGCGCCGAGCGTTTCATCACCGACGAGCTGAAACGTTTCGAGGAGGAGATGGCCCGGGCCGGTGCGGAAATCGCCCGCCTCGAAGAGAGCCTTTACGGTCGGCTGCTCGTCGATATCCTCGCCGAGGGGCGTTCCCTTCAGCTTTTGGGAGAGGCTTTGGCCCGCCTCGACTTCGAGGCCGCGCTGGCCGAAATCGCCTGGGAGGGACGGTGGGTCTGTCCCGAGATTCACGACGGCTACGGGCTGGAGATCGTCAAAGGACGCCATCCCGTCGTCGAGCGGGCTCTTGCCGAGATCCCTTTCACGGCCAACGACGTGATCCTCGACAGTTTCGGCGAGCGCATCGTCCTGCTGACAGGACCCAATATGGCAGGAAAGTCGACCTACCTCCGCATGGCCGCCCTTCTGATGATCCTGGCCCAGATGGGAAGTTTCCTCCCCGCCGAAAGGGCCCGCCTCGGCGTGGTCGATCGGATCTTCACCCGTATCGGTGCCCGCGACGAGCTGGCTCGGGGAAGGAGCACCTTTATGGTCGAGATGGTCGAGACGGCCGACATCCTACACAACGTCACCGACAGGAGCCTTGTCGTTCTCGACGAGATCGGCCGGGGGACGTCGACTTACGACGGCATGAGCATCGCCTGGGCCGTTCTGGAATACCTCGTCCAGACGGAAAAGCGCCCGAAAGTCCTCTTCGCCACCCACTTCCACGAACTGACGCAGCTGGCCGACCGCTATCCCGAAGTGGTCAACTGGAGCATGGCCGTCGAGGAGGGGGGGGAGGGAATTGTCTTCCTCCATCAGGTCGTCGCCCGTCCCGCCGATCGCTCCTACGGCATCGAGGTGGCCCGTCTTGCCGGACTGCCCAAAAGCGTCATCGCACGGGCCCAGGAACTCCTCGACCTTTTCGAGGGAGAGGAACTCCTGATTCCCAGACGGGAAGAGGCGACCCCGCCAGGACAACTCTCTCTCTTTACCGTCGCCGCCGACGGGCTCGTCGAGGAGATCGCCGCCCTGGACCCCGATGGCCTGACGCCTCTTCAGGCTATGGAGAAGCTCTACGAGCTGCGTCGACGCTGTCGGGAGGTGAGGTCCTCGCGATGAGAATCGAGAGGCTTCCTCACGATGTGGCCATGAGGATCGCCGCCGGAGAGGTCGTCGAACGACCCGTCTCCGTCGTCAAGGAACTTCTCGAAAACGCGCTGGACGCCGATTCCCGGCGGATTTCGATTTTTCTCTCTCAGGGGGGGAAGAGCTCCCTCGTCGTCGAGGACGACGGCAGGGGGATCGCCTTCGACGATCTTCCCCTGGCGTTGGAGCGCCATGCCACAAGCAAGCTCTCCTCTCTCGAGGACATGGAGGCCATCGCCACTCTGGGCTTTCGGGGCGAGGCCCTGCCCAGCCTGGCTGCCGTGAGCCGCTTCGAGATCCGCAGTCGTTCCGTCGATGACGCAAGGGGAGGGGTTCTCCGGGTCGAAGGGGGCCAGCCTCTCCTTCACGCCCCTTTGGACCTGCCTCGGGGAACGCGCGTCCAGGTCGACGATCTTTTCTTCAACTTGCCGGCGCGGCGTAAGTTCCTCAAAAGCGCCTCCGCCGAATTGCGGCGGATTCTCTCCCTCGTCCAGGCCTATGCGCTGGCCTATGCCGATAGGGCCTTCCTCGTCCAGTCCGAGGGGCGGACAGTCTTCCTCTCCCCCGGCGACGGAGACGTGGCGGCCCTTCTCCGGTCTCTTTGGGGAGACGACCCCCCTCTGCGCCACCTCGACGTCTCCGTCGAATCCTTCCATGCCCTCGGGTGGTGGCAGCCGGCGCCGGGGCGGGGCAAATCCGACGTGACGGCCTTCGTCAACCGGCGGCGCGTCCAGGAGGGGCTTTTCCGGGCGGCATTGGCCTCGCCGGGAGGGGATATTTCGGGCCAGTGGCTCGTCTTTCTCGAGACGCCTCTCGACGAGGTCGATGTCAACATCCACCCGGCCAAGACGGAGGTGCGTTTCCGCAAAAGCGGCCCCGTCTTCGAGGTCCTGCGCCGCCTGGCCATGGCCTTTCTCGAACGTCCTCAGAGCTTTTCCCTCGACAGGAAAGGGCCTCCCGGGGCGCAGGAGAGGGGAGGGGAATCCCTTTTCAGTCGCGTCGCCCAACCTCGCCTCCTCCCTTTTCTTGCGACGGCTCCTACCCCGGCGTCCTCGACGGGATGCGACGCGCTGTCCACGCCGTCGTCGCCGACACCTCCGCGAGAGTCTTTCGGGGAGTCGCCCGTCCCGTCTGCGGGGGAGGAAGACGTCGCACCGACCGGAGAGCGCCGCTACCTCGGGCAACTTCAGTCGGGATACCTCCTCTTCGAAGTCGACGGCGACCTCTTCCTCGTCGATCCCCATGCCTCGCACGAGAGAATCCATTTCGAGCGATTCTCCGAGCGCGGACTCGGAGCCGGAGAGATTCAACCTCTGACGATGACGCTACCCCTGGCGCCTACCCTGGCTCAGCGCGTCGAGCCCTTTCTGGAGGCTCTCGAGACGCTGGGCTTCCGTTTCGAACGAGGGGAAGGAGGGCTGGCCCTGGCCGCCCTTCCGGCTCTTCCCGATCTCGCGGGGCTCGGCCCCGAAGAGCTCCTGCGGGGAACGGTCGCCTCCCTGGAGGAGCCCCGCGAGGAGGAACGCTTCTGGTCCGTCTGGCGTCGCTGGGCCACCTTGGCCTGCAAGGCCTCGGTGAAACTGACGACGGTTCTCGAACCCCTGGAGGCGGAGGCCCTCTGGGACGACCTATTCCGCTGCCGTCGTCCCTGGGCCTGTCCCCATGGTCGACCGACGACGCTGACCCTTTCGGCGCGGCAGATGGGGCGCCATTTCGGAAGGGAGTGATGTCATGGAAGAAAAGGCCCGCGTCCTATGTCTTATCGGTCCGACGGCTGTGGGGAAGACATCCTTCAGCCTCGCCCTGGCCCGCAGTCTCGGCGCCGAGGTGATTTCCGTCGACTCCCGTCAGGTCTACCGCTACATGGATATCGGCACGGACAAAGCGGACAAGGCGACGCGGCGGGCGATCATCCATCACCTGATCGACGTCGTCGACCCCGACGAAATCTTTACGGCCGCCGATTTCCGCCGCCTGGCGGAGGAGGCCGTAAGGCGCCTTCGTCGTAGAGGCCGCACCCCTCTTTTCGTGGGAGGGACGATGTTCTATTACCGGGCCCTTTTCGGCTCCCTCCTTTCCGACGATCTCCCCTCCGATGAGGCCCTTCGGACAAGGCTGGAGGAGGAGGCACGGCTGAAGGGGAAAAAGAGCCTCTATGATCGCCTGACCCTTGCCGATCCTCAAAGGGCCGCCGAACTTCATCCCAACGATCTGCGTCGGGTTCTGCGCGCCCTCGAACTGCTGGAACTGACGGGACGGGCCCCGTCAACCCTCTTTCGGGAGCGTTCCCGCCTGAAATCGCCTTTCGATCCTCTCTACATCGGCCTGACCTGCCCCCGAGAGGAACTGGTCCGCAGGATCGATCTCCGCGTCCGGGAACAGTTTCGGGCGGGTTATGTCGATGAAGTCCGATGGCTTCTCGAAAGGGGCTTCGACGAGCGTTTCCCCTCGATGCAGGGTTTCGGCTATCGGGAAATCGCCGCTCACCTGCGGGGCACGATATCCCTCGACGAAGCCATCGAAGGCGATATACGTTCCACAAAGGCCTTTGCCCGTCGGCAGATGACCTGGTTCCGCAAGTTTGAACCGGCTCTGTGGTATGATAGATCGCGTGTCGACCAGGAGAGATTACTTGAGGAAGTCATCGGAATCTGCCGCCGTCACCTCGACGTGGGGTCTTCGTCGTGAAGCTTCTTCCTGCTGATCCGACGGGGCTCTGTTTTGGTGTTCGCCGCGCTATTGAAGCTCTGGAAGCCGCCTTGGCCGAGCACGGCACGGTCTACGCCCTGGGAAGCCCCATCCACAACCCCCAGGAGGTGGCCCGCCTGGCGGGAGAGGGGCTTATCGTCGTCGAAAAGGCGGAGGAAGTTCCCGAGGGCGGCGTCGCCTTCGTGCGGGCCCACGGCGTGGGCCCCGGCATCGTCGAGGAGCTCCGCCGCCGGTCGGCCCGCGTCGTCGACGGCACATGCCCTTTCGTCCGCCGGGCCCAGGAACGTGCCAGTCTTCTCGAATCGGAGGGCTATAGGGTCTTCCTCGTCGGCGACCGGGATCATCCCGAGGTTCAGGGCATCACGGCCAGGCTCGGCGGCGATGTCCGCGTCGTCGGTTCGGCCGAGGAGATCGGCGACCTTTCCGGATCGGGGCTTCGTGCGGGGGTCCTCTCGCAGACGACGCAGAGGGCGGAGGTCTTCTCCGATGTCGTCGCCGCGTTGAGCCTCAAGGTCTCGGAGTTGAAGGTCTTCAACACGATCTGCAATGCCACGGCGGAAAGGCAGAATTCCGTCAGGCAGCTTGCGCGGCAAGTTGATGGTATTATTGTCATCGGCGGGAAGAACAGCGCCAACACGCGCAAACTCGTCGAGATTTCGCGATCCCAGGGTGCGCCTACCCTCTGGATAGAAAAATCCGAAGAATTGGACTGGAGGTGGTTGGAGGGAAAGCTCCAAATCGGAGTAGCCGCAGGTGCCAGCACACCTGATTGGCTCATACAGAAACTGATAACAACGCTTGCCATTCCGCAGGTCGCCAAGGGGGAAGGAAATTAATGTCGGAAGAAATGAAAGATATGCCTATGGAGAGCATGAGCATGGAGGAACTCCTTCAGGAGGAGCCCGTCCAGGAGATCCGCCGCGGTAACGTGGTCGAGGGCAAGGTCGTCGAGGCCAACGAAGACGGCTGGCTCGTGGACGTGGGCTACAAGTGCGAGGGATTCCTGCCGCGCCGTGAGTGGACCCATCGGGTCCTCGTGGAAGAGGTGGCCGAACCCGAAGTGGGCGATACGATCCGCGTCCAGGTCATCAACGTCGGCCAGGGCGAGGAGGCCCAGCTTGTGGTGAGCCGCTGGCGCTCCGAGTTCGACGAGCGCTGGAGTCGCCTCGAAGAGGCTACGGCCGAGAACGAGACCTTCACCGTCCGGGGCCTGCGCAAGGTCAAGGGTGGCCTCATCGTCGACTGTTTCGGCATCGAGGGTTTCGTTCCCATCTCTCACCTCGCCGAAGAGGGCCGCGGCGTCAATCCCGGCCGCTTCGTCGAAGAGGACGTCGAGGTCCGTCTCATCGAGAAGGACCGCCGCAAGCGCCGTCTCGTCCTCTCCCGCAGAACCGTCCTCGAAGAGGAAATGGTCTCCAAGAGAGGCAACTTCTACGAGACGGTCAACGAGGGCGACGTTCTCGAGGGGACGGTCAGCAGCATCACCTCCTTCGGCGTCTTCGTCAATCTCGGCGCCCTGGAGGGGCTGGTCCACATCTCGGAGCTTTCCTGGCAGCGCAACGCCAAGCCCAAGGAGATCGTCGCCAAGGGAGACACGGTCACCGTCAAGGTCATCGGCATCGACCAGGAGAGCAACCGCATTTCCCTGAGCATGAAGCAGACCCTCGACGATCCGTGGCTCACCGTCCAGGAACGCTGGAAGAGCGGTGACGTCGCCAAGGGTGCCGTGACGAACATGACCGATTTCGGCGCCTTCGTCGAGATCGAGCCGGGCGTCGAGGGCCTCGTCCACATCGGCGACATCAGCTGGTCCCGCATCAAGCATCCCCGCGAGTTCTTCAAGAAGGGACAGGAGGTCGAGGTCCAGGTGCTGGACATCGACACCGAGCGCAAGCGGATCAGCCTGGGCTACAAGCAGCTCAACGATCCCTGGCGCGACATCGACTCCCGCTACCAGGCCAATCAGGACGTGCCCGTCAAGGTCGTCCGTCTCGCCGATTTCGGTGCCTTCGTCCAGCTTGAGGAGGGTGTCGAGGGGCTCATCCACATCTCCCAGCTCAGCCGCCGTCGCGTCGAGAGCCCTCAGGAGGTTCTCCACGAAGGCGAGGAGGTCACGGCCCGCATTCTCGAAGTCAATGCCGAGGGGCGCCGTATCCGCCTGAGTCTCAGTGCCCTCCAGCCTCCCGAGGAGGGAGAGAGGGAATCGCGTCGGCCGCAGAACGACGACCAGCCCCGTCGCCGTCGTCACGAGTCGGATCGCTCCCGCACGCCCGAGTTTGCCCAGGAAGAGATGAACGTCACCTTGGGCGATCTGTGGAAGGACGCCAACCGCTAGAACTTCCCCCTGCACAGAGCGAGGGCCGTGGCTGCCATCCAGGGCCGCGGCCCTTTTCGTCGCTTCACCTTCTCTTTCGGTAAGGAGGGTCCCTCTTGTCCGAAAACAAACTGAGGATCTATCCCGACCCTGTCCTGCGCGAGGCCAACGAGGAGATTTCTCTTTTCGATGAGGCCTTCCGTTCTTTCGTCGAGGAAATGAAGGCTCTCATGTACGCCTACGACGGATTGGGCCTGGCGGCGCCTCAGATCGGCGTCAACCGGTCCGTCGCCGTCGTCGCCTACGAGGGACGCGAGTATGTGCTCGTCAACCCCCGCATTACCGCCGCCTCGGGCAGTCAATCCGACGAGGAGGGCTGTCTGAGCTTCCCCGGTCTTTTCGAGAAAGTCCTGCGCCCCGAAACGATCACCGTAGAGGCCCTGGACGAGAAGGGCGGTCGCCAGGTGATCGAAGCCAAAGGCCTTCTGGCCCGGGCCTTTGCCCACGAGATAGATCACCTCAACGGTGTCCTGCTCATCGACCACCTCACTCCTCTTCGACGGACCTTCGCCAAAAAGAAATTTCGACGCCTTCAGGAGGCCTGATCCGATGGTCCCTTACTGGTTCATGGGCTCCGGCGATTTCGGTCGTCTCTGTCTCGTCGGTCTTCTCTCCCGGCAGACCCCGACGCTGGTTATCTCCGCCCCCTCCCGTCCCGCCGGCCGAGGCCTCAGGCTCAGGGAGACTCCCGTGGCCCGAGAGGCTGTCGAACGTGGCCTTCCCCTCCATCTTTCCCCCAAGGTCAACAGCGATGACGATCTTCTGAGGCGCTTCGACGACGAGCGTCCTCAGGTGATCATCGTCGTCGATTTCGGCCAGATGATCGGCGAGCCCTATCTCTCGACCCCCCCTTGGGGCTGCCTGAACGCCCACCCCTCCCTGCTTCCCCTCTATCGAGGCGCCGCCCCTCTTCAGCGCGCCCTCATGGCAGGCGACAAAGAGACGGGAATTTCCGTCTTCCGCCTTGTGCCCGCCATGGACGCCGGCCCCATACTCGCCCAGAGCCGGGAAGGAATCGAAAATCACGAATCGTACGGGCACTTGCTCGCGCGGCTGGCCCCTAAGGGTGGCATTTTATTGCAGAAAGTTTTAGAATTATTGGAGGAGGGTTTGGCCTGTCCGAAGGAACAGGACCATGCGAAGGCGACCTTCGCCCCCGTCATCAGGAAAGAGGAGTGTCCCATCCGCTGGATTCGCACGGCGCGGGAAATCGCCTGTCAGGTCCGCGCCCTCAATCCCTCTCCCGGCACCTATGCCCTGATGAGAGGCAGACGTCTCAAAATCTGGCAGGTCGATGTCGTCGACGGAGCGGGAGAACCCGGCTCCTTTCTCGAACCTCGGGAGGGACGAGCCGTCGTCGCCTGCGGACGTGGCGCCCTCGCCCTCGGCGAAGTCCAGCCCGAGGGAGGGAAACGTCTCGAAGGAACCCTCTGGTGGCGGGGGCTCGACCTCGGAAAGGGGGAATCGCTTTCATGACCGACCTTTCCCCGCTGCGCGAGGACCAGGTCACCAGGCGGACCTGGCCCGGAGTCGTCGCCGTGACGGGAGCCCTCGGCTCGGGCAAGACGGCCTGGACTCTTGACATCGGACTTTCCCTCCATCGGCGAGGTTTCCGCGTGGCCTTCGCCGACTTGGACATCATCAACCCCTATTTCTGTCTTCGTGAGGTCGCCGACGACATTCGGAGGCTGGGTGTTGATGTCGCCCTCCCTCCGGGAGAGACGCGCTGGGGCGATTTCCCCGTCGTCTCGCCGGCAGTGACGCGCCTTCTCTCCTCCGATTACGATCACGTCTTTCTCGACGTCGGAGGGGAGGCCAAGGGGGTCCTTGCCCTCAAGCAATTCGTCCCCTTCCTGGAGGAAAGGGGCTACGAGCTTCTGCTGGTCCTCAACCCCTTCCGTCCTCAATCGTCGACGGTCGAGGCCGTCCGGACCATGTGTCGTGATATGGAGGCCCTCAGCGGTCTTCGCGTAACGGGGATTCTGGGGAATGCCCACCTCATGGAACGGACCGGAGTGGAAGATCTGGTACGGGGGCTTGCCCTGGTCCGACGTTCGGCAGAGGCCCTTGCACTGCCCCTTATTTATGTCGGCGTTTCCGAGTCTCTCTTTGAAAGGGCCCGAGAGAGCCTGGCCCTCGAGACGGTCCCGTTGTGGCCCCTCTCGAGGCGGATCCTGTTTCCCTGGGAGAGGAGTGTGCCGGTAGATGGCAAAGGGACGAGTCGCCATTCTTGAAGACCGCTGCAAGAGCTGCGGTCTTTGTGTTGCCGCCTGTCCGATGAAGGTGCTGCGCATTTCGGAGAGGATCAACGAGAAGGGGTATCGCCCGGCGGAGCAGTACAGAGAGGGGTGCGTGGCCTGCAAGATCTGTGCCCTGACCTGTCCCGACGTGGCTATCGAAGTCTTCAGGATGGAAGAGGCCTAGAGGAGCGACCGGACAACTTTCGGAGGTGAAAGGCTAATGGGCGAAAAGGTTCTGATGAAGGGCAACGAGGCCTTGGCCGAGGCTGCGATTCAGGCCGGCTGTCGCTATTTCTTCGGCTATCCCATCACGCCCCAGAACGAGATTCCCGAGCTCATGTCGAAACGTCTCCCCGAAGTGGGCGGCGTCTATCTCCAGGCCGAGAGCGAAGTGGCCTCGATCAATATGGTCTTCGGCGGAGCCGGAACGGGCGAACGGGTCATGACCTCCTCGTCGAGCCCCGGCATTTCCCTCATGTCGGAGGGAATCAGCTTCATCGCCGGCGCCGAGCTGCCCTGCGTCATCATGAATATCGTCCGCGGCGGTCCCGGCCTGGGCGGCATTCTCCCGGCCCAGTCGGACTATTTTCAGGCGACGCGGGGGGGTGGACATGGCGATTACCGTCTCCTGGTCCTGGCGCCGAGCACTCTGCAGGAGGCCGTCGATCTGACCATGGAGGCCTTCGACCTGGCTGAAATTTATCGCAATCCCGTCATGATCCTCGGCGACGGTTTCATGGGACAGATGATGGAGGCCGTCGAATTCAGAGCCCCAGTCAGGCGTGATCTGCCCGATAAAAAGGAGCGCGCCGTAGGTTACATGGGCTGGCGGGGGAAACGTGCCCTCGTCAAAAGCCTCTACCTCGATCCGGAGGAACTGGAGGCCCATAACCTGAAGCTCAACGCCAAGTATGCCCTCATGGCCGAAAACGAGACGCGCCACGAGACCTACATGATGGAGGACGCCCGGTATGTCGTCGCCGCCTACGGGACGACGGCCCGCATCGCCCGATCGGCTATCCATCTCCTCCGCGAAGAGGGAATCGCCGTCGGGATGATCCGGCCCATTACGGTTTTCCCCTTCCCCTACGCCCCCTTCGAGACGCTCTCCCCTCAGGTCGAGGCTGTTCTCGCCGTCGAGATGAGCTGCGGTCAGATGATCGACGACGTCAAGATCGGCGTCGCCGGCCGAGCCCCCGTCTCCTTCTTCGGTCGCGTCGGCGGCATCGCCCCGACGGTGGATGAGATCGCGGGCGCCGTCCGCGCTCTTCGGAAGAGCTAGGCAGGTGACGACGATGAAAGAGCTCAAGATTTTCGAGCGTCCCCGCTCCATGGTCGACGTGACGACGCACTACTGCCCCGGATGCACGCACGGCATCGCTCACAGGCTCGTGGCCGAGGTCATCGACGAACTGGGCATTCAGGAGAAAACAGTCGGCGTGGCCCCCGTGGGCTGTGCCGTTTTCATCTACAACTACATCGACACCGATATGTACGAGGCGGCCCACGGCCGTGCTCCCGCCATCGCCTCGGCCTGCAAGCGCATCCGCCCCGACCTGACGGTCTTCACCTATCAGGGCGATGGCGACCTGGCCTCCATCGGCATGGCCGAGATCGTCCACGCCGCCAACAGGGGAGAGAAGATCACCGTCATCTTCGTCAACAACGCCATTTACGGCATGACGGGAGGTCAGATGGCGCCCACGACCCTGGTCGGACAGAAGGCGACGACCTGTCCCCTGGGACGTGACCCCCAGATCAACGGCTATCCCATACGCGTCGCCGAGATGTTGGCCACACTGGCCGCTCCCGGCTATATTGCCCGCGTCTGTGTGGCCAAGCCCAAATATATCCTCGAGGCCAAGAAGGCCGTTCGAAAGGCCTTCGAGACGCAGATCTCCGGCAAGGGGTTCTCGATGGTCGAGATTCTCTCCACCTGCCCCACCAACTGGGGGCTGCGCCCCGTTGAGGCCACGGACTGGCTCGTCGAGAAGATGATTCCCTACTATCCTCTGGGCGAGTTCAAGGTTCCCGAGTAAGGAGGGCTGAGGCGTGTCGACCTTTTATCGCAGCTTCATCGCCGCCGGTTTCGGCGGCCAGGGCATTCTCTCGCTGGGACAGATCGTGGCCTATGCCGCCATGAAGGAGGGACGGTTCGTCACCTGGATCCCCTCCTACGGCCCGGAGATGCGGGGAGGGACGGCCAACTGCAGCGTCATCGTCAGCGAGACGGAGATCGCCTCGCCCGTCGTCTCCCGCCCCGACGTCCTCGTCATCATGAACCAGCCCTCCCTGGAGAAGTTCGAGAGCTGTCTCAAGCCGGGCGGCCTTCTTCTCTACAACAGTGACCTCGTCCGCTGCGACAACCCCAGATCCGACGTGAAGGTTCTGGCCGTGGCCGCCAACGGCCTCGCCGCCTCCTTGGGCAACGACAAGGTGGCCAACGTCATTGTCCTGGGCGCCCTGTCGGCCCACACGGACCTCGTCGGCGAGGCGGCTTGCCGCGTCACCATCTCCGATCTTTTCGGCAAGAAAAAGGCGGCTCTTGTGGAGCTCAACCTCCAGGCTTTCGACAAGGGCCGGGGGCTCTCCTAGCGCCATGGATCCCAAAGAGACGGCTCTTTCCAGCAAAACGCTCTTCGAGGGACGCATCGTCACCCTGCGCGTCGACGAAGTCGAGCTGGATTCGGGGCACCGCACGACGCGAGAGGTCATCACCCATGCCCCTGCCGTCGCTCTCATCGCCCTGACGGACCGAGGGGAGATCTTCCTCGTCCGCCAGTACCGCCATCCGGTGGGCAGGGTCATCCTGGAGATTCCGGCGGGCCTCGTCGAACCCGGAGAGGAGCCCCGAGAGACGGCCCGTCGCGAACTGATGGAGGAGGTGGGGCAGGACGCGGGACGGATCGAGGAGATCGGTCGCTTCTACAGCTCCCCCGGTTTCAGCGACGAGGTCATCATCCTTTTTTTGGCGACGGAATTGACGCCCCGTCGTCTCGAGGCCGATGACGACGAGGATCTGAGAGTTCTCTCCCTTCCCCTGGAGGATTTCGCCCAAGCGCTGGACGAGGAGGAGATCAAGGACAGCAAGACGGTGGCGGCCCTCTGGTGGTTGCAGGCCAAGGGGCTAGCCCCCTGTTCGGGACGTTGAAGGCCGTCGCGACTTTTTTCGACTACCTGCGCTTCGAGCGGGGTTGCAGCGAAAACACCGTCAAGGCCTACGAAGGCGATCTGGCCCGGTGGTGCGCCTTCTGCGAGGGCGCAGGGCTTTCCCCCCTTCCTCCGTCGGAGGAAAAAGTGGCCCCTTTTCTGCGTAAGGCCTCCCTGGAGGGCAAGAGCTCGGCCACGGTTCAGCGTTACGCCGCCACTCTGCGTTCCTGGTCCCATTTCCTCCAGATGGACGGATGGATCGAGCAGGACGTCTGGTTGCCCCCCTTGCCCGACAAGGCCCGTCGGCTGCCGCAGATTCTCAACGAAGGGGAGGTCGAGCGCCTCCTTTCGGCCTGCCCCGACACGCTTCTCGGGCTTCGTGACAGGGCGCTGCTGGAGCTCTCCTACGGCTGCGGACTCCGGGCCGGAGAGGCCTGCTCCCTTCACGTCGGCGACGCCGATTTCCGCCGCGGCACTCTGCGCGTGCTCGGCAAGGGGGACAAGGAACGCCTTCTCCCCCTTGTGGGGCAGATCAAGGAACGCCTCCGTCTCTACGTCGGCGAGGCTCGCCCGGGCCTGGGCGGGACTTCGGATGTCCTGTTCCTGAGCCGCAACGGAAGGCCCCTGAGGCGGGAGGATTTCTGGAGGATCATTCGCCGTAGGGGCAAGGAGGCGGCCATCCCCGCGGTCCGCCTTCATCCTCACGTCTTGCGTCACTCCTTCGCGACTCACCTCCTCCGGCGGGGGATGGATCTCCGGACGCTTCAGGAACTTCTCGGCCACGCCTCCATCGCCACGACGGAGCGCTATACGCACTTCGATCTGGAGCTGCGCGACGTTTACGACAGGTGTCATCCCCGGGCCTGAGGGTCCGTGAAAAGAGTGGAGGTGTCCGCCGTGTGCGGAGTTGAAGAGGTCAAAAAGGCTCGGGCCGAGCTGGCACGGAAGATTCCCTTCGTTCCCCGCGTCGCCGTCGTTCTCGGCTCGGGGCTGGGCTCTTTCGCCGATGCCATCGAAGAACCCGTCGTCGTTCCCTACGAGGAAATTCCCTTCTGGCCCCGATCGACGGCTCCCGGGCATGCGGGACGGATCGTCGCCGGACGTCTGAGAGGCGTGCCGATCGTCGCCATGCAGGGCCGCGTCCATCTCTACGAGGGCTATTCGCCTCAGGAGGTCGTCTTTCCCGTCCGTGTCTTTGCCGCCATGGGCGTCAAGATCTACCTGGCCACGAACGCATCGGGAGGGATCAACCCATCCTATCGTCCCGGCGATCTCGTCCTCATCGAGGATCACATCAACTTCATGGGCGTCAATCCCCTCACGGGGCCCAACGAGGAGAGCTGGGGCGTCCGCTTTCCCGACATGACCGAGGCCTACAGCGAGCGCCTCATCCAGAGGGCCGACAAGGTCGCCTCCGATGGAGGTATCTGGATCAAACGAGGCGTCTACGTCGCCTTTCACGGCCCCTCCTTCGAGACGCCCGCCGAGATCCGCATGGCCCGGGCCATGGGCGGCGACCTGGCCGGCATGTCGACGGTCCCTGAAGTCATCGCCGCCAATCATCTGGGGCTCGAAGTGCTGGCCCTCTCCTGCGTCGCCAACTTCGCCGCCGGAATGACGAAAAACCGTCTCACCCACGAAGAGGTCCTTTCCGAGATGGATAAGGCCTCGGGAAAACTGGCGCGGCTTCTTTCTGACCTCATCGCCGCTTTGGGCAGCGATGTTTAACCCCCTGGCCTTTATCGAGGAGAAGCGCGAAGGCGGCCGTCATGAAGAGGCCGCCCTTCGCGCTTTCGTCTCGGCCGTCCTTGACGGTTCCGTCGCCGACTATCAGGCGGTTGCCTGGCTTATGGCCACCTTTTTCCGAGGCCTCGACGACGAGGAGCTTCGGGCGTTCACCCTGGCCCTGGCCGATTCGGGGCAGAGAGTCATCCTGCCGGCAGGACTCAACGCCGTCGATAAACACAGCACGGGAGGCGTGGGCGACAAGACGACGCTCGTCCTCGTTCCCCTCGTCGCCGCCTGCGGGTTGCCTGTGGCGAAGCTGTCCGGGCCGGGGTTGGGGTTCACCGGCGGGACCGTCGACAAGCTTGAGGCCATTCCCGGATTTCAGTCCCATCTGCCTCTGGATCGCTTCATCTCCCAGGTGGAGAGCATCGGCTGCGCCGTCAGCGGTCACTCTCTCGATCTGGCCCCGGCCGAAGGGCGCTTCTATGCCCTCCGGGACGTGACGGCCACCGTTCCCTCTCTTCCCCTCATCGCCTCCAGCATCGTCAGCAAAAAACTGGCCGGAGGCGCCACCTCCTTCGTCTTCGACGTCAAGTGCGGCGACGGTGCCTTCATGACCGACATCGACGGTGCCCGTCGTCTGGCTCGAACTCTTGTCGATCTCTCCTCTTCCCTGGGGCGGAGGAGCCTGGCCTTCGTCACCGACATGGATCAGCCCCTGGGGCGATGGGCCGGAAACGCCTCGGAGGTGGCCGAGGCCATCGACGTCCTTCAGGGCAAGGGACCTGCCGATACGCGCGAGCTCTGTCTGCTTTTGGGGGGGGCCATGGTCCTTCTCGGCGGCAGGGCGGCCACGCTGGAAGAGGGGATCGACACCTGCCGTGAGGCCCTCGACGGGGGGAAGGCCCTTGAAAAAATGGCCCGGCTCCTCGAGGCCCAGGGCGCATCGCCTCAGATCCTGGAGGAGCCGGAGAAGTCCCTGCCTCGGGCCTCGAAGGTCTTAGAGCTCCGGGCCTGTCGCGACGGCTATGTGCAACGCATGGCGGCCCGCAGCGTCGGAGAGGCCGTCAAAATCATGGGAGGGGGGCGCATGCGCAAAGAAGACGTCATCGACCCCTCCGTCTCCGTCGAGTGTTGCCGGAAAAGAGGGGAGGCCGTCCGCGCCGGAGAACTCGTGCTCCGCCTGCATCACAACGGGGGCAGCCGTCTGGACGAGGCCCGACTTCTCCTGGAAAAGGCCTTCGTCATCGGCGACGAACCGCACTTCTCACCGCTTCTGCTGGAGCGGGTCGACGTTTAGGAAAGCTTGAGGCGACGGAACTCGAGATTCTCCAAGTCGATCCAAAGGAGGGTCCCTTCCGGAAGGGTGGACCTTCCCGTCAGGAGCTTGACGGTTTCCGTCACCTCCAAAGAGGCGACGAGGGCAGGAGTGAAGGGCGGGTTGCCCGTCTGTCCTTCGATGCCCTTGTTCGACTCCTCGTCCTCGAAGAGAGCTCTTTCATCGCCTTTGATGACCTGAAGCTGTCCCCAGAAACCGGCGATGGCCCCGTGGACGAAGGGGATGGCTTTCTCGCGGCACGCTTTCAGGAGAAGTCGCCTCGACAGGTTGTTGTCGAGGGCGTCGACGGCGACGTCGACGCCCTCGAGGAAGCTTCCGACCGTCTCCTCGTCGATGAAGCCATCGAAGGCGCGCACCTCGAGGGCTCCGTTGATGGCTCGGACGTGGGCTGCCGCCGTGGCGGCCTTCCCCGTCCCGATGCGTTTCTCCGACGAGAGGATCTGACGGTTCAGATTCGAGACGGCGAAGACGTCGCCGTCGGCCACGTGCAGACGACCGATGCCGGAACGGGCCAGAAGATCGACGATGAGGCCGCCCAGCCCGCCGCAGCCCGCCACGGCCACCGTCGATTGGAGGAGGCGGAGCTGCCCCTCCCGTCCCAATGTTCCCATGGTACGGTCGAAGCGGAGAGGGATTCGCCCTTTCTGCAGCGCACCGATCTGGGCCTCCAGAAGGGAGCAGCCGCGCTCCTGGGCCCAGCGGCGTTCCGCATCGGGATCCATGAGCGTTTCGGAGATGTCGCCCTGTATCCGCGCAGACTCTTCTTTCTCCGTCATGATGAACCTCCTTTTTGACTCCGATTCAGAGGAGACTGGGGCGATGGACAGAATCGAAGAAGGGAAGCAGTTCCGACGCCATCTCGACGAGGCCCGCCGAGGCGAAAGCGACGCCCTGGCCGAGGTCCTTCTGGCCTATCTTCCCCTTGTTAGAAGCCAGGCCTTTTCCCTCTCCGGCGGGGATCGCTATCTGCAGGAGGACCTCTCTCAGGAGGGGCTTCTTGCCCTCTGCCGTGCCGTACAGCTTTTCAGCCCCCCGAGAGGTTCTTTTGGTGCCTTCGCGAAAGTCTGCGTCCGCAACGCCATGATCTCGCTGCTGAGACGGCGTCCTCCCGAGGAGGCCGCCGAAGAGGAGCGTCTCGAAAAGGCCTCGCCGCCTCAGCTCGATCTCCAGGAGATCGTCGAAGGGCGCGAGAGGCTTCAGCGGGCCGTGCACCTTCTCTCAGACGCGGAACTGATGGCCATGGATGCCTTCCTGGAGACGGGCGGCGTGGCCTCTGCGGCCCAGGTCCTCCGGTGGCCCCGCAAAAGGGTGGATAACGCCCTGAGCCGGGCCAGAAGCAAGCTGCGCGACGCCGGCCTGGGACCGATCTAATCGCCGTCGAGCCGCTCCTCCGCTCTCTCCAGGGCCGAGGCGACATCGACGGGATGGCCCATTCGTCTCAGAGTCGCAGCCAGGGCCGAGAGGAAGAGGAGGACGTTGTTGGCCGTTGATCCGCTTCCCATCAGGCCAACGCGGATGACCCTTCCTCGGAACTCCCCGAGCCCCGAGCCCACTTCGATGGCGTGGCGCTCCATGAGTTCCCGGCGCAGCCGTCCGTCGTCGATCCCCTCCGGCAGGGCGAGACAGGTCAGGCTGGGCAGGCGATCCTCTTTCGCCACGGGCAGGGTCAGCCCCATGGCCTCGAGACCGGCCCATAGGGCCTCGGCGTTCCGTCGATGACGGGCCCAGCGGGACTCGAGTCCCTCTTCGTCGACGATCCGAAGGGCCTCGTTGAAGGCGTAGAGCATGTTGACCGGTGCCGTGTGATGGTAGAAACGCTCCTGCTCCCAGTAGCGCATGATCATCGTCAGGTCGAGATACCAGCTCTGGACCTTCGTCTTCCTCGACCGTACGACCTCGACGGCCCGGCTGCTCAGAGTCAGGGGGGCCAGGCCCGGCGGGCAGCCCAGGCACTTCTGGCTGCCGCTGTAGACGATATCGAGCCCCAGCCGGTCGACGGGCACCTCCATGCCGCCCAGGGAGGTGACGGCGTCGACGAGCAGGAGCATGCCCGCCTCGTGGACCTTGGCGGCAATGGCGTCGAGATTCTGGAGGACGCCCGTCGACGTCTCGGCCTGGACGAGGCCGACCAGCTTCGCCTCGGGATGGCTGTCGATGGCCTCGAAAAGAGTCTCCTCGGGCAGCGTCTTGCCGAAGGGGGCCGAGACCTTGATGACCGTGGCGCCGCAACGCTCGGCCACATCCTGCATGCGCTGACCGAAGACGCCCTGGTCTCCGATGATGACCGTGTCGCCTCTTTCGATGACGTTGACGCAGGCTGCCTCCATCCCGGCGCTTCCCGTCCCCGGCATGGTGACGGTGAGGGCGTTCGACGTCTGGAACGTCTTGCGGAGAAGTTCCTGCGTCTCATCCATGAGGGCGACGAAATCGCCGTCGAGATGGCCCAGCGTCGGCTCGGCGAGGGCGCGCAGGACACGGCCTTCGACGGGGCTCGGGCCCGGCCCGAGAAGAAGTTTTTCCCTCGTTCGGCGAGGGCGGCGTGATTCCATCGGGATCCCTCCTCTGTCTGATCCTGTCCGGCCACGGAGCCGAAGCGGTCTTGCCCGGTCCCGATCCGAATGTCTCGATTGTACCTCAAGAGCGAGGCGGAATGGCTTCAGATGGGGTAAACTGGATCGACCTCGGCTTCTTGGAGGTCGATCTCATTCCAGAAGGAGGTGCAGGGAGACGTCTCTTCACCTGTGGGCCTCTCCCCGATCGACGATGAAAGCGATCTCCGGCATTTTCGCTCCCCTCTCCACCCCTTTCGACGCAACCGGTGCCGTCGACGGCCTGGCCTTCGAGGAAAACGTCGAGAAATACGGTCGGACCGGTCTCGCCGGACTTGTCGTTCTCGGCAGCAACGGCGAGTTCGTCCTCCTCGACGAGGAGGAGAAGGTCTCTCTCGTGGAAAGGGCACGCCGCCGTCTTCCCCGGGACAAGAAGATCATCGCAGGAACGGGGCGCGAGTCCCTCAGGGATACGCTGACCCTCACGAGGCGATGCGCTGACGCCGGCGCCGACGCGGCCCTCGTCATCACGCCCAACTACTACAAGACCGACATGGGCGAGGCCGCCCTGGAACGGTACTACACCGAGACGGCCGATGCCTCGTCCCTGCCCGTCATCCTCTACAACATGCCTCGCAACACGGGCGTCAACATCTCTTCGGCCCTTGCCGTCCGCCTCTCGGCGCATCCCAACATCGTGGGCATCAAGGACAGCTCGGCCAACATCGTCCAGATCACCGAGACGATCGCCGACGCCGATCGGGATTTCTCCGTCATCGCCGGATCGGCCAGTTTCCTTCTTGCGACGCTCGTCCTCGGCGGCGACGGCGGAACCATGGCCGTGGCCAACGTCGTCCCCGACCTCTGCGTCGAGCTCTATGAGGCCTTTCTCGCCGGGAACCTATCTCGGGCCCGGGAGATCCAGTTCGCCCTCATGGAGATCAACGGTGCCGTCACCTCCCGCTTCGGCCTGGGCGGCATGAAGGCGGCCATGGACATGGTCGGCTACAGGGGCGGCCTGCCGCGCCCGCCCATCCTTCCCGCCTCGGAAACGACGAAGTCCACGATCAGGGAGATCTACCGTCGCCTGGGAATCGCTCCCCTGGTCTGACTCATCGTGAAGAGGCAATCTTTTCGCCCTTGGCAAGACGGGCAAAATGAAAAGAGGGGGCTTTCTCTTCCTTTCAGGTAGTCTCTGTCTTCTGGACATTTCGAGGGCAAAAGGCTACCATAGGCTTCGTCGCGGAGGCGATTCTCGGCTGGTGCCGGGTGCAGACTTCAAATCTGTCGGGGGTCGGTACGCGCCGGCTCCGGTGGGTTCGATTCCCACACGCCTCCGCCAAGCCGAATCGTGACGTCCTGCGATCGTTGACTTTACGAAAAGTCGGCTCCGGCTTCGCACCCTCAGAGGCAGTTCTGTCACGTCGACATCGACCATCAGGACAGCGAGTGACGATAGGGATCCTGTCTTCTTGTCTCTCTTTCGACGGGTCTGGGGTCGGCGCGTCCATTCAGGTGTCTTCTTCAGGGATTCAGGGATGCCCACCGGGAGGCTCTTTCTCTCGGCGGCATCCCTGCTTTTTTTGAAGCTCTTCCGAAGCGGTATCTCAACGGATAAAGGGTTCCTTCGACCCGGCGAGGGCGTCGGCGAGCCAGAGGGGGTGCATGGCCATCATCGGCTCTGGAAGGGAATCGAGAGGGAAGAAGCCCGCGTCGAGCGTCTCCGGCCCCGTCCTTCCAAGGGTTCCTCCTGTGGGACGGCAGAGGAAGCAGGTCGTGACGAAGTGGCGGATCCGTCCGTCGGGGTAGGTCATGACCTGCGAGCGGGGATCGGAATAGACGCCGATCAGTCCCGTCACTTCGGCTTCGATTCCCGTCTCCTCCCGGATTTCCCGAAGGACGGCTCCCGCCACGGTTTCCGTCGGCTCGACGTGCCCCGAGGGGATGCCCCAGAGGCCGTTGTCGCGGCGGCGCATGAGGAGGACTCTTTCTCCTTCGAGGACGATGGCGGCAACGCCGGGCTCCACCCTTTCAGGCCAGGCGTACGAGGGGCCGTCCCATTCCCCTACGGAAAGGGACTCGTCGAAAAGGTCTTCCAGGGAGGCGATTCTCCCGTCGGGATTGCGGAAGTCCCGGTCGTAGGGGAAGGTCACGGCCTCACCCATGAGAAGGGCCGGCAATCCCGACCGGTGGGCGCCGAGGATGTCCACGTCGGGCGTATCGCCGATCATGACGGCTCTTTTTCCTCTTCCGAGGCCTTTCAGGGCGACGTCGAACATGAAGGGCTGGGGTTTGCCGACGGAGATCGGTCTCTGTCCCGATCCGGCCACAAGGGCCTCGACGAGGGTTCCCACGGCGGCCAGGGGACCCTGGGGCCCCGGATAGGTCCTGTCCTCGTTGGTGGCCACGAAAAAAGCTCCCCGACGGATGGCCAGAGAGGCCTCCCTGATGTCTGCCATGGTGATGTCGTCGTTCCAACCGACGACGACGGCGTCGCAGCCGTCGCCTTCCGTCGACGTCACGCCTCGGGCCAGGAGGGCCTCTTTCAGCCCCTTGTGACCGAGGACCCAGGCTTTGCGAAGATCCTTGGCGGCCAGCAGGGCGGCGGTGGCCGTCCCCGACGTGACCACTTCCCTTTCCTGGGACTCGATGCCCAAGGATCGGAGACGTCGGACGATCTCTTCCGCCGAGGTGGGGTTGTTGGTGAGGAACCGGATCTCCTTGCCTTTCCGGCGCAGCTCCTTCAGGACCAGAGGCGTCCCCGGCGTGGGTTCGTCGCCGATGTAGACGACGCCGTCGAGGTCGAGGAAAAAGGCGTCGAATTGTGCTGCGATCATGGCGTCACCTCCCTGTCGTTTCGCCTTGGATGACATTTTAACCCCAAAAACGCGGGAGAGGGCTCTCCTTTGTTCCGGTGTCCCTCCCTTTCGACAAACGGCGCCCCCGGGAAGGGACTCGTCGCGTCTGTTCCGTGCGGCCTTTCGCCCTGCTGTCCGACGAAGACGGAGAGAGGGAGGTGTTTCGGAGGAGATCCCTCCCTTCCCCCCAGGGGCAAAAGACCCCTTGCCGCTGCAGGAAAAAGCCTTCATGATGGAGAGACCTTGCAGGTGGGGTGACGTCTTCGCCCCATCCGCCCAAAGAGGAGGCGATTCTCGATGTTTTTAAAACGGACCTTCTCCTTCGACGCGGCTCATCGCCTGATTCACTATCACGGCAAGTGCGAGGCCCTTCACGGCCACACCTACCGGTTGGCCGTAACGCTTCGTGGAGAGACGGACCGGGAGGGGATGATCCTCGATTTCGTCGAGCTGAAGGCCATCGTCAACGAGAAGGTCCTCTCCCGTCTGGATCATGCCTACCTCAACGATCTTCTCGAACAGCCCACGGCCGAGTACATCGCCCGCTGGATCTGGGGGGAGCTCGAAACGCCCCTGGCCCGTCCCAACTGCCGCCTCCACGAGATCGAGGTCTGGGAGACGGCGTCCAGTTCCGTGATCCTCCGTCGCGAGGATATGGAACCGGGCCGAGTGTCATGAGACCGCTGCAGATCGATTTCATCGACGATGGAGAAATCGGCCGACGTCTGAAGGCGTTGGGTTGCGACGACCGGGGAGTCCCCTATTTCCTGGCCAAGAGAGAAACGCTGACCCTGCTGCTCAAAGATGTCGATACGCGGGCCGCCAACGCCCTCAAGCAGGAGATGCTGGCCCGCGGAGGCGACGTGGCCGTTCACCGCAACGCCATCGACAGGCAGGTGGAGCGGACGGACGGCCTTCTCTTCGGCACGGAGAAGGCCGTCCGTCTTCTCGTCGAAAAACTGAAGGCCATGCCCTACTGGGGGTTGGAGGAGGTCCGCCTGGGACTGACGGCATTTCTGGCGTCTCGCCGCAGGGGGGAGCATCCTCGGGGCCTTGACCTTCCTGGAGGGCGTCGTCTCTCCTTCGAGGGGCGGAGTCTCATCATGGGCATTCTCAACGTCACTGCCGATTCCTTCTATGCGGGCAGCCGCATCGCCGATTTGGCCGAACTGCTGGAGCGGGCGGAAACGATGGTCGCCGAAGGGGCCGATATTCTCGATGTGGGCGCCGAGTCGACGCGTCCCGGTTCCGACGGTCTCGATGCGGCCACCGAGCTTGTCCGGCTCGTTCCCGCGCTGAGGGCGCTCAGGGAACGTTTCCCCGATCTGCCTCTTTCGGCCGACACGAACAAGGCTTCCGTGGCCGAAGCCGCCGTGGCGGCCGGGGCCGACATCGTCAACGACATCTCCGGTTTCGGCTTCGACGGAGCCTTGGCCGAGACGGTGGCCGCCCTGGCCGTTCCCGTCGTCGTCATGCACATTCAGGGGAGGCCGAGGACGATGCAGGAGGCTCCCCGCTACGGTGATCTTCTCCCCGACATGGTCGCCTATTTCGAGGACCGCCTCGCCCTGGCCGCCAGGTCGGGTATCGACGAAAGCCGTATCATTCTCGACCCCGGCATCGGTTTCGGCAAGACGTCGGAGCACAACCTGGAGATTCTTCGTCACCTCGAAGCTCTGCGGGGTTTCGGCCTTCCTCTGCTTGTCGGGCACTCCCGCAAGAGCTTTCTCGGTGCCGTCCTCGACGAGCCCCGGCCCGAAGGGCGTCTCGAGGGGACCTTGGCCGTCTCGGCCCTCTGCGCCTGGCGGGACGTCGAAATCCTTCGCGTTCACGACGTGGGGGCCAGCAGGAAGGCCGTCGACGTCGTCGCCGCCATAAGGAGAGGGAGCCCCTGAGGGCCCCCTCTCCTCATGGCCATCTTAATCTAGTCGCCGAACGATTGCCTCAAGATCAACAGGGTGATCTGGGTGTTTCCCGAGTAGCCCGTACCGGGGTTCTTGACGGCTTTGAAGGGATGGTCCTCTCCGTCGGCGTTGAAGAAGGGAGGAGAGGCGGCGATCTTCTCCAAAGCCTGGCGCGTCTCGTAGTTTTCGAAACGGTCGTCGACTTTGCATACGACGTAGAACTTTCCGTCGCCGTTTCCCTCTTCGAAAAGCCAGACGAAATACTGATTGTCCGTGGCCGAAAACTTGGCGGCCAGCTTCCGGTCCAGGTAGGGAAGCAGGAACGTTCCGGCGTCCTTCTTGTTCGCGTTGCCGTTGGAGGCTTCTTCGGGGAACCAGCGGCCGTTGTCGGCGAAGTAAAGCATGGCCGCCTCCTGAAGGGTTCGCATGTTCGCGACGATGACCGAAGCCCGGGTTCTGGCCTGGAACCTTGCCGCGACGACCAGCATCGCTCCGGCCAAAAGACCGATGACGATGACGACGATGAGAATCTCCACAAGGGTGAACCCCTTCCGTTTCCTCGACACGATGAGCTCCTTTCCCGCTCGAAGGCGGCCCTGTGGGGCAAGTGAGAGTGCGTTCACGCTTTGCGAAACGCCGTCCTTCAATCTCATGAAATCTAACACAATATCGAGAAATTCCCAAAGAGGATCGTCCCCGGGGACGATCCTCTCCTGCTTCTATGAATTTTTAATAAATTTTGACATTGTAAAATTTCCATTCAATAGTATAATGGTGAGAAGATCATCCCGTTTGGCGTGCAGGAAGGAGCTGTTGGTCCATGAACGTGGAGAAGAAGGCCTTCTCTTCAGATGACGCCGTCCTCGGTTCCGTCGAGTCTCTTTCGCAGAGATTCCAGCAGATGTTCTGGATCGGGCGGCGTCAGGGAAAAGCCGCGGAGGAGCTCCGCTCCAGCGCCGAATCGACCCGCTCCGGCCTCGATCGCTACGCGCGGGGTGTCTCGAAAATCATCGAGGGCTTTTCCGTCCTTTCCGAGGCCTTCGTCGAAATGGGCGCAATCAAAACGACGTCGGAAGCCGCCGAAGCCGAGGCGCGGCAGGATGTTCTCGATACCGTGCAGGCCATGGAGAAGCTGGAGACGACGCTTCGGGGGCTGGCCGTTCTTTCCGAGACACAGGCCCGCATGACGGGTGGCCTTCTCGATTCGACGGCCGAGGTGAAGGCCTTCCTGGACCGTATCGATCGCATCGCCAAGCAGACGCAGCTTCTGGCTCTCAACGCCGCCATCGAGGCCGCTCGGGCCGGAGAGGCCGGTCGGGGTTTCAACGTCGTGGCCCAGGAGGTGGGCAAGTTGGCCCAGTCGACGCAGGAGACGGCCCGTTCCATCTCCGGAGCTCTTCAGACGATGGGGGAGCGCATTCGTTCCGTCGTCGAAGGCCTCGGCGAGACGGAGCGCTCTCTTTCCTCGGGACGGGAGGAGACTCAGGAGGCCTTGGGACGCGCCCGGCGGGCCGGCGACGGCGTTTTGCGCTTCAGCGAATCCTTTTCCCGTCTCATCGGCGTTCTCGACAAAGGACGTTCTTCCATGGAGGGGCTTGCCCATGAGGCCGAGACCCTCCAGGAAGGGACCCAATCGGTCCTCTCCGTCGTGGAGACTCTGGGCAGCAGTCTCGAGGCCGAGACGGCCATGGCTCGGGAGTTCTCCTCTTCCGTGAGGAAGGTGACGGACGATCTTTTCGCTTTGCAGAGCGGGGTGGCGGCTCGACGCCCGGCGGAGGAGTTCTGGGTGGGGCTGACGCCCTTTGCCGATCCGCAGAAGATCCGCGACGACTACGGCCCTCTCCTCGAAGAGGCGGCTCGGCGCCTGGGCCGGAGGATGCGCCTTTTCGTCTCTCCCGATTACGAGAGCCTGGGGAAAATGCTGGCCCAGGGTATTGTCGATCTGGGCTGGTTCAGCCCTCTCGCCTACGTCGATGCCGCCGAGAAATATCCCCTGCGTCCCCTGGCCATTCCCCGCGTCAAGGGACGTCCCTCCTATCAGGGACTCATCATCACGAGCAAGGGAAGCGGTCTGCGGGAGCTGGGCCAGCTGAGGGGCAAACGTTTCGCCTTCGTCGATCCCAAGAGCGGATCGGGGTACCTCTATCCTCGGCTGATGCTCAAAGAGAAGGGGTACGATCCCGACCGCTTCTTCGGCGAAGTTCTCTTTCTCGGGAGTCACGACCGCGTCATCGGCGCCGTCTGGGAGGGGAGTGTCGACGGCGGGGCCACCTATACCGATGCCTGGGATGGAGCGGCCCGATCGATGGACCTGGGCCGCCTCGACATCGTGGCCCGCACCGACGAAATTCCCAAAGATGCCCTCGCCGTTCCCGCCTCCATGGATGTTTCTCAGGCGCGGCGCGTGGGCGACGTCTTTCTGCAGATGACGCCCGGAGCCGGTGCTTACGGTGAGGCCATGAAAAAACTCTCCATCGACGGTTTCGTCGAGGCCGATGACGGTCGCTACGATGTTCTCAGGCGGGCGAAGGCCATGAGCCGATAGATTGGCCGTTGCCCCCGGCTCTCTTCGGCCTAGGATGGCGCTCGAAGAGGTTCTCATTTCGGAGGTGTAAGGACCATGAAAGTTCTCGCTGCATTGAAGGAAGAGCAACGCCTCAAGTCCTCTGCTCTGGGGCTCCTCCTCTTCGAGGAGGAGAAGGAGCTTCTCGACTCGTTTGCCTCTCTCTGCCCGGGCCTTGTCGGCCAAGTCGAGCTGGAGCGCTTCACGTTCAAGAAGGGGGCCTGTCTTTTCCGGGCCTGCCCCGGCGGCAGCCCTTCGAGAGTTTTCGTCGTCGGCCTCGGCTCGGAGAAGAAGGGAAACAACGATGTCTTCCGCGAGGGGGCGGCTCTCCTCGTCAAGGCCGCCTCGGCTGCCGGGGCCTCCGATCTCCAGATCTGGACGGGACATGACGTCGATGGACCTCTTTCCCTGGCTCTGGCCGAGGGAGCCCATCTGGGCGGCTACCGTTTCGATCGCTATCGCGAGGTTCCCGATGAGGAACGGGGTTCCGTCGAAACCGTCTACATATCGGGCGGAGACGAAGAGGCCATTGAAAAAGGTTCTCTCATGGCCTGCAGCCAGATGTTTGCCCGCGACCTTGCCAACGAGCCCGGCAACGTCATCAATCCCCTGACTCTGGCCGACAGGGCCAGGGAGGTGGCCGACCAGGGCGGCTTCGAGTGCCGCATCTACGACGAGAAAGAGCTGGCCGAGATGAATATGGGCCTTCTTCTGGCCGTGGGCGGCGGTTCCAAGACGCCTCCTCGGCTGATCCATCTCGTCTATCGCCCCGAGGGGGAGGCTTTGGGCAAGGTGGCTCTCGTCGGGAAGGGCATCACCTTCGATACGGGCGGCCTCAACCTCAAGCCGGGAGAACATATGAGGACCATGAAGGGCGACAAGACGGGGGCCTCCGTCGTTCTCGGCGTTTTCCGGAGCCTGGCCCGCCTCCGCCCTCCCGTAGAGGTGCACGGCCTCATCGGCGCCGCCGAGAATGCCGTCGACAGCTACTCTTACCGTCCCGACGACATCGTCCGTGGCCGCAAGGGAAAGACCGTCGAGATCGACAACACCGACGCCGAAGGGCGCCTCACTCTGGCCGACGTTCTGGCCTTCGCCTGTGAGCTCAAGCCGTCGATCGTCGTCGACATCGCCACCCTTACGGGAGCCTGTGCCATCGCTCTCGGCCCTTACACGGCGGGACTTCTCTCCAACGACGACTCTCTGGCCGAAGAGCTTCTCGGCGCTTCGCGCCGCTCGGGGGAGCGCTTCTGGCGATTGCCCATGGACGATGAACGTCTGCGCAAAAAGCTCGAGTCGCCTGTGGCCGACCTGGTCAATTCGGGAGGCCGTGAAGGAGGAGCGCTGACGGCCGCCATGTTCCTCGAGGCTTTCGTCGACGAAGGCATTCGCTGGGCTCATCTCGATATAGCCGGCGTCGATACCTATAAGGAGCCTTTCGGTTATTACTCCAAAGGGGCCACGGGGTTCGGCGCCCGGACGCTTCTCGATTTTCTTACGAGTCTGGAACCGGAAGTGTGATGATCACCGAACTGACCGCCATCGCCTCCAGGCTGGAGGCGATGGTCCGCGTCCTCCTGGGGGATTGCCTTCTGCGTCGCGAGGAGAAAGAGCCCGACGAAGAAGACAGGCGAGGTTCCCGCGAGATTCTGCGCCCCTTCAGACAATGTCTCCAGTCGGTGGAGATGAATATCTGCGTCGTCGGAGACCGTCATTTCCGAAGCTGTCTTCAGAAGCACAGCCGCCCCTTTTTCTCTCGATCGACTCGAGGTTCGCTTCTGAATGAAGAGTTCGTCTCCATCTTCTCCGATATCCTCTTTTCTCTGGGTGGAGGCGACGGCGAGTTGGGGCGCATGCGGCTTTCGCTCTATCAGGGAGAGATCGAGGCCGCTTTGACGGAGCATCTCGAAAAACAGTTGGGGAAGTTTTGATAGCAGGATAGAAAGAGGGGGTCCCTCGTCGAGGGACCCCCTCTTTCTATCCTGCTATCCGTCCTGGCGTTTCCAACGTGTTCCTTGAGGTCCGTCTTCGAGGACGATCCCTTCTTCCGCGAGTCCGTCGCGAATGGCGTCGGCCCTGGCGAAGTCGCGGTTTTCCCGGGCCTGACGGCGCTCGGCGATGAGGCCTTCGATGCGCTCTTTGTCGGGGTCTCCGCTGGTGTCGACGGGATCGACGACGCCGAGAACGGCCTCGGCTTCGTCGAAAAAGCGGCGGGCAGCCTCAAGTCCCTCTCGGGAGGGAAATTTTCGGTCCTGAATGTGACTGTTGACGGCCCGGACGGCCTCGAAAAGGGCGCCCAAGGCACCGGCGGTGTTGAAATCGTCGTCCATTTGTTCCATGAAAGTCGCACGGAACTGGGATATCTCGGCGGCGAGGGGAGAGGGATCGGGCGAAGTGGCCCCTCTCAGTGCCTCGTCGAGGCGGCGGGAGCAGTTGTTGAGTCGCTCGACGGCGCTTTTGGCCTGCAGAAGGCCCTCTTCGGAGAAGCTGATGGGCGAGCGGTAGTGGGCACCGAGCATGAAAAGGCGGATGGCCAGGGGCGGATACTTCTCCCTGGCGGCCCGGGCCGTGAGGAAGTTGCCCAAGGACTTGGACATCTTTTCCTGATCGATCATGAGATATCCGTTGTGAATCCAATAACGGACAAAAGGTTTGCCCGTAGCGGCCTCGGCCTGGGCAATCTCGTTCTCGTGGTGGGGAAAGACGAGGTCGCTGCCGCCGGCGTGGATATCGATCGTGGGGCCCAGCATGGCCGTGGACATGGCGCTGCACTCGATGTGCCAACCGGGGCGCCCCCGTCCCCAGGGACTTTCCCAGGCGGGTTCGCCCGGCTTTTCGGCCTTCCAGAGGGCGAAGTCGAGAGGGTGTTTTTTCCGTTCGTCGACGTCGACTCGGGCTCCCGCCTGAAGGTCGTCGAGGCTCTGTTGGGAAAGTTTCCCATAGGCGGAGAAACTGGCCACGTCGAAGTAGACGTCTCCGTCGACGGCATAGGCATGCCCTTTCTCGACGAGGCTTCGGACAAGGGCGATAATGTCGTCGATATGGTGGGTCGCTCTGGGGCTGTAGGTGGGACGACGGATGCCGAGGGCGTCGGCGTCTTCCCGATAGGCGGCGATGAAACGCTCGGCCAGCTCGTCGACGGAAAGGCCCATATCTTTGGCTCGATTGATCATCTTGTCGTCGATGTCGGTGAAGTTCTGGACGTAGATGACGCGGTAGCCGCTCTGCTCGAGGTAGCGGCGGAGGACGTCGAAGAGGATGAAGGGCCGGGCGTTGCCGATATGGAAATAGTCGTAGACCGTGGGTCCACAGACATAAAAGGTGACCTCGCCCCGGCGGATGGGGACGAAGGGTTCCTTCTGCCTCGTCAGATCGTTGTACAGGCTGAGCGCCATGGATTGATGCTCCCCCTTCCTGGGATGAGACCTGATGTGTGACCGTCGCCCGTCTTGCTCTGCGTCGTGGGGAAGAACGAGGATAATCACAGGCTATGATATCCTATAGCATCGGAGGCCCGTTGGAAATGGGCCGATTTCCGGGAAAGGTGATCGACGTTGACGCACCCGCTGCAAGAGAAAGTGAGAAAACTGCCCCTTCGCCCCGGCGTCTACCTTTTTCACGACGGAGAGGGCACGGTTCTCTATGTGGGCAAGGCCAAATCGTTGCGCAAGCGGGTCGCCTCTTATTTCCGTCACGAGGGGTTCGCCTCGCCTCGCCTACGCAAGCTCGTCGAATCGGCCCGAGATCTCTCCTATATCCGTACCGAGAGCGAGGCGGAGGCGCTTATCGTCGAGTCGAGACTGATCAAGAAGTATCAGCCTTTTTTCAACGTCGAACTCAAAATGGGCGAACGGTATCCCTTCCTCAAGATCACCGACGAGCCGTTTCCCCGCCTCGAAATCACCCGCCACAGAAGCGACGATGGAGGGCGCTACGTAGGTCCCTTTACGCGAGTCGGCGATTTGCGCCGCCTTCTGCGACTGATCGAACGTCATTTTCCCCTGAGAACCTGCAAGACCGATCTCTCCGGACCTCGTCAGGAACGTCCCTGCGTCCGGCACGCCCTGGGCCGCTGCGGCGGAGCCTGCGCGGGCCTGACGAGTGAGGCCGAGTACGGCGAACGCGTGGCCGATGTCCTCCTTCTCCTTCAGGGCAACGCCGCCGATCTCGTCGAGCGCCTTCGGCTCCGCATGGATCGCGCCGCCTCGGGACTGGCCTTCGAGGAGGCGGCACGACTGAGAGATACGATCCGCTCCCTTTGGCGTCTGTCCCGTCAGCGGCTTTCGTCGACGCTGAGTCACGATCTGGACCGGGAGACGTGGACCCTTCTCCTCCGCCTTCAGGAACTGCTGGGTCTGCCGACGATCCCCTGGCGCATCGACGGTTTCGACATCTCCCACTTCTCCGGCAAAGAAATGTACGGCGTCGCCGTCGTTTTCGAACAGGGATTGCCCAATCCCTCCCTCTATCGCCGTTTTGCCGTAAAATCGGTGGAAGGCGTCGATGATTTCCGAGCCCTCGAGGAGGTCGTCGGCCGTCGCTATCGCCGATGCCTCGAGGGGGAGGAACCTCTCCCCCAGCTTGTCCTCATCGACGGAGGTCCCCTGCAGCTCGAGTTCGCCGCGGGAGCTCTGGCTGCTTTGGGGCTGGAGGAATTGCCTATCGTCTCTTTGGCCAAAAGGGAAGAACAGCTCTTCCTGCCGGGGCGGAAAGAGCCTCTTGAGCTGCCTCTCAGCGATCCTGCCCTTCAGCTTTTGCAGAGAGTCCGCGATGAGTCTCATCGCTTCGCCGTCGCCAGCCACCGTCGAGGTCGTGACAGTCGGCTCCGCCGCTCCGTTCTGGAGGATGTACCGGGGGTGGGGAAAAAACGGGCGGCCCTGCTCCTGATCCATTTCGGGAGCGTTCAGAAGATCGCTTCGCTGGAGCCTGACGAATTGACGCTCCTGACGGGCATCGGCCCGGAGACGGCCCGCAGAATTGTTGAGACATTGAGGGAGGAAAAGGTGTGACCCGTCAGATGGAGCTCTACACGCATTACATGAGGATGGCTCTCAGCCTGGCCGAGAGAGGCACGGGATGGACGAGTCCCAATCCACGCGTCGGTTGCGTGATCTTCGACGAAAAAGAAGAGCGCGTTCTTGGCTGGGGCTATCATCGCCGCTTCGGTGGACCGCACGCCGAGGTCAAGGCCCTGGAGCGGGCCGGAGAGCGGGCGCGGGGGGCGACGGCCGTCGTCAACCTGGAGCCCTGCTGCCATTTCGGCAAAACGCCACCCTGCGCGCCCCGTCTCGTCGAGGCCGGCGTGGGCCGCGTCGTCGTCGGAATGAGAGATCCCAATCCCTGTGTCGACGGAGGGGGAATCGAAATTCTCCGGAAGGCCGGAATCGACGTGGTGCTCGGCGTTCTCGAAGAGGAATGCCTCCACGTCAACAGGGGGTTCGTCAAAGCCCTTACGGGTGGGCGTCCCTGGGTGACGGTCAAGGCCGCTTTGAGCCTCGATGGCGCCATTGCCCTGGGTGACGGAGAGAGTCGCTGGATCAGTGGCGCCCTTTCTCGAAGCAAGGCCCACCTTCTTCGCGGGGAGAACGACGCCATTCTCGTCGGCATCGGTACGGTCCTCAAGGACGACCCGGAACTGACCGTTCGTCTCGTCTCCGGACAATCGCCTCTGCGCGTCGTTCTCGACAGTCGGTTGCGGACTCCCGCTTGCGCCAAGGTCATCGGAGACGGCCGTTGCCTCGTCGTCGGAACCGCCGAGAGCGATCCGAAGCGGGCCGAGACCCTTCGAAAGGCCGGGGCCGAGGTCGTTCTCCTCGATGCCCCGGAGGGGCGTTTCCGCCTCGACGAGCTTCTTAGCCTGCTTGTCCGTCGCGGCGTTCTGCGCCTGCTCGTCGAGGGAGGGGCCTCCGTGATTCAATCTTTCATCGAAGAGCGGCTCGTCGACGAAGTGTCTCTCTTCCTGGCGCCCAAATTCCTGGGACGGGGCATTCCCTTCACGGGCAATCTGAGACTCCGCCATATGGGGGAGGCCATCGCGCTCAGGGCTGCTACAATAAGGCAGGTCGACGGAGATCTCTGGCTGGAGGCGATGCCATGTTTACCGGCCTGATCGAGGAAGTGGGGCGTCTCGTCTCCTCCCGTCCCCGGACGGGTATGACCTTACTGGAAATCGAGGCTCCCGGGATGGCCCCGCACCTTCGCTTCGGCCAGTCCGTGGCGGTCAGCGGCGCTTGCCTCACCGTCGTGGAGGAGGGGAAAACGCGTTTTTTCGTGGAGATGATGGCCGAGACGGTGCAGCGGACCCGACTGGGCGCTCTGCGGCCTGGAGCCCGCCTCAATCTGGAGAGGGCTCTTTCCCTTCAGGCCCGTCTTGACGGTCACATCGTCCAGGGACACGTCGATTCCGTCGGCACGGTGCGACGCGTGGACCGTGCCGGCCTCTTTTCCGCCCGCCTTTGGGTGGATCTCGAAGAGCGGCCCCTCGTGGAGGTCATCCCCAAGGGCTCCGTGGCCGTCGACGGAGTGAGCCTCACCGTCATCGACGTCGACACAGGGGGGTTTTCCGTCGGTCTCATCCCGACGACGCAAAAAGAGACGACTTTGGCCGATCTCGCCGAGGGCCATAAGGTGAACATAGAGACCGACGTTTTAGCCAAATACGTGCGGCGCATGCTTGGCGTCAGGAGCGGGGCGGAAGAGAGCCAGGCCCCGGTCCCTCTGACGGAAGAGGCTCTACGCGAGTTGGGCTGGCTATCTTAAAGAGCCTTGGGAGGGATTCCAATTGTCCGAACAGATGGAGCAAGATCTCTTCAGCACGATCGAATCGGCCCTGGAGGACATCCGACAGGGGAAAATGATCGTCGTCGTCGACGACGAGGATCGGGAGAACGAGGGAGATCTTCTCATGGCCGCGGAAAAGGCGACGGCCGAATCGATCAACTTCATGGCGACGCATGCCCGAGGTCTCGTCTGCGCTCCTCTCGCCGAAGATCAGGCCCGTCGCCTCGGTCTCTGTCTCATGGTCGACGACAACACGGACCGCCACTGTACGGCTTTCACCGTCTCCGTCGATGCCTCGGAGGGGACGACGACGGGCATCTCGGCGGCGGAGCGCGCCCTGACAGCCCGCCTTCTCTCCGATCCGACATCGAAACCGAAAGATTTCCGCCGCCCCGGCCATATCTTTCCTCTCATCGCCAGGAAGGGCGGCGTTCTCAAGAGGGCCGGGCACACCGAGGCCGCCGTCGACCTGGCACGTCTCGCCGGCCTTCGTCCGGCCGGCGTCATCTGCGAAGTGATGAACGAAGACGGCACCATGGCCCGCCTCAACGACTTGGCCCGCTTCGTCGAAACGCATGGGCTCAAGATCATCTCCATCGCCGATCTGATCCGTTACCGCCACCGCCAGGACCGTCTCGTCGAACGCGTTTCGACCGTCCAGCTCCCGACGGAGTACGGCACTTTCGTCGCCCACGCCTACCGTTTCATCCTCGACGAGGCCGGCGACTATCTTCACATGGCCCTCGTCAAGGGCGACATCGGCGGCGAGGAGCCCGTTCTCGTCCGGGTTCACTCGGAGTGCCTCACAGGCGACGTCTTCGGCTCTCTTCGCTGCGACTGCGGCCCTCAGCTCCATCGGGCCATGAAGAGCATCGAAACGGAAGGGCGAGGCGTGCTGATCTACATGCGTCAGGAGGGACGAGGCATAGGGCTTCTTCCCAAGCTGAAGGCCTACGAACTTCAGGAAAAGGGCCTCGACACCGTCGAGGCCAACGTCGCCCTGGGCTTCGCCCCCGATCTCCGCGACTACGGCGTCGGGGCTCAGATCATGGCCGATCTGGGATTACGCCACGTCCGTCTTCTCACCAACAATCCCAGAAAGGTCATCGGCCTCGCGGGGTACGGCATCGACATCGTCGACCGCGTTCCTCTCGAGATTGAGGCCAATCCCTACAACGAACGCTACCTCGACACGAAAAGGGAAAAAATGGGCCATATGATCCACCTCAAGGACCTGATCGGCTGAGAGGTCCGCTTTTTCATTCCGAAAGGAGACAATGAAATGAAAATATTTCAAGGAAAGTTGATCGGAACGGGGCTGCGCTTTGTCGTCGTCGCCTCCCGTTTCAACGACCTTATTTCGTCGCGCCTTCTCGAAGGCGTCAAGGATGTTCTCGCCCGTCATGGTGTGCGTCATCAGGACATCGATGTCTGCTGGGTTCCCGGTGCCTGGGAGATCCCTCTCGTCGCCAAGGAGATGGCACTCACGGGGCGCTACGATGCCATCGTCGCCATCGGCGCCGTCATTCGCGGCGATACGCCGCATTTCGACTACGTTTCGGCTGAGGTCGCGAAGGGCATCGCCCATATCGGTCTGGAACAGCGCGTCCCCGTCGCCTTCGGCGTCCTCACCTGCGACAGTCTGGAGCAGGCCCTTCTGCGTGCCGGGAGCAAGGCCGGCAACAAGGGGGCGGAGGCCGCCCTGGCCGCCCTGGAGATGGCCGATCTGCTGCGCAACATCAGAGCGGGCACCACGGAGGAGGCCTAGGCTGGAATGCTCGATATCCGCTGGGTTCGAGAGAACCCCGATTCTGTCCGCCAGATGCTTGAAAACAGAGGGACGACGTTTCCCCTCGACGATCTGATCCTCCTTGACGAGAGACGACGCCGCCTCCTCACCGAAGTGGAGGAGCTCAAGACCCGCCGGAACCAGGAGTCGAAGAGCATCGGCGAGGCCCAGAGCCGTGGCGAGGATGTGGAGGCACACAAGGCCGCCGTTCGGGACATATCTACGCGCATCAAGGGTCTGGACCAGGAAGTCGCTTCCGTCGAGGAATCGCAAAGGGAGCTGATCATGGCCCTTCCCAACGTTCCCCACGAATCGGTTCCTGTCGGTGCCGACGAGGAAGCCAATGTCGAAGTCCGCCGTTGGGGAACGCCCCGTTCCTTTCCCTTCGAGCCCAAGCCGCACTGGGATCTCGGCGAAGCCCTCGGGATCCTCGACTTCGAGCGGGGCGTCAAGATCGCCGAGAGCCGCTTCACCGTTCTTCTGGGGCTGGGCGCCCGTCTTGAGCGGGCTTTGATGAACTTCATGCTCGATCTCCACACGGGAGAGCATGGATTCAAGGAGGTGCTCCCCCCCTTTCTCGTCAATTCTCGTGCGATGGCCGGCACGGGGCAGCTTCCCAAGTTCGCCGAAGACCTGTATCGCTGTGCCGACGACGACCTCTGGCTCATCCCGACGGCCGAAGTCCCTCTGACAAACCTCCATGCCGATGAGATCCTTGAGGAGAGTCAGCTTCCTCTCTACTACGCGGCCTACACGGCCTGCTTCCGGCGCGAGGCGGGAGCCCACGGCCGCGATGTGCGGGGCATTCTGAGGCAGCACCAGTTCGACAAGGTCGAAATGGTCAAGATCTGCCACCCGGAAAAAAGCTACGAGGAACTGGAGCATTTGACGGCCTGTGCGGAGAAGGTGCTTCAGCTACTGGAGATACCCTACCGCGTCGTCTGTCTTTCCACGGGGGACATGGGGTTCGGGGCCGCGAAAACGTATGACATCGAGGTCTGGATCCCCTCGCAGGAGAAATACCGTGAAATCAGCTCCTGCAGCAACTGCGGCGATTTCCAGGCTAGACGCATGAACGCCCGCTATCGCCCCGAAGGCGGAGGGCGACCACGTTTCGTCCACACCTTGAACGGCTCGGGCATTGCCATAGGCCGCTGTCTCATCGCCGTCCTGGAAAATTATCAGCGGGAGGACGGTTCCGTCGATCTCCCCGACGTTCTCGTCCCCTACATGAGGGGAGTCACCCGTCTGGAACCGGCCTCTTCATGACCCTTCAGGCGGTTATCATGACTGAGACATGGTACAATAACCGTCAAAGGAGCGAACGCAATCGTTCAACGACGAGGAGGTTGCCGATAGTCGATGGCATTCGATGCCTATAGGACCGGTTTGGTTTTGGCCGTCCTGCTCTTTCTGGTCTGTTTCTTTGCCGAAAAGGGGCTGAAAAGGCACCTCAGCGCGGAGCAATATGATTATCTGCGCGATTTGGGACTCGTTTTCGTCCTTTCCGTGGCGAGCCTCTGGTCCGGCAACGTCCTTGTCCAGGCGGTGGCTCTCTGTGCCTTCCTCGCTTCCGGAGTGGGACTCGCCATTTCCCTCTATCGGCTTCCTCTTTGGCCCTGCTATTTTCTGGTGGGACTCCTGCTGGCCTTAGAGGGGCCCGGCATCGATTTCATCGGTCTGCCCGGCTCCCTGCACTACCTCTCTCCTCTGGCGTCTGTCGTGGCCACCTCCCTTTGGGTGGGACTTTTTCCTCTCGTCCTTCGCCAGCTCGACCGCGTCGGAGGGTTGGCGGGGCACATGGTCGCCGTCTCTTTGGCCCTGATGCTTCTTGTCACGGCCTTCAGTGGCCAGTTCCTTCCGGAGGCCTTTTTCCTCGGTCTCTGCGGGATCTCCCTTCTGACGGTCTTCTGGAGTCGCCACGGGCATAGTTACCGGACGCTGGGCGAGTCCCTCTGCGGTTTTTGGGGCGTCTTCCTCGCGGGACTTTCGATTTTAGGCGTGAGCAAGGGAATTACTTTTACCGCCCTGATGATGCTTCCGTTGGGGCTTTTCGCACTGCCCCTTTTGGAGATTTCTCTGACGGTCTGTTCCCGTTTCATGCCCCTGGCTGAAATGGGGGAGATCTCTCTCTATCACCGTCTCGTGGGCAGGGGCATCAATCACCCCAGGGCAGTCAGGATGACGGCGGCAACCTGCGCCTCCGTCGGAGTTTCCGTCGCTCTTCTGCAGATGGAGCTTTCGTCCCCCCTGCGGCTGGCGGCCGGTCTTTTCGTCACCCTTCTTCTCGTCCTCGTCATTCAGGGGGCCTTTTCCCGAAACACCTCCGCACCGGGGCGTCGTTCATCCCTTTGGGGAGTCGAAGTCGACAACGTCTCGCTTCCCTTCGCACTCGGCAGGGCCCTTTCGTGGGCGCGTTACGGAGAGCGGTCGGAGCACATTGCCACCCTCGATGCCCTCTCCGCCTTGCGCACTCTCCGTGACGGGGATTTTCGAGAATGGATCAGCAGGGCCTCTCTGGTCCTTCCCGACGGGCGTGGGCTCGTCTGGGCACTGCGTTTCCTGGGATGCCCCGTCCAACAGCGCATCACGGGTATCGATTTTTTGGAGCAGTTCTGTCGATCGGCGTCGGCCGAGGCTCTTCCTCTCTACTTCATGGGGGGCAGGCCCGGCGTGGCCGCCGAGGCAGCGAAACGCCTGGCTTTCCGCTATCCCGGCCTTGATGTTCGGGGAACGGCGGACGGCTATGGAGGAGCCGAGGACGAAGACGCTCTTGTCCGGGCGATCGTCGAGTCCGGGGCAAGGATCCTTTTCGTCGGGCTCGGTGTGCCTCGCCAGGAGGCCTGGATCGCCAGAAACCGAGATCGCCTCGCCCCTCTCGTACTCGTCGGGGTGGGAGGCTCTTTCGATGTCCTCTCGGGGAATCTCAGGCGGGCCCCTCGAATCTGGCAGGATCTCGGACTGGAGTGGCTCTACCGGACCCTTCAGGAGCCTTGGCGGTGGAGCCGTGTCTGTCATCTTCCTCTTTTCGTCTCTCTCGTCGTCGCCACCCGTCTCGGGCTCTATGGGAGACGGGCGTGAGAGGGCGACGTGGACGTCGTCCTCTCCTGGGCCGCAGCAGAGAGGGAGTGACTCTCCGTTGACGCTGATGGAAGAGCGCCTGGAGCCCGGAATGATCCTTCGTCTCCGCAAACCTCATCCCTGCGGAAGCCGCCAGTGGCGAGTCGTTCGTCTCGGTGCTGAAGTCGAGATCGAGTGTCTTGGCTGCGGGAAAAAGCTTTTGATGGAGCCCTACCTTCTCCGGAAAGCGGTCACTAAAGTGGAGAGCTCATGAAGCTTTCCCTCTTTTCTGTGGGGAAGCTGAAGGAGCCTTTCGTCGTTCAGGGAGTGAGGGAATACCTCAAGCGCGTCGAGCGCCACCTCCCCCTTGAGTGGGTCCAGCTTCCCGAGACGAAAGGACTGAATGCCTCATCGAGCAGGGATGACTCGACGCGGCGGATTCTCAAGGCCCTTGGGGAGCGGGATTTCGTCGTTCTTCTCGACGAAAGGGGGGCGATGATGGACAGCCCCGCCTTTTCTCGATGGTTCTATAGTCGGCTGGAGGACGTTTCGGGGAAAATAGTCTTCGTCGTGGGAGGTGCCTACGGTGTCGGGCAAGATCTCAGGCGCAGGGCCGATGCCCTGCTCTCTCTTTCGCCCATGACCTTGACCCACGAGTTGGCTCTGCTTTTCGTCGCGGAGCAACTGTATCGGGCTGTCATGATTCGTCTCGGCACCTCGTACCATCATTGACCCGCTCGACCATTCTTTTAGTTCTTTCAGGAGGTATGGACCGATGAAAATGGATAAGCTTCTCAAGCAGGCCCAGAAAATGCAGGCCCAAATGGCGCGGGTTCAGGAAGATCTGGCCAGGGAGCGCGTCGAGGGACTTGCCGGCGGCGGGATGGTCAAGGCGGTGGCCGACGGCAAGGGAGATATCGTCGCCGTTCATGTCGATCCGGAAGTTGTCGACCCCAAGGAAGTGGAGATGCTCGAGGACCTGATTCTGGCCGCCGTCAACGAAGCGATTCGAGCTTCCCGCGAGCTTTCGAACGATCGCATGGGACAGTTGACGAGCGGCCTGGGCATGCCGAACCTTTTTTAGGCGGCCCTGACCTTGTCCCTTCCCGAACCCCTGGAGAAACTGACGGGCCTTCTGGGGCGTTTCCCCGGAGTGGGAGAGAAAAGCGCCCGCCGCATGGCTCTGTACCTGCTGCAACAGCCTCAGAGCTGGACTCGGGAGTTGGCGCGAGCTCTTGTGACCCTTCGCGAGAGTCTGCATCCCTGTCCCGAGTGCGGCAATCTGACCGACATCGATCCCTGCTCCGTCTGTCGCGATCCCCTGCGGGAAAGGGAGACGCTTTGCGTCGTCGAGACGGCCGAGGACCTCATCAGCCTGGAACAGTCGGGCGTTCATAACGGGCTGTACCACGTCCTCGGCGGTCGCATATCTCCTCTGGACGGAGAGGAGTTGCCTCCTGAGGCCCTGGGCCGTTTGGCGGGGCGCCTCGAGAGGGGAAAGTTCAAAGAGGTGATCCTCGCCACGAGCCCGCGTATCGAGGGTGATATGACCTATTATGCCGTCCTCGAAGCCCTCCGTCCCCTGACGATCCGCGTTTCCCGTCTGGCCTACGGCCTTCCCGTGGGGGGAAGCATCGGATTCGCCGATCGGGTGACTCTGCGGGCCGCTATGGATGCGAGAAGAGAGGTCAAACGGGAGGATTTGTGAGGCCGTCCCCTGAAGGGAGGAGTGCAAAATCGGCCGGAGATCGAATCATCGAGGAGGTGGGGGAATGGCCGAAGGATTTGGGAAAATCGTCTTTGGCGCGGCGCGAGGTCTTTTGGCGCTGCTGGGTGGAATCGCCGGCTATCAGGTCGCGCGCTGGGTCGTTTCCGAGGGGTGGCTTCCCTGGACGTCGATGCTGCATGTCCTGGTTCTGAACGGCCTTTGCGTCCTGGTGTTGGGGGGCATGGGCTACCTGTTGACTCCCTATTTCATAAAGAGCCTCGGCTTTATAGGTCTCCTCTTCGAGCACCACCTTCAATTCCTGAGCTGGCAAGATCTCTCCGTGGCCATCCTGGGCCTGATCGTGGGATTGCTCGTGGCCAATCTGGTGGCCCTTCCCTTTGCCGATCTTCCTGCCATCGGAAGCTACATTGCCGTCCTGCTCAACGTGGTCTTGGGCTATATCGGCATAAGGCTTTTTCTTAAGAGGCGGGAAGAGATCCAAGGCATGTGGAGCACCATCGGCGGTCTCAAGGAGCGGATCCGGCTGCGCGGGCCGAGACAGGTACAGGTGGGCAGGGGAGAGGAGGTCGTCGGCGGCGGACGATGTAATCTCAAGATCCTCGATACGAGCGTGCTCATCGACGGCCGCATCCTCGACGTAGCCCAGACGGGGTTTCTGGAGGGATCGCTCGTCCTGCCCCGTTTCGTCCTTCTCGAGCTTCAGTCTGTCGCCGATTCCTCCGATTCCGTCCGGCGGAGCCGGGGACGGAGAGGCCTCGACGTCGTCAACAGCCTTCAGAAGATCGAGAACGTCCAGGTGGAGATCGTCGAGATTCCCCTCAGGCAGCTCCAGGTGGAATCCGTCGACGAGGGGCTCATCGCTCTGGCTCGCCAGATCGGCGGCAAAGTCATGACGACGGATTACAACCTCAACAAATTGGCCCAGATCGACGGCGTCGACGTTCTCAACGTCAACGATCTCTCCAATGCCCTCAAGCCGATGCTTCTGCCCGGAGAAACGGTCATCGTCGATCTCATCAGGGAGGGCAAAGAGCCGCTTCAGGGCGTGGGCTATCTCGACGATGGAACGATGATCGTCGTCGAGGAGGGGCGTTCTCACATCGGTCGTCGCGTCGATGTGACCGTCACCTCCATGCTTCAGACTTCGGCGGGACGGATGGTTTTCGGGAGAATCCGACGGGAGGTTCCCAAATGAAATCCTCCTGGTCCTTTGTCATCGTGGCTGGAGGCAAGGGACTTCGCCTGGGCGGCACGCCCAAACAGCTCCGTTTGCTTGGAGGTTCCCCCCTCTGGACCTGGAGCGCTCGCTGCGCCCAGGTCCTTTTCGACGCAGGTGAAATCGCCGAACTGGTCCTCGTCGTTCCGTCCGGCCAGGAGGAGCTCTTCGATCGATCCTTTCTGACGATGCCCCTTCGTTGCGTCGCAGGAGGGACGACGCGGACCGATTCCGTTCGCTCGGGGCTCTCAGCCGCCAGCGGAGCCTTTGTTCTCGTTCACGACGGGGCCCGCCCCTTCCTCTCTCCCGGTCTCTGTCGCCGCCTCATGGCGGCGACGACGGAACGACACGGCGCCATCCCCCTCTGTCCCGTCAACGATGCCCTCAAGATTCAGACGAAAAGCGGCCCCGTCTCTCTGGACAGGGGAACCGTCCGGGCAACCCAGACTCCGCAGGCCTTCCCCCGCAGGCCCCTTCTCAATGTTCTCGGGGAGGGCGCGACCTTTCTCGACGAGGCCGAGGCCTGGCTGGAAAGCGGGGGAGGCCTTTCAACGGTGGAGGGAGATCGCATGAATTTCAAGATAACAGATGAGGCGGACTGGAAGATCGCTCGAGCCCTGGCGGCCAAGCCGGTTACGGTGCGGACGGGGCACGGCTTCGACGTACACCCTCTTGTGCCCGGCAGAGCTCTCTTCCTGGGCGGCGTTCGCGTCGAGGCCCCCCTCGGGCTGGATGGCCATTCCGATGCCGATATCGTTTGCCACGCCGTCTCCGATGCCCTTCTCGGCGCCGCGGGACTTCCCGACCTGGGGACCCTCTTCCCCGCCTCGGAGGAGCGCTATCGGGACGCCGACAGCTATGAACTGCTTCGCCAGGTGCTCCTCCGCGTCGTCGCCGAAGGATGGGATATTCTCTGGGTCGATGTGACGCTGCATGCCCAGATCCCCCGCCTTGGTTCCTGCCTCGCCTCGGTAAGAGACAGGATGGGCGAGCTTTTCGACAGGGAAGAGGAGCCACGATTCAACATCAAAGTGAAATCGGGCGAGAAGGTGGGATCGGTGGGCTCCGGCGCCTCGATGGAATGTCACGCTCTGGCGACGATCCGTAGGGGAGGTTGAACAGATGCGGCAGGGGCGGCGCCTTTTGTTTGCTCTCCTTCTTCTTGTTGTCCTTGCGGCGACATCGGGCGAGGCCTATCCCTCCCAGATTCAGGAGAGGGGTAAAGCCTTGGCCTGGACGGTGGGAGGAATCGTCATCGCCACCTTTCCCGAGTCCATGAAGGGCGAGCTGAATGACCTGTCCCGCCGTTTCGACAGCCACTACAAAAAGGGATTCCCGCTCAGCGCCCTGCGCATCGAAGGTAAAGGCGACCGCTGGCACCTGTCCCTGGCCGGCCAGCTTCTGCTGCCGCTGACGGCTCAAGCCTGCCGATTTCACCGTTCCAAAGGAAAGACTCTGGCCGCCCAATGGCTCTCCAATCTCATGGAGGCTCTGATGCGTCTCTCACCCGTGCCTCATGACCGACCAACGCTGGGAGGGAAGACTCAGACGGAGGGAAGGGTCTCCTGGTACGGAGGGAACGGCTGGCAGGGGCGCAGGATGGCCAGCGGCGAGACCTTCGATGACCGACAGCTGACGGCGGCATCCGTCGATCTCCCCTTCGGCACTCTCGTGCGCCTCTCGCATCCCCGCACGGGGAAGAAGGTCGTCGTCAGGATCTGTGACCGTTTCAAGGGACATAAGGGACGGCTTCTCGACATCTCTCTCGGTGCTGCAGAGGCTCTCGGCATCAGAAGGCAGGGGGTGACCCGCCTTGACGTCGAGGTCTTGGGGCTGGCATCGCGAGTGGGCGGCTCCTGAGCGTGGAAATGCCCCTTGCAGGGATGAGGGCCAGGGAGTAAACTACCTCCCAATTTATGCGAGAGGGGTTCTTCTCTCTCTTCCTCTGTCCCCCCTGAAGGGACATGGCGTTGGCAGCTTTGCCCAAGGAGGTTCTCATGAGTTTCGAGGAAAAATTTGTCGCCTACGAAGGATACACCTTCGACGATGTCCTTCTCGTGCCGGGATACAGCGAAGTCCTGCCCGCCACCGTCGAGGTCGGCTCTTACCTGACGTCCCAGATCCCCATGAATATTCCCATCTGCAGCGCCGCCATGGATACGGTCACGACGGGGCGGTTGGCCATCGCCATTGCCCGAGAGGGCGGCATCGGCTTTGTCCACCGCAACCAGACACCGGAACAGCAGGCGGCGGAAATCGATAAGGTCAAGAGGTCCGAATCGGGCGTCATCGTCGATCCCTTTTACCTGAACCCCAACGATCCCGTGACGGCCGCCCTTGCCCTCATGGAACACTATCACATCTCGGGTGTCCCCATCGTCGACGAAAAGAAGATCCTCGTCGGCATCATCACCAACAGAGACCTTCGATTCGTCACCGATTTCGAGCAGCCCATCGACAATATCATGACCAAGGAGAACCTGATCACGGCTCCCGAGGGAACGACGCTGGAGGGGGCCAAGTCCATCCTCATGGTCCACAAGGTGGAGAAGCTCCCCATCGTCGACGGTCAGGGAAAGCTGAAGGGGCTCATTACCATCAAGGACCTTCAGAAAGTCAAAGATTTTCCTCAGGCCAACAAGGACAGCCACGGCCGCCTGCGCGTCGGAGCTGCCGTCGGCGTCGGTGCCGATGTCGTGGACCGAGCCAAGATCCTCGTCACCTCAGGAGTCGACGCCCTCGTCGTCGATACGGCTCACGGCCATGCCAGGGCCGTCATCGAAACCGTGCGCAGCCTGCGCAGACTCTTTCCCGACCTTCCCCTCGTCGGAGGCAACATCGCCACGGGCGATGCCGCCGAGGCTCTTATCGAGGCCGGAGCCGACGGCGTCAAGGTCGGCGTCGGTCCCGGTTCGATCTGCACGACGCGTATTATCGCCGGTATCGGAGTTCCTCAGTTGGCCGCCGTCTACAACGTGGCCCGCGTCGCCCACGGAAGGGGCAAGAAGGTCATTGCCGACGGAGGAATCCGTTTTTCCGGAGACGTCACGAAGGCTCTTGCCGCCGGAGCGGACACGGTGATGATCGGATCCCTTTTCGCGGGGACGGAGGAAAGCCCGGGTGAAACGGTCATTCATAGAGGGCGCTCCTTCAAGACGTACAGAGGCATGGGATCGTTGGGTGCCATGAAGGGCGGCTGCAGCAAGGATCGCTACTTCCAGGAGAACACGTCGGAGGATAAATTGGTCCCGGAAGGAATCGAAGGAATGGTTCCCTATAAAGGCCCCCTCACGGCCGTCGTCTATCAGCTCGTCGGAGGACTCCGGGCCGGCATGGGATATGTCGGTGCCGCCGACGTGGCAGACCTGCACGAAAAAGGTCGTTTCGTCAAAATCACCAGTGCCTCCGTCAAGGAAAGCCATCCCCACGATGTGGTCGTGACGAAGGAAGCGCCCAACTATTCGGCCGAGTGATCATCCCTTTTTACAGGGGGGATCGTGCCCTTGAGAACGGCTCCTCTGGGTGCTATAATGTGCTGTGTTCGGTGGCGTGTCCGTTTGCGCGCTTCGAAGAGTGGGCTCCGCCCACTCTTCGTTTTTTATCGCTCCATCGCCTTGCGGAAACAGGAGGTGACGTCCGTGTTTCAGGAGACATTGGCTTCTCTTGTCGAGGACCTCGGCTATGAGCCGGTCGGCGTCGAGGTTGTCAAGGAATCGGGTCTCCCCGTGCTTCGGGTTTACATCGACAGCCTCGGAGGCATTGGCGTTGATGATTGTACCCGCGTTTCTCGACATCTCAGCGAATACCTTGATACCCACGAAGATATTTTCCCGACGCGCTATACACTGGAAGTCAGCTCGCCCGGCCTGGAGAGGCCTCTTTTTCGACGAGAAGATTATCGGCGTTTTGCCGGACGGAAGGCTCGCCTCAAGCTGTCGAAAAAAATAGAGGGGAAAAAGCAGATGACGGCTCGTCTCGAGGGCCTTTCCGATGAGGGGATTCGCCTCCTCCTCGAAGAGGGAACCGAGATTGCCGTTCCTTTTGAGATCATCGTAAAGGCCCACCTCGTCTTCGACGAGGCGCCCAAAGGTCAAAAGGGGAGAAAAGGTTAAGGGAGGAATCGGGATATGCAGCTCGGCCGTGATTTTGCCCGCGCCCTGATCCAGATCGAACAGGACAAGGGGCTCTCATCGGAGGTTATCATTGCCAGTCTGGAGGCGGCGCTGGTTTCCGCCTACAGAAAGCACAAAGGCGGCAACCAGAACGTCGAGGTTCTTCTCGATAAGGATATGGGCGAGATTACGATCTACGAGGTCCGTCAGGTCGTCGATGACGTCTCCTCCGAGGATACGGAAATCACACCTCTTGAGGCTGCCGAACTCGGTTACGAGGGGCTTGTCTCGGGCGACCTGCTTCGTATGGAAGTTCAGCCCGAAGATTTCGGGCGCATCGCGGCTCAGACGGCCCGCCAGGTCATCATTCAGAGACTGAAGGACGCCGAGCGCCAGATCATCTTCGAGGAATTCTCCGACCGCATCGGCGATCTCGTCAACGGCGTCATTTTCAAGTCCGAGGGTGATCAGGCTCTTGTTCGCTTAAACGACAGGACCGAGGCTATCCTGCCCAGGGAGGAGCGTATCGTCGGCGAAAAATATGAAATGGGTACGAGGATGAAGTTCTATCTTCTCGATGTTCGTCGCACGACGCGCGGGCCCCGTATCGTCGTCTCCAGGACCCATCCCGGCCTTCTGCGCCGTCTGCTGGAGATGGAGGTTCCCGAAATCCAGGAGGGGACCGTGGAGATCCGAGGCATTGTCCGCGAGGCTGGAGCGAGGGCCAAGGTGGCGGTCGCTTCCCTCGACGCCAACGTCGACCCCATAGGGGCCTGTGTGGGCAACAACGGCACGCGTATCCGTTCCGTCAGTGATGAGCTGGGCGGCGAACGTATCGATATCATTCTCTGGAACGGAGATAGCCTCGCCTATATCCGCAACGCTCTTTCTCCGGCCAAGGTCATGCGCGTAGAACCCATCCTCGAGCAGGAACGGTCGGTACGAGCCTACGTGCGTCCCGATCAGCTCTCCCTGGCCATCGGCAAAGCCGGCCAGAATGTGCGCCTCGGCGCACGCCTTACGGGATGGAAGATCGATATCAAGGTGATCGAACCGGAACGTCTTCCGACATTGCAGGATCTCTTTGAAGATATAATAGTCAAGGGAAGCGATGAGGAGCTATGGCAGAAGCCCTAAAGACGCGGGACAAACGCAGCCGTCCCAGAACCTGTGTCGGCTGTGGCGAGGAAAACCCCAAGAGGGAGATGTTCCGTGTTGCCCGCGATTCCGCGGGGGGAGTGGCAATCGACACGTCCGGCCGAGCGCCTGGTCGCGGAGCCTATCTCTGCCGGAAGAGGAGCTGCGTCGAGTCGGCACGCAAGAGAAACGCCTTAGCCCGAACCCTTCGCGTGTCCTTATCCCCCGAACTTTACGAGGAACTTCTCGCCCTCTGCCCGGAAGAGGACCCCTCTTGAGCGAGCCGGAGATCTCCGGGACGATCCGGGAGGCCTTGGCTCTTCTTGGGTTGGCGCGGCGGGCGCGGCTTCTCGTCATTGGCCAAGATCAGATGCGACGGAGCCTGAGGAAGGGCTCCCCCTTTCTCCTCATCTTTCCCGGCGATGTCCGGGAGAACGTCCGTCGCCTCTTTCGTGGTTATGAGGAGCGAGGTATGTGTAAATCCTATGTCCTCAAGGGACTGAACGTAACGGATATTGCCGCGGCGGGGGGATTTCCTCCGGCTCAGGTCCTGGGTCTGCCCAGAGAACATGGCCTGGCGCGCCGCCTGGAGTCGCTGCTTGACGAGGGGGTCGATGCCATTGAGTAAAATTCGCGTTTATGAACTTGCCAAAATGCTGGACATGTCGAACAAGGAGTTGATGGAGATCCTCGAATCGCTTAAAGTTGACGTCAAAACCCACATGAGCTCCATAGACACGGAAACCGCTCAGCTCGTGGAAGATACGATCAAATCGCCCAAAAAAGAGGTCACCCCTCCTGCAGAGGAGGACGGTGCCATGGTCTGCCTCACCGTTCCCTCTGGCTCGTCCGTCGGTGATGTGGCCAAAGTGCTCTGCGTGCCTGCCGGTGACGTCGTCAAACGCCTCGTCGAGGCCGGAATGATGGTGCCCGCAGGGGCTCCGGCCGATTCGGCCGTCCTGGAGGCCTTGGGTGTCGCCTTCGGCAAGAAACTCGTCGCCGCCTCCGATGAACAGCCACTTGCCGAGAAGAACTCTCGCCCTCAGCCCAAAGGAGACAACCTCGTCGAGCGTCCGCCCATCGTGACGGTCATGGGACACGTCGATCACGGCAAGACGACACTCCTCGACCACATCCGTCACACCCGCGTCGCCGACCGCGAAGCCGGAGGCATTACCCAGCATATCGGTGCCTCCGTCGTGTCCTACAACGCCAAGCGCATCGTTTTTCTCGACACGCCGGGACACGCCGCCTTCACCTCCATGAGGGCGAGGGGCGCCCAGGTCACGGATATCGCCATCCTCGTCGTCGCCGCCGATGACGGTGTCATGCCCCAGACGATCGAGGCCCTCAATCACGCCAAGGCGGCAGGGGTTCCCATCATCGTCGCCCTCAATAAAATCGATAAGGCCGGAGCCAATCCCGATAAGATCCGTCAGCAGCTCTCCGACCAGGGCCTGGTCCCCGAGGAATGGGGCGGCGACACGATCGTCGTCGAAATCTCGGCAAAGCAGGGTATCGGCATCGATAATCTCCTGGAAATGATCCTTATCCTGGCGGAAATGTTGGAGCTTCGGGCCGACCCCGCCGTCGAGCCCGAAGGCGTCGTCGTCGAGGCCGAACTGGACAAGGGGAAGGGTCCCGTCGCCACCGTCATCGTCCGCCAGGGCACGCTTCATCGAGGCGACATTGTCCTTACCGATACGACGACGGGCCGTATCCGGGCCATGATCGACGCCTCCGGCAACTACGTCGACGAGGCCGGTCCCAGCATGCCCGTCGAACTCCTGGGCCTTTCCGACGTCCCGCAGCCCGGCGAGCGTTTCCATCGCGTCGGAAGCGAGCGCGAGGCACGAGGCCATATCGCCGACATCGAAGAGCTGAGACGCCGCCGGGAACAGGAAAACCGCGTCAAGAGAATGACACTTGAGGAGCTCTACAGTCAGATGCAGCAGGGAGAGGTGCCGCAGCTGAACGTCGTCCTCAAGTGCGACGTTCAGGGGACGGCCGAGGCCATCAGGGCCTCCCTCGAGAAGCTGGCCACCGACGAAGTGGGAATCAGTATCGTCCATGTCGGAGTCGGCCGGATCTCCGAGTCGGATGTCATGCTGGCCGCCGCCTCCAATGCCATCATCATCGGATTTGACGTTCGCCCCGACGCCAATGCAAAAAAGATCTCCGACAGCCAGGGCGTCCAGATACGCCTCTACCGTGTCATTTACGACATCATCGACGATGTCCGGGCCGCCCTCGAGGGCATGCTGGCTCCGACCCTGAGAGAAAAGGTCATCGGCCAAGTCGAGATACGGGCTGCCTTCAAAGTTCCCAAAGCGGGCAAAATCGCCGGTTGCTACGTTCTTGACGGGATCGTCAGACGAAACGCGAAAGTTCGTCTCGTTCGTGACGGCATCGTCTACTGGGAGGGCTCTCTCTCCAGCCTCAAACGGTTCAAAGACGATGTTCGTGAAGTCGCCGCAGGCTACGAATGTGGCATGAGCTTCACCAACTTCCAAGACTTCAGCGAAAACGACATCGTGGAAGTTTTCGAGATCATCGAGGAAAAACGGAGCCTCTAAACGTCTGTGAACCGACGGCTTGTCCCCTCCCTGGGCGTCTTCTGGCTGCGGATTTTTCTCCCTCAGGCGACGAGCCTGAAAGACAGGCGCCGCATCGTCCGCTCCCTCATCGATAAGACGCGGAGGCAGAACGTTTCCGTTGCCGATGTGGGGCCGCTCGGGAGCCACACCGAGGCCTGCCTCCTCTTTGCCGTTGCCGGATCTTCGATCGAATCGGCGTCGCGGTTCATTGATTCACTGGAACGACAGATCTGTCGTCTGGAAGAACAGGCTTTTTTCGAAATCCGGGAAAGCAGACGGGAGGTCGAAGTCTATGGCGACTTTTCGGATTGAAAGAATCAACAAAGAGCTTCTTCGCGTCATCAATGACCTTCTGCATAAGGATATCAAGAATGAAACGGCTCGGGAGGCCATCCTCACCGAAGTCACTTGTTCCAAAGACCTGGGCCACGCGAAAATCTATTTCATCACGCTTGATCCCGAAAGAAGAACGATCGTCCAGGGCGCTTTGACTAACGTCGCCGGGCAGATTCGGAGCCATCTCGGCAAGGTCTTGCGTCTGAGGGTCATCCCCGAGTTGCATTTTCTCGTGGATTTTGCAGAGGAAAAGGCCCGCAAGATGGATTGTCTTCTCGATTCCATTCATAAAGATGGGAGGACGCCTGTTGACGAAGAGTCTGCCCATTGAGTGGGGAGAGGCACAGGCCCTTCTGACCGAAGCGGAGCGTTGGGGCATCGTCGTCCACGAAAAACCCGACGGCGATGCCCTGGGTTCCGGCGCCGCTCTCGCCGGCCTGGGCCGCAAACTGGGGAAAAGAGTTCTCTGGGGAGGCGCCGATCGCTTTCCGGCAGGTTACCGCTTCCTGCCGGAAAGCGATGGCTACCGCCTCATCGTCGACGGTCACGAGCTTTTTCGGACCGTCGATCTTGTCGTTTGTCTCGACACGAGCAATCGGGACAGATCCATCTCCGCGATGGAAGAGCGCCCCTCCGGTCTTCCCCTGCTGGTCATCGACCATCATCGCGACAACGAACGCTTCGGCGACGTCAACATCGTCTACCCCGAGGCATCGAGCACGGCCGAGCTCATCTGGGATCTGGCCCTGCAGTCGGGATGGCCGCTGGGAAAAGAGGAGGCCCTTGCCCTCTATACAGGTCTTGTTACCGACTGCGGTCGGTTTTCCTTCTCTTCGACGACACCCTTCAGCCATCTTATGGCGGCAGATCTGATAGAAAGGGGCCTCCGCCCCGACGAGGTCAGTCGTCTCATTTACAACAACCGATCCCTCGCGGCCCTGCATCTCTGGGGACGAGTCTTTTCCCGCGCTCTTGCCGTGGCTGACGGAAAAGCTCTGATCTCCTGGGTCGCCCTGGACGATTTTTCCGAGACGGGAGCGACGGCCGACGAAACGGAAGGACTCGTCAACGAACTGATGTCCCTTCAGGGGGTTACCTTCGCTGCTCTGCTCACGGAACAGCCTCAGCTGACGCGAATCAGCCTTCGATCCTGTGGTCCCGTCGCGGCGGGCGACCTGGCTCGGCGCTGGTCCGGAGGCGGTCACCGCCAGGCGGCCGGCTGTCGCCTGGAGATGCCTTTGTCGGAGGCCCGGCAGATCGTGATCCGGGAGATAGAGGCCCTCTATGAATGAGGGCCTGCTCCTGATCGATAAGGATCGCGGTCGGAGAAGCACAAGTTGCGTCTCGATCGTCCGGTCCATTTTGGGCAAAAAAACCCGCGTCGGTCATGCCGGCACGCTCGATTCACCGGCTTCGGGACTCCTTCTGCTGCTCGTCGGTCCTTTCACTCGGGCCAGCGGCTACGCCATGGCTCTTCCCAAACGCTACGTCGTCCGCATTCAGCTTGGCGTCGAGACCGACACCTGTGACGGAGAGGGAACGGTTCTCGCCCGCCTTCCCTGGGATCATGTCTCCGAGGAGGCCTTCGACAGAGAGCTTCTCCCCTTTCTCGGTTACCGACTCCAGACTCCTCCGCGCATTTCCGCCGTCCACGTCCAGGGGAAAAGAGCTCACGCGTTGGCCCGCCAGGGCGAGGATTTTCAGATCGAACCGAGGCCGATCTGGATCGGAGACGTTCGCCGGGTTTCCCCCCTCCGTCCGGAAGGTACCGTCGACCTCGAAGTCGATTGCCACCAGGGAACCTACGTGCGAAGCCTCGTCCGCGATCTGGGCTATCGCCTTCGATGTGGGGCGACGGTCGTCGATTTGCGTCGGATCGGCCTGGGCGATCTTTCCGAGGCCGAGGCCATCTGCGGCTCTCATCTGAGAGACCTATCGGCGGAGCAACTCGCCGCCTTCTTTCTGCCCCCCGATCGGCTCTGTTCTCATTTCACGACCTACCGTTGCCAGGAACGAACCGCCGCGGCTCTTGCCCACGGCAATGCGGTGCCTCTCGCAGAGGGGCGAAGGCTTCATTACGGCGTCGTACCTTCGGAGCGCTTTCTCTGTTTCCGCGGGGAATCGCTCCTCAGCTTCGGCTCCCTCGAAAAAGAAAGAGGGTATTTTCAGCCGCGAGCCAACATCTTTCTTGGGAGGAAATAAGTTGATCCTCACCCTCGGAGCTTTCGACGGGTTTCATCGGGGCCATCAGAAACTGTTGGAAAAGGCCGCGTCACTTGCCGAAGACGAGGCAAGATGGGCCGTCGTGACCTTTTCTCCCCATCCTCAGATGGTCCTTTCCCCCTCGCCGCGTCCCGCCCTCTTCAGCGAAAGCGAACGTGATCTCATCGCCCGCTTTCTGCGAATTCCCAATCTGATCAAGATCGATTTCACTCGATGGCTGGCAGAGCTGGCCCCTGAGGCTTTCATGGACTTTCTGGCCAAAAACATCGATGTCTCGGGCCTCGTCGTCGGCGACGATTTCCGCTACGGCCAGTCGAGGAAAGGCGATGTGGTTCAGCTGACCGAGAGCTGTCGCCGTCGCCGTTGGCGTGTGGCCGTTCTACCCCAGCTCGTTCTCGACGGCCAGTCTGTCAGCAGCACTCTTCTGCGCCAGAAGATCGCCGGCGGCGACGTCGTCGCCGCTTCGGAACTGCTCGGCTACCCCTTTTTCGCCGTCGGTGTCGTCGTTCCCGGCGACCGCAGGGGCAGAACCTTGGGCTTCCCGACGGCGAACCTTTCCCTTCCGCAGGGGAAGATCTTCCCGGAGCGCGGCGTCTACGCGACGGCGGCCCTCGTCGGGGAGGAGTGGAGGCCGGGAGCGCTGAACGTCGGCTTCAATCCCACCTTCGAGGGGCGACGATCCCTTCGCTTCGAGGTGCACTTTCCCGGCTTCAACGGAGACCTTTACGGACAGAGTCTTCCCGTTTTTATCCTGAAGAGGCTGCGCGAGGAGATGCGCTTCGGTTGTCCCGAAGAGTTGGCCGCTCAAATGGGGCGCGATGTCGGCAAGGTCCTCGAAGCCTGGGAGCGTTACAGACCGACTGCCCAGGAGCCCCTGCGGCGCTGGAAATCTCTCCTCTCACGGTATGTCTAGGGAACCGCTACCGCCGAAGGGAGCCCTATTCCTCGCGACGGTCGTTGCCCTATCAGGTTGGCCGTGATACTATATCTACCGTCGTGCGGGCCCGTAGCTCAGCTGGATAGAGCGACGGCCTCCTAAGCCGTAGGTCTCCGGTTCAAATCCGGACGGGTCCGCCATAACGTTTCAGGAGAGGTGCCCGCAGGGGCTTCTTTTTATGTGTTTCGCCGGGAATTCCACATTGATACATCAGTATATCGCGCCTCCATTTGGTATTATTGAAGACAGAGCAAGGAGAGGGGAGTGGTCCGACCGTGAGATCCTTGTCGTTGTGGCTCGTCGTGGCCCTTCTGTCCTTCCTTTACCTCTTTTGCGCCCCTGTCTCCGTTCTGGAAATCGCTCCTTCTGGGGGTACTTTCCTGCGGCAAATAGCTCCCGTCGGACAACCCTTCGTCCTTCGCTATATTCACTCCGTCGAATTGACACCCGTCGAGGACGAGTATTCCGTTTCGGATGGGACCTTCTGGCAGTGGGAAGAACGTGTCCGCTCCCACAACGCCGGATTGCCTCTCGAGGCATCAAAGACGGGGAAATTCCTTGCCGGAAAAGATTGGTTCCGTTTTCGGGGAGGAAGGCAGTCTTTCAACGTCCTCTTCCTCCGCGTCGGCGACGGGGAGCGGGGGCGCAACGAATTGGACCTTGTCGGATCGGGCCGGTGGGAGCTGTTTAAACAATTTCCGGGGCAACGGCTTGAGATCCGCGTGACGGAAAGCTCCTTCGCCGATCAGCTGATTGGAAGACTTTAAGCGCCTGCGGGCTCTTGCCTGAGGTGTTTGAGACAAATTGATGAAAAAGGGAGGGGTTCGCTTGGCGGATCAGGACAAAGACAAGGTAAACGGTCCCGTCTTGGAAGAGGCGGCAATTGACCTGGACGATTTGCGTCGGCAGTTCGACACGGAGGCGCGCTATCGCGATCTCGTAGGATGGCAGGGGCTGCTGGTGACGGCCGTCGCCGTGGCGCTCTCGCTGTTCCACTTCTACACGGCTGGTTTCGGTCTCCTTCTGGCCATCAAGCAGAGGGCTTTCCATCTCGGCGTCGTTCTTTTCCTCGTCTTCGTTCTCTACCCCATGTCGAACAAATCCTCCAGGAACAAGACGCCCTGGTATGATTTCGTTCTCGGCGCGGCCGCCGCTTACGGCTGTTTTTACCTCATCATCCATTTTCAGACGCTGCTCTTGCGCTCCGGTCTGCCGACACAGGTCGATGTCATCATGGGATTCGTCACCGTCGGACTCCTTCTCGAGGCGACGCGGCGCGTTTCCAGTCCCGTCCTGCCTGTCATCGCCATCTGCTTCCTCCTTTACTGCTATTTCGGCCGCTCCTTTCCCTCTCTCTTCCAACATCGAGGTTTCAGTGTTCTGCGGATCGTTAACCACATGTACCTCGGAACTGAAGGCGTCTTCGGCATTCCTATCGAAGTCTCCTCGACGTTCGTCTTCATGTTCATCCTTTTCGGCTCCGTCCTGGAACAGACGGGGATGGGGCGCTTCATCATCGACCTCGCCATGGCCCTCGCCGGCGGCGCTACGGGGGGACCGGCCAAGGTCGCCGTCCTCAGCTCCGGCCTCATGGGATCCATCTCCGGTTCCTCCGTGGCCAACGTCTGCACGACGGGCATGTTCACCATTCCGCTCATGAAAAGCGTGGGATACAAACCCTACTTCGCCGGCGCCGTCGAGGCCGTCGCCTCCACGGGCGGCCAGATCATGCCTCCTGTCATGGGCGCAGCGGCGTTCATCATGGCTCAGTTTATGGGGGTCCCCTATCTCCAGGTTGCCGCGGCGGCCATCGTTCCGGCTCTGCTCTACTACTTCGCCGTTCTCGTTCAGGTTCACCTCGAGGCGACCCGTCTGGGCCTGAAAGGGCTTCCCCGAAATCAGCTTCCCAAGATGGGACCTCTGATGAAGGCGAGGGGCCACCTTCTCCTGCCTCTTTTCGGGATCATCTATTTCCTCGTGGCAGGGTACACGCCTCTCAAGGCGGCCTTTAACGGCATATTGATCACCGTCGTCGTCTCCTACGTCAACAGACAGACGATGCTGACGCCCAAAAAGATGCTCATCGCCCTCGAGAGCGGGGCGAAAGGGGCCCTCGGGGTGGCCTGCGCCTGTGCCACCGTCGGCATCATCGTCGGCACGGCGACGTTGACGGGGCTGGGGCTCCGCATCGCCAGCGCCATCGTAGCCATCGCTCACGGAATGCTGTTGCCCACACTTCTTCTGACGATGGTCACCTGCATTCTCCTCGGAGCGGGATTGCCGACGACGGCCAACTTCATCGTCACCAGCACCATGGCCGCTCCGGCGCTCTTCGAGCTCGGCGTGCCGCCCATGGCGGCCTATATGTTCGTCCTCTATTTCGGCATCGCCGCCGACCTCAGTCCTCCCGTCGCTCTGGCGGCCTACGCCGGGGCGGGCATCGCCGGAGACGATCCCATGAAGACGGGCATGACGGCCGTCAAGCTGGCCCTGGCCGGTTTCATCGTTCCCTACATCTACGTCTTCAATCCCATGCTTGTCCTCGTCGACGCGACGCCGGTCGCCTTCTCCATGGCCGTTCTAACGGCCTGTCTGGGTGTTTTCCTCCTGGGAATGTCCACGATCGGCCACTATAAAGTCAAATTGCCTCTTTATCTGCGAGGTCTGGCCCTCGTCGGAGCTCTGGGGCTGCTCATTCCCGGCACGTTAACGGACGTCACGGGTGCCTCGATCATGGTGTTGATCCATGTCCTGCAGGTGGCTCGAGCTAAGAGGGAAAGGGCCCGGTAGGTCCAACGGGGGAAACCCTCTCCCCGGCTGCATGATGGCCGAAGCTGTACTATAATTGGCTCTGTCCTGCGCCGCCCCCGGTCGCACGATCGGGGGCGGCGCTGTACCCGCCAAGGCTGTTAAAGGAGGCAGACTCGTGATGGAGTATAAAGAGACCCTGAACCTTCCCAAGACGGAGTTCCCCATGAGGGCCAACTTGGCCAAGAGGGAACCGGCCATGCTGGAATACTGGAACCGCTCCGATATCTATGGCAAACTGATGGAACGGCCCGCCGAGAAAGGAACCTTCGTCCTCCACGACGGTCCTCCCTACGCCAACAGCAACATCCATATCGGAACGGCCTTCAACAAAGTCCTCAAAGACTTCATCCCCAAATACCGATGGATGAAAGGATACCGCGCTCCTTATGTTCCCGGCTGGGATACCCACGGCCTGCCCATCGAATTGCGCGTCCTCAAAGATGAAAATCTCAATCAGGATGACCTCGGTCCTGTCGAGCTGCGACGGCGCTGTCAGGCCTATGCCGAAAAATACCTCGACGTCCAGCGCAGCGAGTTTATGCGTCTCGGTGTCCTTGGCGACTGGTTCCGTCCTTACGTGACCTACGAAGCCTCTTATGAGGCGGCTCAGATCGGCGCTTTTGCCGATATGGTCGAAAGGGGACTGGTTTACAAGGGCCACAAGCCTGTCTTCTGGTGCATCGACTGTCAGACCGCCCTGGCCGCTGCTGAAATCGAGTACGAAGACGAGAGTTCCCCCTCCATCTACGTCGCCTACCCCCTTGCCGGAACAGCCTCTCTGTCGCCGAAACTGGCCGAAGGCGTCCATGTCCTCATCTGGACGACAACGCCCTGGACATTGCCTGCCAGTATGGCCGTTGCCCTCCATGCAGATTACCGTTACGGGTTCTACCGCATGGGGGAGAAAATCTGTCTTATGGCCTGTGATCTCGCCTCCCAGGTCGCCGAAGTGACAAAGGAAAATCTCGGTGAACCTCTCCATGTCTGTCCTGGACGAGATCTGGAGGGCCTCGTAGCGCGTCATCCTTTTTACGAAGAGCGTTCGATCCCCCTTGTCCTGGCCGATTACGTCACTCTCGATTCGGGTACGGGATGCGTGCATACCGCTCCGGGCCACGGCGTCGAGGACTTCGAAACGGGAATTCGTTACAATATCGATATCTATAACCCCGTCGATGACAAAGGTTACTTCCTGTCCGAAACCGCTCTTGTGGGGGGCCTCTCCCTGAAAGAGGGAGAACAGAAAATCCTCGCGACGTTGATGGCCAACGGTCGCCTTCTCGGGTCGGCGAAGATCCTCCACTCCTACCCCCACTGCTGGCGATGCAAAAAACCTGTCATCTTCAGGGCCACTGAGCAGTGGTTTGTATCCGTCGACGCTTTCAGGGAACAGACTCTATCCATCATCGATAACGAGGTCCAGTGGGTGCCCGAGTGGGGACATGACCGAATCGCCAACATGGTTCGCGATCGGTCGGACTGGTGCATCAGCCGTCAGCGGACCTGGGGCGTCCCCATTCCCGCCTTTTATTGCGAGAAGTGCGGCGAGCTCATCCTGACCTCGGACCGCATTCGGCGCGTTCAGGCCGCTGTCGCCACAGGGGGAGCCGACATCTGGTGGACGGCCTCGCCACAGGAGCTTCTGGGCGATTTGGCCTCCTGTCCTCACTGCGGCGGCACGGAGCTGCGCAAGGAGCGGGACATCATGGATGTCTGGTTCGACTCCGGCGTCAGCCACCTGGCCGTCTTGGAGACTCGGCCCGAACTGCACTGGCCCGCTGACCTCTACCTGGAGGGAAGCGACCAACATCGGGGCTGGTTTCAGACCTCCCTGCTGACGTCTGTCGCCACCCGCGGCAAGGCTCCTTACAAGGCCGTCCTGACTCACGGTTTCATCGTCGACGGAGAAGGAAAGAAAATGTCCAAGTCCATCGGCAACGTCGTCGCTCCCCGTGAAGTTGTCGACAAATATGGGGCCGACATCCTGCGCCTCTGGGTGGCCTCGACGGACTACCGCAACGATATCCGCATCTCGGAGACGATCATCCGCAATCTCACCGAGTCCTACCGCCGCATCCGCAACACGGCCCGCTATCTTCTGGGCAATCTCTACGACTTCGACCCGGCCTGCGATAGCCTGCCTCTCGACGAGATGGAGGAGATGGATCGCTGGATTCTGTCGAAGCTCCAGGCCGTGATCGAAAAGGCGACGCATGGTTATGACGAGTATGAGTTCCATGTGCCCACCTTCGCCGTTCACCAGTTTTGCGTCAACGAGCTGAGTGCCTTTTACCTCGATGTGAGCAAGGATCGGCTCTACGCGGAGGGAGCCCTTTCCCCGGCGCGGCGCAGCGGTCAGACCGCCATGTGGAAGATTCTTTCCGCCCTTGTACGTATCTTGGCGCCTGTCCTGAGCTTTACGGCCGAAGAGATCTGGCAGGAGATGAAGCGTGTCGACAGGACACTTCCAGAAAGCGTCTTCCTCGCCCTCTGGCCGGAGGGATCCGAAGAACGGTCGTTGGAGCTTGAGGCGAAGTGGGAGAAAATTCTGGGCCTCAGGGGGGCCTTTTCGCGGGCTTTGGAAAAATTCCGCTCGACGGGTAAAATAGGCCAGTCGCTGGAGGCCTGTCTCTCCGTCTCGAGCGGCACCCTCGCCCCGGAAATTCCGGATCTGCTCACGGAGGAAGAGTGGGCGACGGTAGCGATCGTCTCCCAGTTCCGTTGGTCCGACACGCTGGCAGGTGATATCCTCGTCGATGAGGAGACAGGCCTGAACGTAGCCGTATCGCCGGCTCAGGGAGCCAAATGTCCTCGCTGCTGGAAATTCGACATCCATGCCGGTCCAGAACAGCCCTGTCCTCGCTGCGCTGCCGTGCTGAGAGAGGCCGGCCTCTCGTAAAGGAGAAACCGGACGGAGCGCCTTCAGATAAGGGCCTCCGTCCGGCCCGTTTTGGAGGTTCCGCCATGGGAAACAACCGCTTTTGTGACGACGACAGCGTCCCCGACGAGGCCTCGGCTCTCGCCGAGGTCCTTTGTGTAGGCGACGACACGACAGGGGAGCGTCTTGATCTCTTCCTTTCCGTATCGCTGGGGGTGACGCGCAGTTTCGCAAAAAAACTGATCGAGATGGGGCAGGTCCGTCCCCTTGGGACCGGCGGCAAGGCCAAGGCCGGTTACCGGACGAGAGAGGGGGAGCGTTACGAAATCATCGTTCCTCCTCCACAGGCCCTGGAAATCGAGCCGGAGGCCGTCGATTTCGATGTCCTCTATGAGGACGGCGATATCCTCGTCATCGACAAGCCAGCCGGCCTTGTCGTCCACCCCGCTCCGGGCCACTGGCGGGGGACCCTCGTCCACGGACTTCTCTGGCGCTATCCCGATATTGGAGTCTCCAACGGCGTCGTCCGTCCCGGCATCGTCCACAGGCTGGACAGAACCACTTCGGGTTTGATGGTCGTGACGCGCAACGTCCGGGCCCAGGCCGGACTCATCGACGCTTTCCGGAACAGAGAGGTCGATAAGCGTTACCTGGCCCTCGTCAAAGGCACCGCTCCGGTGGAAGGGTATATTGAGGCCCCCATCGGCAGGGATGAGAGAAATCGGCTCAGGATGGCCGTCACGTCCGATGGCCGGGAAGCGTCGACCACCTTCAACCGACTCTGGGCCAGAAAGTCCTGTTCCCTGTTGACCTGCAAAATTCACACGGGAAGAACCCATCAGATCCGCGTCCACCTGCGCCACATCGGCTGTCCTCTCGTGGGAGATACTCTCTACGGCGGAGGCCGCCGGGACCCGCTCCCTCTCGATCGCGTTTTTCTCCACTCCTGGAAACTTTCCTTCCTTCATCCTCTGACGGGACAACTTCTGGCGTTCCGAGCGCCTCTTCCGACCGAACTCACTCGCTATCTTCAAGCACTTGCCGCCAGAGACGGGGCGACACCTTGATCGAGGAAAAGTCGCGATAGGTTACGTTGGCCGGACCGCTTCCGGAGATGTGGCGGACATGTTTGCGCTCCGTGTAGTCGACGGTAACGGTCTCATCCTGAGAGGCTCGGCAGTAGTGGGCCGCCAGAGAGGAGGCGGCGACAAAGGCTTTGTCGGGAATTTCCTCGGCGGGGCACTTGAGTATGACGTGAGCTCCGGGGATATTGCGGGCATGAAACCAAATGTCGTTGCCCGAAGCCTGTTCGAAGGTGACGTACCGATTGCCCTTGGCCGTAAGACCGACCAAAAGACGGCAATCGTCGATGTCGAAAGAGAGGTGAGAGGGAACCGCCTTTTTCCTCTTTTTTGACGACGTTCGGGGTGCCAGCTCCTCTCGGAGAAGAAGAAGGGCGGCCAGATCGGCCCGCTCCAGGATGGCCAGCTGCTCCTCCGTTTCGTTGAAGGTCGTCGTCAACCTCTCGATCTCCGCCTCGACGCCGACGGAATGGTCCAGGGCCTTTCGGTAGCGTCTGAAGTAGGCCTGGCCGTTTTCGATAGCCGTTCTATCGGGGTCCAGGAGGACGTGAATCCTTTCGTCACGTCCCTCCGGGTGGGGGAGATCCGCCTCCGCGGTTCTGGGCGCGACGAGATGAGCAAAGGCGTAGAGGGCCTCGCCTCGGAGCCTCTCCTCCGACGCGGTCTCTTTCCTGCGAAGTCTTTCCTGAAAGCCCTGAAGGCGCTGCGTCGTCCGCCATCGCTCCTCGAGGAGCACTTTCTCGAGGAGCTTGACGATTTTTCGGCCTTTCTTTTCCGTCAGGGCATCAACGACGATGAGGCGCGAGGCCTCGAGGGGCGTCCCCGGCACAGCTGTCATTTCGGGCAGTGCCTCGGAGAGGGCCGTCAGATAGGAACCTGTCCTCTGGCAGATGAACCGGTCTGATCCGTAAAGAGAGGCCAGCATGGGGAGAAGTTCTCCCGTGTTCACCGCCTCCTTCTCAATAAGAAGGGAGAGCTTCCGGAGAAGAGGGCGTCCCAGCCCCCTGGCCGAGGGCAACAGGTTCGCGTCCTCCACCTTTTCCAGATCGATACCGGAAAAGGGAGGGGGAGGGGTGTAGGGGAGACCGGGCAGAAGCGTTCGGTAACGGTTGGCCTCCGGGTGGACGTGATGGCTGATCTCGATGATTTTCCCGTCGCCGTCGGCGAGAATGAGATTGCTGAAGCGATCGGCCGACTCAAGGATGAGACGGTAGATATTCGACGCCTCACCTCCTATCCGTCGGCGGAAGCGCAAATCGAGAACGCGATCTCTGTTGATCTGCGTGGCATCGATCAGCTCGGAGGTCACCAGGTGACGCTTCAGGCTGGCGACGATGGGAGGCGTCGTCATGGCCAGATGCACGAGAGGTGCGATCTCACTTCCTCTGGCCAGGCAACAGCCGTAGCAGTCGAAATCCCAGGAAAGAAAAAGCCAAGGATGTCCTTTCCCGCATCCCAGCGCAACCCAGCTGTCCCCTCCTTCCACTTTCTGGATCCTGTGGCGATTTTCCTGTGAGTTCAGCTCTTTGGTCCAACTGAGGACCAGCTCCGGTCCGTGGCTCATGAACATCAACCTCTCGGGAAACGTTCGGGCCCTCTTTCCTGACCGATGAGAGGGCGTGCTTGACAAGGCTCCGAGGCCTGTCTAGAATGGTCGTCGTTTCAAGTGATGTGCTCGGGAGAGTGGCGGCTCTACGGCCAAGCTCTCGGGAAGAGAAGTGCAAAGATGGCGACACGACGGGGCTGTAGCGCAGAGGGAGCGCGATTCCTTCGCAAGGAATAGGTCGGGGGTTCGAGTCCCCCCAGCTCCACCATTGATCCTTTGACCGCCGAGGGCGTTTTAGGCCCCTCGGCGGCCTTTTTTCTTCACGATGGTTTGACAGTGACAGGCGACGGCAGATTCAGACATAGGCCTCGCGAAGCATCTCCGCCACGGACGAATCGATCTGCTCCCGACGTTTGATGGCGTCGAATCGGTCGAGCAGGTCGCCCGGGCGGAGGCGCTTTTTTTCTGCGCCCGAAATATCGGCGACGATCCGTCCCCTGTGCATCATGATGAGGCGGTCGCCGAGATTCACGGCCTGTTGCATGGAGTGTGTCACCATCAGGGTCGTGAGCTTGCCCTCCCGCACGAGGCTATCGGTGACGCCTATAACCATTTCGGCCGCACGGGGATCGAGGGCCGCCGTGTGCTCGTCGAGCAGGAGGAGCATGGGGCGGCGTAACGTGGCCATGAGCAGCGTCAGGGCCTGTCTCTGGCCTCCGGAGAGGGAGCCGATCTCGTTGTCCAGTCGGTTTTCGAGTCCCATGCCCAGACAGCGTACGCGGTCGGCCAGTTCGTCTCGTGAACGAAGGGAGGCGTTCATGCGTAACGTGCGGCGCAGACCTCTCCGTTTGGCCAGGGCCAGATTCTCTCCCACGGACATATTCGGGGCCGTGCCGCTGAAGGGATTCTGGAAGACACGCCCGATGAGCGCTGCACGACGGTGTTCGGACCATCGGGTAATCTCCTGTCCCGCCAGAAAAATTTGGCCTTCGTCGACGAGGACGCTTCCCGAGAGGGCGTTCTGCAACGTCGATTTTCCCGAGCCGTTGGTGCCGATGACCACCACAAACGAACCTTCTTTCACCCGCAGACTCAGACCCTGAAGTGCCCGGACTTCATTCTCCGTATCGGCATGGAAGGTCTTGACGACTCCCTGGACATCAAGCATGGCGCCTCGCCCCCCCCTTCTTCAGATAAAGGACCATGTTGGGCAAAATCAACGTGACGAGGACGAAAAGAGCCGTGATAATCTTGAGGTCGTTCGGGTTGAGTCCCCATCGAAGGGCAATGGATACGAGCAACCGAAACAGGACGGAGCCCATGATCGTCCCGGCCAAAGCGACGCCGAGAGAACGGCTTCGGACCAGGGCCTGGCCCATGATGACGCTTGCCAGCCCCAGGACGAGGGTGCCCACGCCCATCTGAACGTCGGCGAAGCCCTGATACTGGGCCAAAAGGGAACCGGTAAGGGCGGAGAAGCCTCCGGCGAGCATGAGGCTGAAAAGGAGCATGTTGGGAGCGCTCACGCCCTGTGCCAAAGCCGATTGTCCATTGTCACCCGAGGCCCGCAGGGCAATGCCGAAATCGGTCAGAAAAAAGAGGCGAAGCAGGATACCGAAAAGACAGGCGACCAAAAGTGCCCCTGCGAGCATGGCCAGGTCGCCGATGGGCACCTCCCATATCGAAAGGGACATCGTCTCCAGCCCCGTCAGTTTCCGGGCCGCCGTTCCGGCCACGTCGACGACGGTCGTCGCCCGGGAAAGGGAGACATTACTTCCTCCCATGATCCTCAAGTTGACGGAATAAAGACCGGTCATGACGAGAATCCCCGACAGAAGGTTGTTGATGTGCAGCCGGGTGTGCAGCAAGCCGGTGACGCCCCCAGCCAACATGCCGGAAACCGTGGCCGCAGACATTGCAACCACGGGTGATGCGCCGCGGACCATGAGGACCGCTGCCGTCGCCGCACCCAGCGTGAGGATGCTGTCTGTGGCCAAGTCGGCGAAACCGAAGATGCGGAAGGTGAGGAAGACTCCGAGAGCCATCAATGCCAGGATGGAACCCATCGTGAGGGCCCCGATGAGAAGGCTCATGCGTTTCCTCCTTCGGACGGTTTCTCCGTCTTCAGGGATCCGGCCCAGAGGGCGCCGCTCAAGAACGTACTCTCCCCGGCCCCGGAAATGGGTCTTCTGTCATGAAGCAGATGGAGCAGCCCGATGGGGTCAAGAGCATCGAAAAGCTTTGACAGCAACGAGGGAAGCTCCACTGGGCCCTGAGGAATGGCTTTGAAGGGAAAGACGGCACCGTGGAAATGCCCTCTGAGATTGTCGTCGTCACCCAGGGAGCGCACCTGGGGTGCCAGTTGGCCCGGATCGCCCAGGATCGCCACGCCCGCCACGACGGCCAGGTGGCGATCGTAGCGTTTTTCTGGCCAGAAAGCCAGATGGTCACGCAGGCCAGGAAGGGAGAAAAAGTCCTCTTCGGCGGCCGTCTTCGCGACAGGACTGCCCGCCTCTCCCGGCAGGCGGTTCAGGCTTGCGCCCACAAGGCCGGACGTCTCCCCCACGAGAGCCATTGCGACGGCGTTTCCTCCTGTCGCTTCCAACGCACTTCGCGCCAGGTGCGACAGGCGAAGTCCCGGCAGAGGCTCGGAAAACCTCAGGCAGCACGAGGGCTCACCTCGCATGACGAGCCCCGACGAGAAGTGCACGGAGGGGACGAAATCCCCCGATCGTGCCATGAAATCGGGCACCTGACCGTCGCCGGGAGGCAACATGAGAGCGAACCCCTCCATGGCGAGGATCTCGCCGTGAGCGGAGGAGGAACGTTCGAAAGATCCTACCCCCAGCCCCCATGAACCGGCCCCGAAGGGACAGGCTTTTTCCGTTGTCGCAAGTTCGATCTGAAACCCTCTCGATGAAGCGAGATCGTAGCGCTTGAGAGTCTCGCTGGAAGGGACAGACGAAACCTTCGCGGGATCACAGAACAGGGTCTCCATGCCGACCATGGCCAGAATCTCCCTGACGAATTCCGACGACTGACAGATGGAGAGCTCCCCTCCGAGCGCGAGGAGCGTCTTTCTGTAATGCAGAAGAGTCCTGATGCCGGCTGAGCTCAGAAAAAGCACCTCGCCCATGTCGAGCGTGATGTGATAGGCCCCTCGGCGCAGATCCTCCTCCAATTCATCCTCCAGTGTCCGGCAGTGCCCCGCATCCAAGCGGCCTTGGAGTACCAGGAGCAGAACGTTTTTCCCCTCTTTGCGTTCAATGTGCACTGTCGGTCCTCTCCTCTCGTCCTTCGTCTGAAACGATCTGGGCCCCCTGCCGCAGGGACAGAGGGATGGTCAGGTTGTACCGCCGGGCGTTGGCCTCGTTGATCGTAACGATCGTTTTACTTATCGGAGCGAAGGGAAGATCTGCGGGCTTCTCCCCCTGGAGTATCCTCAGGGCAAGACGGCCCATGTCTTCTCCGCCGGCCCTGTAGTCACGTGCCACGGCCAGAACGGCACCGCCCTCGGTCGCCGTGGCCGAGTCGAAACCGAAAAGGGGGACTCGCGCCTCGAGGCAGGCCTTGGAAATGGGGGCGAAAGAGGAAAAGAAGAGATTCCCCGCCACTTGCAGCACGGCATCGACTCCCATGGACAGGAGGCTCCGTATGGCGTCGGACATTTCCATCGGCGTGGAGACCGGAACGGAAAGGCAGGAGATGCCCCGAGCGGCGAGCTCCTCCGTCAACCGCTCCAGGTTATAGACGCAGTTGGACTCCGACGGATTGACAAGGGTTCCGACGCGCTTCGCATCGGGCAGGCAGGCAAGCAGAGCCGCAACGCCTTCACCGTAGGCCGATGCCGAAGAGATTCCCGTCACGTTAGGGAGATGATCGGCATCGCTCCGTCCCGCCCCGGCAATGACGGGATTCGCCACGACGCCGAAAATGACCGGCACCTGACGCACTTTCTGTACGGCGGCCTGAAGCGTCGGTGTTGACGTCAGCAACAAAAGATCGGAATTCTGGCTCAAGGCATTGTCGATCATCGTCGAAAGGGTGGGCATGTCTCCCTGGGCGTTGGTAACGGAGAGGCTGTAATCCTTTCCCTCGACCCATCCCGCATCCTGCAGAACCTCGCGGAATCCGCGCAGGGTGTCCTCCGTGGGCGTCGAATCGACGTAGTTGAGAAAATGCAGTTTCCATCGCCGCGCCGAAGTGACGGGAAGAAAGGTTCCCGAGCGACGGGAAGAGACTGCTTGTGTCGCCTGTCCGCCAATGACCTCTGCGGCCTCGGCCTCCACGTCGGAGGGGATGATCCAGGTTTCCCTCAGGTTGGCCAGCACGTTTTTGTTCAGGGAGCATTTCAGGGGCATGACATTCTCAACGGGGATATCGGCAGGAGATAAACCCTCCAGGATGTCTGCCGTCAGATGTCCCTGGATACGTCCCACCTCGAAATAATCGGCCCCCAGGCCTATCAATGCCCCCTTCTCCGCATAGGGGGAGGCATAGCCGATCACGGGAATCCCCGCCCCGTTCGCGGCCCGGATCACCGAATCAAAGGCCGATTCGACCGTGTTGTCGCCTCCGATGATGAAGGCCTCTATTCCCTGCGAAGCCAGGGCAGAGGCAGCCTCATAGACGGCCGAAGAATTGTCGACCGTCACGCGGGAAAGCATGATTCCCCTCTTTTCGCACGTCTCTTTAGCCAGAGTGAAACAGGCCTGCGAGCATGCCTCCGAGGGATTCATGACCGTCCCGAGACGCTTGACCTCGGGGCGAAGCCTGGCTATCAACTCGATCGCCTCGCGGACAGGTTGGAACGTCCCCACTCCGGCGAGCCATGCGGGATGCTCTCTGTGATCGCTGTCGCTGATGCCCACGCCGGCGGCGTACGGATCGGTCACGGCTCCGAAAACGTGAGGAACTTTCCCTGCCTCGTTGGCCCTGGCCGTCACTTGCAGCATCGGTGTGCTGATGGAGAGAACCAGGTCATATTCGCCTCCACAGGCATTCTGAGCCACGCTCAGGGCCGTCGGCATATCACCCTCTGCAGAGAAGGGATGAAAAACGATACCCCGTTTCGCGTCGAATCCCCGTTCCGACAGCCCTGCCATCAGCCCCTCATGCGTCTCATCGTTGGTAACCGATGTCGCCCACTTGAGCACGGCCAGGTGAAGGATTTCGCCGGCCCTAACTTTCCCCTGCAGCGCCGCTGCGGGCTCCCCGTCTCGTGCCGAACGATTCCATGCTCTCCCCCTGTAATCGGAGACAAGCAGGAGGGCACTGGCCCCAAGGATGAGAACGATTCCAAGCAGGAGCTGTTTCATAGCCTTAAACACTTTACCCCTCCTAACGGACTGGAGCCTCTCCCCCTCATCTATGGTGGACCCCATTGTCAAGACCATTTGAGGCCCGAAGTTAGTTAAAGTCAGACCGCCATCGGTCCCTCCCGGTCGGCAAAGTGAACCTCCCGCGGTGTCCTGTAGTTCAGTGAGGAGTGAAGCCTTTCGTCGTTGTAGAAGTCCATATACTCCCGCAGGCCGCAGCGGAGATCGCGGACCCGCTCGTAGTCGTTCAAGTAGAGCCACTCATACTTGAGGGTCCGCCAGAAGCGTTCCACGAAGATGTTGTCGAGGGCCCTGCCACGACCGTCCATGCTGATCCGGATCTCCTTTTCCTTGAGCAGAGACAGAAAGGCCTTACTGGTGAACTGACAGCCCTGGTCGGTGTTGAAGATCTCCGGCGTTCCCTGCCGAAGGGCCCTGTCGAGGGCGACGACGCAGAACTCTGCGTCCAGGGTGTTGGAAAGTTCCCAGGAGAGGACGAAGCGGCTGTGCCAATCGATGACGGCCGCGAGGTACATGAAACCGCCACTCATCGGGAGGTAGGTGACATCGGTGCTCCAGACCTGATTCGGTCTGACGATGACGGCGTTCCGGAGCAGGTAGGGATAAATCTCATGTTCGGGGTGAGGCTTGCTGGTTCCCGGTTTGGGGCCAATCCCTTCGAGCCCCATAAGCCTCATCAGCCGTCCGATCCGTTTGCGGTTCACGTCCTGTCCCTGTCGACGCAGCCAGGCCGTCATCCGGCGGCTCCCGTAAGAGGGGGCGCAGGTGTACCGGCCGTCGATGAGCTCCATGATTTCAAGGTTCTCCGCCGTCTCCGTCGCGGAAGAGCTCGCGTAGTAGAAGCTGGACCGGTTAAGATCAAGGAGGTCACATTGCCGACGAACACTGATCGAAGGGTGCTCGGGATCGATGGAGGTCCGCTTTCCCTCAAGCGTCAGCGCCTGATTTTTTTTTGAGCCAGTCGAGCTCCATCTTGAGCCGACCGATCTCCTGGTAGAGGGGGGCCATCGACGTCTCGACATCCATCGGAGTGCCTTTGCGTTGAAAGATCTCCGGACCCCCTTGCAGAAGCTGCTTCTTCCACTGACCGATCTGGACGGCGGAAACCTCGAACTCACCCGACAATTGAGCCAGGGTCTTATCCCCTTTCAGGGCAGCGAAGGCTACTTTGCTTTTGAACTCCGCTGAACGCCTCTGTCGCTTGGCTGCCATGATGTCCCCTCTCTTTCTGGGACCCTATGATACAGCCCGACTTCAACTGCAACTTAGCTCGTGGTCCAGTTTTCGGGGTCCACTATAATCACTGAGACTCGCTCCCTCGCTGTTCCAAACGGACAGATTCAGGTGAGAAACCTGTTGTTTTTAAACACACACAAACAAGCTTCTCAAAGGAGGCCACTCGCTGATCCGGTCTGCAATTATGAAGATACCTTTCTCAATTTGCAAGAATGCATGGGCCGTCTCATCTCGAGTTCGACCTCGTGAATGGAGGACTTCTCGTTTTCCCCCTCTTCGCTCGCTCCTTGACGGAGGTATGCCTTTTCGCTTTCAAAGACAAGATGGTCGATGAATTTACTGTCAAGGGACACTAAAAATGTCATCTAAAAAGAGGGTCTGAGGGACAATGAAAGTGTCGCTTTCGAGGGGCTGAAATCGCCCCCGTCAACAGCCCGCCTTGGCTTTCCTCCGCGGCGGAGGTCCTTCTAGGGAGGGGAACCCGTCCCTTGCTCGGAGCCGACCGCCGCGGCAGGAGGAGCGGGATTCTGTCGCCAGGGATGGTCTGCCGCCGGCTTCCTCTGCTTCTTCGTTTTGCATGGAGTGCCTGTCTTCGTCTCGATGACAGGCGGGGGAGTCGCAGGGGGCTCTTTGTCGACGGCTGCGAGATCGTAGAGCCCGTCATGGACAAGAGCCAGGAGTTTCCCGTCGAGCTTCTCGATGACCTTGACCGCCTGTCCTCTGGCAAGAAGCAGGGGGCGTCTGCGGGGGCCTATCAGGGCGTACTGTTTTCCGTCGAGGGAAATCGTCGAGTCTCCCGAGGCCTTCCGGTCGGTCTGGCGAGTCAGGAGGAGATCGAGAGCGGGGCCGTCCGGCGGAGGGAGAAAGGCAGATGCCCCCTCTGCGGGAGGACGAGCGAACCTCGGGTTATGGACCTCTCCCGGGTAGGCGGCGAGCAGGACGTTGGCCTCTTCGATCGTTTTCACTCCGGCCCGTCGGAAGGCGACGACGAGACGATCCTGAAGAGTTCCCCAGAGCCTTTCGATCCGCCCCTTCGCCTGGGGAGACCCTGCAGGGACATAGCGAGTTCCGAGAGCCTCCAGAGCGCGGCCGAACTGGGTTACAGGCGCCGAGTCCTCCAGCTCCTCCTTGATCGTCAGTTTTTCCGACTTGGGAGAAAGGAAGATGGTGTGGCGGTCGGCGTAAAGCTCGCGAGGCACGCCGTGGCGATCAAGCATCTGACGGAGCACGCGGAAGTAGCCGAAGAGGCACTCATTCCTGGCCATCCACAGACCGAGGACCTCTCCTGTGGCATCGTCAATCACGCCGTGGAGAGTGCAACGCTCACCGATCTCGAACCAATCGAAAGGAGAGGCGTCCATCTGGACCAGATCGCCTCGTCGGGACCGTCGGACCCTGCGGGAACGCCGCTTCGGGGCCCGGTGGCGATGAACGAGGGACAGGTTCTCCGCGCGAAGGAAACGGGCGATGCTCTTGGCGCTCAGCACGAGATCATGCTCTTCGGCAAGGAGTTCGGCCATGTGCTGACAGCTCGTATCCCTGTAAAGACCCTTGGCCAGACTGACGACGAAATCCCGTGTCTCCTGACAGATTCTGCGCCGGGACGGTTTGCCTCGTCCCTTGTGCAGGAGCCCCTGCGCTCCTTCTTCCCGGTAGCGTCGTTTGAGCCGAAAGACCTGACGGCGGCTCAGACCGAGCCGATCGGCCACCTCCTGAACCGTCAGGTTGCCCGCGACAGCCTCTTCCACCAACCCCAAGCGCCTTGCTTCTTTTGTCTTCATGAGTAGGTCTCTCCTGGTCGTCATAAGTGACATTTTCCCTGTCCTCTTCACGAGTGACAATACCATTGTCCGGCGACAGATGGTCGATGAATTTACTTGACGGCTCTCTCCCTCTGCTGTATCATTTCCCGGTACCGTAAGGGGCGTGGTGAAGCCTAGCTACGGCGTGTCCGGCCGGTTTTTCGGGGCGTAGCGCAGTCAGGTTAGCGCACCTGCTTTGGGAGCAGGGGGTCGAAGGTTCGAATCCTTTCGCCCCGACCAAAATACGAGTTGATGTGCGGGAATAGCTCAGCTGGCTAGAGCGACGGCCTTCCAAGCCGTAGGTCGCGGGTTCGAATCCCGTTTCCCGCTCCAAAGTTTGAGAAGCGCTCGTAGCTCAGTTGGATAGAGCAACGGACTTCTAATCCGTAGGCCGCGGGTTCGAATCCTGCCGGGCGCGCCAGATAATTACGGAGTTCCAAACGTTGAAAGTGGTGGGCGTAGCTCAACTGGTCAGAGCACTGGATTGTGGTTCCAGGGGTTGGGGGTTCAAGTCCCCTCGCTCACCCCAGTAAATAGCGGACGTCGTTCCGTTCCGTTTAGATGTGGACCATTAGCTCAATTGGTAGAGCACCTGACTCTTAATCAGGGTGTTACAGGTTCGAGTCCTGTATGGTCCACCATTTTTAGCGCGAGCCTAGAAGAGGCGTCACTTGTTCGCTCTTTTAGGCTCGTTTTGTTGAAGAGACGAGAGGCTCCGTTGGGGAGACCTCTCCTTTTTGTCTTTTAAAATATTCCTTATTTATGAAGGGAGAAGTTCGTTTGAAAAAGATAACGCTCTCTCTTTGTTTTCTTATGTTTCTGGCCTCGCCTTCACATGCTCTGCAGATTGAATATTCGTGGCAAAATCCTCTTCAGCCTGCCGATACATCCAGCCCGAGGGCAACGATGATATCTTTCATCGAAAACGTCAACCAAGCGTGGAAATACCTCAACCAAGCCATTCTTGTCAGCGATCTCTCCGGAAATCGTCTCAACCATCCTTCAGAGGCTCGACCCTTGATTGATGCGGGCATTGCCCACTTTCGCCGGGCTGTCCAATGCCTCGATACGTCCCAGATTCCTGTCGTTTATCGTGCCGATGTCAGTCGCGAGGCGGTGCTGCTCCTCAAAGAGATTCTCGATCGCATCGCCCTGCCTGACTGGGAAGATATTCCGGGTGACGAGGCGGTCCAAACCGAGTCTTCCCATGAATCGATGCGCCAATGGCGCATCCCCAAGACAGAGATTACCATCAGGCGCGTCGACAACGGAGATCGTGAGGGGCAGTTCCTTTTCTCCGCCGAAACGGTTGCTCAGCTGGAGACGTTTTATGGCCGCGTCCGCCACCTTCCCTACAGGCCCGGCGTCATCGGCGGCTTCTTCGAGTGGTACAGCCTTTCACCCGGGAACCTCCTTCCTCCCCGTTGGCTCCTGAGTTTGGTGCGCTTTTCCGAGTTACCCTCCTGGCTTGTGCGCGAGATCTGGGACCAGACGATCTGGCAGTGGCTTGCCCTGTTTCTGACCCTTTTAGTGACCGTCAAAGCCATCATTTTTGCCGGAGGTCTTTACCGCGCTAAAATGAGGGGGAAGGCTGCCGCCTTGAGGCAAAGAGCTCTCCGTATCCTTTTTATGCTTCTGGCCGTAGGCATTCTCACTGCAGCGGCTTATGTCATCGACGACGTCGTCAACATTACGGGACGAGCTCTTCTCGTCGTCGTGGGATTTCTTGTGGGGCTGCGCCTTCTTTTCTGGGCCTGCCTGGTCTTTCAGGGCTGCAATTTCTTGGCTGAACTTTTCGTCCTCTCTCCACGGATCGATTCCCGGGGGATCGACGGCAGCATGGTCCGGACGATGGCCAACCTGATCGGGATCTTTCTCTCCCTCTCCCTCTTCTTCTACGGCGCCGGTCAGCTTGGCGTCTCCATCGTTCCCGTCATTACCGGTCTCGGTGTCGTCGGCCTGGCTCTTTCCCTGGCGGCAAAGCCGACGGTGGAGAATGTCATAGGCGGCCTCACTCTCTTCGCCGACCGTCCTGTCCGAGTGGGCGATTTCTGCCGTTTCGGCGGCACGTCGGGAACCGTCGTCGAGATCGGCCTTCGTTCCACCCGGATCCAGGGACTGGACCGGACGGTCACTTCCATTCCCAATGCCGAGTTCTCTCAACTCCAGCTGGTCAATGTCAGCCGCCGTGACTATATCCTCCTCGAGACGACATTGGGACTCCGTTATGAGACCACCTTGGATCAGCTCCGTTGGGTTCTGGCGAGATTGCGGGAGATGCTTCTGGCCCACCCCGAAGTGCACGATTTCCCTGAGGCGCGGGTCCGCTTCGTCGGATTCAACGCTTACTCTCTCGACATTTCGGTCAGGGCCTACATCGCAACCAGCGACTTGGACGTTTTTCTGGCCGTCCAGGAGGACATTCTCTTTCGCATCGGAGAAATCGTCGATCAGGCGGGAACGGCTTTCGCCTTCCCCTCCAATACGACTTATGTGACCCGCGACGCGGCGCCTGAGCGGAAAAGACGGGAAGAAGTCGAGGAGGAATTCCGCAAAGAGAGCGACGGTGTCGGCGCCAGCACTCCTGGTACCATCGAGGAACAGCAGGATCATGCTCCCTTCGAGTCGCAGGAAACCTCCGAACCTTGAGGGGGCCTCGCCGTAACGAGGCTCGATCGGTCACCGGCGGGGGGAAGAGCGTCTGGCTCGCAGGTCGGATCACGGAGAGGACGCGGTCGAAGCTCGGCGAGAGGAACGCCATGATGGAGCAGTCGATGAGTCTATGGTCCTATGGACAGAGGCCTTGCACCACTCTATAATGCCCTAGTCCGGCGTTGGATCGTCCTTTCCATCAGCGGCGGGCGGCTCGCCCTTCAGTGGACCATTAGCTCAATTGGTAGAGCACCTGACTCTTAATCAGGGTGTTACAGGTTCGAGTCCTGTATGGTCCACCAATTTTTTGAGTGCGAGGGTGGTGGAACTGGTAGACACGCTGGACTTAGGATCCAGTGGCTTAGGCCGTAGGGGTTCGAGTCCCCTCCTTCGCACCAGTTCCGGAGCGTATATCCGGTGGCGCGTTTTCAGGCCAGACAGAGAGGCTCTCGGAGGCCTCTCTTTTGTGTGTTTCCTCGGCGTTCAGCGTCAAATCACAGGTCTCCGCCTGTTCCTTGGATCATGTCCTGTGTTATACTTCGCTGGTTAGGCGTGCGATAAGAGGTCCGAAAGGGGTTGTCACCAGGTGAAGAGTGAGCTTCTCTCCCAGGAGAGGAACATCGTCACGATCAAGGCAGAAATAGAAGCAGACGCGTTTGAACACGCTCTCCGGGAGACGTTGCGGGAACTCTCCGAGAAGGCCAACATCAAGGGTTTCCGGAAAGGCCGAGTACCCCGTCGCGTCCTGGAACTCTATATGGGTAAAGATGCGATCCAGGGGGAGACCCTTGAGCGTGTCATTCCCGCCGCTCTTCGGGAGATCGTCGAGGAGTATGGGCTTGATCCCATCGCTGAACCTCATCTGAAACTGGGCGCGATCCAGGAGGGCCATCCTCTGGAGTTGACTTTGACTGTCGAGGTTCGCCCAGAGGTGACTCAGGCTGACCTCTCGTCCCTTGAGGTGGAGATTCCCTCCGTCGCCTTCGGGGAGTCCATGGTCGACGAGACGATTATGGAGCTTCGGCGCAAAGAGGTCCAGTACAACGTCGTTGATGGGGCCGTCGAAGCCCATCATGCCGTCGACGTCTCCTACAAAACGACAATCGTCGGTGCCGACGGGCCGGAGGAGAGCGGGAACGAGGAGAATACCCTTCTGGATCTGTCCGCTCCGGCTCTTCGACCCGAGATTCGCGAGGGATTGCTGGGCAGGGCCGCTGGTGATGAGGTGGAAGTCTCTATCGCCCTCGCCGATGACTACCCTGACGAGAAAGTCGCCGGGAGAACCGTCCGCTACCTCTTCAACGTCAAGGCCGTCAAGGAACCCTTTCTTCCCGAGGTAGACAGCGAGTTTATCCAAAAAGTGACGGGCAGCGATGCGATCACCTCGATAGAGGCTTTCCGCGAGATGATCGCTTTGCGCCTGCAGGAGCAAATGGAGCAGGAGCGCACCGAGATGAAGCGTTCTGCCGCCGTAGCCAAGTTCGTCGAGCTTTCTTCCGTCGATCTTCCTGATAGCCTCGTCGAACAGGAATTCGAGGCCATCGTCAAACGAGAGGAGGACAAGCTAAAAGAGGAGAAGAATCTCTCCCTCGACGCCTATCTGGCTCAGAACAACCTCGAACGATCGAAATTCGATGAGTCCACGAGAAAAAGGGCGGCCTGGATCGTCAAGCAGACGCTAGTCCTCGATAGCTTCGCCGAAGAATCGGGCCTTTCCGTTGAAACGGAAGACCTTGATGCCGAGATTGATGCCATGGCCCGTTCCTTCAAGGTGGAACCGAAGCAGCTCAAGAGTTTCCTCGCGAAAGACGCCGATCGCCTCAACGAAATCGTCCATCGCGTCCGCGTCCGCAAGACGGTGGATCATCTGCTTTCGAAAATCACTTTCAAAGAGGTCGAGACTCCCGCTTCTGCGGAGGGGCCGGAGGCCTGACCGTTGCCGCTGGAGGAGGATGAGTCGCGATGTTGATTCCCTATGTCGTTGAACAGACGGGCCGGGGCGAGCGTTCCTACGACATCTACAGCCGTCTTCTCAAGGACCGCATTATTTTTTTGGGAGACGAGATCGACGATCATCTGGCCAATGTGGTCGTCGCGCAGCTTCTTTTCCTGGAGAGTGAAGATCCCGATAAAGACGTGAGTCTCTATATCAATAGCCCCGGTGGGGTCATCACCTCCGGTTTGGCCATTTACGACACAATGCAGTACGTCAAGTGCCCCATCTCGACGATCTGCATCGGACAGGCCGCCAGCATGGCCGCCGTCCTTCTGGCCGGAGGTGCGAAGGGGAAGCGTATCGCCCTTCCCAACGCCCGCGTCATGATCCATCAGCCCTTGGGGGGCGCTCGCGGTCAGGCGGCTGATATCGAAATTCAGGCCAGGGAAATTATTCGGGCACGGCAGCGACTCAACGAGATCCTCTGCCACCATACGGGGCAGTCGATGGACAAAATCCAGATCGACACGGACCGGGATAATTTCATGTCTGCCGAGGAGGCCGTGACTTACGGCCTTATTGACAGAATCATCGAGAATCGTTGAGGGCACCGTCTCCTCCAGTGGGGACTTGCCTTTTTTATGACAGGTAGGGGAGCTTCCCTAGGGGCTCCCCTTTATCCGCATCCGTCCTCCGGGTTGTGTCCCTCCGGAGGACCCCTGCGATGAGGAGGTACGCCGATGTTTCGCTTTGAGGGCGGAGACAGTAACGACGGGAAACGACGAGGCGTCCGCTGCTCCTTCTGCGGCAAGGGGCAGGACGAAGTCCTGAAGCTGATTGCTGGGCCAGGCGTTTATATCTGCAACGAATGTGTCCATCTCTGCACGTTGATTCTGAAAGAGGGAGATCAGGCCGGTGCCGCTCCGGGCGTGGTCGAACCCGTTATCGAGGAGATGCCCCGGCCGGCCGAGATCAAGGCTTTTCTCGATCGCTACGCCATCGGTCAGGACCAAGCGAAGAAGGTCCTTTCCGTTGCCGTGTACAATCATTTCAAGCGGATAACCCAGCCGATCGAAGAAGATGAAGTGGAGCTGCAGAAAAGCAACGTTCTCCTTCTGGGACCGACGGGCTGCGGTAAAACGCTTCTGGCCCAGACTCTGGCGCGTCTGTTGAAAGTGCCTTTCGCCATGGCTGACGCCACGACTTTGACCGAGGCCGGCTACGTGGGCGAGGACGTGGAGAACATCCTTGTCCGCCTCCTGCAGGCCGCCGATTATGATGTGGCCGCCGCCCAGAGGGGAATCATCTACGTCGATGAAATCGACAAGATCACCCGCAAATCGGAATCGACGTCGATTACCCGCGATGTCTCCGGAGAGGGCGTTCAGCAGGCTCTCTTGCGCATTCTCGAGGGAACGGTGGCCAATGTGCCTCCCAAGGGGGGGCGCAAGCACCCTTATCAGGAATTCATCCAAATCGACACTAAAAACATTCTTTTTATCTGTGGCGGGGCTTTTGACGGGCTGGAAGACGTGGTGGCCCGAAGGGTTAACAAAAAGGTCATCGGTTTTGGCGGTCAAGTCCTTTCACATGCCAAAAAGGACCGTTACGAGCTGCTGCAGCAAACTTCGCCAGAGGACTTGATGGCCTTTGGTTTCATCCCGGAATTCATCGGTCGCCTCCCCATCATCGCCGCCCTTGAAGGGCTTTCCGAGGACGATCTGATCCGTATCCTTCTCGAACCCAAGAATGCCCTGGTTCAGCAATACCGCAAGCTTTTCCGTCTAGAGGGCGTCGATCTCGAATTCACGGAGAGTGCTCTCCGGATGACGGCGAAAAAGGCTGCCGCCCGAAATACGGGTGCCCGGGGTCTGCGGTCCATCTTGGAGAACGTCATGCTCGACGTGATGTTCGATTTGCCCGGCAAGGCGGAACAACTTGCGAAAGTGACGATCACAGACGAAGTGATTGAGGGGACGGGCAAGGCCCTTTTTTCATTCAAGTCCGACGAGGAGGTCGCCTGATCGATGGAGCCTCTCTCTCGGAGCGAAAGGACGCCGGTTCTCCCTGTCCGGGATCTCGTGCTTTTCCCGGGTGTCATCGCTCCGCTTTATGTCGGGAGGCCCCGCTCCTTGAAGGCTCTCGAACAGGCCATGCTGCGGGAAAAGCGCCTTTTCGTGGTGGCTCAGAGACAGATGATCGACGATGACCCTACCGAAGACGATCTGCACGAGGTCGGAACGCTCTGCAATATCCTTCAGATGGCCCGCCTTCCTGACGGGACGACGAAGATCCTCGTCGAGGGGCTCTGTCGCTGTCGTGTCGAGAGCCTCCGCCTCGAGGATGACCTCTACGTCGCTGACCTCGAGGGAATCGTCGAGTCCGAAGAGGTCACCGATGTTCTTGAGGCGATGCGGCGCAGCGTCGTGGAACATTTCGAACGTTATGTGACACTGCACCCCAGAATTCCCGCCGAGGTCCTTATGTCCGTCCTCTCGGCCGAGGGAATGGGCCTCGTCGCCGACCTGGTGGCCTCTCACATGGTACTCAAGGTTCCGGAAAAGCAGGCCCTTCTCGAGATGCCCTCGGCCGAAGAGCGACTCGAGGCTCTTCTGAAACTTCTCCTTCGCGAGACGGATATTCTCGAGCTGGAGCACGATATTCACGATCGCGTTCGCCAGGAGATGGAGAAAGGCCAGCGCGAGTATTACCTCAAAGAGCAGCTTCGCGTCATCCAGGACGAGCTGGGGCAGGGCGACGGGATGAGCGAAAAGGAAGAATTCGTCCAGAAGGTCCGCAAGGCCAAAATGCCCGCCGAGGTTCAAAAGAAGGCGACAAAGGAGATCGATCGCCTGGCGAAAATGCCCTCCATGTCGGCCGAGGCGACGGTGGTACGGACCTACCTCGATTGGCTGACCTCCCTGCCCTGGCAGAAGCAGAGCCGTGATCATCTCGATATCGGCCTGGCCTCTAAGGTCCTCGACGAGGATCATTACGGTCTGACGGAGGTCAAGGACCGGATTCTGGAGTTTCTGGCCTCGAGGAAAATGGCGGGGCAGGAGATGAAAGGACAGGTCCTCTGTCTCGTCGGCCCTCCGGGCGTGGGCAAGACCTCACTGGCCCGCTCCGTCGCCCGAGCCCTGAATCGCCAGTTCGCCCAGATGTCCCTTGGCGGCATGCGTGACGAGGCCGAAATCAGAGGCCATCGCCGCACCTACGTGGGGGCCCTTCCGGGACGGATCATCCAGAAAATCCATCAGGCGGGGACGCGCAATCCCGTTCTTCTCCTGGACGAGATCGACAAGGTCGGGGCCGATTTTCGAGGCGATCCGGCCGCGGCTCTTCTTGAGGTCCTCGATCCTGAGCAGAATGATCATTTCACCGATCACTATCTCGAGGTTCCCTTCGACCTGAGCCGCGTTCTTTTCGTGACGACGGCCAATGCCACCCATTCCATTCCCAAGGCTCTCCTGGACCGAATGGAGACGATTTCCGTCTCGGGCTACGTGGCCGAGGAGAAAAAACATATCGTCCGTCGTCATCTCCTACCCCGTGTACTCCGCGAGCATGGCCTTACCGAAGGAGATTTCTCCCTCAGCGAGGCCGCCCTGGAGCGCATCATTTCCGAATATACGAGAGAGGCCGGCGTTCGCAACCTGGAACGCCAACTTGCCAAGATCGCCCGTAAGGTGACGCGCCTGCTGGTCGAGACCGACGAGGGGAGCCGCTCCGTGAAACGGCCCGTGAAAATCGGGGCCGACAGACTGGTCCATTTCTTGGGGACGGCAAAATCCCATCGCCCCGACATTCCTCATGTTCCGACCGTCGGGGCCTCTATCGGACTGGCATGGACGGAATCGGGCGGCGATGTTCTTGTCATCGAAGCCGTCAAGCTCAAGGGGAAGGGACAGATCACTCTGACGGGTAATTTGGGCGAGATCATGCAGGAATCGGCCAAGACGGCACTTGGGTGTCTCAAGTCCCATGCCGAGCTGCTGGGCAAGACATCCGTCCCCTGGGAGGAGTTGGACCTCCATCTGCACGTACCCGAGGGAGCCATCCCCAAGGACGGTCCCTCGGCCGGAGTCACCATGGCCCTTGCCATCGCCTCGGCCTTCACCGGACGTCCCATACGCTGCGATGTGGCGATGACGGGGGAGCTGACCCTTCTGGGACGAGTCTTGCCCATCGGAGGCGTTCGTGAGAAGGTCCTGGCCGCCAGACGACAGGGAATCATGAATGTCATCCTTCCGCAGGCCAACAGGGAAGACATCGGTGAGCTTCCCCGCTGGGTTCATCGGGGAATGGCCTTTCATTTCGTCGATTCCGTCGACGAGGTCTTTCGGTTCGCCCTTGCCGTCGGAGATCTGCCGTGAGCGCATGGCAGGCTGAACTGCTCGCCACGGCCTTCCTTCCCGATCAGTTCCCCGACGCAACGGTGCCCGAAATCGCCTTTCTCGGACGGTCCAACGTGGGCAAGTCGACACTGTTGAATGCCCTGATGGGGCGTCGGTTGGCCCACGTGAGTGGGACACCGGGCAAGACGAGCAGCATCAACTTTTTCGATGTACGTCATGCCCGGCCTTTCCGGCTCGTCGACCTCCCCGGTTACGGATTTGCCTCCCGGTGCCAAAAAGAGAGGGCTCGATGGCAGAAGCTCATCGAGTCTTACCTCGCCGACAGGGAGAGCCTTCTCCTCTCCATCCAGCTCGTCGATTTTCGCCACGGCCTCCTGGAGAACGACCGCCATCTTCAGGAGTGGACCAACCGGATCGGCCTCCCGGTTCAGCTCGTTTTCACCAAAGTGGACAAGATCAGCCGAGGCAGGCGCAAATCGGTGTTGGCCGCTTACCACAAGGCCGGTTTTTTCTCCCTGACCGAGCCGCTACTGGTCTCCGGAACGGACCGAACGGGCATAGAGGAGCTCCGCTCCTTCATCGAGGGAATCGTCGCCGAATCCCGGCCTCAGTGACGCAAAGAGAGATCGCCTGTCATCAACGACCTGACCCGAGGAGGTCCGACCTGTGATCAGAGAGAATCTGTCGAAAAATTACGATCCCAAACCCATCGAGGACAAATGGTATCAGTTGTGGCTCGATAAGGGACTTTTCGATTCCGACGTCGACGAAACGAAAGAACCTTTCTGTATCGTCATTCCCCCGCCTAACGTGACGGGATCTCTCCATATGGGTCACGCTCTCGACGAAACTCTTCAAGATGTCCTTTGCCGCTACAAACGCATGAAGGGATTCAATGTCCTTTGGCTCCCCGGAACGGACCATGCCGGCATCGCGACGCAGAACGTCGTCGAGCGTCAGATTGCCACGGAGGGACTGACGCGCCACGATCTGGGCCGAGAGGCCTTCGTCGAAAGAGTCTGGCAGTGGAAAGAACAGTATGGCAGCCGCATCATCAGCCAGCAGAAGAAGATCGGGGCCTCCTGTGACTGGCGTCGTGAACGCTTCACCATGGATGAGGGGCTTTCCCAGGCCGTCAAAAGCGTTTTCGTCCGTCTCTACAGGGAGGACCTCATCTACCGGGGAAAATACATCATCAACTGGTGCCCTCGCTGTCACACGGCCCTGTCCGACCTCGAAGTGGAACATGAAGAGGGGGCGGGCAAGCTCTATCACGTGGCCTATCCCTTTGTCGACGGAGAGGGCCGTATCGTCGTGGCAACGACCCGTCCCGAGACGATTCTGGGCGACGTAGCCATCGCCATCCATCCCCGAGACGAGCGAAACGCCGCCTACAAGGGGAGAATCGTTCGCGTCCCTCTGGTCGACCGCGATATCCCCGTCATCGAGGACAACATGGTCGACCCCGCCTTCGGAACGGGGTGCGTGAAAATCACGCCGGCTCATGACCCCAATGATTTCCTCGTCGGCCAACGTCATCACCTGGAGGCGATTCAGGTCATCGACGACAAGGGCATCATGAACGACCAGGCCGGAACCTTCCGAGGGCTTGATCGGTTCGAGGCCCGCAGGGCCGTCGTCGAGAAACTGGAAGCCCAGGGATTTCTCGTCAAGGTTGAGGATCACCTCAACTCCGTGGGGCACTGCTACCGTTGCCACTGCGTCGTCGAACCCTATCTTTCTGAGCAGTGGTTCGTCCGTGCCAAGCCCTTGGCCGACGCCGGCGTCGAGGCTGTCCGCGAGGGACGAATCAGCTGGATTCCCGATCAGTGGGTCAACACCTACTACCAGTGGATGGAAAACATCCGCGATTGGTGCATCTCCCGCCAGCTCTGGTGGGGACATCGCATACCAGCTTGGTACTGTGCCGATTGCGGTCACGTCACCGTCTCCGAGGGAGAACCGACGGTCTGCGAGGCCTGCGGCTCTTCTTCCATCACCCAAGACAACGATGTTCTCGATACCTGGTTTTCCAGCGCCCTTTGGCCTTTTTCCACTCTCGGCTGGCCGGAGAAGACCAAGGACCTGGCTTACTATTACCCGACGTCCGTTCTCGTCACCGGCTTCGATATCATCTTCTTCTGGGTCTCCCGGATGATCATGATGGGCCTCAAGTGCATGGACGACGTTCCCTTCCATGACGTCTACATCCACGCCCTCGTACGCGACGAAAAGGGACAGAAGATGAGCAAGTCTAAGGGCAACGTCATCGACCCCCTCGATATCATCGACGAGAGCGGCGCCGATTCCCTCCGCCTGACCTTGACGGCTCTCACCGTTCAGGGACGGGACATCTTCCTCAACGCCAAGAGGATCGAGACCTACCGTTTCTTCCTGAACAAACTCTGGAACGCCTCCCGTTTTGCCCTGATGAATCTTGCGGATATGGAAGGAAAGGCCGCTCCCGTCGAAGGGCCGTTGCGACTTCATGACCGCTGGATTCTGACCCGCCTCGACGCCGTCACCGAGGCCGTTTCACGTCACCTCGACGGTTACTTTTTCAGTGAAGCCGCTCGGTCTCTTTATGATTTCGTCTGGGGAGAGCTTTGCGATTGGTACCTTGAGCTTGTCAAGCCCGCTCTCCGAGGCGACGAGGGGCCGGCGAGACAGGCCAGCAGCCGTCTCGTGCTGCGCCGTATCTTTCATGTCGTCCTTCGTCTCCTCCATCCCATCGTTCCTTTCGTGACGGATGAACTGTGGCAGGGTTTCGGTTTCGGCGCCAAGGCTCTTGATCTGGAACCCTGGCCGGAGAGCGCCGGCTCCGTCGACGAAGGAGCCCTCTCCGACATGGCCCTCCTGCAGGAAGCCCTGCGCAGCGTCCGAAACCTCCGGGCCGAGGCAGGTTTGCCTCCGACGCAGACGGTTCCCCGCGTCCTTATCTCCCTTCACGAAGAGAGCCGGAGACGCCTGTTCCAGGAAAATGCCGATCTGCTGGCCCTTTTGGCCCGCGTCGAGACGGTCGTCTTCCGCTGCCCCGAGGCGGGACGGCCGGCGCGGTCACTCTCGGCGGTCCTTCCCTTCGGCGAGATTTACCTCGAAGCGGAAGGCCTGCTCGATGTCGAAAGTGAAATTGCCCGTTTAGGCCAGGAGATCGAGAAAGTCCACAAAGACATGGATCGGAGCCGGGGAAAGTTGGAAAACGAAAAATTTCTCGCCCGAGCTCCACAGGAAGTCGTCGATGAGGAGCGTTCCCGTCTTGCCGAAGCGGAGAAACTCCTTCGGCGTTACAGAGAAAATATCGAGAGTCTCAGTCGCTCCTGACGTTGATGGGCCTGTCTGAACGGGAGGCTTTTGCCTCTCTTGAGAAACGTCTCCAGGCCGAGGCAAGCCCGGGCACTCGCCCGGGCCTGTCCCGACTGGCTCGCCTCTGTTCTTGTCTGGACCATCCGGAGAGAACTTTCCAGGCCGTTCACATCGTCGGGACCAACGGCAAGGGCTCGACGGCCTCTTCCCTGGCCTCGATCCTCGACGAGGCAGGGCTTCGAGTCGGTCTGTATACCAGCCCTCACCTCGAGAGCCTCGGAGAACGTCTCCGTCTGGACGGAGAGGAACTTCCCCTCTCCCTCTGGGAACGGGGAAGCGACGTCGTTCTTCGTGCCCTCGACAGTGATCCTCTTCTCCGGATCGATCCTCCCACCCTTTTTGAGCTGCTGACGGCCTTGGCCTTCTGGCTTCTGAGAGAGAGCGGGTGCCGTCTCGCCGTTTTCGAGGCAGGCATGGGAGGCCGCCTTGACGCGACGAACCTCCTGCCTCGTGTCGTTCTGACTCTGGTGACGCCTATTGCCGACGATCACGGCGACTACTTAGGCAAGACGATTGAAGCGATCGCGGAGGAAAAATTTGCCGTCTTACGTCCTGGAGTGACGGCTCTTTTCGCCGGCGGCGACACGCACCTGGAGGAGCGTTTCCTCCGACGGGCTCAGGCAAGCGGTGCTCGAGGCTTCCTGCTTTCTCAGTGGCCCCTTTTCGGTATTCGCTGCACCGATAGGGGCACCGCCTTTCGCCTGGATCTCTCCGACGGACCCAGAGATTTCTTTTCTCCTCTCCTGGGGCGCCATCAGGCTACGAACGCTGCCATGGCCCTTTGCGGTGCTCATTTCCTCAAGGCTTTTTTTCCCTCCCTTCTTGACGAAGAAACCCTGGCTCGAGGACTGAGCAGAACCTTTTGGCCCGGTCGGATGGAAATTCTCTCCCGGGAGCCGATCGTCATCCTTGACGGAGGCCACAACCCTCACGGATTGACAGCGACACTTCGCTCCGTCTCGGATATTTGGGGGGAGGAAAGGAGACGACGGGCTCTTTTTGCCGCCATGGCCGACAAGGATTTCCGCTCTGAGCTGGCCCTCTTTCGCGAAGGACGGTGGGATGTCGTCTTCACCGAAGTGCCGAATCTCTCCCGCGGGGCCTCCGTGGCGGCTCTGGCCGAGGCAGCCGCGTCCGTTGGCCTGACGAACTTCCTCTGCGAACCCCGCCTCGATCGGGCCTTCTCTCTAGCCGTAGAGGGGAGTGACCTGCTCCTTTGTACGGGCAGTCTCTACCTCGTCGGGGCCCTGCGCTCCCTGCTTAGGGCTGCCTGATGGAGGGATTTGTCCTGAAGGAAGATCTCTCCGCGCCAGAGCTGGAATATCGCACGGAGGACGGTTTTTTAAAGGCACGCCTCCTTCTTCCCTCTCGGAACCTCCCTCTCCCAAAGACCTTCTCCCTCTCCGAGGGACCTCTCCTATGGCCCTTGCAGGTTCACGGCACGAAAATCCTCGACGCCGCCTCGGCGCCGCTTTTTCCCTGTCGTCCCGAGGCCGACGGCGTTTTTTTATCCACCGTGGGAATCGATGTCCGGCTGCGTTTCGCCGATTGTTTTCCCGTTGTCCTCTCCGGCGGCGGCCCCTGTCTCTGGATTCTCGGGCTCCATTGCGGATTCAAGGGAACGGTGCTGGGGATCGTCGAAAAGGCCTTCTCGTTTCTCCGCGCAAAAGGGCTTGGCCCAGAGAACGTTGAAAGAGCCTGGATAGGACCGGGAATCGGTCCCTGCTGCTTCGACAGACGACGAGACGATTCATGGACACAAAAAGGTTTGGCCTGCTTCGGCTCCGACAGAGTCTTTCCCGGATCGGAGACGGTCCGCTTCGACATAGGAGGCCACCTGTTTCAGTCTCTTCTTCGTTTCGGTCTTGATGAAAATCGGGTTTTTCTCGCCCCCTGGTGCACCTCCTGTCACCGTGATCTTTTTTGCTCCTTTCGCCGAGGTGACAGAGACGAGAGGATGGATCTTCTTTTCCATCTTCAGGGAGGCGAGTCCACTTTTCTCCGGGATCGGTGAGACTATAAAGGAGGGCCACAGGGGCTGCTCTTTCCCCGATAAGGAGTGATCGTTATGGATCCTGTACGGGTAGGCGTTATAGGCGTGGGGCATCTGGGACATCATCACGCCCGGGTCTATACGGAGATCCTGGGTGCCCGTCTCGTGGGTATCGTCGATATCGACGACGAGCGGGCCGCTTCCGTAGGCGAAAGCCTGGGAGTTCCCAGCTTTTCCGACGTCGATCTCTTCTTCGAGCGATGCGACTTGGATGCCGTCAGCATCGTCGTTCCCACTTGCGATCACTACGACATGGCCTGTCGTGCCCTGAAGCGAGGCGTTCACGTTCTCGTCGAAAAACCGGTGACAACGACCGTGGAACAGGCTGAAAATCTTCTCCGTCTGGCCGAGAGAGAGGGACTCGTCCTTCAGGTCGGTCACATCGAGCGCTTCAACAGTGCCGTTCAGTACGTCCGCAACACCGTCAAGGAACCGCTGATGTTGCAATCGCGGAGGCTTGGCCCTTTCTCATCGCGCATCGCCGATGTCGGTGTCGTCCTCGATCTGATGATTCACGACATCGACATTATCCTCTCGCTTGTCTCAGCGCCTCTTGTCAGCATAACGGCCTCGGGACGTTCCATCATGGGATGTCACGAGGACATCGCCTTGGCCCAGCTCAACTTTGAAGACGGAACGTTGGCTGACATCCTCGTCAGCCGCGTTTCGGAACGTCGGCTGAGGCAGTTGGAGATCATGGAACGGGAGCGCTTCGTCACCGTCGACTATGCCACGCAAGACGTCTCCATCCACCGCTGTGTCCAGGATCGAAGCACAGGAATGCTGGAAGTGATTGAACACCCCGTCTTCCCCAAGGGGGAACCTCTCAAACTGGAACTTCAGCATTTCATCTCTTGCGTTCACGACGGACGCAAACCTCTCGTCTCGATCGCCGACGGGAAGAGAGCCCTGGAGGTGGCCGTCGAGGTCTTGCGACGTATTCAATTAGGCTCCACCGAGGAAGCCCTGAAAATCGTCTGAATCGTCGCTCTTCGTCGGAGACGTTCCCCTTTCCCTCGGAGTCGCCTTCCTTTATGTTATTCTTGTGGCACGATGCCCTCTCCCCCGGGCATGCCTAGGGAGGTGTCTTTGTGCCAGCCCCGAACGTGCAGGCTCTCATCGCTTTGGCTCTATTCCTGGTCTCCCTCTTTATCGCCAGGGTCGTCAATAACGTTACCTCCGGGCGATGGCCCGGCGGCAAGGCGTGGGTCGTCTACCTTCGTGCTCTCCTCGGCTTTCTGCTCGCGGCGGCGATCACCTTCGCCTTCTACGCCTTTGCCGGGATAGACATCCTCCATCGATGAAAAATTCTTTCATCCTTCGCTCGCTCTGTTGCGCCGTCTTTTTCGCCTGCGTCACTCCCGCCTTGGCCGTGACGCTTCCCGTGGCCGATCGGGTCGGTGCCGCCCGCTTTCTCGTAGAAGCGGGCACGGCTTACCTCCAAGGTAACGATGAACAGGTTTTCTCCCTCCTCGACGAAGCCTTGCAAAAGAATACGTATCTCATCGATGCCTACCTCTTGCGTGCCCTAGCCTATCGTCGCCAGGGGCGGATGGAGAAGGCTCGGGAACAACTTTCCTCCTTCCTGGAAGTTCAGGCCGGCGATGAAGTTGCCGAAAGGATCCAGGCCCAGACGATGCTGGAGGAAGAGGCCATCGATCGCCTTATCTTCGGCCGGTTTTGGCCTGATGCCTACTTGCGTCTCCAGACGACGCTGCCCTTGGCTTTCGGCCTTTCCCCTTGGCGCATCCCCGCCATGGAGGCTCCGCATCAGCCCGTTCTCGCCTTCGGCCACCTTTATCTCTCCGATCCACCTAAAAAAAAGGTCTACGTGCTTTCTCCTCTGGGAGAAAACACGCCGCAAGTGCGGCGTTACTCCCTTCCTCATTCGCCTCGAGCCGTTCTCCCGCTGGGAAACGACGTCTTCCTTGTCCTCGACGACAAAGGTAATCTTTATCGCGGTGACTTGGCGTCGGAGACACTCGCCTTGGCCTCTTCCGGCGCGATTCCCCTCGTCGCCCCCTCCGACGCCGTTCCCGCTGCCGTCGACCTTCTGGTCCTGGCGGACTGGGGGGAACGGCGGATTCTGCTTTATCGCCCCTCGTCGGGATCCATCGAGAAGGAGTGGTTCCCTCCTTTATCCAAAGAGAGGGCGCTTTTCGACCCACTTGCCCTCTCGGCATGGGGACCCTATCTGGCCGTTGTCGACAGAGGCAATCAATGCCTCCATCTTTTGGAACTTCCCTCTCTCCGCCTTCTAACGACTCTTGCCGTCGACTCTCCTCTCGATGTGCTTCTCCTCGGAGGTCCCAGCCGGGCAGCCGTCCTTACAAGCACCGGCGAAGTCCTTATCTGTGACCTCCTCCAGGGAAAAACGGTTGAAACTCTCGTAGCCGAACCTCCGTCACGAGAACTGTGGGCCCTGTTCGGAGAACGGACATCTTTTCAGGCTCTCTCCTTCGACGGAAGGAAAATCGTCCGATGGTCCCCTCGGTTCAATGCCACGTGGCCCCTTTTTCTCGTCTCGGGCCCCCTCTCCGTCCAAAACCAGGGAGACCTGCCCGTTTTGCACCTGCAAATCGAACCTTTTGGGCCACAGGCCCACCTGATCTCCGCGATGGCTCCTTCCATCAGTGCCGCATGGCTGGACAAGGCTCTTCAACCGCGGATCAGCCCGCTGCAGGAGCGGATAAAGGAGGAGCTGCCCCTTCTGATAACAGAGGAAAGCGATCTGCCCTCCGACTTGCCCTCCATGCTCGTCGAGAGGGGGACTTTATCGTCTGCCCTTCTCCTGCGAGATCTGGCTGAGCGACGCCCCTCAGGTCTCGTGCTCGATGACAACCTGGAGCTGAGGGAGGACGAGGCCCGACTCCTTTTAGGCTACTGCCTTTTCAGAGGCATCCCGATTCACCTCTGGGCACGTCAGGTTCCGACGGCGGTTCAGATGCGCCTTGTCGAAGGAACGGGAGGACAGCTGCTCTTCTACGAGGAAATCAAGGGCTTCGTGAAACAGGAAGAACGCATTATCAATGTCCAGATTCCTTTACAAAGGAATCTCCTTCCCGAGGGGCGACTTTCTGCAAGTCTTTTCGCCCTTTATCTTGACGCAGGAGTTTTTTTCGGCAGAAACTGGCTACCTCTTTGGGGTTCCGCTAGAGAATAGTGAATGTAATAATTGTTTTTTTCGGACTAACATCGCTCTTTATATACGATTTGACCCTGCAGGGGAGTACCCCTATGATACCGATGGTTCAAAAGGAAATCGATGTCCGAAGCGAAGGACCGAAACGGATCGGTCTTGCCGTCATGAGGGGGGCCTTCTAAGGTGGAACAGCTCATCAGGAAAGCGCTTGATGGAGATCCTCGCTCCATTGCAAGACTCATCAGCATTGTTGAGAGCGACTCTCCTTACGCGGAAAATATCATGAAGACTATTTATCCCCGCTCGGGAAGGGCTCATTTCATCGGCATCACAGGTAGCCCCGGGGCAGGGAAATCGACTCTTGTGGATAAGATCATCAGGGAATTCAAGGAGCGGGGGAAATCCGTCGGCGTCGTCGCCGTCGACCCTTCGAGTCCTTTCACGGGCGGAGCGATTCTTGGTGACCGCCTTCGAATGCAGAGCCACGCCCTCGACCCCGATGTCTTCATCCGCAGCATGGGTTCCAGAGGCTCCCTGGGAGGCCTCAGTCACGCCACCTACGAGGCGGCTTTGATTCTAGACGCCTGCGGAAAAGACGTCGTCCTCATCGAAACCGTCGGCGTCGGCCAGTCGGAAGTCGACATCGTGAAAATTGCCGACACGGTCTGCCTCGTCCTGGTTCCAGGCATGGGGGACGACATCCAGATCATGAAGGCGGGCATCATGGAAATCGCCGATGTCTTCGTGGTCAACAAGGCCGATCGAGATGGGGCCGATAAGATCGTCCGAGAAGTCAACGTCATGTTGGATCTCATGGGCGAACGGAGCTGGCGTCCTCCCATCCACAAGACCATGGCCGAAAAGGGGGAGGGCGTTGGAGATGCCGTTATCGCCCTCGCCGAGCATCGGAGCTACCTGCAGAAAACAGAGGAAGGGCGGAAACGCAAGTGGCGCCGCCTCGAATTGGAAGTGGAGGAGATCATGCGACGCGAGATTTCCCGCGTTGTCGAGAACTCCTGGAATGAGAGGAAAACCGTGGAACTGCTCAACGGTCTCGCGGAAAGAACTCTTGATCCCTACTCAGTTGCCGGAGAACTTCTTGACAGGGTTTTCAGTCGAGAGGCCTGACGGAGAGGACATCATCCGAGGAGGTAAGGAAGCATGTCGGAAAAGACGATCGACCAGCTCTGCGAGGCGCTGTTGTCGCGCAGGGAGAAGGCCGCCCAGGGAGGCGGAGCGAAGGCCGTCGAGAAGCAGAAGGAAAAGGGAAAGATGACGGCCCGAGAGCGTATCGCGTCGCTGCTGGACGAGGGGAGTTTCGTCGAGATCGACGAATTCGTGACGCACCGCTGCGTCAACTTCGGTCTGGAGAAGAAGCTCTACGAAGGAGACGGAGTGGTGACGGGCCACGGGACCATAGAGGGCCGCCTCGTCTACGTCTACAGCCAGGACTTCACCGTCCTGGGCGGATCTCTGGGCGAGATGCACGCCAAGAAAATCTGCAAAGTCATGGACATGGCGCTGCAGAACGGAGTGCCCGTCGTGGGAATCAACGACTCGGGCGGAGCGCGCATCCAGGAGGCCGTCGACGCCCTCTCGGGCTACGGGAACATCTTCTTCCGCAACGTCAAAGCCAGCGGGGTCGTGCCGCAGATCTCGGTCATCGCCGGTCCCTGCGCGGGCGGTGCCGTCTACAGCCCGGCTCTGACGGACTTCACCCTCATGGTGGACAAGATCGGCATCATGCACATCACGGGCCCTGCCGTCATCAAATCGGTGACGGGAGAAGAAGTGACGAGCGAACAGATCGGCGGGGCCATGACGCACAACCGCGTCTCGGGAGTGGCCCAACTCTTCGCCGCCGACGAAGGGGAATGCTGGGCCCAGGTCCGCAAACTGCTCTCCTACCTGCCGAGCAACAACATGGAAGAGGCGCCCCACAAAGAGACGGAAGACGACGTCTGCCGCACCGTCCCGGAGCTGAGAGGAGCCGTGCCGACCAACCCCAACAGGGGCTACGACGTGCGGGACGTCATCGTCAAAGTCGTCGACGACGGGGACTTCTTCGAGATCCAGCCCTACTGGGCGCAGAACATCGTCACCGGCTTCGGCCGCGTCGGGGGCAAAGTCATCGGCATCATCGCCAACCAGGCCAAACACATGGCGGGATGCCTCGACATCGACGCCTCGGACAAGGCGAGCCGCCACATCCGCATCTGCGACGCCTACAACATCCCCATCGTCACCTTCGAAGACGTTCCGGGCTACCTGCCGGGCCTGGCGCAGGAAACGGGAGGCATCATCCGCCACGGGGCGAAACTCCTCTACGCCTACAGCGAGGCCACGGTCCCCAAAATCACCCTCGTCCTCAGGAAAGCCTACGGCGGGAGCTACCTGGGCATGTGCAGCAAAGACCTCGGAGCGGACGTCGTCCTGGCCTGGCCCCAGGCGGAAATCGCCGTCATGGGAGCCGAAGGGGCGGCCAACATCATCTTCGCCCGGGAAATCAAAGAATCGGGCGACCCCGCCGCGACGCGGGCGGAGAAAATCGAAAGCTACAAAGAGGCCTTCGCCAACCCCTACCAGGCGGCCTCGCGGGGCTTCGTCGACCGGGTCATCCTGCCGGAAGAGACGCGCCTCGAACTGCATCGTGCCCTCACCGTAAGCGAAAGCAAGCGTGAACTGAGGCCGAAGCGCAAGCACGCCATCATGCCCCACTAGGAAAGAGGGGACCGAAAATGGGACATCTCTCCGATCACTTTCAGGGTCCGCTTGGGGCCGTCGTCCTCTCCCTCATCGCCTTCAGCGTCGTCTTCCTCGTCCTGATGGCGCTCATGCTCCTGCTCATCGGAGTCAAGCACCTGGCCGGGCTGATCGACGCCGTCAAGGCGGCCAAAGAGGCCCAGGCTCAGGCGGTGAAGGCGTCGAAAACGTCGTCGTCGCCGAAGGAAGCGCCCAGGGCCGTCGTCAGGGCCCAGGAAGCGGGAGACCAACTCATCGCCGTCCTCACGGCGGCCATCGCCGCCGGCGGCCTCGAGAACTTCCGCATCAGCTCCGTCCGCCCCGCCGTAGCCGTGGCCGACAGCCTCACGTCGGGCTGGAAACGCCTCTCGCGCCTGGACAACCTCGAAGGCTGGGAATAGGCGGGCGGGGAGCCCGAGCCCTGTCGGGCCCGCCGCCGAAGACGGCCGATGGGAAAGACGGAAAAGGCGAACGTCCCGTCCCGTCCGGGACCGTGACGCCCGCCTCGGAAAAGGAACAGGAGCCTGCAGCGAACGGGGGAACGCCCCCCGCAAAAACCGACACGACAAAGGGAGGACCTGAAATGGCCCGCAACTACCGCATCACCGTCAACGGAACCGCCTACGACGTCCAAGTGGAAGAACTGGGCGGCGCCGCCGCGCCGACCCCTGCCAGAGCCGCCGCTCCCGCCGCCGCCCCCGTGGCGGCCCCTGCCCCCGTCGCCGCTCCTGTGGCGGCCCCCGCCCCTGCCGGCGCCGCCACCGTCACGGCGCCCATGCCGGGCAAAATCCTCAAAATCGCCGTCGCTCCGGGAGCCGTTGTCGCCGCCGGAGACCTGCTCCTCGTCCTGGAAGCCATGAAAATGGAAAACGAAATCCTCGCCTCCGCGGCGGGCACCGTCCAGGAAATCCGAGTCAAAGAAGGCGGCTCCGTCAACTCCGGAGACATCCTCGTCGTCCTCGGCTAGGCCTCGGGCCTCAAAGGAGGAACGACCATGGGAATCTACATCGAATCACTGTCGAGCGTCCTCTCCCAATCGGGATTCGCCGGCCTCACGACGGGCAATCTCGTCATGCTCGTCGTCGGCCTCGTCCTGCTCTACCTGGCCATCGGCAAGGGCTTCGAGCCCCTCCTGCTCGTGCCCATCGCCTTCGGCTGCGTCCTCGTCAACCTGCCCCTGTCGGGCATCATGGACGAAGGGGGCTTTCTCTACTACGTCTTCTTCGGGACCCAGCACGAAATCTACCCCGTCATCATCTTCATGGGGATCGGAGCCCTGACGGACTTCGCGCCCCTGCTGGCCAACCCCATCACCTTCCTCCTGGGGGCGGCGGCCCAGCTGGGCGTCTTCATCGCCCTCTTCGGCGCCATGATGATGGGCTTCTCGGTGAAAGAGGCGGCCAGCATCGCCATCATCGGAGGGGCCGACGGCCCGACGAGCATCTACCTGACGATGAAACTGGCGCCGCAGATCCTGGGAGCGGTTGCCGTGGCGGCCTACAGCTACATGTCCCTCGTGCCGCTCATCCAGCCGCCGGTCATCAAGGCCCTGACGACGAAGGCGGACCGGGCCATCCGCATGGACAACCTCCGTCCGGTGAGCAAGACGGAGCGGGTCCTCTTCCCCATCGTCTGCACCATCGCCTCGGGCCTCATCCTGCCGGCGTCGGTGCCCCTCATCGGCATCCTCATGTTCGGCAACCTCCTGCGGGAGTGCGGCGTCACGGAGCGCCTGAGCCTGGCGGCCCAGAACGAGATTCTCAACGCCACGACGATCTTCCTGGGCCTGACGGTGGGCGCGACGATGGAGGCCGAGACCTTCCTGACGGCGGCGACGCTGAAGATCATCGTCCTGGGCCTGGTGGCCTTCGTCTGCAGCACGGCCGGAGGCGTCCTCTTCGGCCAGGCCCTGAAAATCTTCTCGGGCGGCAAGATCAACCCCATGATCGGAGCGGCGGGCGTCTCGGCCGTCCCCATGGCGGCCCGCGTCGTCCAGAGAGTGAGCCAGCAGGAGAACCCCGGCAACTTCCTCCTCATGCACGCCATGGGCCCCAACGTGGCCGGCGTCATCGGGACGGCCGTCGCCGCCGGCACCATGCTCACGCTGCTCATGAGCTGACGGGGTAGACTCTTCCGGAGAATCGCGATCACCAACAGAAGCGGAGGAATGCCTTTCCTGAGGGGAAAAAGCGCCTCCGCTTTATCTTGTAATGGTATGATAGGCGTCATGGAGAAGGCGACTTTCACGAAGATGGGAGGCCCTCATTAGATGCACGTAGCGATCGGTTCGGATCATGCAGGCTACGCCCTTAAGGTGAACCTCATGGCTTTCTTGAAGGAACGGGGGGAGACCTACTCCGATTTCGGGGCCCATTCGGAGGATGTGAGCATCGACTATCCTGATGTGGCTTGGGCGGTTGCTGAATCCGTCGCCTCGAAAAAGGTCGAACGCGGCATTCTCATCTGCGGAAGCGGCGTCGGTATGTCCATTGCCGCAAACAAAAGATCGGGTGTCTACGCCGTACTCGGCAATGATCTCTACACGGCCAAGATGAGCCGTCTTCACAACGACACGAACGTTCTCGCCCTTGGAGGTCGTCTTTTAGGACCCACTCTAGCAAGGGAAATCGTCTCGCTTTGGCTGGACACGCCCTACGAGGGCGGGCGTCACGATCAGAGGCTCGACAAAATTAAGGACAAGGAATTTTCAAAAGGGGAAAGGGACACCTCCTGTGAAACAAATACAAATAACGGTAAACTGATTCTCGTCGACCATCCTCTTGTCCAGCATAAAGTCAGCATCATTCGCGACAAGAATACCAGCGTCAAGGAGTTTCGAGAGCTTGTCCAAGAAATAGCCGGCCTGATGGCCTATGAGACGACAAGAACCTTGGCCCTTGAACCTATTGATGTGGAGACGCCGATAACCCGAACGGTGGGAAAGACGTTGCAGGGTAAAAAACTGGCTGTTGTGCCCGTTCTGCGTGCCGGGCTGGGTATGGTCGAAGGAATACTGCGCCTGATTCCCAATGCCAAGGTCGGCCACGTCGGCCTCTACCGAGATCCTGAAACGTTGGAGCCTGTCGAATACTATTGTAAGCTGCCCAACGACATACAAGAAAGAGATATTTTTATCCTGGATCCCATGCTCGCAACCGGTGGCTCGGCTGTAGCAGCTATTGACCTTGTGAAACGGCAAGGCGGTAAAAAAATATCTCTAGTCAACCTTATTGCAGCTCCAGAGGGTGTCAGGCGCGTACATGCATCTCACCCGGAAATCGATATTTATGTTGCCGCTCTTGACGAAAAACTCAATGACCATGGTTATATCGTTCCCGGACTTGGGGATGCCGGAGATAGATTATTTGGGACAAAATAGTTATGTCGAATTTTATTCTAGATAATCATTTTATATCTGGATTATTTTTGTTTTTTTGGTCTTCCATATTAACTCCTCTCTCCGTTCGTTTGGCCTCTCAATACGGAATGTTGGACTCTCCTGGCGGGAGAAAATCTCATCAGGGGGTAATACCGCGGGGAGCTGGATTAGTTTTAAGTTCAGGATTTATTTTTTGGGCGCTCTTCGCTGGAATTTTAGGACGCAATATTGCTCCAATAGTTACCGCTTCGCTAATTGTTTTTGTTATTGGATATGTCGACGACATGAAGCCGGTTCCACCTCTAGTTAGGTTGATTTTTCATTTCCTAGCTGCTGCAGTTTCGATTTGGCGGGTTGAGACAGATTTATTAGTCAAAATCATATTAATTTTTTGGGTAACAGGCATGACTAATGCGTTTAATCTCATTGACGGGATGAATGGTTTAGCCCTATCTTTAGCTTCTTTAACTTCTTTTGCATCGCTTTTACATCGCGGCGGACCATGGTGGTCGGCTCTTTTGGGATTGTGTTTCGGAATTTTAATATGGAATTTTCCAAGGGCTTATACTTTTCTTGGCGACGGAGGAAGTACTCTGCTTGGATTTTTATGTTCTTCCTTAGTCGTTTATGATTTTTGTTTTTCCTTTCTCTCTCTAGGAAGTATTAAATTTGTTTTTATTTTAGTTTTATTGGGAGGCATTCCCGTTCTGGATACTTTGTCTGCTATGTGTCGTCGCCTCTTGCGTGGAAGATCTCCGTTTTCACCCGATCGAGGCCATTTTCACCATGTACTTTTGGATTTTGGCTTAAATCAGAGCTATGTCCTTTTGATTTTGTCTGTAGTTCATTTTTTAGTCAATATGGCTGCATATAAGTTTTTAGGTGTGGCTTTGGGAATTTAGATGCAATCAACTATTTTAGTTGTAAATAATCATGCATCGGCTTTTCGCTGAGCATCAGGGGTGAGATGTTTGAGTGATAGATTGTGTGTCGAGGGTGGAGTTAAACTCACAGGTGTAGTTAAAGCTCAGGGCGCAAAAAATGCAGCGCTACCTGTTATGGCCGCCGCTCTCCTTCTACAGGAGGGAGCCTTGTCGATCGATCGCGTCCCCAGGCTCGAGGACGTGACGATCATGGCCGACCTCCTTCGTCACCTTGGGGCAAGCGTCGAACATGTCGGCGGAAGAATGACCGTCAAGGTCGGAGGCGATCTGGGGCGCTATGAGACGCCCGACGTTCTGGTCCGAAAGATGCGGGCCTCTTCTCTGGTGCTGGGTCCTCTTCTGGCCAGAAGAGGACGCGCAATCCTCCCGTTGCCTGGCGGCTGCTCGATCGGCAGCCGTCCCATAGACCTTCATCTGAAGGGACTTGCGCGCATGGGGGCCAACCTCGAGATACGTCGAGGTGCCGTTTACGCCACGGCACCGGGGCGCTTGCGCGGAAGTCGGATCTATCTCGATTTCCCCTCCGTCGGTGCCACGGAGAATTTGCTTATGGCCGCAGCCTGTGCGAAAGGAGAAACGGTCCTCGAGAATGCGGCTCGTGAGCCGGAGATCACCAATTTGGCTCACGCCCTTGTCGCTATGGGAGCTTCAATTGAAGGAGCCGGATCGGGAACCATCCACATTCAGGGAGTCGATGGCCTCAAAGGGGGATCGATAACCGTCATCCCCGATAGAGTGGAGGCCTCCACCTTCCTCATCGCGGGAGCTCTGACGGGGGGCGAGGTCACGGTGACGGATGTCGTTCCCGAACATATGGAAGCCTTGCTTTCCAAACTGGAAGAGGCGGGCGCTTCTCTCATGGTCCGGGAATCGTCCGTGACCGTTCGCGCCGACGGGCCTCTCTCCGGCGTAACGCTGAAAACCCTGCCTTATCCCGGATTTCCTACGGATTTGCAGCCCCAGATGATGGTTCTCCTTTGCCTGGCAGAGGGAACGGGCATCATTCACGAAACGGTTTTCGAATCGCGTTTTCTTCACGTCGGCGAGCTGAAACGCATGGGAGCGAAAATTGAGTTACAGGGCAATACCTCGATCGTGACGGGCACGCCTATTCTCAATGGGGCCGAAGTGCGGGGAACGGACCTGCGGGCCTGCGCGGCTCTGGTCCTGGCTGGCCTGACCGCCAGGGGAACGACGGTCATCAGCGATGTCCACCACCTGTGGCGAGGCTATGAAGCTTTTGTCGAAAAGATCAGACAGATCGGCGGCCTGATCTCGGTGCTTGACGACGACGGGAAGGCATCCTTTCCCGTCGAGACGCCGGAAGCTTTCGCGAATCATCAGTGAGGAGGAAAAAAGATTGGCCTGGTTGGATCGATTGACACGAAAATCTCTCGTGGACCTAGAGGCCTACCGTCCGGGAAAGCCGATCGGAGAGGTGCAAAGGGAGTTGGGCCTTGACAACGTCGTTCGACTCTCCTCGAACGAAAATCCCTGGCCCCTGCCTGAACCGGTCAGGGAGGCGGTTCTTAACGCAGCTCTTGATGTTTCACGATATCCCGATCCCGCGGCTTACCACCTTAAGCGCGCTATTGCGAGAAAATGGGGCGTTTCTCCTTCGGAAGTCATGGTCGGCACGGGAACCGAGGGTGTTCTGTATTCTCTTTTTCAAGCGATAATCGATGAGGGCGATGAGGTTGTTTTTCCTGTTCCGACCTATTCTCTCTATCGCCTTTCAGCTACTGCAGCAGGAGCTGTTTGTATTGAAGTCCCCCTGGGCGAAGATCTTATGCCTAACATTCAAGGGTTGGCGGATAGTTGTACCACAAAAACCAAAGCTGTCGTTTTATGTAATCCCAATAACCCCACAGGCCTTTTTGTAGCCAGAGATGACCTTATTAAGCTTTCTAATCAACTGGAGAGCAAACAAACATTGTTAATTATTGACGAGGCCTACGCGGAATATGTTTCAGATCCATTTTATTTAAATGGAGTTGATCTTTTCCGCCAACTGGGAACTGTTGTTATTCTCCGAACTTTTTCTAAAATTTATGGTTTGGCTGGTTTACGAATTGGCTATGCCATTGCTCCCAAGCCTATTGTAGATTCGTATGCAAAAGTACGAAGGGTTTTTAGCGTAACCCAAGCCGGATTAGCCGCAGCTGTCGTAGCGTTGGATCAGCAGGATTACATACTTAATATTAGAGAAAAAACAATATCAGAGCGAGAAAAGACAACAAAAGCTCTCAAAGAAATGGGCGTAAAAGTCAGCCAAACACATACCAACTTCATGCTTATAAAAATAGAAAAATCAGATCTGATATGCGATGCACTTCTTAAAGAGGGGATTATCGTTAGACCCGGCTCTGATTTTGGCATGTCCAATCACATTAGAGTCACAGTAGGCCTTAAAGAAGAAAACGAGAGATTTGTTGCGACTCTTAGAAAGGTACTGAGGAGACTTGGAGTCAGATAAGTCCATAAACAATATTTACGATAAAAATCACCCCAAACTTAGTCTTATTGTGTTCCATGGACCTGCTGGAACGGGGAAGAGCAGAAGAGCTCAGCTTATCGCACGAAATCTAGATGTTGATTTTATCATTGATGATGGCCTTGTTATACATAGAGGCCGGATAGCTTGCGGTAAAAGCGCTAAATCCGAAAAAAATCAGATAAAAGCAATCAGAAGAGCCTTGTTTCAATACAAAGACCACAAGAATCAAGTCAAAAATTTCCTCGAAAAGCAAAGTGGCCGAGTTATGCTTCTAGCCACGTCCAAGGATATGGCTTTAAAGATAATAAAAACGTTAAATCTACCTGATCCAGAAAAATATATTTCAATCCAAGAAGTAGCCACTGCATCTGAAATAAAAAAAGCAAAAAAAGAAAGGAGAGATAAAAAACAACATGTGATACCTGTTTCACAAGTTCAAGTTCGAAAAAACTTCGCTGGTCAGTTGGTTGGAAAATTTAGAGTATTCTTGCAGCCGCTTTATCCTCAAGATGGAGAAAAAACAATAGTTAGGCCTCCTTTTACTTTTTATGGAGATCTAAAGATAGATCCTGAAGCTTTAAACCAAATAGTCAACTATATTGCTATTCATACAGACCAAGTTTTATCTATTGAATCCAACAAAATAAAAAATGAAGACGACAATATACATATATCCATAGAGATATTCATTAAAATTGGATCAAGAAATTTTATTGAAATTTCCAAATTGTTACAAAAAAGAATAAAAACAGGATTAGAGTATTTCACAGGGCTAACAGTCAAGTCAGTTGACGTTATTGTTTCAGGCTTAGATCTGTAGTTGGGACGGTGGCGGCCTTGGAACAAGCTTTCAATATCTATGATAGTCAAAAAAAAGAAATTTATATAAAAAATGAATTAACAATCATCAACAAAAAAATAGCTGCGTGTACGGCGTGCCCCCTCTGCCAAGGACGGAATAAAACGGTCTTTGGTCAAGGGTCAATTAATTCAGGGCTTATGATTATTGGAGAAGGACCAGGCGCAGATGAGGACCTTCAAGGAGAAGCTTTTGTCGGCAAGGCTGGTCAACTTTTAACTAAAATACTAGAAGCAGCTAAAATCTATCGCAAAGATGTTTTTATTACTAATGTAGTAAAATGCAGACCTCCCAACAACAGAGTGCCAACTGTTGACGAAATAGTTGCCTGTAATTCATTTCTTGAATCGCAAATAGCTTTAATTTCTCCAAAAATAATTATAACTTTAGGCAATACTCCAACGAGATGGTTGCTTAAAACTTCTGAAGGAATAACTGCCTTACGAGGGAAATGGTTTAAGTGGCGCGGAGTTGAATTGATGCCACAATTCCATCCCAGCTACCTATTGAGAAATCAATCTAGAGCAAAAAATAGCCCTAAGGATTTGACTTGGAATGATATTCAAGATGTAAAACGCAAATGGGATGAAATAAGCAAAGGAGGATCACCAATATCCAATGAGTGAAGACATCGTTCGTGTGCCTGTGCATTTAGCTATCATTATGGACGGTAACGGTCGATGGGCTCAAAAACGAGGTCTTCCTCGTATTGTTGGTCATAAATATGGCGTTCAGGCTGTTGAAAAAATAGTTAGAGCTGCGAGTAACAGGGGCATTAGGTATATATCTTTATACGCATTTTCGACAGAGAATTGGAAAAGGCCTAAGACTGAAGTCTTGGGACTCATGAGTTTATTTAAATATTTTATTAAAATTAAAATAAATGAGTTAAAAAAAGAAAGCGTCAGATTGAGATTTTCTGGTCGCCTTGAAGATCTATCTCCTTCAATTCTCGATATTTTACGCAATGGAGAAGAATCTACCCGCATGGGAACCAAAATAGACATGATTGTTTGTCTAAATTATGGAGGTCGACAAGAAATTCTTGATGCTGTTTCAAAATATATCGCATCAGATATTGCTCTCCCTCTGAACGAAAATATTTTCAGATCTTTTCTTTATTTACCTGATGTCCCAGACCCAGATCTTATAATACGAACGAGCGGGGAACTTAGGTTGAGCAATTTTCTCATTTGGCAGTCCAGTTACAGCGAATTTTATTTTACAGATAAACTGTGGCCTGATTTTGACGAAAAAGAATTAGATAAGGCCTTAGTTAGCTATAACGAGAGGGACAGGCGATATGGCCGAACATAATTTAATTAATGTTAACTCAATAAAACGATCTATTAGTGGCATTGTTCTTGCCTCACTGGTTTTATCTGGAATGTTTTTTGGTGGTTTATTGTGGCTTTTAGTAGTCATGGTTGCCCTGATGGTGTCCTTGTGGGAATTCTATGTTATTTTAGCCACAAAAGCTCATGTATCCAAAGGAATAGGGTTAGCTATAGGGTTGCTTTTTCCTATTATGGCTTATCGCGGTTTCCCTCTTAGCGCGATGTTGGCTATGTTGGCCATATCTTCTTTTATTACCCTTTTTATTGAAATAGTTCGTAGACAATTAACAGGACATAGTCATGCCATTTTCAACTTGGGATCGACGTTGTCTGGAATTGTCTATATTGTATTGCCTTGGACTTTTATGATCCTTTTAAGAAATCAGCCGTGGGGACTTTTTTTATTGGTTACTCTTTTTGCTTGTACGTGGAGTTGTGACGTTTTTGCCTATTTCATCGGAACCAGATGGGGTAAAACGCCTTTTTGCCAGTCTGTCAGCCCAAATAAATCTTGGGAGGGTTTTTTGGGAGGACTTGTTGCTAGTCTATTGTGTTCTGGAATATTAGCTTTTTTATGGGAATTTCCCCCTCTGCCTCTGCTGTTATTGGGTTTACTTTGCGGGACAGCAGGACAACTTGGAGATTTGGCTGAATCCATACTAAAGCGCGAGGCGCATATAAAAGACACAGGGTCTTTGATCCCTGGACATGGAGGCATGCTCGACCGTTTTGATAGCATCCTCTTGAATGCCAGTCTTGCTTTTATGATTTTCGAGGTGATATGGCTCTGATGAAGGATTCCAGACAAGATGTCATTCGCTTAGCTCTTATGGGGGCGACAGGTAGCGTAGGATCATCGGTTCTCGATGTCTGCCGTCGCTTTCCCGAGCGCTTCCAGGTCGAAGTTCTCGCCGCCCATTCCAACGATTCAGCTCTTCTGCCTCTTGTTTACGAGTTCAGGCCCGCTTTGGTTGCCCTTTACGACGAGAAGGCTGCCGGGAGAATTTGTCCTGATCTCCCAGCCGACGTTCATCTTTTGACAGGGCCGGACTCCCTTCGTGAAGCCTTAGGACAAGTGCCTCTCGACCATGTCGTTTTCGCCACATCGGGAACGGAGGCCATTCCGGCACTTCTGGATGCTCTCGATGCCTCCCTGGACGTTTCTCTGGCCAACAAGGAAAGCCTCGTCGTGGCGGGACAGTGGGTCATGCCGCACATCCGACATCCCCATCAACTCCGCCCTCTCGACAGCGAGCACAGTGCCCTTTGGCAGTGCCTCCGAGGAGAAAGCCTTTCATCGATCACCAAGGTATGGCTGACAGCTTCCGGAGGACCCTTCCTCGATTTTACCCCTGAGGAGATGAAGCGAGTTACACCAGCTGATGCCCTCAGCCATCCCGTCTGGTCCATGGGAGCCAAGGTGACCGTCGACAGCGCGACGTTGATGAACAAGGGCATCGAAATCATCGAAGCCATGAGGCTCTTTTCTCTTCCCCTCGCTCAAGTCGATGCCGTCATCCAGCGGAAATCTCTTGTTCATGGCTTTGTCGCCTTCGTCGACGGTGCCGTCAAGGCCCTTGTCTCTCAGCCGGACATGCGCCTTTCTGCAGCTGCCGCCCTCGCTTTTCCCGAGAGGCTTCTCCTCGAAGAGTCCCTGGCGCTTCCCGATCCCTGGCTGTGGAATCTCTCTTTTGAAAAACTTGACGGTTCCCGTTTCCCCTGTTTCCGTCTGGCGCGAGAGGCCGCCCTTGGCGGGGGTGGAGCTCCCATCGTCCTGGTCGGCGCCGACGAAGTGGCTGTTGCCGCCTTTTTAAATGGCCTGATCACTTTCACGGCCATCGGCGATGTCGTCGAGGCGACGCTCTCGTCTTTAGGCGGCGAGACGCCTTCCACCCTTGAGGATGCCCTCGATCTTCTGGACCGTTCGCGCCAGTACGCTCGATCCTTCGTCTGCGGTTCTCGCGCTGAAAGGAGGTATCTCCTCTGATTAGCCTTCTCTCTTTTCTGCTTGTCATTGCCATCTGCGTTATCGCTCACGAAGGTGGTCATTATTTTGCCGCTCGCTGGTGTGATATCCAGGTTCACGAGTTCGCTTTCGGCATGGGACCCTCCCTTTTTTCACGCAAAAAAGGGGAGACGCTCTGGTCCTTTCGCCTGTTTCCCGTCGGGGGTTTTGTCCGTCTGGCTGGGATGGAGGAGGAGCGAGAGGGAGAAGAGATCGTCGACGAGCGACGGACCTTTCCTCTAAAGACGCCCTTTCAGCGTTTCATCGTTCTCGCCTCGGGAGCGTCAGTCAACCTTTTTCTGGCCTTTTTTCTCACGGCCCTTCTGCTTTGGGGCAAGGGAGTGGCCGACCTTGATTCGACGAAAATCGGATCTCTCATGGAGGGCTTCCCCGCCCAGTCTCTCGGCCTTGAGGCGGGCGACGAGATCCTTGCCATCAACGGAGAAACCTTGAAAAACTGGAACACCTTGTCTGCTCTTCTGCAGAAAGAAGCGGCGAAGGGCCCTATCGATCTCGATGTTCGCCGCGGCGAAAGCCAGTTTTCGATCCACGCTTCGATTCCCGTCGATGCGGCTCATGGCGTTCCTCTTCTCGGGATTCGCCCTCCCGTCATTCTGTATCCTTTTCACAAGGCTCTATTGCGGGCCTTCAGCTACGTGTGGCATCTAGGCGTCGATATTATTCGGGGGATCGTCTCGTGGATTTTCGGCCATACCGATGTCACGATGACGGGACCGGTGGGCATCGCCGGCATGGCAGGAGAGGCTGTTCGGCAGGGATTCTGGTCTTTCCTGTCTTTCCTGGCCGTAATCAACCTCCATCTGGGCATTCTCAATCTCATTCCCTTTCCCGCTCTCGACGGAGGCCGCATCGTCTTTGTCCTCGGCGAGATGATTCTGGGACGCAAGATGTCAAGCAAGTGGGAGAATGCCATTCATCTTGCCGGTTTCGTCGTTCTTATCGGCCTGATTCTTCTCGTCACATGGAGCGATCTGTGGAAGCTGGCGAAAACCCCTTAAGACAGGAGGCGATGAGCATGTCTCGAAGATCGGTTTCGATAGGAGGCCTTCGCGTCGGTGGCGGTGCGCCCGTTCGTGTCGAAAGTATGCTGGTCTCCCCTCTGAGCGACGGCGACGAAGCTTACGAAGAGTTGATGGCCCTTGTCAATGTCGGATGTGAATTGGCCAGGGTCGCCTTTCCTCAAAGAGAGGATTTCGGCAGACTGAAGAAACTCAACGCGTCAAGCCCCATTCCCCTCATGGCCGATATCCACTTCGATTACCGTCTGGCTCTCCTGGCCATCGAGGCCGGATGTCGGGCCATCAGGATCAATCCCGGCAATTTGGGCGGCCGTAACGGCCTCCGCGAAGTCGTTTCGGCTGCACGTGATTCCGACGTGGTGATCCGCATCGGCGCCAACAGCGGTTCTGTCAACAACGACCAGCTTCGCAGGGCCTCCGGAGACAGGGCCTTGGCTCTCGTGGCGGCCGTCGAGGAACAGCTGGAGCAACTTCTCGACGAGGGGTTTGAGGCGTTGATCCTCTCCGCCAAATCTTCGTCGGTTCATGAGACCTTGCGAGCCAATCTGGATCTGGCTTCACGCCATGATTTTCCCTTTCATATCGGGATCACCGAGGCTGGACCAGGCCTTCGCGGTCTGGTCAAAAGTTCCGTCGGGCTGGGGCTCATCCTCTCTCAAGGCGTGGGTGACACCCTGCGCGTCAGCCTTACCGGACCGACGTGTCAGGAAGTCGAGGCCGGTTACGCCCTTCTCCGATCTCTGGGACTCCGCTGTCGCGGAGCCGATCTTATCTCCTGTCCGACCTGCGGAAGACGTCGCGTCGACGTTGAAAGCCTTGTCCGACGGATGGAACCGCTTCTGCCCTCGCTGCCTGACGGATGGACCGTCGCCGTCATGGGCTGTGAGGTCAACGGGCCTCGAGAGGCCAGCCATGCCGATGTCGGTGTCGCCGGCTCGCCTCGAGGACTACTCCTTTTCCGCCGTGGCATACCTCTTGGCGAAATTCCGCTGGAGTCCTTCGAGGAAGTTCTGTTGGATCTTGCACGGCAGAAGGTCTGAGGCGTTGCCTCACGCAATAAATGCGATTCCATGCAAGGGTGGTGTTTTATGTGATTGAACCTATAGCTATTCGCAAAAACGATCTGTGGTTCACTGAATACCAGACCAACGCCATGCGCTTGGGGCTTAGAATTACTTCTATATTAAAAAACATAAAGACAGACTATCAGCAGTTACTTGTCGTCGAAACGGAAGAATATGGCCGTGCTCTTATTCTCGACGGAGCTTTGATGTTCACAGACCAAAATGAATTTACTTATCACGAGATGATGGTTCACCCCCTCTTGTCATCCCATCCTGATCCGCGAAAGGTTCTCGTCGTCGGTGGGGGAGATGGAGGATGCGTTCGAGAGATCGTGAAGCATGATTGCGTTGAAGAGATCTACCTTGTCGATATCGACGAAGAGGTGATTAAAGCCTCTCTGGATTTCTTCCCCGCCGTCAGTGAAGGACTCAGGGATGAGCGCGTAAAAGTGCTCCCCATGGATGCCCTGAAGTTCATCAAAGACCATCCCGCCACCTTTGATGCGATTATCGTCGACAGCACCGATCCCGTCGATTTTGCCGTCGGTCTTTTCGAAGCTCCCTTCTATCGCGACGTTGCCGCCGCTCTGCGAGAAGGAGGCATGGTCGTCGCTCAAACGGAGTCGCCTTTCGTCAACCGCGACCTTCTCTCCCATGCCTTCCTCCAGATGGGAACCGTCTTTCCGCGCATGTTCCTATGCTGGGGAGCCATGCCGACTTACCCTACAGGAAGCTGGACGTACTCCATCGGCTCCTTGGGACCCGACCCACGGACGATCCGGCGATCGCCCTCCGCCAGGACGCAATACTACTCTTCTGACATCCATCGGGCCTCTTTCGTTCTGCCTCCTTTCATCAAGGAGCTCCTTCGTGCGAACCTCTCCCAATGAACTGAAACGCCCTCCTTCCTCTTTCTGAAAGTTTCGCTTTTTGATCTCCCGGCAGCTCTCGAAGGACATAAAATCCGTCTTCCCTTGGCGGATGTGCCCGAGAGCTGCCTTGCTCCTTCTTTTGCCTCTATCGATATTCGCCGTTCCTCTTGGCCTTCCATTGCGAATGTGGTATAACGGGGACATTGAGCTTAACTGCATAGCCTTGACGGTTCACTTAATTGAGAATGGGGGGGAGACAGTGGAGGAGCGAGAGAGAGCCTTCTACGTTGCCTCGGAAGTGGGTAAGCTGAAACGGGTTATGCTCCACAGGCCGGGACGGGAGCTGGAGCGACTGACGATCGACAACAAGGACGAGCTTCTGTTCGACGACATTCTCTGGGTCGAGGAGGCTCAGAAAGAGCACGACGCTTTTGCCGATCTGCTCCGCGATAACGGTGTCGAGGTCGTCTATTTCCGCAACAGCTTCGCCCAGGTTTTGCGGGATGAGACGATCCGCTCTCAGGTACTCGACGACACCTTGGCCATGGAGGCCTTGGACGTCCCTCTGGGGCAGGCCCTTAAAAGAGAACTGATGGACTTCACCCCCTCGGATCTGGCCGATGTCCTCATCTCGGGGCTGACGAAAGCGGAGGCCGTCGCCCTGATCGGACCCTGCCGTAGCCTCGTCCTCGACGTACTGGACCCCATGGCCTTCCTTTTCCGCCCTCTTCCCAACCTCTATTTCCAGAGAGACCCTCACGTTTTCATTAAAGACGGCGTCATCATTAGTGTCATGAACTTTCAGGCCCGTCGTCGAGAACCCCTTTATGCCCGCTATATCTACGAGAATCACCCTTACTTCAAGGACCTTAAGATTCTGTTCGGGGACAACAAAAACGACGCGATCCCCTATAACGTGGAGGGTGGCGATGTCCTCGTCCTTTCCGATGACGTCGTCGCCATCGGCATCAGCCAGCGAACGACAGCCGGAGCCGTTCAGATTCTCGGTCGCCGCTTGGCACAGCGCGTCGGCGTTCATACTCTTCTTGCCGTCGACATCCCTAAGACTCGTTCCTACATGCATCTGGACACGGTGTTTACGATGGTCGATCGCGATGCGTTCACCATTTTCCCCGGCGTCAGTGAGGCCATCCGTATCTGGAAACTGGTTTACGATGACGAAGGAGAGCTTCTTTCCCTTACGGAGAGCCATGATATTGGGGCCTCTTTCAGGGAAGCGCTTCACCTTGACGCCGTTCGGTTCATCGAGACCGGTGGCGGCGATCCTGTCGCCGCCGCCCGAGATCAATGGAACGACGGCACGAACACGCTCTCGATAGCCCCCGGCAATGTGGTCACCTATCGAAGAAACGTCGTTTCCAACAGGGTTCTCAGGGAAAACGGGATCAAAGTTCTTGAGGTCCGGGGAGCGGAGCTGGGGCGAGGTCGAGGGGGCCCTCGCTGCATGTCCATGCCTCTGCTACGCGATCATTGACCTTCGCAGCGGTTCCACGTTCTGTCGTTCCTATATCTACTCTAAGGAGGCTATCAGTATGCCTGTTTCACTCAAGGGTCGTCATTTTTTGACATTAAAGGATTTTACCCCTCAGGAAATTCATTATCTGCTCGATCTTTCTCGGGAGCTTAAGGCGAAGAAACTTGCGGGAGTGAGGGGAAATCTTCTTGAAGGGAAAAACGTCGTCCTGATTTTCGACAAGACGTCGACGCGGACCCGTTGCGCCTTTGAGGTCGCCGCCTTTGATGAGGGTGCCCAGGTCACGTTCCTGAGCAACAGCCAGATGGGGAAGAAGGAATCCATCGAGGATACGGCCAGGGTATTGGGCCGTTTTTACGACGGCATCGAGTTCCGAGGCTTCAAGCAGGAAACCGTCGAGGAACTGGCCGCCTTTTCCGGAGTTCCCGTTTGGAACGGCCTCACCGACCTTTACCATCCGACTCAGATTCTGGCCGACATGCTTACCCTCTCCGAGCACGTGGCAAAACCGCTGCGGCAGGTGAAGCTCGTCTATGTGGGCGATGCCCGCAACAACATGGGCAATTCTCTCATGATCGGATCGGCCAAGCTGGGCATGCATTTCGTGGCCGTAGCCCCCAAAGAGCTCTTCCCCGCAGAATCGCTCGTGGCCGAGATGCGTGAGCTGGCCAAGGAAACGGGAGCCACGATCGAACTCACGGAGAGCATCGACGACGGCGTCAAAGGGGCCGATGCCCTTTACACCGATGTCTGGGTCTCCATGGGGGAAGAGGCTCATTTCGAAGAGCGAATCAAGCTTCTTCATCCCTATCAGATCAACATGGAGATGGTGGCCAAGACGGGAAATCCCGACGTCCTCTTCCTTCACTGTCTCCCCGCTTTCCACGACCTCAACACCTCCGTCGGTCGGGAAATTTTCGAGAAATACGGCCTCAAGGATATGGAAGTGACGGATGAAGTCTTCCGCAGCAAGCATTCCGTCGTTTTCGATGAGGCGGAAAATCGTATGCACACCATCAAAGCCATCATGGTTGCAACGATCGGCAACGTCTAGCCCCGAAATCGGTGACAGAAACAACCCCCTGGGGGTATAATCCCAGGGGGTTGTTTCTGCTTTGCCAGGGAAAGGATGGTGAAGGTAATGGAGGAGAGGAAACGTCGTTATCGTTGTCCTTCGTGCGGCAAAGAGTTCGAATCGGAGACACAGTCCGAAAAGTGTCCTTTCTGCAGGGGCAAGGTGTTGATCCTGCTGGAGGGACCGTCGCTTCGTCGACCTGCCGGCTGTGCCGCTGCGGGCTGAAGCTTCTGACTCGCTGAGATCGTCGATCTCAGCCCAGCGTTTCAGACGCGGAAACGACGGGCATCGAGCTTTCGATGCCCTTTATTTTTGAGAGGTCGAAGAGAAACGCCTTGATGTCCTGAACGGAACCGTTGAGGACGAGGACCTCCAGACAATGATCGGCGTCGACGTGGACATGGGTCGTACAGATGATGGAGTGGCCGTGGTCATGCTGGAGCTGATTGAGGTGAGTCGCGCCGTCGCCGCGGTGATCGAAATAAACCGTGACCGTGCCCCAAAGGGTACCTTTTTCCTCTTCCCAATTGGACCGGGCTATGCCGTCGCGAATCAACCGGCGCAGGGCTTCCGACCGGCTAGGTAGCCCCTGTTCACAAATCCATTGATCAAATTCACCAAGAAGGCCTTCTGGTATGGAGACACTGAAACGTCGAATGCGATCTTCCGTTGTCACGTCGCTTTCCCGCCTCCTCCTGTTCGTTCTTTTCGTCATGGGCCAGAAGCCGTGTTTTTTGCCGAGCGACGACGATGGACACGGGACAACGCCTCTGTGCTAAAATTATCGGCGTCAGTGAAGGCTAGGGTCGGAGAAGGGAGGGATAATCGTGAATGATTTTTACCGCAATCCGAAAGAACTCGTCAAGGGCATCACGTCTTGGCTCGAGGAGCATCTGGCCGCTGCCGGCGCCAAGGGGGCCTTGCTCGGACTCAGCGGCGGCATCGACTCTTCCCTTCTGGCCGTACTGCTCCGCCGTGTCTGCGGTTCATCGATGGCGGGACTCATTATGCCCTGTCACAGCGATCCTCGGGACGAAAAAGACGCGCGACAACTCGCCGAAACCTTCGATATTCCGACGGAGAGGATCGATTTGGGGCCTGCCTTCGATCAGCTTTGCACGTCCCTTCCGCCGGAGGATCAGAAGCGGGCGACGCCCCTTTCTCTGGGAAACGTGAAGGCCCGGCTGCGAATGGCGACTCTCTACGCTGTGGCCCAGCCTCGGGGCTTTCTCGTCTGCGGAACCAGCAATCGCGTCGAGTGGACCGTCGGCTATTTTACCAAATATGGCGATTCGGGGTCCGATCTTCTGCCCCTCGCCGATCTTCTTAAAGGAGAGGTCCTCTCCATAGCCCGCTATCTGGGTGTCCCCGAGGGCATCATCAACAAACCTCCATCTGCAGGGCTCTGGCCGGGCCAGACCGACGAGGGGGAGATGGGCGTTTCCTACGACGCTCTCGATCGCTACCTCGCTTTTGGAACGGCCACACCGGAAGTTCTTGCCTTCGTCAAGAAGGCAGAGATCCGATCTGAACACAAGAGAAGTTTTCCTCCCCGCTGTCTTTTGCCGGGAGGCGATCTTTCGGAGGAGTGATGGGGCATGTCGGGACATTCGAAGTGGGCAAACATCAAACATCGCAAGGCTGCACAGGACGCCAAGAAGGGCGTTGCCTTCCAGAAGCTGGTCCGGGCCATCATGGTCGCCGCCAAAGAGGGTGGCGCCGACCTCGCCATGAATATTCGCCTCAAGACATTCGTCGACAAGGCCAAAGAGGCCAACATGACCAACGAGACCATCGACAGGGCCATCAAGAAGGGCTCTGGAGGCCTTGACGGGGAAAATTATGAGGAGCTCTATTACGAGGGTTATGGCCCCGGCGGCGTGGCCGTCCTGGTCGAGTCCTTGACGGACAACAAAAACAGGACCAGCTCCGAGGTCCGTTTCGTTTTCAGTCGCAACGGAGGTTCTCTCGGCGAGGCGGGCTGTGTGGCATGGATGTTCGAACGTCGTGGGGTGATCGTCGTCTCCGGCGAAGGACTCGATGAGGACGAGCTCATGATGAATGCCCTTGACGGCGGGGCAGACGACGTGGAGAACAACGGCGACGGAACGTTCTCAATCTACTGCACGCCCTCAGCCTTTTCCGCCGTTCGCGAGACTCTGTCCGGAGCGGGCTATCATATCGCCTCGTCCGATGTCCAGATGACGCCTAAGAACACGGTGACCGTCAGCGAGAGGGGCACGGCCTCCCGCCTTCTCCGGCTTCTTGACGCTCTTGAGGATCTGGACGACGTTCAGAACGTGACGGCCAATTTCGATATTCCCGACGAAGTGATGGAGAGCCTTGAGGCTTGAGGAAAGGGATCGTCGCTGCCTGGGCATCGATCCGGGACTGGGGCGGATAGGCTTTGGCCTCGTCCTTCAGAGGGGAAATAGCCTGAAGGCTCTCTCCTTCGGCTGTATCGAGACGCCCGCCGATCACTCCCTTTCGGAACGTCTTCTCTTGCTCGACCGGCGACTGGGGGAGCTGCTTGACGAGGGCTCCCCTCATTTCGTCGCCGTCGAACGTCTTTTTTTCGGGCGTAACACCACCACAGCCGCCATGGTCTGGCAAGCCCGGGGCGTCATTCTTCTGGCCGGAGCCCGAAGAGGTCTCCCCCTTTTCGAGCCCAAACCCAGTGAGGTCAAGCTTGCCGTCTGCGGCCACGGTTCAGCCGATAAGGGACAGGTTCAGGGGATGGTTCAACGCCTTCTCGGCCTTGACGAACGTCCCCGTCCCGATGATGCCGCCGATGCCCTGGCCGCAGCCATAGCTGCCTTGGCCATGGAGCAGTTTGGCCGCCGAATCGATGGAGGTGACCTCTCTTGCTGAGACGTCTGCGTGGCCGTGTCCTGGAAAAGGCCGATTCCGTCATTGTCGACGTCAACGGCCTCGGGCTGGAGGTTTTTTGTTCCCGTCGCTGCGAGGAGCGCTGCTGCGTCGACGAGGAGATCGAAATGGATGTGGTTCTTCAGCTTCCCGAGACGGGGCCGATCCTCTTCGGTTTTGCCGATGGACGTGAGCGACAGCTTTTTCGCACGTTGCTCTCCGTCAAAGGCATCGGTGGTAAAATTGCCCTCTCCCTGCTGCGATCGCTCACGATGGAGGATTTCGTGCGTGCCCTTCAGAGCGGCGATGTGGCCCTTCTTTCCCGCGTGCCCGGCGTCGGGAAAAAGACGGCCGAGAGGCTCTGTTTCGAGTTGAAGGGTAAACTCGCCGACTTCGAGGACATCTCAGGAGAGGAGGGCTCCCGTCGTCGCGAAGCGCCCTATCCCGATGTTGTCTCCGTCGTGCTTGAGGCTCTTTTAGGTCTCGGCTTCGGACGATCGGAGGCTTCCGTCGCCCTCAATCGGGCCTCGCTTCGTATCGAAGCCGAAAAGATGACGGAGTCCCTTCTGCTTCAGGAATCGCTTCGCGAACTTCGGAAGAGCTGAGGTGAAGCCCCGTGACTGACGAAAGAGATCGAATCGTCACTTCCGTCTCTCAGAGAGAGGACGAAGGGCTCCATCTCCGCCCTCAGTACCTTCAGGACTTCGTCGGCCAGGAGGAGATGAGCGCCAAGCTCTCTATCTTCATCCAGGCAGCGAAGCGGAGAGGAGAACCTCTCGACCACACCCTCTTTTACGGCCCGCCCGGATTGGGAAAAACGACGTTAGCTGGCATCATCTCTCACGAAATGGGCAGTCAGATTCGTCTGACGTCGGGACCGGCTCTGGAGCGGGCCGGTGATTTGGCGGCCATCCTCTCCAACGTTCAGGCCAACGATGTGCTTTTCATCGATGAGATCCATCGTCTTTCTCCCGCGGTGGAGGAGGTCCTCTACCCTGCAATGGAGGATTATGCTTTGGATATCATCGTCGGCAAGGGCCCCCTGGCCCGAAGCATTCGCCTTCAGCTTCCTCCGTTTACGCTTATCGGAGCCACGACACGTCTGGGGCTGTTGACCTCTCCGCTGCGAGCCCGTTTCGGCATCGTCGAGCAGCTGCAGCTTTACGGCCCCGAGTCCCTTCAGGATATTCTGATGCGGGCTTCCGTCCTTTTCGAACTGGATCTTTGCAAAGAGGCGGCTTTCGAGATCGCGGGCCGTTCCCGTGGGACGCCCCGCGTCGCTCTCCGCCTTCTGCGCCGCGTTCGCGATGTGGCTGAAGTGCGCGGGGCGACCGTCGTCGATGCCGCCTTGGCTTCCGAGGCCCTCTCCATGCTCGGCGTCGACGGACTGGGGCTCGACGAAGGGGATCGTCGGCTCCTGAAGGCCCTCGTCGGTCTTTTCGGGGGAGGCCCCGTTGGACTGGCGACTTTGGCAGCGGCCCTCAACGAGGAAGCTCAGACGATCGAGGATATTTACGAGCCCTATCTGATTCAGAAGGGCTTTCTCGAAAGAACTCCCCGAGGCCGAAGGGGAACGACGAGAGCTTTTCAGTATCTCGGGTTGCGCCCTCCCATGGGATGGGGAGAACAGCTGGTTCTCGTCGACGATCCGGAGGAGGCCTGACGTGTCCGCCCTGGGGCGTCTGGTGATGGGGCTCGGCCTGGCCCTTCTGGTCTGCGGCGCCTGCCTTGTGGCGGCATCACGCCTCTCTCTGCCCTTGGGACATCTGCCCGGCGATTGGGTCTTTCGTCGAGGAAATTTCCGCTTCTTTTTCCCCTTGACCTCCATGATTCTCGTAAGCCTTGTCCTCTCGCTTGCGGCCCACATCATCGGGCGCTGGCTGCGATGACACCACCAGATTCTCCATGAAGGAGCGTGACCTCGTGAAGCAACGGCGACTCTATCTCCTGTCGGCCCTGTTTCTCCTTTTATCCCTTCTGCCCCTTTCCGCCGAAGGAGCGACGCAGACCGTGCGGGTCCGCATCGACGGGGACAAAAGCGGTGGCACCCTGACGTCGCCGGCGGCCATGACGCTCTCCGACGGCAAAGGCAAATCGATGGGGGGAGGCACCAAGGCAGTCCTGACCTTCAACGATGATGGGACCGCTTCCGTCGGGGGGAAAAAACTGATCGGCCCCGTCTCCGTCTCCGCCAAGGCCCCCCTCTCCTGGAACGGACGTCCCTACAGGGGGAAAATGGAAGTTCGAAAGGGCTCGCAAGGGTGGGTGGTGGTCAATGTCATCGACGTCGAAGACTACCTGAGAGGCGTTCTCAAGATGGAGATCAATCCCGCCTGGCCCATGGAGGCCATCCGAGCTCAGGCCATCGTGGCGAGGACCTACGCCATTTCCCACGCAGGCCAGAGCGGAACCAAGGGATACGACTTCGACGACAGCCATAACGCCCAGGTCTATCGCGGCGTCAATGCCGAAGACCCGACCCTGGATCGAGGCATTGACGCGACTCGAGGTGTGGTTGTCACCTGGCAGGGGAACTTGGCCCTGACGCCCTACCACTCCGATTCTGGAGGATGGACAGCCGACGTGCGCGATGTCTGGGGCGGCAGCCGTCCCTACCTTGTGGTCCGTCAGGAACCCTTTCCCTCTCGATCGCCCCATGAAACATGGTCAACGACCTTGACGGCCACTCAAATGACGGCTATTTTTCGCAAAATGGGAGTGAACGTCGGAGAGGTGACGGGCCTTTCCGTGGCCGAACGCGACCAAGGAGGAAGAGCCGTCTCTCTCCGAGTTCAAGGGACCGCCGGAGAAGCGACGGTCAAGAGCCATGCCTTCCGCATGGCCGCCGATTCCAAAGTCATCCGCAGCACCTGTTTCGAGCTGCGATCTTCGGACGGTGGAACGCCCCGATCGCCTCTCCCCATTCTCTCCCCGCCGGCCAAGGACCGTGCCGTCGATGGGGACGATCCCAACCTGATCATCACGCTGACGCAGGAGGGGGCTTTCACGAAGGATGAGCTGATGGATATGTTGCTTCATCCCGAGACGCGACAATCCTATGTCGACAAGGCTCTGGCCCGCTCCTCGAAAGGCAAGGGGTCCAAACCGACGGCTCCCGTCGTCGCAAGCCCTCGCTCTTCGGGGTCCTTTACCTTCGAAGGGCGGGGATGGGGCCATGGCGTGGGCATGTCTCAATGGGGGGCCAAAGTCATGGCAGAAAAGGGATGGAAGGCCGAAAAAATCCTGGGACACTACTATCCTGGAACAACGTTGAAGAAAATTTATTAGCACACGAGGTGTCTGATTGGTCGATTTTTACGATCCCGATAGCTACCACTTCGAACTGCCGCCGTCTCAGATCGCCCAAAATCCCGTCGAGCCGAGAGATCACTCGCGACTCCTCGTAGCCGACAGAAAAGGTTCTCCCCTTGAGGACCGTCTCTTCTGCGATCTTCCCGATCTTTTGTGTCCCGGCGATCTGCTCGTTCTGAACGACACCAAAGTGATCCGAGCACGGCTGCGAGGCACCAAAAAAAGAGGAGGAGGAGCCGTTGAAGTGCTGCTCCTCAAACCCCTCGACGGAGAGTGGCGCGAGTGGGAGGCCCTCGTTCGCCCTGGGAGAAGGCTCCCTCCCGGGACGGTGGTTGTTCTGGCCGAAGGGGTAGAGGTTCTCGTAAACGCCTCGAGAGAGGAGGGGACGAGGGAAATCCGCTTTATCGGTCCCGACCCCGAATCTGTCCGTAACTATCTCGATCGTCACGGCGAAATCCCTCTTCCTCCCTATATCCACGATAGCCAGGCTCCGGACGAGCGCTATCAGACCGTTTATGCCGCCGAGGAGGGATCGGCCGCCGCCCCGACGGCGGGCCTCCACTTCACCCGATCCCTCCTCGATCGGATCGAATCCGGAGGCGTCGAGAGGGCTTACGTCACCCTCCATGTCGGTCTCGGCACGTTCCGGCCCGTCAAAGAGAAGGACATCCGCCTTCACCCCATGCACGAAGAACTCTGCATCCTCTCTGCAGAGGCCGTCGCGGCCGTGGAAAGGACGCGGAAACGGGGAGGGCGCGTCATCGCCGTCGGAACGACAGTGGTCCGCACGCTCGAATCCTCTGCCGACGACAAAGGAATACTCTCTCCCGGAGTGCGGAGTACCCGCCTTTTCATCTACCCCGGCTACCCCTTTAGGGTCGTCGACGGTCTGATCACCAATTTTCACCTGCCTAAAAGCACGCTACTGATGTTGGTTGCAGCCTTCCTGGGCTACGATCGCACCTTCGAGGCTTACGAACGGGCTGTCCGAGAGGGCTACCGCTTTTTCTCCTTCGGCGACGCCATGGCTATTTTTTGATTTTCACGTATACCTTTTCTCCCCTCCGTGGTACAATGCGAATGTCGCAACATTACGACTTCGCTCTGGAGGCAGGTGAGCGCCATGTGGGCGTGGGCTCTTTTCACCCCCCATCCGCCGGTGGTGGTTCCTCAAGTGGGGGGAAGTCATCGCCGCAGCGCCGAAAAGACGCTGCTCGGTTTTGAGTGTCTGCAAAAGCGGCTGGAACCGCTGCCCGTCGATTGGATCCTGCTCCTCTCCCCTCATTTCCGTTACGCCGAAGGGCTTCTTGTCGATGGAAGCCGACATTTCGAGGGCAGCTTGGCCTCTTTCGGCGCTCCCTCTGTGGCCCTTTCGCTGCAAGGCTCTTCGGAAGAGTCACGTCGCGTCGCTCGTCATCTGGAATCGACGGCCGACGTTTTCTTCAGAGAGGGGACCCTCTCTCCCCTCGATCACGGCAGTCTCGTACCCCTCGCCATGCTTCCCTCTCTCCTCCTCTCCCGCCCGAATTTCGTCGTCGCCAACCCCGCGGGTCTCTCACCGGAGGAAGCCTACGCCTCCGGTAAAAGGCTCCGCACCCTCCCAGGAGGAGGCCGATGGGGGCTCGTCGCCAGCGGCGATCTCTCTCACTGCCTCTTGGAAGAAGGACCTTACGGCTTTCGTCCCGAAGGAATCCTTTTCGAGGAGGCCTCGGAGAAAGCCCTGCGTCTCTCCTCTCCGGATCCGCTTCTCTCCCTCTCTCTCAAGACGGTTAGAGGTGCCGGCCACTGCGGGCTGAATTCGCTCCTCTTTTTTCTGGGGCTGACGGGTAGCCTGGAGGTATCCCTCCACTCTCACGAATGGCCCTTCGGCGTCGGCTATCTGACGGCCTCCGTCGTCCCGGGCCCTTACCCGACGCTCCTGGCCCGGCGGTCCATCGAATCTTTCCTCGAAACCGGAGACCTTCTCTCCCCGTCAGAGGCCGAGGCGGAGTTTCCCTTCTCCGAACTCTGGGAGGCGCCCGCCGCCTCTTTCGTTTCCATCAAGGATAAAGAGGGCCACCTTCGAGGGTGCATGGGAACGTTGGAGCCTCAGGAGGGCTCCCTCGGCGGGGAAATCATCGCCAACGCCGTTACGGCCTCCTGCCGCGATCCTCGTTTCCCTCCCATGCGCAGGAGCGAGCTTCCAGGCGTTCACCTCTCCGTCGATGTCCTATCGCCTTCTGAGCCTGTTTTCGACCGGTCCGATCTCGACCCCCAGCGGTGGGGTGTTATCGTCCAATGGCAGGAGCGACGGGGGGTTCTCCTTCCCGGCCTTGAGGGCGTCGAAACCGTCGACGATCAGATCGACATTGCCAGAAAAAAGGCGGCCATTCCCCTTGAGGCTCCTTTTGCCGTGCGCCGTTTCACCGTGCGACGCTTCTTTGAGACGTCATGAGCGGCCTCCTCTCTCCCAGACCCGCCCTTTGGTGGCGCCGAGAGGGAAGGGCTGTCCGCTGCCTGCTCTGTCCTCATCTCTGCCTCCTCGAAGAAGAAGAGAGGGGGTTTTGCGGCGTCCGCCTTCACAAGACCGGAGGCGGTCTGGTTTCCCTCAATGACGAAGTTCTCCTGGCCATGGCCGTCGACGCCGTCGAGAAAAAGCCTCTCTACCACTGGAGGCCGGGAACGAGGATTCTCTCCCTTGGCACGGGGGGATGCAATCTTGCCTGTCCTTTCTGTCAGAATCACGCCCTCTCCCAATGGTCGGGCCTTCCTCCGGGCGAGCCCTTTGCCGTCAAGTCTATCGCCGATGAGCTCCGTCGCCGCAACCTCGATGCCGTGGCCTTCACCTATAACGAACCGCTCATCTGGTACGAGTTCGTCCTCGAAGCCTGCCGGGAAATGAGGGCACAACAGGTGGCGACTGTTCTGGTGACGAACGGCCAGATCCTTCCCGGCCCCAGAGATCTGCTCATACCTCATGTCAATGCCGCCAACGTCGACGTCAAGGCCTTCTCCGAGGAGGTTTACGGGCGGCTGGGAGGAGAACTGAGGAGTACGCTACGTTTCGTCGAGGCCCTTCGGGAAAACAACATTCATGTCGAAGTGACCCATCTCGTCGTTCCAGGACTGACCGACGATGAAGCCGCTTTCCGCAAACTCGTTCATTGGTTGGCCTCCCTCGATGACTCCATTCCCCTTCATCTTTCCCGATACTTTCCGCGCCACCTCTGGAGGGAGCCGCCGACATCCCCGGAAAGGCTCCGAAATCTGGGCGCCATCGCTGCAGAATCGCTCCGAAGGGTCTATTTGGGAAACCTTCCTGGCGAAAGCAGGACGATCTGTCTTCACTGTGGACATGACATCGTCGTTCGAAGAGAGTATGATGTTGTAGCTATGGAATTAGATGCATCGGGAAAGTGCCTTCACTGCGGCACTCCCTCTGACATTCGCCTTCGTTGATGGCATCGGCTCCAAATTATCTATTCCAGGAGGTCTGGTCGTGGAACAGTCCATTCTCAAACTGAACGGTCATTCTCTTACGGTCCAGGACGTGGTAAACGTGGCGCGCGGAGGCTATCAGGTTTCTCTCGATCCTGCCGCCGTGAGTTTTGTGGAACGGGGATCATCGATGGTCCGGCGCTGGGTCGACTCGGGAAGGGTCATCTATGGCATCACGACGGGATTCGGCGATTTGGCCTCCGTCACCATCTCTCCCGATCAGAGTCGGCAACTTCAGGAGAACCTCCTCAAGAGCCACGCATGCGGAGTGGGGTCGCCTTTGCCCGAGGAGACGGTGAGGGCGATCATGCTTCTTCGGATCAACACTCTCATCCGGGGCTTTTCCGGAATTGGTTTGCCGGCTTTGACACAGCTCGTCAATTTCATTAACCTAGGCATACATCCTGTCATTCCCGATCAGGGTTCCGTAGGGGCCAGCGGCGACCTCTGCCCCCTTTCGCACTTGGCTGTGGCCCTTCTCGGCTTCGGCGACGTTTTTTACAGGGGAAGGCGCATGGAAGCCCTCGCCGCCATGAAAGAGGTCGGTCTGGAGCCCATTCGTCTTGGCCCCAAAGAAGGGCTGGCTTTGAACAACGGAACGGCGGCCTTGACGGGCGTCGCCCTCTTGGCCCTTCACGATGCGCGCGAAACGTTGAAACTGGCCGATATCGCCGGCGCTCTCTCCGTCGAGGCGCTACACGCCGTTCCCTACGCCTTCGACGCCAGGACACACGATTTGCGCCCTCACAGAGGCCAGAGGGATGTGGCCGCCAACATTCGTCGTCTCATTGAGGCCAGTCGCATCGTCGAAACGTACCGCAAAGACCGGGTCCAGGACGCCTATTCGCTTCGCTGCATGCCTCAGGTCCACGGAGCCAGCCGCGACGCCATCGACTACGTGGAACAGAAATTGGAGATCGAGATCAACTCCGTCACCGACAACCCCATCATTTTCCCCTCCGACGAGGAAGTCATCAGCGGCGGGAATTTCCACGGCCAGCCGATCGCCTTGGCCATGGACTTCTTCGGCATCGCCATGGCCGAGATCGCCAGCATCTCCGAGCGGCGGACGGCTCGCCTCGTCGATCATAAACTTTCCGGTCTGCCTCCCTTCCTCATCGAAAACAGCGGGGTCAACAGCGGGTTCATGATCCCCCAATACGTTGCCGCCGCCGTCGTCTCCGAGAACAAAGTGCTGGCCCACCCTGCCTCCGTCGACTCCATTCCGACGTCGGCGAACCAGGAAGATCACGTCTCCATGGGTTTCCACGCCTCGAAGAAGGGACAGACCATTCTGGAGAACGCAAAAAAAGCTCTTGCCATCGAACTCATGGCAGCCGCACAGGGCATCGACTTCTCCCGCCCTCTCAAGCCGGGTCGGGGAACGTCGGCGGCCCACGAAAGTATTCGCCGCGTGATCCCCTTCCTGAAGGAAGACGCTTTTCTTTATCCTCTCATTGGCCAGGCTCTGGAGTTGGTCAACGACGGAACGGTTCTCCGCGACGTCGAGGAGGCCATCGGCGAATTGGCCTGAGAGCCCTCTCTCGATCCTTTTTCCGAGCATCGTCGGCAGGGAGGCGAAGCCTCCCTGCCTTTTTTCCTTCGTCTTCGGCTGCCAGACAAATCCTTCTGGCGTTGGCCACGCTTTGCCTCTATAATGAGTTTGGCTTTGAGGGGCATTGTTGCTTTGCAGATTTCACTGGCGGAGGATGGGTCATGGCGAAGAGGGCCTTTGCGTTTTTTTCCTTTCTTTTTGCTCTGGGGTTCTATCTCCTCCTGCTGACAACGGCAATCCCGCGACTCGTCAATTCGATTCCCCTCGGTTACGGCACCCTTGAGGAGGCTCGGATTCCTTCGGGCGTGACGGCTTACGAAGCCGCCGTGGAGTTGCAACACCAAGGGTTCGTCGACGATGGACGAGCTTTGGCCCGGTGGATGACCAAGTTCGGCATTGATCGCAACCTGAGACCGGGACTTTATCGTATCCGACGGGGTTCCCCCTGGGAAGTGGCGCGCCAGATCCGTTCGGAGGAACCGGAATTGCGCAGGGTCACGTTGATTCCGGGAACCGATGGAGACGAGTGGGGGCCTTATCGCGAGGCTCTCGAAAAGAAGGCTCTTTTTCCCCAGGAACTGCAGGGACTTCTACCCGAAATCATTGAGGACCGGATACTTTTCCTGCTGCCCGAGACCTATTACGTCGTCCCCGGGTTCGACGAGGCCGAGCAGGTCGTTCGTCAAGCCTCGAGACTGTGGCTGCAAAAGCTCGGTGGCCGAGAGCTTTCGGCTCAGGAGGTTCTGGGGCGTGGGATTCTGGCTTCTATCGTCGAAAAAGAGGTCCGCCTTGATTCGGAGCGCTCTCTTGCCGCCTCTGTTTTCCTGAATCGCCTTGACCGGAAGATGGCCCTTCAGTCCTGCGCAACCGTCGTCTATGCCTGGAAGGAACGGGGACGTCGCCTCGCTCGCCTCAGCCACGAGGACCTGAAAATCGACTCTCCTTTCAATACCTATCTTCATTCCGGCCTGCCGCCCCACCCCATCTGCCTTCCCGGCCTCGTCTCCTGGAGGGCGGCCCTTGAGCCCGCAGAGTCCGATTTTCTGTTTTTCGTCGCCAAAGGCGACGGCAGCCATATCTTCACCAGGACCTACAAAGAACATCTCCAAGCGCAGAAAAAATAAACGATCTCGTTTATGACGGAGGAGGATTCTCTTTTTGACCGATTTGAAGCAGGGCACCTGTCCCGCCTGTGGTTCGCCTTTTCAGAGCGATGATCCCGACATGCCCGGCTTTCTGCCTTCGTCGGCCGAACAAAAGGCGGGAGCTGTCTGTCGGCGTTGTTTCCGTCTCGTCCACTACGGCCAAGTCACCAAGGCCCCTCTCAACGACGAGACGGTCATCGCTCAGCTTCGTCCCGCCTCTCTTCGGGCTTCCGGCATCGTCCTTCTCGTCGACCCGACGGCGATGGAGTTTTCCCGTCGTGCCCTCGATGTGGCCAAGGCCCTCCACCTGCCTTTCATCGCCGTCGTGACCAAGGCCGATCTTTTCGATCGCTGGATGGATAGGAAAGAACTCGTTTCCTGGATCTCGCGACAATGGGACCTCCCCCGGGAGCGCTCGATGGCCCTCTCCCTTCTGGACAGCAAGGCCCTTTTCGATTTGCGATCCCGTCTGCCACAGCTGTTCGGACGCTCTTACCGCCTTCTCGTCCTGGGCGTTGCCAACGCCGGCAAGAGCACGTTCATACGGGGCATCAGCCGCAGGGGCAAGGAGTTGGCCCTGTCGCCCCTTCCGGGAACGACTTTGGGCTGCGTCGATGTCCCCGTCGGCCAGGAGGGGCTTCTGATCGACTCTCCCGGTCTTCGCCTGGGCAATTTCTGGATCCCCAGGCTCTGCCCCTCCTGCCTCTCTCAGCTCGTCTCCCGCCACAAGCTGAGCCGCAAGACCTTTATCCTCCATCGAGATCAGTCGCTCATGTTCGGAGGTCTTGCCTATGGCCGCATCGTCGATTGCGCCGATAGGGAATGGGTGAAGGTGACGGCTTTCGCCTCTTCCGAAATTCCTCTCCATCGCACCAAGGCCGGTCGGGAAGAGGAGCTTCTGGAACGCCATGCCGGCGCTCTTCTCTCCGTCCCCTGTCCTTCCTGCCTGGACACTTTAAGGGGCTCCTACCCCCTGGTGGAACATCATGTGGCGCTTCGCCGAGGAGAGGACCTCATCCTGCCCGGCTGCGGATGGCTGGCCTGCTATCAAGGGGAGGCGACGTTCTCCCTTTTCCTCCCCGAGGGCTTCGCCCCCGAAATCCGTCCCTGGTTCGTCGCTCCCTTTCCCCCGAGGAATCAGCGCAGAAGATAGATCCCTTGTCCAGGAGGTTTTTGCCATGGAACTTTTCCCCCGCCTCTCGGAGGCTCTCGACAGCCTCATCGAAGGCGATGTCTATCACGGCGATCTTTTCGTCCAAAGTGCCGTCTCCCATAGCCTCCAGTTCGACGACGGTGCCCTAGAGGAGATCAGTTCCTCCGCTGCCGAGGGACTTTCTTTCCGCCTTCTGCAAGGCGAAAATTCTCTTTTCGCCCATTTTTCCGGCAACGATGAGGCGACGGCTTTTTCAGCCATGGGAGCCGTTGCGGAAAGAGCCGAACGGGCTTTTCCCGCAAGAAGTCTCTCTCGTGAGGCGATTCTCCCCCCACTTCCGCCCATCACGCCGCCCAACGCCGACTTCCTGCGCCAGATGGACGGACTTGCTCGCCGAGAGAGTCCCCTTGTCCGGCAGGTTTCTCTCCGTCTGAGCCTTTCCCGAAAAAAAATCCTCGTTTTCGGACCTTCAGGAGCTCTCTCCGAAGACGAACGAAGCTACGGGAACTTCACCGTTCACGTTATCGTCGAGAAAGAGGGAAGTTTACAGACGGGACACGAAGTCCAAGCCGCTCAGACGGAACCTGACGCCTTTCTCCGGGAACTGCGCCCCGAGGAGGTCCTTCTTTCGGCTCTCCGTCGTGCCCTTCTGATGCTGGAGGCCTCTGCCTGTCCGGCAGGCACCATGCCCGTCGTTCTCTCCGGACAGGCCGGAGGGACAATGATTCACGAAGCCTGCGGACACGGCTTGGAGGCCGACATCATTCAGAAGGATTTTTCCGTTTACCGCAATTCCCTCGGGGAGATTGTGGCCAGCCCTCTGGTGACGCTCGTCGACGATCCCACCCTTGTCGGCCATTACGGCAGTTACGGCTACGACGACGAAGGCTTTCGAACGGAGAGGACCACGCTCATTGAGGGCGGCGTTCTGAAGGGGTTTTTGACAGACATCCAGACTTCCCGGCGGGGAGGTCTCCCCCGAACGGGAAACGGGCGTCGCCAATCCTACCGTTCCCTGCCCCAGCCCCGCATGTCCAATACGTTCATCCTTCCCGGCCGAGACGATCCAGCCACTCTCATCGATTCGGTCAAAAAGGGACTTCTCGTCGTCAAGATGGGAGGCGGCGAGGTCGATCCAACGACGGGCAATTTCGTCTTTCAGGTGACGGAAGGCTACCTCATCGAAAAAGGCAACGTGTCAAAGCCCGTCCGAGGCGCTCTTCTCACCGGCAACGGTCCCGAAGCCCTTCGTGATATCCGGGCCGTGGGATCGGATCTCCATTTCGAGCCTGGCTTTTGCGGAAAGGGGGGACAGAGCGTTCCCGTCACCGACGGGCAGCCTTCTCTTCTTATCGGAGGTCTCGTCGTCGGAGGCAGCGACACGTGACAATGTTCTTTTTCAAAGCGAAAAAACAGGTAACAGAGCAGAAAAAGGCCTCTCCCCGCCGCCAGAAAGGCGAAGGGGTTTCTTCTGTGCTGTCCGATCTCGTCACATTGGTCCTTCTGACCGTCGATCTCTACCTTCTGGCCAGTCTCCTGACTCCCTGGACGGGCGATTTGGGATATGCCCTGTCCGGGTTTCTCCTGTTGAAGCTGGGCGGTTCCATCCTTATCCCTCTTTTCTTTTTCGGCTACCTCCTCTTCGGGCGCCTTTTCCGTCGGGAGATGGATCGCCCCTTCTTTGAATTTCTGGGCACGGTGACGCTTTTCGCCGGAGCTTCCCTCGCCCTGGGACTCCGGGGACTTACGGGAACGCCGACGTATCGATGGCTCGGCCCCGGGATGTGGGGCAGTGGGCTCGCTTTTTTCCTGTACCGTAATATCGGTCCGCTAGGAACTGTCCTCGTCGGGCTTCTTGCGGCGCTTCTCTCGCTGATCCTCTTCCGCCCTTCGGTCCTGCTGGCGATCCGTCATTTTCCCCAGAAGATCAAGCCCCTCCTGGAACGACTCGGCCGAATCGGCATCGCCGTGAAAAAGAGATTCCCCGAAAAGGACCTGCCCGCTCCCGAAGCTGACGTTTCCGCCTTCGGAGATCAGGGGACAGAGACGTTGCCGAAGCTTCCTCTCTGTGATCTCTCGGGCCCTTCCGATGAATCGGACTCTTCCGAGGAGGAAGAGGGCGCCGAGGTTTTTTCGGCAGCCGTCGTCCGCAGGAAGAGCCATCTCGAAGAGATTGAATCCCCTCCTCCCGTCGAAGGGAATGTCCCGGATTCGTCCCCTCTGCCGGTCAAGCCATCCAGGCTTTCGCCTTTTCCTCCGCCGGCAGGACCTTCCGAAGACATTCCCGACGGGGAAGATCATTTGCAGGAACTCTTCAGAAAGGAAGCGGCTTCGGATGAGGTGACTCCCATCAGGGGCAATGGAGAGTTTCCGCCTCCTCTCGATTTTTTCGGCCCTCAGGAGCCCTTCACCGACCCCATTGATCAAGACTTGATCCGGAGACAGGGAGAGAGAATCATTCAGACTCTGGCCGAGTTCGGCATCGAGGCCGAGATGGCCGAGAAGGTCATCGGCCCCACCGTCGTTCAGTTCCGCATTCAGCTCGCTCCTGGCATCAAGGTGAGCCGCGTGGCGAGCCTGAACAATGACCTTGCCGTGGCTCTGGCCGTTCCCAGCCTCCGCGTCGAGGCGCCGATCCCTGGGAAACCCTACGTGGGCATCGAGATCCCCAATCCCAAACGGGTCTCCGTCTCGCTGCGTTCCATCGTCGAATCTCCCGTCTTCGAGGAGGGGGAATCCGATCTCCCTTTGCCTCTCGGCCAGGGCGTCGACGGTTCGCCTCTGGTCATCGGTCTGGAGGATTTGCCACACATGCTTGTGGCGGGAACGACGGGCTCCGGAAAAAGTGTTTTTGTCAATAGCTGCATCCTGGGGCTCTGCAGCAAGCGACGACCGGAAGAGCTTCGTCTTCTCCTCGTCGACCCCAAACGAGTCGAGATGAGCTTTTACGAGAAACTGCCCCATACGCTGACGCCCCCCATCGTCGACGCCAAAAAGGCCGTCCACGCCCTGGCCTGGGCCCTGCGCGAGATGGAACGGCGTTACGAGATTTTTGCCCGAAGCCGGGTGCGTAACCTGGCTGGGTATAACGCGAAAGCACTGCCTAAAGACCGCTTTCCTCATATCGTGATTGTCGTTGACGAATTGGCCGATCTGATGATGACCTCCCCAAAAGAGGTGGAAGACTACATCTGCCGTCTGGCTCAGATGGCTCGTGCCACAGGCATTCACCTCATCGTGGCGACGCAGCGTCCTTCCGTCAACGTCATCACCGGGCTCATCAAGGCCAACATTCCGGCTCGCGTCGCCTTTACGTTACCCTCCCAGGCGGACTCACGAACCATCCTGGACGTGGGCGGAGCCGAAAAGTTGCTGGGCAGGGGGGATATGCTCTTTCTCTCCCCGCGCTATCCGAAGCCTCTGCGGATCCAATCGCCCTGGATCGACGAGGGAAGAATATCGGCCCTCATCGCCTATCTCGTCGAGCTCTTCGGCGAGCCGCAGCACATCGAAATCGACGATCAGAGCAACAGTTCGTCACTCGTCGACGATCCTCAGCTGGAAGACCCGATGATCCGCCAGGCCGTCAACGCCGTGCTGGAATCGGGCATTGCCTCGGCCAGCCGGCTTCAACGGCAGCTCCGCGTGGGGTTCACTCGGGCGGCCCGTCTCGTCGACGCCATGGAGACGCTGGGCATCGTCGGTCCCCAGGAGGGATCGAAGCCCCGCGAGATCCTCGTCGACGAGGATCTCGCCGAGGAAATTCTCTCTCGTCTGGAGGAACACTAGTCATGTCGCTCTATTGTCTTCCCGGCCTGGAGTTGACCTTTTCGGCCGATCTTTCCCCGCTCGAGATCGTCCTTGTGGCGGGAGGGCGTTCGCCTGACAAGGCTTGGTTAAGGACCGCGACGGCCTGTCGAAGCGTCTGGGCCGTCGATGGCGGCCTTGAAGCCTGTCTGAACGCCGCCGTCGAGCCCACACGGCTCATCGGAGACGGAGACAGCGCTCAAGCCGCCTCATGGGAACGGATACGAGCCAGGGGCATTCCCATCGATCGCTATCCCGTCGAGAAAGACCTGACCGATCTGCAAATCGCTCTGAAGACCTTGGGGGAGGAAAAAAGGGGAGGGGCTTTGGTGACGGGCTGTTGGGGGGGACGTTTCGACCACCTTTTCAGCAACGTCTTTTCTCTGGTGGGCTCCTGGGACTGGGGGGCCAGGGTCCGCTGCATGGGCGACGAAAGGGAATTCCTCGTCTGCCTGGAAGGGGAGGAGACGCTTTCCCTGGCATGGAAGACCCCTCCAACGGCAATATCCCTGCTGGCCCTATGTCCGGTCTGCCGGGATGTCTCCATCGGAGGGGTCAAGTGGCCTCTTTCCAAGGCCTCCTTGGCTCTCTGCCGTCCTTATGCGATCAGCAACGAGCCTGTCGCGGAGGAGCTGAACCTATCGATCGGGGAGGGGCGTCTTGGGCTCTACCTGACCTGGGAAAGCCCCAAAAAAGAGGGCTGCTAGACAGCCCTCTTCACCTTGCCGGAGCGGAGACAGCGAGTGCAAATGGAAAGCTTCCTCGTCTCTCCTCCCAGATCCACGCGGACGGACTTGAGATTGATCAACCAACGGCGGCGCGTGTGCCGGTTGGAGTGGCTGACGGCGTTGCCCGTAGCGGGGCCTCGGCCGCAGCATTCACAGACTTTTGCCATGGAGATCCCTCCTTGAACTAGCCCAACAAGCGGAAGCATTGTAACATAGTCGGGGGGCCCTGACAACGGGCCTGAAGAGGAGGCTTTCAGAAATGAGTTTCAGCGATGATCTGGAAGATCTCAAGAACATCGTTCGGCGCCTGGAGGAGTCCTCTCTTCCTCTGGAAGAGGCCCTTGTCGATTTTGAAAGGGGCGTTTCCCTGGTACGACGATGTCAACGTTTTCTCTCGGAGGCGGAACAGAAAATTACGGTTCTGACGACCTCCGCTGAGGAGAACCCCAAGGAGATTCCTTGGGAAGGGGAGGAAGGGGAGTCGCTTCGTTGAAGCAAAGACGAGATGCCCGGATCAGCGCCCTGCTGAAGGTCGAGGCGGGGCGCGTCGATCACTGGCTCGAGATGTGTTGCATCGAGGCAGAGGGACGTTTCCCGCAGCGTCTTCTGGCGTCGATGCGCTACTCGCTTTTGGCCGGAGGCAAGCGTCTGAGACCGCTTTTGTGCCTTTTGGGTTCTCGCCTTTTCGGCGGAAGCGACGAAAACGTTCGCCCCATGGCCCTTGCCCTGGAGATGCTCCATACGGCCTCTCTCATTCACGATGACCTACCCTCTATGGATAACGACGACATGCGGAGAGGGAAAGCGACGAATCACGTCGTCTTCGGCGAGGGGATGGCCCTTTTGGCCGGCGACTCGCTTCTCGTCTGGTCCTTTCAGGAGATCGCCGAAAAACTTCAGCGCGATGATCTTCCCCACCATCGTGTTCTCAAGGCCCTCGCCTATTTTGCCGCCGCTGTCGGACCGGCCGGTGTCTGTGGAGGTCAAGTCTACGACAGCGATCCTCTCTCTCAGGGAGAGGGACTGGACTTTGTCCGCCGTATCGCCACGGACAAGACAGCCCGTCTCATTCAGGCCGCCCTTGTCTGCGGTGCTCTGATCGCCGGCGCCGAAGGAACTCCTTTGGCCTCCTTGGAGCGTTACGGCCTCCATCTTGGTCTGACCTTCCAGATCGTCGACGACATCCTCGACGTCATCGGCGACAGGGGAGAACTGGGCAAATCCGTCGGCAAAGACGAGGCCCAGGGAAAGAAGACCTTCGCCGCGCTGCTCGGCATCGAAGGGGCACGGCAAGCCGCCGAGGAGGAGACGGAAAAGGCGGTCTCGGCTCTGGGCCTTTTCGGCGACGAGGCTGGCGACCTGCGAGATTTGGCCCTTTGGCTGCGCGATCGCAGCCGCTGACGGGGGAGTGGCCATGTCTCTTCTAGGTGCCATCCGCGATTACCGGGACCTGAGAGCCTTCTCCCCCGAAGAGGCCTCGGCCCTCTGTGGGGAACTCAGAGAGCGGATCATCGATGTTGTCCTCGATCGAGGCGGCCATCTGGCCTCCTCGCTCGGTGCCGTCGAGCTCATCGTGGGCCTTTTGCGCCTTTTCGATCCCGCCGAGGACCGCATCATCTTCGACGTCGGCCATCAGGCCTACGCCTATAAAATCCTCACGGGCCGTGACGACGTCTTCAACACGCTAAGGACCTGGGGGGGCATCTCCGGCTTCCCGAAACATCGAGAAAGCCCTTTCGACCACTTCGACGTCGGACACAGCAGCACGTCTCTCTCGGCGGGATTGGGCTACGCCAAGGCACGCGACATCAGGGGAGAATCCCATGAAGTCGTCGCTTTCATCGGCGATGGGGCATTGCTGAACGGCCTGGCCCTTGAGGCCCTCAACAACGTCAAATCAGCCGACACGAAACTGATCATCATCCTCAACGACAATGAATGGTCCATCAACCGCAAGGTGGGCGGACTGGCCGAATGTCTCGCTCGCATGCGTTCCCACAGCAGCTATCGCAGGCTCAAGGCCTTTATCAAGGAGCACTGCCGCAACCTGCCGAAAGGGGAGGGGATCGAAGCCTTTCTCGGCCGGGTCAAGGACCATGTCAAGGCCGTTCTCCAACCTTCCAACTTTTTCGAGGAACTCGACATCAGCTACTGGGGCCCTTTCGACGGGCACGACCTGGAGGATATCGAAACGGTTCTGGCCTTGGCCCGACGTTACGACAGACCCGTGCTGATCCACTTCCTGACGGAAAAGGGCCGCGGTTACAGGCCGGCCGAGGAAAATCCGACGAAATTTCACGGCATCTCTTGCAGGCCTGACCCCTCGCTGCCTAAGGAACCGCCTCTCCCCAGCTGGAGTTCTGCCGTCTGCGACGTTCTGAGAGAAAGAGCCGCCGCAGATCCCCGCGTCGTAGCTCTCACGGCTGCCATGATGGAAGGAAGCAAGCTCAACGCTTTTGCTCGCGATTTTCCCGACCGCTTCTTCGACGTCGGCATCGCCGAAGGGCATCTCCTGACTTTCGCCGCGGGCCTGGCCGCAGGGGGGCTCCGACCGGTGGCGACGATCTATGCCACTTTTCTCCAAAGAGCCATGGACCAGCTCGTCGAAGACATTGCCATGCAGGGCCATCCCGTCATCGTGGCCGTGGACAGGGCCGGATTGGTGGGAGAGGACGGAGAGACCCACCATGGCCTCCTGGATGTTTGCTGGGGACGAGCGGTACCCGGCCTTGCTATGATGGCACCGCGGGACGTGATCGACCTGCAAGCCATGTTCGACTATGCTTTCACCTTGGCGGGGCCCTCCATGATCCGTTACCCCCGAGGCTGCGCCCCCCTCGTTGTCGGGCCCGAAATCCGTCCCGACATCGCCTCCGGGAGAGCTCAATGCCTCGTCGAGGGAGAGGAAACCCTCCTGATCGGCTACGGAAGCACGATCCCTCTGCTTCTTGAGGCACAGCAGCGCTGTCTCTTCCTGGGACTGCCCTCTCCTTCCGTCGTCGACCTTCGCTTTCTGAAACCGCTTGACTGGACCAGCCTTGACGACTGGATTTCCACGCATCGTCGCGTGCTGATCGTCGAGGAGGGATATGCCGCTGGAAGCATCGGCGAGGCATTGGGTGCCCACATCGCCACGCAGGGGCTTTCCATCGACTTCAAGGTGATCGCTGTCGCCGACGCCTACATTCCTCAGGGGACGCAGGAGGAACAGTGGAAATCCTGCGGTTTCTCCGTAGAGACCCTTCTTTCTCAGATCAGGCCCTGCCATGTCTCGACAGCGCCTTGATCGGCTTCTCGTCGAACGTGGTTACGCCCCTTCCCGTACAAGGGCTCAGGAACTGATCGCCTCCGGAGTCGTATACATTAGAGGTTTTCCCCAGACCAAGGCCTCAGCTCAGGTCGATCAAGACGCTTCCCTTCAGATCTGCCGTGCCGATCGTGAATGGGTCAGCCGCGGCGCCTACAAACTCCTTCAGGGATTGACCGCCTTCCCCATTAGCGTCACCGGTAAGGTCGGCCTTGACGTCGGCGCTTCCACGGGCGGTTTCACGGAGGTCCTTCTCGACAGGGGAGCGCGACGCGTCTACGCCGTCGATGTCGGCTACGGGCAGCTGGCATGGAAATTGAGAGAAGACAGCCGTGTCGTTGTCATGGAGAGAACCAACGCTCGCTTCCTCTCGGCGGAAGCTTTGGGAGAGACCGTCGATCTCGTCGTCTCCGACGCCTCTTTCATCTCCCTTCGCCTCCTTCTCCCGGCTCTGGAGAGGGTAGGCAAGGCCCAAGGCGACTGGATCCTTCTCGTCAAACCCCAGTTCGAGGCCGGAAGAGATCGCGTCGGCAAGGGCATCGTCACCGATTCTTCTCTCCACGAAGCGATTCTGATGGAACTGAGGGAGTTTATAGCCGAAGAGACAGGCCTTTCCCTCGTCGGAGCGACTCCCTCGCCCATCAAAGGTCCCAAGGGAAACATCGAATTCCTCTTTCATCTCCGAAAGGAGGGGGAAAGCCTTGGGCCGTCAAGGCTCAAGGAGCTTGTCGCCGAGGCCCATGCCCTCTTTCGCGATTCATGCGGCCTTCTGGAAGGAGAATCGTCTTGAACGACACCGTCGGCCTGCTTCTCAACACTCAAAAGAAAAAGGCCATCGACCTGGCCCAGCAGCTCATCGCCTGGGGCAAGGAGCAAAAGATTCGTTTCCTCCTGCCCCCGCACGAGGCCTCTCTGCTGGGCGTGCCCGGCCTCTCGGATCAGGAATGGAAAAAGACCGTTCCCTTCGCTGTCGTCGTCGGCGGTGACGGAACCTTTCTACGGGCTGGCCGCTACGTCCTGAGCCACCAGATTCCTCTTTACGGCATCAACGTGGGCAAGCTGGGCTTTCTGGCCGCAGGATCGCCGGAACAGGCCAAGGAGGACATTCTTTCCATCCTCTCGGGGAATCATCGCGTTCAGTCCCGAGTTCTCCTTGAAGGGAGAGTCCTCCGAGGAGAGAGGAAGGTTCACGAAGTTTTTGCCCTCAACGACCTCGTCATCAACAAAGGCTCTTTCGCCCGTGTCATCTTCATCCGCATTCTCGTCAACGGCGAGCCTTTGAGTCTGCTTCCCGCCGACGGCGTCATCGTGGCGACGCCGACGGGCTCCACGGCCTATGCCCTCTCTGCGGGAGGCCCCATCGTGCCGCCTCACGTGGCCTGTCTCATCGTCGCTCCCATCTGTGCCCACACCCTCTACGCGAGACCGATCATCTTAGGAGCCGACGACATCGTCACCATCGTCCCCGAGGGAAATTTCCGCGACCTCGTCTTTTCTCAGGATGGACAACTCAGTTACGAGCTGCTCCCGGAAGACCGCATCGAGATCAGGCTGTCGCCGGAAAAACGTGTCCAATCGATCTTCCTTCCCGGAAGGGAATATTTCGTCCTTCTACAACAAAAACTCTGCTGGGGCCAGTCTCAGACGGAACTGGGAGGGGAGTAGTCGTGATCGAAGAAATCCGCATCCGAGAAATCGGGGGCATTTCAAAGGCAACCCTCTCTCTGCGGGCTTCTTTTGTCGCTATCACCGGCGAGAGCGGTTCGGGCAAGAGCAGCCTCGTCCGGGCCTTCGAACTTTTGAGCGGGGCCCGCTCTCAATCGTCGATGATCCACGGCGAAAGCGATGAAGGGGAAGTTCTGGCCGTGATGGCCAATGACGGCCCCCTGCTCGGCCTGGGCGAAGATCTTCAACCTCAGGAAGGAACGACGATCATTCGGCGTATCCTCTCCCGGTCGGGACGGAGCCGTGCCTACCTCCAGGGCAAACCCGTTCCTCTTTCCACCCTGGCCCAGGCCATGACGGGACAGCTGGGCATTCAGAGCCAGTTCGCCCAGCTGGGGCTTCTCGACGCCCAGGGACAGCTTGATCTTCTCGATGGTTTCGGCGAGGATCGCATCGCCGAAATCCGGGGGGAAATCCGAGCAGCCGTCTCTCAAGGCCTGGATCGGGAAAGAGAGATTGCGGCGCTACGGGAAAAACGGGCCCATTTGGAAACTCGATGGGGCAAGGCCCAGGAAATTCTCGAAAAGACCGAAGCTCTCCATCTCAAAGAGGGACAGGATCTCCTTTGGAGTCGCGAGTTGGAGGAGACGGAACGGCGCATCACAGAGGTGATCCGCCTGAAGGACTTTTATAATCAGTTGGCAGGAGGAGGCAGCGAGAGAGGACTCGTAGAGGCCCTGGAAGAAGTTCTCCTTGGGGCTCGTGACGCCTTCGACGGCACCGAGGGAGAAGTCTGGGCGACCTCGACAGAACAGATCCTTGCCTCCCTTCAGCGTCTTCAGCGTCTTTTAGCCTCCTCCCTTCAGCCTTATTCCCTGGAGGAACTGGAACAACGACGCGAGTCCCTGGAACGGCGCCTCGGCAAGATCCGCCAAATCCAACGCTTGGCCAAAGTTAACTCCTACGAGGAACTCCTCGACTACTGTGCGGCCGCAAATAAAGAGCTGCAATGGGTCGTCGCCAGTGGGGGAGAGCTGGAACGCCTCCAACACGAAAGCCGGGAGTGGCGACGGCGAGCCTCCTCTCTGGCTCTCGAGCTTCGAACGCTGCGCCAGCGGGCAGCTGAAGAGCTTTCGACCAGCATGAACGGTTATCTCATCGACCTGGCCATGGAAAATCTTCGTTTCCACGCCAAACTGCTTCCCCTCGACCGAATCAGGCCCAACGGTGCCGACGACGTCCTTTTTGAACTTCACGGCGAAGGGGATTTCAAGGGCCCCGTCAGCCGTATCGCTTCAGGAGGGGAGCTGAGCCGCATCCTTCTCGCCCTCCAGCTGTGCCTGCCTGACGCGAGAATGCCCGCGTGTCTCGTTTTCGACGAAGTGGAAGCCGGCCTGGGCGGACGGGCAGCCCTTCTCGCCGGCTATAAACTGCGCGACCTCTCCAGACGCTGTCAGGTCCTTCTCGTGACTCACGAAGCGGCCATCGCCGCCTTGGCCGAACAGCACTATGTCGTTCGCCGCAGCGGCAACGAAAGCGCCGTCGTCGAAATCGACGGAGAAGAGCGCGTAATCGAGATTGCCCGAATGCTCGCCGGCGACGGGCAATCCCTTGAGGCGCGGAAGCACAGCCGTGCTCTTCTCGACGAGGCGCTCTCCGCAAAGATTCCCGTTGACGAGAAGACTCGAGATGCGTAAAATACAAAGGTCGTGGATCATACGCATGGAGCGGGCTTTAAAGCTCAGAGCTGCCTAGCTCCGGCGGAAGGAGGCAACAACATGTACGCAGTAGTGGAAACAGGAGGCAAACAGTATCGAGTCGAGCCGGGACAGAAAATTCGCGTCGAACTTCTCGACGCTGCCGAGGGGGCAACGGTCGATCTCGGCCCCGTCTTCCTCGTGGCCAGGGAGGAAGGGCTTGCCCTCGGGATGCCCTCCGTCGACGGTGCAAAGGTCTCGGCCAAGGTCATCGCGCACGGAAGAGGCAAAAAGGTCTACGCCTTTCGATACAAAAACAAGACAAACCAGCGCCGCATAAGGGGACACCGCCAGAGCTACACGGAGCTGGAGATCCTCTCCATCGATTGCTGAGCCTGCACCGATGATCGTCCTCCGCCTACGGAAACGGAAAGGCTTTATCACCCGTATTTCCGCCGAAGGACATTCAGGATATGCTCCGGAAGGTTCAGATATCGTCTGTGCAGGCGTCTCGGCCCTGATGCAGACTCTCGAAATCGGTTTCAGCGATGTCCTGGCGATCTCTCCTCTCTCTTCCGTTGACGAGCGGCGAGGATATCTGTCTTTAGAGGTTCCTCACGCCGACGAGCGGACCGAAATCCTTTTTCAGACAATCATTGGTGGCTTGAGGGCTATGGAGGAGAGCTATCCCGCTTATTTGGAAATTCTGGAGGCTGAGAGTGATGAAAAAATTTAATTTACAGCTTTTCGCCCATAAAAAAGGACAAGGCAGCTCGTCAAATGGCAGAGACAGCAAACCTAAGCGCCTGGGAATTAAGCGCCATGACGGCCAGGACATCCTCGCTGGAGGCATTTTGGTGCGCCAGAGAGGGACCAGGATTCATCCGGGACAGAACGTCGGCTGCGGCCGCGATTTTACCCTTTTTGCCCTTAAGCCGGGCCTTGTCCGTTACGAGACGAAGGGAACGCGCAAGTACGCCCATGTTTGCCCCGTTGAGGCGGAAGTCGGTCTGTAGAGCGAAATTCTGCCCTGTCAGGTCAGATTGCGCGTTTTTATGGGGGCCCGTTGACGATGGCCCCCTTTTTGATGTCGAGTCATGATCCTCTGAGGTGAAACCCCATGAAGTTCGTTGATCTTGTTGTGATCCAAGTTCAAGGCGGACAGGGAGGAAACGGGTGCACCAGTTTCCGCAGGGAGAAGTTCGTTCCTCGTGGCGGTCCCGACGGCGGAAACGGCGGGAGGGGAGGGAACATCATTTTCGAAGCCTCCCTCAGCATCCAGACCCTTGCCGATTTCGAATATCATCATCGTTACGAGGCTCCCAAGGGAGAAAATGGCCGAGGGAAACGCCAGTACGGACGATCGGGAGAGGATGCCGTCATCCCCGTTCCCTGTGGCACGCTCGTCTTCGATGGTCAGACGGACGACCTCCTCGCCGACCTCGTCGAACCTGGAGATCGATTCCTCGCCGCCCGAGGCGGAAAGGGCGGAAGAGGCAACGTCACATTCACCAATTCCGTGCGCCGCGCACCCCACTTTTCGGAAAAAGGCGACCCCGGCGAGAAGACAACCTTACGACTGGAGCTCAAGCTGATCGCCGACATCGGTCTGGTCGGGCTTCCCAACGCGGGCAAATCCTCCATTCTCGCCGCCATTTCCAACGCTCAACCTAAAATTGCCGATTATCCTTTCACAACCCTTTCCCCCAACCTCGGAGCCCTTGACGTGGATGACGAACGGGTCATCATCGCCGACGTCCCCGGCCTCATCGAAGGTGCCCATCAGGACAAAGGATTGGGATTATCCTTTCTTCGGCACATCGAACGGACGCGACTTCTCGTTCATGTCCTCGACCTTGCTGCCTCGTCCCTTTCCGATGTCCTGCGGCAGTGGGAAATCATTTGTGAGGAGTTTGCCTCCTACGACGAAGAGCTCCTCGATAGACCCTATATGGTCGTGGGCAACAAGATCGATGTCGCGGACGCCGCGGAAAAGATCGACGGCGTGGCCCGATTCATGGAAGAAAAAGGTATTCCCTTCCTTGCCGTCAGCGCCTTGAGGGGCGACAATATTCCGCAGTTGGTGCGCTATTTGGCCGATCAGGCCCGACTTCATCCCCGCCCTCACAGCGAGACGCGTCTCGTCGGCCTCGCCGCCGAACCCATCGAGGGAGAGGGGCGTCGCCGTGTCCCGGTCCAGATCCTGCGCCTTACCGATGGGAAGGGATTCCGCATCGTTCACCCTTACCTGGAAAAAGTCGTGTTACGTTACGACTTCGAGCAGGAGGAGGCCTTGGCTCGATTTGCACGCATCCTCCGCAAGCTCAAAATCGATGACCTCCTTCTGGCCCAAGGGGCGAAAGAGAAGGATACCGTCTGCATCGGCGACATGGAATTCGATTTTGAACCGGAAGGAGCTCTGGAAATCGAGCCGTAGAGAGCAATCGGGAGGAGGGAAACATTCCTTGTCGACAGCGTCTCATCTGAGACGAATCGGGGTCATGGGCGGCACCTTTGACCCCATCCATTACGGACATCTCCTTGCTGCGGAGGAGGCCTATTTCTCCCTGGGACTCTCGGAGGTCCTTTTCGTTCCGACGGGGTTGCCGCCTCACAAGAACCGCCAGCAGGTCTCCTTGGCCGAAGATCGCTACACCATGACCCTGCTGGCAACCGTCGACAATCCTCATTTCAAGATCTCCCGTCTTGAAATCGATCGTGAGGGGACAAGCCATACCGTGGACACCCTGCGAGAGATGCGTCATTGGTATCCCGCCGGTAGCGTTACCTTTTATTTCATCACGGGATTGGACGCCGTTCTCGACATACATAACTGGAAAGAGCCGGAGGAGATCGTCTCCCTCTGCAAGATCGTGGCTGTCAGCCGTCCCGGCTACAACCCCCACCGGCTGGAAGACCTGCCTCCGTCCATTCGTCGTGCCGTCATTCCCCTTGAGATCCCTCATCTGGCCATCTCAAGCACGGAAATCCGTCGGCGAGTCGGGCAAGGACGGAGCATCCGTTATCTGACCCCCTGGCCAGTGGAACACTATATTTATAAAAAAGCTCTCTACCATCGGAGAAACGGATGGTGATTATATGACCAAAGGCAAACTGGCTCTGGCCGCGCTGTTCATTCTTCTCTCCACAATGACCGGAGCTTGGTGGCGTCTCCAGCGCGTTCTTCTTCCCAAGGAAGCTTCTCTCCGGGAGGAGCTCGTTCACGACAGGGATTCGGGCCAGGTAAACCTCCTGTTGATCGGCGTCGATTCCAATGAAGGATCCCATCGTTCCGATACGATAGCCTTCGTCTCCGTCAACCTGGAATCCAAGACGGTCAAGCTGCTCTCTCTCCCGCGTGACACGCGCGTTCAGATCACGGGCCATGGATGGCAGAAACTCAATCACGCCTATGCCTATGGAGGCGTCAAGCTTCTTCAGGAGACGCTCGTCAACTATCTGGGCCTCCCCATCCATTACTATGTCGTCGTCAATTACGACAGTTTCCCTCGTGTGGTCGACCTGATCGGAGGTCTTGAGATCAACGTCGAGAAGAGACTTTACTACGTTGATCGAGCCGGAGGGCTTTACATCGACATCCCCAAGGGCCCTCAACGCCTTGACGGACAGAAAGCCCTTCACTATGTCCGCTTCCGCAACGACGCCTTGGGGGACATCGGAAGAGTGCGACGGCAACAGATCTTCATGCACGCTCTTCTAGAGAAAATCTACTCTCCCGAAATCTTGCCCAAGCTCCCGCAGCTCATCCGTGAAGCTATCGCCATGGTCGAAACAAATCTTCCGCCCTCCCAGGCCCTTCAGCTCGGGTCGTACCTGAGAGAAGGGGAGAAGGAGGCGCAGTTGCAATTTTCCACTCTCCCGGGGCACTCCGCCTACATCTCCGGCATCAGTTATTGGCTCGGCGATCTTGCGGCAACGTCGTCTTTCCTCTCCTCTTCGTCCGACCTTCCTCCGGAAACATCGCCCGATCTCGTTGGAGCGGAAACGGAGATGAACTTTACGGCCGCAGAGATAGCCTCTATTTTCACAAGGCCCGTGGCCGTTCTCAACGGCAGCGGAGGCAAGGGACTGGCTGGACAAGGAGCTGAAGTTCTCCAGAAACTGGGCATCGACGTCTCCTATTCGGGAAACGCCAAGCATTTCGATTACCACTATTCCCAGGTTCACTACCCTCAGACTGAGGGGGAGGAGGGGCGAAAGCGAGGAACGGCTTTGGCCACGCTTGCCGGAATCGGCCCAAAACTCGTGAGAGCCTCCGATGTGACCGTTGTCACTCTGACCCTCGGGCACGACTATGCCACAATCTTCGAGAGACTTCGCTCCCAACGTCTGGAGTAGAGAAACGCGACTTTGATGGGAGGTCTATGATGACAAAATTGTCGATCGAGCACAGGTATCAGAAGCTTGTCGAAAAGTTGCTTTTCAAGTCAGCGGAAGAGGTAACCCTTATTGACCTGACGCATCTTAACGCCGAAGCCGACGTTTTTCTTATCGCCACAGCCAACTCGGACGTCCACATGCGGACCCTTCTCAATGTCGTCGAAGAGACCTTAGATGCCGAGGGGACATCCTATGTCGTCGAAGGCCGCAACAGTTCTCTCTGGGGGCTGATTGATACGGGCAAGCTTGTCGTCCACATCTTCAGCAAACGTGGCCGCGATTTTTATCGAATCGAGAGCATCTGGGGCGACGCTCCGACAACCGTCTTCGCCGACTGAGACCGGGCTTACGCAGTCAACCACAGAAGCCCGGCAGAGCAGAAGCAGAAGACCTTCACGCCTCACCAAGATCTCGGGCCTCCGGACAGAGAGAGATCTCTCTGAGACGGAGGTCTTTTGCTTGGCGTTTCTTCCCGCCCTTCATTTCTATCGTGTCCTATAATGTATCTTATGTTGCTTTCGGCATTCCGGCCGGTCGGCTTCTGCCGACGGACACAACTTCTGCGCCACCCAAAAAGAAGGGGCCTTCATGGCCCCTTCTTTTTGGGTGGCGATACTTATGGGCCTTGGTCAACGTCCCTCAAGCAAGAGCAGACAGCGATTCCCTGAGAATAGCCAGGAAAGAATCGCTCTTGAGCGAAGCCCCGCCGACCAGAGCTCCGTCGATATCGGGCCGTGCCATCAATCCGGCGCTGTTTTCCGCTTTTACGCTCCCGCCGTAAAGAACGCGAAGGCTTTCGGCACCTTCGGCACCGAGTTGATCGCCAACAACCGACCGCAGGAAATGACACACTTCCTGTGCATCGTCATCGCTGGCTGTCTTGCCCGTTCCGATGGCCCAGACCGGTTCATAGGCAACGACAACATCTTGGCCTAGGCGATGGGCGGGGACACTCTCAAGCCCCTTCAACAGCTGGCGCCGAACCACCGTAAACGTCTCTCCTCGCTCTCTCTCCGCCAGAGTTTCGCCTACGCAGAGAACAGGACGGAGGGAAGTGGCCAACAACGCACGCACTTTCAGGTTCGTCATCTCGTCCGTTTCACCGAAAAGGTGACGTCTTTCGCTGTGGCCGACGAGGCAGTAGCGACAACCGCTCTCCTCCACCATCGCTGGAGAGATCTCGCCCGTGAAAGCCCCGTGAGTCTCCCAGTGAACCGTCTGGGCACCGAGGGAAAAACCGCGAGGGGCCTCCTCTAGAGCAAAGGCTGCAACGTAAAGGCTGGTAAAGGGAGGAAAAAGAGCCACTTCCAGACGGCTGCGGCCTAGGGCTTCCCGAAAGGGAGGCTGCCTCAGAGAGGCCATAAACTCGCGAAAAAATTGCTCCGTCTCCCCCGCCGTCATATGCATTTTCCAATTACCTGCAATCAACATTTTACGCATGGAATCACATCCCCGCAGAGTGGTCTCGACAGCTCCCCAGTCAAAGGAGAAAGGGCTCGACGCCGGGGAGCATTTTACCCTCAAAAAACTCCAAGCTTGCTCCCCCGCCCGTAGAGACGTGGGAAACGCGGTCACCGAAACCGAGCCGATTGACAGCTGCCGCCGTATCTCCACCACCAATGACGGTAAAACCTCCCTGGGAGGTCACCTCACCGAGTACCTCACAGAGACGCCGCGTTCCCTCCGCGAAGGGTTCCATTTCAAAGACACCCATAGGACCATTCCAGAGGACGGTCTTCGCCCGGCGGAGCACCTCGACGAAGCGCTCCGCCGTTGCAGGCCCGATATCGAGCCCCATGGCGTTTAACGGTATTTCGTCGACGCTCACCGTCCAGGACTTGGCCTGGGCCGAAAACTCTTCTGTCACGACCACGTCCTCAGGCAGCAGGAGCGACACACCTCTTGCCTTCGCTTTAGCCACCATCTCCGCAGCAAAAGAAAGTTTTTCTTTCTCGCATAGGGACCGGCCAATCGGCAAGCCTTTGGCCTCAAGGAAAGTGAAGGCCATCCCGCCGCCGACCAGGACAGCGTCAACTTTTTCCAGAAGGTTCTCTATGACGCCGATCTTGTCAGAGACCTTGGCTCCGCCGAGGATAAGCACGTAGGGAGCAACCGGGTTGTCCCTGACCTGGCTCAGAGCCTCGACCTCCCGCACGAGAAGAGGTCCGGCGACAGAAGGGAGAAAATCGACAACGCCACGCGTGGAGGCATGGGCCCTGTGAGCGGCGCTGAAAGCGTCCATGACGAAAAGTTCGAAGCCGGAAGCCAGCGATTCGGCAAAGACAGGGTCGTTCTTCTCTTCTTCTTGATGAAAGCGCAGGTTCTCAAGGACAACGATGCCGCCAGGCTCCAGACGGTCCAGAGCTGAAGCGACAACGATCCCCTGACAATCCTCAGCGAAGGAGACGGGCCACCCCGTTATTTCCGACAACCTCTGGGCCACTGGGAAGAGGGAGAATTCGGCAACGCTCTTTCCCTTTGGACGCCCCAGATGAGAACAGAGAGCGATACGGGCTCCTCTTGCGCGCAAATCATTGAGAACGGGAAGATGCGCGAGGAGTCTCGTATCATCCGCGACCCGCCCCTCCTCCATCGGCACGTTGAGGTCGGCGCGGAGAAGAACTCTTTTTCCCCGGAGGTCACCGCCGTACTCGGCGAGCGCCCGCAGCCTCATCGTGCTCTATAGCCCCTTTCGGATCATGAAGTTGATAAGATCGACGATGCGGCAGCTGTAGCCCCATTCATTGTCGTACCAGGAGAGAACTTTAACGAGATTGCCCACAGCCATTGTCTGCTGGGGGGCAAAAATCGACGAGTGACTGTCACCCACGAAATCCATGGAAACAAGACTGGCCGGCTCATAGGCCAAGATACCCTTCATGGGCCCGTCGGCCCACTTTTTGACGGCTTCGTTCACTTCCATAACGGAAACGTCGCGCGAGAGCTGCGCAACAAGATCGACGACAGAGACATCGGCTGTGGGTACCCTCAGCGCAAGACCGTTCAGCTTCCCCTCGAGTCCCTCGACGACTTTAAAAACGGCCTTGGCCGCTCCCGTCGAAGTGGGGATGATGGAAAGCGCCGCGGCACGACCACGAGCAAGGTCTTTGTGAGGGAAATCGAGGACTTGCTGGTCGTTCGTGTAGGAGTGAGCTGTCGTCATAAGCCCCTTCTCGATGCCGAACTCTTCCTGAAGGACCTTCACTACAGGTGCGAGACAGTTTGTCGTACAAGAGGCATTGGAGACGATAAAGTGTTTTGAGGGATCATAATCGCCCTCATTGACGCCCATGACGATCGTCACGTCTTCTTTTTTAGCTGGAGCCGAAATAAGGACTCTTTTGGCCCCCGCTTCAAGGTGAGCCTTAGCCTTCTCTGCATCGGTGAAACGACCTGTCGACTCGACGACCAGATCCACGCCAAGCTCTTTCCATGGCAGCTTCATCGGATCAGGTTCGGCAACAACTTGGATGGAATGACCATTCACAACGAGGCAATTCCCCTCCACAGAGACATCCCCTGGGAAACGGCGGTGAACGGAATCATACTTAAAGAGATATCCCAGGGTTTCAGGGGAAGTTAAATCGTTGATGGCGACGACATCGAAAAGAGCTTCCCTATCGTACTGAAAAACGGAGCGGAGAGTGAGGCGGCCGATCCTTCCGAAACCGTTGATAGCGACCTTGAGTTTGTTCATGACAACTCCTCCTTGCTTTGGCTACTGCTGAAAGTCGAGGACTTCACCACAGAGACCGGGGCACAGCAAATGCCATGCCCCGCCCTCTAGCGCACCGTAATGGGGAAAAGAGACTGCCCAGAATGCGAATCCATTATAGCAGGAAACCTAAAGGCGATCAAACTCAAGAAGATCTTCATCAAGAACCCGAAGAAGCTCTCCGACGCTGAGGGCTGAAAGGAAATCACCATGGGGGTTATAAGGCATGGTCCCGTCGAAAAATTCAGCCACACCGCCAAGACAGCCTCGACTCAGATGAGAGACGAAAGGTCTTGTGAAAGTTAGCGCTATATCTGGTCTTTTCGGATAGTAGCGCATGAAAGCACTGATGAATTGGCCGAGCAACCAAGGCCAAGCCATACCGCGATAGCGTGCCTTGAGGCGTTGGTCTGACCGCCCCTCAAACCGCCCCTTGAAGTGATCGTCTCGCGGATCAAGGCTACGAAGACCGAAAGTCGTATAGAGATGATTCCAGCAATTTTGCAAAACAGCTACCCCCTTATCAGGAGATAGGGCCGTATAAGGCAAGGAAATCGCAAAAATTTGATTTGGCCTAATTGTTTTTTCTTGATAACCACCATCTACCCAATCGCATAAAAAAGCACCATCCACATTCCAAAAAACGTCCAACAACGAAGACGCTACTTGTTTGGCATTATTTGAATAAAACAACGCAGAAGATTTATCGTCAAGCTCCAATGAAAACATTTCCATAGTTTTCAAGGCGTTATAAAAAAAAGCATTAGATTCAATCAGGTATCCCTTTCTGTTCACGATATATTGATTATTTATTTTAGAATTCATCCAATCAGAACGATAATTATTGTCAATTAACCTAAGGAGACCCGAATCATCTTGAGTTAAACCTATTCTATCGTTTTCTTCAAAATAATTATCCATAAAAGACTTTATTTCATTCCAATTAAGCTTTATTTTATCAATAGATCCTACTTTATCTACGTATTTACCCAATGAATAGACAAGAACAAGCCCCGCATCCCCTGACGGACTTGCATGAGATTTTTCATCAACTGAAAGCGGCACTACTCCATTATTCGCCTTTGACAATCCAATCCACTTATCAAATATTTTATCAGCTATTTCTATTTTATCAGAAGAAAGAAGAAGGCCAGGCAAAGACATAAAAGTATTAAAAGAATTCTCTTGGAAAGACGGATAGCCAGAAATTATTGAATAAATGCCGTTTTCTTTATGAATTAGACAAGACGCAGAGGACATTAAATCTCTCGTAAGGTCGTTGAGCGTTTTGCCTCTTAGGTTATAGGATGATTTATTCACTGAAAGCCTTGTTTTGTTTTCTATTTTTCTAATCGAATCAAAATCTAGGTTTATTTCATTTTTTGATACAATAAAACTGAAAGCTTTGCCTTCTGTTGCTTTTATTGAAAAGTAGCCAGCTGACCAATATTTATCTACAAAAGAATCCCCTTCAAGCTCATCTTTGTCGTATATAATATTTTCATATGTCTTGTTTGATCCGCTCCAAACGCCAGATGTTATATTCAAAAAAGTCGAAGTCATATCCGATGATATCATTAGATTATCATGTATTTGGAATACTTGGAAATTCCTATCTTGAGAAGATGCTATTTTTAAATCCACTTCTCTGTGAGCCATGAGTGGCCTTATCTCTATCTCAATAGCGTTAGGTGAAGAAATAATTTCATAATTGACTAGTAGCACATCAGAGTCTGGCGGCATTAAAATAGTTTTCTTAATCATTACGCTATGTATGACATACAAAAATACGGGGAAGGGATTTGTATAAAATTCCTGCAAATAACGATATCCTTCAGGGAAAACAGAATTTAAATATTTATTTGTAGATAAATTATATTTTTTACCGTCAATATTAATTATTTCTTCAATTTTTGCGACATGAACCAGCAATTTAGATTTTACATTGTCAAAAGAAACGTATAATCCATGATTTTTCCTGGTGTTGGCTCCAATTATAGTGTTAAATGAATAATTTTTATTTCCATTGCTAATAAAATACTCTCTGTCTGCGCCTTTTTCATATGAGTTAATATCAGGTTTTCCAAGGTACATTATATGAGCCTCCTCTTTCGATCTCCATGAGGATATCCTCTATCTTTTTCCACCTGTATTCTACTGTGCTTTTACTGATGGGATTTTGCAATGATTGTCCTAATTCGCGTAAAGTTGCGCTAGGATTGCTCAATCTAGCTATTATTACTTCTTTTAGGGGATGAGGAAGCATATCTCCAATACCTAACTCCTCTATTTTTGAAGCTAATTCCAATTGCTGCCTTGAAGCATTTATTGACCTTTTTATATTAGAAGAATCGCAGTTAACTATCTTATTAGCAAAATTACGCATAGATCTAAATATTATTCTTTCTTGGACCGCCATGGATGTTTTTGTTAAATTAACATCAGACAAAAATTCAAGAATAGAATCTTGATTTCTGAGCGAAAACTCATACCCACCCAACCTATTTCTTGAATTAAAATTTAAATTAAAATTATTAAATATATTTTTTATGGATTCTAGCTGGCTGTTCGAATTGTTTAACCTAAAAACAAGGTAATATCCATTTTTAGGCTTAAACAAAGAACCGCAGGGCCCCCATAAGCCACGAAGCCAAGCCATTGATCTTTTGCTATTTGGTCTGCTTATTTGCATGTTAAGTAAATTTTGTATTTCTTTTGTTCTCTTGATAAAAATTCGCCCTCTAAGAGATTTGGGAAGTATGAGCAAATTAGCAAGATCAATTTTAGATGTACCCGTAGATAAGGACCAAATTTTTCTTATTCTTTGAAACACAGCAATTCGACTGGTTGTTAATAAACTGCCTTCTCTGTTGTTTGAAATTTGATTCATTCCTTGCAATAATCCAGCCATTTCAGCCTCGACATCTTCAACTGAATCTGGAATAGTAGATAACCATTCATCCCACAGTAAAATATCTATTCTGCCCAAGGTATTTCCCCATTTTTTCTTGTTAAGTTGATTAAGGCTTCAGAAAGTCTAATTGGGTGATGTCTTACTGATTTATCGTCTATTATATTTAAAAAATTATTTTTTATTATAGCGCAATGCATAGTCTTGAATGCAATTTCCTGTTCATCAGTTATGATGATTGGATCGGCTTTGTCATTTTTATATATTTTTTTTATTTTTTCAGGTATAGATGTGTCGTTTACCAATAAGAAATTAGGCGTAATGCCAGATAATTTTTCAATCCATCTCACATGGTCAAGCAGGGTAAATCCTTCAGTTTCTCCTGGCTGAGTCATGAGGTTTGCAACATAAACAATTGGAACTGACGAATTTATTATTATTTCAGAAAAACCAGGGACAAGCAAGTTAGGCAAAACACTAGTAAAAAGGCTACCTGGACCCAAAACAATTAAATCTGATTCAGATATTATTGAACTAATTTCTTCGTGCAAGGAAGAATCACCAGGTTCCAGCCACAGATCGATTAGTTTAGATCCGTGACTTGAAATATCGAGTTCTCCTTGTACTTTTTCGCCGTTTTGTAGCTTTCCAGCCAGCATGACCTTTTCATTTGTAACAGGAATAACTCTTCCTCTAATAGCTAGCAATTGATTCATTTCTTCTATCGCTGTTGCAAAGTCGCCGCATAATTCTGTCATTGCCAACATCATAAGGTTTCCCAAGCTATGACCCTTTAGTTCTCCCCTATCAAATCTAAAATTCAATATCTTATTAAGGGCATTATCGTCTTTTGCTAAAGCCACGAGACAGTTTCTTATATCGCCAGGTGGAAGCATTCCCCATTCCATCCTAAGCCTTCCAGAACTTCCTCCTTCATCAGTTACCGTTACAATTGCTGTTATATTATTAGTAAATAGCTTAAGTCCAGAAAGCAACGTAGATAGCCCCGTACCGCCACCAACAACAACTATCTTAGGACCTAAAAATAAATTATTGTCTATTTTTATTTTACTTATAACTGAAAAATTTTTATTCGATCTTATTGCTAAAGAAACACATGAAGCCAATATAGAACCTAAAATCATACCAAAAACAAAAATAAGCGTCCTATCCACTCATACTCCTCCCTCGGTCTCCATGTCTTTTTGTAGATCCCGATGACGTGAGGTGACAGTGGCGCTCTCCATAGCATCAGCAAGCCATTGTGTCATTGCAACAGAACGATGCCGACCTCCGGTACAACCGATCGCTATATGTACCTGCATTTTCCCTATCTTCTTATATTCAGGAATAATAAAATCTAACAAATTTTTAATTCTTTCAAAGAGGCCAATAGTCACATCAAATCCTCTAAGGTAGTTCTGTATTTGAATATCAAGTCCCGATAACATCCTAAGATTACTAATATAATATGGATTCGGCAAAGATCTAACATCAAACAAAAAATCAACATCCTGAGGAGATCCATACTTAAATCCAAATGAAGTTAGTATAATAGAAAAAGAAGAGCTTGCAAGTCCTAATCGAGACAAAATATCCGACCTAAATTCTCTAACTGTAAGTCCGGACGTATCAATCACAATATCAGAAAGCTCTTTTACCGGCAAAAGCATTTTTCTTTCATTTTTAATTCCGTCTATTAAAGATTTCCCGTCAGATAACGGATGTTTTCTTCTTGTTGCTTCAAATCTCCTTATTAGCATTTGATTTGAAGCATCAATAAAGACAACGGTCACATAGATGCCTCGACTGCGAAGGAGCGTCACAATTCTTTCAAAATCAACTAAAAAGGGTTCGCCTCGCACATCAATCACAGCAGCAACACCGGAGTTCCTAGCAGAGCGATGTTGAGAAAGTATTTCGATAAGATCTGTCAACAAACGCGGAGGGATATTATCAATGGCAAAAAATCCCTGATCTTCCAACATATGAAGTGCTGTTGATTTTCCGCCTCCGGACATGCCGGTGAGAATGACGCATCGTTCCACGGAAACATTGCTCTCGGTCATGTCCTTCACCACACTCCTAACGATGCCGCCTGCTTTCGCCACACTCCCCCGCCCATCCGCAGAGCGTCTCAACGGCATGTCTCAAGATGGGAGCAACAGCCGCAAAGCACTCCTTCGCTCCGCGCTCACTCCCGGGGAGAGCCACGATCAAGGCATCACGGTAGGTAGCGGCGAGACCGCGACTGAGAAAAGCCGTAGCTTTGGATGAAGCTGTTTTTGAACGCATGGCTTCCCCGATACCGGGGATCACTCGATCTGTCAGGGACAGAACAGCCTCAGGCGTAACATCCCGCCTGGAAACGCCTGTCCCGCCTGTCAGCAAAATCAAATTAGAGCCTGCTTCGGTCCACTCAACAATCTTAGATCTGATAATCTCTTTTTCATCCGGCACAATGGCCCTATTCTGAAAAATTGACCCTATGTCAGATAACATATCAATTAATGCAGGGCCTGAACGGTCTTCTCTTTCTCCTCTACTTCCCTTGTCGCTAACAGTCAGGACGGAAGACATTATTGGTCGCCACAGTGATATTGATTGGCAAACAGAAATAAAACCAGGCCTTATTACTTTAACAAAAAAACCTTCAGCACAAGAATGGACAGACAACAAAGGGTCACCCTCAGGAAACGCCAAAAAATAACCATCAAATAAAACTAAATTTTTCTTAACAGTTATAACAAGTCCTTCTGTTACGTCAGGCATTGCGTCACCGCTATTTTTAATATATATATCCATATCCTTGCCGTTTACAGATGTTTTTCCTGAAGATTTTTTATGAAGATATGAAATACCAAAATCGCCACTACCAATAGAATGTATCCTGTTTATTCTCATTACACTACCTCTCGCTCTATGTATTCATATTCACCGCTTTTCCCACCGCTTTTTTTAAGCAAATGTATGCTATTGATAACCATACCCTTATCTATTCCCTTGCACATATCATAAATAGTCAAGGCAGCAACAGAAACAGCTGTTAAAGCTTCCATTTCTATCCCTGTTACTTCTTTTGCAATAACTTTCGATCTTATTGTTATTTCGTTATCTTCTCTACGCAAAAAGCATTTAACTTCCAGGAAATCGATATTAATTGGGTGACAAAGGGGTATAAGCTGAGGCGTTTTTTTTGCAGCTTGAATTCCAGCTATTTCCGCTACGACAAATACATTACCCTTGGCTATTTGGTTGTTGGCAATAGCATTGGCTATAGATGAAGGCAATAAGATAATAGCCTCCGCTTCGGCTTTTCGTAAAGTTTTTTCTTTATCGCTAACATCCACCATGCAGGGATGGCCACTCATATCTACATGAGAGAAAGAATTCATAAATTACCCTCCAATTTGAGACATATGCTTTCCTGATTTATTTAAATTCTTCCAGCAAACGGGTTTTAAATTGATACTCCTATGTATTGATTTTATTATTTCGTTATAATTTCTATTTCTAATATAATCTCGAAGCGGAATGACCTCATCGCTAAAAAGACAAGGCTTTAATTCACCCAAGGCAGTAACTCTTAATCTATTACATGAAGAACAAAAATGATGAGAAACAGCAGAAATAACCCCTATTTTTTGGTTATATCTATGATTTACATAGTATTTAGCAGGTCCATCAAAATAATTAGCTTTTTCTTCCTGAAGAACCCAATTATCGTAAAATTTTAGCCTCTCTACAATTTCATCGGATGAAATAAATCCTCCTTCGTCCCAAACATCTTTATCAAGGGGCATAAATTCTATAAAACGCAAAATTAATCCATATTCTCGAGCAAAAGAAATTAGTTCCGGCATCTCCTGGTCATTAAACCCTCTTATTAAAACACAATTTAATTTTATGGGGATTTGAGATATTTTTGAAAAATAAATTATTCCCTTCTTGACAACATCTAAATCTCCGTAGCGCGTTATTTTTTGAAATTTATAGTTATCCAAAGTATCCAAACTTATATTAATGCTTTTTAAGCTTATTTTATTGATTTCATGTGCTGTTTCCATTAAAAAAGAACCGTTAGTGCTTAGTGCTATATTGACTCCATCCAAGCGATTTTGTGCTTCTTTCAGGAAAGCAATCATTCCCTTACGCACAAATGGTTCTCCACCTGTAAAACGTATTTTCTTTATGCCAACATCTCTGAAAATTTCACATAAATAAAGTATTTCTTCGTATGTCATAATAAGATCGTGATCAATAAAAGGAACACCCTCTTCAGGCATGCAGTACACGCATCTAAAGTTACATCGATCCGTCAAGGAAATTCGTACATACGAAATTTCTCGTCCTAATCTGTCTTTCAACAAATCCATCGATAACCACCTATTTTATCAATTTCAGCCCTCCATTGTTGGTCTTCGAGGGCTTCAAGAAAAGCAACTATACCTGGATGATCATGACATTCTTCTGGATAGACAATCTCATAAGGTTCCTCGGTTATCGGCAGAAAATCAAGATCCATCGCTTCAGCCGCCATTTTTATCCCCAGGGCCACGTCGGCCAAACCGTATGCAACACGGCTTGCCGCATCGAGATGAGTGATGCACTGCCGGTCATAACCCTTAACGAAGGAGGGGGCAATGTTTTTTTCGGTTAAGAGGTAGTCGAGAAGGACGCGAGTACCCGCTCCCGGCTGACGATTGACGATGGATAGATCCGGCCGGGCAAGATCTTCGACGGAAGAGATGCCCTTGGGGTTGCCTTTCGCCACGATCAGACCTTGCTGACGGAAGAAGAGCTGTCGACGTCTCCATTGCGCGTTACCTCGGAAGCGGACAATGTAACTGTCGTTGTAACTTTGCGTCTCCGGGTCGATAAGATGGCAGGCAGCAAGGTGACATTCCCCCCGGGAAAGGGCCGCAAGACCGCCGACACTCCCTACGGAGCGCATCACCATATCGCAGCCTAGACGGCGAATCGGAGAAATAAGCCGTTCCACAGCCGGGTCGTTGGAACCCTGAAAAAGAATCCGTCGCTCCAGGGAAATTTCTTTCGATTTATGCAGAAGGATTTTCATACCCTTAGGGCATTCGAGTTTTTCCTCCGCGATGATGGCAACTCCATCCGCTTCGGACATGGCCCGCATGGAACTGGCTCCTCCGGGAAGAGGCCAAACGATCGTTTTACCTCTGATCTGGATCATTTGACAGCGAAGCCATTCCTCTACTCCAGGCGGAGAGGAATGAGCGAAAAGAAGCTCACCCTCCTCGGATCCAAACGAGCCCAGGGCTCGGGAAAGGGCTTTTTCCTCTTCGGCGGGAAGACCTTGAAGGTGAGCGAGGAGCGGAAAGACAATCCCCATGGCAACCACGACCGAGGACATGGGAAAACCGGGGAGGCAAAGAACGGGCTTACCCTTTATCCGCGCAGCCATGGCCGGTCTTCCCGGACGCGTCCGGACCCACCGGAAGAGGAGATCGCCCAGAGAAGAGAAGACCTCCGCTGTATAGTCCTTTTTGCCTTTGGCCGACCCCGCTCCCACAAGAAGGAGGTCGTAAGCATCCATGTTTTTTTCGAGCGCTTGTCTTAACCTAGCAGGATCATCGGGAATGATATCGCCAACCGTCAAAGGGAAACCCCATCTGGAAAAAAGTCCTCTCAGTAAAATCGAGTTTGTCTCGGGGACTGTTCCAGCCGGTAGAGGCCCCTCGTAGGAAACAGGGAGAATTTCGTCTCCCGTCGGGAGGTAAAGCGTCCGAGGCAGAGCCCTAATCAACAACCCTTCAACACCCGCGGCGCGCAGGAGGGCTTGGTGCTGAGGCGTCACGACATCGCCTTCTCGGGCAATAATCTGACCTCGCATCACATCATCTCCGGGAGGACGAACATTCGCACCTACGGTGATGGCTTTTGAGACGAGCAGTTCCGAACCGTCAAGGGAGGTGTCTTCGACCATCACGACGGCATCGAAAGAGGGTTCGACAAGACCTCCTGTGTTGACCCATTGACACGTTTCGAGAGAAAGACGCACAGGCCTGGCCGGAGAGGCTCCTGCCGTCATCGTCGCACGGAGAGCATACCCGTCGACGGCAGAGGCGCGATAATGAGGGATATTTCTCAGTGCCGTCACGTCCTCCAACAGGGCTCGCCCAAGGGAGGCCTCTACCGCTGTTCGCTCACGCATTGGAACGAGAGGAGCGATGGATTCCCGCAGATACCGGAGAGCCACCGTCATGCTAACGTGCTGCAGACTCTTTACAGCGGCCAAAGCTCGACCTCCTCTCCTTTTCGGATCGTTTCCGTATTCTGGGGCAACCGAATCAAATGGGTGGCTGACCGGAGAGCACCGACAAAACCGGATTTGGCCGTCAAAGGAACAGCCCGCCCACTACGGACAGCGCCGGGCAAAAACTCCTCAAGACCAGCCCGACCGAAAATATCGGCTCCCGCTTCCATGATCGACGAAGCCTGTGTCTCTTCGGAGCCGACGAGGCGAAGCAGCAAGGGCTTAAGTACGGCAAGGGCGACAATGGCACAGGAAAGAGGGTGTCCAGGAAGACCTAGAAGGAGTTTTCGGGGATTGAGGGAACCGGCCAGCAAGGTCGGTTTTCCCGGAGAGAGATTCAAGCCTCGGACCAGAAGGCCTGGAGAGGGCACTTTACTGAAAATTTGAGAGACATGATCACGAATACTGACGGAAGAGCCCCCGCTGACGAGCAGAACATCGCACTGCGTCTGTGCCGAGGCTATAGCCTCGCTGAGGTCTTCTTCCTTGTCGCTGACGATCCCGAAACTTACGGGATAAAAGCCTTCCTTTCGGAGCAGGGCGGACAAAAACCAACTGTTCGCATCGCGAATGCAGCCAGGAGGCAATTTTTCAACCGCCATGTCAACGACCTCATCGCCGGTGCTTATGATGCCAACGGTGACTCTGAGGCAGGGAACACGGGAAATTCCGAGGGCAGCCAACAGCCCAAGGGCACGATGGTCGAGAAGGTCTCCCCGGCGCCCCACGACAGCTCCGGCCAGAAGTTCCTCTCCCTCGGGCATCACGTTTTCTCCCGCTTGGACCGAAGCCCTGATCTCGACGAGGCCGACGGACGCCTCCACATCTTCCAGCATGACGACGGCATCGGAGCCAACCGGGAGAACACCTCCGGTGTGAATCAGAGAGGCCTCTCGGATTCCGAGGCGAAAGGCCGGGCACTGCCCCATTGGAACCTCTTCCCCTAGGTCAAGGAAGACTGGGGCCGAAGGGCTTGCGCCGACGACATCATCGGAAAGAACGGCATAGCCGTCGCGAAGGCTTCTGGAAAAAGGGGGAAAAGATTCCGGTGAGCGGATATCCCGGGCCAACCTGCGGCCGAAAGCGTCTCCGAGAGAGACGTTCTCCTCCTCCGAATACCACGGAAAGGAGAGGGCATAGGAGACCCTCTCCACAGCTTCATCGCGATTGGCCAGCTCTTCGACAAATCCCGACATGGGATCCACCCGACCTCCTTATGACCCTTGACGTTCCCCCAGGCTAAAGAGAGACGACAAGCGTCGGATACCCCTGTGCTTTAAGAGTTACCGACTTCTTTTCGGCCTCCTGTCGCGTCGCTCCTGCGACGACACGGACGCGATAATAGAGCCTCCCTCCCACGCTCGCCTTGACGACGACGACCGATTCTCCTGAAGAACGAAGCTTGGCTGCCAGACTTTCCGCAGCGGAGGGAGCGGTAAAGGCCCCTACCTGCACACCCCAACCGCCTTTCGGCGCAGAGGAAGCCGAAGGCGGGGAGTTGAGCGGCGGCGCCGGTGGAGATTGAGCGGGTTTTGCCACCGTCGTGGGCTGTGCTTTGGGCTGGGTCTTGGGTTGTGCCTGCTGTTGCTGAGGAGCAGGAAGAGCCGCCTTCGGCGATGAGAGAGACGCCTCCCCTGCCGAGACAGGAACCGCGACCACCGCCGTTTTCAGCGTAGCCGGAGTTTCCGAAAACGCGGCAGGCTCTTCCTGCTCGGCAGGTAACGAAGGGACGGAGGGCGTTGCGGGGACGATCCGCTCCGAGGAGACGGAAGAATGGGAGGGGAGAAAGAAAAGTCGAATGCCCAAGATGAGTATGCCCAGGGCAACAACGCCGACGATGGGGAGCATAAGCTGTCCAAAGGGGAAAAGAGGCCTCTTCTCTTTGTATCGTCGTGTCCTTCGATCATTCAAGGTGTTTCACCTCCCTTTGGGAAACGGCAAGGCATCCGGACCTCCCAAACGGTCAAGACCTCACGTCTTTGTCTTGCGACGCCGAACGACGGCAGGTTCATCGAATTTATCGGCGGGAACCCCGGACAGACGGAAAAGATCTTCCTCCGGAGCCGCTTTGACTTCAGCCTCTTCCAGCTCGACCGTCGCCCTCTTTCGCCGAGAAGAAGAGGCCAGCGTCCCTCGGCCTTCGACGCCGGGATGCTGGTTATCCACGGAGAATCCCGTGGCGATGACGGTGATCCGGATGGAATCTTCCATCTGCTCGTCGAGAGCGCTGCCCCAGATGACTGTCGCGTCCTCGTCCGTTGCCTCGTTGATGATGGCTGCGACTTGGTTGATCTCGTGAATACCCACACTGGGACCGCCTGCGACGTTAAACAACACGCCCTTAGCCCCGGTCATGGGTTTTTCCATAAGCGGACTATTAAGAGCTGCCTTGGCGGCCTCTTCAGCCCGCTTCTCTCCTTTGGCAACTCCGATCCCCATGATGGCTGAACCGGCATTGCTCATCACCGTACGGACATCGGCGAAATCGACGTTGACGATACCGGGGTTGAGGATGAGGTCCGTGACGCCTTGAACGGCCTGTCTGAGCACGTCATCAGCCATCTTGAAACTTTCCAACAAGCTCATTTTTGCGTCCGAAAGCTGCAGCAGACGGTCGTTGGGGATGACAATCAGGGCATCAACTTTATCCTTCAGATTAGCGATACCGATCTCCGCCTGCTTGATCCGTCGATTGCCCTCGAAATAGAAAGGCCGCGTCACGACAGCCACGACAAGAGCGCCCATTTCTTTGGCCGCCTCGGCGATGACGGGAGTCGCTCCCGTTCCTGTTCCGCCGCCCATGCCTGCCGTGAGAAAAACCATGTCAGCGCCCTCCATGGCGTCTTTGAGCAGGTCCATGGATTCCTTGGCAGCCTTAAGGCCTATTTCGGGATTGGCACCGGCTCCCAATCCTTTCGTAAGTCCTTCCCCTAGAATGATACGGCATGACGCTTCCGAATGTTCCAGCTGGGCGACATCGGTGTTGGCGGCGACAAAATCGACGCCGACAACGCCACTGCGAATGATGTGATTCAGGGCATTATTGCCTCCCCCTCCCACACCGACAACTTTAATGCACTCTCGGAACTTGCGGTCGCCCTTATCGATGGCAAATGTCTCCTGCATCCTGTTCCCCTCCTGAAAAGCCGGAAACGACTTTTAGAAAAGTTCGCGGAAGGATTTCTTCAGGGTTTCCGTGAATCGCTTGATGGCCCCATCAGCCTCCCGGCTGTCCGCGACAAACTTCGTAAACGTTTTTTTAACTGAGCTCGGCCCCACATGATCTGGGCGATCCTGAAGGAGAGAGGATGACGGTTCCAGGTAGCGATAGGGCTTCAGCTCCTTCTGCAAGACGTAACGGATCACTCCTGCGGAGGCAGCGAATTCAGCCCCATTCCTTCCCGGTGGCATGCGTCCGGCGTCAAGAGGGGGAGCCGTCCGCACGGGCAAATCAAGCACATCGGAGACAAAAGCGTCGATTCCGCCTGTTTTTGCGACGCCACCAGCGAGAACGATGCCGGCAGGGAACATCGTCAGGCCCGACTTGCTCAATTCCTTGCCGACGAGAGTTTCAAATATTTCCTCGACCCTGCAGCCGACGATCTCCGCCACTTGGCCAACGGTGAAAGAGACTTTCTGGCCGCGGACATCCAGGTCCAGAAGATCCTCAAGAGATCCCTCCTCCTCGTCGAGGGCAACCTCGCGCTTGAGCGCTTCGGCCTTGCTCGTGGGAATCTTCAGGACACAGGCAAGATCATTGGTGATGTGATCTCCTCCGACGGGAATGACCGAAAGGCGACGAGGCCGTCCCTCACTATAGACGGCAATACCCGTCGTTCCCCCGCCAACATCGACGACGGCAGCTCCAGAGTGGGCCTCTTCCGTCGAGAGGGCCCCCATGGCCGCAGCAAGCGGCTTCAGGACCAGTCCGTCAACAATAAGACCGGCTTTTTCAACGCAGTTGATCACGTTCTGAATCGTCGATGTCGGGACAATAAGAGACTGCAACTCCAACTCGAGCCTTGACCCCGTCATTCCCAAAGGATCGTCGATCCCGCTGTGTCCGTCGAGGCAGAAATCCACAGGGATGGCATGCAAAACGCTGTGATTCGAGGCTATGTCCAGTTCGGACTGGGCCACTTCAATGGCCCGCTCCACATCCCCTTCCAGAACCGGCCGAGGCGTCCGCCCCAGAGAAACCATTCCGCGAGTGAGGACACTTTGTACGTCGGTTCCGCTGAAAGCGACGGTCACATGCCGGAAAGAGAGCCCCACCATATGGCGCGCGTCATCGACGGCACTTCGAACGGAGTTGACAGCCTGCTCAAGGTTGACGATGAGGCCTTTCCTGACGCCGTAGGACGGCGCCTGTCCGACGCCGATTATCTGCGCCTCTCCCGTGCGCTCATCGCGTTCCGCCACGACGACGGCAACTTTGCTGGTGCCAAGATCTAGCCCCACGAGGAGCTCTGGCTCTGCCTTCACGTGTCACTCGCTCCCTTCCAGGCGGGGGGTCACCTACCGGCCAGTCCCATTATAGAGCCTCATGAAAAGAAGAGGAAAGTCCTTTTTGGGAACTGCAGCATCACTTAACGATGATTTTATTACCGTAGGTACCATCAATCGTCAGGCTGGACTTCCCCTCATTATCCTTAACGATGGGTTCAAGGGCCTGCGCAAGGATTTTCCACGCCCCCGGCGTATCGGGGAGAAGCAGCGTCACACCTTTCATTCCATGAAGGTCCACGACCAGACGCAAGCGGAAACGTCCACCCTGTCGTTCCACGATCACTCGCGAAGCCTCTTTCAGCCACCCAGTCCTCTGCAGTCCCTCGACCCAAAGTAAAACGTCTTTCATCGGCAAAAGCGCCTTGTGGACGTTTTTCGACGGATCATGCTCAACGGGTGCCATCAACTCCGAAGACCACTCCATGACAGGCACGTCGTCCGGAACGGCATAGAGATTCAGGAAGTGAGGATCGTCGACAGGCCAGATCAGCCCCTTTTGTGAGACCCCCCATCGGATGCCCTCCCAAAGAAGAAGGAAGTTCGGCTTCAACGCCTCGTACTGAAGCTCAATGGCTCCCCATCCTTGTAATTGCCACGTCACCTGGACGGGAAACATCGATTCCATCTTTTGTTTAAAGTTGCCAAAGTCAAAAATCCAACAAGGCCAAAACCGCTCGCTAGAAGTAGTTAGATTTTGCCACGCAAACAATTCCACGCCACCATCAGGAGGAGAAACAATAAAACTCCTTAATCTCATAGCCTGTATTTTGTTTTCCAAAGAAAAGAAACAACCAACAAAAAACACAAAAATCATCACACATGCAAATTTTGATCTATGTCCAAGGCTCACCGATAAGCTTCACCTCTAAATCCAGCCATTTCCCATGTCTATAGAGAACGATGTTTCGACATTGCTGGATTAGGTTCCAAACATCTCGAGAGGAGGCATTGCCATCATTTAATATAAAGTTAGCGTGATCAACTGAAATTCTAGCATTGCCACAACATAAACCCTTACATCCATATTTATCCAACAAAAATCCAGCAAATTCTCTATTGTTCGCATTTTTAAAGACAGAACCAGCAGAATAACCATGTTTAGGTTGACTAGAACGTTTTAATTTAAAAAAATTAATATTCTCTGTTATTGTGCTTTTATTGGACTTTGTAAATTTTAAACATGCTTTAGTTATAAAACTTCCATCATTCAGTGGAATTGATTCCCTATACGCCCATTTGATGTCTTTGTCTATCAATTTTTTCACAGATAAATTTTTTTCTATTCTTTCGACCCATACAACAGAGTTTCCGGCAGAATACCCATTCACCCCGGCATTGCCAACTAAAGCCCCACCCAATGTACCGGGTATGCCTACCATGTGCTCCCAACCAGAAAGTCCGTTGCATAGCGTTATTTTCAATATATCCGCTACCAAAACTCCCGCTTCAAAAACAAAAATTGTATCGCTTATTTTATCTATTTTTTTAAGTTTCTTGGTTGAAATAACAATGCCGTCAAAACCGCTGTCATGGACAAGCAAGTTGGTTCCGCCACCAAGGATAAAATACGGAATACTATTTTTAGCTATAAAATCCAAAATGGGCAAAAGCACTTCGACACATTGAGGCTCGATGATGGCCGTAGCCTTGCCGCCGATTTTCCAAGAGGTATGGTTTTTTAGATCTTCATTTAATTTTAATTTATTTTTAGCTATATCCTCAAGCTCCGACAGCCACAACATTCTGTCCTTTTCCTTTTATCGCATTCAGCAGCCGTTTGCCCAGCTTGTTGATATTTCCGGCTCCGACCGTAACGACAAGGTCACCAGGCCGAATTTCAAGGAGAAGGCGTTCGCCAAGGTCATCCAACGTGGGAGCCATGAGAAGTTCCGAAAAACCTTGCTGTCGCATGGCCTCGCCGATGAGATTGGAATCAACACCAGGAAGGGGCGATTCATCCGCCGGGTAGATGGGGGCAAGGGCAAGAACGTCGCAAAGAGAAAGAGCCGAGGCGAAATCACGACAGAGAGCCGCCGTCCTCGTATATCGATGCGGCTGGAAGGCGACGAGAAGTCGTCGGCAGGGGAAGATCTGACGAAGGGCCGTTAACGTCGCCACAATTTCTCGCGGGTGATGGGCATAATCGTCATAGACGTCGACTCCCTCGGTCCTGCCCACAAATTGCAGCCGCCGTTTGGCTCCCCGAAAGGCCCCCAGCGACCTGATGGCCTCGGTAAGGTTGACACCCAGAAAATCTGCGGCGGCCAACGAGGCCAAGGCGTTGAGGACATTATGCTCACCCGAAACGCTGAGCTGAACTTTACCCGTAGCGATGCCTCGACGCAGCAGCTCGAAAACGACCCCGCCTCCGGCAAGATGTTCGATACGCTGAGCTCCCCAATCCCAAGAGGGGCCCAAACCGTAGGTGATGAGTCCGGAGAGGTTTTCTCGGGCCAAAAGCTTGCGGACGCCGACATCTTCGGCACAGAGGACGGTTACCCCCTCGACGTGTCTTTTGGAGAGGAAACGGGAGAAGCCGTCAATGACACTGTCAAGATCGGGATAGTGGTCGACATGGTCCCAGTCGATGTTCGTGACAACCGCGACATGAGGAGCGAAGAGCTCAAAAGAACCATCGCTTTCATCCAGCTCGGCGACCATCACCGCCCCCTCGCCCAGCTTGGCGTTGCAGCCGATGTCGCAAAGCTCCCCTCCGATGGCCACTGTGGGATTCTGCCCGCTTCTTTCCATGATGAGGGAGATCATCGACGACGTCGTCGTTTTCCCGTGAGTGCCGGCCACACCGACGCCGATTCGGCTGTTGAAAAGAATGCTCAAAACCTCGGCTCGTCGTGCCGTCAGGATGCCCCTATTCAGGGCCTCTACGATTTCAGGATTGGTGGCGGCAACGGCGCTGCTGTAGATCAGCAAATCGGGGTTGTAGCGATCAAGATGGTCCGAACCATGCCCCAAAGCCACCTCGATGGAACGAGCCTCCACTTTGTCTGTATAACACGTGCGAGCGACGTCGCATCCGCTGACCTCATACCCCAAATCCTTGAGAAGAAGGGCAAGACCGCTCATGCCCGCTCCTCCGATTCCCAGAAGATGGACGCGCTTTGCGTCCATAACCTTCTGTCGCTCGACATCCATAGAGCCCTCTCCCTTCAATGTGTATCGGTGAGAACCCTCCACAGTGACTGACATATGTCATCGCCGGTGAAGCCGGGTATCGATCTCCCCTGATCTGGTCCTTGATCGGGCTTCATCCGGACAGCCTCCAGGAGGTCCGGTATATCTTCTGAACGATGGACGCCTTCGAGCCAGAGAGAACCGCCGCCCAGGGCTTGGAAAGAGCACGCATTGGCAAGCTGATGATCGTCACAGGCCTGTCTCCAGGGAACGACCAAGGCCGGTATTCCCCAAAGCAGAAGCTCCCAAAGCGTCGAGGCTCCGCCACGGCAAAGGGCAAAATCGGCCAAGGAAAACAGAGGAGCCATGTTCCACGTCCGAGGCAGCCGCAGGAACGTTTCTCTCCGCCAGGTCGGCTCCGACACGGTGCCGATTTCGACCAGCAACCAGTCACGGAACGAACCGGAAGAGACAACGCGCTCAGCAAAGGACTCAAGATCACTGCTTCCCAAAGAACCGCTGAGGACAAGCAGCATCCGCCTCTGCGGACAGAGACGACCAGACACCAGTTTATGCCAAGCCTCGTCGCGATGCAAACGATTGACGGAACGAATGGGCACGCCCGTAAAAAAAGTGGTCCCCTCCTTGAATGGTTCGCACCTCGGCCAGCCGGAGGCCACGGGAAGACCCCATCTTTGTGCCAGGACAGTCACCTGTCCCGCCCTCGCGTTCTGTTCATGGATAACTTGGCGTATACCAAGCATCTTGGCCGCCATCATGACAGGCAAGGAGATATAGCTGCCGAAAAGGCAGACCGCGTCAGGTCTCAAGCGACGCAACAACTGAAGGGAACGGAGAAAGGCGAGGACTAGGTTTTTCCATCTTTTTGCGGAATCCCACCCGCAAACCCCCCGGGGAGAGCCCTCAAGAGGTAGGACATCGGGCTCGATACCGCAATAGGCATAAATGTCTTTTTCCAGGGGGCGGTCACCGCAGACGTAGAACAGTTCCGTACCCGGATGCTTCTTCCGTATCCAGTCTCCGAAGGAAAGAGCCGGGAAAACATGTCCCCCCGTACCTCCTGCGACGAAGACCACCCTAAGAGGCTTCACTGCGGAACGCCCTCCCTTCCTGATTCTTTGGCGAGTCCCAAAAGCAGGCCTATCTTGATCCACATGGAGACGAGAGAACTGCCCCCATAGCTCAGGAAGGGCAGCGGCATGCCTGTGAGAGGCAGAAGCTTGGTTACTCCCCCCACGTTGATGATCATGGGCAGGAGAACGGAGAGCCCCAGTCCCCAGACAAGAAGAGCGAAAAATGAATCTGTCTGGGTTCTGGCAAGTTTCATGACGCGAAAGGCCCAGAAGGCGAAAAGAGAGAGGACCAGGGCTGTGCCTGGGAAGCCCAGCTCTTCGGCTAATACGGCGAAAATAAAATCCGTGTCGGAGGCAGGTAGATAGTGTAATTTCTGAAAACCCTTGCCCAATCCCACGCCCCAGAATCCGCCGTTCGCAAAGGCGACCAATCCCTGAATGACCTGAAAGCCGCTGTCCCTGGGATCTTTCCACGGGTCGAGGAAAGCCCAGATGCGACGTAGCCGGTAATTCTCGCCGCGAATGAGAAAGGTGACGATCAGGGCCAGGCCAGCCCCTCCTCCGAGAGGATAGCGCCACCCGTGATGATCCACATAAAGCCCCATGCAGAGGGCCGTCAAAAGCAGCGTTCCTCCCAGATCCGGCTGCAGGAGGACAGGCAGAACGGAAAGGGAGAGGAGCAAAAGCGTTCTGGTGAAAGCTCTCTTGGGAGTAAGCTCCTCGACGGTGAGCCTGTTGGCGAGATGGGCAACGGAGGCCAGCGAGAGAAGCTCGAAGGGCTGAAAGGAGAAGGGCCCCAGACGCAGCCAACGAGAGGCTCCTCCGGCGGCATGGCCGACGAGCGGGGCAAGGCTGAGCCAGGTGAACACAAGAGCCAGAACCCAGAAAGGGGCCGTAAGCCTGCGCAACCAGCCGAGAGGAATCATGTAGGTCATGACCATGGCGGTCAAACCTATTCCAAGAAATTGAAGCTGCCTGAGGCCGAAGACGAAGGGATTGCCGAAAAGGGCCAGAGAGCGATAGCTAGTCGTCGAGGAGATCATCAAGATTCCCAGTCCCGTGAGAACGAGAGGGATGGCCCAGATGAAAGGGTCCGGGCCACATCTCACCTGGTCAGGGCTTTCCCGTTCCATGGGCCTTTTCCTCGACAAGCCGCCGGAAATGCCGTCCTCTCTCTTTATAGTTGGGATACTGATCCCAACTGGTACAGGCAGGGGAAAGAAGGACCATCTCGCCTGACTCGGCTTCCTCCAACGCCCGGTCGAACGAACGGGCCAGGTCCTGCTCGATGAAGTAGCGACGGAAACCCACGGAACAGAGGGCTTCGGCGATAGATTCCGCTTCGGCTCCGAAAAGCACGGCCGCCTTAGCCTCGGCTTTCACGGCCAGGGCAAGTTCGCCGTAACTTTCGCCTTTGCCTTTTCCTCCCAGAAGAATGACCTTGGGCCCTTCCAGCGAGGTCAAGGCCGTTATCGTCGCAGCGACATTTGTGCCCTTCGAATCGTCGACAAAGGTCACTCCGTCAACAATACCGACGACTTGACAACGATGGGGCAGTGCCTCGAAAGAGCGAAGCCCGCCGTCGAGGCTTCCCGTTTCAAGCCCGGCCAGAGTGGCTGCGGCGGAAGCCATTGCCGCATTCTCCAGATTGTGCCTTCCGGGAAGGGAGAAGACCTCCCTTTGAAAAAGGCATCGCGAACCGTCTCCCGTCAAAAGAGAGGCCCCGTCAGCAGCCAGCAGAAGATCACCTGCGGAAAGGCCTCTATCATCCCAAGCGAGGCGGCAGCGACGCACCGTCTCCTTCAAAGAACCCGTCAGGACCTCTTCGTCTGCGGCACGGAAAATTCCCCATCCCCCATCTTCGACAAGGGAGAAAATGTTCGCTTTCGCTGCCACATAAGCCTCATATGACCCGTGCCAATCGATGTGATCGGGCGCAAGGTTCGTCAAAAGAGCGCCGCAAAGACGGAGCTTTCGGGCCCAATGCAACTGAAAGCTACTCAGCTCGACGACGAGATAATCAAGCTCTCTCCCGGCGAAGTCCGCCAGGGGAGCTCCGATATTGCCGGCGGCCTCTGCGCGCAAGCCGCCACAACGGAGGAGATGGGCAAGAAGGGCCGTCGTCGTCGTTTTGCCGTTGCTGCCCGTGACGCCGATCAGCCTGGCTTTCAAATGGGGATAGACATAGTCGGCCTCGCTGACGAGTGGCAAACCCCGTTTTTTAGCCTCCTTTATCGGCGCTGCCGTGGGTGCGATTCCGGAACTGACGATGACAAGGTCACATTGCCAGGCTTTGTCGCTGTGACCTCGCTCTTCCAGTTCTATCCCCGCCGCATAGGCCCGGTCTTTTACCGCCTCCGATATGGGCCCCTGATCTGAGAGCAGGAGAGAGGCGCTTTCCTTGGCAGCCAGAAGAGCCGTGGCAAAACCGCTGATTCCGGCGCCGATGACGGTCACTCGCTCTTTGCCGGTAGTCATCTGCAACATGGTCTCCCTCCTGAAAAGCCATGAATCAGGCGATAATCATTAAAATGAGACCGAGCAGAAACACCATGCCCAATAAATGCAAGAGCCAAAAACGCAACACGATCTCCGTCTCATTCCATCCCAACAACTCAAAATGATGATGGATTGGACTCATGAGAAAAATTTTCTTTTTTCTCACCCAAATAGAGAAAAGCTGGATAACGACAGAGATAGCCTCTATCCCAAAGATAAAACCCAAGGGGAAAAGAGCAATAGTCCATTGAGAACGAACGCATAGAACAATAAGCAATCCTCCCAAAAAATGAGCACCAACATCTCCCATAAAAATTTTAGCCGGATGTCCATTGTGCCACATAAAAGCCAAAGAAACCGCAGCGGCAATAACAGACAAAACCATCCATGGAGTTTTGAAAAAGAAAGCCCCAGCTATCATTGATATAGAAAAAGCACCAGAGGCCAAGCCATCAAGCCCATCCGTGATATTAACAGCATTAAGAACACCAACAGACATGAAAAGCAAAATTGGAACTGATATGCCAGCAGAAAAGACTTGACCAGGCCAAAGAGAAAGACCTTCACCAAAACTAACCAGCAAAGCCCATGGAAAACAAAAAAATATCTGAAGGGTCAGTTTTTGAAGGCTGCTGAGCCCCTCGCTGGAATGCCTCATGAATTTCATCCCATCATCTACCAAACCGATGATGGCCATTGCTGTGGGGAAGAAAAGAACAAGAAACAATTCGCTATCAGTAAGGTCAATAATCGGTCGCGCTAAGACCAAACCAATAAAAAAGGCAAAAGGGAAAACGATGCCACCCATTGTCGGCGTGCCTTTTTTTGTTTCCAAATGTCGTTGTGGTCCGTAAGCCTTCAACGTCTGGGACACATTAAGACGCAGAAGACAACGGATCCAATAGCCCTGAAGAAAGACGGCAGCACAAAAAGTAAGCAGTGAAGCAAAAATCAAACGAATAATCATAATGACAAGGCTTTCTGCACGACTCTTTCCAATTTCCAAAGACGAGATCCTTTGACGAGAAGAGCTTCGCCAGGCGCCATCTCTTCTGTCAGAAGGGCAATGGCCTCATCGGCTCCGGCAACCCTTCTCGCTCCAGGAGGAAGGGTTGCCGGCCACCCCTCTCCGAGTAGGAGCACCCTTTCCGGCAGAGGAGCCTCGCTGAGCAGCAGCCTGTGAAGATCGGCGGAGGTGGGGCCCAATTCCCCCATGGCTCCCAGAAGAGCCCAATTGCCCTCTGCCCCGGCCACTTCACGAAAAGCCGTCAAGGCGGCTCTCATCGAGAGGGGGTTGGCATTGTAGGACTCATCGACGACTACCCCCCCCTGACGGCGCGAAAGCACTCGCCCTCGCCCTGTCAAGCTCCGTTGATCCCGAAAGGCACTGCCAAAGTCATCAATGCCTAAATAAGAGGCCACGGCTCCGGCAAAACCCATGGAGTACGCGTGATGACGACCGAAAAGACGGCTTGCGAGCTCCATCTCTCCTCCCTCATAGTGAGCGCGGACAAAAAGACGAACACCTTCTTCATCTTGGTCCTGTGTCGTCTGAACGAGGCGAAAGATCGCCTCTCGATGGTACCCCACGGATAGAATGTCAACTTCTCGAGAGAATGAGGCCATCGCCTGCCGAAGAGCGTCGTTATCTATATTATAGGACACAGCCCGCAAGTTGCGGGAACGAAGGATCTCCAGCTTGGCACGAAGAACCCCCTCTATGCTCCCCAGCCCCTCGAGATGGGCCGGGGCCACCTCGGTGATGACGGCAAGATGGGGAGGGAAGAGATCCACCATTTCAGCGATCTCCCCCCGATGGTTGCAGCCCATTTCGAGAAGGAGCATCTCCGTGGCGGAATCCATCGCGAGCACGGTTAGGGCGCAGCCAAGGGCCGTATTGTGGCTTTTTCGGGCCTGATGAACCCGAAAGCGTTTCGCCAGGACAAGCGCCGTCAACTCGCGGCAGGTCGTCTTGCCGACGCTGCCCGTTATGGCCAGAATCGTCTGGGGAGCGACCTCTTCCAGATAGAGACGCGCCAAATCGACGAACGAGGCCTCCGAATCGCGGGAAAAGGCCAACGCGGCGGCTCCCGAGCGCGCAAACCGATCCCTCCAGGGCATCAGCCCCTCCCTCTCCCCAAAAAAGACCTTGGCCCCGCGATCAAGGGCCTCGCCGATGAAACGATGGCCGTCGTGGTGCTCCCCTTTGAGGGCGAGGAAAGCCTCTCCATCCTTTATGAGGCGGCTGTCTACGACAACGGGAAGAGGCAGCAGGACATCTCCACCCCAGAGTTCGCCATGAACGAGAGGAGCCGCCCACGCAAGTGAAGGAGACATGCCGTTCTTCATCGTAAGGGAAGCTCCCCGACCTCTCCATTGAGCCTCGCCCACTCCAATACGGTTTCCGTATCGTTATAGGGCTCTTTGTGATCGCTGAAGAGGATGAAACGTTCCGGTCCTTTGCCCCCTATCAGGACGACATCTCCGGCATGCGCCATGGAAAGCGCCTGAAAAACGGCCTTTTTTCGATCGATCTCAATGGCATAAGGAACGGATCGACTGATTCCTTCAATTCCTACGGCAATCTGACGGGCAATCTCTCGAGGGTTTTCACTTCGGGGATTATCGGAGGTGATCAGGACAAAATCAGCCAGGGAAGCGGCGATAGCTCCCATGGCGGGACGGTTTTCGACGTAACGCTCGCCCCCGAGGCCAAAGACGGCAAAAATGCGCCCTTCCGTCACCTCTCTCAGTGCCGTTAAAACGTTTTCAAGAGCATCGGGGCTGTGGGCATAATCGACGACGGCGCAGCTGCCGTTGCGGAAACAGTAGCGTTCCATTCTGCCGGGCACCTGAGGGATACGCCTCATGGCAACCTTGAGATCGCTCTCCTTGAGGGAGAGCGTCTCAACCAGGGCCAGAGCCCCGGCTGTATTGTAAACATTGAAGTTGCCCATGAGGGGGACGTGAAGCCCCTCTACAGAACGGCCGTCAGGGAAACGGATATCAAGAGTCAGGCCACTGATATCCATGCGACGCCTCTCCACCCGGAGCCCCCGCTCCACGTCGGCCTTGAGGCTGAAGGGCATGAGTTGATCCGGCCAGCGATCGTGAAGCCTGGCTCCATAGGGATCATCGACGTTGACGGCACCTTTCCAGCCGGGCTTCATGTATTCTGAAAAGAGCCGACTTTTCGAGGCAAAATAGTTCTCCATGTCACCATGGTAATCCAAGTGCTCCGGAGTCAGGTTCGTAAAGAGCGCCCTATCGAAGAGGCAACCGGCGAGCCTTCCCTGCTCCAATCCGTGAGAGGATGTCTCCATCACACAGCTGTCGCATCCCGCCTCGACCATCCGGGCCAGCCAGCGATGGATGTCGCAGTTTTCGGGAGTCGTTCGATCGGCCTCCACGTCGCAGCGTCCGTCAGAGTAGACGATCGTTCCGATCAGGCCGGAACGGCGACCGGCCTCGGCCAGGAGATGGCGGATCAAATAAGCCGAGGTGCTTTTTCCGTTTGTGCCCGTAACGGCCAGGAGTTGGAGCTTTTCGCAGGGAAAACCGTGAACGGCCGAAGCCGCATGCCCCATGGCCCTTCGGACGTCGCCGACGATGATCTGAGGAAGGGGGATATCCAAAGGCCTCTCACAGAGAAGAGCGGCCGCTCCTTTGGCGACGGCCTCCTCTGCGTAATCGTGACCATCGGCCCTGCAGCCCGTAACACAACAAAAAAGCGCCCCCTGCTCGACTTTCCGGCTATCCTGAGTCACATCACGGAGAAAGAGCTCTTCGGGACAGGAAGGCACTCTCAACTCAAATCCGCACTCCATCAAGTAACGCACGAGATCGACCATCTTAATCACTTTCCGAAGACCTCCCACCCTGGATTTCCTCTGCAAAATGGAGGTAATGCATATCCTCAACGATGTGTCGAAAAATGGGAGCGGCGATTTGTCCTCCGTAAGTCATCGTCCCAGCCGGCTCTCCGATAACGATGAGCAGAACGAACTGAGGATCGTCCCAGGGCCAGAACCCGGCAAAGGAGGCAACATAGCGGTTTTCCGAATAAAGCCCCTTTTCGGCGACCTGTGCCGTACCCGTTTTACCTGCGATGTCCGCAAGAGACGTCGATGCCGCCTTTCCCGTTCCGACCGCGACGACCTTTCGCAGGACACGTCGGAGCCACTCTGCCGTTGCCGGGGCCAGGACATCCCTCAAAACCTCTCTCTGCGACTCATAGATGACTGCCCCCCGACCATCCGCAACGCGACGGACAATATGAAGGCGCAGCAACTTGCCGCCGTTCGCGATGGGCAGATAGGCTTGCGCCAGCTGCAGGGGAGTCAGGGCCAGCCCCTGCCCTATGGCGATGTTGGCCGGCACGACACCGCGCCATTGGTCCGGAGGCCGAAGCAACCCGATCTCTTCGCCGGGCAATTCCACTCCCGTTGCCACTCCAAGTCCCCACTGGCGAAGCGTCTCATAGGCCCGATAGACGTCAAAGCGCATCCCTATCTGAGACATTCCCACATTACAGGAGTTTACAAGGATATCCTCAGGTGTCTCCAAGCCAAACGCCTTTTTATTGACATTGCTAATAACAGCATCGGCTATCTTAATAGATCCCTTGCCAACAAATTTTTCATTAGGGGAAATCCACTTTTCCTCCAATGAAAATCCGACTATAATTGGCTTTAAAGTAGACCCAGGTTCGTAAACCCTACTTATGACATTATTGCGCAACAACTCAGGCTCAAAGCTTTCCCGAATATTGGGGTTGTATTTCGGCCAGCTTGCCGAAGCCAAGATATCCCCAGTTCTTGGATCAATACAAACGGCAGCGCCCCATTTGCCTCCGGCACTACGAACTCCTTCATCGAGACGTCTTTCAATCACATGCTGGAAACGCGAGTCTATAGTCAACACAACGCTTCCTGGCGTATCATCCGTGACAACTCCGTCGTCTATAGTGGTTAACAAATTGCCTGCAGCATCTCGTATTAAAAAACGAATTTGAGGAGGAGCGTAAAGGGCTAGATCCCAATTTCGCTCAATTCCAGCCAGTCCGTTATCATCCACATCACAATAGCCCAAAACATGAGAAAGAAGATCTTCTTGCGGATAAATTCGCTTTTTTTCCTTCAAGAAAGATATGCCTTCCAAGGAAAGATCTTGAATAGGCCGAGAACGATCTGGCGATATTTTCCTGGCAATCCAGTGGAAACGACCGGGAAGGCTTGACGAGAGGAAAGATAAAGTACGAGGCGGCAGAAGTCCAGCAAGCTTCACAGCCTGGCCTGGCTCCCAAAACTTAGGATCGACAAAAAGACTATAGGCAGGAACGGAAACAGCAAGGGGGATTCCATTACGATCTAGGATCGCGCCTCGGTTCGTGCTTACAGGAACACGAACCCAATATTGACTATTGGCTTGGGCGACAACTCTCGGATCAGGAGTAAAATGAAGCCTGTAGAGATGAATAAAAAGAACAACAAAGACGACCCATACCGGGCCCCACGAGGAGAGGCTTCCCTTACGACTCAAAACAACCCCTCACAGACGGAATCGATTTAGTCCTTTGCCGAGGCCTCGCGGCCGACGATTCTAGCGAAGCGCTCCCAAAGGGAGATAGGCGCTGCCTCCTCGCGGAAGAGATCGCTTGCGCCATCGGCCTGAACCTTGCAAACGACGATTCGCGTTGCGTAGCCCATGCCGAGTTCAGCATGGGCATAACTATACACCCTCGCTGGAGAGAGTAAAGAAGCCAGCTCCTGCCTCAACAGCAACTGACGCTCCTGAGCTTCATCGACAAGGCGCGTCACCTCACTCAGGCGATGCTCCAGATAAACCGCGTAAAGGCGCATACTCCCAAGCCCCAGGAGGAGGAGAAAGGCGGAAAGGAGCAAGAGCGCCCATTGGGTTCTCTTCAGCCTCCTCTCAATTTCCATACTCTCCCTCCCCCTCTGTCTCCAGACGGAAGACTCGAAGTTTGGCGCTTCGGGCTTTATAGTTACCCTCTATCTCCGCTTCTGTCGGAATGAGAGGTTTACGCGTAAGTTCCCGGCCCAACCCCTCCTGCTTCCACGATCGGAAACGATGTTTCACGACGCGATCTTCTAGGGAATGGTAACTGACGACGATGACACGACAGGGATCGGCTCCTATCTTCGCAACGGCATCAAGCGCTTCCTCAAGGGCTGCGATCTCATCATTGACGGCGATTCGAAGAGCCTGGAAAATTCGCCTGGCCGGGTGACCACCCATTTTTCGCTGAATCGGCGCGGGCAGAATACTTCTCACGACGGAAACCAGCGCCCCTGTCGTTTCAATAGGCCCCTTTTGAAAGACATGGCGAACGATTCCCTTGGCCAATGGCCAGGCATAACGCTCTTCCCCATAGAGTCGAAAAATTTCCGACAATTCTTGCGGGGAGGAATTGTTGATCCAATGATAGGCACTTTTCCGTAAGAGAGGTGACATGCGCATGTCAAGCGGTCCATCTTCGTTGAATGAAAACCCCCTCTCGCGTTCCGTCAGTTGAAGGTTGGAGAGCCCCAGATCGAAAAGAATTACGGAAAATTTTTCCGGAAGAGAGGCAACAAGAGCACTAATCTGGCGAAAATTCCCCTCAAGAGCCCTAAAGCGAGAGGAAAAGGGGGCTAAACGTTCTTGAGCCAGCCGAAGAGCCTGTGGATCCTGATCGATACCCAAGACAGAGAGGAGGGGACACTTCACGAGAAGGGCCTCACTATAACCGCCCAAGCCCAAAGTGGCATCGACAGCCCAGCCCCGAAGCTCCTCCGGCACGTGTTCCAAAACTTCCGTGATCATGACCGGCACGTGCTCCGTCATAGCCCTTCGACCTCCTCGGCTATCTCTGCAAAATCGTCCAAAACCTTTTGGCTATATTCCTTCCAACTCGCCGCATCCCAAACTTCGAGATGATCTCCGGCCCCCAGAACGACGACATCCTGGAGAATCCCTCCATGTTGCCTCAAGGGGGCTCCGATAAGAATGCGACCGGATCGGTCAAGCTCCAGTTCCTGGGCCGTAGCGAGAAGCACGCGCAGAAAATCTCGGGTTTTCCCCTTCGGGAAGGGCAAATTTTGAACTTTCGTCAAGATTGAACTCCACCGTTCCCGGCTGTAGATCGAGACGCAGTGACCGATTCCGGCGCTGGCAACCATACCCGCCTCCATCGGTTCACGGAAAGGCGCCGGCAACACGAGTCTGCCTTTTTCATCCAGACGGTGTTCGTAACTCCCGATGAACATGCCTATGCCCCATTCCCCTCCATAGCCTCCCACTTTGTCCCACCTTACCATGACAAAGGCATAAATAATGGGCCTTTGGAATCAATTTTCTCCCAAGGCCCTAGGTCTTTAGCATTATTTAATTCCTTCAGCGTTGCCTTTGCCGATTCATTTCATTCATTTAAAACAATTAGAGGGAGTATCCCGTAAGCCGGGTCCTGTATGCGACAGCCATTTATCTAGGACTGCGCTCTCGCGCAGCCTCAAGCGACCGTACCCGGGGGTCAGCGGGCCGCTTCATCCCCCCCTATTCGGTCTTGCTCCGAGCGGGGTTTGCCTAGCCCGACGGTCACCCGACGGCTGGTGAGCTCTTACCTCACCTTTTCACCCTTACCGGCCTGAACCGGCGGTATGTTTCTGTGGCACTTTCCCAGGTTCACACCTGCTGGGCGTTACCCAGCGCTCCGCCCTGCGGAGCCCGGACTTTCCTCTCCCCTGACGGGCAGCGGCTGCCTGTGATACTCCCTCAAGGGACGATTTTACCATGAAAAGAGAAGAAAGGTGCAAAGGAACGCTAGAATCCTTATAATAAAAGCTCGGCGGTCTGCCGTCGAATCGACCTCTCGAGGAGGGCCAACGTTGGAAAAAGACTACCCGGCACCGCCAGAGTACGAACGCTTCAAAACCGAGATTCAACGGCTTACAGGCATTGACCTTAATGCCTATAAGTATCAAATTCATCGAAGAGTTCACATGTTGATGCAACGCTGGGGCATCAGCTCCTATGAAGATTACTTCAAGCTAATCAAAGACAATGAAACGAAACGCCGAGATTTTCTTGATTATATAACAATTAACGTGTCTGAGTTTTTCAGAAACCCACAGCGCTGGTGGGAACTAAAGGACAATGTAATACCCCATCTCATTGCCTTGCGAAAAAATAAAAAGTTAAAACTATGGAGCGCAGGATCTGCCACGGGCGAAGAGCCTTACTCTTTAGCTATCCTTGCCACGGAGCTTGGGCTTGAATCTAAAATTTTAGCTATGGACATTGACCAAGGCGCGATCGCTAAGGCAAGAGAGGGCATTTACAACATCAGGCAGATCGCAGGAGCGCCTTCGGAATGGGTTAAACGTCATTTTTCTACGATAGACTCAGAAAAGGTTAGAATCAACGCCGACATTCGGCAAAAAGTCGATTTTCGCAGAGGGAATTTAATAGAGGATGCATTTGATGAGTCTTCTTTTGATTTGATATTATGCAGAAATGTTGTTATTTATTTCTCCCCTGAAACCAAATCAAAGCTATACAAAAAATTCTATGATGCACTTAAGCCTGGAGGTTTTTTGATGGTCGGAGCAACTGAGCAAATATTCGAATACAGATCGATAGGCTTTAAGTCAGCTGGCCCCTTCCTTTACTCTCGGCCGGAATAAATCGCTGCAAGACAAACATATTCCGCCGTATTTGCTTGAATATCATTTATTTCGTCTTTTGTTAATTCTCTAACGACTCTACCTGGCACTCCCATGACCATTGATCGCGATGGAATTTTTTTCCCTGGTGAAACGACGGAGCCTGCGGCCACGATCGATTCTTCGCCGATCTCCGCCCCATCCAAAACGGTCGCCGACATGCCGATGAGCGAACCTCGACCGATGCGGCAGCCATGCAGCACAGCACAATGGCCGACGGTCACGTCTTCGCCGATGACGACGGGGAGCGCTTTCGTCACGTGGAGAACGGCACCGTCCTGGACATTACTTCTGGCACCCACTCGAACCGCCTGAAGATCTCCTCTCAGCACCGCATGAAACCAGACGCTGGCACCCTTTTCGATGACCACGTCCCCCACAAGAACGGCGGAGGGAGCCACAAAAGCTCCCTCCGCCACCGAGGGAAGGCGGCCTTCAAAGGGCACGAACACCGCTTCGTCGGTCAATCCCGCCACCTCTTCCGATCGTTTCTTCGTCAATGAGATCGTACAATCTCCTTGATGCGCATGAGACGGCTCAACCCCGCCCGCTCTTGCTCGTCGAGTTTCATCGTTATGTAGCGAGCCGTTTCCTGGAAGGAGGGGATGAGGACGTGTTCAAGGGCATTAACGCGCCGTCTCGTCTTCTCGATCTCCGTCGCCATCAGCTTCAGCCCCTTCTCCTCGGCGGCGAGATGAATCAGCCTGGGCAGGAGGGCCGAAAAACGCTCCAGCGAGAGATCGAGACTGCCCGACGTGTTCGCCAGGCCATAGGAGAGCCCCTCTCCTTCCTGATGCACTTCGTACTCGGGAATGAGGACACTCATGACGTTGCGCTGCCCGACTTCGACACGACAGCGCATCGAAGAGATCATGAGGGCCTGCTCAAGCATGACGGGAAGCGTCTGGGCACGGGCGAGAAGGAAGCTCTGGTAACAGAGGGCCAGCTCTTTCTCCAGCTCTTCCCGGAGGGCCTTGACTTGACGCGCCCTTTCCAGGAAAGCCTTGATCAGAGCGTCCTGCTTGTCCTTGAGCAGCTTATGTCCCCGTTTGGCGACGACAAGACGCTTTTTGAGCCTTGAGAGCTCCATCCTGTTGGGGTTGACGCTAAGTCGCTTTGCCATCGGGCCTCACCTCAAGCCTTTACGGAAGAAGGATTTTTTTCCTCTTTTTCCTGGAGAATCGGCTGAAGATACTTTTCGATGTAGGCATCGCGAACCCGCTTGAGCTCCTTGACGGGAATGAGAGCGAGAAGCTCCCATCCAAGGCCCAAGGTCTCTTCGATGGTGCGATTTTCATACTCACCCTGACGAACATAGCGATCTTCAAAGGCATCGGAGAAGCGGGCAAAGGCCTTGTCCTCTTCCGTCAGGGCTCCCTCGCCGAGTATGACGGCAAGCTCCTTGGCCTCTTTTCCTCGGGCGTAGGCGGCAAAGAGCTGGTTCATCAGGTCGGCATGGTCCTCACGCGTCTTGCCGGCTCCGATGCCCTTGTCCTTGAGGCGGGAAAGGGAGGGCATGACATCGACGGGAGGGAAAATGCCCTTGCGGTGGAGCGGGCGTCCCAGGATGATCTGCCCCTCGGTGATGTAGCCCGTCAGGTCGGGAATGGGATGGGTTTTGTCATCCTCCGGCATGGTCAGGATCGGGAACTGGGTGATCGATCCCTTTTTGCCCTTGAGACGGCCGGCCCTCTCGTAGAGAGTCGCCAGGTCCGTGTAGAGGTAGCCCGGGAAACCGCGGCGCCCCGGGACCTCTTTGCGGGCCGCCGAAATCTCACGCAGGGCCTCGCAGTAGTTGGTGAAATCGGTCAGGATGACGAGAACCTGCATGTCCTTCTCGAAGGCCAGATACTCGGCCGTCGTCAGGGCCAGACGAGGCGTCGTGATTCGCTCGATGGCAGGGTCATCGGCCAGGTTGACGAACATCGCCGTCCGTTCGATGGCGCCGGTCTTCCGGAAATCTTCCATGAAGAAGGAGGCCTCTTCAAAGGTGATACCCATGGCGGCGAAGACGACGGCGAACTCTTCGTGGCCGCTGATGACGGTCGCCTGGCGGGCGATCTGGGCAGCGATGCGGTTATGGGGCATGCCGCTTCCCGAGAAGATGGGAAGCTTCTGGCCGCGTACGAGAGGGTTCATGCCGTCGATGGTGGAAATCCCCGTTTGAATGAACTCGGAAGGGTAATCCCGCGAGAAGGGGTTCATGGGATTTCCATTGACGTCAAGAGATTTTTCGGGGATGACCGGGGCCCCGTCGTCGATGGGCTCGCCTCGGCCGTTGAAAATACGGCCCAACATGTCACGCGCCACGGGAAGCGTGAGCACCTTTCCCAGGAAGCGGACTTTTGTGCTGGCGACGTCGATACCGCTCGTTCCCTCGAAAACCTGTACCATGGCCCGATCGGTCGTGATCTCGAGGACCCGCCCCCTGCGGCGTTCGCCGTTGGAAAGCTCAATCTCGACCAGCTCGTCGTAGCGCACATCGCGCACCTTTTCGACGATCATGAGAGGTCCGGAAAGATCGGAGATGGTCCTGTACTCCCTAGGCAACATCGCTCTCACCTCCAGCGGAGAGAAGATCGCCGAAAACCTGCTTCAGCTCTTCTTCCAGTCGGTCCAGATCTTCCAGCTTGGCCTCTTCGAGATAGCGCATACGGGAGATGCGGTCACGAATGGGAAGATCGAAGACTTCCTTGAGAAGAGCCCCCCGCTTCAGGGCATCCATGGCCAGATGGTGGAAGACAAGGATGTTGCGGAGCATGCGGAACTGTTTGTCCATGGAGGCATAGGTGTCGATTTCGTGGAAGGCGTTCTGATGGAGGAAGTCCTCCCGGAGAGACTTGGCCGTCTCGAGGACCATGCGCTCCTCTTTGGAGAGAGCGTCGATACCGACGAGGCGGACGATTTCCTTCAGACCGTTCTCGTCCTCAAGGAGGGACATGGCCTCGATTCGGAAGACACTCCACTCCCCTTCGTAACGGGCATCCCAGTACTCTCCGAGCTTTTCCGCATAGAGGGAGTAGCTGTCGAGCCAATTGATGGCCGGGAAGTGGCGCTGATAGGCCAACGTGGCGTCAAGCCCCCAGAATACCTTGCTGACGCGCAACGTGTTCTGCGTGACGGGCTCCGAAAGGTCTCCTCCCGGGGGGGAGACGGCACCGATGGCGCTGATGGCACCCTCCCTTCCGTCGGAACCGAGGCAGACGGCCCTTCCCGCCCGCTCGTAGAAAGAGGCGAGGCGAGTTCCCAGATAGGCCGGGTACCCCTCTTCGCCAGGCATCTCCTCGAGGCGACTCGACATTTCCCTCAGCGCCTCGGCCCAACGCGAGGTGGAATCGGCCATGAGAGCCACGGAGTAGCCCATATCCCGATAGTACTCGGCGATGGTGATCCCCGTGTACATGGAGGCCTCTCGGGCGGCCACGGGCATGTTGGAGGTGTTGGCAATGAGGACGGTCCTCTTCATCAGAGGCTGTCCCGAACGGGGATCTTCCAGCTCGGGGAACTCGAGAAGGACGTCGGTCATCTCGTTGCCCCGCTCGCCGCAGCCGACGTAGACGACGATCTCAGCGTCGGCCCACTTGGCCAGCTGATGCTGGATGACGGTCTTGCCCGATCCGAAAGGCCCAGGAACGCAGGCCGTTCCCCCTCGGGCGATGGGAAAGAGCATGTCGACGACGCGCTGTCCCGTCGAGAGAGGAACGACGGGAGGAAGGCGCCTGGCCACGGGACGTCCGACACGGACAGGCCACCTCCGCAGCATGGTGACGTTCGTCTTCTCGGCTCCGTCCTTAATGACGGCGACGGTCTCCTCGACGGTGAACTCTCCGGCACGGATCTCACTCACCTCGCCGGCAAGGCCCTGCGGGACGAGGATGCGGTGTTCGACGAGGACCGTCTCCTGGACGACGCCAAGGACGTCTCCTGCCGCAACGCGATCGCCCTTTTTCACCTTGGGAACGAAAGCCCACTTGCGAGTCCTGTCTATGGACGGGACGGAAATGCCGCGGGGGATGAACGAGCTTCCCGCTACCTCTTCGATGAGACGGAGAGGTCTCTGTATGCCGTCGTAAAACTGTTCGATGAGTCCGGGCCCGAGCTCAACGCTCAACGGCTCGGCCGTGCTCGTGACCGGTTCGCCCGGCATGAGCCCCGACGTCTCCTCGTAGACCTGGACGGAGGCCGTCTCGCCTCGGAGCTCGATGATCTCTCCGACGAGCCCCATATCCCCCACGCGAACGACGTCAAACATGCAAGCTCCCGCCATGCCCTCGGCCACGACGAGAGGACCTGATATTTTAGCGATGGACCCTTTTATGATCTTGTCGTTGGCCACTCTGTATCGCCTCCAGCCCTGTCTTTACTGAACGGAAAAGATGTCCATGCCGACGGCGCGCTCGACGCTGTCTTTGATGGAGTTGATGCCGACCCCCTGCGATCCCTTAAGTCCGGGGATGGGGATGATGGCCACGGAATGCTGCTCGTTGAGCTCGTCGATCAACGCTTTGTGCTGGAAATAGAGATCTTCCAGAAGGAAGATGACGGCATAACCGGAACGAGCCAGTCCGGCTATCAGGGAGGGAAATTCGGACCGTTTTTCTCCGTCTACATAGTGAGGCTCCACTCCGACGGATTGAAAGGGGAGAGCGCTCTCGTAGTCTCCGACAACGGCAAGCTTGAGATCGCTTTCCTTAAACATGGCGAAGCAACCCCCTTAGAAGTTCCTTTTCAGCCCCGTTGCTCTTACCTACGAGAAGAATCCGAACGTTTTTCGTCTCCATTTCCTTCATCCACAGATAGCGAAGAACGTTCTCCGGAGCGAAGGGGCTATAACGATAGGGATGGATGGCTGAAGAGACATAGTCATCCAACATTTTCTCCATCTCTACCAGGAGAAGCCCCAGATCGGACCCCCTTGCGGAGAGACTGATCAGAGTGGGTCCCACTGCCGTAAAGGCAAGGGACCTGCTCCAGAACTCGAAGGGTTCGCTGTAGATGGACAGCAGATGGTCCACCGGTACATGTCCTTCATCGTGGAGAAAGAGGCGAACCTTGGAAAGATCCGTACCCGTTCTCTTCAGCCTTCCCAAATTACGAACATTTTCGGCGTCGATGCGGGCGGAGATCCAATCGGAGATCCCTTCGGAAGGGACCTCGCGCCCCAAAGCCATCATGGTCCGGAAAAGCTGAGCATCGATGCGCCTCTCGATTTCAGGAAGCGTTCCGTTCTGATCCCATAGGGCGATGCAAGCCGGAACGACAGCGGCCAGTCCGAAAGGAAGCATTCGGTAGTCTTCACTTTCAATAGCCGTGATCAAATCGTCGGACGGCACCGTACCGAGAGAGGAGAGAAGATCCCACCGCCTTACCTCGCCCGAAGCCTTACGAAAGAGGCTCTTCAGGATGACTTTGACGTTGTGGAAATCGTAAGGAAGCCGATAGAGGTCGACGAGTTGCAAATCGGGCACGAAATGTTGCGCTTCTCGGAGGACATAATCGAGCTCGGCCTCCACGATACGGTCAAAATGTCCCTCTCCGCCACTATCAGCCATCCACTGAACGTAGCCGGTCTCTCCCAACACTTTTAGAGCCCCAGAGAGATCGTCGCTATCGAGCATACGTTGCATAAGGGATGACTCGATAAAGCGACTCTCCATAGCACGGAGCCTCGAAACGGCATAGCCGTAACGCTCCGATTGGGCCATCACCTCACCTCCCCGGATCAACTCGAAAAGAGACGTGTCACAACGTCCTTCTCGAGTTCCTCGCGCAGGGAACGGACCAGCATCTCGAAAGAGCAATTAACATCAACCAGACCACGACGAAGGATGAAACCGCCTTTGATAGGAAGTCTATTTTCAGCAAAGACGAGTCGAGTCGTGTTTTTCTGGTTAAAACTCTCAAGCCATGCAGAATCGAGATTTTTCTCTTCCTGCCCGACGATAAAAAACTCATCACCTGTAACTATAGCTTTTTCCAGAAGCTTTCCACAAAAACTCATATATTTCTTCTTATCCATGCTTTGTAGCTTTTTTAAAGCCTCAGTAAAGGACTGATCGATAAGTTCCTGTTTCGCACCCAGGTCTACTTTTCGCACATCAAGACGAGCGACAACGTCACGCCGGCGAAAAATTTCGGGTTCATCCTTGGCCAACTTAGCTCTGAGGTTGTTCTCCATCTGGACGGCCGCCTCCGCGGCTTCCTGTAGGACAACCTTGGCCTGGGCATCGGCCTTGGCCAACAAAGATAGAGCCTCCTGCTTGGCGTCTTTTTCGATCCTTTTTTTAATGTCGGCGAGAGACATCGGAATCTCCTCCGCCGCAGCTAGAGCTGAATGCCGTTGAGAAGAATGATGCTCAGGAGAAGAGCGAGAACGGCGTAAGTCTCGACCATGGCGGGAAGAATGACAGCCTTCCCCGTCTCTTCGGGCCTCTTGGCAATCATCTGAATACAGGCCGCCGATGTTTTGCCCTGGGCAATGGCGGAGAAATAGCCCACAATGGCGATGGGAAGACAGGCAAAAAGAATGCCCAGGCCCTGATAGATGCCGACGCTAACGCCTTCGCCACCACCGAGGAGACCGATCTTGAGGATGGCGACAAACGCGATGAGCAGACCATAGATTCCCTGCGTGCCGGGAAGAGCCTGCAGGAGAAGGACGAGACCGAACTTACCGGGATCTTCTGTCATGACGCCGGCACCACACTGTCCCGCGATACCGACTCCAATGGCCGACCCGACGCCGGCAAAACCCGCAGCAAGCGCTGCCCCACAGACGACCAGAGCAATTCCCAGATACTCCATTGTTCAAGCACTCCCCTCAAAGATGTAGGATACCAACAGTTGGAGGCTACTCTGCCCCTTCACAGATGGTGACGTGATCGGTCCGATAGCGGAGAGGGTCGAAGGTGCGCCCTCCAGAGACATAGAACTTGCTGAAAAACTCGACGTACTGAAGGCGGAGCGAGTGGACAAAGGCTCCCAGGACATTGATGGCCAAATTGAAGAGGTGGCCACCGACGAAAATAAGAGCCCCAAAGATCCAACCCACGTAAGGAACACCGCCAACAAGATCAGACAACATGTTGATGATCATGGCAACGGCGGACGACGCAAGACCGAGAGCGAGAAGACGACTGTAACTGAGGACATCGCCGAGATAGGATGTCAGGTTGTAGAGGCTGAGCACTCCCGAAACGATTTTACCCACGATCGTCGGCTTGTGCCTTCCCTGAGTCGCGACCAGGATCACCACGCCGCCCCAACCAAGCACTTTGCCCAGCGAAGCGAGGGTCCCACCCAAGAAGCCACTCAATCCACCAGCGTAAAGAAGTATACCCACTAAAAGAGCAATCCATCCACCTTGATCAGCAAAAGCTGCCACTTTATCGCCTTTTTTGAAGTTATGAATCAGCGCAACAGAAAGTCCATACAAAATTTGGATTACACCCAAAGCAAGAGATATAATCAAAAATGTAATCGGATCATTCAGGGGATCAAGGAACGCAGGAGCATTCTTTATGGGGGCCAAAAAAGCTAGAAAAGGGAACACATCAATCATATCCCCAAGCCATGAGCCAGTAACCATACCCATAAAAATGGTGGAAATTCCACCCAATCCCAAAATAGAGAAAAAACGCCTGGAATCTCCGACCATGTGATACTTTTTAATGGCACCGAAAAACACAAATGCGAGAAGGAGACCATAACCGCCGTCCCCTAAACACATTCCAAAAAAAACAAAGAAAAAAGGAGCCATTAACGAAGTTGGGTCGATAGATCCGTAGGCCGGAGCCCCATAGAGACTAGTCAATGGCTCATAGGCCCCAAAAAAACCACTATTATCCAAAAGAACAGGTGGTTTGTCCGTTTTATCCGGATCCGATATTCTATAGTCTATTAAATTTTCAAACCGCTTTATTTTATTTTTAAAGCTTAGAATGCTCTTTTCTGGAATCCAAAAACTTAAAAAAACGATCTTCTCAGTAGATCCGGCCCCTTTGACAACCTCAAAGCGATCAGCTAAAACTGAAAGATAATCAGAAAGCAAGCGAAGCTTAGGCACCCATTTGTCAGCAAGCGATACAGCTCTATCTTCCGCTTGAATATTTTGTTTTTCAATAATTTCTAAAGACCTAGCGATCATTTTTTTTTCTTTTTCTGGGAAATCCACCAAACTCTCGTCAAGATCTATCCTAGATAAACCAAATTGAGCGCAAGCGTCCAAAATCTCTCTTTCTATTTCTTTGCTATACACTATAGCCAAATATGTTTCTTTGTCGTTTTTTTTAGATTCACTAGAATAAAAATCCACTAAATCACTATCTAGTGAAGCCACAAAATCTTTAAGTCCAACAAATTGAGATGTAGCTACAGATCCAAGTATTCCATGAACCTTAGCTGTACCTTGACTAAAAAAAGCAAGGGGGAAGCTCATGCCACTAAAATTAACCAAAACATCTCTTGTCGTCTTCAAGAAAGTTTCTTTTGACCTTAAATTAGAAGACTCTTTTTCCATTTTCCTTATTTCTTCAGATAGAGCAGGAATCATGTTGTTGTTAAAAAGACACTGCAGCTCATTTAATTTATATTTGGGTTTTGGGGATAGCATCTTTCCTATCCCGCCATCGTCTTTGTACTTTGGCTCCAAAAATCTGAGAAGAAATTTAATTTCGGCCTGGACATTTTCGAAGTCATTTTCCTGAAGGTCTTTTTTTGTTGTCTCTATTGATTGGTCATTTACCTCTTTGATTTGTTCACAAAAACCCATTTGCTGCAATTCTGCAACCAAATCTTCTGTAACGGATTTATGAGCAACAATATCAACCCTTTTAAAGGATGCTATCGCCATATCGCTTCACCACCTCATCACCGATCCAGACGGAAACCGCCTCTACTCGGGCCTGGTGGGATTCTACGAAAGCCCTGGCATCCTGCTTTCCCTTATCAATCATTTCTGTCGCTTTCAACTCTGCATCCGCTTCCAAGCGCTGAACTTCCTCGGTCATCTTTCTGTGCGAGTGCTGTTTGGCCTCCTGTATCGTCTTCTCCGCCGTGGCTCTGGCCTCCGCAAGGACTTTCGCCGCTTCCGCCTTGGCCGTAGAGAGAATCTGTCGGGCTTCTTCCTCGGCTGAACGGATCTCGTCTGCTACATTGAAACTCATCGCCAGTCCTCCTTCCGATGGGATAAATCGGCTGTCATGCCATTACCGAAATACATCCCCTCCGCATTGTATAGGCATGCCGGTAATGTGTCAATTTTAACAAGGCTTATTCAGCAAGAAGACGAAGATCAAATGGAAAATTCTGGATATTTTACCTAAAAAAAAGCTCCTGCGTCACCTAGCTGGCTCAGAAGGCAGGAGATGTCCCTATGATAAAAGGGGCTTGCGCCCCTTCTCTGTCGGATTTGGAGCGGACAACGGGATTCGAACCCGCGACCCTCGGCTTGGGAAGCCGATGCTCTACCACTGAGCTATGTCCGCCTGTAACGCCATGTAGTATAGCGAGCTGCGCCCTCTTTGGCAACGGCCCAGCCTCATTTCACCGGGTCCGTTTCAGGATTGCGAGGGTTTCGACATGAGCCGTCTGAGGAAAAAGATCGAAGGGGGTCAGAGAGATCAGCCGATAGCCGGTATCGACGAAGCTTCGGAGGTCTCGGGCAAGAGTCGCCGGATTGCAAGAGATATAGAGAATCTCCAGCGGGGAAAGGCGACTGATGGCAGCGATCACTTCGGGAGTACTGCCGCTCCGGGGAGGATCGAGAACGACCGTTCGGAAGGGAGGAAGTACACCTGTCGAACAGTAGTCCTCAGCCCTGCCTCTGAAGACGGAGACGTTTTTCACGGCATTGCTTTTCATGTTATGTTCCAGACTGCGCGACGATGGCTCCCATGATTCGACGGCAGTTACGCGGCGTCCAGTCGAGGCCAGATAGGCCGTGAGGCTGCCGACGCCGCTGTAGAGCTCTAGGATATCGCCTTTTTCCTCCTGTCCCAGGGAGGCCTTCACGCTTTCATAAAGATTTTCGGCCTGAGAGGAATTGACCTGGAAAAAGGCCGTCAGGTCCATGCGAAAGACGTATTTCCCCAATCGTTCCTCTATGTAGGGAGCTCCGGAGAGAGGCAACGTTCTGGAACCAATGATGACGTTGCCAGGATCGGGATGGATGTTGATCGCCCAGGAGGAAAAAAGGGGGAAGCGGGCCCGCGTTTTCCTCGCAAAGACGCGTAGTTCGTCGAAAAGGGCCGACGAAGGCCGCTCTTTAAGGACGAGCAGGACCGCTCCCTGGCCGGAATGACTGCCTTTGCGAAGAAGGACGTGACGGAGACTCCCCCTTTGGCTGCGTTCATCGTAAGCACGAAGGGAAAGAGTCGGCAGCGTTTCACGAAAGACCTTCATCAGCTCTTCCAGCGAGGGGTCTATCAGGGGACAACGGTCTACGGGAATCAGGTGATGACTGTCTCTCTGGAAAAAACCGGGGGTGACGACACCTCGGAAGGATTGGATCGGGAAAGAGGCCTTGTTTCTGTAGTGTCTCTGCCGGGGAGAGGGGACACAGGGGCGGAGGGGGATGTTTTCCCGTAGGAACCCGCCCAGACGCATCATGGCATCCAGAAGCAAACCCTCTTTGATCTCAAGCTGAAGGGAATAGCTTCCGTGCTGGAGGCGACAGCCTCCGCATTTGCCAAACCAGGGACAGAAGGGCGTGACCCGCTCTGGACTGACGGCCTTCGATTCCAGCACCTTGCCGATTCCATAGGAGCGCTTGACCTTGACAAGGCGCACGAGAGCTTCCTCTCCCGGCAACATCATGGGGACAAAGACGACCAGGCCATCGTCGCAATCACAGAGCCCGTCGCCTTCGCTGTTGACGCCACGGGCACGGAGCAGCCGCGTTTCTCCCTGAAGGGGCATCGAGTCTCACCTCCTTGAAAAGGTTACTCCTCACGAAAGACGCGAAGAAGAGAGGGGCAGGCTGCGCCTGCCCCTCTCTTCTTCGCTGAGGGAGATGTCTAGAGGAAGATGCCGCGCATGCGGACAGCGTCGGCAACGCGCTTGATGGCGACCATGAAAGCGGCACGACGCATCTTGATGCTCTTCTCCTGAGAGTACTCCCAGACGCGGTGGAAATTGTCGCGCATGATCCGCAGGAGTCTCTCGTTGTACTCCTCCTCAGTCCAGAAGAAGCCGGCAAGGTCCTGGCACCACTCGAAGTAGGAGCCCACGACACCGCCGCTGTTGGCGAGGAAGTCAGGAACGATCAGAATTCCCTTGGCATCGAGAACGGCATCGGCCTCAGGCGTGACGGGGCCGTTAGCGCCTTCGACGATAAAAGTGGCCTTGACCATGTCGGCATTCTTAGCGTTGATGGCGCCCTCGAGAGCGCAGGGCAACAGGACATCGACGTCGAGGAAAAGGACATCGGCCAGAGGCAACTTCTCCAGACCGGCCTGCTGGTATCCCTCGAGGAGTTTCTTGGGATGATTGCTCACGTGGGCCATGGCCTTGGCAATGTCCAAACCATCCTTGCAGAAGTAGGTACCCGTGATATCGCTGACGCCGACAACCTTAGCTCCAGCCTCGGAAAGGACCTTGGCCGCATAGGTTCCGACATTGCCGAAGCCCTGAACGGCGACGGTCGCATCCTTGACAGGCTTGCCCAGGACCTTCAGAAGCTCCATGGCGCAGGTGGCGACACCCAGTCCCGTGGCGGCCGTGCGACCCTTCGATCCCCAGAGGGAGATGGGCTTGCCGGTGAAGATGGCCGGTTCGAGGCGACCACGCATTTTGCTGATAGTGTCCATGAACCAGATCATCTCCGGTCCGCCGGTGTTCACGTCAGGAGCGGGCACGTCAGTCCAGGCGCCGACGAAGGGCTCGATCCGAGCGGCGAAGGTGCGGGCAATGCGCTCCTTCTCCCTCGGAGAGAGCTCAAGCGGGTCGCAGGAAACGCCGCCCTTGCCTCCGCCGTAGGGGATGCCGGCGAGGGAGCATTTCCAGGTCATCATGAAAGCAAGGGCTTCACACTCATCGACGCAGACGTCGGGGTGGAAGCGGACACCGCCCTTGCCGGGGCCGAGAGCCGACGAGTGGAGAACGCGGAAACCGTCGAAGACGCGGATGGTGCCGTCGTCGAGTTCAACGGGAATGGAGACGCAGACTTTCCGTTCGGACCGGCTCAGGATCTCGACGAGCCCGTCTTCCAGACCCATTTCGGCAGCGGCGCCGTAGAAATTCTTGAGAGCCGTGTCGAGGAGAACGTTAGTCGAGGTACGCTTTTCCACGGACATATCAAAACCCCTCCTCAATCGATCGAGGGCTGTCCATGACAACCCTCTTGGTCCACCTTTGACAAGGATATCACATTATCGCTGAAAGAACAATGACAAGCAGTTCAGTTCAGGGGTTTTTCAGCCGACCATCGAATAGCCTTCGTCGAAGGCCTTCGAGTTGAGCTCCTCCGTGCCTTTGGGAACGCGCGAGAGGATGGCCTCCTTGACAGCTTCAGGCTTGAGGCTGATCTTTTTTTCCATGACGCGGGCCGCCGCACCGAGGGCAACCATGTTCGTCACAAGTTCCCGGCCCAATTTTTCTCTGGCGGTGCGGACGATGGGGAGAAGGTGAACTTCGGCGTCGACTTTGGGCACATCAGTGACGAAGAAGTCGTCCAGAATGACAGTGCCCCCCGGCTGGGTTCCGCCGATGTACTCGTCACAGGCCTTCTGGGTGAGGATGACCTGGAGGCTCGGCGCAACGGCCTTGGGATAGTCGATTTCGCCCCTTGAGAGGACGACGTCGGCCTTGCAGGAACCCCCACGGGCCTCAGGACCGTAGGACTGACTCTGAACGGAATCCCAGCCCTCATCGAAAAGGGCAGCGGCCTCGCCAACAATGACGGAGGCGAGGATGACGCCCTGGCCACCGGAACCGGCAAAACGGATCTCGTAGCGCTCGCTCATTCTCCTCTACCCCCTTACCCTGTCGATCAGCTTCTGGTACTGCTCGGTGTACTCAGGGGACTGGCGGCTGACAAACTCTCCGGTGACGATCTTGCCGGCCAGCTCTTCCTCCGTCATCGTCTTGGCTTTGGCCAGGGGAACGGCGTTCTCTTTGAAGAAATTGATGTTGTCGATGGGACGACGGCGCTTGTTCTTGCGTCCGTACTGGGTGTGGCAGCTGGAGACGATTTCAATGACGGAGAAGCCCTTGTTCTGAATGCCCTTGCGGATCAGCTGCTCGCACTGGACGGGGTTGGCAATGGTGCTCCGAGCCACGAAAGAGGCGCCGGCGCCTTCAGCGAGCTTGCAGATGTCGAAAGTGGGATCGATGGCGCCGTAGGGCGTCGTCGTGGCATAAGAACCCACAGGCGTCGTGGGAGAGGCCTGACCGCCCGTCATTCCGTAGATGTTGTTGTTCATGACGATGGCCGTGATGTCGATGTTGCGGCGGCAGGCGTGGATGAAGTGATTGCCTCCGATGGCAGAGCAGTCGCCGTCGCCCATGACATCGAGAACGGTCAGCTCCGGCTTGGCATGCTTGATGCCCGTGGCGAAGGCGAGAGAGCGGCCGTGAGTCGTGTGGACGGTGCAGGTGTTGATGTAGCCCGGAAGACGGCTGGAACAGCCGATTCCCGAGCAGAGAGCGGTCTTGGTGGGATCCTTGCCTTCAGCCACAAGAGCGCGTAGAAGGGCGTGCATAATGATGCCATGTCCACAGCCAGGGCACCAGACGTGGGGGAAAAACTGCTGACGGATCCAGCTCAGGACTTCAGGACGAGGCATCTCAGGCCACCTCCTTGACGGCGGCAATGATCTCGGCGGGCTTGAAAAGCTCGCCGTTTACGAGTCCCTTGAAGTGGACAGGACATTTTCCGTGAACAGCTCTCTCGACTTCCAGGACCATCTGTCCGCAGTTGAGCTCGGGAACGACGATGTGCTTCGCCTTCGAGGCATAGGCCTCAAGCTCCTTGTCGGGGAAGGGCCAAACGGTGATGGGACGGAAGTGGCCGACCTTGATGCCCTGGGCACGCATCTCCCTGACGGCGCGAAGGGCCGAGCGGGAGACGGAGCCATAGGAAACGATGAGAATCTCAGCGTCTTCGGCCTCGTAGGTATCGAATTTGACGATATCGTCGCGGAAACGGTCGATCTTCCGCATGAGACGGAGCATTTTTTTCTCGATGGGAGCGGCGTCATTCGTGGGGAAACCCCAGTCGTTGTGGGTCAGGCCCGTCACATGCCAGCGGTACTCTCCGCCGAAATCGGCCATGGGGGGGACATCGTCTTCCGGGTCGGCCTTGTAGGGAACAAAATCTTCCGGAGCGACGTTAGGAGCCTTGCGGTTGACGATCTGGACGCTGCTTTCATCGTCGAGCGTAACCTTCTCCCTCATGTGGCCGATGATCTCGTCGCCGAGAATGAGGACGGGTTGACGGAACCGCTCGGCCATATTGAAGGCTTTGATGGTGAGCTCATACATCTCCTTGACGGAAGAGGGAACGTAGGCGATGGTGCCATGGTCACCGTGAGTTCCCCAGCGGGCCTGCATGACATCCTGCTGAGAGACTTTCGTGGGAAGCCCCGTCGAAGGGCCGCCGCGCATGATGTCGACGACGACGAGAGGGATCTCGGCGATATAGGCCAAGCCGAGGTTCTCCTGCTTGAGGGAGAAGCCGGGGCCCGAAGTGGCCGTCATGGCCTTGACTCCGGAGATGGAAGCCCCTATGGCCGAGGCGATGCCGCCGATCTCGTCCTCCATCTGGATGAACTTGCCGCCGATCTTGGGCAGCTCTTCGGCCATGACCTCGGCAATTTCAGACGAGGGGGTGATGGGATAGCCGCCGAAGAACCGACAGCCTGCGGCAAGGGCCCCCATGGCAATGGCGGCATTACCCTGCCAGAAAGCGACCTTAGGCATTCTCTTCACGCTCCTTCACAGTCACCGCCAGGTCAGGGCAGATATTGTCACACTGCCGACAGCCGATGCAATCCTCCACACGAACGGCCTCGCACTTCACCCGATCGTTCAGTTCAAGCACCTTTTTGGGGCAGAGCGCGATACAGAGTCCGCAACCCTTGCACCAGGGCTCATGGATTGTAACCTGAAACTTTTTTGCCAATGAACTCACCTTCCTCCCCGAAGAAAAGTACGGTTTAGAGCGACAATTGTTCCCCAGCGATTATAGTTACAAAGCTCACCAACCACAAGCTCCGGCACGGAGCTGAAAGCTGCCTTTTTTTCTACAACATAGGTTAATTTGATTCGAAAGTCCTACTATAAAGGCAGAAAAAGAGGAGCCGAGACCCCCAAGGACGCCCCGGCTCCTCTTTTATTTGACTATTCAGCAAATTAAGTCTACGCCTAGACCACGGCCGGCTCGATGAGCAGCTTGCCTTCGGCGAATCTTCTGTAGTGCAGGGGCTCGATGTCGATGGCAGTTTTGCCCGTCAGGATGAGCTGGGCCATCAGATCACCGGAGACAGGTCCGAACATGAAGCCATGTCCCGAATAGCCACAGGTCAGGAAGAATCCCTTGACCGTATCGGCTTCACCCATGATCGGAGCCCGGTCGGGCGTCATGTTATAGAGTCCCGACCACTGGCGGACGACGCGGACTCCCTTGGTCCGGGGAAGAAGCTTGGTGATGGTCCGCGACATCTGCTCGACGAAGTCCCAGCTGTTGCCCAGCTCGTAATCGGCGGGATGCCCTTCGGGGCTGCAACCGCCGATTATGGAGCCATGAGGCCGCTGCTGGATGTAGTAGTTGCCGGAGAAACTCATGAGCATGGGCGGGCAGACGCCGGGCTCGACGGGCTCGGTGATGAGGATCTCGTGCCGCTCCGAGTAGTTGGGAATATCGACGCCGGCCATTTTGGCAATGAACTGGGAGTAGCCACCTGCGGCGTTGACGACGATGGGCGTGGCGATGGCCCCCCCGGTCGTATCGACGCCGACAACACGGCCCGAGTCGACGCGGACAGCCGTGCACTCCGTGTTCTTGTAGATCGTCACGCCGAGACGTTTGGCCGCCTCCTGAAAGGCGAAAGTCGTCAGGAAGGGATCGGCATGACCATCACGAGCGTGGAAGGTGAAGCCCACGGCGTCGGCTGCGGAAAGGCCGGGACAGATCTCCCTGGCCTCGTCGTAGGAAACGACGTGCGTCGTGATTCCCAGCCTGTTCTGGAGGGCCATATTGGCCTTGAGCTGATCGAACTCGCTCTCCTCGTAGGCGACCATCAGATAGCCGCCCTGGTTGAGGCCCACGTCCATGCCCAGCTCTTCGGCGAGGTGTTCGAACCGGTCGACACAGGCCAGTCCGAAACGGCAGTTCATCTCAAGGCCCCACTGGGCCCGGATACCGGCGCCGCAACGTCCCGTCGAACCGGAACAGACCGTCCCCTTCTCGAGCAGGACAACATCCTTCATTCCCATCTTGGCCAGGTGGTAGGCCGTGGCCATCCCCTGAACGCCACCGCCGACGACAACCGCTTCCGCCTTCGTCTTCCACGTCATCACTTGTCACCGCCTTCGGCCAGGATGCCCAATTTGATAGGCTTTGCGGGGGGCCTGAAGGTTCCGGGGGGAACGGACTCGACGGGAACGTTCCTGGCCCGAGCGATCTCCTTGAGGATGATGTCCCGGCAGCCCCGGCCCTGACAGGGCCCCATGCCGACGCGCAGAACCCGCTTCAGCTCGTCAAAGCTGTCGTAGCCCCTGTCGATCCACTTGCGGATCTCCTCCATCGTCACTTCTTCGCAGCGACAGACGACGATTTCCTTTTCCATCACTTCTTCACCACCTTGATGGCTCGGATGACGCTCACCAGGTCACGGGGCACGTCGACGTGGACGACGATCGTACGGTCTTTCAGTGGCTCCGTGACGGCCCTCACCGTGCCGCGGGACACTTCCGCACCCTCACGGTTCAGGCAGGCCACTTCCTCCCCCTTGGCCGGGCGGGGAAGCATTTCGTAGGGCAGCTTCATCAGAGCCCTGCCCTCGCCTCCTGCCGTGAGGTCCACGACGAAGCAGGCCAGGCCCGGGCAGATGGCCACGCATTTGGCGCAGCCGATGCATTTCTCGTAGTCGATCCGCGGCGTGTCGTTGATGTCCTCGAAGGGGAGGATCGCTCCCGTCGGGCAGCTCGACGCGCAGGGGTTGCAGGGGATGCGCTGGGGGCATTCGATGAGGACCAGGCCGTTTCTTTTCCCCTCCCAGAGGGACAGGGGCGGCTGCTCCGCTCCCGGACGGCTTTCCGTCAGGATTCCGCTGTTGAAGAGTTTCTCGTTGTCGGTCATCTTTTTAGTCCTCCCAGCAGGCACAGCAGCATTTGTCCAGGCCGCAGCGGATCTTTTCGCCCACTTCTCCCGCACGAAGGTGGGTCAGTCGCTGCCAGTAGGCCGCAAGACGCTCGTCGTAGACGCTGTCTTTGACGTGTCCCAGGCTGCGGGCCGCTCCCAGTCCGGCCAGACGACCCTCCACCATGGCCGACGAGGCCTCTTCGATTCCCGCCGCGTCTCCGGCAACCCAGATGTGCGGGTGGCTCGTGCGCATCTGTCCGTCACGACGGGGGACGTAGCCGCACAGTTCGGGCACGAACTTCATGTCGCACCCGGCCTGCCAGAGCAGTTCCGACGTGGGCGTCAGACCGACGGCCATGCAGATGATGTCGCAGTCGATTTTGATGGGTTCCCCTTCGAGACCCTTGTCGCCCACGGCCTGGATGATCGCGCCCGTCACGACGTCCTCGCCGAGGGCCTCGACGATGGTGTGCCTCAGCAGGATGGGCACGCCCAGACGACGGATCTTCGCCGCGTGCACCCAGTAGCCACCGATTCTAGGCATGAATTCGACGACGCCCGCCACGTCCACTCCGGCCTGCATCAGCTGGTAGCTGACGATGAGTCCGATGTTCCCCGCACCGATCATGAGGACCCGCTTGCCCGGCGTGACGCCGTAGACGTTCATCAGCGTCTGGATCGCTCCCGCACCGTAGACGCCCGGCAGGTCGTTCTTCGGGAAGGGGATGAGCCGCTCCATCGCTCCCGTGGCCATGACGATCCGCTCCGGCTTGATGCGGAAGTATTCCTCTTCTCCCGTGCTGAAGCTCATCATGCCGTCCTCTTTGTAGTAACCCAAAGCCGTCGTGTTGACGCGAACGTCGATGCGCTCTTTCAGCCCTTCCAGTTCCTCGAAGAGAAGGTCGCCGATCTTGTAACCCCGCGTGCCGGCGTGTTCGTCTTCCGAGCCGAAGAATTTATGGGTCTGCTTGATGAGCTGACCTCCGAGCTGGAGGTCGCTGTCGACGAGGGTGACCTGCGCTCCCTGGGAGGCCGCCTCGAGGGCCGCCGAGAGTCCCGCCGGACCGCCGCCGATGACCAGGACTTCTGTCGTCTTCATCTTCAGCCGCCCCCCTATTCTTCGGCCAGGGCCACGACGCCCCGCCCGTGCTGCGTTTCCACTTTCATGCCCGCCTTCAGCGGCGTCACACAGGTCCGCACGTTGGGGACTCCGTCGACGACCATGAAGCAGGACGAACATTTTCCGATGGCGCAGAAGAAGCCTCGGGGCTCCTTGCGCTCCGGCGTCACACGGTAGATCCGCACGCCGTTGGCATGAAGCGCCGCCGCGATCGGCTCTCCCTCGAATCCCTTCAGCTCCTTGCCGTCGAAGCTGAAACTCACCTCTTGGGCATGGCTGAACTCCAGGATCGGATGCTGCTTGATCAGTTCCATGAAAGACGCACACCCCTCCCTAAGGCTGTTCGAAAACGACGCAACACCGGCTCGGCCTCACTCTTTCCCCCTCTTCGGCCGCTGATGATGATTAAGGCATGTGAAAGACGGTACATTGTATATATATCACTTGTGTTCTCTTTTGGCAATAATGCAGAGAGTATCTAAAAAATAAAAAAGAAAACTTTTCGTCGATTGAGCGAGGTCTCCGAGCTCCTTCAACCCATGTCGGCGCCGCGAAAATAATCGACGACGATTTTCTCGACAGGAAGAGCTCGATCAGCGTCACGTTCTCCCAGAAGGGCGACATTGCCTGCCCGAGCGCTCGCTCTGTTGGAAAGGATACTTTCTCCATCAAGCGAAGAGGCAAAGCGATGAAGATCTTCCCCCACCCAAAGAACTCTCTTTTTCTGTTCTCGAGAAAATTCCAGCAGTTGATTGAAAGGAATAAAAACAGGAGACAGAAGAGGCTCTGGCGTGGACGACGAGGCGGATGCCCGGTAGATGGCACCGTACACCTCGTCTCTTCGTGCCCAGAGAAGGGGGAGAAACAGCGGACCTTCGTGAAGGAGGTCGAAGATCATGGCCTCCAGAGTGTTTACGGGCACGACAGGGACATTGAGCGCCTCGGCCAAAGCCATCGCATAGGCAACACCGACGCGGAGACCGGTAAAATAGCCGGGCCCTGTCGTGACGGCGAGAAAATCGACGTCATGAAAGGTCTTATCGATGGACCGCAAGAGACCTTCAACGACAAGGGGCAACTGAGAGGATTGGTTGCGTCCGATATTGAGGTGAACCTCACCCAGAATCGTTCCGTTACAGGAACAACCGACATTGGTCCATCGGCTGCAGCAGTCGATGGAGAGAACGAATGGCACGGTCTTTCAACTCCCCTCGGGCCCCTCCGAATTCAGGACCGATTTCACAAAGGACAGAGCCTCCACAGCTCTTGCTCCCGTCGCTTCGATCGTGATTCGTCGTTGTCCTCCGCCCTTCTCCCCGTCGCCATGGAAGTCGAAAGAGAGGGACCAGAGATCCTCCGAGGGAGGAGAAGTCCATCGTTCAGGCCATTCGACAAGCAACAGGACGTCTCGAAGAAGGTATTCCTCCAGCCCGAGTTCGTCGCCTCCTCCGTCAGACAACCGGTAAAGATCGACATGTACGATCGGGATGTATCCATCGTATTCGTTGATCAGGGTGAAGGAAGGGCTTCGAACATGACGAGCTCCCAGAGCACCGGCGATTCCCCTTATCAAGGTCGTTTTGCCCGAACCCAAGGGCCCCCTCAGGAGGAGGGTCAATCCCGGAAAGGCGGCGGAAGCGAGAACGGTGCCAAGCCGAAGCGTTTCCGCCTCGGAAGGGGAGAGGATCTCCAAGCGATCAACGCGATTTGCCATGACGATTCCCCCTCCTACGGTGGACGAGGATAAACAGAACGACGGTACCTACCAGTAGCGCGCCGAGCACCCTCATGGGCACTCCGAGAGAGTACTCTCGATGAAAGACCTTGATCATGAGCATAAAGAGAAAAACCATGAAGAAAGAAAGGGCCGAATAGCGAAACCCTTTGGCTTGGCTCTGCTCCGTCTTTCGGCGTTCCTCCTCCCAATCAACCCGCCTACGTCGCCGCGGCGCCATTCGAAAACCTCTTCAACAGGGACGGCGCCGTTTCGGCAATTTCTCTGGCGAGAAGGCCGTGAACTCCTTTCGAAGCGGTCCAGGCCTGCCCCGCTTGACCGTGCAGGATTGTCCCCGCCAAGGCCGCCGTCGCCGTCTCCTGCCCCTGGGCCAGAAAGGCGCCGATCATCCCGGCCAGGACGTCGCCCGATCCGGGAACAGCCAGCGAAGGGGAACCGAGAGAGACGATGTGCGTCTTTTCTCCATCGCCGATGAGGCTGTCCCATCCTTTGAGAAGTACCGTTCCCCAACGCCCGGAGAGGCGACAAAGGGAACGAAGTCGAGAGGCGGCCACATTGGAGGCCTGTTCTCCGAGAAGACGGCCGGCCTCTCCCTCGTGAGGCGTCAGCAGGGCGTCACCGCGCCTCGAAAGGCAGTCTCCCTCCTCAGCGAGAGCCCAGAGGCCGTCTCCGTCGACGAGAAGAGGCTTTTCCCACGCCTGCCAGAGACGCCCGACAAGCTCTCTCGTGTCAGGGCTGCGACCCAGACCGGGACCGACGATAAGAGCATCTGCCCTTTCCTGCAGAGAAAGGAGCCGGTCGATCGATGCCGCCGAAAGAGTCTCTCCCCGCGACGGAAGCGGTTCGAAAACGGCTTCGGGCAAGAACGAGGCGCCGGCGACGAGATTATCCTCGGGAATAGCGACGAGGACGATTCCGGCTCCCGCCCGCAGAGCGCCGAGGGCGGCCAGAAGCGGTGCTCCCTGGTAGGTTCTGGAGCCGCCGACAACGACGACGGTCCCCCTCCTCCCCTTATGAAACTCGTGACGTGGACAAAGCAGTGACGGGACCAGGTCGTCGGGGCGGGCAAGAAAGACATGAGGCGGGGGAAGGATCTTCATCGCTTCCAGCCCGATATCGACGACGACGACCTCCCCCGCCCGGGCGGCACCGGGGAGGATATGAAGCCCCGGCTTGGAGGCGGCAAAGGTGACCGTAAGGGCGGCGCTGACGGCAACATCGGGCACCTCTCCCGTCGCCCCGTCAACACCGCTTGGAAGATCGAGTGAGACGATCTGCCGATGCCCCTCGGAAAGGGCGATGAGTCTCCTGATTTCGCCGCGAGGCGCGCCGGAAGCTCCCGTTCCGAGGAGGGCATCGACGAGGAGCGGTGATGCGGCGATCTTCGATGACAGGTATCCCTCGTCGAGGGAGGGACTTTCCAGACAGGGGATCTGAAGAGAGCGAAGAATGGCCAGGTTGAGGGCTCCGTCGTCTCGGAAAACCTCGCTTGGAGAGGCCAGGATGACCTCGACGGACAGGCCTCGAAGGGCCAGATGACGGGCGACGACGAAGCCGTCGCCACCGTTGTTGCCCCTGCCGGCAAGGATCAGCGCCGAGGGTACCCGAAAACGCCGGACGATCGCCTCCGCCGCGTTCCGTCCGGCGTTCTCCATCAGGAGCGCCCCCGGAATGTTGAAGGCGTTCATGGCCTTCCAGTCGGCATGACGAAGCTCCTCTGGAGAATAAAGGCCCCTCATCGCGCCGGTTCCCTCCCCTCCAGAAGGACGACGGCCACGGCATAGTCTCCATCGTGGCTCAGAGAAAGATGGGCCCTTTCGACGCCCGCCTCATCGAAAAGAAGACGCAGGTCGGGGCCTACGGAGAGAAAGGGCCTGCCGTCGACATGCCGGACGGAAAGGGATTTGAGGCCGATTTTGGCAAGCCCCCATCCTCCTGCCTTGGCCAAGGCCTCTCTTGCGGCAAAGGCACCGGCCAGATGACGCGCCGGATCGGATCGAGCCAGGGCATAGTCACGCTCCTCTTCGGAGAAAACTCTCGCCAAGAAGGCCTCTTTCCCGATAAAACGGCGCATACGCTCGATTTTACAGAGATCGACTCCGATTCCCCTGACGGGCAGAACGGTCACCTCCTTTTGTGGAAGAGAAGGAAATCCTGGGGCAAACAAAAGAGCCGCTGCCACCACCGAAGGGTGGGGAAGCGGCTCGAACGATCATTGGTGGGTGGTACAGGAATCGAACCTGTGACCTCTTCCGTGTCAAGGAAGCGTTCTTCCTCTGAACTAACCACCCAACGAGACAGCATTCTACAGGCCTTCAGAGGATTTGTCAACGCCTCTGAGCCATTCGAAAAGGCCAATCGAGGCGGCAACGGCAACGTTGAGAGAACCGGTCCCTCCGTGCATGGGAATACGTCGCCGATCATCACACCCCTTGGCGACGAGAGGAGAAAGACCGGTCCCCTCCGATCCGACGACAAGGACGCAGCGTTCGGGCAGAGGTTCCTGCCAAAGAGTCCGATCGGCTCTGTGGTCGAGACCGACAGACCAGAAGCCATGGTCCTGGGTCAGAAGCTTCAAAGTCCTCGAAAGGTTTGTCACGGAAAGAAGGGGCAGACGCAGGGCCGCTCCCGCGCTGACTTTCATGACCGTCCCTGTGGGCAGAGCGGATCTTCTCATCGGCAGCAGAACGGCCTCCGCCCCGGCCACTTCCGCGCTGCGAATCATGCTGCCCAGATTCTGCGGGTCCTGGACGTGATCGACGGCCAGAATCAGAACGGGTCCCTTCGACGGAAGACGATCCAGGTAGCTCTCGCAGGGGATGAGAGCGACAGAACTCACCTGGGCGAGAAGCCCCTGGTGGTTTACTCCCGGCGAGAGGCGTTTGAGGACGGAGACATCGACGACCTGGAAGGAAACGGAGGCCTCGCGGCAAAGATCGAGAGCCCTTGAGACAGCCTCTCCTGCCGCCCCTTTGGCGACATAGAGTTTGAGGCAGCGCTGGGGCGTCTCCTCCAGAAGAGTCAGGACAGGATGACGCCCCCAGCAGAAATCCGCTCCCTCCGGCGGCAGAGGCCCTTGTGCTTCCCGTGGTCTATCCGACATGGGCGAAAAGTCCTCCCTTCTGCTCCTCCATGAAAGCCCGAAGGTGCTGGGCCGTGAAACTTCCTCTGACGTCAAGTAACGATTGAGGTTCTCCTGCGGCGACGAGGTGACCTCCTCCCTGACCGCCCTCAGGTCCCAAATCGATGATGTAATCCGAGGAGGCAAGGACATCGAGGTTATGTTCAATGAGGATGACGCTGTTGCCCTGATCGACAAGGCGGTGAAGAAGGCGAAGCAACTTGGCCACATCGGTGTAATGAAGCCCTGTCGTCGGTTCGTCGAGGAGGTAGAGCGTCTGGCCGTTGAAACGTTTTCCCAATTCCGTCGCCAGTTTGACCCTTTGAGCCTCGCCTCCGCTGAGAGTCGTCGCCGACTGTCCCAGACGAATGTATCCCAGGCCGGCCTCGGCCAGGACATCAAGTCGGTGGGCGATGCGGCGATGATCTCGGAAGAAAAGGGCCGCCTCTTCGACGGTCATATCGAGAACGTCGGCAATGGTCTTTCCACGATATCGGATATCGAGGGTCTCCCTGTTGAAGCGCCTGCCGCCGCAAACATCGCAGGTGACGAAAACGTCGGCCATAAAGAGCATGGAGACGCGCGTCACGCCGTCACCGCCACAGGCCTCGCAGCGGCCGCCACGGACGTTGAAGCTGAATCTCCCGGGACCGTAGCCTCGAATTTTGGCCTCGGGCAATTGAGCGAAGAGCTCTCTGATGGGCGTGAAAAGCCCCGTATAGGTGGCCGGGTTGGAACGAGGGGTTCGTCCGATGGGACTCTGATCGACGAGGACGACGTTTTTCAGCTCTTCCAGCCCCTCGATGTCGCGATGGCGCCCGGCACGCCCCCGAAAATTCCGGTCCATCCGACGCCGAAGCCCTTTGTAGAGAACGTCATAGAGAAGGGTGCTTTTACCCGAGCCGGAAACGCCGCTCAAGACCGTCAAGGTGCCGAGAGGGAAGGCCACGTCGATGTCGGAGAGGTTGTGCTCCGCCGCTCCTCGAACGGTGAGCCACCCCTGCGGCCTCCTTCTCCCACCTCCGGGCAGGACGACGCCCGACGTCTCCCCTTTGATGTAAGGAGCGGTGAGAGATTCTCCTCGAGCCAGCGATTGGGCCGTTCCGGCGGCGACGACGAAACCGCCTCGTTCTCCGGCGCCTGGCCCCATCTCGACGATGTAATCTGCCGCGATCATCGTATCGCGGTCATGTTCGACGACAAGAACGGTATTGCCCAGATCACGGATCGCCAGGAGCGTCTTCAGCAGCCGTCCCGTATCCCGAGGATGGAGCCCCACCGTGGGTTCGTCGAGGACATAGAGGACGCCCGAAAGCTTGGAGCCGATCTGCGTGGCCAGGCGAATACGCTGACTCTCTCCCCCGCTCAGTGTGTCGGCACGACGATGGAGCGTCAGGTAACCGACACCGACATCGACGAGAAAGCTCAGCCTTTTGGCCACCTCCTCGACGACGGGGGCGACGACGGGGGCGACGGCAGGGGCAAGGGAGATCTTCCGCAACACGGACAGGACCTCCGAGACGGGCATGGAGACGATGTCACCGATTCCGTAATCCCCAAGCCTCACGGCCAGGGCCTCTTTTCTGAGGCGAAGTCCCCTGCAGGCGGAACAGAGGTCTTCCGCGCGGAATCCGGCCAGTTCCTCCTTGACGGTTTCCGACTCTGTTTCGCTCCATCGTCTTTCGAGCCAGACGAGAAGCCCCTCGTAACGCCCCCTGTAGGGAAACTCCTCCCCCCTTTCCCGGTAGGTGAGGTCGAGTTTTTCCGGGTGACCGTGAAGGATGGCCTCTCGGACCGCTTGAGGCAGGGACCTGTAGGGACGGGAGAGATCCCAACCCTGGTTTGTGGCCAAGGCCGTGAGGCGATTCAACATGTAATGGTTCTTCTTCCAGGGGAGAAGGGCTCCGTCGACGACGGATCGATCGGGATCGACAGCCATCTCCTCGTCGAAATGTTCGTGACTTCCCAACCCGGAACAATCGGGACAGGCTCCCTGAGGAGCGTTGAAGGAAAAAAGGCGGGGCTCCACTTCCGGAAGGGAGAAGCCACAGCGAGTGCAGACGTCCTTTTCCGTCAGGAGCTCCTCGGCTCGGCCCGGAATGACGAGGAGGACCTCGCCGCCGCTGAGGGAAAGAGCGGCTTCGACGGCCTCTCCGAGACGGTCGCGCCGATCCTTCTCGGCCTTGAGACGATCGACGACGACCTCGATGGAGTGCCGACGGTTCTTGTCGAGGGAAATCTCTTCCTCGAGCCAGAGGACCGTTCCGTCGACACGGATTCTCATATAGCCCTTCTGTCGTACCCGCAGGAAAACGTTACGGTGTTCGCCTTTCTTTCCCTTCACCAGAGGAGCCAGAATCTCGACCCTTTCCCCCTCGAAAGAGTGAAGGACATGTTCGACGATCTCGTCGAGAGAGTGACGCTCCACGGGGCAGCCGCAATCGGGGCAGTAGGGCGTGCCCGCCCGGCCGAAAAGGAGACGGAGGTAATCGTAGATTTCCGTCACCGTTCCCACCGTGGAACGGGGGTTGTGAGAGACCCCCTTCTGTTCGATGGAGATGGCCGGAGAAAGGCCGGAAATGTCGTCGACGGCGGGACGGTTCAATACGCCCAGAAACTGCCGGGCATAGGCCGAAAGGGATTGGACGTAACGACGTTGGCCTTCGGCGTAGATCGTGTCGAATGCCAACGTCGACTTGCCCGACCCCGAGGGACCGGTGACGACGACAAGTCTATTTCGGGGAAGAACGACGTCGATATTTTTTAGATTGTGCTCTCTTGCTCCGCGGACTTCGATGACTTGCGACACGATCAATGTCTCCCTCTCTGGCTTGAGCGATGGAATCTCTCAACCGGGCCGCCTCCTCGAAATCAAGGCGTTCCACGGCGGCCCACATCATCTTTTCCATGTCTTCAAGGGGAAGCTCGGCGAGGGCGCCGTCCGAAGCCCCCCTCCCCGGCTCCTCCAGAAGCTCCTCTGGCAGAAGGTTGACGATGGGTTTGTGTATCGTGGTGGGGGTGATCCCCCGCTCCTCGTTGTATCTTTTCTGTACCGCTCTCCGTCGGTTCGTCTCATCGATCGCCGCAGTGAGGCTCCCGGTGAGGACATCGGCGTAAAGGACGACGAGTCCGCCCACATTCCGTGCCGCCCGTCCCGTCATCTGAACGATGGAGCGGTAGGAGCGCAAAAAACCCTCTCGATCGGCGTCGAGAATGGCCACAAGCGAGACTTCAGGCAGATCGATACCCTCTCTCAGCAGGTTGACTCCGACGAGGACATCGAAGGTCCCCTTGCGGATGTCGCGGAGAAGGTCGGCCCTCTCGAAGGCATCCAGCTCTGAGTGGATATAGCGCACTTTAAACGCGAGCTCGGCCAGATATTCGGCCAAATCCTCCGAAGCCCTCTTCGTCAGCGTCGTGACGAGGGCACGTTCTCCCCTTGCCACGACATCCCTGAGACGACCGACGAGATCGTCGACCTGCCCGCTCGCGGGAGAGACGACGATTTCGGGATCGACGACACCCGTAGGCCTGACGACCTGCTCGACGAGGCTCGACGATATCTCTCGTTCCCAATCGCCAGGCGTCGCCGACACGAAAATGGCCTGCCTCATAAACTGTTGGAACTCTTCCCAGCGCAGGGGACGGTTGTCGAGACAGGCCGGCAGGCGAAAACCGTAGTCGACAAGGACTTCCTTTCTGGCCCTGTCGCCGTTGTACATCCCGCGAATCTGGGGAAGGGTGATATGCGATTCGTCGATGACGAGGAGAAAGTCGTCGGGGAAGAAATCGAGCAGCGTCCCCGGCGGCTCGCCGGGCTCGCGGCCATCAAGGTAGCGGGAGTAGTTCTCGATGCCGGAGCAGTAGCCCATTTCGGAGAGCATCTCCATGTCATAGCGCGTCCGCATCTCAAGCCGCTGGGCCTCGAGAAGCTTTCCCTCTCGCTTGAAACGGGCCGTTCTCTCCACCAGATCGGCTTCGATCGAGGAAAGGGCAACGGCGATCTCCTCTTTCGTCGTCACATAATGTTTGGCAGGGAAAATGGCCCCCGCCATTTTGGAAAGAACGGCCTTGCCCGTCATGGCCTCGATTTCCTCGATGCGTTCCACTTCGTCGTCAAAAAAGGAAATTCTCAGCGCCCTGTCGCTGTAAGCGGGAAAAACTTCGATGACATCGCCTCGGGCCCTGAATTTTCCCGGCTCAAGAAGTACATCGTTGCGCTCGTAGTAGATCTCGACAAGGCGGAGGAGGAAAGTCCTGCGATCGATTTCCTCGCCGACGCGAAAGCGAAAGACGGCCTCTTCGTAAGCCTTACGCTTGCCCAGGCCATAAATACAGGAAACGCTGGCGACGACAAGGACATCACGGCGCTCGAGCAAGGCCTTCGTCGTCGCCAGGCGCAACTTCTCGATGCGGCTGTTGATGGAGGCATCCTTCTCGATGTAGAGGTCCTGAGCGGCCACATAGGCCTCGGGCTGATAGTAATCGTAGTAGCTGACGAAGTACTCGACGGCGTTGTCGGGGAAAAAGGAGCGAAATTCGCTGTAGAGCTGGGCCGCCAAGGTTTTATTATGGGCGATGACGAGAGTGGGACGCTGAACCTGGGCGACGACATTGGCCAACGTGAAAGTTTTACCGCTGCCCGTCACGCCCAGGAGAGTCTGGTAGCGTTCCTCCCTGCCGAGGCCCTCGACCAGCCGAAGGATGGCCTCCGGCTGGTCGCCCGAGGGGGGCCAAGGAGCCTGAAGGCGAAAACCTCCGATCACGGCTATCCCTCCCCTCCGACGACATCGGACCCGGCAAGGGAAAAAGCCAGGGGCGAGCCGGGTTCATCAGAACCGGCAGCGCCCCCGACACCAGAGAGGACCCCAAATTCTCCGTTCAGGCCGGTTCCACCGAGGGATTCAATCCTGCAGAGGCAGGACGAGAGAGATCCGGAGAGATCTGTTCTTCTCCCGCAGGGGGAGGCGTCTCCACAGCCGACTCGCCCACCTCGAGGCTCTCGGGATTGAGGATGGCGCCAAGCTCGCCCGCCTCAATGACCTCCTTTTCGAGGAGCGTCTCCGCCAGCCGATCCAGCTTGTCCCTGTTCTCCGTCAGGAGTTCCCGGACCTTCCCGTAGGCCCCCTCGAGAATGGATCGGACCTCCTGATCGACGACGAAGGCCACCTCTTCGCTGTAATTCCTGTCGTCGACGATGTCGCGCCCCAAAAAGACCTCGTGCTGCTTCCGGCCCAACGTCATGGGACCGACCTTGTCGCTCATGCCGAACTGCGTAACCATCTGACGGGCAATCCCCGTGGCCCGCTCAAGGTCGTTTTGAGCTCCCGTCGTTACGTCGCCAAAGACAATTTCCTCCGTGACGCGCCCTCCCAGCAAGAGACAAATCTTGCCGAAAAGTTCCTGTTTCGAGGCGAGGAATCGGTCCTCTTCGGGAAGCTGAAGCGTGTATCCCAAGGCATGGGAGCCTCGAGGTATGATCGAAATTTTGTGAACCGGATCAGCGCCGGGGATCAGCTTGGCGACGAGAGCGTGGCCGCTTTCGTGAAAGGCGACGATACGGCGCTCTTTCGCGCTCATGACGCGACTTTTCCGCTCGGGACCTGCCAGAACTCTGTCGATGGACTCTTCCAGTTCGCTCATGCCGATCATCGTCTTCGATCTCCTCGCCGCAAGGAGGGCTGCCTCGTTGACGAGGTTGGCCAGATCGGCGCCGACAAATCCCGGCGTCCGCCTCGCCAGGACATCGAGATCGACACCTTCGTCGAGCTTCTTTTCCTTCGTGTGGACCTTGAGGATCGCCTGGCGCCCCAGCACGTCGGGACGATCGACGACGATGTGGCGATCGAAACGACCGGGACGCAGAAGGGCCGGGTCGAGAATATCGGCCCGGTTCGTGGCGGCGATGAGGATGATCCCCGTCGTCGCGTCAAAGCCGTCCATCTCGACGAGGAGCTGGTTCAGCGTCTGCTCCCTCTCGTCGTGGCCGCCGCCGAGCCCCGCCCCACGCTGTCGGCCGACGGCATCGATCTCGTCGATGAAGACGATGCAGGGCTGCATCTTTCTGGCCTGCTCGAAGAGATCCCTAACCCTCGCGGCGCCGACGCCGACGAACATCTCGACGAAGTCGGACCCGCTGATGCTGAAAAAGGGAACGTCGGCCTCCCCTGCCGAGGCTCGAGCCAGAAGCGTCTTTCCCGTCCCCGGAGGTCCCAGAAGCAGGACACCTCGAGGGACCCTGGCCCCGAGCTTGACGAACTTTCCCGGCTCGCGGAGGAATTCTATGACCTCCTGAAGCTCTTCTTTCGCCTCGTCGCAGCCAGCCACCTCCTCGAAGGTCACCTTGGGACGGTTGTCGAGAAACATCTTCGCCTTGCTCTTGGCGAAGTTCATGACCTTGCTTCCTCCGCCCTGCATGTGATGGAGAATGAAGATCCAGGCACCGATCAGGAGCAACGTCGGGAAAAGGGAGGTCATCATCGTCGACCACCAGGGAGCCTTCGTCGGCGGCACCACTTCGACGTCGATTCCCTTCGCCGCAAGATCGCGGGCCAGGTCTCCCACGCCGACGATATAGGTTTTGAAACCGCTCCCGTCCCGCATCTCGCCCTTGAGAGACCCGTCCTCCAGAGCCACATGGCGGACCCGCCCCTCTTCGGCGGACTTCATAAACTCGCTGTAGGTGAGGGTCTTCAGCTCCTCCGGCCCCCGCACGGGAGACAGAAACACGTTGACAAGGCTCACGACCAGGACGATGAGCACCAGGTAGAGCCCCAGATTCTTTGCAAGTCGCTTCAAACTCTTTCCACCCCTCCGTCTCCGTCGCTAGCTTCAGGCTTCCGTCCGCAGGGTATAAATGGCGGGAAGGTTCCGCCACAGCCCCGCGTAATCCAGGCCATAACCGACGACGAATTCGTCGGGAATGGAAAAACCGCGATAATCGACCCTGACCGCCACCTGCCTCCTGTCGGGTTTATCGAGAAGGACACAGGTCTTGAGGGACCGCGGATCCCTCTCCTTGAGAAGGCGTGTCAGATAGGACAGAGTCAGTCCGCTGTCGACGATATCCTCCACGAGAAGGACATCCTTGCCCTTGATGTCCGTATCAAGATCTTTCACGATGCGGACGACACCACTCGATTTCGTCGAAGCCCCATAGGAGGAGACGGCCATGAAATCAATTTTCACACAGATGTCGACATCCATCTCTCGGATCAGATCCGACAAAAAGAGAACGGCCCCCTTGAGGACACCGATGACGATCAGTTCTCCGCCCCGATGTTCGCGGCCGATCTCGTCGGCAATCTCACGGACCCGGCCACGTAGGCGCTGCTCGTCGATGAGCACGTCAGAAAGTCTGTAGTTCATTCCTTAATCGACTCCTCCCCTCAATGGACCACTGCAGGCGCAAGGCAAGGCCCGACGACGGTTCGGCTGCAAGCTCGGCCTCTCCGCCGAAGAAAGGGCACCAGATCATTGTACTTCCTTGGACGATCGTGGGCCACCCCTCGCGAAGCCACCAGGGAATTTTTCCCTTTGTTTCTTCCGCAGCCCGATCACCGAGGGGAGAAAGAAGGGGAAAGGCCCCTGAAGCGTTTTCCCAAGACAAAGTCCAGAAAGGACCCTGGTAGAGCCCTCTTCCCGAGGGGATCTTCCGGGTAGGAAAGGTCGGGAAACGCCCGCTCGTCCAGGTTATCCACCGCTGGCCGCAGAGGACTTGGAGGTCCTTCTTCCACTGAAAGGTCCAACGTCCTCCCTTGCCGACCAGTCCGGCTAGCGATTCCGTCCTCCCCCGGTCCAGAGAGGGCCATCCCAGAGAGAGCGCCTCGGCACGGAGGGCTTCACATCGCTCGAAGGGCGAGAGCCTCTTGGCTTTTTCCCAGAGCCAGGAACGCAAGGCACCGGGAAAGGGTGATCTCAGCTCCCCCAAAAGAGCCCGACTCCGCTCTTCCATACGGACAGCCAACTCCGCCGCCTCGCGGGCCAACGCAGCGAGGTGTTCGTCGACACGGGCATTGAGGGTTCTTCTCATCAGCGGAAGGACTTCATTGCGAATCCGATTGCGGGCATACCGAGAATCGCTGTTTGTCCCGTCCTCGACCCAGCTAAAACCCTCCCGCTCGAGGAAAACCCTCAGTTCGGATCCGGAAAAGGCCATAAGCGGTCGGGCGAAAGGAGGCCGCAGGGACGGGATTCCGATAAGGCCACGGAGCCCCGTCCCTCGACAAAGATGGAAAAGCACCGTCTCGGCCTGATCGTCAGCCTGATGGGCAAGAAGGACCCATGAGGCCAGCCAATCCTGCCTGACCTTCTCCAGAGCCTCGTAGCGAAGGCGCCTTGCAGCCTCTTCAAGGCTCTCGCCCCGTCGCCTCTGCCGAGGAACATCGACGGAGACCACGACAGAGGGATAATTCAGCTTGAGAGCCATGGCCTGGACGAAGCGGGCATCCTCAAGGGAGTCCCCTCCCCTGATGCCATGCTCCACGTGGGCCACGACGACAGGGCCTCGCCAAAAACGATGCAGCAAAACCAAGAGTCCCATGGAATCGCCGCCTCCCGAAACGGCGGCGACCAGAGGCCCTCGATCCCTCCACCATCCCTGGCTTTCGCCGGCATCGCGAAACCTTCGGTGGATGTCTTTAAGCTTTAAGGAGGCTCTTGGCAACGGGGGTTCACTTGTCCCTTTCAAGAAGGGCCTCCAGTTCCTCCCGTTCCCGGCAGATCCTAGCCAGCATGGCCTCCTTCTTGAAAGGATCGAGGGAGACCGCCTCGGCGCTGCTCAGGTGGTCGATCTTTCGGATGAGAAGGCCCAGTCTCTCCTCTCTTTCCCTTCTCGCCTGCTCGCGATCGACGAAATTAATCTGGCCGTCATCTTCTTTGATGAAGGCTCGGCTCATGTTAGACACCTCCGTGCGGAAAACTCACCGTTCATCGACACAAAGAGGCCCCTCTCGGAAAAGGGCATATACACCTCAAGATGGGGGAAGCGATTCCTCTCCAGAAAACCCCATGGGGGTTTTGTATCACAAGAAAGGGGCCTTGTCCATCGGCTCAAATCCAGAGCGGTTCCGAAAATCGGCGCTTCGAGAGATAGTCGAGAGCGAGGCCGTCGATGGCCTCCACGGAGAGCTCGCCCAGAGGACGCAGAAGGGCATCAAACTCGCCCAGGCACTGATTCATCTTGTCGAGAAAACCGCTTTCGGCCAGATCGGGCCTCAATTCATCGAAGATCTCGTCGGGAATCCGGTCCGTCAGGTAACCGAAGAGGACCGTCGCCGTCAGGAGCCAGGCGTAGGCCTCCTCATCGTGCCACCAGGGCGTGATGAGGATCGACGACAGACGCACATACTCCCACTCCTCCTCCTTGTCGGGAGAGGGATCGGGCCAAAGGCCGAGGGCATAGAAAGCGATATCCGACTCCTTGGCGAGAGCCTCCCAAAGGGCGACGAAAAAGGGCTCGCCTTTCCCGGTCATCTGATAAAGGGCAAGGGCCCTTCCGTAAAATCGGGCCGGAAATTCGCTCTGGTCCTGAAAGTATTCCTGCAGAACATCGCCGCCGCGATGGAGCAAAAGAAGCGCCGCATAGGTCAGGGATCGCCCGACCTCACACTCGACGGGATCGACCTGTATCGATTCCGCCGCATGGAGGAGGACCTCTTCGGGGTCGACGAGCAGAAGAGCCACGCCAAGCCGCTCCAGAACCGTGGCCCGCAGCTCTCTCTCCTCCTGCGTCACCTTCTTTTTTCCTCCCTTATCGATGGGGGGGAGAAGGGAAAGAGCCCTACGAAGAAGAGCAATCTGCTCCGCCTCCTCTTCCGACGCATCGGCAAGAAGGACCAGAGCCTCCACTTGGGTGGAATCCAGCTCGAGAACCTTCAGGGCCAGGCGACGGGTCTCCTCCCAGTCTTTAGACTGGTAAGCCTCATCCAGAAGCGCATCGATCCGGTCTTCCCTTTCGCTCGACATTCATCTCACCTCAATGCGAATCCGATGAAAAAAGCGAGGCCCCAGGGGCCTCGCTTTGAACGCTGGTGGCGGTGACTGGAATCGAACCAGTGACACTGCGGGTATGAACCGCATGCTCTAGCCATCTGAGCTACACCGCCCTGGTTGCGGGGGCAGGATTTGAACCTGCGACCTTCGGGTTATGAGCCCGACGAGCTACCAAACTGCTCCACCCCGCGACGTTGACTTCCTTGGTGCCGGGCGCGGGAATCGAACCCGCACGGACTTGCGTCCACAGGATTTTAAGTCCCGTGCGTCTACCCTTCCGCCAGCCCGGCCAGCAGGGAACATTATAGGGGGCCTTGGACAAGCCGTCAAGAGTCTCTTTTTCCCCTGGATCCGTAGGTAGAACAGGATAAAAGCTTCCATCGGCCCGGCCGGGAATCGTCTGTACAGCTGAGACGGTTGCCTCGAATCCGCACCGGCGAGGTGATTCAAGCGGATTTTGAGTCCCTGGATCCAGCGGAGTTTCTCCTGCGTAGCCTGCTGGTTCGGGCCGCCTCGTGTCAAGGGACACTAAAAATGTCATCTAAAAAGAGGGTCTGAGGGACAATGAAAGTGTCGCTTTCGAGGGGCTGAAATCGCCCCCGTCAACAGCCCGCCTTGGCTTTCCTCCGCGGCGGATGTCCTTCTAGGGAGGGGAACCCGTCCCTTGCTCGGAGCCGACCGCCGCGGCAGGAGGAGCGGGATTCTGTCGCCAGGGATGGTCTGCCGCCGGCTTCCTCTGCTTCTTCGTTTTGCATGGAGTGCCTGTCTTCGTCTCGATGACAGGCGGGGGAGTCGCAGGGGGCTCTTTGTCGACGGCTGCGAGATCGTAGAGCCCGTCATGGACAAGAGCCAGGAGTTTCCCGTCGAGCTTCTCGATGACCTTGACCGCCTGTCCCCTGGCAAGAAGCAGGGGGCGTCTGCGGGGGCCTATCAGGGCGTACTGTTTTCCGTCGAGGGAAATCGTCGAGTCTCCCGAGGCCTTCCGGTCGGTCTGGCGAGTCAGGAGGAGATCGAGAGCGGGTCCGTCCGGCGGAGGGAGAAAGGCAGATGCCCCCTCTGCGGGAGGACGAGCGAACCTCGGGTTATGGACCTCTCCCGGGTAGGCGGCGAGCAGGACGTTGGCCTCTTCGATCGTTTTCACTCCGGCCCGTCGGAAGGCGACGACGAGACGATCCTGAAGAGTTCCCCAGAGCCTTTCGATCCGCCCCTTCGCCTGGGGAGACCCTGCAGGGACATAGCGAGTTCCGAGAGCCTCCAGAGCGCGGCCGAACTGGGTTACAGGCGCCGAGTCCTCCAGCTCCTCCTTGATCGTCAGTTTTTCCGACTTGGGAGAAAGGAAGATGGTGTGGCGGTCGGCGTAAAGCTCGCGAGGCACGCCGTGGCGATCAAGCATCTGACGGAGCACGCGGAAGTAGCCGAAGAGGCACTCATTCCTGGCCATCCACAGACCGAGGACCTCTCCTGTGGCATCGTCAATCACGCCGTGGAGAGTGCAACGCTCACCGATCTCGAACCAATCGAAAGGAGAGGCGTCCATCTGGACCAGATCGCCTCGTCGGGACCGTCGGACCCTGCGGGAACGCCGCTTCGGGGCCCGGTGGCGATGAACGAGGGACAGGTTCTCCGCGCGAAGGAAACGGGCGATGCTCTTGGCGCTCAGCACGAGATCATGCTCTTCGGCAAGGAGTTCGGCCATGTGCTGACAGCTCGTATCCCTGTAAAGACCCTTGGCCAGACTGACGACGAAATCCCGTGTCTCCTGAGAGATTCTGCGCCGGGACGGTTTGCCTCGTCCCTTGTGCAGGAGCCCCTGCGCTCCTTCTTCCCGGTAGCGTCGTTTGAGCCGAAAGACCTGACGGCGGCTCAGACCGAGCCGATCGGCCACCTCCTGAACCGTCAGGTTGCCCGCGACAGCCTCTTCCACCAACCCCAAGCGCCTTGCTTCTTTTGTCTTCATGAGTAGGTCTCTCCTGGTCGTCATAAGTGACATTTTCCCTGTCCTCTTCACGAGTGACAATACCATTGTCCGGCGACACACACCGGTCCCGACGGCCTTGACGTAGCCCATCAGGGGCGTTAGAATGGCTCCTGTAGCGCGTCCTGGGGTGTTCGATGAGTCCTGACGCTGACTCGCGGAAAGTCTCATGAGGCGGCATAGCCAAGTGGTAAGGCAGAGGACTGCAAATCCTTCATCCCCGGTTCGAATCCGGGTGCCGCCTCCAACATTTCTGGTCTCGGCGGACGCCTCCAGCTTCATAGCATTCCTCGGTAGCTCAATAGGCAGAGCGGGTGGCTGTTAACCACTAGGTTGCAGGTTCGAGTCCTGCCCGAGGAGCCAAAAGACATCGGATGCCGGCAGGCCTTTTCACAAAGGCGGCCGGCATTCGCTTTTGCGTTTTCCGGCCCGACGATTCTGAGCGACGGAACGCCGCTCCAGGCCCAGGTCGGCGCGGCGGCGACCTTCCCCGGCGGCCTTGCCGGACGGAACCCCTCCACGACCTTGACGGAAAAACGATGCAAGTGGCGCCTGAAGCCTTCGACGACCGACCTTCAGGAGAATTCCTGACAGGGCGCAACGAGAACGCCTGCCTGGGCCAGGCGACGGAAAGGAGCCGGAGGTTGTGAAAAAGCGGGGAGGGCAAGGGGGAAATCTGCCCGGTGATGTGTCGACGCAGCCCGAATCCGTCATGCGACCTGACCTGATGGCCCCGAAGACGCTGATCCTGATCGGCGGCACCATGGGAGTCGGAAAAACGACGACCTGCCGGGAGCTGTACCGGATGTTCGACCGATCCCTTTGGCTCGACGGCGACTGGTGCTGGACCATGCACCCCTGGTCTTTCTCGGGGAGGAACCGGCAGATGGTCATGGAGAACATCGTCTTTCTGCTGAACAACTTCCTCCGCAACGACGAATTCGAAATCGTGTTTTTCGACTGGGTCCTCCACGAAAGGGCGATCATCGACGAAGTCGAGGCCGGGCTGATCCCCTGTGATCGGGAGACCCGTCGCTTCAGCCTGATCTGCTCCGAGGAGGAACTTCTCCGGCGGATGAAGTCCGACCATCGAAGCGAAGAGGACATGAGGCGCAGCCTCGCCCGGCTGCCGCTGTATGCGCATCTGGGGACGGAGCTCGTCGACACGACGGGCCGGACGCCGACAGAAACCGCCGAGGAGGTTCGCGACCTGATCCTGCAAACCCGATGAAGGCCGGACGTGCCGCCGTCCCTGTGCCCTCCCGGTCCTGATCGGAGCGGCGTCCTGTCGCGGCGGTCCGGGCGAAGAGGCCAGGCTGCCTTGGGCGTGGGCCCTGGAGGGAACTCCCTTCGTCAAGGTCGGCGAAGTCAGCGGCCGGACCGCCGAACATCGCAGCGCCGCCGGCGACGCCTCATCCGCTCACCGCCCGAGAACCTCCTCGGCCGGGGCCGCCCGAGAGGCTGCCCTCTCCGGTTTTTTGCGCCGGAATGCGGGCGGCTCGTGGCCGACTTCTCCGCGACCGGCCCCTCTGCGAAACCCCTCGCGGGATCTCCCTTCCCCTCTGAAAAAAGCCCGCCATGGCACCCCTCGCGACGAGACGCGCGAAGCGGGTGAAACTGTTGACAATCAGCTGACTTGTTTTTATATTAGAAGAAAATTTAGGGAAAAGATTTTGATCGGTGTTGCCTCCGTGGCGGAGGTCGTTTGTGCGTGGCTGGAGGAAGGGCAAGAAGAGGATCGACGGCCTTTCAGGAACAGGCGCTTCGATCGCCTCTTCAGGGACTGGACCCCGGAGCGCCGGTCTTTCCGAAAGGGTGAACCCCAGACAGTCCGCATCGTCGTTGGCTCCGATAACGGAAGAAAAGGAAGCTTCGCCACGAACAGGCCCGATCGGCCCACCCCGCATGGTGGAAAGGCAAACCTCCCCGACGGGAGCCTGTTGGCCCCGTCTGCCTCAACCCCGGCGGATCGGGTGGGGAGGAAAAGGAACCGGACGGAACCGACGCGAGGGAGACGGCGGAGGAGAGAAAGTCAGCCTGATGCATGCAAGAGACTTGAGCGACAAATTTCTTGACAAACACCGCTTAAGTTTGCGGCGTTCGCACGGTGTCACGTCGGACAGGAAGCTCCAGTGTTTTGCGACAGGCAATAATTGAGGTCGAATTTTTAAGAAGTCGTCGAAGGAGATTGACTGATGGCGTCAAGTTTTGGCAAGCCGACGGATTTCTCAGCGGCCAATTCAGCGCTAGGATACCTGTACCAAGTGCGACTGGCTCTGTGTCTCTCTTTACAGCGTTTCGCACAGGCTGCCTCCTTTGCGTTGTATTTGGAGACCCTAGATGATGTTGTATTCGAGACAACAGGTTCAGCCATCGAGTTGCTGCAGCTGAAACACCACTCCGATCGAGCCGCTAATCTGACCGACGCCAGCCCTGATTTGTGGAAATCGCTTCGCGTTTGGATGGAGGGGCGGTCCAATGGTGCCATCCCTGCCGATGCTCGTCTGTTTCTCATCACAACCAGCGACGTTGGTGCTGGGGCTGCTGCCAGCCGGTTACTGGCTTGCGAACGCGATGTACCCGAGGCGTCGAGGCTGTTGGAACAAACCGCGGCGACCTCGACGAGCGACACCAACCAAACGGCGTACACTCTCTTCAGGGCTCTTTCCGCCTCGGAGAAGCAGGAACTTCTAAGCACAGTCATAATCGCTCCAAAGGCGCCAAATATTACCGACGTGGGGGATGCCATTCGTGCGGAGGCGCGGTTGGTCGTGCGTCGTGAACACCTCGACGGATTTGTCGAGCGGCTCGAAGGGTGGTGGTTCGGGCGCGCCCTTCGCCAACTCGTGGACGGAACCTCGCCGCCCATCTTCAGTTCGGAACTTGAAGGCGAGTGGCATGATCTCCGGGAGCAGTTCAACCGCGACGCATTGCCCGTGGACCGCGATATCCTTGAGAAAGAGACTGAAGCGAACGCCTACGACAATGCGGTGTTTGTCCACCAGGTTCGGCTCGCTGGAGTAGGTACAGGGCGAATCCTGGCGGCTATCCGCGATTACTACAGGGCCTTTGCCCAGCGGTCCCGTTGGATACGCGAAGAGTTGCTCCTCGTTGGCGAGCTGGAGAGCCGGTGTTTGTCAATATAGTTGTCGCCCAAGAGTCATGCATGCATCAGGTTGACATTTCCTCTTCCGGCATCTCCTTCGCGATCGTTCAGCCGGGGTCCTTCTCCGCTTTTTCCTCCTTACCCGATCTGTCGGGGTTGAGGAAGACGGGACCGATGGATTCCCATCGGCGGGTTTTGCCTCTCCACCGTTCGGGGTGGGCCGATCGGGCCTTTTCGTAGCGAAGCTTTCTTTTCTTCAGGATCTCGACGTCGTCGCCTCTGTGGCGGGCGTCGGGGGTGACGAAGCCGATGGCGCTGTGGCGATGCTTTTCGTTGTACCAGCGGACGAAGGCGGCCGTCCATTTCCGGGCCTCTTCGAGGCCGGCGAATCCCTGCGACGGGAAGGCGGGGCGGTATTTGTAGGTCCGAAAGAGCGATTCCGAGTAGGCGTTGTCGTTGCTCACTCTCGGGCGGCTTCTGCTGGAGAGGATTCCCAGGGCCGCAAGGCGGGCCTGGAAGGTCGAGCCCTTCATGGGGCTGCCGTTGTCGGAGTGGAGGACCAGCGGTTTCGTGAAGGTCTTTTCCGAAACGACTGCGCGGGTGACGAGTTCGGAGGCGTGGTCTTCCGATTCCCTCTCCCAGATCTCCCAGCCGACGATCTTGCGGCTGTAGATATCCAGGATGAGGTAGAGGTAGTAGTGGAGCCCGACGATGGGGCCCGGCAGCCAGGAGATGTCCCAGGACCAGACTTCGTTGGGCCCTTTGGCTTCGTGTGTCGTCGGTACCTTGGGCGAGCCGGTTCGGGACCGGCCGCGACGGTTCTGTCGATTCGTGGACCGGAGGATGCGGTAGAAGGTCGATTCCGAGGCGAGGTAGATGTCCCGATCGGCGAGGATAGGGACGATCTGACTCGGGGGCAGGTCGGCGAACTCTTCGCTGTCGACGACGGAGCGGATCGTTTCGATTTCCTCTTCCGTGAGGCTCCAGCGGGGCTTGGGGCGATTCGCCTTCCTGCGGCCGTCTTCGGCGACCTGTCCCTCCCTGGTCCAGCGCTGGAAGGTGCGGAGAGTGAGGCCCAGCTCGGCGCAGGCCTTTTCCCTGCGGGCTCCCTGGCGGCAGGCTTCTCGGACGAGGTCGCAGGCCGCCTGGCGATCGGGGAGGCTCAGATACCGTCCTCGTCGTCCCCCCAGATCGCCTGGGCTTTTTTTCGCAGCGTGAGCAGGGCCGCCGTTTCAGCCAGGGCCTTTTCCTTTCTCCGAAGTTCCCGCTCCAGCTCCTTCAGGCGTCCCCTGTGCGACGTGAGTTCCTCGCGCAGCTCCCTGACGTTGTCTCTGTCCCGGCCGGCGGCGAGGCCGTCGAGGCAAGCCTCGCGCCAGCTACGGATCTCCTCGACGTAAAGACCCTTCGATCGACAGTATTCGGCCTGTTCCGTCTCGTTCATCCCCGCCGTGGCCAGGACGGCGAGAAGCTTGTCGCCGGGGGACCAGGACTGAGGGCGACGGCCGTTGCCGGGGACGGGCGAACCTGTCTCGATACGGGCCTTCTTCCTCCACTGCCTGAGCGTTTCGAAGCTGATTCCCGTCTCACGCGCCAGAGTCGAGAGGGAGGCGTTCTCAGGGGGCATCATTCGTTTGACAAGCTGCTCTTTCACGTCGGGACTGTAGTGGTTCATGGGGCGCACCTCCTCTGGAGTTCAATCATAACCTACTCAGGAGAGGCGACAACTATTGTGGCATAGGGGGGAGCTACGAGCGGCTGTTGCGCGAGGAGTGGGAGATTCAGTTCAACCGGCTCGTTGATGAGATTGGCGACGCGGCTGCGGAGGACACCATGCGGTCAGCCGCCCAGAAGGTCTATGCATGGGTTGAGGACAGCTGTTACCCTATTCGGCCGCGGGTGTTGCATCCCAGCATGACGCGGGGCTCGTTTCACATTCTCGCCGATACCCTCAGGGTTGGCTGGCATCCCGAGTTCATGCGTCGACTCAAGCACCTCCTCGAAACCCGGGAGGAGTTATGACGACTACCCCTTGGAACGAGCGGCCACTGGAGCACGCCCGGCTCCTCAATCCTGCTTTTCTCGGCACGCTCCTCTGGAGTTGCGCCAGGGCATACTCGCTGGAGGCTATCGTGAACCAACCGTTCGCGCTCTCGTTCCTCGTCGTGCCCGTGGTGCTGCACAAAAGCACTCGGGAAAGCCTTCCCACGACGACCCGAACGTCGCTCGTCGCTTGGCTGGGCAAGAATCCCCGAGTTCTCGTTGGCTTTTCCGAGCGAGCAAAGAGTCTGGTCCCTCTGGTTAAAGAGGCCCTCCTGTTTGCATCCAGTGGGGGGCTGCTTCGGGTTGAGGATGCGCGGGTTGTGGCTGGAGTTCGACCACGATCCATGGCGAGGTTCGAGCGCGAAGCCACTGACGAAGTCCGGGCTTGCATCAAGCAGGCCGAGTTTGTTGGGAAATGGTTCGCGCTTTCTGGTGAATACGCAACTGTCATGGCTCTCTGGGGGGTTGCGCCGTGAGCATCCAGATACTCGATATCGTCCTCTATTCGAAGCACGGAAATCGTCGCGTATTGTCACTCCGCCCAGGTGAGTATGGTGGACCCCATTGTCAAGACCATTTGAGGCCCGAAGTTAGTTAAAGTCAGACCGCCATCGGTCCCTCCCGGTCGGCAAAGTGAACCTCCCGCGGTGTCCTGTAGTTCAGTGAGGAGTGAAGCCTTTCGTCGTTGTAGAAGTCCATATACTCCCGCAGGCCGCAGCGGAGATCGCGGACCCGCTCATAGTCGTTCAAGTAGAGCCACTCATACTTGAGGGTCCGCCAGAAGCGTTCCACGAAGATGTTGTCGAGGGCCCTGCCACGACCGTCCATGCTGATCCGGATCTCCTTTTCCTTGAGCAGAGACAGAAAGGCCTTACTGGTGAACTGACAGCCCTGGTCGGTGTTGAAGATCTCCGGCGTTCCCTGCCGAAGAGCCCTGTCGAGGGCGACGACGCAGAACTCTGCGTCCAGGGTGTTGGAAAGTTCCCAGGAGAGGACGAAGCGGCTGTGCCAATCGATGACGGCCGCGAGGTACATGAAACCGCCACTCATCGGGAGGTAGGTGACATCGGTGCTCCAGACCTGATTCGGTCTGACGATGACGGCGTTCCGGAGCAGGTAGGGATAAATCTCATGTTCGGGGTGAGGCTTGCTGGTTCCCGGTTTGGGGCCAATCCCTTCGAGCCCCATAAGCCTCATCAGCCGTCCGATCCGTTTGCGGTTCACGTCCTGTCCCTGTCGACGCAGCCAGGCCGTCATCCGGCGGCTCCCGTAAGAGGGGGCGCAGGTGTACCGGCCGTCGATGAGCTCCATGATTTCAAGGTTCTCCGCCGTCTCCGTCGCGGAAGAGCTCGCGTAGTAGAAGCTGGACCGGTTAAGATCAAGGAGGTCACATTGCCGACGAACACTGATCGAAGGGTGCTCGGGATCGATGGAGGTCCGCTTTCCCTCAAGCGTCAGCGCCTGATTTTTTTTTGAGCCAGTCGAGCTCCATCTTGAGCCGACCGATCTCCTGGTAGAGGGGGGCCATCAACGTCTCGACATCCATCGGAGTGCCTTTGCGTTGAAAGATCTCCGGACCCCCTTGCAGAAGCTGCTTCTTCCACTGACCGATCTGGACGGCGGAAACCTCGAACTCACCCGACAATTGAGCCAGGGTCTTATCCCCTTTCAGGGCAGCGAAGGCCACTTTGCTTTTGAACTCCGCTGAACGCCTCTGTCGCTTGGCTGCCATGATGTCCCCTCTCTTTCTGGGACCCTATGATACAGCCCGACTTCAACTGCAACTTAGCTCGTGGTCCAGTTTTCGGGGTCCACTATAGAGCTGAACATCATCACCGGCGACGCGAAGACGGGGAAGTCCGCGCTCATTGACATAGTGGACTACTGCCTTGGCAGCTCGTCATGTGAAGTCCCCGAAGGCATCATACGTAATAACGTTTCTTGGTACGGTATTCACCTCACGGATGGCTCATCCGAACACTTCGTCGCTCGTCGTTCTCCCGACCCGGGGAGAACCACCACTTCGGACGCTTATTACGCAGTAGGGTCAACGCTGACGTTGCCCGAGTGTCGCCGGACAATGGTATTGTCACTCGTGAAGAGGACAGGGAAAATGTCACTTATGACGACCAGGAGAGACCTACTCATGAAGACAAAAGAAGCAAGGCGCTTGGGGTTGGTGGAAGAGGCTGTCGCGGGCAACCTGACGGTTCAGGAGGTGGCCGATCGGCTCGGTCTGAGCCGCCGTCAGGTCTTTCGGCTCAAACGACGCTACCGGGAAGAAGGAGCGCAGGGGCTCCTGCACAAGGGACGAGGCAAACCGTCCCGGCGCAGAATCTCTCAGGAGACACGGGATTTCGTCGTCAGTCTGGCCAAGGGTCTTTACAGGGATACGAGCTGTCAGCACATGGCCGAACTCCTTGCCGAAGAGCATGATCTCGTGCTGAGCGCCAAGAGCATCGCCCGTTTCCTTCGCGCGGAGAACCTGTCCCTCGTTCATCGCCACCGGGCCCCGAAGCGGCGTTCCCGCAGGGTCCGACGGTCCCGACGAGGCGATCTGGTCCAGATGGACGCCTCTCCTTTCGATTGGTTCGAGATCGGTGAGCGTTGCACTCTCCACGGCGTGATTGACGATGCCACAGGAGAGGTCCTCGGTCTGTGGATGGCCAGGAATGAGTGCCTCTTCGGCTACTTCCGCGTGCTCCGTCAGATGCTTGATCGCCACGGCGTGCCTCGCGAGCTTTACGCCGACCGCCACACCATCTTCCTTTCTCCCAAGTCGGAAAAACTGACGATCAAGGAGGAGCTGGAGGACTCGGCGCCTGTAACCCAGTTCGGCCGCGCTCTGGAGGCTCTCGGAACTCGCTATGTCCCTGCAGGGTCTCCCCAGGCGAAGGGGCGGATCGAAAGGCTCTGGGGAACTCTTCAGGATCGTCTCGTCGTCGCCTTCCGACGGGCCGGAGTGAAAACGATCGAAGAGGCCAACGTCCTGCTCGCCGCCTACCCGGGAGAGGTCCATAACCCGAGGTTCGCTCGTCCTCCCGCAGAGGGGGCATCTGCCTTTCTCCCTCCGCCGGACGGACCCGCTCTCGATCTCCTCCTGACTCGCCAGACCGACCGGAAGGCCTCGGGAGACTCGACGATTTCCCTCGACGGAAAACAGTACGCCCTGATAGGCCCCCGCAGACGCCCCCTGCTTCTTGCCAGGGGACAGGCGGTCAAGGTCATCGAGAAGCTCGACGGGAAACTCCTGGCTCTTGTCCATGACGGGCTCTACGATCTCGCAGCCGTCGACAAAGAGCCCCCTGCGACTCCCCCGCCTGTCATCGAGACGAAGACAGGCACTCCATGCAAAACGAAGAAGCAGAGGAAGCCGGCGGCAGACCATCCCTGGCGACAGAATCCCGCTCCTCCTGCCGCGGCGGTCGGCTCCGAGCAAGGGACGGGTTCCCCTCCCTAGAAGGACCTCCGCCGCGGAGGAAAGCCAAGGCGGGCTGTTGACGGGGGCGATTTCAGCCCCTCGAAAGCGACACTTTCATTGTCCCTCAGACCCTCTTTTTAGATGACATTTTTAGTGTCCCTTGACACGCTGACGTTGCCCGAGGCTCCCGAGATTTCTGCAACCACGAACATTGACAGCGTTGTGGAACGTCTCACCGCCGTAGTGGGAATTGGACTGAACCTTCATGAACCACCGGAAGGCCAGACTCGGAGGCCCGTATCTGCGAAGTTGCGGCACGCCCTTGCTTTTGTCTTTCAGAAGCAGGAAGAAGTCTCTCACCCCAAGTTTCTCTTCCACGAACAGAGTGACAATTGGGTTGCCCAGACCATCAAGGACACGCTCCCATACTTCTTAGGTGCCGTCGACGACGATTTCGTCGCGAAGAAGGCGAAGCTCAGAGAATTGCGCAGACAGCTCCCCCCTATGCCACAATAGTTGTCGCCTCTCCTGAGTAGGTTATGATTGAACTCCAGAGGAGGTGCGCCCCATGAACCACTACAGTCCCGACGTGAAAGAGCAGCTTGTCAAACGAATGATGCCCCCTGAGAACGCCTCCCTCTCGACTCTGGCGCGTGAGACGGGAATCAGCTTCGAAACGCTCAGGCAGTGGAGGAAGAAGGCCCGTATCGAGACAGGTTCGCCCGTCCCCGGCAATGGCCGTCGCCCTCAGTCCTGGTCCCCCGGCGACAAGCTTCTCGCCGTCCTGGCCACGGCGGGGATGAACGAGACGGAACAGGCCGAATACTGTCGATCGAAGGGTCTTTACGTCGAGGAGATCCGTAGCTGGCGCGAGGCTTGCCTCGACGGCCTCGCCGCCGGCCGGGACAGAGACAACGTCAGGGAGCTGCGCGAGGAACTCACGTCGCACAGGGGACGCCTGAAGGAGCTGGAGCGGGAACTTCGGAGAAAGGAAAAGGCCCTGGCTGAAACGGCGGCCCTGCTCACGCTGCGAAAAAAAGCCCAGGCGATCTGGGGGGACGACGAGGACGGTATCTGAGCCTCCCCGATCGCCAGGCGGCCTGCGACCTCGTCCGAGAAGCCTGCCGCCAGGGAGCCCGCAGGGAAAAGGCCTGCGCCGAGCTGGGCCTCACTCTCCGCACCTTCCAGCGCTGGACCAGGGAGGGACAGGTCGCCGAAGACGGCCGCAGGAAGGCGAATCGCCCCAAGCCCCGCTGGAGCCTCACGGAAGAGGAAATCGAAACGATCCGCTCCGTCGTCGACAGCGAAGAGTTCGCCGACCTGCCCCCGAGTCAGATCGTCCCTATCCTCGCCGATCGGGACATCTACCTCGCCTCGGAATCGACCTTCTACCGCATCCTCCGGTCCACGAATCGACAGAACCGTCGCGGCCGGTCCCGAACCGGCTCGCCCAAGGTACCGACGACACACGAAGCCAAAGGGCCCAACGAAGTCTGGTCCTGGGACATCTCCTGGCTGCCGGGCCCCATCGTCGGGCTCCACTACTACCTCTACCTCATCCTGGATATCTACAGCCGCAAGATCGTCGGCTGGGAGATCTGGGAGAGGGAATCGGAAGACCACGCCTCCGAACTCGTCACCCGCGCAGTCGTTTCGGAAAAGACCTTCACGAAACCGCTGGTCCTCCACTCCGACAACGGCAGCCCCATGAAGGGCTCGACCTTCCCGGCCCGCCTTGCGGCCCTGGGAATCCTCTCCAGCAGAAGCCGCCCGAGAGTGAGCAACGACAACGCCTACTCGGAATCGCTCTTTCGGACCTACAAATACCGCCCCGCCTTCCCGTCGCAGGGATTCGCCGGCCTCGAAGAGGCCCGGAAATGGACGGCCGCCTTCGTCCGCTGGTACAACGAAAAGCATCGCCACAGCGCCATCGGCTTCGTCACCCCCGACGCCCGCCACAGAGGCGACGACGTCGAGATCCTGAAGAAAAGAAAGCTTCGCTACGAAAAGGCCCGATCGGCCCACCCCGAACGGTGGAGAGGCAAAACCCGCCGATGGGAATCCATCGGTCCCGTCTTCCTCAACCCCGACAGATCGGGTAAGGAGGAAAAAGCGGAGAAGGACCCCGGCTGAACGATCGCGAAGGAGATGCCGGAAGAGGAAATGTCAACCTGATGCATGCATGACTCTTGGGCGACAACTATATTGACAAACACCGCTCCGAGATCGAGAGCGCTCACTCGCTCGCCTGGAGGCCATTGCAGGCGATGGACTAGATGGACTAGATGGACTAGGTGGTGCGGCCCCATTTGTGGCCGAGGCCAGGGCTGTGGGCCTTCTGCCAGCGGACGCCGCACCAGCCACGTGGGAAGATGCTGTCGCTGAGTTACGATCCGCTATGAGTGTATCGCCGGAGGAGCAGCTCACCAGGTACGAGGAAAGCGTCGATCAGGCAGAGCTAGGTCGATTGAACGGCGAGCACGTGCGGCTCCGGGAGCAGCTGCGCCGGCAGCAGAATGAGCTCGATGCGATGCAGTCACTGCTCGACGACGAAGGGGGATACTCACAGGAGACAGGGGAGCAGGTGTCGCGGCTTTCAAGCCTGGGAATCTTCGCAGCGGCTAGTTCTGGGTGCTGCCCGCTTTGCGAACAGCCAACATCTGACCGCGTGCCAACAGTGTCGCAGCTCCAGTCCGAGCTTGACCGCGCCTCCAACCAGCTCAGTAGTGTCTCGAAACATACGCCTGGGCTCGAGTCTCTCATCATCGAGCAAGAAACAAAGCTGGCCGAGACGCGTCGCTTGCTTAAGGAGAATCGGGGCGCGCTGGAGGCGATCCGTCGGTCTGATGATCGGCTCACAGCGCTTCGCGATGCAGCGTTGCGTCGAGCTCTCGTCCTCGGGCGAATTAGCTTGTTCCTTGAGACTCTGCCGCAGATCGCAGACTCTTCTAAGCTCCGTCGCGAGATTGAACAGCTGCAGATCGAGATCGAAGGGATCAAGGCTGAACTGAGCGATGAGAAAATGCAGGAGCGGTTGGACTCTATCCTCTCGGTCATCAGTAAGAAACTGACGAGCTGGGCTGAGCGGCTCGAACACGAGCACAGCGGAAACCCATTTCGACTAGATCCGCGTCGCCTTCAACTTGTGGCGGACGCAGAGACTGAAGTGGGACCGATACCCATGGATAGAATGGGAAGCGGTGCGAACGCGCTCTGCTGTCACATTATTGCGCACCTGGCGCTCCACATCTGGTTCGTGCGCAATAGCCGCCCAGTTCCTCGTTTCCTCTTTTTGGATCAGCCATCACAGGTCTACTTTCCTGCTGAGCAAGACATCGGTGGTTCCATGGCTGTCCTCGACGACGAGGATCGAACTGCGGTCATCCGCATCTTCGAGCTGATCCGAGACGTCGTTGCTGAGCTGAGTCCTGGACTACAGGTCATCATCACAGAGCACGCCGATGTGACGGAAGACTGGTACCAGGCCGCCGTTGTTGAGCGGTGGAGGAGAGGAGCCGCACTGATCCCGGCAGAATGGATTGAAGAGCAGGTAGGCGAAGGTGAAAACGATGGTGGATAGCTATAGTGGACCCTCAAAACTGGATCTCGAGCTAAGTTGTCATTGAAGTCGAGTTGTATCACAGGATTCCGGAAAAAGAGGGGACATCGTGACAGCCAAACGACAGAGACGGTTTTTGTCAAGGTAGTTGTCGCCCAAGAGTCATATATGCATCCGGTTGACTTTCCCTCTTCCGGCGGCTCCTTCTCGATCGCTCAGCCGGGGTCCTTCTCCGCTTTTTCCTCCTTACCCGATCTGTCGGGGTTGAGGAAGACGGGGCCGATGGGTTCCCGTCGGCGGGTTTTGCCTCTCCACCGTTCGGGGTGGGCCGATCGGGCCTTTTCGTAGCGAAGCTTTCTTTTCTTCAGGATCTCGACGTCGTCGCCTCTGTGGCGGGCGTCGGGGGTGACGAAGCCGATGGCGCTGTGGCGATGCTTTTCGTTGTACCAGCGGACGAAGGCGGCCGTCCATTCCCGGGCCTCTTCGAGGCCGGCGAATCCCTGCGACGGGAAGGCAGGGCGGTATTTGTAGGTCCGAAAGAGCGATTCTGAGTAGGCGTTGTCGTTGCTCACTCTCGGGCGGCTTCTGCTGGGGAGGATTCCCAGGGCCGCGAGGCGGGCCTGGAAGGTCGAGCCCTTCATGGGGCTGCCGTTGTCGGAGTGGAGGACCAGCGGTTTCATGAAGGTCTTTTTTGCTATGACAGCGAGTTGCCCGAGGAAAAGGGTTTTTCCGAGCGCAACATCAAGCGAATGCTGGCCTTTTATCGTAAATATCCGCACCTGGAGTTTGTGCCACAGCCTGTGGCACAAACTGAACCCCCTGTGCCACAATAGTTGTCGCCTCTCCTGAGTAGGTTATGATTGAACTCCAGAGGAGGTTCGCCTCATGAACCCCTACAGTCCCGACGTGAAAGAACAGCTTGTCAAACGAATGATGCCCCCCGAGAACGCCTCCCTCTCGTCTCTGGCGCGTGAGACGGGAATCAGCTTCGAAACGCTCAGGCAGTGGAGGAAGCAGGCTCGTATCGAGACGGGTTCGCCCGTCCCCGGCAACGGCCGTCGCCCTCAGTCTTGGTCCCCCGGCGAAGCGGGTGAAACTGTTGACAAGCAGCCGACCGGCTCTTATGTTATAAGAAGATTTAAAAAGGCCTTTTCGATCGGTGTTTCTGCTGCGGCCTCTGTCGTGATGGAGGCTGTTTTCGTGTCGCTGGATGAGGGGCCGGACGATGATCGGCGGCCTTCTGCGAGCAGGCGCCTCGATCGCCTCTTCAGGGGAGGGACCCCGGAGAGGCGATCGTTCCGGCAAAGCTCTGGCGAGGAACTTCCGGAGGGTTGAAGATGACCGAGCAGCAGATCGAACAACTTCTGATCGAAAAACTGATCGACCTCAAATACGCCTACCGCCAGGACATAGGCGACCGGGCGGCGCTGGAACGGAACTTCCGCCGGCACTTTCAGGAACTGAACCGCGTGAACCTCACCGACGGCGAATTCGGCCGGCTGCTGGGGGACATCGTCACCCCCGACGTCTTCGCCGCCGCCCGCCGTCTTCGCGAGCGCAGCACCTTCGAGCGCGATGACGGTACGGCGCTCCATTACACGCTGGTCAACATCAAGGACTGGTGCAAGAACACCTTCGAGGTCGTCAACCAGCTGCGCATCAGCACCGACTACAGCCATCACCGCTACGACGTGATCCTGCTGATCAACGGCGTCCCCGTCGTGCAGATCGAACTGAAGACGCTGGCGATCAGCCCGCGCCGGGCGATGCAGCAGATCGTCGATTACAAGAACGACCCCGGCAACGGCTACGGAAAAACGCTGCTCTGTTTCATGCAGCTCTTCATCGTCAGCAACCGCAGCGAGACATGGTACTTCGCCAACAACAACAATCGTCACTTCCGCTTCGACGCCGACGAGCGCTTTCTGCCGCTCTACCAGTACGCGGACCCAAGCAACAGGAAGATCACCCACCTGGACAGCTTCGCCGACGCCTTTCTGGCCAAGTGCACCCTGGGCGAGACGATCAGCCGCTACATGGTGCTCGTGGCCTGCGAACAGAAGCTCCTGATGATGCGCCCCTACCAGATCTACGCCGTCAAGGCCATCGTGGAGTCCATCCACCGGCGCTGCGGCAACGGCTACATCTGGCACACGACAGGCAGCGGGAAGACGCTCACATCCTTCAAAGCGTCGACCCTCCTCAAGGACAATCCCGACATCGACAAATGCCTCTTCGTCGTCGACCGCAAAGACCTCGACAGGCAGACCCGGGAGGAGTTCAACAAGTTTCAGGAAGGGTGCGTCGAAGAGAACACCAACACGGAAACCCTGGTGCGGCGCCTCCTCTCCGAGGACTATGCCGACAAAGTCATCGTCACCACCATCCAGAAGCTCGGCCTCGCGCTCGACGGCAACAACAGCAGGCGCAACTACGCCGAGCGGCTGGAGCCCCTGCGGAATCAGCGCATCGTCTTCATCTTCGACGAGTGCCACCGGTCGCAGTTCGGCGAGAACCACAGGGCCATCAGGGAATTCTTTCCCGACGCCCAGTTGTTCGGATTCACCGGCACGCCCATCTTCGAGGAGAACGCCTCCCATCAGCAGATCGAGGGGCGGCAGGCCAGCTACCGGACCACGGCGGACCTCTTCCAGCAGCAACTGCACGCCTACACGATCACGCACGCCATCGAAGACCGGAATGTCCTGCGCTTCCATGTGGATTACTTCAAACCGGAAGGAAAGATTCCGGCGAAGACCGATGAACCCCTCGCCAAGAAAGCCATCGTCGAATCGATTCTCTCCAAGCACGACGCCGCCACCAACGGGCGCAAGTTCAACGCCCTTCTGGCCACCTCGTCGATCAACGACGCCATCGAGTATCACGAACTCTTCAAGACGGTACAGGCCGAAAGAGCGGCGGAGGACGAGAACTTCCGGCCGCTGAACGTCGCCTGCGTTTTCTCGCCGCCCGCCGAGGGCAACAGGGACGTGCAGCAGATACAGGAAGACCTGCCCCAGGAAAGGGCCGACAACGAGCAGGAGCCGGAAAAGAAGAAAGAGGCCCTCAAGAGCATCATCGCCGACTACAACGCGCGGTACGGCACGAATCACGGAGTGGGCGAGTTCGACCTCTACTATCAGGACGTGCAGACGCGCATCAAAGACCAGCAGTACCCGAACAGCGATCTGCCGCACAGCAAGAAGATCGACATCGCCATCGTGGTGGACATGCTGCTCACCGGCTTCGACTCAAAGTTTCTGAACACCCTCTACGTGGACAAGAACCTCAAACACCACGGTCTGATCCAGGCCTTTTCCCGCACCAACCGCGTCCTCAACGACACCAAGCCCTACGGCAACATCCTCGACTTCCGCCAGCAGCAGGACGCCGTGGACACCGCCATCGCCCTCTTTTCCGGCGAGGCCGCCAGACCTGCGAAGGAAATATGGCTGGTGGACGAAGCGCCCGTGGTTATCGAGAGACTGCAGGCGGCCGTGCGGAAACTGGGCGATTTTCTGGAATCTCAGGGCCTGGAGAACAGACCCGAAGAGGTCCCCAACCTCAAAGGCGACGGGGCCCGTTCGACGTTCATCAACCTCTTCAAGGAGGTGCAGCGCCTTAAAACACAGCTTGACCAGTACACCGACCTGACGGAAGGGCACAGGGAAAAAATCGAGCAGGTGCTGCCCGAAGACGAATTGCAGGCCTTCAGAGGCGCCTATCTGGAAACGGCCCTGCTTCTGAAGCAAAAGCAGGACGGAGACGGAGAGGGGGCCGAAGCGCCGACTGCCGGCGCGGTGCAGCAGCTCGATTTCGAATTTGTCCTTTTCGCCTCGGCGATGATCGACTACGACTACATCATGGCGCTGATCGCGAAGTATTCGCAGCAGGAGCCGAGCACGCAGAAGATGCACCGCGCCCAGCTCATCGGCCTGATTCAGGCTGACGCCAAGTTCATGGACGAGCGTGACGACATCGCCGAGTACATCAAAACGCTGGAAGCGGGCAAGGGGCTGGACGAGAAGGCCGTCCGCGCCGGATACGAACGCTTCAAGGAACGAAAGAACGCCCGGGAGCTTGCCGCCGTCGCCGAAAAGCATGGCATCGAGGCCGCCGCCCTGAAGACCTTCGTGGACACCGTGCTGCGCCGCATGGTCTTCGACGGCGACCTGTTGGGCGACCTGCTCGCCCCGCAAGAGCTTGGCTGGAAGGCGCGCACGCAGAAGGAACTGGCACTCATGGAAGACATGATTCCGCTGTTCAAGAAACTCGCCCAGGGGCGGGAGATATCGGGGTTGAACGCCTATGAGCAGTAACATGGAAGAAACGAGCATGACGCAGGGAGCAAAGCGCGCGCTGGTGCCCGAACTGCGCTTTCCGGAGTTCCGGGATGCGGGGGAGTGGGAGGAGAAGACTCTAGGCGGATTAACTCACAAGACGGATAAGAGAAATAAAAGTTGCAAAAAATACCCTATTTACTCGATTAACAATACAGTTGGCTTCGTTCCACAGGTAGAACAATTTGATGGAGTGGATAGCAACAAACGAGGTTACGATATCTCTCTTTATAAAATAATTGAAAGAAATACATTCGCCTACAATCCTGCAAGAATTAATGTGGGATCTATTGGCTACAGTGAAGATTTGAACAACATTCTCATTAGCTCGTTGTATGTCTGCTTTAAAACTTCTAAAAATGTCAACGATAGATTTCTGTTGTATTTTTTTAGCACATTTACATTTGACAAATCGGTGAATAGTAATGTTGAAGGAGGGATCCGGAGTTATCTTTTTTATGAAAATTTCTCAAAGATAAAAATTCCACTACCCAACGAAGCAGAACAACAAAAAATCGCCGACTGCCTCTCCTCCGTCGACGAGCTGATAACCTTGGAGACCCGGAAGATCGACGCGCTCAAGGCCCATAAAAAAGGACTGATGCAGCAGATCTTCCCCGCCGAAGGTGAAACCCTCCCCAAACTCCGCTTCCCCGAGTTCCGGGATGCTGGGGAGTGGGATAAGAATAAGCTTGGTGAGATTTGCTGTATGCGTGCGGGGAAATTTGTGTCCGCAGGGGAAATATCAGAGAAAAACGGATATGCGCTTTATCCATGTTACGGTGGTAACGGTTTGCGTGGATATGTAAAAACGCATACGCATTCAGGGAAGTATCCTTTGATTGGTCGACAAGGTGCACTTTGTGGGAATGTCATTCTTGGGGAAGGTGAATTTTACGCGACAGAACATGCCGTGGTTGCTGCTCCTTTTTCTGGCATCAATATCGATTGGCTGTTCTATGACCTCCTGAAATTGAATCTGAATCGATTCGCTACGGGGCAGGCGCAGCCGGGGCTTTCCGTAGACGTGTTGGAAAAAGTTGAGTGCCTTGTTCCAAGATTGGAGGCCGAACAACAAAAAATCGCCGACTGCCTCTCCTCTATCGACAACCTCATAACCTCGCAGGCCCAAAAACTCGACGCGCTCAAGGCCCATAAAAAAGGGCTGATGCAGCAGCTTTTCCCGGTGCCGGACGAGGCGGGAAAATGACCCAGCTCATCCTCTACACCAGCGAAGACGGCCAAAGCCGGGTGCAGCTGCGGGCCGACCGGGGCACGGTGTGGCTCAGCCAGCGGCAAATGGCCGAACTTTTTGATGTATCGCCGGACAATATCAGCGTGCACCTGAAAAACATCTACGCCGATGGTGAACTGCGACGAGAAGCAACTGCCGAGGAATCCTCGGTAGTTCAAATCGAAGGTGGGCGCGAAGTGCGCCGCAGGGTCACGCTTTACAATCTCGACGCCATTCTGGCCGTGGGGTATCGCGTGCGTTCGCCGCGAGGCGTCCAGTTCCGTCGCTGGGCCAGCACGGTGTTGGCCGAGTATCTGCTCAAGGGCTTCGCCATGGACGACGAGCGGCTGAAGAACCCCGATGGCCGCCCGGACTACTTCGACGAGATGCTGGCCCGTATCCGAGACATTCGGGCCTCGGAGAAGCGCTTCTATCAAAAAGTGCGAGATCTCTTCGCGCTGGCTGCCGATTACGACAAGACCGATGAGGCCACGCGACAGTTTTTCGCCACCGTTCAGAACATGCTGCTGTTCGCCGTCACGCAGCGGACCGCCGCCGAAATCGTCGTCGACCGTGCCGACCCGGAGGACTCCCATTTCGGCCTGTTGACCTGGAAGGGGAATCAGGTGCGCAAGCAGGACATTCTGCTGGCCAAAAACTACCTGACCGAGGGTGAAAGCGACACGCTGAACCGTCTGGTGGTTATCTTTCTCGAAACCGCCGAATTGCGGGCCAAACGGCAGACGGTCACCACCATGGCTTTCTGGCGCGAGAACGTCGCCCAGATCATAGCCTCCAACGGCTTTCCCCTCCTGGAGGGAGCGGGATCGGTCAGCCATGTCTCTATGGAGCGGCGCATCGCCCCGCTTTTTCTGGACTACGAGCGACGCCGTAAATCCCGGGAAGCCCGAGCCGCGGATGCAGAGGACGAGGCCGAGCTGAGAGCTCTGGAAAACAGCATAAGGGGTCGCAAGGAGTCGGGGCGCGAGTAACACAAGCAACGTGAACCTGGCCGGTCAAGACCCTCATCCACGGCAACTGGTTGCCCTTTGAACCACAGGAAAAATTCGAGGCGAACAAGGCCTGCTTCAAGAAAATCCCCCATGATTTTCTGAGCCGCTATCCGCTCAACTCCGAAGTGTTTCCGGAAGAAAACGAGGAGGCAGCACCATGACCGAACAGGACAAGAGAAAACTCGGCGCGACTCTCTGGGCCATCGCCGATCAACTGCGCGGCGCGATGAACGCCGACGACTTTCGCGACTACATGCTCTCCTTCCTCTTTCTGCGCTACCTTTCGGACAACTACGAGGCGGCGGCGCAGAAGGAGCTTATGTCGGACTATCCGACGCCGCCCTCCGGCGACCGCCGCCCGCCCTTGGCCCTGTGGTACGCTCAAAACCCCGGCGATACGGTCGCGTTCGAAAAGCAGATGCGCCGCAAGACGCACTATGTGATCAAGCCCGAGTACCTCTGGAGCACCATCGCCGAGATGGCCCGCACCCAGAACGGCGAGCTGCTGCACACCCTTGAAAAGGGTTTCCACTACATCGAGAATGAATCCTTCGCCAGCGCCTTCGGCGGCCTCTTCTCCGAGATCAATCTGAATTCGGAGAAGCTGGGGAAAGATTACGAGACGCGCAACGCCAAACTCTGCAACATCATCAGGGCGCTTGCGGAGGGCTTGGCGCAGTTCTCCACCGACAGCGACACTCTGGGCGACGCCTACGAGTTTCTTATCGGCCAGTTCGCCGCCGGTTCGGGAAAGAAGGCGGGCGAGTTCTACACGCCGCAGCAGATATCCAGCATCCTCTCGGGCATCGTCACGCTCGACGGCCAGGAACCGGCCACCGGAAGGCGGAAGACTCTCGAAAGCGTCTTCGACTTCGCCTGCGGTTCCGGATCGCTGCTGCTCAACGTGCGCCGCCGCATGGGGGCGAAGGGCATCGGCAGGATTTACGGTCAGGAGAAGAACATCACCACGTACAACCTGGCGCGCATGAACATGCTGCTGCACGGGGTGAAGGATTCGGAGTTCCAGATCTACCACGGCGACACCCTCACGAACGACTGGGACTGGCTGCGCGAGATGAACCCGGCGAAGATGCCGAAGTTCGACGCCGTGGTGGCCAATCCGCCCTTCAGCTACCGCTGGGATCCGACGGAGGCGATGGGCGACGACGTGCGCTTCAAGAGCTACGGCCTCGCGCCCAAGTCCGCCGCCGACTTCGCCTTTCTGCTCCACGGCTTCCACTATCTGAAGCCGGAGGGCGTCATGGCCATCATCCTGCCCCACGGCGTGCTGTTCCGGGGCGGCGCGGAAGAGCGCATCCGAACGAAGCTGCTCAGGGACGGCAACATCGACACGATCATCGGCCTGCCCGCCAACCTCTTCTTCTCGACGGGCATTCCGGTCTGCATTCTCGTGCTGAAGAAGTGCAAGAAACCGGACGACGTGCTTTTCATCAACGCCGCCGAGCACTTCGAGAAGGGGAAGCGCCAGAATGTCCTGACGGAGGATCATATCGACAAGATCATCGACACCTACCAGAACCGCAGAGAAGAGGAGCGCTACGCCCGCCGCGTGGCGATGGAGGAGATCGAGGAGAACGGCTACAACCTGAATATCACGCGCTACATCAGCACGCAGCGGGCGGAGGAGCCGATCGATCTGCAGGCCGTCAACGCCGAACTGGTCGCTTTGGCCGGGAACATCGAGGAGGCCCGGAACAGGCACAACGCCTTTCTCGAAGAGCTGGGCCTTCCCCTCTTGCCCTGATCCGAAACCGTCGGAACCTTTCCCCATGAGACGGGGGCGAAGGGGCCGTAAGGGGGGCGCGGGGGCCCTGCGGGACGGGGCCGCGGCTCCGATTCCGCCTTTCCCTGACGGGATGACGGGACGTCGGGCGCGCCCTCCCGGCCTCGCCCCTTCTCCCCTCGCCGTCAGGCCCCTCCCGGGGGTCGCCGGTCGGGGCCTGACGGTATATACTCCTGCTGCTGCGGACGCGGTCCGCCCTTCGCTTCCGAAAGGGAGGCGAAGGCTCTTCGGAGGGACGACGGGCCCGGTCCGATCCCGGGGCCTCTTGTCCCGTCACCGGGAGGGGCGACTTTTCCAAAGGGAGTGGTGGGTCATGTCCGATCGGGAGGCCGAAAGGGGCGGGGGCGACGATTTCGCTCTGACGCCCGTGCCGGAGTCGGAACGGCGGGGGTTTCTTCCCATGTCCATGGTGATGCTGGGCTTCACCTTTTTCGCCGCCAGCATGTGGACCGGAGGGACTCTCGGCATGGGGTTCCGTCTCTGGCCCGATCTGGTGGGAACGGTTCTGGCGGGGAACCTGATCCTGGGCGTCTACGGGGCCTTCCTGGGCTATGCCGCCTCTTCGACCAATCTCTCGACTCACGTCCTGGCCCGGCGGGCCTTCGGCGTCCGGGGCTCCAAGCTGCCCTCTCTCCTGCTGGCCCTCACCCAGATCGGCTGGTTCGGCGTGGGCGTGGCCATGTTCGCCTATCCCGTCAACAGGCTTCTGGGAATTCCCGTGGCGCCTCTCATCGTCGCAGGGGGCCTTCTCATGACCGGAACGGTCGTCATCGGTTTCCGGGCCATCGAGTGGATCAGCTGGATCGCCGTTCCGGCGATCCTCGTTCTCGGCTTCGGGTCCGTGATCCGCGCCTTCGGCGACGCCGGGGGGCTTGCGGCTCTCATGGCCGTCGAGCCCGCGTCGCCCCTTCCCTTTTCGCGGGGTCTGGCCCTGGGCGTGGGGTCTTTCATCAGCGGCGCCACGCTGACGCCCGATTTCGTCCGCTTCGCCCGAGATCGGCGGACGGGCGTGGGCGCCACGGTGGTGGGTTTTACCTTCGGCAACAGCCTCATGTTTTTCTTCGGCGCCCTGGGGGCCATGGCGACGGGGATGGCCGACACGTCGGAGATGCTGGCGGCCCAGGGGCTCCTTGGAGGCGGCATCGCCCTTCTGGCCCTCAACATCTGGACCACCAACGACAACGCTCTCTACGCCTCGGGGCTGGGCCTCGCCAACATGACGGGCCTGAGGCGCAAAAGCCTCACCGTCGCGGCCGGTGCGGCGGGCACGGTGCTGGCCCATTTTCTCTACAACCATTTCGTGGGCTGGCTCGTCTTTTTGAGCGTCTTTCTGCCGCCCATCGGAGGCATTCTCATCGGAGATTTCTTTCTCAAGGGGCGCGGGAGCCGTTCCTTTCAGGCCACGGACGCCGAGCGTCCGGTCCGTTGGTCGGCCATGCTCGCCTGGGTCCTGGCCGTGGCCGTCTCCAAGGTCTCTCCCGAGGAGGGGCTTTTGTGCGTCGCCCCCCTGAACGCCATCGTGACGGCGGCCCTGGTCTATGCGGGGGCCGACGGGTTCCTCTGCCGTCGCCTCTCCTGCCCGGCCGGGGGGCCGGAAAGCCGATCCGAAAGAGAGGGAGGCCGAAAGCCATGATCGATCTGGTTTTGCGCAACGCCCGCCTTCGCGGCGGTGAAGAGGTCGATATCGCCGTCGACGGCGGAATCATCAGGAAAGTGGGTCCCTCCCTGGAGGAGCGGGGACGGCAGGAGATCGACGCCGAAGGCCGTCTCACGACGCCGCCTCTGTGCGACCCCCATCTGCATCTGGACGGGGTCCTTTCCGTGGGGGATCCCCGTTTCAACCGTTCCGGCACGCTTCTGGAGGGGATCGCCATCTGGGGCGAGCGCAAGCCCCGCCTCACCCGGCAGGAGCTCGTCGAGAACGCCGTCGAGGCCGTCCTCTGGGAGTTCGCCGGAGGCGTCCAGTTCATCCGCACCCATGCCGACGTGACCGATCCCACCCTGCTCACCCTCGAGGCCCTTCTGGAGGTGAAGGATCGGGTCAAGGATCTGGTCGACATCCAGATCGTGGCCTTCCCTCAGGACGGCGTCTACACCTTTCCCGAGGGAGAGGCCCTCATGGTCCGCGCCATGGAGATGGGAGCCGACGTGGTGGGAGGCATTCCCCACAACGAGCTGACCCGCGAGGACGGCATCCGCGATGTGGAGCTGGCCTTCGAGCTGGCCCGGAAGTACGACGCCCTCATCGATATCCACTGCGACGAGACGGGAGACGACCAGTCCCGCTTCGTCGAGGTCATGGCACGACTCGCCCTCGTCACCGGCATGGGAGAGAAGGTGACGGCCAGCCATACGACGGCCATGCACAACTACAACAACGACTATGCCTTCAAGCTCCTGGGGATCGCCGAGAGGGCTAAGATGAACTTCATCACCAACCCCTTCGACAATTCGGTGCTTCAGAACCGCACCGACGGTTACCCGCGCCGGAGGGGGCACACGCGGGTGGACGAGATGGTGGCCCGGGGGATCAACGTCTCCATCGGCCACGATTCCATCATGGATCCCTGGTATCCCCTGGGGAAGGGCTCCATGCTTCAGGCGGCCCATCTTCTGCTCCACACGGCCCACATGAGCGGCTACGAGCAGATTTTCTCCCTCTTCGACATGATCACCGTCAATTCGGCCCGGACGCTCCAGGTGGAGTCCCTCTACGGCATCGAGGCGGGCAGGCCCGCCAATTTCGTCGTCTTCGACGCCGCCGACGAGTTCGAGGCGATCCGTCTCCTTCCCGAATGTCTCTACGTGGTGCGTCGCGGCGCCGTGGCCCTTCGGACCCGTCCGGCGGTGCGCTCCCTCGACCTGGGCCCCTTCCGGAGGGAGATCGATTTCCGCAGGCCCTCGCGGTAGGCCCCTTCAGGGGGGGGCGCCTTGCTTTTTCCGCCCGGGAGGTGTATGGAATAGGCTGGCGGTTCTGGACGGCACCGGTCCGAAGGGGCCGTGGCCGTCCCTTGCTCCTCGGGCCCCTGGGGCCCGGGGCCCGATCTTCGTGGCGCCGGTCCTTTCCCCGCGGACCGGCGCCGATGTGAAAAGGAGGCTCTCCATGTCCGCGTCCCCGCTTTCTTCAGGCCGAGGCGACGACCTTCGCGGTGTCGCCGCCGGCTTTTTCGCCTTCACGGCCTGGGGTCTTCTGCCCGTCTACTGGAAGCAGCTTCAGGACGTGCCGCCTCTGGAGATCCTCTGCCACCGCATCCTCTGGTCCCTCGTCTTCGTCGGTCTGGCCCTGACCGTCGGGCGGGGCTGGGGCCACTCCCGGGCCCTTCTGAAGGAGCCGCGGAAGATGGGACTCCTCGTCTGCAGCGGCCTCGTCCTCGGCGCCAACTGGCTCATCTACATCGCCGCCGTCAATACGGGCCATGTCCTCGAGTCCAGCCTGGGGTATTTCATCACGCCTCTGGTCAATGTCCTCTTCGGCGCCCTCTTCTTCCGCGAGCGGCCCCGGCGGCTCCAGCTTCTGGCCCTCCTCCTGGCTCTGGCCGGCGTGGCCCTCCAGCTGATGCTTCTCGGCCGCCTTCCCGTCGTGGCCCTGAGCCTGGCCCTGACCTTCGGGACCTACGGCCTGCTCCGCAAGATCATCAGGATCGACGGCCTGACGGGGCTTTTCGCCGAGACCCTCGTCCTTGCCCTTCCGGCTCTGGCCTATCTTCTCTTCCTCCAGGGCCGGGGAACGGCCGCCTTCGGCGCCGGCCCGGCGGCGCGCGATCTCCTCCTTGTCGGCACGGGCGTGGTGACGTCCATCCCCCTCGTGGCTTTCGCCTTCGGGACGGGGCGCCTCCGTCTGACGACGATCGGCTTTCTCCAGTACCTTTCGCCGACGATCTCCTTCCTCCTGGGTTTTTTCCTCTACCACGAGCCTCTGGAGTGGGCCCGCCTCGTCACCTTCGCCCTCATCTGGGTCGCCATCGCCCTCTATTCGGCCGAAAGCCTTCTCCTTCTGAGACGTCCGTCCCCGGAGGGACGGGGGCGATGAGGCAGGCGCGGGCCGGAGGAAAAAGAGGGCCTATCCCGGCCGATCGTCCGGAGGATCGGCGATGAGGTCCCTCGATACCTGCCTTTTCGCCGCCCTCGACCTGGAGACGACGGGACTCTACGCCTCGAAGGATCGCATCGTCGAGATCGGCGCCGTCACCTTCCGGCGGGGCCGCGTCGTCGGGCGCTTTCAGACCTTCGTCGATCCCGGACGGGCCATGTCGGAAGAGGTCATCGCCGTTCACGGCATCACCGACGCCATGGTGGCCGGCGCTCCCGACGTGACGGAGGCTTTGCCCCGCCTCCGCGCGTTTCTGGGCGAGGCCCTTCTGGTGATCCACAACGCCGCCTTCGACCTCTCCTTCCTGGCCACGGCCGATCCCTCCTGGGTTCCCTGGCGTCCCGGCGTCGTCGACAGCTGCGTCCTGGCGCGCCGGGCCTTTCCCCAGGAAAGGCGTTACGGCCTGGCCCATCTCGTCGGAACTCTCGGCCTGGACGTCTCGGCCAGTCACCGGGCCCTGGCCGACGCCGACGGCGCCCGCCAGCTCTTCGAGCGCTCCCTCGACGTCCTGGGAGAAGCGGCGGCGACGGCCGAAGAGCTTCTGGACCTGGCGGCTTTCGATTTCGCCGCCGCGGAGAAGACCGTCGACGCCGCGATCCGAGGCCTCGTCGAGGAGGCCCTTCGCGAGGGACGCGAGCTTGTCATCGCCTACCGCGATGCCTGGGGGCGTCTGACGGAGCGCCGGGTCCGGCCCGAGGGGCTCGCCGGATGGCCCGTCCCTCAGCTCGAGGCTTTCTGCTGTCTCCGAAAGGGGCTGCGCCATTTTCGCCTCGACCGCATCGTCAGGGCCCGTTTTGCCGAGTGAGAGGGGGCAAGTCGCCCCGCCGGTGTGTCGCCGGACAATGGTATTGTCACTCGTGAAGAGGACAGGGAAAATGTCACTTATGACGACCAGGAGAGACCTACTCATGAAGACAAAAGAAGCAAGGCGCTTGGGGTTGGTGGAAGAGGCTGTCGCGGGCAACCTGACGGTTCAGGAGGTGGCCGATCGGCTCGGTCTGAGCCGCCGTCAGGTCTTTCGGCTCAAACGACGCTACCGGGAAGAAGGAGCGCAGGGGCTCCTGCACAAGGGACGAGGCAAACCGTCCCGGCGCAGAATCTCTCAGGAGACACGGGATTTCGTCGTCAGTCTGGCCAAGGGTCTTTACAGGGATACGAGCTGTCAGCACATGGCCGAACTCCTTGCCGAAGAGCATGATCTCGTGCTGAGCGCCAAGAGCATCGCCCGTTTCCTTCGCGCGGAGAACCTGTCCCTCGTTCATCGCCACCGGGCCCCGAAGCGGCGTTCCCGCAGGGTCCGACGGTCCCGACGAGGCGATCTGGTCCAGATGGACGCCTCTCCTTTCGATTGGTTCGAGATCGGTGAGCGTTGCACTCTCCACGGCGTGATTGACGATGCCACAGGAGAGGTCCTCGGTCTGTGGATGGCCAGGAATGAGTGCCTCTTCGGCTACTTCCGCGTGCTCCGTCAGATGCTTGATCGCCACGGCGTGCCTCGCGAGCTTTACGCCGACCGCCACACCATCTTCCTTTCTCCCAAGTCGGAAAAACTGACGATCAAGGAGGAGCTGGAGGACTCGGCGCCTGTAACCCAGTTCGGCCGCGCTCTGGAGGCTCTCGGAACTCGCTATGTCCCTGCAGGGTCTCCCCAGGCGAAGGGGCGGATCGAAAGGCTCTGGGGAACTCTTCAGGATCGTCTCGTCGTCGCCTTCCGACGGGCCGGAGTGAAAACGATCGAAGAGGCCAACGTCCTGCTCGCCGCCTACCCGGGAGAGGTCCATAACCCGAGGTTCGCTCGTCCTCCCGCAGAGGGGGCATCTGCCTTTCTCCCTCCGCCGGACGGCCCCGCTCTCGATCTCCTCCTGACTCGCCAGACCGACCGGAAGGCCTCGGGAGACTCGACGATTTCCCTCGACGGAAAACAGTACGCCCTGATAGGCCCCCGCAGACGCCCCCTGCTTCTTGCCAGAGGACAGGCGGTCAAGGTCATCGAGAAGCTCGACGGGAAACTCCTGGCTCTTGTCCATGACGGGCTCTACGATCTCGCAGCCGTCGACAAAGAGCCCCCTGCGACTCCCCCGCCTGTCATCGAGACGAAGACAGGCACTCCATGCAAAACGAAGAAGCAGAGGAAGCCGGCGGCAGACCATCCCTGGCGACAGAATCCCGCTCCTCCTGCCGCGGCGGTCGGCACCGAGCAAGGGACGGGTTCCCCTCCCTAGAAGGACCTCCGCCGCGGAGGAAAGCCAAGGCGGGCTGTTGACGGGGGCGATTTCAGCCCCTCGAAAGCGACACTTTCATTGTCCCTCAGACCCTCTTTTTAGATGACATTTTTAGTGTCCCTTGACACGCGCAGATAGGCCGGTGTCGCCGGACAATGGTATTGTCACTCGTGAAGAGGACAGGGAAAATGTCACTTATGACGACCAGGAGAGACCTACTCATGAAGACAAAAGAAGCAAGGCGCTTGGGGTTGGTGGAAGAGGCTGTCGCGGGCAACCTGACGGTTCAGGAGGTGGCCGATCGGCTCGGTCTGAGCCGCCGTCAGGTCTTTCGGCTCAAACGACGCTACCGGGAAGAAGGAGCGCAGGGGCTCCTGCACAAGGGACGAGGCAAACCGTCCCGGCGCAGAATCTCTCAGGAGACACGGGATTTCGTCGTCAGTCTGGCCAAGGGTCTTTACAGGGATACGAGCTGTCAGCACATGGCCGAACTCCTTGCCGAAGAGCATGATCTCGTGCTGAGCGCCAAGAGCATCGCCCGTTTCCTTCGCGCGGAGAACCTGTCCCTCGTTCATCGCCACCGGGCCCCGAAGCGGCGTTCCCGCAGGGTCCGACGGTCCCGACGAGGCGATCTGGTCCAGATGGACGCCTCTCCTTTCGATTGGTTCGAGATCGGTGAGCGTTGCACTCTCCACGGCGTGATTGACGATGCCACAGGAGAGGTCCTCGGTCTGTGGATGGCCAGGAATGAGTGCCTCTTCGGCTACTTCCGCGTGCTCCGTCAGATGCTTGATCGCCACGGCGTGCCTCGCGAGCTTTACGCCGACCGCCACACCATCTTCCTTTCTCCCAAGTCGGAAAAACTGACGATCAAGGAGGAGCTGGAGGACTCGGCGCCTGTAACCCAGTTCGGCCGCGCTCTGGAGGCTCTCGGAACTCGCTATGTCCCTGCAGGGTCTCCCCAGGCGAAGGGGCGGATCGAAAGGCTCTGGGGAACTCTTCAGGATCGTCTCGTCGTCGCCTTCCGACGGGCCGGAGTGAAAACGATCGAAGAGGCCAACGTCCTGCTCGCCGCCTACCCGGGAGAGGTCCATAACCCGAGGTTCGCTCGTCCTCCCGCAGAGGGGGCATCTGCCTTTCTCCCTCCGCCGGACGGACCCGCTCTCGATCTCCTCCTGACTCGCCAGACCGACCGGAAGGCCTCGGGAGACTCGACGATTTCCCTCGACGGAAAACAGTACGCCCTGATAGGCCCCCGCAGACGCCCCCTGCTTCTTGCCAGAGGACAGGCGGTCAAGGTCATCGAGAAGCTCGACGGGAAACTCCTGGCTCTTGTCCATGACGGGCTCTACGATCTCGCAGCCGTCGACAAAGAGCCCCCTGCGACTCCCCCGCCTGTCATCGAGACGAAGACAGGCACTCCATGCAAAACGAAGAAGCAGAGGAAGCCGGCGGCAGACCATCCCTGGCGACAGAATCCCGCTCCTCCTGCCGCGGCGGTCGGCTCCGAGCAAGGGACGGGTTCCCCTCCCTAGAAGGACATCCGCCGCGGAGGAAAGCCAAGGCGGGCTGTTGACGGGGGCGATTTCAGCCCCTCGAAAGCGACACTTTCATTGTCCCTCAGACCCTCTTTTTAGATGACATTTTTAGTGTCCCTTGACAAAGTCGCCCCGCCGGTGGTGACTTTTTCCCCGGTACGATGTAAAATCGTCTCTGCGGGCCGGTAGCTCAGTTGGTTAGAGCACACGGCTGATAACCGTGAGGTCAGTGGTTCGAATCCACTCCGGCCCACCATGAAGTCCGCAAGAGGCGCCCCTCCCTTGGAGGGGCGCCTCTTTTCGTCCGCGGCGGGGGAAGCCGCTCTTCAGCGCCGGCGCAGGGCCGTCAGGGCCAGAGGCAGGAGAAGGAGCGCCGCCGAGAGGGGCGTGCCCAGGGAGCAACCTCCCGACGACGAGCTGCCGCCGTCGGCGGCCAGGCCCAGATCGACGTCCTTGAAGGTCAGAGTGACGGGGGCGACGTCGGCGGCGACGTTGAAGAAGGAGTAGATGTCGAAGCCCCGGGCTCTGTCGCGGATCCAGTAGCCTTCCGTGTTCTCCTCTTCGGAGAAGAAGGCGAAGACGCCCTCGGCGCCCGCTTCGGTGATCTCCGAGAGGGAGAAGCCGTACGCTCCGTCGGCGTCGTTGTCGACGAGGTCTTCCGTGACGGTGCGGTAGAGTTCGTCGCCGTCGAAGAGGGCGTTGCCGGGACGCTGTTCCGAGACCCAGTAGTAGGAGACGGCGATGACGTCGTCTTTGTCCTCGGGGGCCGTGAAGCGCCCCGTTCTTCCGTCGAGGCCGTCGCCGAAGCTCATGTAGGAGAGGACCATGTCCGACCGGTCCAGCGGACCCGCGGCGAGGGGCTCGGCCGCCCTGGCGTCGACGATGTAGGTCCCCCCGTTGCCCAGGGCCCGGATCGATTCGCCTTCGATGAAGAGGGCGCCCTCTCCGTCGGGGCCGAGGGCCATGCGGTTGGCCGCCGCCGAGGCGGCCATGAGGAGGCCGCCGTACCCCTTGGCGCGGGCCTCGGGCACGACGAGGGCTCCGCGTAGGTAGTCCGAGGGGAGGAGATCGGCTCCCGCCGAAAAGACGAGCTTTTCCGGATGGAGGAGGGGAGCGTTGCCGGCGACGGGCTCGACGCGCAGCCCTCCGAGGAAGGAGGCGGCCTCTCCCGTCGCGGCGAGGAGGACCGATCGGCCGAGATCGGCCAGATCGCCCGAGAGGGTGTCGAAGAGGTCGGCGAGGAGGGCCTCTTCGCCGCCGGCGATCCAGACGGCGGCCTTGCCGTTCAGATCGGAGGCCCGCAGGTTCTCGGCGTCGACGATCGCCGGATCGGCCCCGTGAGCGGTCAAGAGGGCGGCCAGGGTGACGATGTCCCCGTCGCTCCGCCGCGCCGAGGGGACGACGAGGAGGAGATTGTCGCCCAGGTCGGGAGAGAGGGCGTCGAGGAAGGTGCCGACGATTTCGTCGCCGCCGCTCCCGAAGGCCTCGCCTCCCGCGATGAGGACCTTGTCGCTGGCGGCGAAGGCCGCCGATGCAAGCAGTGCCGCTCCCAGAAATCCCAGGAGGAGCCGGGAAATGACCTTTCCGTTCATGTCCTTCCCTCCTTTACTGGACCGATACCGCAAAGGGCACGATATCGACGATCACGTTCAACGCCGTGTAGGGGCAATAGCTGTCGAGATGGGGGTGTTCCCCGCCGGGGGAGAGGGGAAAGTCGCTCCGCTCCGTCCCCTTGTAGCCCACGGTGTCGGTGCCTTTGCGGAAGGTCCAGCGGATGCCCGATCCGGCCTGGGGCCTGCCCTCTTCGATGGCGACGGAGAAGGAGATGCCTTTGCAGCTGTCGGCGCTGCTGTCGACGAGGCCCTTCGTGACCATGTCCAGGAAGGTGTAGGCCGAGAAGAGATCCGTCTCGAGGGGCCGCTCGCCGTAGGCCGGTTCCTTGATGAGGCTCTTCCCCGGAGCGGGACGGGCCTCCCCCGTGGCCAGATCGAAGCCGTCGCCGTCGTCGAGGTAGTGGACGCGGACGCCGACGACGCCCATGTAGTCTCCCTCCCTCTTCCACCGGGCCCGGGAGGTGTCGACGATGAAGGCGCCCGTCTCGCCCACGACGGAGAGGTCGTCGCCCTTCACGATGAAGGCCGTGTTTTCGTCGACGCCGATGCCCCTGTCGTGGCCCGCCTCGTTCTCCAGGCAGGCGACGATGAGCCGGGCCAGGCGGCCTCGGGCCAGGAGGTGCTGATCGGAGATGGTTTCCTCCATGAAGCCCAGTCCCTGGGCCAGCCCTCCCTCGTCCTGCGATGCCAGGTAGTCGGGACCCTTGGAGATCCAGAGGATGGGGTCGCCGCCGGTGAGCATGGGATCGCTCATGATCGCCGCTCCGGCGCTGGTCCCGGCGACGACGACGTCGTCGGAGGCGGCCAGGGCGGAGCGGATGTTCCGGAGGAGAGGGCTCTCCGTGCCGTCGTCGGCGACGAGACAGGTCATGATGCGGGCCTGATCTCCGCCGGTGAAGAAAAAGAGATTCCGCTCCCTGGCGTCCTCGGCCAGGGCCTCGTCCCAGGCGCCGTCGCGCCACGTCGATTCGTCGATGTCGTCCGTCCCGTCGTCGTCGACGACGGCCACGGGGTAGAGCCGGCACTGTTCCGCCGTGACGCCGTAGAGGAGAAAGTCGCTGATGTAGAGGTTGCCGCTTTCCGTGGGCGTGGCGCTCGCCGCGGGGATGATGGCGATCCGGGCCTTTTCAGCCCCTCCCACGGCGTCGAGCATGGCCTTGTAGACCTTTTCGTTCTGCGTCTCCTGTCTTCCTCCGATGACGACGAGCGTTCCCGCCTCCAGGGCCGTTCCCGGGAGGAGATACAAGGCGATCCCCAGCAGGAGCGGGATCAGGGCGTTCCGTCTGCGCATGACGATACCTCCATGAGAGTTTCGGATGTGTCTCCCGGCTTCGGGGCCCTCGACGCCGGGCAACGGGGTCGTCTCCGGTCCGGCCCCTGGGGGCCGGACCGCGTTCTTCTGTCGGTCGTTTTTTCTCAAACCTTCTCGAAGGTTCCGAAAAGAAGGGGCTCTCCGTCGCGGACCATGAGGCGTCCCCGGGCGACGACGGTGCGGATCGAAAGAGAGCTTTCGTCGACGAGAACCAGGTCGGCGTCGGCCCCCGCCTCCACGTGGCCTTTCCGGCCCGGCAGCTTGTGCTGGTCCGCCGGGGAGGAGGTGATGACGGCCAGGGCTGTTTCGAGGGGGATCTTCTCGTCGACGACGGCGTCCCGCACCTCGGGCCAGATGGAATGGGAGCGGCCGATGGAGAGGCCTTTGAAACGGCCCTTTTCGTCGAAGTCGGGCAGGCTTCCCTGTCCGTCGGAGCTGAAAGAGATCCGTTCCGACGGAACTCCGGCGTCGAGGAGGCGCCTGAGGGCCAGGCTGCACTTGACCTCTCCCTCGGCCAGGAAGAGGGGCGTCGTGCTCGTCGTCATGTCGACGTGACCTCCGGCCAGGGCGTAGCCGATGGAGGCCTCGAAAAGGTCGGGGTTGCGGTTCAGGTGGGTCGGCAGGAACTGCGCCAGGGTGATCTCGCTCGTGTCGGCGATGTCGAAGAGCATGTCCAGCTTGCCCGGCCCGTCGCCGAGGTGGACGTTGACGATGCCCCCCTTGCCGGAGAGCATGGCCGCCACGCGGGAGGCCGCGGCGATGCGGAGGAGCTCCTCCTTCTGGGGCTGGGAGGAACGGTGATCCGAAAGGGCCACCTCGCCGACGCCGATGAGCTTGTCGATGAGGACGAGGTCGTCCTGGACGTGGCCCGTGAAGGGGCGGAGGGGAAGCTGGTAGGAGCCCAGGAGGGCCCAGGCGCTGAGCCCCTCTTCCTCCAGGGCCCGGGCCTTGGCGATGAGGCTGGCCGTGTGGCGCGTCACGCAGTCGGTCCCCAGGACGCCGATGACGGAGGTGACGCCCGCCAGGGTGAGGTCCGTCAGGACGATCTCGGGCGTTCGGGTGCGGAAACTGCCCTCGCCGCCGCCGCCGATGATGTGGACGTGGTTGTCGACGAATCCGGGGAGGACGAGATGGCCCCGGCCGTCGACGATCTCCAGGCCGGGCAGGGTCGCCCGGGCCGGAAAATCACGGCCCATCCAGGCTATTTTTTCTCCGGCGATGAGGATGTCCTGCCTTCCCAGAGGTCGAGGGGCGTAAACTTCGGCGTTTTCGATGAGAAGAAACATGATTCCCTCCTTGGGCGTTCTCCGTTCCGATGGGTGTCAGTGACTCCGGCCGCGAAAGATGACCTCGGCCCTTTCCGTGACGAGGGAGATCCGGTAGGCCCGCGTCGCGGCCAGGTGGTCGCGGGCCGCGGCGGCCGCGCCAAGGGGGTCTCGGCGGGCGATGGCCTCGACGAGGCGCCCGTGTTCGTCGGGCGTGTTGTGCCCCCTCGTGCGCTCTTCCTCCTCCGTCGTGAGGGGGTGGAACTCGGCCAGGTAGTTGACGTAGAGCTGCGACCGCCAGAAGACGGGACGGAAGGCCCGTTCCAGATAGCGGTTGGCGGCGATGCGGACGATGGCGAAGTGGAACTCGACGTTGATGTCGTAGTAGTCGTGCTTGCGCTCCTCCCGGGAGAAGAGGCGCTCCTTCTCGTTGAGGGCCCTCAGGCTGTCGACGTCCTCCTTGCGGGCCTCTTCGGCGGCCAGAAAGGCGGCCTTCGATTCGAGGATTTCCCGCATCTGGAAGACCTCCCTCATGTCTCCGGGCGAGAGGTCGGGAACGCGGTACCCTCTTTTGCCCGGAGGGCTTTCGAGGACGCCTTCGGCCACGAGGCGGGCCAGGGCGTTGCGCACCGGCGTCCGGGAGAGCTCCAGCTCGGCCCCCAAAGTCGTCTCGAAGAGGATGTCTCCGGGCAGAAGCCTTTCCTGGGCCATCTGGTCAAGGACGTGCCAGAAGACCACCTCGTAGGCCTGAAGGGGACGTCCGTCGGAAGACGGCCTTGTCAATTTTTGTACCCCCTTTCCCATTAATGGGTCCATTGTGCTATTATGTACCCGTAGTGTAAAGGCTCTGTCTTTTCTGTCAAGTCGCAAACGAGGGCCTCTCCCCGCGTCCGGAGGAGGAGCCCTTCATCGGAGAGAAACTGTGGGCCGGGAAGACGAGGGAGGTGTTCCGATCGACGGAAAGGTGGTCCGAAGGCGCTTCAGGGAGCGGTACCGTTCACGTCCCGATAGACGGAAATGATTTTTGAGGAGGGAACAGGCGATGGCAAACCGGAAAGAGACTCCCCTCGCGCCCAAGGCGACGCGGGTGCCCGATACGTACATCATCATCTTTTTCGTCGTCCTTTGCGCGGCTTTGTTGACCTATCTCATCCCCGTGGGGACCTTCGAGACCCACGAGATCTCCTATCAGATGGGAGAGAGCACCAAGACGAGGACGGTCCTCATCCCCGAGACCTTCAAGATCGTCACCGACGAGGCGGGCAATCCCGTCAAGCAGGGGATCAGGCTCTTCGAGCCCTTCGGCGAGGTGGGCGTCCTCAACTACGTCTTCGAGGGCTTCGTCTCCGGCAGCAAGTGGGGATCGGCCGTGGGCGTCATGGCCTTCATCCTCGTCATCGGCGGCGCCTTCGGCATCATCCTCAGGACGGGAGCCGTCGAGGCCGGCCTCTACAAGATGCTGGCCAAGACGAAGGGGGCCGAGGCGGCCATCATCCCCGTCATGTTCTTCCTCTTCTCCCTGGGCGGGGCCGTCTTCGGCATGGGCGAGGAGGCCATCCCCTTCGTCATGATTCTCGTCCCGGCCTGCGTCGCCCTGGGTTACGACTCCATAACGGCCCTGCTCATCTCCTACGGCGCCACCCAGATCGGCTTCGCCACGTCCTGGATGAATCCCTTCAGCGTCGCCATCGCCCAGGGAGTGGCTCAGATCCCTGTCCTCTCCGGAGCGGCCTTCCGCATCGCCCTCTGGGTCGGCTTCACCCTGCTGGGCATCGTCTTCACCTGGATCTATGCCCGAAAGGTCAAGGCCAACCCCGAGAGCTCCCTGGCCTATGCCTCGGACGCCTTCTTCCGCGACGATCTGGCCAAAAACAAGGAGGTCCAGGCCGAGTTCGGGCTGGGCCACAGCCTGGTCCTGCTGACGCTGACGGCGGGCATGGGCTGGGTCATCTGGGGCGTCGTCAGGCACGAGTACTACATCCCCGAGATCGCCACGCAGTTTTTCGTCATCGGCCTGATCTGCGGCGTCATCGGCGTCCTCTTCAAGCTGGGCGGGATGACCTGGAACACCATCGCCGAGAGCTTCCGCGACGGGGCGAAGGATCTCGTCGGCGCCGCCATGGTCGTCGGCATGGCCAAGGGGATCATCCTCGTCCTCGGCGGCGATTCGCCGACGGCGGCGACGGTGATGAACACCGTGCTCCACTCCGTGGGCAACATGATTTCGGGCCTCCATTCGGCCGTTTCGGCCTGGATCATGTACGTCTTCCAGTCCGTCTTCAATTTCTTCGTCGTCTCCGGATCGGGTCAGGCGGCCCTCACCATGCCTCTCATGGCCCCTCTGGCCGATATCGCCGGCGTGACCCGTCAGGTGGCCGTCCTGGCCTTCCAGCTCGGCGACGGCCTGACGAATCTCATCGTCCCCACTTCGGGCGTCCTCATGGCCTGCCTCGGCGCGGCCCGCCTCGACTGGGCCACCTGGGCCAGGTTCCAGATCAAGTTCCAGGGCCTTCTTTTCGCCGTCAGCTCCGTCGTCGTCGTCGGCGCCGTCCTCATGGGCTTCAAATAGGCTTTCCCGGCGGCCGGAGGCGAAGAACAAAGGACGAAGAGGCGCCCCGACAGGGGCGCCTCTTCGTCCTTTGCCGGCTATTTGCCGACGCAGAAGCGGCTGAAGATCCGTTCCGCCAGCGCGTCGTCCCCGTCGAGGAAGAGAAGGCGATCCAGAGCCGACCGGGCCTCGGTCAGGTTGGCTGCGGCCACGTCTTCGCCCAGTCCTTCCCGGACGAGGCGACGGGCCTCGTCCAGGGCCGATCGGGCCAGGCGGAGCTCTTCGAGCTGCGATGCCGAGGCGTTGAGGGCCTCGTCGAGGAGGCCCGAGCCGACGACGGTGTCGACGACGGTCTCCTTCAGGGCTTCGATGCCTTCCCCTTCGCGGGCCGAGAGGCGCAGCACTCCCAGGGAGGGCGAGAGGGCCCGGGCCTCGTCGTCGCCGACGCGATGGGGGAGGTCGGACTTGTTGACGAGGGTCAGGTGGGGCCTGCCGACGAGGCGCGAGGCGGCCCGCCTGTCGTCGTCGTCGAGAGGGGCGCTGCCGTCGAGGACCAGAAGGGCCAGATCGGCCCGTTCCAGGGCCTCCATCGTTCTGTCGATGCCCAGGGCCTCCACCTCGTCGAGGGGGACCCGGAGCCCCGCCGTGTCGAGGAGGTGGAGGGGGACGCCTCGGTGGGAGAGGGGCGCTTCCAGGACGTCGCGCGTCGTCCCCGCCACGGCCGTGACGAGGGCTCTGGGGCGGGCGAGAAGGGCGTTGAGAAGGGACGACTTGCCCACGTTGGGTTTGCCCACGAGGGCGACGGCGATGCCCTGGCTGAGGAGGAGCCCCGTGCGGCACCGGTCGAAGAGGAGGTGGGCCTCTCCGCTCAGAGAGCGGAGCTCCTCGACGAGCTCCGGGCCGGTCAGGGGCGGAAGCTCCTCGTCGGGGTAGTCGAGGCCGGCCTCGACGAGGGCCGACAGGTCGAGAATCTTCTCGCGGAGGGTCGCCGCGCGCCGCGACAGGTCTCCTGCGAGGCTTTTCTGGGCCGCCTTCAGTCCCGCCTCGCTCCGGGCCCTGATGGTGGCCAGGATGGCCTCGGCCTGGGCCAGATCGATGCGGCCCGACAGGAAGGCCCTCTGGGTGAACTCGCCCGCCTTGGCGGGGCGGGCTCCGAGGGCGTGGAGCCGCTCCAGGCAGAGCCGGGCGGCCATGTTGCCGCCGTGGCAGTGAATCTCGGCCATCTCCTCGCCCGTGTAACTCCGGCCCGGGGCGAACCAGACGGCCAAGACCTCGTCGAAGGGCTCGCCTCTCTCGTCGACGAGGCGGCCGTGGCTCATGAACCGCGGTTCCGTCTCGGCCAGGGGCCGACGGCCCCGGAAGAGACAGTCGGCCCACCGTCGCGACTGGGGGCCCGAGAGGCGGACGATGGCGATGGCCGACTCGCCCAGGGCGGTGGAGAGGGCGGCGATGGTCTCGTTCTGCAAGGAGTCACCTTCGATCGCGGTCCGAAAGGGGAGGCGCCCGAGGGGAACGGGGCGCCTCACTTGGGGGAAAAGGCTAGCTGAGACGTTCCCTCATGGCCTGGCCGAGACGGCTCGCGCCTTCGTCGATCTCCTCGGACGAGGCGAAGGTGAAGCAGAAGCGGCCGTTGTGGATGCCGCCCTGGCCGACGTAGAAGGTGTGGCCCGGCACGAAGGCGACCTTTTTTTCGATGGAGGCGTCGAAGAGGTCCGTCGCGGCGATGTTCGGCGTCTCGAGCCAGTAGAAGAAGCCGCCCTGAGGCGTGACCCAGCGGACCTCGTCGAGGGGCAGGTGGCGCCGGAAGGCCTCTTCCATGGCGTTCCGCTTCTTCGTGTAGTGGGCGATGATCTTGGGGAGGAAGGCGTCGAGATGGCCCAGGCGGCAGTACTCGTAGACGAGGGCCTGGGCGACGACGCTGGTGCAGACGTCGACGCCCTGCTTGAAGACGGTCATCTTGCGGATCAGTTCGGCCGGGCCGGCGCACCAGCCGATGCGCGTTCCCGGAGCGAGGATCTTGGAGAAGGAGGCGGCGTAGAGGACCATGCCCCTGTCGTCGAGGGAGAAGAGCGTCGGCAGATGGTCGCCGTCGAAGCGGACATAGCCGTAGGGGTCGTCTTCGAGGATGGGAACCCCGTAGCGGTAGGCCACGTCGAGAAGGGCCCGACGGCGCTGCAGCGAAAGGGTGCAGCCCAGGGGGTTGTGGAAGTTGGTGATGGTGTAGATGTACTTGATCGTCTCGCCCCGGGCCCGGAGGGCCTCGATCTTGGCGGGCAGGGCCTCGACGATCATGCCCTCTCCGTCGCAGTCCAGGGTCTCGAACCGGGCGCCGTGGTTGTGCATGTTCAGCGTCGAGCCCATGAAGGAGGGCTCTTCGACGAGGATCACGTCGCCTCTGTCGACGAGGGCCCAGTTGAGCAGGTCGACGACCTGCGTCGAGCCCGAGGTGATGAGAAGTTCTTCCGCTTTGAGGACCCGTCCCATGCGGGGCGCCGTCCAGGTGGCGAGGAATTCCTTCAGGGGGCCGTAGCCCTCGGTCGTGCCGTACTGGAGGACGTCGCGGCCGGAGCTGCGGAGAATGGACGAGGCCTCGTTGAACTGTTCCACGGGAAAGATGGCCGGGTCGGGCATGCCGCCGGCGAAGGAGATCATCCCCGGCTGACGGATCAGGTGGAGCATCTCCCGGATCGGAGAGGGCTTGATGGCCCCCGCCGTCTGACTGAAAAGAGCCTCCCAGAACTGGCTCACCTCGCATCGCCTCCTCGTCGGATTGTCACCGGATTATAGCAGAAGGGACCCCTGGGGGCCCCTTCTGGTCCGTTCTGTTTTCGGTTATCCCTTCAGGTCGGCGATGGCCTGGGCCAGGCGCCGGGCTCCCTCGTCGATTTCCTCCGTCGAGGCGAAGGTGAAGCAGCTCCGCAGGTTCTCCTCGCCTCCCTTTCCGCTGGGGAAGAAGGAGGTTCCGGTGACGAAGGCCACGTTTCTCTCGATGGCCTTGAAGAAGAGTTCCTTCGTGTCGACGCCGGGCAGGGTGAGCCAGAAGAAGAAGCCTCCCTCGGGCTTGACGAAGCGCACGTCGGCGGGAAGGTGTTTCTCGAAGGCCGCCGCCATGGCGTCGCGCTTGCGGCCGTAGTGGGCGACGATCTTGGGAAGGAATCCCTCCAGGTTGCCCTGGCGGCAGTATTCGTAGACGAGGCCCTGGGCGACGACGCTGGTGCAGAGATCGACGCCCTGTTTGACCATGACGAGGCTCCGGATCAGCTCCCTGTCGCCGACGGACCAGGCGACGCGCGTTCCGGGGGCGAGGATCTTCGAGAAGGAGCAGGCGAAGAGGACGAGTCCTTCGTTGTCCATGGAGAAGATCGTCGGCAGATGGTCGCCGTCGTAGCGGAGATGGCCGTAGGGATCGTCCTCGAAGATGAGGATGCCCTCTTTCGAGGCGATTTCGAGGAGCTTCCTGCGGCGCTCCACGGAGAGGGTCACGCCGGCGGGGTTGTGGAAGTTGACGATGGTGTAGATGAACTTGACCTTTTTGCCCTCTTTCCGGGCCCTCTCGATCAGCCCGGGGATGGCGTCGACGACCATACCCTCCTCGTCGCAGGGGCAGGTCAGGAAGGAGACGCTGTGGTTGCGCATGGTGTGGATCGAGCCGGGATAGGTGGGCTCTTCGACGATGACGTAGTCGCCGGCGTCGACGAGGGCCGAGCAGAGCAGGTCCATGACCTGCTGGGATCCCGTGGAGATGAGCATCTCCTCCGGTGCGGTGACGCGGCCCATGCGGGGGGCCATCCACTGGGCGATGTACTCCTTGAGGGGGGCGAAGCCGTCGGTGGCCCCGTACTGGAGGACTTCCCTGCCCCTTTCGGTGAGAATCGTCGAGGCCCGGCCGAACTCGGCGACGGGGAAGATGGCCGGGTCGGGGTTGCCTCCGGCGAAGGAGATCATGCCCGGCTGGCGGGTGTACTTCATAAGCTCCCGGATGGGCGACGGCTTCAGGCCCGCTCCGACCGTCGAATAGAGTTCTTTCCAATCGATTCTGCTCACGGCTTGTATCCCTCCTGAAAGTCTCGTGGTTCGCCCAGCGGCGCAGAGGCGACGCCCCATGTATAGCATATTCGGCCGTGAAAGTCTTCCCGAGAGGGCGTCGATTAAGGTCCGGACCGTCCGGTCCGATCCTCTGCCTCCGTCGGGCCCTTTCGCTCCGTCCGGGCCTCGATGGAGACGAAGGTCTCGTGATAGGGGGCGCCGAAGCCGGGGCTCGAGAGGGGAGGCGTGAGGGCGTTGAGGCCGGGCCGTCCCTGGGGGAGGACGACGATTCCCTCGCTCAGCCCCTCCTGGGCCCGCACCTCCACGTCCAGGCCCTGCCCGTTCTGTGCCGTGAGGCGGATCCGATCGCCGTCGGCCAGCCCCCTTCGATCCATCTCCGCCGGGGTCAGGCGCGCCTCCAGGGGATCGTCGGCCTCGGGGGCGTCCCAGCTCTGGCCGTTGATGTAGGAGGCGACGTGGACCGTCACGAGACGGAGCCCGCCGCGGGGGGAAAGGGGCTCGGGCAGGAAGAGGGGGAGGACGGCCCGGGCCTCGGGGTCGCTCCAGAACTGGGGCTCCTCCCAGGCGTAGACGCCGTCGCCGAGGTCTTCGAGGCTCTCGTCGGCCAGGAGGAGGTCGTCCATCTCCTTCATCAGCCTCTCCGGGTCCCTTTTCAGTCCCAGGCGGCGGGCCAGGCCGCCGAAGAGGGCCGTCTCGGGCCGGACCGAAGGCGGCGGGTCGAGGACGGCCTGAGACCGCAGGAGGTAGCGGTGCCAGTAGGAGCCCCGCCAGTCGGGACCCTCTTCGAGGAAGGTCGCGACGGGAAGGACGAGGTCGCAGGCCCGGGCCGTTTCCGTCAGGGTGACGTCGAGGCAGACCTTGAAGGGAATGGAGGCGAAGGCCCGTCGGAGGCCCTTTTCGTCGGGCGCCTGCTGAAGGGGGTTGGCGTTGGTGACGATGAGGTGGCCGATGGGCGGCGTGAGGCCTTCCAGCCTCTCGTGCCAGGTCGCCACGGGAAGGCGTTCCGTCTCGGCGGGCCGGGGGAGGAGGGAGGCGGGGAATCGGGCCATCTCGTCCTTGCCCATGAGGACGGCCCCGCCGGGACCGTCGAAGGCGCCGGTGAGGACGGCCAGGGCCGAGATCCAGCGGTAGCTCTCCTTGCCCTGGAGATAGCGCTGGAGGCCGTAGCCTCCGTAGTGGGTCACGGGGCCGTCGAGGAGGAGCCAGTCGAGAAGGTCCCGGGCCTCGCCCGAGGAGAGGCCCGTCCTTTCCAGGAGGGCCTCGTCGTCCAGTCCCGAGAGGAAGGTCTCGAAGGCCTGCCCGTCGTCGACGCGGCTCCGCCACTTCGGCGAGGCCAGTCCCCGGACGAGGAGGGCGCGGCAGAGCCAGGCGGCGAGAAAGGCGTCGCTTCCGGGGTGGATCCGCCACCAGCGGTCGACGAGGGCCGTCGTCGCCGTGGGACGGATCTCGACGGCTCCCAGGCGGCCTCCTCGGGCGCGGATTTTCCTGAGCAGGGGGAGGAGGTGAAGACTCGTCTCGGCCACGTTGCGACCCCAGAAGAGAAGGGCCCGGGCCGACGCGACGAGGGTCTCGACGGATTGGACGGGGACGACGCCGAAGGTCTCGCGGAGTCCGGCGTTCCCCGCCGAGCCGCAGAGGCTTCCCCTTGTCGTCCTGTAGCCGCCCAGCTCGGCCAGGGGATGGGCCAGGAGCCGTTTGGAGAAGTAGAGGGAGCCCGCTCCCTGGTAGAGGAAGACCGAAAGGGGGCCGTCTCTTTCGACGGTCCGGCCCAGCCGTTCGGCCCAGATGTCCAAGGCGTCGTCGACGGCAAGGGGCAGGAAGGTCTCTCCCCGTCGGAGCAGGGGCGACGTCAGGCGTCCGGCGTCGAAGACCCGCTTCGCCCAGCGTTTCCCCTTGGGGCAGATGAAGGTCGTCCAGGGCAGGCGTCCGTTGGCCTCGATCCGGACCTTCCCGCCGTCGACGTCGACTTTGAAGGCGCAGGCGTCGGGGCAGTCGTGGGGGCAGGCCGAGAAGAAGGTCTTGCCCATCGTCAGGCCTCCTCGAAGGGCCCTGCGCTCTCGGCCCCGTCGCCTTCGATCTCGTCGAGCCTCTCCTCGAAGCCGTAGATGGTGGGGTCGATGGCGTCGACGGCTTCGTTCAGTTCGGCCAGTCCCTCGAAGCCGTAGCCCTGGGGGAGGCGGTTGGCGAAGCGCTTCACCTTGAGCAGGGCCTGGAGGTAGTTGCGCTCGAAGGGTTCGAGGACGTCGGCGGCCGTCATGGCCTGAGGGCGCTCTTTGAGATGGAAGAGGATGGCCATCTCGAGGTTCTCGTCGATGTCCATCTCCCCGTACCAGATGTCGGCAAGAATGTCGCGGAAGCGCTGGCGCTGCGAGGCCGGAACGAGACGGCGGACGGCTTTGGCGATGCGCCGCAGGCCGTCGCGGAGCTCCTCCTCGACGAGGCGGGTGTCGGCCTGGGGAAGGGAGTAGCGGGAGATGTAGCGGGCCTCGTCGGCGACGGAGATCTCCTCTCGGAGGAGCTTGCCGAACTCGGGGCGGAGCGTGACGGAGGCCCGCTCGGGGGCGGCCTGGAGGAGGCGGCGGAAGACGGCGCCCGTCTCCGTTCCCCGGCTTTCGCAGGGGGAGTTCTTGAGCCACGTCACGTAGCCTCTGTCGAAGAGTCCCTTGCGGCCGGCCCGGCCCGCCATCTGGAGGAATTCGTTCTTCGATATGGGCCGTCGGTCGTGGTAACGGACGAGCTGGCCGAAGACGACGCTCTCCGCCGGCAGGTTGACGCCCAGGGCCAGGGCGTTGGTGCCGACGACGACGTCGAGGATCCGCTCGCGGAAGGCCGACTCGACGAGGAGCTTCTCCTTCGGGAGCATGCCGCCGTGGTAGATGCCGACGCCGCGCCGGAGGGGGGCGTCGATGGAGGGGACGTCGAGAATGGCCGCCAGGTCTTCCAGACGGGCCTGTCCCTCGTCGGAGACGGGCGGGCGGTTTTCGGCGATGAGGTCGGCCAGCTCGGCCGCTCCTCTTTGGGAGAAGACGAAGACGAGGGCGTCGTGGATGCGTGCCGTCGAGAGGGGGTGGCGGGGCTTGTAGAGGAGCTTCGTCGCCCGTTCGTGGCTCTCGAAAAGCTCGAAGGGCCGTTCGGCCAGGTGGCTCAGGTACCGTCCCACCTTGTCGGCGCCGCCGAAGGTGGCCGACATGACGAGGATGGGGCTCTCGGGGTGGGTGAGGCGGATTCCGTCGATGTAGGCCCGGGCCCGGTCGGGATCGTCGAAGATGTAGTGGAACTCGTCGATGACGAGGCCGATGCCGCGGCGCCGGGCGTACTTCATCGTGTAGATTTCCTGGGTGCAGCAGATGATGGGCGCCTCGGAGTTCTTCTTGAAGTCGCCCGTCTCGATGCCGACGTCGAAGCCCATGCGGCGCAGATCCATGTAGCGCTCGTTGCTCAGGGCCTTGATGGGCGCCGTGAAGAGGATGGGGCGCGAGGGGAGGTGCCGTCTTCCCTCGACGTCGACGAGGCCCGCCCAGAGGTAGGCGACCCAGGTCTTGCCGCTGCCCGTCGGCGCCGAGAGAACGGCGCTCTTGCCTTCGAGGCGGCGGAAGGCCTCGATCTGCCAGGGGTAGAAGGAATAGCTGTCCATGTAAGGCTCCTCTGTCGCTCAGATGGGGCCGGAGGGCCCTCTACGCTATTGTACCCCAAGGCCTCCCGATGCGTGCCTCTCCGGGAGGGGGTGACCTGTGCAAGGAGGAGAATCGCCGTCGGCCGCTCCGGGAAGGCCTGGCGGCGATAGAGGCAGGGGTCGAAGGGAAAAGGCCCCGGATTTGTCCGGGGCCTTTTCCCTTCGACCCCGAGCCGGCTCGGAGCGGTCGTTCAGCTTCTTCGGGCGGGCAGAAGCCCCGCCGGATCGGAGGCGTCGGTGCGGAAGAAGGCCACCCGCCGCCTGAGGTCCTCGCCGATGCGGGCCAGTCCCTCGGCGCCCTTGGCGACGCGCTCGGCCGCCGTCGCCACCTCGACCACCTGGTCGCGGACGTTGCGCGCCATGGCGTTGGAGTCGTTCACCTTGCCGGCCATGTCCTGGACGGCCGAGGCGATCTCCCCGCTCGAGGCGGCCTGCTCCTCGCTGACGGCGGCCAGGTCCTGGGCCGATCCGGCGATGTTCTCCAGCCCCTTCAGGATGAGGCCGATCTTCGCCGAGGCCTCCCGGACGAGGCCGTCGGCGTTGCGGGCCCCCTCGCGGTTCCGGTCCGCCCCGGCGCGGACCGAGGCCAGGTCGGAGGCGATGGACCCCGCCAGGTCGGCGATGTTACGGGCCGCCCCGTTGGACTCCTCGGCCAGCTTGCGCACCTCCTCGGCGACGACGGCGAAGCCCCGGCCGTGCTCGCCCGCCCGGGCCGCCTCGATGGCGGCGTTGAGGGCCAGCAGGTTCGTCTGGTCGGCGATGCCCGAGATGACGGCCACGATCTTCTGGATCTGGGCCGCCTTCTCGGCCAGGGCCACCGCGGCCTTCGACGAGGCCTCGGCCTCCTTCGTCACCTCCGTCATGGTGACGACGGTCCGCGTCACGGCCTCCATGCCCGACTCCCCGGCCCTGCGGGCCTCTTCCACTTCGGCCGAGACGTCGCCGCTGCGGTTGGCCGTCGTCGTGGCCCCGGCGGCCACCTCCTCGACGGAGGCGTTGAGCTCTTGCCCTATGGCGGCCAGGTTCTCCATGGCCCCTCCCACGGTCTCGACGCCGCCGCGGGCCTCTTCGACTCCGGCGTTGGACTCCTCGGCCAGGGAGGCGAACTCCTGGGCCTCGTGGCCCAGGCGGGCGGCGATCTCGGCCACGGCGGCGATGACCTCGCTCAGGCTGCGCCCCATCCGTTCCAGCCCCGAGGCGATGGAGGCCACCTCGTCGCGACCCTCGTCGGAAAAGGAGACCGTCAGGTCCCCCTCGGCGAAGCGGGCCACGAGACCCTGAAGGCGACTCAGGGGGCGCGTCACCGACGAGGCCAGCAGAAGGCCCGAAAGGGCGCCCAAAGCGAGGGAGGCCAGGGCCAGGGTGACGAGGAGCCTGGCGGAGGCCGCCGCCTCTTCCTTGTTGGCGCTGTTGGCCTTTTCCGCCGTCTCCGAGGAGCGGGCCGAGAGGGCCGCCACCGTCTCCTGGTAGCGTTCCAGGGCGGGCAGCGTCTCGTCGCGGAAGAGGGCGTAGGCCTCGGCGTTGCGGTTGGCCATGGCCAGTGCGATCGTCCTCTCCTGGCTCACGCGGGCCTCTCCGATGTACTGCCGCGCCGCCGCGAACTGTTCCTTCTCGAAGGAGTCGAGACGGGTCTTGCCGTAGTTGGACAGATCGGCGTCGGCGATGGCCTGGCGCCGCTCGATGTCGGCCATGAGGGCCCTGTTTTCGTTCTCGTCCGTCGTCAGCAGGAGGGCGAGGATGTTGGCCCTGACGGCCTGGGCCTGGACGCGGGCATCGGTGAGCCAGTAGACGGGAAGGAGACATTCGTTGTAGAGGCCGTCCATGTCGGCGACGACCTGCGACTCGCCCCTGTAGCCTATGAAGGCGACAAGGGCCGTGAAAAGGCAGAGAAGGCCCGTCAGGGCCAGCAGGCGGAATCGGATGGAGACGCTGCGCATTCCTCTCATAAAGGCATCATGCTCCTCTCGGGGAAAAGAGTGGATGGGGTTTTGCCCTTTTCTTTCCTTTTCCGGCTTTCGTTTCGGATTTTGCGGCCGGGGCCTCCGAGGGCCCGGCGCGCGAGTTGCGTCAAACACCTCCTCGTTTCCCGGCAAAAGACCTTCAGGGCGAAGGGAGAAAACCCATTCAGCCTCTTTTGGCAAACATAAAATAAGACGACCCCATCGGTCTGCTGTTTTTGGGTTTTATCGGACCAAACCCGCCGTAGGGTCGAAGTTGAACAGAATTGACGGTATAAATGGAAAAATACATTATCCATTATATTTAACGTAAAAATGGGAAATGCCACCAACGTCGAGAAATATCTGTTTGAATCCGCAAACTTATCTTTGCGACGGGCTGTAGTTTGAAGAATACCCTATTTCGTTGATCCTGTCGTTAAAAAATTAAAATATTTATAGTTCAATCTGGGGAAAAATTTTTAATAGTGCACGATCTTGCAGGCCTGGAGCCGTAAGGGGGGCGTTTCTCGAACGGGGGAGGGGGGAACCGTTTGCGGCGTTCCGGGAGCGCGTCGCGTCGTGCCGATCGGAGGCTCTCGGGGCATTTCGAGATCGGCGGGCAAAGAAGGGCGGAGATTCCGTCGGTACGGTCGCGAAGCGCGCGGGCTCGATGGACCTGTCTCGAAACGATGCCGACGAAGCGGTAGAGCGACCCGGGGTTGACGATCCTGCCCCTTCGCCCCGTCCTTTTCGGAAGGGGTCGGCGACGGCCAAGGCCGAAGCAGAGAGGCCGTCGTCGGCCGCTCCTTGCCCTCTCTGCCGGGCCGGCTCCGTGTTAGACTGAGGTCGCAGAAGGACGTTCAAGGAGGTCTTTATCGTGTCGGAAAAGCGTTTTTTCATCGGATCCGATTTCCGCGCTCTCTTTCCCTCGGCTCGGATCGGCGTCGTCGTGGCCTGCGACATCGACAACGGAGGCGTCTCCGAGGGGAAGGCCCGCCTCGAACGGGCCGGAGCGAAGGCCCTGGAGGGCCTGGGGCAGACGCCCTTGGCGGACCATCCCGATCTGGCCTGCTGGCGCAGGGCCTACAAGGTCTTCGGCGCCCCCAAGGGGCATCGAAGTTCCGTCGAGGCCCTCGTGCGGCGTGTGGCCTCGGGGAAGGGGATTCCCACCATCAACCCCCTCGTCGATCTCTACAACGCCCTCTCTCTGGAATTTCTCTTCCCCGCCGGAGGGGAGGATCTCGACGCCGTCGTCGGCGACGTCCGCCTCGTCCTTGCCGCCGGAGGGGAGTCCTTCGTCCCCCTCGGAGCGGACGAGAGCGACCCTCCCCGCCAGGGCGAGGTGATCTACCGCGACGACGAGGGGGTCCTCTGCCGCTGCTGGAATTGGCGCGAGGCCCGGAGGACCTGCCTTTCGCCATCGACGAAGAGGGCCCTCCTCGTCATGGAGAACCTCGATCCCGGCCGGGACGATGCCTTCGGCGCCGCCCTGCTGGCCCTGGCCGAGGGCGTCGAAAGGCTGGGCGGCAGGGGGGAGATCCACCTTCTCGACGGGGAGGAGAACGCCTTCCTCCTCCCTTCGCGATAGGATTTCGCCTCGGAGGAGGCGTTCTTGAAAGGGTTTCTGTTTCGCCCCCTCTTTTCGTCGAGCTCCTGCCGCCGAGATCTCCCGCCCGGAGGTCCCCCGTCGGTAGGGGGTCTGTCCGATCGGCGGGACGGTTCTTCCCCGTCGATCGGAGGAGAGTCTCCCTTGGGCCCGGCCCGATGGGGGTACGGAAGAGCCCTTGTCGGCGCGCTTTCGGCGCGGCGAGGGGGCCCGGTGTGTCTTGCGGGAAAGGATGGAAGACCATGTTCGGAGCCGACAGGGAAAGCCTCTACCGCCTCATCCTCGACCTCGTCGCCGTCCCCTCCGTCTCGCCCTGCGGCGAGAGCGAGAGGGCCGTCGTGGACCGTCTCGCCGGTCGCCTCGGCGAGCTGCCCTATTTCAGGACTCACGGAGGCGATCTGCGCCTTCTCCCTCTAGAGGGCGACCGGCTGGGGCGCAACCTTCTTTTCGCTCTCGTCCGGGCCGGCCGGAAGACGGACAGGACGGTCCTCCTCATGGGCCATCTCGACGTCGTCGGCGTCGAGGTCTGCGGCCCTCTGGCTCCTCTGGCCTTCGACGCCGAGGCCTACACGGCCGCCGTGGGCCGCGCCTCCCTGTCCGACGAGGTCCGGGCCGATCTCGATTCGGGCCAGTGGCTTTTCGGTCGCGGCGTGGCGGACATGAAGACGGGCGTCGCCGTCTTCGCCTCCGTCCTGGCCGACCTGGCCGCCCGTCGCGACGCGATGGGCGTCAACGTGGCCCTTCTGGCCCTTCCCGACGAGGAGTGCAACTCGGGCGGCATGTTGGGGGCCCTCCCCTGGCTGAAACGTTTCGGCGACGACGAGGGGCTGCGTTTCGTCGCCTGCGTCGACGGCGAGCCCTCCATCGGCACGGGAGACGGCAACAGGGCCTCGATCCATCTCGGCGCCGTGGGGAAGATCAATCCCTTCGTCTACTTCCTCGGCCGCGAGACCCACCTGGGCGAATACTACGAGGGTCTCAACGCCAATTTCATGACGGCCCACTTCGACGTCCTCGTCGAGGGCAACCCCGACCTGGCCGACCGTCTCGACGGCGAGGCCTTCACCCCCTTCGCCTCCCTCCGTCATCGCGACGGCCGCGAACAGTACTGCTGTTCCGTCTCGGACCGCTCCTGGTCCTACTACAGCTACTTCACGGCCACGAAGGGGCCCGGCGAGCTGCTGGAGCAGGTCCGGGCCCTGGCCGCCGAGGCGGGGCGCCGTGCCATCGACTGCCATCGGCGCTCGGCCGAGGGCTTTTTCCGTCTCGGCAAGCCCGAGGCGGCCCTCCCGTCGTGGACGATGGCCGTCCTCACCTACGACGAGCTCAAAGAGCGTCTCCGGAACCGCATCGGCGAAGAGGCCCTCCGCGCCGCGACGGAAAGCCTCCTGGGGAGCTCGGGAGACGAGCGGGACAGGGCCATGGCCCTCGTCGACGGCCTCCTGTCCCTTTCGGGCGAGAGGGGACCCCTGGCCGTCGTGGGCTACCTCATGCCCTGCTACCCCCACAGGTCCAATCGGGAACGAAGCGACGGCGACCGGGCCATGGCCTCGGCCGTCCGCTCCCTCGTCGTCGAGGCCAGGGAGCGTTTCGGCGTCGAGCTCCAGATACGCTCCCTTTACGAGGGCGTCTGTGACCTGAGCTACTGCGGCCTTCCGGAAGGCCTTGAGGCCATGGCCCCCTTCGAGGCCAACGTTCCGGGCTACGGCAGGCTCTACCGGTTGCCTCTGGCGGAGATGGCCTCTCTCGACATGGCCATCGTCAATCTCGGCCCCATCGGTCGCGACGCCCACAAGCTCTCGGAGCGGATTCACCTGGGCTACGCCCTCGACGTCCTTCCCCATCTCGTGCGGGGGCTCGTCGATCGCCTGGGTTCCTGATCGGCCTTTCTCCGGCCTGAAAGGGCCGACGGAACGGCGGGACCCTTCGTGCGGGAACGAGGCCGGGCTCCGACACCGTCGGAGCCCGGGAGAAGTCTTTTCTCTTCCCCGGCGACATTCTCTTCCCCGGCCCTTGACGGCCCTCTTTTCAGGTGCTATAAAAGCCGCAATCGACGAAAGGGGTTTTTCTCGTGGCGCGTGGTTTCCTCCTCTCCTGTTGGTCCGGCTCGGCCTGCCGTTCATCTCTTTTCGGGATGAGCGCGCTTCGCCTATAGACCGGCCGGAAGCCTGATCGTCGGGAGAGCGGTAAGCCGCCAACCCCTTTTTCGAAAACGACGGAACGCAGACGGGCCGAAACGAGGGCCCGTCTTTTTTATCCCCGGAAGGAGGTTCCATGATGGCAGAGTATCTTTTTACGCCCGGCCCCGTCACGACGTCACCTGAAGTGCTTCTGGCCGGAGCCAGGCCCATGATGAGCCACAGAGGGCCTCGTTTCTCGGCACTTCTGAGGCGTCTTCAGAACCGCCTCAGAGATCTTCTCGACGTGGACGGTCCCGTCCTGCTTCTGCCCGGATCGGGAACGGGAGCGCTGGAGCTTCTGTCCATGAATCTCGTGACGCCTGAGGACCGTGTCCTCTCCCTCTCCTGCGGCGTCTTCGGCGAGCGTTTCCGCGAGATCGTCGCCCGCCGCGGCGCGACGATGGCCGCCGTCGATGTCGAGCCGGGTCGGGCCGTCACCGTCGAGGGGCTGCGTCGGGCCCTGGCCGAGCATCCGGAGACGACGGTCCTTCTCCTGACCCACAACGAGACGTCGACGGCCGTCACCAACGACATCGGGGCTCTCGTCGCCTCTTTGCCCGAAGAGGGACGACCCCTGGTCCTCGTCGACGCCGTCAGTTCCCTGGGAGCCATGGCCTGTCATCCCCAGAGGTGGGCCGTCGACGGCCTGGCCTCGGCGAGCCAGAAGGGGCTCGTGACCCCTCCCGGCCTGGCCCTGGCCTGGCTTTCGCCCCGGGCCTGGGAGAGGGCGTCGGCCGTCGCCTCGCCGAGTTATTTCTTCGACGCCGGACTTCACCGCCGTTTCCTGGAGAAGGAGGAGCCCGAAAACCCCTACACGCCTCCGGTGAGTCTTCTCTTTTCTCTCGACGAGGCTCTCGCCCGGATGGTCGAGGAGGGCTTCGTCCGTCGCTTCGCGTCGCGCCGCCGCTTCGCCTCGGCCCTTGTCGCCGGGGCCTCGGCTCTGGGGCTTGTGCCTTTCGTGGCCGACGAGAGGGCCCGCTCTGCGGGCGTGACGGCCCTGGTCGTTCCCGGAAATCGGGCCGTCGAACTCCAGAGGGCCCTTCGGGGGCTGGCCGTCGAGGTGGCGGGGGGGCAGAAGGACATGAAGGGACTTCTCGTTCGGGTGGCCCATTACGGCGACGAGGGATGGCCCGAGCTGGCTCTCGTCCTGGGCGCTCTCTACGGCGCCATGAGAGAGGTCGGCCTTGCCTGCGGATCGGCCTTTGTGGAGAGGGCTTTCGAGGCCTGGGAGGAGCGAGTCTGATGTTCAAGGTCCTGGTAACGGAAAACATTCACGAGGCGGGGGTGGCCCTCTTCTCCGCCGCCCCGGACGTGAAGCTGGAACAGAAGGTGGGGCTGAGCCGGGCCGAACTCCTCGAGGCCGTCGCCGACGTCGATGCCCTCGTCACCCGCAGCGGGACGCCTCTCGACGGGGAGATCCTCGACCATGCCCGGTCCCTGCGCGTCGTGGGGCGGGCCGGCGTGGGCGTCGACAACATCGACCTCGCCGAGGCCAGCCGTCGGGGCGTCGTCGTCATCAACGCCCCGACGGGCAACACCCTGGCGGCGACGGAACAGACCCTGGCCCTCATGCTCGCCCTCGTGCGCCGTCTGCCTCAGGCCCACGCCTCGCTGACGGCGGGCCAGTGGCGGCGCAAGGACTTCATGGGGCGCCAGCTTCACGGCAAAAAGCTGCTTGTCGTGGGCCTGGGCCGCATCGGATCTCAGGTGTCCATCCGTGCCCGGGCCTTCGGCATGGACGTCTCGGCCTATGATCCCTACATCGCTCCGGCTCGGGCGGAAAAGCTGGGCGTCGCCCTTCTCGACGATCTTCAGGGAGCCCTCTCCCTGGCCGATGTCGTGACGATTCACGTCCCTCTTACGGACGAGACGCGGGGCATGATCGGCCTCCGGGAGCTCAAGTCGATGAAGGCCGGAGCCTATTTCATCAACTGCGCCCGAGGCGGCCTCGTCGACGAGGAGGCCCTGGCCGCCCTTCTCCGCGAGGGACGCCTGGCCGGCGCCGCCTTCGACGCCTTCAGCGTCGAACCGCCGACGGCCGATCATCCCCTTCTGGCCCCCGATCTTCGCGACAGGGTCGTTCTCACGCCCCACATCGGCGCCAACACCCAGGAGGCTCAGTCGGCCGTGGCCGAGATCGCCGCGACGAATGTCCTGGCCGCCCTCCGAGGTGAGCCCTACGAGCACGCCGTCAACCTTCCTTTCATGGAAAGCCTTCTGACGGGCCGCAAGAGGCGTTATCTCTCGCTGGCCCGCAAGCTGGGCATTCTGGCCGCCAATCTCCTCTCGGGGGCGCCGCGGCAGGTGACGGTCACTCTCAGAGGCTCTCTTTTTTCGGACGAGGACGAGCGGGTCCGCTTCGAACTGCCCTATCGCTATTCTCCTTATACGGTGAGTTTCCTCAAGGGCTTTTTCGAGGTCCATCAGGGGCCGGAGGTGAACTACATGTCGGCGCCTCTGCTGGCCGAGGACCGGGGGCTTTCCGTCGACGAGGCCAAGGGAGAGGCGACGACCTACAACAATCTCATCGAGGTCCGCGTCAGCGACGGCGACGGGGATGTCTCCATGAGCGCCACCGTGACGGAAGAGGGCAAACAGCGCGTCGTCGGCCTCAACGGCTACTGGATCGATCTCGTGCCCGAGGGGAGGCTTTTTCTCTTCAGCAACCACGATCGGCCCGGCGTGATCGGCAAGGTGGGGACCATGCTCGGCGAGGCCCGCGTCAACATCGCCAACTTCGCCCTGGGCCGCCGCAACGGCAGCGGCCTTGCCCTGGGGGCCCTTCAGATCGATCACGACGTTCCCGTCGACGTGCTGGAGCGCTTCCGCGCCGATCCCGACGTGCTCTGGGCCGAGACGGTCGTCTTCGCCGAGGGGATCTGACAATGCGCCTTTTCATCGTGCGCCACGGCGAGACGGACTGGAACGTGACGGGACGCTTTCAGGGACGCAACGACATCGCCCTCAACGACAGGGGGCTCGAGCAGGCCCGACGTCTGGCCGGGGCTCTGGAGAAGGTCCCCTTCGACCGCCTCTGGAGCAGTCCCCTCTCTCGGGCCCTCGAGACGGCGCGGGCCGTCGCCCTCCTGCAGGGCAAGTCCGTCGAGATCGACGAGGGGCTGACGGAGATCTCCCACGGCGAGTGGGAGGGACTCGACGGGGCCGAAGTGGAGCGACGCTGGCCCGGCGATCTGGCCCGCTGGCACGGGACGCCCCATCTCCTGGCCATGCCCGGCGGGGAGTCTCTCCTCGACGTCCAGAGGCGCTCCGTCGAGGCCCTCGACCGCGTCGTCGCCGCCGGCGGAGAGAATGTCCTCGTCGCCGCCCATGACGCCGTCATCAAGGTCCTTCTCTGCGCCTGTCTGGAGATGCCGCTGCGCTGCTTCTGGCGCTTTCAGGTGGGAAACGGCAGCGTGACCCTTCTGGAGCCGACGGCGCGGGGCTGGTCCGTCCCTCTTCTGGGCGATACGTGCCACCTGGGCGATCCCTATTTCCGACCTCTGCAGAAAGGCCTCTGAGACCGGTTCCCGTCGCGACCCCACGGGGAAGTCTCTCATAGTAGAATGGTCTTGCCCTGACGGGGCGGTGGGACTTCTTCCTCCCCGTCGGAGGAGGGGCGAGTCCCTCCGACGTCAGGGTCCCATTTCGAGGAGGTGGTCGCCGTGACGTCGCGGATGGAGTTGCTCAGCCGTCTCGCCGTGGAAAATCAGACTAAGATGGTCCTGCTCGTCGTCGATGGCCTCGGGGGACTGCCGGGGCCCCGTGGGCTGACGGAGCTGGAGTCGGCCCGGACGCCTCACCTCGACGAGCTGGCCGCCAGAGGCGAGACGGGCCTGCTCGAGATGGTCGATCTGGGGATCACGGTCGGCAGCGGGCCGGGGCATTTGGCCCTTTTCGGCTACGATCCTCTGGAGTTTTCCGTCGGCAGGGGCATCCTGGAGGCCCTGGGCGTCGGCGCCGCCGTCGGCCCCGGCGACATCTGCGCCCGGGGCAATTTCTGTCGCTGGGGCGAGCGGGAGATCGTCGTCGACAGGCGGGCCGGCCGCCTTCCGACGGAACGGAGCCGCCAGATCCTGGAGAGGCTGGGCCGCGAGATTCCCGAGATCGACGGCGTTCGCGTCACCTGCTACCCCTCGCAGGAACATCGCTTCGTCGTCGTCTTCTCCGGAGCGGGGCTTGACGAAAGAGTGACCGATGCCGATCCCCAGAAGGAGGACAGGCCCATGAGGTGGGCCACGGCCCGGGCCCCCGAGGCCGAGTTCACGGCCCGGACGGCCAATGCCTTCATCCGCCGCGTCGCCGAAGTCCTCGAGGGCGATCCCCAGGTTTCGTCCTGTCTCCTTCGCGGATTTTCCGGCGTCCCCCTTCTGCCCGACCTGAAGTCGCTCTACCGGATCCGGTCCGCCGCCCTCGCCGACTATCCCATGTACAGGGGGCTGGCCCGCCTCGTCGGGATGAACATTCTCGAAAGCGGTCCCCGGTACGGCGATCTTTTCCACGCCGTTCAGGCCTACTGGGATGACTACGATTTCTTCTACGTTCACGTCAAGGCGCCCCATCTCGCCGGCGAGGACGGGGATTTCGTCGGCAAGGTCCGCGCCCTCGAGGCGCTGGACGAGGAGCTGAACCTCCTGACCGACCTTCAGCCGACGGTCTTCGTCGTCACCGGCGACCACAGCACGCCCAGTCTTCTGAAGGGGCACTCCTGGCACCCCGTGCCCCTTCTTTTTTTCAGCCCCTACGGCCGCCCCGACGATGCCGTCTCCTTCGGCGAACGCGTCTGCGCCCGAGGGGGGCTGGGAAAAATCGAAGCCTCGAAGCTCATGGGACTCATGTTGGCCCACGCCTTGAGACTGATGAAATACGGCGCCTGATGACGCCAGGAGGGATACCGACTTGACGGAAACCGTTCAGCGCTGCACGATCTCCGAAATCCGCAATCTCGCCGACGGACAGGCCTTCAAAGGTTCCTTCGTCGTGCAGAAGATCTCTCGACGCAAAGATAAAAACGATCGCCCCTTCTGGGATCTCCATGTCATGGACCGGACAGGGACGGTCGAGGGGAAGGTCTGGTCCGACGCCGTCTGGTTCGACTTCCCCGACGGAGCCGAGCCCCTCCGGATCGACAACGAGGATCGGATCGGCCGGGACGGCCTCGACGGTCAGACCGTCGGCCTCCGGGGCAAGAAGGTCACCTTCAACGGCCGACCGCAGGTCAACTTCACGGCCCTCTTCCTCCTGGACCAGAAGAGCCATCCGCCTCACGACTTCGTCCAGCGTTCCCCCGTTCCCGAGGAGGAGCTCCAACGTCGTTTCGAGGCCCTGCGCGCCCTCTGCGCGGGTTCCGTCGGCGCCTTTCTCGACTTCGTCTTCTCCGGCGAGAGAGGAGCCTCTTTCCGCGTGGTGCCGGCCGCCGTCAGCCATCATCACGCCTACGTCCACGGCCTGCTGGAGCATACCGTATCCGTGGCCGAGAACGCCTTCGCCCTGGCCCGTTCCAACAGGGACCGGGGGCTCGCCGTCGACGTGGCCCTGACCGTGGCCGGTGCCCTGATCCACGACCTGGGCAAGATCGAGTCCTACGTCCTCAACCCCACTCCGGAGGTCACCGTCGAGGGGACCTTTCTCGACCATATCCCGCTGGGATTCGCCCTCTTTTCCCGTCTGGCCGACGAATTCGGCCTCGAAGGGGAGGAGCGGACGCTTTTGGGACACATCATCCTGAGCCACCACGGTCAGAAGGAGTATGGGTCGCCCGTCCTTCCCGCCTCGCCGGAGGCCCTCATCGTCGCCGCCGCCGACGAGTTGGACTTTCGCCTCTTCTGCTGGAGGGAGGCCGTTTCCGACCTCGACGAGGGAAGGGAAATCAGCGATTTCCACCGCTCCACCCAACGCCGCTTCTGGAAGCGGAGCCCCTTCGCTCAGGAGGTGACATCGTGAGCCATCAGTTTCAGGTCAGCCCTCACGACGAGGGACGACGAGCCGACAGAATCGTCAGGGCCCTCTATCCCGATCTTCCCCTGGGAGGGCTGATGCGCGCCTTCCGCAAGGGGCTCATCCGCGTCGACGGCAAGAAGGCGAGCTGTTCCGACCATCTCTCGGGGGGACAGATCGTCGACGTTCCCTTCGAGGTCCCGACGCGGGCGGAACGTCCCGCCGGAGCGAGGGGAGGGGAGGCCTCCCTTCCCCTGATCTTCGGCGACGACAACATCCTCGTCGTCGACAAGCCCTGGGGGCTGTTGACTCAGCCGGCGGCGCGGGGAGACGACAGCGTCGCCTCCCGCCTTCTCGCCCTGTCCGTTGCCGGAGAGGGGTTCTTCCGCCCCACGCCGGTCCACCGTCTGGACCGCAACACGTCGGGGACGCTGCTCGTGGCCCTCAACGGACCGGCCCTGAGAGAGCTTCATCAGGCCTGGAGAGATCGGGCCGTTCTCAAGGTCTACGTGGCCGTCGTCGTCGGCGACATTCCCCTCCACGGCGAAATCGAGCTGCCCCTTCTCAAGAAGACGGGCAACCGCGTCGTCGTCTCCGAAGAGGGGCAGGAGTCTCTGACCCGTTTCCGGCGCCTCGACGGCGACGGCGATCTCTCCCTCGTCGAGGTGGAGCTCGTCACGGGCCGTCCCCATCAGGCCCGGGTCCATCTGGCGGCTCAGGGCTTTCCCGTTTTGGGCGACGTCAAATACGGCTCCGAAGAGGCCAATCGCCTCTGGCGCCGTCGAGGTCTCGACCGCCCCCTGCTCCATGCCCGGAGTCTCACCTTCCGGGAGATGGAGGCGCCCCTGGCCTATCTGACGGGACGGACCTTCCGTGCCCCTTTCCCGGAAGATATGGCCGAAGTGATCCGCCTCAGGGGTTGGAGGAATTACCTGTAGGGGGTATAATGGACGCAAACTTCAACGTAGGGGGAGATGAAGGAAATGCGTCGATTGACGTTGGAAGTGACGGAGAAGGCCAGGGAGAAGCTCGACGCCTTCGGCAAAGAGGGATATGTGCGCGTCGTCATGCTGGGAAGCGGCTGATGCCGCGTCCCGGCCGCCCTCGTCGAGGGCGGGAAGCCTGCCGTTGCCGATGACTACGAGTCCCTGACTGTCGAGGACTATGTCGTCTGGGTCCCGAAGGAACTGGATTTCCGCAACAATAAGGTCGTCGTCGATATGAAGGGCATCCTCTGGAACGCCCGGCTTCAGGCCACGACCGCCCTTATCGGGTAGACGGACGAGGAGGCGGCCCCGATCGGGGCCGCCTCCTCGTCCTCGCCTCGGGAATGGTACAATACACGGCATGGGAAGATCCGTCGAAGGAGGGGAGAGGACCATGGAGCGAAGACGTCTCCTGTTGGCCGGTGAGCAGGCGGAGGGTCGCGTCCCTTCGTCGTTTCTCGTCGCCGCGGCGCTGCATCAGAAGGGCTACCGCCTGCGCCTCTTCCTGGTCGGCACCGATCCTCATCTGTCCGTTTTGCTCCAGCGTCTCTGCGAGCAGGAAGTGACCCTTCTCGATCCCTGGCTCTGCGGTACGACGAAGAATCTGCGGGCCCTTTTTCAGGCGGCCTCGGACGAGAGCGCCCTCAACCTGATCCTGGCCCCCCTGGCTCCGGGGAGGCTCGAAGAGGGAAAGGTCCGTATTCATCCCTCGACGGTCGAGGTGGCCCGACAGATCGGCGGAGCCCTGATCCCGCTGATCTACGGCGACGGCTCGTCGATGGTGACGGCCCACCTGGCTCAGGATGTCCTCCGCGAGATGAAGCGGCTCGATATGGGCGAGCCGGCGGCCCTGGTCTTTTCCTCTCTTCCCAATCTCCGGGAATATCAGCTTCTGGAGCTGGAAATGGGTCGGCGAATGCCGTCGCTGGGGCTCGGTTTCGTTCCCCGTCATCTGGAGCGCTCCCTGCCCCCGATGGAGGAACTTCTCGACGACGAGCTCTGGCGGCAGGCGACCCTTTCCCTCAGGGTGGCGGCGGCTCAGCTCGAGTCCCTCAGCGGCCAGATCGGATGGCCTTTCTTCGCGGCTCTTGCCGCCTTCTACCGTTCATGGGAGCCCTCTCCCTTCCCTCTCGATCCCCTTCCGGCCCGCCCCCTCGTCTCCCTGCTCCGCCCTCAGGGCGTCGATGTGGCCGGCAACAACATCCGACTTTTTCTGGAGGGACTGGACTGCCGCCTCGTCGAAGCCTCCCTGACGGAAGGGCGCCTTGCCGACAGGGCCGACGCCGTCATCGTCCTGCCCGGCGCGGCCACGAGGATCCTCCTCGCTCTGGCCTCCAACGGCACCCTTCGCTCCCAGCTCTCCCTCTCCCTCCTCGGCCGACGTCCCCTTCTGGTCATGGGCACGGCCCTGCCCCCCCTGGGCAGACGGATTATCCTGGGAGGAAATTCCGTGCGCGGCCTCGATTTCTTCCCCTTCGAGACGCTGCTCGAGGGAGCGCAGGGAGTGGAGGGCCTTTTCGAGGCGGGGATTCCTTCCGAGACGGGCGACGCCTTCCTCCGCGGCAGGGAAAGGCTGCGAGGCTGGCTTCCCAAGGGCTTCCAGATTCAGGATGCCTTCGACATCGCCGATGACGTCTGGAGCCTTTTCGACGACAAGGGAAGCCCACAGCCCCGCTGCGGGGGGTGGTCTTCGGGTCCCTCCGTCGTGACGCCTCTCGTCTTTGAGTTTTGGAGCCAGCCTGCGGTCTTCCGCCGTTGGCTTTCCTGAGCGGCTATCTTGCGGAAGATCGAAAGGGAGTGGACTGTCATGACGGGAACGAGAGAGGACCAGCGTCTTCTGGGAGCCCAGCTGCTCGCCGAAGCGGAGGATGTCTCCGACAGGATCGTGACGTGGCGGCGGGAATTTCACCAATTTCCCGAGTTGGCCTTTGAAGAGAACATCACGGCCTCGCGCGTCGCCCAGATCCTGGAAGCCCTGCCGGGAATGAAGGTCCATCGTTCCTTCGGCGTCGCGACGGCCGTCGTCGCCCTTCTCGGCGAGGATCTTCCCGGCCCCGCCCTTCTGCTCCGTTGCGGCATGGATGCCCTGGCCCTCGACGAGGAGACGGGGCTGCCCTTCGCCTCGTGCATTCCGGGGCTGATGCATGCCTGCGGCCACGACGCTCACATGGCGACGCTCCTCGGCGTCGCCACGATTCTGTCGGGGCGCCTTCACGATCTGTCCCGTCCCGTCGTTTTCCTCTTTCAGCCTGCCGAAGAGGGGCGTGCGGGGGCCAAGGCCCTCATCGGCGCCGGCCTTTTCGAGCGTTTCTCCATCGATCTCGTCCTGGGGATCTACTTCCGTCCCCGCCTTCCCTTCGGCGTCCTCGCCCTTAGGCCGGGAACGATGACGGCCCTTTCCGATCGCATCCACATCGAGATCCAGGGGACGGGCGGCCACGCCGCCTCGCCGCACCGGGCCATCGATACCGTCACCATCGGCGCCCATCTTCTGCTGGCCATTCAGAACGTCGTCAGCCGAGAGGTCGATCCCCAGGAGACGGCCGTCATCTCCTTCGGTCAGGTGGAGGCCGGCGACGCCTACAACGCGATCCCCAAAGAAGTTCATCTCTGGGGGACGCTGCGGGCTTTCGACGGGGAGGTCCGCGACCTCGTCAAGGAGCGGCTCGAGTCCCTCGTCCCTCTCATCGCCCGGGCCTACCGGGCCAATGCCCACGTCGAGTACGCGAAAAACTACCCCTCCGTCGAGAACGATCCGGAGAGGACGGCGGAGCTGATGGAGCGGGCCCGCCTCTTTTTCGGCGACGAGGCCGTCGAAGTCATGGAGCGCCCCGTCCTCTCCGGGGAGGACTTCGCCTTCTACGGAGATCAGGCCCCTTCCGTCTTCATGTTCATCGGAACGGGAGAGACCTACGACGTCAACCACCCCAAAAACGACGTTCCCGAGGCTGTCCTTCCCCTGGCGGCGGCGTGGCAGGCCTTCCTGGCCCTGACCATGTAGGCCTCCGGCGCGATGGACGCCCCTTCCGTGGCCCTTGCGGGGAACGACCCTTTTACGTAAGGAGAGAGAACGATGCTTGACCTCGAGTTCCACCTCCTCCGCCGCCCCTCCGCCGCGTCGAGACGTCCCGTCGAGGCCTTTCTCGACGCTCAGGGGCTCGCCTTCGAGGGCGAGCCCGACGTCACCGTCGTCGCCGAAGACGGCGACGGGCAGGTCGTCGCCACGGGCAGTCTCGACGGCAAGGTCATCAAGATGGTCGCCGTCGATCCCGGTCGCCAGGAGGGGGGCCTCTCGGCGGCCATCCTCTCCCGGCTCCTTCAGGTGGCCCGAGAGGAGGGGCGGACCCATCTTTTCGTCTACACCAAGCTCGAAGCGGCCTCGCGCTTCCGCTCCCTGGGCTTCGTCGAGCTGGCCCGCGTCGAGCCCTCGGTGGTCCTTCTCGAGATGGGCGAGCCCGGCGTCGCCTCTTTCCGGTCCTATCTCGCCTCGGAGCGCGTCGAAGGCGAAGGGGAGTCGGGAGCCGTCGTCGTCAATGCCAATCCCTTCACCAGAGGCCATCGATTCCTTCTCGAAGAGGCCCGGAGGCGATGCGATCGTCTCTACGTCATCGTCGTCGAGACCGACCTCTCCCTTTTCCCCTTCGAGCACCGATTCGATCTGGTCCGCAGGGGTGCGGCCGATCTCGACGGCGTCGTCGTCCTTCGAAGCGGAGACTACGCCGTCTCTCGGGCCACCTTCCCCTCCTACTTCCTTCGCGGTACGGGCAACGACGAGCGGGCCCTTCTGCAGACCCGCCTCGACGTGACCCTTTTCGCCGAACTTTTCGTCCCCGCCCTGGGGCTGTCGCGGCGTTTCGTCGGGACGGAGCCCTATTGTCCCGTGACGCGGCGCTACAACGAGGCCATGAAGGCCGTTCTCCCCCCCAGGGGCATCGAGGTCGTCGAGATCCCCCGCCTGGAAAGGCTGCCGGGCTCGGCCGTCTCGGCCTCGTCCGTCCGTGAGGCGATCCGCGGCGATGACTGGGAGGCCATCAGAGCCCTCGTCCCCGACGTGACCTACGATTACCTCCGCTCCTCCCGGGCCGAGGCCGTCCTGGAGCGGGTGCGCCGGAGCGAAAGCCGTCACTGAGCCTCGGACGGAGGGCCCAGGAGAGAGGCGAGAGCTTCCGCGACCGTCGCGAAGTGGAGGTCGTCCTCGACGATCGGTCCGATGGCGACGAAACGGCCTCGGCCGAAGCTTTTCCAGGCCTGACGGTCGCTTTCTGTGTCGCCGAAAAAAAGCGGGCTCGAGGCGGCCATGCGTCGGCAGAGGAGGGAGAGCCCTTCCGGCGAGGGTTTGCTGATTCCCTCGTCGGGCGTGATCGCCCTTTCCCGGGGCAGGTCGCTCCACCCCAGAAGGCGCAGCCCGAGCTCCAGCTCGGCCCTCGGCCTTCCCGTATAGATTCCCACGGGAAGGCCGAGTTCTTTCCAGGAGGAGCGAAGCAGGGGGACTTCCCTCTGCCAGAGGCCCGCCGTCTCGGAAAGACGGGCCCGTCGCCCGCGCTTCTCCCAGAGCTCCTCCCCTCCGAAATAGAGCTCCTCGCAGAGATTGCGGACCTCCTGGCGGGGGAACGTCTCGCCGAAAGAGCGTCTGACCCAGGAGACGACGTTGGCTTCCTCGAAGGCCGCGAGTTTTCGGGCCCATCCCTCCGCGGTGGGCAGGGCCCGGGAGAGGAGCCTTTCGCCCGTCGCCGCCGCCGCGCAGAGGAAGGCCCAGGCGATGTCGTAATCGTCGTTGAAGGCCCTGTGGCGCTTGCAGATCCTGTAGTGCTCCCCGGTGAAGGACGCCTCGTCGGTGCGACGGCGGGGGCTGAATCCCCAAGCCCAGCGGATCGCCTGTCCGACAAGGGTAAAATAGGAGTCGTCGGTGTCGATGAGCACGCCGTCGACGTCGAAGATCAGGGCGTCGTGACTGAAGATCATGCCATCACCTCCCCTTGAAGTGGAACGGCAGCAGAGGACCATCTACGCATTTTAGGCAATCGCCGAAGGAAAGGCAAAGGAGGTAGGTCATGCTGGAAATACCTCTTCAGCGGGGAACGTCCTGCCCTCTCTACCGACAGATCGCCCGGCACCTGAAGACGATGATCGACAGAGGGACCCTCGCCGCCGGACTTCGCCTTCCGGGAACGCGGGAGCTGGCTCAGGCTCTGTCGGTGAGCCGTACGACGACGACGGAGGCCTACGGACTGCTCGTCTCCGAAGGCTACATCGTCGAGAGAGGACGGAGCGGCAGCTACGTGGCTCCTCGTCCTTCCGCCCCGCCGACCGTCGCGGCCGCCTTCGTCGAGCCCCTCTGGGATCTCGCCTCGGAGAACCCCTCGCCGGGCCTGCTCCCGTCTTCGTCGGTCCGGGGCCTGATCCGTTCCCTCCTGGCAGAGGGAGGGGATCTCTTCGCCTCCTCTCCCGTAGAGGGGCGCGACGACCTCCGGTCGGCCCTCGTCGCCCACGGCGCTCTTCGGGGCATTCCCGCCCGAAGCGCGCATCTTGTCGTCACCGGCGGGGGGCTGGAGGGCCTTTCCACGGCTCTCGGAGCCCTCAAGGAATTGGGAACGAAAAAAGTGTGGGTCGAGGAATTGACCTTTCCTGACTTTGTCGCCATGGCCCGCTCGGAGGGGTTGGACGTGGGAAGTCTGCCCCTCGACGAAGAGGCCCTTGTCGGGTGCCTGGGAACCGTCGGGGCCGGCGAGGTGGTCTACCTCATTCCCAGCTTTCACAACCCCACGGGCAGGACCCTCTCCTTCGAGGCTCGTCGGGCCCTCCTGGCGGAAGGAGAGCGGCGCGGTTTCTGGATCATCGAAGACGACACCTACGGCGAGTTCCGCTACGGCCTCTCGTCCGTCCCGGCTCTCAAATCCCTCGACGGCGCCGACCGCGTCCTCTACATCGGCTCCTTCAGCCAGCTTCTCCTGCCGGGCCTTCGCGTCGGCTACGCCCTCCTTCCCCCCTCGTTGAGGGAATCCTTTCTGGCCGTCAAGTCGCGACGCCAGGGGCCGGTCTCGACATTGACGCAGCGAGTGGCCCTGGGCTTCATCTCAGGAGGCGGGCTGGATCGGGGGCTGGTGCGGCTTCGGGCGATTCTGAGCCGGCGGATGGAGACTCTCGTCGAGGCTCTGCGGAGGGAGTTCCCTCAGTGGGAGACGACCAAACCTCAGGGGGGGATCTATCTCTGGGCCGACACGGGATCGACGGACGGTCGGGTCGTCGCCGACGTCGCCCGCTCTCGAGGCGTCGCCCTCATGGCCGGGGCCCCCTTCGCCTGGCCGAATCGCGCCGTATGCGGCCTGCGCTTTTCCGTGAGCCGTCTCGACGGGGCGGCCCTGTCGGGGGCCGTACGGATCCTGAAGGAGAACGGGCCATGGTGAGATGCGACGATCTCGAGAGGCTCCTCGCCGGGCGGGAGGAACGATGGCTGAGGCAGCGCCGGCTCCTGGCCTCGTCCGACGTGGTCCTGCAGACGGCGCTGAACGTGCCGGGGCTTCCCAAGGCCGTCGAGGGGGATGTTTCTCTCCTCGAAGCCCTGGGCTCCCGCCTCGAGGCCTGCCTGGTCGTCCCCTCGGAGCGGCTTCTCCTCGTCAACGGGGCCGGGGCCGCTCTGCTTCTGGCCTTTCGGGGTGTCGATCCTCTGAGGCTCAAGGAGGAAGCCCTTTCGCTGGAGGAGGGGCTTTCCTGGGGGCGGATCTTGGACATCGACGTGCTCACCGAGGCCGGCTCCCTGAGCCGACAGCTTCTGGGCCGCCCTCCCAGGAGCTGTCTTCTCTGCGATCTTCCCTCGAAAGTCTGCGCCCGTCAGGCCCGTCATCCCCTTGCCGCGTTGCGAGAGGCCTTTCTGCTGCTTTTCGAGAGGGCCCTCGGCGACCTGGAAACGTTCAATTCTTCCCGTCGTCCCTCCCTGCCTTTCGGAGACGGCGGTGCCAGAGGAGAAGGGCCAGACAGGCCGTGACGACGCCGCCGACGAGGCCTTGAACGATAAGGTCCGGCCGGGGGATGCCGATGAGATAGCCTCCCAGCCCTCCCAGGGCTCGGCCGAAGAGGAAGACGGAGGCGATGGACAGGATGAGGACGACGATTCGCAAGGACGAGGACCTCTTTTCTGGGGAAGGTTCCCCGAAGGGCTGACGGAGGGGGCGTCTCTTCGTTTTTTTGTTCTTTTTTTCGCTTCGTCCGTCTTGCGTGGGGCGCAATTTGTGGTACAATGCCTCTGCTTTTGTCGTCTCTGCGGCTATACCTACTGAGGGGGTCTCCGGGAGAGCCCCCTTTTGTGCTGTATGCGGCGGAAGCCTCTGCGACGATTGTCATTCGTTGTATCCCATGATAGACTAGTCTGAACGTATAGCATTTTGATATTTGTGCAGTGAGGGTTCATCTAACCCAAGGAGGGCATGGCTTTGACTCGTGAACCGAGACTTTACACGACTTCTGCCGATTACGTCTATCAGGAGTTGCGCCATAAGATCATAACAAAGCAGCTCAAGCCGGGACAGCGTCTGCCCGAGGTCAATATCGCCGTGCAGATGGGCGTGAGCCGCACTCCTGTCCGGGAGGCTCTGCGCCGTCTCGCCAGCGAGGGGCTCGTGGTGATCATCCCCAACAGCGGCGCCCGTCTCGCCTCGCCGACGAAGCGCGAGATGGAGGACACCTTCGTCGTCCGCGAGCAGCTCGAGTGTCTCGCCGTTCGCCTTGCCGCGGGCCGGATCAGCGAACGCCACCTGAGGCGCCTCGAGGAGACGCTCCTGGACGAGGAGCGCTCCTTCGAAGAGCAGAACCTGGAGCTCTACCTCGAGGTGAACGAGACCTTTCACCGCATTATCGCCGAGGCCAGCGGCAACAAGGTCCTCGCCGACTATGTCGAGAACATCCTGGCTCGGACCAACGTCTACATGGTTTTCTACGATCCCTTCCTCGGGCACCGGTCCGGCCAGACTCTGCCCAAAGATCACCCCAGCCTGAAGGGGCACCGTCTCCTCATCGACGCCCTTCGGGACCGCAACGGGGACCTGGCCGTCGAGATCATGTGCCGCCACCTCACCCTTTCCAGCCAGGGACTGGAACAGCCCGAGGAATAGAGGCCACAGAAGCCGTCCCGGGAGGGATACTTCCCTTGAGGGAACGATGATCTTGAGGGAGAGATCCCAAGCCCGAGGAGGCTCGACGATGAAACCCGATTACCTGCCCACGCTGGACCTGAAGCGCAATTACCGTAGAGTGAAGGAAGAAATTCGCAGGGCGGTCGATGAGGTCCTGGAGGAACAGGCCTTCATCCTGGGACCGGCCCTGTCGGCCTTCGAGGCCGACGTCGCGACCTATCTGCCCGTCCCCCACGCCATCGGCTGTGCCTCCGGCAGCGACGCCCTTCTTCTGGCCCTGATGCTTCTCGACCTGAAGCCCGGAGACGAGGTCATCACGACGCCTTTCACCTTCTTCGCCACCGTCAGCGCCATCACGCGCCTGGGGGCGAAGGCCGTCTTCGTCGATGTCGATCCCCATACCTACAACATGAGGACCGATCAGGTCCTGGAGAGGCTGACCGACCGGACTCGGGCCGTCGTCGCCGTCCATCTTTTCGGCCAGATGGTGCCGCTGGAGACGATCGAGGAGGAGCTCCGGTCCCGAGGCGTCGTCCTCATCGAAGATGCGGCCCAGGCCTTCGGCAGCTGGCGCTTCGTCGACGGGACGCCCCGCCGGGCCGGGTCCTGGGGCGATCTCGGCTGTTTTTCCTTCTTCCCGACGAAAAATCTCGGCGGCTGCGGCGACGGAGGCATGGTGACCTGCGGCGACGACGGGTACGCGTCCCATCTGCGGAGCCTGCGCGTCCACGGTTCGGGCAAGATTTACTACCATGACGAAGTGGGGCTCAACAGCCGCCTCGACGCCCTCCAGGCCGCCATCCTCCGCGTCAAACTGCGCCATCTCGACGAGTGGAACGAGGAGCGGCGTCTCGTGGCCGATCGCTACGCCCTGCTCTTTTCCGAGGCGGGGCTCCTCGGCGACGTGACGCCCCCTGCGGCCCTGGAGGGCAACGGCCACATCTACCACCAGTACGTCATCCGTTGCCGTGAGCGGGATGCCCTGCAGGCCTTCCTCGAGACGGAGGGGATCGCCTCCCGCGTCTACTATCCCCTCTGTCTTCACCTGCAGCGCTGTTTCTCCTTCCTCGGTTACGGCGAAGGAGATTTCCCCGCGGCCGAGGCCCTCTCGTCCGAGGTCCTGGCCCTTCCCGTCTTCCCCGAGCTGACGGGAGTCGAGCAGGAGCGCGTCGTCGAGGCGGTGGGGCGTTTCTACCGATCCCGTCAGTCCTGACCATTCTTGCTCTTTGCGCCCGATTCGTGTAGAATTACCGATGGCAGGATCTGATGCCATCGGTAATCTCGTTTGAGAGCATCGCCATCTTTCGAGGAGGTGAGGGGCCATGATGTACCCCTTTTTCTTTGATCCGACGTTCATGCTGCTCATTCCGGCCATGCTTCTGGCCTTCTGGGCCCAGATGAAGGTGAAGAGTTCCTTCGCCCGTTTCAGCCGCGTTGCCTCCCGTCGCGGCGTCACCGGCGCCGAGGCGGCCCGGGCCCTTCTCGACCGCCAGGGCCTTTCCGACGTGCCCGTCCGGCGCGTCGCCGGCAATCTCTCCGATCACTACGATCCCAGAGACCGGACGCTTCACCTTTCCGATTCCGTCTACGCCAGCACCAGCATCGCCGCCATCGGCGTCGCCGCCCACGAAGTGGGCCATGCCGTGCAGCATCTCCAGTCCTATGCGCCGCTGAAGATCCGCAACGCCATCGTTCCCGTCGTCAACATCGGCTCCGGGCTGGCCTTCCCCCTCTTTTTCATCGGCCTTCTCATGAGGACGCCGATGCTCATGGATCTGGGGATCCTCTTCTTCCTCGGCGTCATCGTCTTCCACCTCGTCACCTTGCCGACGGAGTTCGACGCCAGCGCCCGGGCGCTGCGTCTTCTGTCGGACACGCAGATCCTGGGAGGGGACGAGATCGGTGGGGCCCGGTCGGTTCTCAACGCCGCGGCTCTCACCTACGTTGCGGCTTCGGTCATGGCCGTGGCCCAGCTCCTCCGCCTCGTCCTGCTTCGAGGCATGGTCGGCGGAAGAAACGACTGAAGGACGACCTTTATCGTCGGTCCAAGGTAGGTTAGACTAGGGGGTGGCCGCAGAGGCCGCCCCTTTTTTGGGAGTCCCGATGACGGGAAGGAGAGATTTCCCCCGATGCCGTTTCTGTTTCTGCTCCTTTTGGCCCTTTTTCTCGCTCCCTGGCTGGGGTTGATTCTGCTCCTCCCCTTGGTCCTCCTGGTCCTGGTCATGGTTCCCTTCGGCTTCGCCCTGCGCTCCCTCTTCTGGCTCTTCGCCGGTCCCAGCCGGCTCCTGAGCGTTTTCTCCAACGGGAACGTCCGGCGCAATCATGCCCTGGAACACGCCACGGCCCACGTCCTCGAGGAGAGTCTGGGAAGACCCCTTCCCCTTTCGGGCTATGCCGTCGAGGAGGGTTTCTTCGTCGACGGTCCCTTCTCTCCTCCCATGGTTCTCGCCGCCGCCCGGGAGGCCCTGGCCCGTCTTCAGGGCGGTGAGGTCTCTCTGGCCTTGCATCGTCGCTGCGGCACGACGGTGATCGTCGTCAACCTCCTCGCCTCGGCGGCCTTTCTTCTCCTCTTGGGGGTGACGGGGCGGATCTCCTTTCTGTCCGTCGTCGTCGCTCTTCTGGTGGCCAACGGCATCGGTCCCCTTCTCAGTCCCTTCGTGCAGCGCCACCTGACGACGGATGCCTCCGTGGCGGGAATGGAGATTCTGGGAGTCGAGGTCCGGTCAGGCCATTCCCAGGCCTTGGGCGTCTCCTTTTCCTTCCCCTCGCGGCTTTTCGTGGCCACCCGTCAGGCCGGACAGGCCCTGACGGCTCAGGTGGTGCGCTGATGCGCGCCGTCGAGGCCTCTCTCCTTGCCTGGCGGGCTCTGGGACGTCACCGCACCTGGGGGCAGGCCCTGCGGGCCGAGGCTCCCGATCTGGAATCGTGCGAGCGCCCTCTGGCCGAATCGCTTCTCTTCCGCGCCCTGCGTCGCCGTGCCCTTTGGCTCTTTCTCACCTCCCGCCTTTCCCGACGGGGAATCAGGGAGCTTTCTCCCTCGACGGGCGACGCCCTCATCATAGGGTTGGCCGGAGTGGTGGAGATGCCTCTGATGACGCCGAGAAGCCTCGTCAACGCCTTCGTCCAGCGCCTCTCCCTTCAGGGAGAGGCGGGAGGGGCTCGTCTCGTCAACGGTCTTCTCCGCCGCTGTCACGAAGAGGGAATCGGCCACCTGTCGAAGCTGCGCGAGAGCGGCGATCTTCGCGATCAGGCTCTCCTCTGCGGCTTTCCCGACGAGGGGCTGTCGGCCCTGCGCGATTCCTGGGGCGTTCACGAGGCCCGTCGCCTCATGAAGCTGCTGGCCATGAGGCCCTCTCTTTCCTTTCGGGTAACGGGCGATCCCTCCGTCTCTGAGCTTCGCCTCTGGCCCTCCCCTCACGTGAAGGGGCTCTGGAGGAGCAGCGCCCTTCTTTCCGACGGGCTGCCCTCGTCTTATGTCTCTCAGTCCGAGTCGTCGGCGCGCCTGCTGCCCTATCTCCAGGAGCGCCTTTCCGGTCGGGAGGGATTCTGTTTCGGCAAGCCCCAGGAGGAGGGACGCCTCCTGTCGCCCAGAGGGCAGGTCCTGCCCCTTTGGAGCGGCGACGAGGGGGCGATTCCCCGAGGCTTTCGAAAGGCCTCTCTTCCCACCGAGCCTCTTCCCTGGATTTTCGTCGAGCCCTCCTGTTCGGAGAGCGGCTGTTGGGCCCGTCTGCCCGAGCGGAAGTGGGCCTTTCGCCGAAATCGCCTGGTCGAGTTGGCCAGGGAGCAGGAGGAGCTCCTGTCGACGGCTCTCGATCACCTTCTTCCCGGAGGAGTCGCCATCTATCGGACGAGGAGTCTCTTCAAAGAAGAAAACGAGCAGGTCGTCGCCCGTGTCCTGGCCGCTCGGCGGGATTCCGTCGAGTGGGCCGTCGACTTGCCTCGAGATCTGGCCCGCCGGGGCCGTCCTTGGGGGTATTATGTCCTTCCCGAGAGCCCCTGGGCCGATGGAACCTTCGTCGCCGTTCTCGTGCGGCGCAGCTGAGGAGGAAAGCGAGATGCGCAGTCTGTTCCGCCTATCAATGCTCATCGTGTTGCTGGTGATCGTGGGGTCGGGCATCATGGCCGTCTACACCGTCTTCCTGGGAGGGCGTTCCGTCGCCGTTCCCTCCCTGGAGGGCCTTTCCGTCATCGACGCCGTCGACAGGACGCAGTCCTTGGGACTTCTCGTCCGGGTCGATCAGGTCGAATCGCTTCAGCCTTCGGGGACGATCCTCTCCCAGTGGCCTGCAGCCGGAGAGCAGGTCAAGCCGGGCAAGATTCTCGTGCTCAAAGTCAGCCAGGGAGGAACGCGCCTTCCCCTTCCCGACGTTCGCGGCATGGAGTTCACCCAGGCCACGAGTCGCCTCGAGGAGGACGGCTTCAAGGCCGGAGACGTGCTCCGCATTCACGATGAGGGACGAGCGGCAGGCATCGTCATGGCCCAGAGCCCGGCCGCTCCGACGGTGATGTCGCCCGGGCGGGCCATCGACCTGCTCGTCAGCCTGGGGCCCGAAAGCAGCGGAGGCATGGTCGTCGTGCCCGATGCCGTCGGCCGCTCGGAGACGATCACGCGAAAGCTTCTCCGCGAGGTGGGGCTGACGGTAAAGGCCGTGAAGTCCGTCTACTCACAGGCCTCGCCGGAAGGACTCGTCATCCGCCTCGAGCCCGCTCCTGGAAGCAAGGTCCCCTCCGGTTCGGGCGTCACGGTGACGGTGGCGACGCTGCAGAAGCCGCCCGCCGCCGAGGCGCCGAAAGTTCCCGGTCTGCCCTCTCAGGCGCCGTCGTCGGTTCAGACGACGCCCCCTCCAGGACCGGCGACGGTCTCCACGGCGACGCCGCCTTCGGGAACGGCTCCGGCGCCCCTTCAGCCCCCCTCGACGGCCCCCTCCGGCCCGACCTCCGCACCCGCCGCGCCGACCAAAACGGCCAAAATCCGCTACCAGGTGCCGCCCCTGACGCGTCCCATGGAGCTCAAGATCGAAATCGTCGATGCGGCGGGGACGCGGGAAGTTCTCAATCGCGAAGCCAAAGGCGGCGAATACGTCTCGCTTGACGTCCCCTACCGCGAAAGTGCCGCCGTCACGATCTACCTGGGAGGGATGTTCGTATGGCAAGATCGCTATCGCTAGAGAGGGGACGCCCCCTACTGGCACCCTCTCTTCTGGCCGCCGACCCTCTGTGCATGGCCGCGTCCATTGACAGACTGGGCGGAGAGGCCGATGCTCTTCATGTCGATGTCATGGACGGCCGCTACGTTCCCAACATCTCCTACGGGCCCGGCCTGGTTCGTGCCCTGCGGGACCGTTACGCGGAGGCGGTTCTCGACGTCCATCTCATGGTCGATGAGCCGGAGCGCGGCATCGAGGCCTTCGCCGCGGCCGGAGCCGATTACCTGACGGTCCACGTCGAGGCGACGAGACATCTTCACCGCCTTCTGGGCCATATCCGAGAGCTCGGCTGTCGTCCCGGCGTGACCCTCAACCCCGGTACCCCCGTCGAATGGCTTCGTCCCGTCGTCCATCTCGTCGATCTCGTCCTCGTCATGTCCGTCAACCCCGGCTTCGGCGGCCAGACCTTTCTGCCCGAGGTTCTGTCCAAGGTCCGTACCCTCTGTCAGTGGCGTGCCGTCGACGGTCTCTCCTTTCTGATCGAGATGGACGGAGGTCTGGGGCCGGCCAATGGAGCCGACGTCGTCCGAACGGGCTGTGACATCCTCGTCGCCGGCAGCTCCGTCTTCGGGGCCGCCGATCCTCTCCTTGCCCTTCGGGATCTGAGGAGAACGGCTCAGGGAGGGATTTCTCATGGCAGATCGTGAGGAGAAGCTTCTGGAACTCTGTTCCCGATTGAGGGGGCTCCGCGAAGAGCGGGCCATCTCGCTTGAGGAGGCCTCGGCCAGGACGCGCATCCGCGTCCCTCTTCTGGAGGCTCTTGAGGAGGGGCGCCTCGACGCCCTTCCGGGGCTGGTCTATGCCCGAGGTTTCCTGAGAACCTATCTGAATTTCCTGGGGGCCTCCCATCTCTGGGAGGAGTTCGAGCCCCTTCTGCCCCAGCCGGACGCGGAGGGATGGGGGAACGTCATGGGGGGCGCCGTCCCCCCGGCGCGGGGATTTCGCAAAATTTCCCGGCGATGGGTCTACCTTCTCCTCTTCCTGGCCCTTTTCGCCGCTCTCTATGTGGTCTGGGACAAGCGGGGGCAGGTCCGTCAGCCTCTGATGCCCCCCTCCTCCGAAACGGAGAGGGAGCATGAAACGCCTCCTCCGGTGACGGAACCTCCGTCGACGGAGGCGCCTGCGCCTGCTCCCGCTCCGACGACCGAGGAGCAGGAGGCTAAGCCGACGGAGCCCTCCTCGGCGGCGCCTGCCGAAGCGCCTCTGCATGCCGATGGGGGAGGGCAAGGCCTCGTCTCCGGCGAGGTCGTTTCCCGGGATGCGGCGGCCGGGCCCGATCTGAGTGCCGATATCGCCTGGCTCCGGGGAATTTCGGTCGACGTTGCCCCTCTCGAGACGGCCGCAGCCATCCCCTCCGATTCCCTTCGCATCGTCGGACGCGGCGCCTGCTGGATCCGCGTCGCCGAGGGAGAAAAGGTCCTCTTCCAGGGAACGCTTCAGAAGGGGGACATCAAGGTCTTCGAGATCACGGCGGCGACGCGCCTCCGCTTCGGCAACGCGGCCAACGTCGACGTCCACTGGCGAGAGGAGACGGCCGCCCCCCTCCATAATCGAGCCGACGTCGTCACCTACCTCGTCGTGCCCGGCCAGCCCATGAAACGGATCTAGGCCTGCCGCGATGAAAGGAAGGGGAGCATGAAGGTCTTTCTTCTCTCGTTGGGCTGCGCCAAAAACCAGGTCGACAGCGAGAACCTCGTCGGCCGCCTGAGGGCCGCCGGCGCCGAGATCGTCGATGAACCGCAGGGAGCCGATGTGGCTCTCATCAACAGCTGCAGTTTCATCCGGCCCGCCGTCGAGGAAAGCCTGGCCGCCTGTTTCGATCTGGAGGAACTGAAGGCTCGGGGAGAAGTGGGCCGCATCGGACTTCTGGGCTGTCTCTTCAATCGCTACGGAGAGGAGCTTCGTCGCGAGCTTCCCCAAGTCGACATCTGGGCTCCGGCCGAGGATTGGGACTCGGTCCTTCATGCCCTCGGCATCGAGGCGAGGGCGAGGCGCTCCCTTCTTCCCGGTTCCGCCCCCTGGAGCCGCTACCTCAAAATCGCCGAGGGCTGCGACAACCGTTGCACCTACTGCACCATTCCCTCCATCAGAGGGCCCTTTCGCAGCCGCTCCCTGAGGGACATCGTCGATGAGGCCCACCGCCTCGTCGACGAGGGAGCGAGAGAGATCTGCCTCATCGCCCAGGATCCCACGGCATGGGGCCGAGATCTGGGGGCCATGAGGCTGGCCGATCTCCTCGATGCCCTCATGGATGATCTTCCCCGCCATCTCTGGCTTCGCCTTCACTATCTCCACCCCCACGGCGTCGACGAGTCCCTTCTGGAGCGCATGGCCTCGGGGCGTCAGCTTCTTCCCTATCTGGACATGCCTCTGCAGCATGTCGACGACGCCATCCTGGCGGCCATGAACCGGAACGTGACGGGAGAGAGGGCGGGAGCTCTCCTCCGCTACGCCCGATCCCTCCGCAGCGATTTCGCCCTGAGGACGACCTTCATCACCGGTTTCCCCGGAGAGGGCGAGAGGGCCTTCTCCCGGCTCCTGGCCTTTCTCGAAGAGCACGAACTGGATCGGGTCGGAGCCTTCTCTTTCTGGCCCGAAGAGGGAACGGCGGCGGCCAGGTTGCCCCGAAGGCCGTCGAAGGCCGTCGCCCAGGGGCGCCTCGACCGCCTCATGGCCCTTCAGCTCGATATCTCCCTCAGGCGTCAGCGGAACTTCGTCGGCCGCGTTCTCGATGTCCTCGTCGAGCGGATCGACGATGAGAAAGGCCTGGCCTGGGGGCGCTCCTTCCGCGACGCTCCCGAAGTGGACGGTGAGGTCGAAATCCGGACGAAAGGGCTTGCCCTCGGGGCCGTCGTTCCCGTCACCGTCACGGAGGCCTTGGATCACGACCTTATCGGAGAGGTGAATCCCTCATGACAGAACCTTCCAGAACGGCCTTTCACATCGCCACCCTCGGGGGGCTGGGACGGCTGACCTCCATGCCCGGCACGGTGGGTTCCGTGGCCGCCTTCCTCCCCGTCCTCCTCTTTCCCCCCCTCCTCCGGCTCCTGCCTCTCGTCATTCTCGCCGGGACATGGGCCGCCCATCGCTGTGCCCGGGACATGGGACGGGACGATCCGGGCGAAATCGTCATCGACGAGGTGGCCGGACTCTGGACGGCGCTGATCCTGACGCCCCAGGCCATGGCCCTTCCGGCCCTCTTCCTCTTCCGCGTCGTCGACATCCTCAAGCCCTTTCCCGTCAACGCGGCCGAGAGGCTGCCCGGAGGGGTCGGGATCATGGCCGACGACCTCGTCGGCGGTCTCATGACGGCCGGCCTTCTGCTTGCGCTGCGCTGGCTCTATCTTCAGGGCGGCTTGGCGGCCTTCTTCGGGGGCTGAGATGGGCCGTCTCGTCCTGGGCTGGACGGAAAGCCTCGTCCGGCAGCGCCTCCTGGCTCTGGGATCGGCCTGGGGAGAGCCTTTCGTGACGGGGCCCTGGCCCCATCCGATCCGCATCGCCTTCGAAAACGAAGGCGCGTCTCTCGACGAGGCCCTCGATCGGCTCTTTGGGGGCGACATCCTCCCGCGAGGCGTTCTCTCGGCGGAGGAGGCCCTTCTCCTCTCGGCCCGTCGTCGGCAGGCGACCGTCGCCTGCGCCGAGTCCTGTACGGGCGGCCTCATCGGCGGTGCCCTTACGTCCCTGGCCGGTTCGTCGGATATCTTCCTGGGCAGTGCCGTCTGTTACGCCGACGGAGCCAAAAAGGCCCTCCTCTCCGTCTCCGATGAGATCCTCTCCGCAAAAGGGGCCGTCAGCGCCGAGACGGCGCGGGCCATGGCTGCGGGCGCCCGGACCCTCTACGGCAGCACTCTGGCCCTCGCCGTGACGGGCGTCGCCGGGCCGGGAGGGGGCTCGCCCGAAAAGCCCGTCGGCACCGTCTGGTTCGGCGTGGCGACGGGCGAGGGGAGCGGCGCCTTCTTGCGGACCTTTTCCGGCTTTGATCGGGCGACCATCCGTTCCGCCACCGTCGCCGTCGGCCTCGAAGCCCTCTGGCGAACCCTTGAACGGAGTTGACGCCTTGGAGGACCGCCGGAGATGCTTCCTCGCCGTCGCCATCGACGAGAAAATCAAAGAGGAAATAGGAAGGGCCGCCGCGGTCCTTCCACGCGCCCTCCGTCCCGTCGCCGTCGAATCCCTTCACGTCACGCTGCGTTTTTACGGAGAGATCACCTCCCGCGAAAGGGCGGTGATCGAGGGCTATCTGGGCGAAAGCCTCCGCCGTGATCCTCTCTCCCCCTTCTTCCTTCGCCTTCGGGGGCGGGGGCTTTTCCCGTCCCGAGGCGCTCCCCGCGTCCTATGGATCGGCCTTTCTCCCGTCGCGGACGGCCTGATCGAACTGGCCCGCAGGGGGGAGGGGGCCGCCGTCGCCGCCGGACTTCCTCCCGAGCGGCGTCCCTTCTCACCCCATCTCACCCTGGCCCGGTTCCGAGAGGGACAAAAAAGCGACGGACAGGAGATTCTCTCCCTTCTGCCCGACCGTTTCTGGGGCGAGTGGGCCGTGAAAAGCCTGAGCCTGATGAGCAGTACGTTGAGGCCTCAGGGGCCGCTTTACCGTCCCCTGAGGGTGTTCGACCTGAAGGAGGTGGCCCCAGGTGGCCAAGAAAGTTCAACTCACGCGTGAGGATATCCTTGACGAGGCCCTCAAAGACATCAAGGGCAAGTTCGGAGACGGAGCCATCATGCGCCTCGGCTCCCAGGAGAAGGCCACGGTGGATGTCATCTCGACGGGAATTCTCCCTCTCGACGTCGCCCTCGGCATCGGAGGTCTTCCTCGGGGGCGGATCGTCGAAATCTTCGGCCCCGAAGGAGGCGGCAAGACGACCGTCGCCCTCCATGCCCTCGCCGAAGCGCAGAGAGCCGGCGGCGTCGCCGCCTTCATCGACGCCGAACATGCCCTCGATCCCCGTCTCGCCGCCGCCCTCGGCGTCGACGTCGAGGCCCTCTACGTGGCCCAGCCCGACAGCGGCGAACAGGCCCTCTACATTCTCGACACTCTCGTGCGCAGCGGTGCCGTCGATATCCTCGTCGTCGACTCCGTCGCCGCCCTCACGCCCCAGGCCGAGATCGACGGAAAGATCGGCGATACCCAGGTGGGGCTCCAGGCCCGGCTCATGTCCTACGCCCTTCGCCGCCTCACGTCGGCCATCTCCAGAAGCAACGCCATCGTCATCTTCATCAACCAGCTCCGGGCCAAAATCTCCACCATGGGTTACGGCGGTCCTCAGGACACCACCACGGGAGGCAGGGCGCTCAAGTTCTACACCTCCGTCCGCATCGAAGTGAAACGGGGCAAATCCATCACCAAAGGCGACGAGGTTCAGGGCCACGAGCTGTGGCTCAAGGTGGTCAAGAACAAGCAGGCCCCCCCCTTCCGGACCGCTCATGCCTCTCTCATCTACGGTCGCGGCGTCCCTCGGGAGATGGCCGTTCTCGATATGGCCATAGACCTCGACGTCATCAAGAGAAAGGGCTCCTGGCTCGCCTACAAGGGCGAGACCCTCGGCCAGGGCAAGGACAACGTCTCCGCCTACCTGATGGAACATCCCGACCTCATGACGGAAGTGATCGAGGCGGTTCGCATCAAGGCGGCCCAGGGCATCGGCCTGGAGATCCTCCCCAAGGAGCCTCTCTCCGCCGGAGACGACGAGGAAAGGACGAACGCTCCGTCGGAACTCCTCCTCGACGAGGAGGGCGTTCTCGAGCTGGAAGAGGAAGACGGGACTCTCTGAGGCCTCCCGACAGGGGCGGAGTCCCTTCCGCCTCGTGGCGTCCATCCCGGGTGGGGGAGCTTCAATGTCCCTCCCGGCATGGGAGCGTTCCGCACGAGAAACGGCGCACGCGAAACGGGACCCTGCAAATAGGGGTCCCGTTTCGCGTGCGGGGGCTGCAAGGGAGACGGGAGCCCCTCCCGGAGGGGGTCGGAACGTCGTTGCCGGGGGGACGGCACGGTGCGTTGCGACGCGAAAGAAGGGGCCGCGCAGGCAAAAGGGCATTTTCGTTTTTTTGACCTCCTGCCCCGCTTTTTGGGAGAGCGCTTGCCCACTTCCGATGCGCCCGTCCTCTCCCGATGGAGTCGATCGGCGGCGGAAGGCGCGGTTTCCCGATTGTCCCTCTCCGAGGAGCGGCGTAAAATAAAAACGATTCCATCTTGGCGACGAAGGGGGCTCGTTTCAGACATGAAAGTCATCGTCATCGGCAACAACCATGCAGGTACGGCAGCGGTCACCCATCTTCGGAAGTTCTACCCGGAGGCGGAGGTGGTCTCCTACGACCGAAGCGACAACATTTCCTTCCTGGCCTGCGGCATCGCCCTCTGGGTGGGCGGCACGATCCGGGATCCGAAGGGGCTTTTCTACGCCACGCCGGAGGGGCTGAAGGAGATGGGCGTGAAGGTCAACATGGGCTGCGAGGTCACGTCCGTCGACTTCGACGCCAAGACCGTCCGGGGTACGATTCTGGCCACAGGGGAGGCGTTCGCGGACCGCTACGACAAGCTGATCCTGGCCACCGGCTCCAGGCCCATCATGCCCCCCATAGAGGGAGTCGATCTGGACGGGGTCATGTTCTCCAAGCTCTATCAGGACGCCCAGACCATCGTCGACCGGCTGAGAATTCCGGAGGTCCGCAAGGTGGTCGTGGTCGGGGCGGGGTACATCGGCGTGGAGCTTGTGGAGGCCTTCCGGCGTCTCGGTCGTGAGGTGACGCTCATCGAGGCGACGGACCGGGTCCTGAGCAGCTACTTCGATCCGGAGTTCACCGAGGAACTCGAGACGCGGCTGAGGGAAAGGGGCGTTCAGGTCCGAACCGCCGAGAAGGTGCTCAAGCTTCTCGGCGACAGCCGGGGCCGGGTTCGTCGGGTCGTCACCGACAGGGGGGAATACGAGGCGGATCTGGTGATCCTCTGCGTGGGCTTCCGTCCCGATTCGGACCTCTACCGAGGAAAGCTGGAGACCCTGCCCAACGGCGCTCTTCTGACGGACGCCTACATGCGGACATCCGATGCGGACGTGCTGGCCTGCGGTGACTGTGTCGCGGTCCGCTCCAACGTCTGCGACGGACCGGCCTACATCGCCCTGGCTACCAACGCGGTGCGCACGGGAATCCTCTGCGCCGCGAACGTGGCGGAGCCCAAGGTCCCCTTCCCGGGGGTGCAGGGATCGAACGCCATAAAGGTCTACGATTACAATCTGGCCTCCACGGGCTTCTCCGAGACGGTCGCCAGGGCTCGGGGGCTGGACGTGAAGAGCAGTTTCCTGGAGGATGCGAGCCGCCCCGAATTCATGCCCTCCAGCGACAGGGTGAAGGTCAAGGTGGTCTACGACGCGGCGACCCGACGTCTCCTGGGTGCCCAGATCTCCTCCAAGGGAGACTACACCTTGGCGATACACACCTTCTCTCTTGCCATCCAGAAGCATATGACCGTGGACGAGTTCGCTCTGGTGGACTTCTTCTTCCTGCCCCATTTCAACAAACCCCTCTCCTGGCTCACCGCGGTGGCCCTGGAGGCGAAGTAGAGGTGAGCGCGACGCCTCCTCTGACGAGTGGCACCGTCCCTTTGGACTGAAGGGTACAGAAGGTCCCTTCCCCTGCGCCGGAACTTCCGAGGATCCCCGGGGGCGGGGCCGATCCGGCCTCGTCCCCGGGCCTTGACGTTCCCTCGGGAGGGGCCCGTCCGGCATCCGGTGCGCCGCATTCCAGCCCCCCCCCTTCGCCTATCGCGGTTCCGTTGCCGCCGGTGGTGGAAGAAGCGATCGGCAGGACGAAGGCGGAATGGGCTAACGAAAGGAGGGCAGGATCTGCCGAGGCGCGAAAGGTAGGTATCGAAGGTCGTCTGGAAGATCGTCCCATAAGGCGGATATTCATTCGGATTCTTCCCCTTGGTTGCCATGATTAGACGAACTATACGCATGAAAAAGATTTTAAAATAAGCCTAACTATACTTTTTGTTTTGGCAATGACGTCAGAAGCGACAAAAAGTATGGTTTGACAGTTCCGTAAAAGACCTGTAACATAGCTCCTGCACCGCTGAGGCATTCGGCGGTGTTCACGAGGCACCATGACAGGAGAATAAAGGCAGAGAGAGAAGTAAGGGTCGAGGTCGAGCTCTGAAAGATTTCCAAAGGAATCTAACGGAGAGTTTGATCCTGGCTCAGGACGAACGCTGGCGGCGTGCTTAACACATGCAAGTCGAACGGTGTCCGAGGACCAGCTTGCTGAGAATCGGGTACAGTGGCGGACGGGTGAGTAACGCGTGAGGATCTGTCTTTGGGAGGGGGACAACGTCTGGAAACGGACGCTAAAACCCCATAGGCCGAGAGGTGAAAAGGAGCAATCCGCCCAGGGAGGAACTCGCGTCCTATCAGCTAGTTGGTGAGGTAACGGCTCACCAAGGCGATGACGGGTAGCTGGTTTGAGAGGACGACCAGCCACACTGGAACTGAGATACGGTCCAGACTCCTACGGGAGGCAGCAGTGGGGAATATTGGGCAATGGGGGCAACCCTGACCCAGCGACGCCGCGTGTGGGAAGAAGTCCCTTGGGACGTAAACCACTGTTGTGCGGGAAGAAGGAAGTGACGGTACCGCACGAGGAAGGCCCGGCAAACTACGTGCCAGCAGCCGCGGTAATACGTAGGGGCCGAGCGTTGTCCGGAATTACTGGGCGTAAAGCGCACGTAGGCGGTTTGCTAAGTCGGCTGTGAAAGACATCGGCTCAACCGGTGCAATGCAGTCGATACTGGTAGACTGGAGTCTTGGAGAGGGAAGTGGAATTCCCGGTGTAGCGGTGAAATGCGTAGATATCGGGAGGAACACCAGTGGCGAAGGCGGCTTCCTGGCCAAAGACTGACGCTGAGGTGCGAAAGCTGGGGGAGCAAACGGGATTAGATACCCCGGTAGTCCCAGCCGTAAACGATGAATGCTAGGTGTGGGTAGTGCGAGCTATCCGTGCCGGAGTTAACGCGCTAAGCATTCCGCCTGGGGAGTACGATCGCAAGATTGAAACTCAAAGGAATTGACGGGGGCCCGCACAAGCGGTGGAGCACGTGGTTTAATTCGATGCAAACCGGAGAACCTCACCTGGGTTTGACATGCACGTGGTACGGATCTGAAAGGTGAAGGACGCTACCTTCGGGTAGCGAGCGTGCACAGGTGCTGCATGGCTGTCGTCAGCTCGTGTCGTGAGATGTTGGGTTAAGTCCCGCAACGAGCGCAACCCCTACGCTGAGTTACCAGCACGTGAAGGTGGGGACTCTCAGTGGACTGCCGGCGACAAGCCGGAGGAAGGTGGGGACGACGTCAAGTCATCATGGCCCTCATGTCCAGGGCGACACACGTGCTACAATGGCCGGCACAACGGGAAGCGAAGTCGCGAGGCAGAGCGGATCCCTTAAAGCCGGTCCCAGTTCGGATTGCAGTCTGCAACTCGACTGCATGAAGCCGGAATCGCTAGTAATCGCGGATCAGCCAAGCCGCGGTGAATACGTTCCCGGGCCTTGTACACACCGCCCGTCACACCATCCGAGTTGGGGGCACCCGAAGCCGCCGGCCGAACCCGCAAGGGACGGAGGCGTCGAAGGTGCGTCTGGTAAGGAGGGTGAAGTCGTAACAAGGTAGCCGTACCGGAAGGTGCGGCTGGATCACCTCCTTTCTAAGGAGAGCGGGAACGGGGCGGAAGCCCCGGACCAAAGGCTGATCCTTACGCGGCGCCCACGGGCGCCTCTCTCTGCCGCTCCTGTCTGGTCATAGAAAGCCCGCGCATCATGACAACCGAAGAAAGCAGAAGCTGAACGAGGACAAGGTAATAAGGGCATACGGTGAATGCCTTGGCACCGACGGCCGAAGAAGGGCGTAGCAAGCTGCGAAAAGCTGCGGAGAGGCGCAAGCGACCCTTGACCCGCAGATACCCGAATGGGGCAACCCGGCCGGAGGAATCCGGTCACCCTCGTAAAGGGGGAGGCACCCGGCGAAGTGAAACATCTCAGTAGCCGGAGGAAAAGAAATCGACAGAGATTCCCTGAGTAGTGGTGAGCGAAAGGGGAGAAGCCTAAACCGAAGACGTGTCAAGACTGCGGTCGTTGCGTCATCGGTGTTGTGGGGATCATCAGGAGGGAGCCGCAGCGACCTCGGGAAGTGAGAAAAGGCATCCTTAGCCGAATCGTGTTGGGAAAGCGAGCCGCAGAAGGTGAGAGCCCCGTAGGCGAAAAGGAAGCCCCTTCCTGTGAAGATACCCCGAGTAGGCCGGAGCACGTGAAATTCCGGTTGAAGCAGGGCGGCCCACCGTCCAAGGCTAAATACCGTCGGTGACCGATAGTGAAGCAGTACCGAGAGGGAAAGGTGAAAAGCACCCCTGGCGGGGAGTGAAACAGACCTGAACCCGTATGCCTACAAGCAGTCGGAGCTTTCTCTTCGGAGGGAGTGACGGCGTGCCTATTGAAAAATGAGCCGACGAGTTACGCTACGTGGCGAGGTTAAGGACTGAGAGGTCCGGAGCCGTAGGGAAACCGAGTCTGAATAGGGCGAATAGTCGCATGGCGTAGACCCGAAGCCGCACGATCTATCCATGGCCAGGTTGAAGGTCGGGTAAAACCGACTGAAGGACCGAACCGTAGTCTGTTGAAAAAGACCCGGATGAGCTGTGGATAGGAGTGAAAAGCTAATCGAGTGCGGTGATAGCTGGTTCTCCCCGAAATGCATTGAGGTGCAGCCTCGCTGAGGGAAAGTTCCGGGGGTAGAGCACTGGATGGATGCGGGGGACTGGGGTCCTACCAAATTCAACCAAACTCCGAATACCGGAACTGGATAAGCGGGAGTGAGACTGCGGGCGAGAAGGTTCGTAGTCGAAAGGGAAACAGCCCAGACCGACAGCTAAGGTCCCAAAGCCTGTGCTAAGTGTGTTAAGGATGTGGAGGTGCCCAGACAGCCAGGAGGTTGGCTTAGAAGCAGCCACCCTTTAAAGAGTGCGTAACAGCTCACTGGTCGAGGACTTCTGCGCCGCAAATGTAGGGGGCTAAGCACAGAACCGAAGCTTCGGACTCGGGAGACTGAGGTCTCCTGATTGGTAGGGGAGCGTTCTCTGCGGGGAGAAGTGAGACCGGCAAGGTCTTGTGGACTGCAGAGAAGTGAGAATGTCGGCATGAGTAGCGAGAAACGCGTGAGAATCGCGTTCACCGGATGCCCAAGGATTCCTGGGGAAGGTTGATCCGCCCAGGGTTAGGCGGGACCTAAGGCGAGGCCGAAGGGCGTAGTCGATGGACAGCAGGTAGACAATCCTGCCCCGCGCGAGGACGCTAACACCGAAGGGGTGACGCAGGAGGCTAGGTGCGCCGGGTGCTGGAATACCCGGTCCAAGGAGGTAGGGGGAGTCGGCAGGCAAATCCACTGACTCATAACCCTGAGATCTGATGGGGAGCTTCCACGGAAGCGAAGGCATTGACGCCCGACTGCCGAGAAAAGCCTCTAGGGAGGAATCGCGTGCCCGTACTGCAAACCGACACAGGTGGGCTGGCTGAGCAGGCTAAGGTGGACAGGGTAACTCTCGCCAAGGAACTCTGCAAGTTGACCCCGTAACTTCGGGAAAAGGGGTGCCGCGCCGGTAAAATCAAAGCTGATGGAGCAGGCAGCGGCCGCAGAACCCAGGCCCAGGCGACTGTTTAATAAAAACACAGGACTCTGCAGAAGGCGTGAAGCCGACGTATAGGGTCTGACACCTGCCCGGTGCTGGAAGGTTAAGGGGAGAGGTTAGTCGCAAGGCGAAGCTTTGAACCGAAGCCCCAGTAAACGGCGGCCGTAACTATAACGGTCCTAAGGTAGCGAAATTCCTTGTCGGGTAAGTTCCGACCTGCACGAATGGTGTAACGATCTGGGCGCTGTCTCGGCGAGAGACCTGGTGAAATTGTGGTGCTGGTAAAGACGCCAGCTACCCGTGGTGGGACGGAAAGACCCCGTGGAGCTTTACTGTAGCCTGACACTGGATTTCGGCAAGGCATGTACAGAATAGGTGGGAGGCGCAGAAGACATCACGCCAGTGGTGTTGGAGCCGTCGTTGGGATACCACCCTTGTTTTGTTGGAATTCTAACCGCAATCCGCTGAAGCGCGGAGCGGGACACTATCAGGTGGGCAGTTTGACTGGGGCGGTCGCCTCCCAAAGAGTAACGGAGGCGCGCGAAGGTCACCTCAAGGCGAATGGAAATCGCCATAAGAGCGCAAGGGTATAAGGTGGCTTAACTGTGAGACAGACATGTCGAACAGATGCGAAAGCAGGTCCTAGTGATCCGGCGGTGCTGAGTGGAAAGGCCGTCGCTCATCGGATAAAAGCTACCCCGGGGATAACAGGCTGATCTCTCCCGAGAGTTCCCATCGACGGGGAGGTTTGGCACCTCGATGTCGGCTCGTCGCATCCTGGGGCTGAAGCAGGTCCCAAGGGTTGGTCTGTTCGCCCATTAAAGCGGTACGTGAGCTGGGTTTAGAACGTCGTGAGACAGTTCGGTCCCTATCCACCATGGGCGTAGGGAATTTGCGAGGAGCTGCTCCTAGTACGAGAGGACCGGAGTGGACGCACCGCTGGTGTACCGGTTGTGACGCCAGTTGCAGAAGCCGGGTAGCTAAGTGCGGATCGGATAACCGCTGAAGGCATCTAAGTGGGAAGCCGACCTCAAGATGAGATTCCCCTCTGCGCAAGCAGGTAAGGTGTCCCGTAGACGACGGGATCGATAGGCCGGAGGTGTAAGCGCAGCGATGCGTTGAGCTGACCGGTACTAATACACCGAGGCCTTGTCATCGTTCAGCTTCTGGTTTTGACGGTTGTGTGATGTAGCGGGTATAAGGAATAGGTTTTCGGTGGCCATTGCGAAGGGGAGACACCCGGCTCCATGTCGAACCCGGCAGTTAAGCCCTTCAGCGCCGATGGTACTCCGGGGGGAACCCGCGGGAGAGTAGGTCGCTGCCGAAAACCTAGCTTCACGAAGAGGGGAGGTCCTTTATGGACCTCCCCTCTTCTCGTCCCTCTCCCCAAACTCCTTTTCACACACGAGGCTGAGCGGGCGAGGTCCGTCCTTCCGATGCGCCCCTTCGGGAGGACGCTCGCACTCCTTCGGGTTTTTCCCCCGAAAAGAGATCGTCTGCGTCGGTGCCCGCTGCCGAAAGGAGATCTCGCGAAGCCCGTGCAAGAGGCCCCAATCCCTCCCGCTGAACCTTTCCTGGGGGCGGTGAGGATTTTTCGGGGAGGTCAGGGCCTTCCTGGGAGCGGTTGTGCTAAACTTTCCCTGATCCTTCAAGAGAGGGGCGAGGACCTCGTGACAGATCCGGACTTTTCCGGTTCCAACCTCCGCTGCGTTGTCGTCAGCGACGGCATTCGGGGCCATCTCCATCAGGCGCGGGGCCTGGCTCTCTGGATTTCGCGGCTTTCTGCCGCCTCTGTCAGGGAAGTCGACGTTCCCGCTCTCAAGGGGCTGGGCCGTTTCCTCTGTCTTAAAATGGCCGTGCGACGACTGCCTTCGGCGACAGCCGACGAGGCTCACGCCTGGCTCGTCGCCTCGGGGGGCACGGAGCTGCTGGCGGCTCTCGACGATGTCGGCGGCCCGGAGACTCTTTTTATTGCCGCGGGAAGTTCGGCGGCGCCCTACTGCCTGGCCCTGGCTCGGATTAAGGGTTCCCGCTCGGCGGTGATCATGACCCCTTCCGTCCTCGGAACGGCCCCCTTCGACTTTGCCGTCGTTCCCACCCACGACGGCCCGATCGGGTCCGACCGCCTTTTCGTCACCCTGGGGGCGCCCAATCACATCGACCTCCCCGATCTGGAGGAAGCGGCTTCCGATCTGATCCGTTCCGTTCCTCCCCGGTCGGAGCGGATCGTGGCCCTTCTTCTGGGCGGCAGCGACGGCAACTACCGGATCGACGCCGCCTGGGCACGGGAAAGGCTGGCTCCGGTGAGGGCACAGGCCGAGCGTCTCGGCGCCGATCTTTATGTGACGACGTCGCGCCGGACGGGAAAGGGAACCGACGATGCCCTGGAGGCCCTTTTCGCGGGCAGTCCCTCCTTGCGGATGCTTCTTTTGGCCTCGCGGGAGGCGGCCAACCCCGTTCCGGCCATGCTGGGCCTGGCCACTCACGTGATCTGCACCGACGATTCCGTCTCCATGGTTTCCGAGGCGGCCACGGCCGGCTTTCGTGTCGGCCTTCTTCGGGCCCGCCGTCGAGGCGGGGTCGTTGCGACCTTTCAGGAAGGGGTGGGACGCCTCGTCGCCTCCGGTCTCCTTCCCTCATCCGCTCTCTCGGGAGCACCCCGTTTCGATCGTCTTTTCCGTTCCCTAGCCGAACGCGGTTCCCTCGTCGATCTGACGGTCGAGGACGACCTCGAGGCTTTTCTCGCGTCGTCGTCACAGAGGGGCGAGCCTCTCGACGAGGCCCGCCGGGCCGCCGCCTGGATCGTCGAGCGCTGGAGGGGCTGAAAGAGAGGTCTCGTCAGGGGGTGGATCCGGGGGCGCGGATGGAGGCGTCCGCGCCCCCGGCCCTGTGTCGGGTCGCAGATCGTGGCAAGGTGTGTCCCTGACGTATCGTGGGGCGCTGCGTCCGGGAAGACAGGGGTCTTCTCCCCGCCGCGAAAGAGACGCCCGCTGATCCTCTGCCTCCGAAGGGCCTCCGTGAGGGTCGGACGTTGCCTGTGGAAGGAGAGGAAGCCCGTGAAGATCGTGCAGATCGTTCCCGAATTCGACGAGGGCGGCGTGGAGCGTCACGTCCTCTGGCTTTCTCGCGAACTGGTCCTTCTCGGTCACGATGTCCTTCTCGTGACGGCCGGAGGCAAGCTGGAGACGGAGCTCCCTCCTGCGGTGCCGGTGCGGCATCTGCCTGTGGAGCGCAAGAACCTCCTGACCGGATTCTTCTGCGCCCTTCGTCTGGCCCGGTGGGCCCGGACCGAGGGATGGCAGCTTTTTCACGCCCACTCCAGGGTTCCGGCCTGGATCGCCTGGTGGGCCTCGTCGCTCTCGGGTCGCCCCTGGATCGTGACGGCCCATGCCCTCTACTCTCTCAACGGCGGCATCGCTCCCTTCCGCCGCGCCGACGGTGCCGTCTGCGTCTCCGAGGCGGTGAGGCGCCATCTGGGAGGGCGTCTGCCGGAGCGGACCGTCGTCATCCCCAACGGGTTGCCGCCGGCTCGGAGGGGCTGGGCGGGGGAGGGTTTTCCCGCCAATCCCCGTTTCCTCTTCGTGGGGCGCCTGACTCGCCTTAAGGGACTTGATGTCGTCCTCGAGGCCCTTTCGGGACTCCTGAATCGGCCCTGGAGCCTCGATGTGGTCGGCGACGGACCCCAGCGGGAGGAGTTCGAGGCTCTGGCCCGCTCTCTGGGAGTTTCGGAACGGGTCTTTTTCGCCGGTTTCCGCGACGACGTGGAGGCCTGGATGGCCCAGGCCGGCTGTCTTGTCTTTCCCTCCCATCACGAAGGGATGGGCCTCGTGGCCCTCGAGGCGATCCGCATGGGCCTTCCCCTGGTGGCCTCCGATCTGGAGGCGCTGCGTCCCCTCGCGTCGGGCGGTCTCGTCCCCCCCGGCGACGTGGAGGCCTGGCGCGAGGCCCTGTCCGCCCTTCTCGACGGAGGGCCGGGGAGCCGGTTCGACGGGGCGGCGGTGACGACGACGGCCGAGATGGCCCGGTCCGTGGCGGGCCTTTACGGGCAGGTCGTCTTTCACTGAGGTCTTCTCGGATTATACTTGGAAGGAACGATGCGGGCCTCCACTTCGGCGAGGCCCTGAGGGAGGCAAAACATTGACGAAGCGCGCGCTCATCACGGGCATTACCGGCCAGGACGGGGCCTATCTGGCCGAGCTGCTGCTGGCCAAGGGGTACGAGGTCCACGGCATCAAGCGGCGGAGCTCCCTGTTCAACACGGGGCGCATCGACCACCTCTATCGCGATCCTCATGAGGAAGATCTTCAATTTCGCCTTCATTACGGCGATCTGACGGATGCCACCAACCTCCTGCGGATCCTCCAGGAGGTCCAACCCGACGAGATCTACAATCTGGCCGCCCAGAGCCACGTCCAGGTCTCCTTCGAGACGCCGGAATACACGGCCAACAGCGACGGACTTGGGACGCTGCGCCTTCTCGAGGCCATCCGCATCCTGGGCCTGGAGAAGAGGACCCGCTTCTACCAGGCCTCGACGAGCGAGCTCTTCGGCAAGGTCCGCGAGATCCCCCAGAAAGAGACGACGCCCTTCTACCCCCGGAGCCCCTACGCGGCGGCCAAGATCTACGCCTACTGGATCACCGTCAACTACCGCGAGGCCTACGGCATTTACGGCTGCAACGGCATCCTCTTCAACCACGAGTCGCCTCTGCGCGGCGAGACCTTCGTGACGCGCAAGATCACCCGGGCGGCGGCCCGCATCGCCCTGGGCCTCCAGGAGAAGACCTACCTGGGCAACCTCGACGCCAAACGGGACTGGGGACACGCCGGAGACTACGTGGAGGCCATGTGGCTCATGCTCCAGCAGGAAGAGCCCGACGACTTCGTCATCGCCACGGGAGAGACTCACACGGTGCGGGAGTTCGCCGAAAAGGCCTTCGCCGCCGCCGGAATCGCCCTCTCCTGGAGCGGCGAGGGTCTCGACGAGAAGGGGCGTGACGCCCGTTCAGGCCGGATCCTCGTCGAAATCGACGGTCGCTACTTCCGCCCCACCGAAGTGGAGATTCTTCTGGGCGACCCGACGAAGGCCAAGGAGAAGCTGGGCTGGGAGCGCAAGGTTTCTTTCGACGAACTCGTGGACGAGATGGTCCGTTCCGACCTGGACCTCTTCCGCCGCGACCTGGCCTGCAAAAAGGCGGGATTCGACGCGACGCCCGCCATCGAAGACCGATGCTGAAGGGCCCGATCTTCGTCGCCGGCCATCGGGGGCTCGTCGGTTCGGCCCTGGTGCGCAAACTCCGCGCCGCCGGCCGCGACGACCTGCTTCTTCGCACCCGCCAGGAGCTCGATCTGACCGATCAGGGCCAGGTGCGGGCCTTCTTCCGGGCCGAGAGACCCGGGACGGTGCTCCTCGCCGCGGCCAAGGTGGGCGGCATCGTCGCCAACAGCGAGAACCCGGCCCCCTTCCTCTACGAGAACCTGGCCATCGAGGTCAACGTCATCCACGAGGCCTGGGCGGCGGGGGTGGAACGACTGCTTTTCCTGGGCAGTTCCTGCATCTACCCCAAGATGGCGCCTCAGCCCCTGAAGGAGGAGTACCTCCTGACGGGACCTCTGGAGCCGACGAACGAGGCCTACGCCGTGGCCAAGATCGCCGGCCTCAAGCTCTGCGAGCACTACAATCGCCAGTACGGCGTTCCCTTCGTCTCCGTCATGCCCACGAACCTCTACGGCCCGGGCGATAACTTCGACCTGAGAAGCTCCCACGTCCTGCCGGCCCTGATCCGCCGTTTCGACGACGCCCTGCGCTCCGGTGCCGACGTCGTCACCCTCTGGGGGACGGGGCGTCCCCGGCGGGAGTTCCTCCACGTCGACGACATGGCCGACGCGGCCCTCTTCGTCTTCGAGAGGGAGATCGGTCCCACCTTCGTCAACATCGGCAGCGGCGAAGACCTGCCCATCGGCGATCTGGCCCGGCTCGTGGCGAAAATCGTCGGCTTCGAGGGGACCCTCCTCTGGGACGGCTCCAAGCCCGACGGGACGCCGAGGAAGCTCCTCGACGTCTCCCGCCTGCGCTCCCTCGGCTGGTCCCCGTCGATAGGCCTCGAGGAGGGCATAACCGATACGGTCCGCTGGTACCGGGCCGAGCGGGAACGTCTCCTCGGCCCCGAGGGACGGTCATGAGGCCGCCTCTCCAGGCCGTCATCCTCGCCGGAGGCGGCGGTACCCGCCTCTGGCCCCTCTCCCGCGAGGAGGTGCCCAAGCAGTTTCTCGCCCTCTCCGGGAAGGAGAGCCTCCTTCAGGGAACCTTCCGGCGCCTCATGCCCCTCTGCGGCGACCGGATCCGCGTCGTCGCCGGCGAGCGCTGGGATTCCCAGATCCTCCACCAGGCCCGACAGATCGGCCTCGACGGGGAAGGGCTGCTCCTCACCGAGCCGACGGGGCGAAACACGGCGCCGGCCATCGCCCTGGCCCTGGCGGCCTCTCTCGACGAGGGGCTCGACGAGACGACGCCCCTTCTGGTCTGTCCCAGCGACCACGTCATCGACGACGAAAGGGCCTTCGCCGACGCCGTCGAGGCGGGACTCGAGGCCTGTGACGACGGGCGTCTCGTCACCTTCGGCATCGTCCCCGACGCGGCAGAGACGGGATTCGGCTACATTCGCCTCGGCCGGGCCCGGGGCCGGTGGCGCGAAGTCTCGGCCTTCGTCGAGAAGCCCGACGCCGAGCGGGCCAGGGCCTACGTCGATTCGGGCGAGTACCTCTGGAACGGCGGCATCTTCCTCTTCCGCCTCGGCGACATGGCGGCGGCCTTCGACCGCCACCTGCCCGAGCTGGGCGCCCTCATGCGCCGGGGCCGGGAGGCGCTGCTTGCGGCCTTCGCCGGCCTGCCGGCCCTTTCCGTCGACGTGGCCGTCATGGAGCGGGCCGACAACGTCGCCGTCGTCCCCCTCGACGCGGGCTGGACCGACCTGGGCAGCTGGGATGCCCTCTACGAACACGGCGACAAAGACGAAAGGGGCAATCTCCTCGTCGGCGACGTCCTGGCCGGAGAGTGCCGCAACTGCCTCATCAGAGGCGACGGCCGCCTCGTCGCGGCCTCGGGAGTGGAGGATCTTCTCGTCGTCGACACGGCCGACGCCCTCTTCATTGCTCCCCGGGGCAGCTCCCAGAAGGTGCGCGACATCGCCGAGAGCCTCAGGGCCCGGGGGCGCCGCGAGCTCTGGCAGGCGCCGGAGAGCGCCCGCCACTGGGGCGACTACCGCATCCTCTACGAGGGCGACGGCGTCAAGATCAAACGCATCCGCGTCCTCCCCGGCAAGAGCCTGAGCCTCCAGTACCACCACCACCGGAGCGAGCACTGGATCGTCGTCAGCGGTACGGCCAGGGTCGTCCAGGACGATCGGGAATTCTTCATCCACGAGGGAGAGAGCGCCTTCATCGGCAAGCACCAGCTCCATCGTCTCTCCAACCCGGGCAGGCTTCCCCTCGAAATCATCGAGGTCCAGAACGGCCCCTATCTGGGCGAGGACGATATCGTGAGGGTCGATCGATGAGCGATTTCGCCGTCTACAGCGTCAACGAGGTCTTCAACGAGAGGAACGCCCTCTTCGACCCTTCGGCCTTTTCCATAGGCGACGATCTGGGAGCGCCTTTCCGCCGTCTCCGGGAGAGGCTGGAATCTCGAGGCCATCGCCTGGACACGCCCGACATGAGGTCCTTCGAGGCCTTCGACGGTTTCCTCTTCCTGGACCTGCCCGAGGCTTCCGATCCCTTCCTGTCCCGGGCCGCCGCTTCGGGAAAGCCTCTCTATCTCGTCCTCTTCGAGTGCGAGATCATCAAGCGCCACAACTGGGATCTCGTGAGGCACCGCATGTTCCGGCGCGTCTTCACCTGGTCGCCCCGCCTGACGGGGGAGAGGTACCGCCACTACTTCTGGCCCAATCCCCTCGGCGATCGGGAGCGGGGCTCCTTCGACAGGAAGAGGCTCTGCGTGCTCATGGCGAGCAACAAGTACAAGCGCGATCCCCGGGAGCTCTATTCCGAAAGGGCCCGGACGATCCGCTGGTTCGCGGCCCATCACCCCGGCGACCTCGACCTCTACGGCCCCGGCTGGGGTAAGGACCGCTCCAAGGCCCTCAAGTTTCTCCTCTACGCGACGCTCCACGATCCCCTCGGGCTGGCGCGCCATCGCCAGGCCCTGGTGTCGGCCGAGGATCTCCGCCGCGTCTACCGCGGCGTGGCGCCGTCGAAGCGCGAGGCGATGAGGAACTACCGCTTTTCCATCTGCTACGAGAACGCCCGTTCCATCGCCGGTTACGTGACGGAGAAGATCTTCGACAGCTTTCTCGCCGGCGTCGTCCCCGTCTACCTGGGTTGGGAGAACGTGACGGACTGGATCGACGGAAGCACCTTTATCGATCGGCGCGATTTCGCCGATCACGACGAGCTTCACCGTTTCCTGAGCGCCATGGACCGAAGAACCTACGAGACCTATCTCGGGGCCATCGAGTCCTTCCTCGACAGCCCCCAAGGGCGGCGCTTCGACGTGGAGGCCTTCGCCGGGACCGTCGCCGACGGGATGGTGGACGGGGCTCCGGAAGCGCCATGATGGATCTGACCGTTCGGAGGGAATCGCCATGAAGGTCGTCATACTGGCCGGGGGCTACGGAACCCGGATCAGCGAGGAGTCCCACCTCAAGCCCAAGCCGATGATCGAGATCGGCGGTCGCCCCATCCTCTGGCACATCATGAAGATCTACTCCCACTACGGCTTCGACGACTTCATCGTCTGCCTGGGCTACAAGGGACAGGTGATCAAGGAGTTCTTCGCCAACTACTACCTCCACATGTCGGACGTGACCTTCGACTTCCGCGACGGCAACAGGCTGACGGTCCACTCCAACGCCGCCGAGCCCTGGAAAGTGACTCTCGTCGACACGGGGCTCGACACGATGACGGGGGGACGGGTGAGGCGGATCAGGCCCTACGTGGGTTCGGCGCCCTTCATGCTCACCTACGGCGACGGCGTGAGCGACGTTCCCATCGACAGGCTCGTCGCCTTCCACCGCTCCCACGGCAAGATGGCCACGGTGACGGCCATCCAGCCGGCGGGGCGCTTCGGCGCCCTCGACATGGACGACGCGGGGATCGTTCGGGGCTTCCGGGAAAAGCCCAAAGGCGACGGAAGCTGGATCAACGGAGGTTTTTTCGTCTTCGAGCCGGCCTTTTTCGACACCCTCGACGGAGACGGGACCGTTCTCGAAAGAGAGCCGCTCGAACGGGTCGCCCGATCAGGCCAGCTCGCGGCCTACCGTCATGGAGGTTTCTGGCAGCCCATGGACACCCTGCGGGACAAGATGGGCCTCGAAGACCTCTGGCAGCGAGGCGACGCGCCCTGGAAGGTCTGGCCGTGACGCCCTCCGACAGGGTTTTCTGGGAGGGACGTTCCGTCTTCGTGACGGGACACACGGGCTTCAAGGGAGGCTGGCTCTCGCTCTGGCTGGCCTCGCTGGGGGCCCGGGTCCACGGCTATGCCCTGGCGACGCCGACGGAGCCCAGCCTCTTCGGGACGGCCCGCGTCGCGGACCGGCTGGCCTCGTCGACGACGGGCGACATCGCCGACCTGGATCGTCTCCGGTCGGCTTTGGTCCGATCGGAGGCCTCGGTCCTCTTCCACCTGGCCGCCCAGCCTCTCGTGCGCGACTCCTACCGTCTTCCCGTCGAGACCTACGCGACCAACGTCCTGGGCACGGCCAAGGTCCTCGAGGCGGCCAGGAGCCTCCCTTCGCTCCGCTCCGTCGTCGTCGTCACGACGGACAAGTGTTACGAGAACCGCGAGTGGTGCTGGGGCTACCGCGAGGAGGAACCTCTCGGCGGCCATGACCCCTATTCGAGCAGCAAGGCCTGCGCCGAACTGGTGACGGCCGCCTACCGGCGCTCCTTCTTCCCGCCCGAGCGGTACGGGGACCATGGCGTCGCCGTCGCCACGGCCCGTGCGGGCAACGTCATCGGCGGCGGCGACTGGGCGTCGGACCGCCTCGTCCCCGACTGCCTCAAGGCCCTGGCCGAGGGGCGGCCCGTGTCGATCCGCAACCCCGCCTCGATCCGGCCCTGGCAGCACGTCCTCGAGCCCCTGTCGGGCTACCTTCTCCTGGGCAGACGCCTCGTCGAGGAGGGACCGGACCGGGGAGAGGCCTGGAACTTCGGTCCCGCCGAGGGCGACGACTGGCCCGTGGAGCGTCTCGTCGAAGGTCTCTGCGCCCTGTGGGGGGAGGGCCGTTACGACCGTTCCTCCTGCGGCGACGGCCTCCACGAGGCGGCCTACCTGCGGCTGGACTGCGCCAAAGCCCGCAGCGGACTGGGCTGGAGGCCTCGCTGGAACCTCGTGGAAGCCCTGCGGCGGACCGTCGACTGGCACAGGGCCTACCTGAGAGGCGAAGACCTTCAGGCGCTCTGCCTGACGCAGATCGCCGACTACGAAAGGGGGAAGAGGGTCTCATGAGCCGCAAAGAGGAACTGAAAGCCCAGATTCTCGACCTCGTCGGCGCCTACTACGACGAAGTCCATCGGCCCAAGCCCCGCCGCGAGGGGGAACGCGTCGCCTACGGCGGCCGCGTCTTCGACGGGGAGGAAATGAAGGCCCTCGCCGAGGCCTGTCTCGACTTCTGGCTCACGTCGGGCCCGTGGAGCGCGACCTTCGAGGCCGATTTCGCCCGCTATCTGGGCGTCGAGCGCTGTGCCTTCGTCAACTCGGGCTCGTCGGCCAACCTCCTGGCCTTCATGGCCCTCACGTCGCCGACTCTGGGGGATCGGGCCATAGGGCGCGGCGACGAAGTCATCACCGTCGCCGCCGCCTTCCCGACGACGGTGGCTCCCCTCGTCCAGTTCGGCGCCGTCCCCGTCTTCGTCGACGTGACGCTGCCGACGTACAACGTCGACGCGGGCGCCCTCGACGAAGCCCTCTCGGACCGGACCAAAGCCGTCTTCCTGGCCCACACCCTGGGCAACCCCTTCGACGTGGAGGCCGTCCGAACCTTCTGCGACCGCCACGGCCTCTGGCTCATCGAAGACAACTGTGACGCCCTCGGTTCCCGCGTCCTCTTCCGAGGCGCCTGGCGCCTCACGGGCAGCCTGGGCCACCTGGCCACGTCGAGCTTCTACCCGCCCCATCACATGACCACCGGCGAGGGAGGAGCCGTCTGCGACAGCGACGAAGCCCTCCACCGCGTCGTCCTTTCCCTGAGAGACTGGGGACGGGACTGCCGCTGTCCCTCGGGCACGGACGACCTCTGCGGCTGCCGTTTCTCGGGCCAGTTCGGCACCCTGCCTCGCGGGTACGACCACAAATACGTCTACTCCCACTTCGGCTACAACCTGAAGGCCACCGACCTCCAGGCCGCCATCGGAGTGGCCCAACTCAGGAAGGTCCCCGCCTTCGTCGAGGCCCGGCGCCGGAACTGGAAGATCCTCCGGGAGGCCCTGAAGCCATGGGAGGACTTTTTCATCCTTCCCGAGGCGACGGAGGGGACCGATCCGAGCTGGTTCGGCTTCCTGCTCACGGTCCGACCCGAAGCGCCCTTCAGCCGTGACGGGGCCGTGGCCCATCTCGAAGCGAAGGGCATCCAGACGCGCATGCTCTTTGCCGGCAACCTGCTCCGACATCCCTGCTTCGACGCCATGCGGGCCTCCGGCCAGGGCTACCGCGTCGTCGGCGATCTGGCGACGACGGACCGGATCATGAAAGACACCTTCTGGATCGGCGTCTACCCCGGCCTGGACGGGACGCGAATGACGTCCATCGTCGAGGCCCTGGAGTCGCTCTGTGTCTCGGCCTGACCTTCTACGGACCTGGATCGACCCGATCGTCGACGACGGAGAGGCCCTTCTTTCGGAACTCCGGGGCCGGACGGTCCTCGTCACGGGCGCGTCGGGCTTCGTCGGGACCTGGGTCTCGGCCCTTCTGCTGCGCTTGGCCGAGAGGGGAGTCCCGCTGCGGCTTCTTGCTTTGGCCCGACGTCCCGAGCGGCTGAGGGAGAGACTCGAAGGCTATCTGGATCTCTCGCCTCTGGAGGCGGTTGTCTGTGACCTGACCGATCCCTCGTCCCCCCTGCCCCGAGCCGACCTGATCGTCCACGCCGCCGGCGACGTTTCCGTCGGAGGGGACCGGGCCTCCCTCGAAGCGATCCTTGTCAGGAGCGTCGACCGCGTGGCCTCTCGGGGCGCTGCGACGGGGTCGGAGCGGATGGTCTTCGTCAGCTCCGGCGCCGTCTACGGCCCTCAGCCGGCGGACTGTCCCGGAATCGAAGAATCCTTTCCAGGGGCGCCCGACAGCTGCGGAAGCGATTTCTACGGCAACGCCAAGCGCTGGGCCGAGACGGTGGCCCTGACCAGGACGGCTGCGACGCCGACGGAAGTCGTCGTCGCCAGGGCCTTCGCCTTCTCCGGTCCCTTTCTCCCCCTCGGCGGACGTTTCGCCCTGGGCCAGTTCGTCGGCGACGGCCTGGCCGGAGGGCCGATCCGCGTCAGGGGGACGGGAGAGCCTGTCCGTTCCTATCTCGACGGCGCCGACATGGCCTTTTGGCTCCTGACCCTTCTCCTGCGTGGCCGGAAGGGGCGCTGCTACAACGTGGGGTCGCCTCTTCCTCTCCGTCTGATCGAGGCGGCCCGACGCGTCGCCGGCCTTTTGCGCTGCGAAGTCGTCGTCGAGGGCGGTCCCGACGGGGCTCTGCGCTACGTCCCCTCGACGGAGCGGGCCGAGAGGGAGCTGGGACTGAGGCCCACCGTCGATTTCGAAACGTCCGTCGAGCGGATGCGGATCTGGAACGGAGGGACCTTCCCGTGAAAAGCAGCGACTGGATCGCCCACTTCCTGGCCGAAAGGGGCGTCGACGTCGTCTTCGAACTGATAGGCGGCATGACGACGCACCTCGTCGATTCCCTCTACCGCTGCGGCAGAAGCCGGATCGTGACGATGCACCACGAACAGGCCGCCGCCCTGGCCGCCTGCGGCTGGGCTCAGGTGAAGGGGCTCCCCGGAGTGGCCCTGGCCACGAGCGGACCCGGAGCGGTGAACCTCCTGACAGGGGTGGCCACGGCCTTTTTCGACTCCATTCCCGCCGTCTTCATCACGGGACAGGTCAATACCGACGAGTCGAGCCGCGGACGTCCCCTGCGTCAGCTGGGCTTCCAGGAGACCGATATCGTCGCCATGGCCACTCCCGTGACGAAGGGAGCCCGACAGGCCGCCTCGGCCGAGGAGATCCCCGAGCTCTTCCGGTGGGCCTTCGATCTGGCCTCGAAAGGAAGGCCGGGACCGGTCCTCCTCGATCTGCCCATGAATCTGCAGCGCCAGGAGATCGACGACAGGCGCCCGCCCCTCGGAGGCGAGGACGAGGCAAAACCGCAGAAGAGTTCCGTCGACGGAAAGACCCTCTCCCTCTTTCTGTCCTCTCTCGGAAGGGCCCTGGACGCCTCGGAGCGTCCCCTCCTGCTCGTCGGCAACGGCGTGGCCCGTTCCGGAACGGCCCGGAGCCTGTCGGAACTGGTCCGGCGTCTCCGCCTGCCCGCCGTCTGGTCCCTCATGGGCAAGGGCCTTCTCGAAGGATGCGGAGACCTGGCCTCGGGAATGATCGGGACCTACGGCAACCGCTGGGCCAATCGGGCCCTGAGCGAGGCCGACCTTCTCGTCGTCTTCGGCAGCCGCCTCGACATCAGGCAGACGGGCGTCGACGTGGCCGCTTTCGAGAAAGGCAAGAAGATCTTCCAGGTCGATATCGACGGGAACGAGCTGGGCGGACGGGTCCGCCCCACGGAAGGCCTCGTCGCCGACCTGAGGGACGTCGTCCCGGCCCTTCTCGAAGGACTGGGACCGGTCCGGGGCTGGCCGCGATGGCTGGAACGCATCGACCGCATGCGCGAACTCTGGCCCGATACGGAGGAGCTGGAACTTCCCGAGGGGATCCACCCCAACCGCCTCATGGCCCGTCTGGCCTCTTCGGGTCCCGCCGCGGGGTTCGTCACCGACGTCGGAGCCCATCAGATGTGGGCCGCCCAGTCCCTGGCCGTCGAGGGACGTCCCTTCCTCTCCTCGGGAGGGATGGGGGCCATGGGATATGCCCTGCCCGCCGCCATCGGAGCCGGCATCGCCGCCCAGGCGCCCATGATGGTTCTTGCCGGCGACGGGGGCTTCCAGTGCAACATCCAGGAGCTCCAGACGGTGGTCCGCAACGGCCTTCCCCTCAAGATCGTGATCTTCGACAACCGCTCCCTCGGCATGGTCCGCCAGTTCCAGGAGGCCTATTTCGAGGGCCGCTATCCCGGCACGGTCTGGGGCTACGACGCTCCCGACTTCGAGGCCATCGGACGGGCCTACGGCATCCCTTCCCGCACCGTCCGCGACGAGGTCCGGCTCGACGAGGCCCTGAAGTGGCTCTGGGCCGACCGGGACCGACCGGCCCTTCTCGTCGCCGCCATCCCCCCCCAGGCCGCCACCTTTCCCAAAATGGCCTTCGGTCAGGGGCTGAACCGCATGGATCCCAGAAAAGACGACCCCCGGGAGGGACTTTGAATGGACCTGTCCGTCAACGTGGCCATCCTTTCCTGCAACCGAGGCGCTTACCTCAGGGAGGCCGTCGCCTCTCTCTTCGACCAGATCAAGGTTCCCCGGAAGGTCTTCGTCTTCGATAACGGCAGCGACGAATCCGTCGCCGAGGCCGTCCGGCCCTGGATCGAATCGGGACAGGTCCTGTGGCGGGGCTCGGAGACGAACCGGGGCGTCCACTGGAACCTGGCCCGAGCCTTCTCCCAGGGCGGCGAGGGCAGCGACTGTCTCTACGTCATGCACGACGACGACCGCCTCTGCCCCTCCTTCCTGGAGCGCCAGACGGCCTTCCTCGCCCAAAACCCTTGCGTCGTCGCCGTCGCCTGCAACGCCTGGGAGATCGACGGGGAGGGGCGGCGGATGAGTGGGTGTCTTCACAACCCGAAAAGGCGGGAAGACCGGGAGATTTTTCCCGACCTGCCCGCCATGGTGCGCCTTTATACGAAGACCTTCATGGCCTTCCCCTCCGTCGTCTACCGCTCTCAGGCGGCGGCCCGGGCCACGGTCCGGGCCGATTTCGGCCAGCTCGTCGACGTCGTCCTCCTGACGGAGATGGCCCGGACGGGAGCTCTGGCCTACGTCAACGAGGTCCTCTGGGAGTACCGCGTCCACGGGGGACAGGACTCGTCGTCCTTCCGGGAACGGGACTGGCTCCTGCTGGAGGGCTACTACCGCGAGAGGGCCCGTGAGTTTCCGGAGCTGAAGTTTGCCGTCGCCGCCTATCTGGCCCGTCGCCGTCTCTCGCGGCTGTGGAAGAGGCTCAGGAGGAGAGGGCGTCCATAAGGGCGGAAAAAGACCGTATCGTCTCGGACGAGTCGAAATGGGGCGAAAGACGGGAGGCGATCGTCTCCAGGTCGGCCGGGAGCCGGTCGTACCTCTCGTGGACGCCGACGATCTCGGGCACGATACGGTCGAACAGGGCCGGATCGCTGAAATGCCCTCTGCCGCCTCGCTCGCCGAAATAGCAGGCCAGGGCCTCGTCGACGCTGTCGCCCGTCACCTGACCGAACCAGTAGCCGGTGAAGCAGACGACGGGACGTTTCGAGAGGGCCGCCTCGATGGCCGACGTGGAGCCGCCGCAGACGAGACAGGCCTTGGCCAGCCAGGGCCTGGGATCGATCTGAGTCCCGGCGACGACGACGGCGCGGCGGCCCAGACGGCGGTTGATCTTCGCCGCCAGGGCCCGGAAGCGGAGGAGGCGCCAGCCGCCGCCGCCGACGACGGCGATCTCGAAGCCGGGGATGGCCCTGTCGAGGTCCCCGATGCGATCGAGAAGGTGGAACATCCCCGGCGTCTTGTAGCCGCTGAGACGGCCGAAGAAGACGATGCGGAAGGGGTCGCGCTCCGGGAGAGGGGCGGCTGCGACGGCCACGTCGAGAGGGCGGGGCAATCGGAAGATGGGAAAGCCTGGCGCGGCCTCGACGAGGGAGCGCCGGATCGGCTCCTCGGCCACGGCCCAGGCGTCGCTCCATCGGACGAGGGAGGCGATGTCCCTTCCGGGCCGGTCCGTCTTCTCCAGGTGGTCGAGGAAGTAGGTGACGACGGGCCTGCCCGTCACCTTCTTGAGCCGCGTCGCCAGGGGGAAGGATCGGCGCGAATCGGTGAGGATGACGTCGGGATCGAAGGCCCTGGCCTTGGCGTCGAACCAGGCGTTGCCCACCGTCGGCGAGGGACAGGAAAAGACGGTCATCCCCTCGCCACGGTAGCGGCGCTGAAATCCCTGACCGGCCCAGCGCCCCAGAACGGCCACGTCGTGGCCCGCCCGGGACAGGGCCGTCCCCACGTGGAGGATGTAGGACGTGACGCCGTCGACGAGAAGGGCGTCGGAACAGAAGAGAAGACGGAACTTTTTCGTCGGCATGACCTTTTCGATGGCGATCACCTCCGAAAACATGGGCTCATGCTAGCATAAAAGCCCGGACATCGTGCAGTCTCTTCCTGTGGCGCGCCCCGGAAAGGCCGGTCTCCGCCGGCTACAGCGCCCTTTTCCTTCCGCAAGGAACGGCGCGGCCTCTTTTGTGGTGTCTCCGCCGAATCGGAAGGAGAAGAGGCCTGCCAGCGAGGCCTTTCGCGAAGTCTCCGAAGGGGCTTGGCCCCTTGCCGGGAACACGAACCGATGGGGCTACCGCCCCGTGAGGGGCGGGTTCACGTTCCCCGGTCTTGCCGTCGACGTCACTGCCGGAGGTCGGTCGGGACAGTGGCCCTGTCCCGACTGCGGCAAGGATGTCCGCAGTCCCAGGTCAAAACCCTCTTGGCGCAGGCAGGACGGGGAGTTCCGAGAGCTTCGGGACGCTTTTCGGCCGAAACCCTTCATGTAAAGACGACGGTATCGGGGCAATTCCCGGTCAGCGGGGGGCTCCCTTTTTGACGATGACGATTGAACATCCCTTGTCGGCAGTGAAATGAGCCTGAAGTCCCATTGGCTCGGGCCTACCGATGAGGTAGGATCTTCAGGAAGCGGTACGCTCTCAGTAGAATTACCGGATCATGACAATCAGGACCCCGAAACAACGATGCTTTTCAAGGCTTCCAAGCCCGTGATGATCTCCGACGGCAGGAAAGGAGGTGCGACAACCCCCAGCCAGTACGAGGTAGCGGGCGGCGAAGACGGACCGAAGAGGTGCACGAGGCGCGATGGGACGATGCGGAAAGGAAACGAGGAAACTTCGCCGTCATCCCCCCTCTCGACCGAGGCCCCTTCGGCCGCAGATAAAAACACAACTCAAGGGGGTTGCACACGAATGAAAAAGTTCTTTGCTCTGGTGGCCGTGGCCGTTCTCGTGGCCTTCGCCGCTCCCGCTCTTGCCGCCAATCCGTTCATGGATGTTCCCATGAATCATTGGGCCTATGATGCCGTCAGCCAGCTCACCTCCCACGGCGTCATCACCGGTTACCCCGACGGCACCTTCAAGGGCAACCAGCCCATGACCCGCTACGAGCTCGCCACCCTCGTGGCCCGCGCCCTGGCCGTCGTCGACATGGACAAGGCCAGCAAGCAGGATGTGGAGATGCTCAAGAAGCTCGTCGTCGAGTTCAAGGACGAGCTCGATGCCCTCGGCGTGAAGGTCGACGAGCTCGACAGCCGCGTCGCCGTCCTCGAGGACAACCTCGGCGGATGGAAGCTCTGGGGCGAGTTCCGCTTCGATGCCAAGTGGGCCGGCGAGTCCGGTCAGTATGATGACGAGTACACGCTGAAGGGCGACACCGAGTTCGACCTCAACCGCTACCGTCTGTGGATCAGCAAGCAGATCGACGACAACACCAAGTTCGTCGCCCGTATCGGCAACTCCAGCGGCAACCTCAGCTGGCAGCGCTACTACGTCGAGATGAAGCTCGGCTACGACATCACCATGACGGCCGGCCAGTGGCTCTTCGACTGGGAAGACGAGTCCGGTCTCTATGTCGACGAGGATGCCTGGTTCACCGATATCACCGTCAAGGGCTTCTGGTTCGCCAAGGACTTTGGCATGGCTGACGTCCAGGCCATCGTCGCCCACAACGACGACCGCCTCGTCGGCGACGGCGACTACATGCTCTACGGTCTGCGGGCCAACTTCAACTTCAACGAGCAGTTCCGCTTCGCCCTCCAGGGCCTGGCCAAGAGCTACGACGATCCCAACGGCCTGGGTCTGAACCAGGACGAGTCCGTCTACTGGGCCGACTTCGCCTTCAACTTCAACCCCAACATCGCCTTCAAGGGCGCCTACTTCGTTGAGGACCTCGACACGGCCTACCGTGCCAACGAGGACAGTCCCAAGGCTTTCAAGGCCATCGTCGACGTGAAGCAGGAGGCCTTCGGCTTCACCAGCCTCTGGCTCGAATACGCCAAGCTCGATGAGGGCTTCAACGTGTGGAACGCCAACAACGCCGGCGACGCGTTCGCCTACGACGCCTACGGTGCTTCCGTGCTTATCAACCGCAACTGGGATGAGACCGATATCCTCTTCGCCTACCTCACCCAGAAGTGGAACGACAAGTGGACCACCTTCGAGCGTTACCTCCAGGCCGAGTACGACACCACCGGCGTCGACGACGCCAAGAACTGGACCTTCGGCGTCCGCTACCAGCACACGCCGGCTGTCATGTTCGAGCTCTCCTACGATGATGTTGACTGGGGCGACAGCACCCTCGCCGGCACCCGGACGGGCGACGACCATGTCGTTCGCTTCCGCACCCACGTCAAGTTCTAAGCCGATCCAAGGAGCATAAAAAGGGAGAGCCTTCGGGCTCTCCCTTTTTTGTGGCTTTCTCCTTCCCCTCTGGGGTATAATGGCGACGCTCTGACAAGAACGAACAGGAGGCACGACGCCATGAGACGAACCGCGACAGCCCTGACTCTTTCCATTCTCTGCCTTTTCGCCCTGCCCGCCTGGGGGGCCACTCCTTTTGAGGCGGCCGTCAAGCAGTGGGGACGGATCCAGAACGTGGCAGATGCCTCTTACGGCAACTTTACCGACATCACGGCCGTCTATTGCTCGGCCCAGTACGTCGAGGCCCTCATCCAGAGCGAGGCCGACAAGAATCTCTGGACGGCCGACGAGACGGACCGCTACCGCTATCAGCTGCTGAGCACGCTCAATCTCCAGGAGCAGGTAGCCATCCACCTCTCCTTCGACAACCGCGGCTCGGCCCTCCGCATGGCTCCCTTCGACAAGCAGATCAAGCTCTGGATCGGCAAGAAATCCTACGAGCCCGTCGACTTCGACAGACGCTTCAACTTCAAGCTCAACGGCAAGTTCGACGGCTATGTCTATTTTCCCCGCTACGACGACAAGGGCAAGGATCTACTCGAGGGCGTCAACACCCTCCGGCTGGAACTCGACGGCGGTGCCATTCCCGCCGCCGACGGGAGGCGGAAGGTTACCTTCGTATGGGACATCTACAAGGACGATCCTCAGGCCCTTTATCAGGGCAAGGCCATGGCCCGCCTGGAGCTCGACCGCCTTCTGAAGCGTGTCGAGAAGCTCTCGGGCGAAAAGGGCGAGCTCCAGGCCAAGCTGGTTGAGATCGAGCAGGAGATCCGCGAGATCTCGGCCCGCATCGAAGAGCTTCAGAAGCAGTAATCCCGCACTCGTCGCGGAGGCGTAAAGGCGGAGGGGAGCCCCTGGGCTCCCCTCCGCCTTTACGCCTGTCCATTCCCCGGAGGGAATCACTGGCACCTGTTCTGTCGCCTTTACCCGGTCGTCATGTCCGAAGAAAGAGAGGGATGAGCGATCCTTCGGCGAGCCCTCTTTCAAAGGTAGAGACGGTAGGCCATCAGCCCCAGCCATTCCCGGAGGGCGAGGCAGGACTGAAAAAGGGCGCTCCCGTCGGGAAGCAGGTCGAGGGCCGTAGGGGTCCTCCCGTCGGCCAGGCGTCCCACGGGCCAGGCGTGGAGGGTCAGGCCGGGAAGGGCTTTCCCGGCGCTGAGGAGAGCTCGTCTCATATGGTAGGCATGGGTGACGACGACGACGTCGGTGATCGCCTCCGCCGCGAGCAGAGGCGCCGATCGGGCCAGGTTTTCCCAGGTGGTCCGAGATCGGCCTTCGAGGACGAGGGGACCTTGGAAGCCCCATAGGATCAGTCGCCGGGCCATGGCTTCGGCCAAGGTTTCGTCCCCTCCGCGGAGGGAGCCTCCGGAGAGGATGATGGGCCAGCTCCGGTTTCGAGCCAGCTCCCAGGCTCCGACGAGGCGTTGGAGGGTGTGGGGTTTGAGTTCCCGCTCTCCGTCGGCTCCCTCCCAGACGCCTGCGGCGAGGACGACGATGGCGGCACGATGTCCCGCCTCGGGCAGGGTGGATTCGACGTCCTCCAGAGGCGCGAGGAGACGGCGGCTCGATGCGGGAGCCGAGAGCAGGTAGAGCAAGGTCGTGAGGAGGAGCAGGGATGACCCCAGGAGCGGTTTCCGCGGCCTTCGGAAGGCCATGAGGGCGCAGAGGAGAAGAAGGGCGACGATGAGGCCCGGGGGGGTGGCGAAACTTCCTGCGAGCTTGTAAAGGAAGAAGGTCATCGGTTTTCCTTTCTCTGTGGGGCTTTGTCGGGACAGGCGCGGCGTCGCGGCGACGTCGCGCCCCGTTCCTTTTCAGGCCCTTTCGCTGTCGTGGAGGCGCAGGACCTCGACGAGGGCGTCCCGCGCACGGGCCAGGTGATCTCTCAGGGTGGCGACGGCCTTGTCCCTGTCGCCGGCCATCATGGCCTCGATGATGGTCACATGCTCCAGAGAGGAGGTGCCGAGGGGCAGTTTCACGACGGAGTAGTGACGGCAGAGGTTGATCTGGTCGGAGATGTTCTCCAGGACTTCCTGGAGGTATCGGTTGTGCGAGGCGGCGCTGATGGCGGCGTGGAAACGGCGGTCCCCTTCGAGAAAGACGGTGACGGGAATGGCGTCGGTGGCATTCCTGAAGATGGACAGGCAGGCCTGAAGTTCTTCCAGCGGGGGGTTCTTGCAGGCCCGCTCCATGGCGATCAGTTCCAGTCCCGAGCGCAGCTCGTAGAGGTCGAGGGCGTCCTGAACGGTGGGAAGGGCCACATAGGCTCCGCGGCGGGGGATGAGGACGACCAGCCCCGTCTGGGCGAGTTGACGGATGGCCTCACGGACGGGAGTGCGGGAGACGGCGAGCTGATCGGCCAGCTCGACCTCGCTGAGGCGCTGTCCCGGCGGGATGATGCCGTTGACGATGGCTTCCTTGATTTTTTCGTAGACGATCTGTCTCAGGTCGGTGTTCCGGGCCGGTGAGAGGGGGCTGTCCATTTCTGTCGTTCCTCCTTGCCGCGCGTCAGTTCCCGCCGGCCCGACAGACGTGATCGGTCCAGAGGGAGAGGGCGTAGATGGCGTCGGAGAGGCGATTGATGTAGGCGTAGGCCCTTTCGTCCAGCTCTTCCGTCCGGAAGAGTGCCACGGCTGCCCGTTCGGCCCGGCGGGCGACGGTGCGGGCCATGTGGAGGGCCGCACCGGAGGGGCTGTCGCCGGGCCGGACGAACTGGAACCGGGTGCCGACGATATTTTTGACCTTGAGGACGATGGCGTCCAGCTTTTCCGCGTCGGGCTCCTTCTGGCCGGGGTAGAGGGCCAGATAGCCCATGACGCCGTAGAGGTCCGTCTCCAGTTCGAGAATGCTTTCGGCGAGCTCAGGCGCGCAGGCCGTGGCCCGGGCCAGTCCCAGGGCGGCCTGGCATTCGTCGATGGTGCCGTAGAGTTCCACTCTCGGATGGTCCTTGTCGACGCGGGTCCCGTCGCCGAGGCTCGTCTTTCCCCTGTCGCCTCCGCGGGTGGTGATCCAGATCTCCTTGTCGCTCATCGTTTTTCCCCTCTCTCGAAACGATTCTCAAGGTGATGGAACGGAAATGTTTTTTTTTGTGTAAAGCATACGGCAAACAGGCTTCCGATACAACCGAAAAAAGAGTTAAAGTTTCCCCGGCGGGGCGAAAAGGAACCTTGTATGGCGTATAGCGAGTCGGGAGGGGTATTGCCGGGCCCCTGCACGGGCAAAAAGAGTGGCAACCTCGCCGATCCGGCAGGAGGTGGCCGGAGAGGCGAAAGGTTGTTCCGGATCGAAAGACGCGATGAGTGGACGGGTGCGGCTTCGGGTCGCCTCAAGCGGGCTTGTTCGACGGGGCTGGCCCCACTACAATGGCTGGGCAGGAGAGACCTCTTCCGCCTTTCGCGGAAAGAGGATCATGGATATCGGAGATGGAGGAACGTAGGGGCATGGAGTCTTTCGCCAGGGAGCTTTTCGGTTTTTTCCCCCTCGAGTGGGCCGTCTTTCTGACGGCGGCGTTGCCGATCATCGAACTTCGAGGGGCCATCCCCATGGGGATCTCGCTGGGAATGGCCCCTCTCGAAGCGGCGCTGATCAGCCTTGCGGGAAGCACGATGCCCGTGCCTTTCATTCTTTTGGCCGTCGTGCCCGTCTTCAATTGGCTGAAGAGGACGCCCTTTCTCAAGGCGCGCATCGACAGGCTGACGGAGAGGACTCTGCTGAAAAACGGAGGGAGACTGGAGCGGTACGGGGCCTGGGGGCTGCTCCTTTTCGTGGCCGTTCCCCTGCCGGGGACGGGCGTCTGGACGGGCAGCCTCCTGGCGGCGCTTTTCGGCATGCGCTTCCGCTTCGCCTTTCCCGCCGTCTTCATGGGCAACGTCGTGGCCGGAATCTTGGTCATGGCCCTGAGCCACGGCCTCTTCTCCCTGATCCGGGGGTAGCTTTGCCCCAAGGGCCGTTTCCGTAAGCGAGCGACGCCGTTCCTGCCGTTGTCGTTGTCTCCAACGGCCCCGAGGGGGGCCGGAGGGGGGCCCTGCGGTCGGAAGGACTGCCGAGGTCCGAAGAGCGGAGAGGCGTAAGGACAGAGGCGGCGGAGCCTTCCGGCTCCGCCGCCTCTGTCCTCTTGTCGGGACGTCCCGAAAGGGGGTCCCTAGCGGTCGAGCTGGCGCACGACGTCGATGACGCTTCCGTCGCGCCATTCGACGACGCCGATGATGCGGTCCTTCGTCGCCACGGGCTCCATGGGGCCACTCGTTTTGCGGGCCCTTTCGGCCAGTTCGTCGACGGTGACGAGGGGGACGTCTCCGGCCTCTTTGGCGGCGTCGATGAGGTCCTGCCTCAGAGGGTTGATGGCGACGCCGAACTCGGTGACGATGGCGTCGACGACCGAACCCGGAGTGGTGACGGTGTAGACGTCGTCGACGACGCAGGGGATGCGGCCCCGCAGCAGGGGCGTCGTGATGATCGTCAGCTTGGCTCCCGAGGCCGTGTCCTGATGGCCGCCGATGCCGTGGAGAAGGGCTCCGTCGGCTTCGGTGTTGACGTTGGCGTTGAAGTGGCGGTCCACCTCGGTGGCTCCCAGCACGACCGTGTCGAGCATGTTGACGACGGCTCCCGAGTTCCAGGGGTTGGCGTACCAGTCGGCCGATATCTCGACGTGGTTGAGGTTCTCGGCAATGGATTTGACGGCGACGAGGTCGAAGGACTGGACGTCCATGAGACGCTCGAAAAGGCCCTCGTTGAGCATGTCGACGAAGAAGCTCGTGATGCCGCCCAGGCCGAAGCTGCCCTTGATCGCCCTCTTTCTCATGACTTCCCTGACGTAGGCGGCCACGGCCAGGGAGATGCCGCCCGCTCCGGTCTGGAAGGAGAGGCCCTCTTTGAAATAGGGGCTCGATTCGATGAGGGCCGCCGCGTGGTGGGCGATGAGGAGCCTCATGGGATCGCGGGTGACCTGCGTCGTCCCCGAGACGATGCCCGCCGGGTCGCCGATGGAGTCGACGACGACGACGAAGTCCACCTTGGTCTGGTTGATCGAGACCGGCGTCAGGGGGAAGGGGATGAGGTTGTCGGTGACGGCGACGACGCAGTCGGCTCCATCGGCGTCGGTGACGGCGTAGCCCAGAGAGCCGCAGGCCGAACGTCCCAGGCGTCCCGAGAGGTTGCCGTAGCGGTCCGCCGAGGGGGCGGCGATGAAGGCCACGTCGATTTTGACGTCGCCGGCGATGACGGCCCGGGGACGGCCGCCGTGGCTGCGGAGGACGACGGGAGACTGGAGGCCGCCTTCGGAGGCGAGCTGGCCGATGGGGCCGTTGACCGAGCCCATGATGCGGCTGATGACGCCGCTTTTGATGTGGGGGATGAGGGCCTTGTGGACGCCGAAGAGGGCCGTGGGGAAGATCGTCAGGTCCCGGATGCCCATCTCGGCGCAGGCGTCGATGACCTGGTTGACGACGTAGTCGCCGTTGCGCAGGTGGTGATGGAAGGAGACGGTCATGCCGCTTCGGAGCCCCGAGGCCCTGATGGCCTCTTTGATGTCTTTGACGGTCTTGTCCGTCCTGTCGTTGAAGGTGGCCTTCAGTTTCCCGCCGGCCCGGTTGCCCTCGGGTTTGCGGGCGTCGTGCCCCATGAAGGGGATGACGGGGCCGTAGCCGTCGATCTGGCTCGGGACGTCCCGTCCTGCTCTGTTGAGCGCCATCTTACTGCACCTCCTCGAAGAGGCCGGCCCGGGTGAGGGTGAAAACGGCCCGTTTCACCACGGGGGCATCGACCATGCGGCCGTCGACGGAGACGGCTCCCAGACCTCGCTCGGAGGCCTCCTTGGCGGCGGCGACGATGCGCCGTGCCCTGTCGATCTCCTTTTCCGTGGGCATGAAGACGGAGTGGATGACGGAAATCTGGCGGGGGTGGATGACGCTTTTGCCGTCGAAGCCGAGCTGTTTGATGAAGGTCGTCTCTTTGACGAGGCCTTCGTCGTCGTTGATGCGGGGGAAGACGGTGTCGAAGGCGTCGATGCCGGCGGCGCGGGCCGCCAGGACGACGCGGCGCCGAGGACCTTCCAGTTCGGTCCCCTCGACGGAGCGCTGCGTTCTCAGGTCGGCCGTGAGGTCTTCGCCTCCGGGGCAGATGGCGTCCACGCGGGGAGAGGCCTTGGCCACGTCGTAGGCGTTCCAGATGCCCTGGGCCGTTTCGAGGAGGCAGCAGATCTTCGTCGTTCCCACTGCGATGCCGGCCTCTTTTTCGATTCGGTTCAGGGCCTCGTCGACGGCCCGGACCGTTTCCGGTCCTTCCACCTTGGGGACGCGGATGCCGTCGATGCCGCAGGGCACGACGGCTTCGAGGTCCTTTTCCCAGAGGTCGGTATCGACGCCGTTGATGCGGACCGTCACGTCGCAGTCGCCGAACTCGCCTTCTTTGAGGATGCGGCTCACGAGGATGCGGGCCGAGTCCTTTTCGTGGACGGCGACGGCGTCCTCCAGATCGAGAATGAGGCCGTCCGATCCGAAGAGCCAGCCCCGCAGAAGCATGTTGGGGTTGTTCCCCGGCAGGTAGAGCATGGTCCGGCGGAGCTTCATGACCTGTCACCTCCGGTCAGGCGTTTCCAGGCCGCCTCGACTCGGGCCGCCAGAACGATATCGAGGGCGCCGTTGTCCTGGACGTTGGCGACGGCGTCGACGGCTCCCATCTGACGCAGCGTTTCGAGGACGGTCTTTTCCATGGTCTTGCCGAATCGGGCGGCGCTCGCCCCGGAGAGGGTGACGGTCATGCCGCTTCCGGCCGTCCCCTCGGTGAGGCTCACGACGCAATCCATCGATTCCAGCGTCCCAGCCTGTGCCGTTTTCATGATCATGCCTCCTTGTGTGAACGAAAAGAGGCCCGCTGCGGTGAGCGGGCCTCCGCGAACGAGGTCCCTCTTAGTCCTCGTAGCCGACGGTCTTGGTCCAGTCGCACATGGCCTTGACCTTGGCCTTGGCCTCTTCGAGGCGCTTGCCCGTGAACTGGGGGTTGAGTTTCTGGCCGACGGCGGCGGCCATCTCGATGGTGGAGGCGGCGTTCTTCTCCCAGTCGGGGTCGTGGCGGAAGTCGCGGAGCACGTCGTAGGTGAGGACCTTGCCCTCGACGAGGACTTCGCCGATGGCCTTTTCGAGGCGGGCGCCCTGGTCTTCGAGGCCCAGATAGTCGAGCATCATCTTGGCTGTCAGAAGGATGCCGCAGGGATTGACGCGGTACTGGTGGGCGTACTTGGGCACCGATCCGCTGCTGGGCTCGAAGATGGCCGTCGTCGCGCCGATGTTGCCGCTGGGGGCGAATCCCAGGCCGCCCGTGAGCTGGCTGGCCTCGTCGGAGAGGATGTCGCCGAAGACGTTGCTGGCGACGACGACGTCGTAGTCCTGGGGATTCTTGATGAGCCACATGGCCGTGGCGTCGGCGTTCTCCTCGACGGCTTCGATCTCGGGATAGTCCTTGGCGACCTTGAAGAAGATCTCCTTCATCATGCCGTCGGTGGCGCGGATGACGTTGGCCTTGTTGCAGTTGGTGATCTTCTTGCGGCCCACGGCCTTGGCGTACTCGAAGGCGGCGCGGATGATCCGCTCGCAGCCCTCTTCGGAGTAGACGCGCCAGGAGACGGCCACTTCACCCTTGGTCTTGAAGCGCTCCATTCCCTTGTGGACCTCGTACATCTCGGCGGGAAGGGGGCGGAACTCGACGGCCGAGTAGAGGTCTTCCGTGTTTTCCCGGAACATGACGACGTCGATCTTGGGGTCGCCCTTGAGGGGGGTGCCGACGCCGGGGAGGGTCTTGGCGGGGCGGAAGTTGATGTAGAGGTCGAAGAGCTGGCGCATCTGGAGGATGGCCGACTTGAAGCCCTTCACGCCCGGCTTGGAGGTGATGGCGGCCATGAGGGTGGCGTCGGTCTTCTTGATGGCCTCGATCGTCTCGGGCGGAACGGTGTTGCACCGGGGATCGCCCTCGCCGAACTTGGCGATGGACTTCTCCCACATGCACCAGCCCAGGTCGGCCCGGATCCAGTCGATGGGCAGATCCATGGCTTCGAGGGTGAGCAGGGCGCCCTCCATCATGTCGAAGCCCGAGTCGTCGCCCGCCATGTAACAGACCTGGTAGCGATCCTTCTTCTCCTTGACCTTCATGACGTTGCGGCTGGCCATAGCGTCTCTCTCCTCCCGTAATGGCGGCCCACTGGGCCCTGTCTGTGGGCGGGACGAGGACGTCCCGCCCCTTCTTGTCCGTCTGTGCGGCGGTCTATTTCAGTCCCAGCGATTTCTTCACGTGGGGGATCAGGCCGCCGTCCTCGATGAGCCCCTTCACGAAATCGGGGTAGGGGGGGAAGGGGAACTCTCCTCTTGCGGTGAGGACCTTGCCCGAATCGAAATCGACGGTCACCGTTTCCCCGGCCTCGATGGCCTCGACGGCCGCGGGGGAGACGATGATGGGAAGCCCCTCGTTGAAGCAGTTGCGGTAGTAGATGCGGGCGAAGCTCTTGGCGATGATGGCGCCGATGCCCCGCTCCTTGAGGCAGCTCACGGCCTGTTCCCGCGAGGAGCCGCAGCCCCAGTTCTTGCCGCCGACGATGATGTCGCCGGCCTGGGCCTTCTGGGTGAACTCGGGGTCCAGGTCCTCCAGGGCCACCTTGGCCATCTCGGAGCGCTCCTTGATGGTGTAGGTGTACTTGCCGGGGAAGATGACGTCGGTGTTGACGTCGTCGCCGTACTTCCAGACCTTGCCGGTGATTTTCATGGTCTAGAGCACCTCCCTGGGGTCGGCGATCTCGCCCTTGAGGGCGGAGGCCGCCACCGTCAGCGGACTGGCCAGATAGATGAAGCTCTCCTTGTTGCCCATCCGTCCCTTGAAGTTGCGGTTGGCCGTCGAGATGCAGGCCTCGCCGGGAGCGAGGATGCCCTCGTGGTTGCCCATGCAGGGTCCGCAGCCGGGGTTGGTGATGACGCAGCCGGCGTCGAGGAAGGTCTCGATGAGGCCTTCGGCCAAGCACTGGCGGTAGACCTTCCAGGAGGCGGGAATGACGATGGTCCGCACGGCCACCTGTTTGCCTCTGAGGATGGCGGCGGCGGCGCGCAGGTCCTCGATGCGGGCGTTGGTGCAGCTGCCCAGGAAGGCCTGATGGATGGGCGTGCCCTTCACGTCGTCGATGGCACCGTAGTTGTCGACGGTATGGGGCTTGGCGACGCAGGGGACGAGATCGCCCAGGTCATAGACGAGCTCCTTGGCATAGACGGCGTCGTCGTCGGCCCAGAGGGCCTCCCAGCGATCCGTCCTGGCCTTGCCCCTGATCGCCTCGAGGACCTTGGCGTCGGGGGGGCAGACGGCGTTCTTGGCGCCCATCTCGATGCCCATGTTGCAGAGGGTCATCCGCTCGGCGATGGACATGGCCTCGATGGCCGGTCCGTGGAACTCGACGGACATGTAGTCGGCGCCGTCGGCCTTGATGTCGCCGATGAGGGTCAGGATCAGGTCCTTGGCGGCGACGCCGGGCCTGAAGGAGCCCTTGACGGTGACCTTGAGGCTCTCGGGGACCTTGAACCAGATCTTGCCCGTCGCCCAGGCGGCGGCCATCTCGCTGCGGCCGATGCCGGTGGAGAAGGCGCCGTAGGCCCCGTAGGTGCAGGTGTGGCTGTCGCTGCCGATCATGATCAGGCCCGGGAGGGCGAAGCCCTCTTCGCACATGACCTGGTGGCAGACGCCGCCCCTGCTGGTGACGTCGAAGAAGTTGGGAATTCCCTGTTCGGCCGAGAACTCGCGGATCTCCTTGTGGTTGATGGCGTGGTCGTCGGAGGGAGCGGGAACGGCGTGGTCGAGGATGAAGACGATCCGTTCGGGCTTCCAGACATTCTTGACGCCGATCTTCTTGAACGTCCTGGCGATGGGCGCGGCGTTGTCGTGGCTCATGCAGAAATCGGGCTCGACGGTGACGATCTCACCGGCCGTGACGTCATAGCCTGCGGCCCGTCCCAGGGCCTTTTCGGCGAAGGTCTTGCCCATGACGTGCGCCTCCTTAAAGGGCCGTGCGGCTCTTGAGGTACTCGATGAGCCCGCCGGCGGCCATGATGTCCTTCTCCAGGTCGGCCACGGCGTCGCCGTGGAAGACCGTGCCCTTGGTGACGTTCTTCACTTCGCCCTTGGCGAGGTCGACTTCGAGCTCGTCGCCGTCCTCGATCTTTCCGTCCTTGATGGCCTGAGAGATGCCCTGGATGAAGAGGACGGGGTAGCCGTTGTTGATGGCGTTGCGGTAGTAGATGCGCGAGTAGTTCTCGGCCAGGACGACGGGGATGCCGGCGTACTTGAGGCAGTAGACGGCGTGCTCGCGACTCGATCCGCAGCCGAAGTTGGTGCCGGCCACGACGAAGTCGCCGGGCTTCACTTCCTTGGCGAAATTCTCCTTGCCGGGGTAGTACTCGAAGGAGTACTGGGGCATCTTCGCGGGGTCCGTCTCGGCCAGATACTTGTTGTGGTAGATGAGGTCCGTGTCGACGTCGTCGCCGAAGACCCAGGCCCTGCCGCGCAGGATCGTCTTTTCCATGATCGCCTTCCTCCTCGCCTTAGCCCAGAATGTCCCGCGGGTCGGTGATGACGCCGCGGACGGCCGTGGCCATGGCCGACATGGGGCTCATCAGGTAGGTGTGACTCCCCTTGCCCACCTTGCCGATGAAGTTGCGGTTCGTCGTCGAAACGCCCACGTCGCCCGAGGGGAGCGCGCCGTAGTGCTCGGCCGTGCAGAGCGAGCAGGTCGGGTTGGTGAAGACGATGCCGGCGTCGAGGAACTTCTCGATGTAGCCGGCGGCGGCGCACTTTCTCATGACCTCCCGCGTGGCGGGCGTGACGATGGTCCGGACCTTGGGCGAAACCCGGAAGCCGCCGGCCTCGAGGACCTTGTAGGCGGCCTCGATGTCCTCGAAGCGGCCGTTGGAGCAGGAGCCGATGTGGACCTGATCGACGTGGCTGCCGGCCACTTCCCGGACGGTCTTGACGTTGTCGGGGGCGTCGGGGCAGGAGGCCATGGGTTCGAGTTCGCTCACGTCGAAGTGGAGATCGTCGGAGTAGACGGCGTCGGCATCGGCCGCGAGGGCTTCGATCCGGTCGCGGACCTCTTCCCCTGCGCGGGCCACGAGCCACTCCAGGACGTCGCCGTTGGGCACGATGAGCCCCACCTTGCCGCTCATCTCCGTCACCATGGAGCAGAGGGTGATCCGGTCGGCCAGGGAGGCGGCCTCGATCGTCTCGCCGCCGAACTCGACGGCCTTGAAGAACATGCCGTCGGCCCTGAGGTCGCCGACGATCTTCGTCAGCAGGTCGCGCATGCAGACGCCCTTGGCGAATTTGCCCGTCACGGTGATCTTCATCGTCTCGGGAACGCGGAACCAGTTGGTTCCCTCGAACCAGGAGGCGACGATGTCCGTGTTGCCCACGCCCGTGGCGAAGGCGCCGACGGCGCCGAGGAGGTTCATGTGGCTGTCCGTGCCGAGGATGACGTCGCCGGGCTTGACGTGGCCGCGTTCGAGCAGCACGTGCTGGCCGATGCCCCAGTTGACGTCGAAGACCTTCTCGATGCCCTGGTCTTTGGCGAAGTCACGGATGATCTTCTGGTTCACGGCCACCTTCTCCGAGTGGGCCGGGGCCTGAAGGTCGAAGGTGAAGGCGATCTTGGCGGGGTCCCAGACCCTGCCCTTCCTGTCGGTCACGTCGAGGAACTGGAGCACGCAGTTGGCGCCGCCGAAATCGCGGGCCGTCGAGAGGTCGATCTTGCACCAGACTCGGTCGCCGACGCTCACCTCGCGACCTGCCGACCGCTCGATGATCTTGTGGATCATGGTCTTGCCCATCTTCTCGTGCACCTCCTTGAGGGAGTGGGGCCTAGAGCAGGCCCAGGAAGGACTTGATCGTCTCGAAGTTGATGAAGTCGGCCTTGTTGATCACGACGGCCTCGGGGCTGCGGTAGCCGCCGTCGCCCTCTTTGGCGTGGACGGCGATGGTGTGGGCGATGCGGGAGCTGATGCCGTTCTTGATGGCCAGGGCCGTTCCCGAGAAGGGATGGCGCAGATCCTTGCCCATGGGCGACTTGACGGCCTTGCCGTCTTTCTTCTCGTACTCGACGAGCTTGCCCACGTCGTGAAGAAGGGCGCCGGCGACGAGGACGTCGTTGTCGAGCTGGAAACCGCCGTTCTCCTTGTCTCTGTAGAGGGCGTTGTACTCGTCCATGGCCGCCTTGGCGATGCGGACGACGCCCCGATTATGCACGAGAAGAGAGGTGGGGCAGTTGGGGATGAGGAGGGTGAAGGGAATCCACTTCATGTCCTCCGGCTCCCAGCCGCCGATGGTGAGGGCCTCTTCGTAGGTGGCGACGACCTTCTCCTGAAGCTCCTTGTCGTGAATCCATTCGATCTCGGGCAGCAGTTCGCGGATCTTGTCTTTCATTTCTACCATCCCTTCCGGTCCTAATCCGTCCCCGCCTCCAGGGCCAGGGAGTCCTGCAGGGTCCTGTAGACCCGGTCGATATGATGCGACGCCTCGCTCCGCGCCCGTTCGGCGTCGTGATCCAGAATGGCCTCGTAGAGCGCGCGGTGTTCGTTCAGAAAGGCCTCCTTGTCGTGAAGAAGGCCGTAGATCCTGTCATGGGTCGTCATGATGAGGTTGAACATGAGCTTGACGACGTTGGAGAAGATGAAGTTCTGCGTCGCCTCGGCCATGGCCAGGTGAAAGTCGAAATCGAACTGGGCCCGGTGGTCGAGGGAATCGAGGTAGTCCTCCGTGTGGGAGAGGATGCGCCGCAGCTTCGTCAGGTCCGAGGGAAGGGCCCGCCGGGCCGCCTCGGAGGCGATGGCCGGGTCGAGGATGCGCCGGGCCTCCATCAGTTCCAGGACGGCCTCGTCCTCGAGGGGCATGTCGCCCTCCTTGCCGTCGCCGCGAGGGCGGCGGACGAAACGCCCCTTTCCGGGGATGCTCTCGATGAGTCCCATGAGCTCGAGGACGCGGAAGGCCTCCCGGAGGGAACTGCGGCTGACGCCCATGTCCTCCATGAGCTGCCGCTCCGGGGGAAGGGGATCTCCCGGTTTCAGGGCGCCGTCGGCGATGTGGCTTTTCAGCTCCTCGACGACTTTTTCGTAGATGCGGGTCTGTTTCATGCGTTTTTCGGCCAAGGCTGTTCCCTCCTCTGGGCCACCCAGTACACTTTATAGCCCAATTTGCGTTGCGAATCAAGGCCCGAATCTGTCTGTCAATTCTGCGAAATGAGGCGGATCGGCTATAATTGCTTCCTTGCAGATCCCGAACTTTCTGGGTCTGACCGGTTCGCCTTTCGGATCGGACCAGAAGGGCTCCAGTGTACCATGCCGGTCGGACCAGAGGAAGAGGGAGGATTAAAGACGACGGGTCGGTCTTTTGCTATGATGAGGCAGGGAGGCGGAGTCCCTCCTCCGCCGAGGGAGCAGCCTCTGCGGCGGATTTTGCCCCTCCCGGGATGGAGCCCCGTGGCCGCAGGCGGGATCGACCTTTCGTGCCCTGCGATTCTGGCCTGCCGTGCCGCCTGGACGTCGGAGGAACGCGCCGCTCCGAGGCGACACGGCGGATGGCCCGTTACGGGAGCCTCTGCGCGCTACCGACGGCTTTTTCGAAGGGCAGTGAACGAGGAGGAATGGAACGATGACTTTTACGGTACGTGTCGCAGACGACGATTCCCTGGTCTGCGAGGAACCCCTTTCGGGCCTCGATGTCCTGGCTCGTTCCCTTTCGGTCTTTCCCGGACGCGTCATCGCCTGGCGCGTCAATCATTACCTGAGGACGTTGCGGTGGTCCGTCGACGCCGATGCCGACGTGGCTTTCGTCGACACGAGCAGCTTCGAAGGGATGGAGATCTACCGGAGAACGCTCTCGTTCATGCTCGTCGTCGTCTGTCGTCAGGTGCTGAACGAGCGTCTTTGCGTCCGTCACTCCATCAGTGACGGTTATTACTGCGAGTTCGCCTCGGGCCCCATCGACGGGGCCTCGGTCGAGGTCATCATGCGGGCCATGGAAGAACTCGTCGCCGCCGATCTCCCGATCGAGCGCGTCGTCCTCCCTCTCGATCGGGCTCGCTCTCTTTTCGAGAGCCAGGGCAACGAGGAGAAGGCCAGCCTCCTTCGCTGGGCCGCCATCGACCCTATCGAGGTCTACCGCATGGACGGCGTTCACGGCTTCTATTACGCACCTCTGGCCCCGTCGACGGCCTTCGTCGATGTCTTCGACATCGTTTCCTACGAGCAGGGGCTGGTCCTGCGCTTCCCCACCGTCGCCTCTCCGCGGGAGTTGCCGCCCTTTCAGCCGCCCCACAAGCTGACGGGCGTCTTCCGCGAGTACTCCCGGTGGACGGAGGTCCTGGGCGTCGGCACGGCAGAGAGCCTTCACCGCCTCATCGCCTCGGGGTCCTGTCTGGAGCTGATCCTCATCTCCGAGGCCCTTCACGCCCAACGTTTCTCCCGCCTGGCCGACGAGATCGCCGCGAGGAAAGAGCTCCGTCTCGTATCCATCGCCGGCCCCTCCGGGTCGGGCAAGACGACGTCGGCCAACCGCCTCAGGGTTCAGCTTCGCGTCTGCGGTCTCAGACCGGTGACGATCTCCCTCGACGACTATTTCGTCGACAGGGAACATACGCCTCGCGACGAGGAGGGGCGCTACGACTTCGAGGCCCTCGAGGCTCTCGACATCGACAGGATCAACGGCGATCTCGAGGCCCTCCTGGCCGGGAAGGAGGTCATCCTTCCCCGGTTCGATTTCCTGGCGGGAAAGCGCGTGACGGGACCGAGGCTGCGCCTTTCGCCGGGCGAGATTCTCATCATCGAGGGAATCCACGGCCTGAACGGCCGTCTCACCCGGTCCGTCCCGGCCGAGGAAAAGTTTCTCATCTACGTCTCCTGTCTCACGGCCGTCAACTTCGATCGCCACAACAGGACGAGCACGACCGACAACCGCCTCCTGCGACGCCTCGTCCGCGATCATCGGCTTCGGGGCAAGTCTCCCGAGGCGACGCTGTCCCAGTGGCCTTCCGTGATCCGGGGGTCGCAGAAGCACATCTTCCCCTATCAGGAGGGGGCCGACGTCATGTTCAACTCGGCCCTGCCCTACGAGCTGCCCGTCCTCAAGGCCTACGTCGAGCCCCTTCTGCGCTGCGTCGTCGACGATTCGCCTTATTACGGAGAGGCTCAGCGTCTCCTGGCCATGCTCCGTTTCATGCCCCTCATCCGCTCCCAGGAGGTTCCCAACAACTCCATTCTCCGGGAGTTCATCGGAGGAAGCTGCTTTGATCTGTAGAAAACGCCATTCCGCGGGGGGATTCTCTTGGCGGTGACGATGGCCGACGTGGCCCGCGAGGCCGGCGTCAACAAGGCGACGGTGAGCCGCGTCCTCAGAGGGGACCCCCGGATTTCGCCGACGACGCGACGGAACGTGTGGGACGTGGCCCGTCGTCTCGGTTACGAGCCCAACGCCGTCGCCAAGGGGCTTTCGAGCCGCCGCACCGATGTCGTCGGCGTCGTTCTGCCCGCCCTGGCCCATCCCTGGACGGGCGAGCTCCTCTCCGGCCTGGAGCGCGTTCTGGCCAAGAGGGGGCTCAGTCTCCTCGTCCTCTCCTCGGGAGTCGCCTCGGGCTCGAGGGCTCGGGCGCTGCGCCTTCTCAAGGGGCGGGGCGTCGACGGCGCCCTCTGGCTCGACGGCCTCCCCGACGAGGAGCCCGATTTCCCTCTCGTCACTCTCGGTCGCTCCCTCTCCCGGGGCAGCGCCCTCGTCATCGACGAGACTCGCCTGGCCCGATCCCTGCTCGCCCTGGCCGGTCAGGAGGGGATCGCCCTCTTTCAGGGCGATGAGCCCCTCTTTCCCACCCTGCCCCTTCTTCTTCCCGAGCCCCCCGACAGGGCGAGGGCTCTGCCCCTCTATGACGGCCTCCTGCCGAGGCCGCCTCTGCCGGCGAGGGCCGTCCTCTGCGGCCGACCGGAGATCGCCGCCTTTTGTAACTGGATTTCCGTTCCCTGGCCGGCCTTCGATATCGGTGTCCTTGCGGGACGGCTCCTCTTCAACCTCATCCGAGGCCAGGGATCGAGGCCGGGAGAGATACGCCTCGCCCCGCCCCTCCTCTTGCCTCGCGACTAAACCCAAAAAGGCTTGTGTTCATTGGGCGAATAACAGTTGAACCGGGGTTGACTTATCTCGGACTCCCTGCTATAAAGGATCTCGAAAAGGGAATCTCAACCTACGGAGGCGAAACGGATGAATCCTCGTTTCTCGGCAGACCTTTCCAGTCGACGAAGATGAAGCCCCAGAGGGGGTTCTTTTCACCGTCGGTGGCAAAAAGAAGAGAGGTTGTGCTTGGAGAAGAAAGAGGAGGCGTCATCATGTGGCAGAAAGACGGTAAGGGCAACTGGTTCATGGCGGGACAGGAACCGATCGGCTGCTGCGGGAACTCTCAGGGCTCGTGGTGCAAGAACGAATCGGGCGACTGGTTTCTCGACCTCTCGGCCGCTTCGGCCGTCGTCGTCGCCTTTCCCACGGCCCGGGGACTTTCCGTCGCCCTCTAGAGTTCCGCTTAAAAGGTCCGCTTGAAAGGAGGGCCGCCCGTCAGGGCGGCCCTCCTTTCAAGCGGACCTTCACGACGGCGGGCCACCGAAGAGGCTCTCGGCGGGCGGCCAAACGCCGCGTCGAAAGGGTGGGCAGCGAAACCGTCGCGGCGCGGAACGTTTCTGTCGGTGAAGCGGGACAGGCCGGGGGAGTTGATTCCTCGGCCTGCGTGGCTCTTTCCGGGCTTTCTCAGAGGGGAAGGAGAAGGCTCATCATGGTCCGCAGCGGTTCGTCGGAGCTCTCGCCGTAAAGGGTACGAAAGGCGTGGTCGGCTCCTTCCAGAACGTGGAAACCTTTCTCCGTCGCCCCGATGGAGCCCAAAAGATCGCGGCAGGCCTCCTCGGAGAAGGTGCCGTCCCGGGAGCCGTAAAAGGAGAGGGCCCGGCGGACGCGGGCGGACCGGGCCGCCCTGGCGAGGATTTCCGTCGACGGCAGGCTGTCGAGGATGGGGAGAGAGAAAAAGCCGCTTCCCTCGAGTTCCTTTCTGCCCTCGAGTCCGCTGCCCGACAGGGCCAGGCCGTCGAGGGGGCCCGGCAGCTCGAAAGCGCTTTCGAGGCCCTCTCGGGCGAGAAGGCGTTTTGCCTCGCCTCCTGCGATCATGACGGCGTGGAGACCTCCCAGGGAGAAGCCCCAGAGCCAGAGAGGACGTCCCTTCAGGCCGAAGTCGGCCGCTGCGGCCAGGCCGGCAAGGACATCGCCGAGTTCCATGGCGTAACTCTTGCCGATGAAGGCGGCTTTCGCCCAGCCGCCGCGGTCGTCGCCGAAGGCCTGAGGATCGCGGCAGAGGCGGCTCGTCTCGACGATGACGACGTCGGCGTCGGAGGCCAGCATCCGGGCCAGCTTGCCGTATTTGTTCTCCTCCGTCAGGTTGGCCGTGCCGTGAACGCCATGGAGGAGGACGACGACGGGGCTCTTTTCGTGGCCCAGGAGGGCCTCGACGGAAACGGGGCCAAGGGCGCCGGCCGCCGTTGTTCTGAGGATTTTTCTCATTTCGCTGCAATTCCCGCCTTCCGTGAAGAGAGATTTTCAGGAGGGCCCTTCCCGTCCCGAAGGAGCCTTCGGCGACAGAGGCCGAAGGTGACGGCGCTTTCGTCGGTCTCTGTCCGGCGGGAGTCGCTGGAAAGGGCGACAGCCCGCAGGGGAGCCGGAAGGGCTCAGACGAGGTCAGGGGGCGATCGAACGAAACGTTCAATGGCTGACCGTTGCAGGGACCGTAGAAAAAACCCTGGACGAACAGGCCGCCCTTACTTTAGTATATACGATGGCGTCCCCGGATTTGTCTGAAAGTTTCGTGGACCGTCTTCGGCTTGGTCGTTGAGATCGCGGCGGAGGGCGGTTCCCTGCGGGGTTCCCAGACGAGGCTGCCCGACCCAGGGAGTCTCGGCGAGGAGGTGAAGAACAGGGGAAACTCGCGCGGAAGACGCCGCAAAAATCGTTCGAGGAGGTTGGACCCGTGATTCTGACGAACCCCGTCGTTCTTTCCGTGGTGGTCATGATTGTCCTCTGTCTTCTCCACCTCAACATCATTCTGGCTTTGATCGTCTCGGCCCTCGTGGCCGGTCTGGCTGCGGGCATGCCTCTGGGAGCGACGATGAGCACGCTCATCGGAGGCATGGGAGGAAACTCGGAGACGGCATTGAGTTACATTCTCTTGGGCGCTCTGGCTGTGGCCATCAGCCAGACGGGGCTGGCCTCGATTCTCAGCGTCCGTCTCGCCAAGGTGGTCGGCAACAGGAAGGCCTTTCTCCTCCTTCTCCTGGCCGGCCTGGGCTGTTTCTCTCAGAACCTGATTCCCATCCACATCGCTTTCATTCCCATCCTGATTCCCCCCCTGCTGGCCCTTTTCAACAGGCTCCGCCAAGATCGCCGTGCCGTGGCCTGCGCCCTCACCTTCAGTCTCAAGGCGCCCTACATCGCCATTCCCGCCGGTTTCGGCCTCATCTTCCACGGCATCCTCGCCGACCAGATGACGGCCAACGGCATGGTCGTGACGCGCGGCGACGTCTGGCCCTTCACCTGGATCCTCGGCGCCGGGATGGCTCTCGGCCTTCTCCTGGCGATTTTCGTCTCCTACGCCAAGGCGCGGGACTATGAGGATCGCCCCGTCGTGGGACTCGAAAAGGTTCCCGCCGCCGACGCTTTCGAAGGCAGGCACTGGCTTACCCTCGCCGCCGTCGTCGTGGCCTTCGTGATCCAGCTCAAGACGAGTTCCCTGCCCCTGGGAGCCGTGGCCGCCCTGGCCCTCATGACGGCAACGGGAACGCTCAAGTGGCGCCGCCTCGAAGAGGTCATGTCGGGCGGAATGGCCATCATGGGGATGATCGCCGTCATCATGCTCGTCGCCGCCGGTTACGGGTCCGTCATCAGGGAGACGAAGGCCGTCGACGGCCTCGTCGAGAGCGTCGTCGGTCTCGTGGGCGGCAGCCGGTTTTACGGTGCTCTCCTCATGCTTCTCGTCGGGCTGCTGGTGACGATGGGCATCGGGACCTCCTTCGGGACCATCCCCGTTCTCGCCGCCATCTACTGCCCCCTGGCGCTGAAGCTGGGTTTCTCGACGGGGGCGACGGTCTGCCTCCTCGCCGCCGCCGCCGCTCTGGGCGATGCCGGTTCCCCCGCCTCGGACTCGACCCTGGGTCCCACGTCGGGGCTGAACGCCGACGGACAGCACGATCACATCTGGGATACCTGCGTTCCCACCTTCCTCCATTTCAACATCCCGCTGATCCTTTTCGCGATGATCGGAGCTCTTTTGCTCTACTGATTTGTTTTTTCTCCGGAAAGGGATCTCGAAGGGCTGCCGCCGGAATCACGGCGGCAGCCCTTTTTGGGGCGGAACCAGGAGGCACTGCGATTGCCGGCTCCGTATCGCGTCGCTCCATCGAGTGCATCCCGTTTTTCGGCCTCCCGGCCACAGGGAACCCCCGTCGCAGGGAGGGGGTGCGGGATCGGACGGGCTTCAGGGAGAGATCAGACGTTGAAGCGGATCTCGATGATGTCGCCGTCGCGGACGGTGTAGTCCTTCCCCTCCAGTTTGAGGAGCCCCTTTTCCCTCATCTTGGCCTTCGAGCCCTCGTGGGCGGCGAAGTCGTCGTAGTGGGCGATTTCGGCGCGGATGAAGCCCCGGGCCAGATCGCTGTGGATCGTCCCGGCGGCGTCGACGGCCTTTTCTCCGTCGTGGAGGGTCCAGGCCCGGACTTCGTCGGGACCTACGGTGAAGAAGGAGATCAGTCCCAGCAGGCGGTAGGCTCCGGCGATGAGGCGATTCCGGCCGGGTTCGTCGATGGCCAGATCGGCCATGAAGGCGGCCTGGTCCTCGGCGGAGAGGTCGGCCATCTCCATCTCCATGGAACCGTAGACGCCGATGACCTCGAAGTTCCGTTCCCTGCCCAGCTGCCGAAGATCGGCCAGGCCCGGCACGTTTTCTTCCCTCTGGCTGTCGTCGAGGTTGACGACGACGAGCTCGGGCTTGAGGGTGACGAAGGCGAATCCCCGCAGGAGAGCCCGTTCTTCCGCCGTCAGGACCATCTCTCTCAGGGGACGCTCTTCCATGAGGTGGGCCTGGCATCGTTCGAGAAGGGGAAGTTCCTGCTCTTCGCCAGGCTGGAGCTTTTTCTTCCCTGCCAGGCGCCCCAGTCTGTTTTCGATGACGGCCAGGTCGCGGAAGATGAGCTCCATCTCGACGGTCTGCCAGTCGCGGAGGGGGTCGAGGCTGTCCAGGGGATGGGGGACGTCGTCGTTGGCGAAGGCGCGGACGACGTGGACGAGGGCGTCGGCGTTTTCGACGAAGGAGAGGAAGGCGTTGCCCAGTCCCGCCCCCTTGCTGGCTCCCTGGGAGAGGCCGGCGAGGTCGACGAATTCGACGGAGGCCGGTGTCTCCTTCTTGGGGGAGAAGAGAGAGACGAGCCAGTCGAAACGGGCGTCGGGGACGGAGACGACGGCCTTGTTGGGGTCCGTCTTGCCTCCCGCGTAGGGCTTGACCTCGGCACCCGCCCGGGTAATGACGTTGAAGACCGTCGATTTGCCGCAGAGGGGCAGACCGACGATGCCACAGCTCAGCATGAAAATCACCTCAAGATGGTTTCAGTGGGTTCGGAGAGGAGAACCTCCCCATCCCTATTCTAACGGATGGAGCGGCGGTGGGGGGATGGACGGGCCGATTCCCTCCCTGTCCGGCGGTGCGGGGTTGGGGCCTTTTGACTTTTCCCCGTCGGTCCGTTATTTTCAACGAATCAGATCTGCTCGGGAGGAAGGGCGATGACGAGGTCCGACGGCGATTTTGGAGGTTCTCCGGAGCTCCAGGATTGGGACTCGGACTCTTGGATCGGTCTCTACGAGGCCGAAGTGGCCTGGCGCCCGGCGCCGGCTCCCGATAGACCCTGCATCGAGGCCCCCTCGTGGCTGACGGCTCCCGCCCCCTCTCTGGGCGGAATCCCGCTTTTGCCCTCTTCGGCCGCCCTCTGGCCGGAAGGGGAGGCGTTCGTCGTTCTCGTTCACGGCATCGCCGTAGAGGGCCTTCTCTGGCGCCTTTACGGACGTGTCGTCCGGGGGCTCCAGAAAAGGGGCGTCGCCTGCGCCCTGCTCTTCCTTCCCGGCCACGGTCCCCGGGCACGAGGCCCGGCCCTGGGCGGGATGTCCCGTCTTTCCGTCGCCGAGGCTCTGTCCGTGGCCCACGGGGCCGTCAGCGAAGTGCGCTCCCTGGCGCGATGGGGGCGGGAACGCTACGGTAAGGTGGGCCTTTTGGGCGTCTCCCTGGGAGGAATGGTGGGGACCATCGCCCTGGCTCTGGAAGGGGCCCTCGACGGAGGGCTCCTGGCCGTTACGGGCGGCGGTCTTTCCTCCATCGTCCGCCATGGCACGGCGCGGTTCTTCCTGCCCGTCGGCGGCACGGCCCTTCGTGCCGCCGCCCTCGTCGAAGCGGCTTCCTACGGGGCCTACCTGGAGCAGGTGGCCCTCAGGGGCTGGCGTTCCGTCCGGCCCTCTTCGGCGGCTTTCCTCGTCGATCCCCTGACCTTCGCTCCTCTCGTGGGGAGGGAGAGGGTCCGAATGATCCTGACCCGCTGGGACCCCGTCGTTCCCTATCGTTGCGGCGTCGATCTCTGGCGGGCCCTGGGGCGTCCCCCTCTCGACCGGGTGCCGGGCGCCCACGGATCGGTGCTGCTTTTTCAGAGGGATCTGATCGTCCGACGGTTGGTCGAGGCGATCGCCCTGTCCTGAAAGGAGAGTTGGAGATGGAACCCCGTTTTTTCAGCCCCGCCGACGGCAGGGCCTACCGGACCCTCGACGCATCGTCCATCGTCGAGATCTTTCATCCCGATGTCGCCGCCGGCCTTCCCTACAGCCTGGCCGAGGCGACGGTGGCCCCCGGCGAGACGACGATCATTCACCTTCATCGGGGGACTTTCGAAATCTATTATGTTTTGGAAGGATCGGGTACGATGGAGGTGGAGGGATGGTCCCGGCCTCTTTCCGTCGACGAGGCCGTGCTCATTCCTCCCGAAAGTCGCCATCGCATCGCGGCCGGAGAGAAAGGCCTGCGTTTTCTCTGTATCTGCTCTCCCGGCTATCGCCACGAGAAGACCGTTCTTTTCGAGGGAGAGACGGACCTGAGCGGTGGAGAACCTCTCTCCTGACGGGTTTGAAAGGAAGGGATCTGCTGTGATCGCCTTTTTGTTGACGGGTCTCCTGTTCTTTGGGGCTTTTTCGCCGGCCCTGGCCGGCGAGGTCGTTGTCGACCGGGCTGATGTCTACGGCGGCGGCGCCTGGATCACCTGTTCCTTCCCGGCCGAGGAGGAGATGGTGCTGGAGCTTCCGGCCACGCTCGATCGGGATTCCCTGACGGTGACATCCCGAGGCGCCGAGGTGCTGCGCTGGACCGTCGAGGAGCGCCCCTCTCCCGGGTGGCTGCCCCCCGCGCTGGGACCCCTGCGCGACGAAGTCGACCGCGCCCGGGCCCAGGTTCAGCTCCTTCGCGCCCGGTCGGCGGCCCTGAGGCAGGCCGCGGGCCATCTCGAAAAGGCGCTGCCCGAGGCGAAGGACGGGGCCGACCTGGAGGCCTTCGTCGACAGGGCTCAGAGAAAACGCGAGGGGCTCGAGCTCCGCCTGCTCGAGACGGCCGATCTGGAGAAGACGGCCCTCGCCGAATGCGAAGCCCTGGAGGCCCTGCTCGCCTCGCGCCGTCCCGAGGTGGAATCGGTCCTGATCTTTTCGGCCTCGACGAGGGGCGAGGGAGAGGTGGTCGTCAGGGGCTGGTCTTCCCATGCCTCCTGGCGTCCCCTTTACCGTCTCGATCTCGCCGCCTCGACGGGGGAGACGCACTGGCGTCTCGACGGGCTCCTGAGCCAGAGGACGGGTCTGCCCTGGCGGGGCGAGGTGGCCTTCCACTCGGGAACGCCGCGGAACGACCTCGACCTGCCCGAACTGCCCCCTCTCGTCGTCGACGTGGCCGTGCCCCTTAGGGCGGCGAAGAGGATGGAGGCCCTCTCCTCGGCTCCCTCGGTTCTCCTCGATTCCTACGGGAACGAAAGGGAGCGGCGCGAATCGGTGACGGACGTCGTCCTGACGGCGGAGACCGAGGCTCCTGGCGACGGCACGGATGTCCGCGTCGAGCTCGAGACCTTTTCCCTGGCGGGCAAGACCGACCTGACCCTGTGGGGCGACCTGTCGCCCCGGGCCTGGCTTCTCTGGAAGACGGACGGACTCGACCGGGCCCTTCTTGCCGGGCAGGCCGAACTTTTCGTCGACGGGAGCCCAACGGGGAGGACCTTCATCTCCGAGCGCGGCGCCGGACAGAAGCTCGACCTTCCCTTCGGCCAGTCACCGCTGGTCAAGGTCCTTCGCGAAGAGATCCTTCCCCGCCAGGGGAGCGCCTGGACGGGACGGGGGCGTCTCGAGAGGGGCTATCGCCTCGTCCTTTCGAGCAGCCTGGCACGGGCCCAGGTCGTGACCGTACGGGATCGCCTGCCCGTGAGCGCCAACGAGAAGGTCAAGGTCGAATCGGTCGAGTTTTCGACGGAACCGACGGAACGGGACGAAGAGGGACGGCTCTCGTGGGAGCTGACTCTCGAAGGAGGGGCTTCGGCGGAGATCACCGTCCGTTACCGCCTCTCCTATCCCGGTGACGGCGAAATCGTCTTCTACGGAGGGGATCGGCCATGATGCTGCGCTTTCTCGTCGACAATCACTGTGGTCGTGGCGACCTTCTGGCCGAACACGGCCTTTCGGTCCTCATCGAGACCCCTCGGGGAACGCTGCTTTTCGACGGCGGCGCCGGGAGGGCTCTCCTGGCCAACGCGGCGACTCTGGGCGTCGATCTGGGTGCCGTCGACGCCGTTGTCGCCAGCCACGGCCATTCCGACCACACGGGCGGACTTGCCCGGCTGGCCTCTCTCGGCTCTTTCCCCCTCTACGGACATCCCGCCCTCTGGGGCGAGAAGATCGCCTACCGGGGCGGGAAGCGCTCGTTCGTCGGCTGCCAGCTTTCGCGCCACGCCGTCGATTTCCGCCCCGTCGAGGGCGTCGTCGAAATCGTCGAAGGCCTCTGGGCCGTGACGACCTCCCCCGAGGAGCGTGATCGGGCCCTCGTCCCTTCGACGCCCCGGCTCCTTCTGCGCGACGAAAGGGGAACGGGGCCGGACCCCATGGCCGATGACCTTTCACTGGTGCTCCGAGGACCCGGGGGGTATTCGGTCCTTTTCGGCTGTGCCCACGGAGGGGCGGCCAATATCCTCGAAAAGGTGGCGCGCACCTTCGGGACAAGGCGCTTCTATTCCGTCGCCGGCGGGATGCACATGGCCGGACAGGATCGTCCTTTCGTCGAGAGGGTGATCGAGGCCCTTGCGGCCTATGAGGTCTCCCTCTGGCGTCCCTGCCACTGTACGGGCCTTGAGGCGCTCTGCGCCATGGAACGGGTTCTTCACGACGTCCGGTGGGCCGCCGCCGGAACGGTCCTGGAGCTCTGAACGGTCATGGAGGAAGCCGACAAGCTGGCCGCCTATCTGGAGCGCCTTCGGGAAGAGGGTCTGCGTCTCACGGCGCCGCGGCGGGTCATCATCGAAACCCTTCTCGACAATCTGGGACGTCATCTCAACGCCAGGGAACTCATGGATCTCGTCCAGGAACGGGACGGCACGGTGGGGTTCGCCACCGTCTACCGTACGCTGGAGCTGCTCGTGGGCCTCGGCATGCTGAACCGCATCAGCCTCGAAGAGGGGTTCAGCCGCTACGAAGTTCCCGACGAGAGGATGCACGTCCATCTCTACTGTCGCTTCTGCGGCAAGACGGTCCACCTTCCCGACGAGGCGGAGAAAGAGGCCCTCGTCCGGAGTTGGATGGAGGGAAGCGGTTTCATTCTTCTGCCTCAGACCTTCGAGATCGCCGGCGTCTGCGCCGAATGTCGCCGCTGCCTTTCCGACGAGAGCGTCGATGTGGCCCCCTGCGGCAAGATCTGTCGCGGTCGCGGCAATCGCCGCTGCCGTAGGATCCGGGGAGGCAACGAGGGTTGAAGCCTTCCTCTCCTGAGCGGCCCGGTCTTTGGGATTTTCTGACCGTGCCTCCCTCCCTCTCCCTCCTTCTCGTCGTCCTGCTCGTCTTCTTCGGGGGGGAGGGACCCGAGGCGCCCGGAGGGGCGCCGGCTCTCTGGATTGCCTTCCTGGTGGCCTATGTTTTTCTGGCCGTAGGCGACCTCCTGTCCCGCCTGAAGGGCCTCTCTCTCTCCCGTTCCGCCCTTCAGTGTCTCTGTCAGGGGATCGTCCTGACGGCTCTTCCCTCCTACCTGGGCACCTCAGCGGCATGGAGCTGGATCGGCCTGGCTCTCCTGGCGACGGGACTGATCCTGTCCCTTTCCCGCTCGGCCCCGTCCTTCCGCCCCCCCATCGTCGAAAAGAAAGAGGGCCCGCCGGCCCTTCCCGTCACGTCGTTCCTTGAAACGCTCCCTCTCCCGGCCTTTTTCGACGTCGGATCGGGTGAGGAGACGACCTTCCTGGCCAATGAGGCCGCTCTCGCCCTGGCGGCGACGTCGGGGCAGACGACGACGGAATTCTTTGGAAGGATCCTCGCCGAGGGGAGGTTCTCCCTGGGCGATCGGGATTACGATCTTCTCCGCGCCCAGGGGATGGCTCTTGCCCTGCTCGTCGAAAAGCAGCTCCCTTCGCCGGTGCCTCAAGTCGAAGCCGATCGGGATCCCGAGCCCGTACCCCACAAGGTGGAAGGACGCGAGAGAGGGCTTCTCCGCGCCGCCGAGGAGCTGGCCCGGGCCCGTCGCTACCGGCGATGGCTCTCGGCCGTTCTGATCCGCCCCGACCAGATCGGTCCCCTTCAGCTTTCTCTCGGCGAGGCCCAACGGCAGGAGATCTTCGACCTCTTCTTGGGTGAGGTCGCCTTGACGCTGCGCGATTCCGAGCCGCTCTTCCGTCTGGGACCGCAGGAGCTCCTGGCTCTGCTGCCGGAGACGCCTCAGGCGGGAGCACGGAAATTTTCGTCGCGACTGAAGCAGATGGCCCTGGAATTCAAGCCCAAGGTCTTCGGTCTCGAGGCGGCAAGTGGCCCCTTCCTGGTTCTCAAGACGGGCATCGCCTTCTACGACGGCAACGGCGTGCTGACCCTGGAGGAGTTCTTCAGCCAACTTGAGGCCTCGATCACTCAGAACCTCTGATTCCTTCGTCGCTCCATGCCCGGCCCGTCCGGAGTCATTTCTACTTTTCCCGGAGGCGAAAACGATGGAAAGGCAACGATCCCTGGAAGGAGTTTTCCCCGAGATCTCGACGGCGCGGCTGGACATGAAGGCCCTCGATCCCGGCCAGGCCCGACGCCTTAACGAGATATGGACCGATCCCCGCGTCATCGAGTACATGGTTCTCGACCCCTTTACGGAGATGGAGCAGACCTGCGAGATGATCGAAACGCTCAGAGGACTCCACGGGGCGGGACTGGGCATCCGCTGGGCCGTCTGTCTGCGCGACGGAGGAACCGTCCTGGGCACCTGCGGCTTTCATAACTGGAGGCGTGAACACCACAGGGCCGAAATCGGTTACGAGCTCGATTCGCTCTACTGGCGCCAGGGTTTCATGGGAGAGGCCGTTTCGGCGGCCCTGGAACACGGTTTCGAGACGATGGACCTGAATCGCGTCGAGGCCTTCGTCACCGTGGGCAATCGCCTTTCCTGGGGGTTCCTCAAAAAAATGGGCTTCACGCTCGAAGGGACGCTGCGAGCCTATGAATGGGCCCGAGGGCGTCATCAGGACCAGTGGGTCTTCTCCCTCCTCCGCGAGGAGTGGAGGAGGGAGAAGACTCGACCCTGACGGTCCTCCTGGAACGGGGGAACCGAAAGAGAGGAGGGCCAGCGGAAGCGGAGCCTTCAGCGGTCCTATCGGGCCTGCGACGGTTGGAAAAGGAGATGGGCCCCCGGTTTTTGCCGCGACGGGCCTCGGGCCCGCTGACGATCGAGGAGGGATTTGCGATGAGACGACCTGTGTCTTTCCCTGCCGCCGCTTTTCTGTTGGTTCTGGCCCTGGTCCTTGCTTCGGCTCCGGCATCGGCTTCGAGCCTGATCCGGCGGGAGATGACGCTTCATCAGGCCAGAGAACTGCTGGCCCGCGAGGGATACAGGCCCGAGGCGGACGAGCCGAACGGGGTCTGCCATTTCAAGATCATGGGCTATCGTGCCCAGCTTTTCGTCCTCGACGGGGGAGAGTCCCTCCAGTTTCACTGCGGCTGGACCGATACCGACGCGACCTTGCGGCGGGTCAACGCCTGGAATCAGGGCAAACGTTTTTCGAGGGCCTACATCGACGACGACGGAGACCCCCATCTGGAGCTCGACCTCGACCTCGCCGGCGGCGTGACGGACGATCGCGCCGCCGATTTTCTCAAGACCTGTCTCGTGTCGCTCGAGGCCTTCGTCAAAGAGGTCATTTGAGGCGTGACGGGGTTCGGGCGTGACCTCTCGTCCGGGTTCGGGCTGTCACCGACATGGCGGGGGCCTGGAAGGAGCCTCCTGTGCCTGTGGTGGGGCCTTTGTGGCAGCGTCTTCGGCCCGGTTCGCCGGAGATCGGGGCCTGTCGTTTAAGGGAGAGAAAGGAGCTTTGCCGTGACGGGAATTCTTCTGCGCAACGGCCTTCTGTGCGATCCTCGACGGAGGACAAGGGAACGGGGACATCTTCTGCTCGACGGAGGTCTTGTGGTGGGACGCCTTTCCGACGAGGAGGCCCTCGATGCCGAAAAGAGGGGCTGTCACGTCATCGATGCCGGTCCCTTCTGGGTCACGGCGGGACTCATCGACGTCCATACCCACCTGGGACTCTGGGAGGAGGGCGCTCCCGAGGAGGAGGGGAGCGGCAACGAGATGACCAGTCCCGTCACGCCCCATCTGCGCGTCGTCGATGCCGTCAATCCGGCGGACAGGGCCTTTTCCGAGGCCCGCCGGGCCGGGGTGACGACGGTGCAGATCCTTCCGGGCAGCGCCAACGTCATCGGAGGTCAGGGGGCCGTCGTCCGGACGGAGGGGACCGTCGTCGACGCCATGATCCGCCGGGCGCCTTCGGCCATGAAGGCCGCCTTCGGCGAGAACCCCAAGAACGTCTACCGAGCCCAGAAGGCCGCGCCGTCGACGCGGATGGCCGTGGCCGCCACGTTGCGGGAGGCCCTGCTGAAGGCCCGTCGCTACGGCGAAAGCCTCCAGGCCAAGGGGAAGAAGGGACGTGAGGGCGAGCTCGACGTCAAATCCGAGGCCCTCCTCTCCGTCCTCTCCGGCGAGGTGCCGCTGCGGGTTCACGCCCATCGGGCCGACGACATGATGACGGCCCTGCGCATCGCCGACGAGTTCGGCCTCTCCATCACCCTCGAACACGGCACGGAAGGCCTCCGCATCGCCCCGATCCTGGCCGGGAGGGCGATTCCCGTCGCCTACGGTCCGGCCCTTTCGTCGCGGCCCAAGCTGGAGTTGGCCGAGTTGGAAATCGGCGACGCCGCCCGTCTCGTGGCTGCCGGCGTCCGTCTTTCGCTGACGACGGACCATCCCGTCATCCCCATCCGCTTCATCCTGGCCCAGGCCTCCGAGGCGGTGCGGGCGGGCCTCGATGCCGACGACGCCCTGGCCGCCCTGACGATCAACGCCGCCGAACACCTGGGTCTCGCCGAGACCTTAGGAAGCCTCGACGAAGGCAAGCGGGCCGATCTGGTCCTCTGGACGGGCGATCCCCTCCACTACCGGACCGTGGCCGCCGCGACCTTCATCGACGGGAAGGTTGTCCACAAGGATCGGGGCGTCCAGCTCTAGAAGTCTGTCTGGCCTGGTCTAACGATCGTGGATCGATGCCCTTTCGTGTCGCCTAAAAGAAGTTATTCGTTATTGAGAATAGAACTTTAGTTTTATCGATCAGGCTGAATCGACTTTTTCCAGGGAGGTCCGACAGACTCCTCGTATCTGGGAATCTCCTGAAAAGGGGGAAGCACGAAGGAGGAGCGGGGCCGACGGCCCCTCTCCTCCTTCGTGTGCTCTGTCCTCTTGCTAGCCCCGATAGATGTGGGCCTTCAGGGGGGGGAAACCGTTGAAGTTGATCGAGCAGTAGCTCGTCGTGTAGGCGCCGGTGGTGAAGATGTAGACGCGGTCGCCCTCGGTGATTTCGCCGGGGACCTCGTACTTGGTGTCCTCGTAGAGGATGTCCATGCTGTCGCAGGTGGGGCCGGCCAGAATGATCTGCTTCGTCGTCGCGCTCTCGCGGTCGACGAAGATGGGGTATTTGATCGATTCGTCGATGGTCTCGATGAGGCCGCCGAACTTGCCCACGTCGAGATAGACCCAGCTGTACTGGTTGAACTCGGATTTCTTCGAGACGAGGACGACCTCGCTGACCATGATCCCGGCGTCTCCGACGAGGGACCGTCCCGGCTCGATGAGGATCTCCGGGGCGTGGTCGCCGAAGTCCTCTTCGAGGAATCGGGTGATCTCGCGGCAGTAGAGCTCCATGTCGTGCGTCGGCGCCACGTAGCTGGCCGGGAAGCCCCCGCCGAGGTTGATCATGCGCAGACGAACGCCCTCCTGGGCCGCGGCGTCGAAGAGATAGCGGCAGGTGGCGATGGCGTGGTCCCACTGGCCGATGTCGCGCTGCTGGGAGCCGACGTGGAAGGAGATGCCGTAGGGGTCGAGGCCCAGCTCGGCGGCCAGGAGAATGAGGCGGTAGATCGTGTCGGGGTGGGCGCCGAACTTGCGCGACAGGGGCCAGTCGGCGCCGCTGCCGTCGGTGAGGATGCGGAAGAAGACGCGCGAGCCCGGGGCGTTTTCGGCCAGCTTGCGGACATCCTCCTCGGAATCGGTGGCGAAGAGGCGGATGCCCCGATCGTAGGCGTAGGCGATGTGGCGGGCCTTCTTGATGGTGTTGCCGTAGCTCATGTCGTCGGCTCTGGCGCCGAGGCGGAGCATCTGGTCCAGCTCGAAGACGGAGGCGATGTCGAATCGGCATCCCTTGCCGATGAGCATCTTGAGGATCTCGTCGTGGGGGTTGGCCTTGACGGCGTAGTAGACCTTGCTGTAAGGCAGGAGACGACGGAGTTCGTCATATTTCTCGGAGATCCTGTCGATGTCGACGACGACGAAGGGCGTCTCCTTATCGGCGGCGAAGGCCTTGATCTTTTCGAATCGTTCCGGTGTCGTGTACCGTTCAAGGTCAAAGGCGTAGCTGATAGCGTCTTCCACACCGTTCCCCCCCAGATGAAGTTGCTTTCGGACCTCAGTTTAGAAGGTGTCTTTCTGCCGATCAAGAGGTGAGGGATGTGTTCCCGAGCTATTTTTCGTGATTTTTGCGTTGATTTTACCGTGTCCCCCCGCGGCCGGCCAGAAAGGCCGTGCTCCAGCAGACCTGGAGGTTGTAACCCCCTGTCGGGCCGTCGAGATCGATGACTTCCCCGGCGAAGTGGAGGTTCTCCCAGGCTTTTGCCCGCATCGTCCGGGGATCGAGCTCTTTCAGGGAGATGCCGCCGGAGGTGACGAGAGCCCAATCGAAGCCCAGAAGCCCTGTCGGCGTCAGGGGAAAGCCTTTGAGGAGAGCGGCGATCCTCTGCCGCTCCTCTTTCGTGATGCCGTTGAGGGGACGGTCGACGGCGACGGCGGCGAGGTCGACGAAGGAGGCGATCAGCTCCCGGGGGAGGAGTCCCGCAAGAAGGGAGGAGAAGGGATAGCCCTTTCGCTTTTCGATGTCGCGGATCAGTCGGGCGTCGATTTTTGCGGCGTCGAGGGCCGGCTTGAGATCGATGGAGAGGGTGACGTCGTCGTTTCCCTCCAGGGCTTCGCCGACGTTACGGGCCAGGTCCATGGCGATGGGACCGCTGATGCCGAAGGGAGTGAACTGCATCTCGCCGAAGCGACTGTCGGTCTTCTTCCCTCCGACGAAAAGGGCCAGAGCGACGTTGCGGAGGATCAGCCCGTCGAGATTGAGGGCCCCGCTTTCGGCGGTGCGGATGGGGACGATGGCCGGTCGGGGAGGGACGACGTCGATGCCCAGTTCTCGGGCCCAGCCGAAGGCGTCGCCGCGGGAACCGGTCCGGCCGTAACTGCAGCCGCCCGTGGCGACGATGATCCGTCGGGCTCTCAGTTCTCCCTTGGAGGTCCTGACGGCGACGATCCGTCGGTCCTCTCTCAGGAGTTCCCGCACGAGGTGGTTTGTCCTGATGGTGACGCCCTGTCTCCGCGCCTCTTCGACGAGGAGGTCGCGGACGGTCCGTGCGTCGCCCGAGGCGGGAAAGACCCGCTTGCCCCGTTCGACGACGGAGGCCAGCCCCCGTTCGTCGAAAAAACGGCAGATGGCCTCGGGGCCGAAGGCGGCCAGCCCGGTGTGGAGGAACCGCCCCTTCCGGCCGAAGGGTTCCTGAAGCGTCTGGGCCGACAGACCGGCATTGGTGAAATTGCATCGCCCCTTGCCGGTCAGGAGGAGCTTTTTGCCCGTCTCCCCGTTGCCTTCGACGAGGAGCGTCCTCTCCCCCCCTGCGGCGGCCTCGGCTGCGGCGAAAAGGCCGGCCGGCCCGCCTCCGATGACGATGAGGTCCCAGGTGTCCTGTGAGTCTCTTCCCGTTTTCAGAGTGATCAGGCTCCTTCCGTACAGGCCCGGTGGAAATTTCCCTTTTCCCCGCTCCTGCGCTGGAAGGCGAGGGCTCGTGGGCTATAATAAAGGGGCTCGGACGCCTCTCGTGGGGAGGCCGGGCGCCTCGGGGCCCGTTTCTTGAGGGAAGGGGGAGCGCCGCCCCCTAAGGAGCGCTTCAGTAGCTCGATCCCTTGGGTGCGACGGCCTGGACGGTCTTCGTGGCGTTGTCGACGCGGAACCAGAATCCCTCCTCGCCGCCGGAGCCGTTCTCGGTCTCTTTGCGATCGACGGTGAAGCTGACGATGAAGGTTCCGGCCTGTTCTCCCTCGACGACGCCCCATCCCGTGACCTTGACCGGTCCTCGGGCCTCCTCCTCTTTGACCCAGGCCCGGAGGTATTCGGGCGACAGGGCCTTTTCCTTGACGAGAACGATGGCTTCGGAACGGGCCATCGCCTTCTGGAAAAGATGGTAGCCCGTGACGAGGCAGACCAGGATGACGGCGATGAGGGCGAGCGCTGCGGGGTGGAATCTCTTCAAAAGCGGTCACGTCCTTTCCGATGCGGAGTCCCCCTATTCTATGCGAAAAGATCGATCGGAAGCGATCGACCGGAAAGGAGGTGGACCGATGGAGCGTGCCAAGGTGCTGGCTGAGGTTGTTCTTGCCGAAGAGTTGACGTTGCGGATTTTGGCCGGAGAAAAGACGCCCTGGATCGTCCTCCTCAACGGCAAATCGCGGAAGCGCCGCAACGTCCGTCTCGGCTGGTTCGAGTCCTCCCGCCCCGTCGTCCTGGGCGGTCGGGGGCCCAGCCGGGAGTTCTCCGTCGAGGAAGTCGACGGGGCGCTGCGTTCCCTTCTGTCCCAGTTTTTCTCCTCCGTCGCCGTGCAGAGCCTTTTCTGGCAGGCCTTTCGGGTCATGCAGAGCCGTCTTCACCGCACCCGCTTCGTCGTCGAGGAGTCGGACTGCCGCCTTTTGCCCGATTCGAAGCGGGAGACGCTGTGGCTGGCCTACATCCCCCACGGCGCGATCCACGCGAAAGTGAGACATACCTTCCCCCTGGGGGAGAAGGAGCGTCCCCTGCTGGAACGCTTTCTCTCCGGGGACAGCCCCTGGCCCGCCGTGGAGCTGACGGCCCAGGAGGCACGGGGATCGATGGCCGCCATGCCTTTCGTCCGCGAGCTGGGACTGATCGACCCCGAGCGTTGGCTGCGTCCCCTCATGATCGCTCTTGCCGGGGTTCTGCTCGGTTTTCGTGACGGGTCCAGCGGCGTCGAGTGCGATCTTTCCGATTCCCTCTGGCAGGCCTACTACGCTTCCGGAGGGAGGATGCAAGCGGCCAAGCTCAACCTTCCCTCGGAGGAGGCCTTTCTCGCCGAGGTGAGAGGGCTCATGCGCCTTCGGCCCTACCTGGACAGCCTGGCCTACGAACGGGCTTTCGACGGTCAGGTCCACCTCCAGGAGAGGGGCTACAGCCGGCGGGAGCGTTTCTCGGCCCTCGTCGACATCTCCGGCTGCCGAGAGTTCGTCATCACCCGTTTCGTCGGTGAGAGGGGCGCCCTTCTCTTCGCTCCCTCCCGTCCCGCTCCGGGCGAGACGGACCGGATCCTCTTCTTTCCCCAGGAGATCTTCGATGCCGTCGGCAGCCTCAACGCCGCGATCGGCATTCTGGATAACGATTTCGCCTCCCTCCAGATCTGGAAAAGCTGGAGGCGACTGAGAGGACAGCGGCGGCTGGAGCAGCTGCTGGAGAAGGTTCCCCTTTTCGGGAGGAGCGTCTCCTGCGCTGAGGAGGGAAAGGAGGAGAGGCCGTGATGCGTTTGAAGGGTCGGAGGGTTCTCATGTTCGTCGAGGATGTCTACGAGGACCTGGAACTGTGGTATCCCAAGCTCAGGCTCGTCGAGGAGGGGGCTGAAGTCGTCGTCGCCGCCCCCGAGGCCGGGAAGCTCTACCGCGGCAAGAACGGCTATCCCGCCAGGAGTGACGTGGCCCTGACCGACGTCGCCGAAGGGGATTTCGACGGGCTGGTCCTTGCCGGAGGCTTCGCTCCCGACAAGCTGCGCCGCATCGCTGAGGTCCTGGAGTTGACCCGGGCCTTTCACGAGAGGGGCAAGCTCGTGGCCCATATCTGCCACGCCGGATGGATCCCGATTTCGGCGGGCATCGTCCGGGGGTTCCGCTGCACGTCGACGCCGGGCATCAGAGACGATCTGGTCAACGCCGGCGCCCTCTGGTTCGACGAGCCCGTCGTGTGCGATCGCCACATGGTCTCCAGCCGCAGGCCTGACGATCTGCCCCAATTCTGCCGGGCCATCATCGAGTTCCTCGATCGTTGAGGGGGGCCCGTTCAGTGGAGAGAGGAGGGATGTCATGAAATTCGACAAGATTCTCGCCTGTGTCGACGGAAGCGAAGCCAGTCCCCTCGTGATACGCCAGGCCCTGGACTGGGCCGCGAGAGAGGGATCGGGAAGCCTCGAAATCCTCCACGTCGTCGACTCCAAAGTGGAATATCCCGTTCTGGCCGCCGAGTTCGACGAGGCCGCCGATCCCCGCGGCGAGGTGGAGGCCAAGGTCCTGGGCAAAGTGGAGGAAATGGTCCGGGCCAATCTGGAGGAGGAGGAGTCCCTTCCCTGGACGGTCAAGATCATCACCGGCCGGCCCTACGAGGTCATCGTCCGCAGGGCCAGGGAGTTGGGCGTCGACCTCATCCTGCTGGGACATCGCCGTCTCTCGGGATGGGAGCGCCTCCTCCTCGGAAGCGTCGCCTCCAAGGTCGTCCCCTATGCTCCCTGCAACGTCCTCGTCGTCCGTCCCGGACTGGAACGGGTCGGCAAGGTCCTGATCGCCCTCGACGGAACGGAGGAGAGCCGCTCCGTGGCCTCCTTCGGTCTCGACCAGGCCCGCCTTCTCGGTGCCGAGGAGGTGCTTTTCCTCCACGTCGTCGAAGAGGTCACCGAGGCGACTCACACCTACTGGGGGTCCTTCACCGTCGGCCCCGAGTACTACGCCCGCGCCCGCAACGTCGCCGAGGCGAACATGGACCGCCTCCTCTCCGATCTCTCCAAAGAGAGGGAGGGAGATCTTCCCCTCTGTCGTTCCCGCGTCGAAGTGGGACGTTCCCACGCCACGATCATCGACAAGGCCGAGAAGGAGAAGGCCGATCTCGTCATCGTCGGAGACAGGGGCGTCGGAAGTGCCCTCGAAGGGTTCCTCCTCGGAAGCGTATCGGCCAAGGTGGTCCGCTACAGTCCCGCCAGCGTCCTCGTCTATCGGCTTCCGACGGGGGGAAAGTCCTGACCGTCAGACCTCGTCGTAGCGGAAACAGCTGACGAGGTGGTCGTTGACAAGACCTGCGGCCTGGAGAAAGGCGTAGCAGATCGTCGGTCCCACGAAGGAGAAGTTCCGTCGCTTCAGCTCCCCGCTGAGACGCCCCGAAAGAGGCGTCGAGGCGGGGATTTCCTTTATCGTGATCCGGCGGTTTTTGACGGGGATTCCGTCGACGAAACTCCAGAGGAAATCCGAGAAGGATCCCTCCGCCTCGACGAGGGAAAGAAAGGCCCAGGCGTTGGAGCGAGCGCTCTCGATCTTGCGCCGGTTGCGGATGAGGGCGCTCTCCCCGAGGAGCCGCTCCACGTTGCCGTCGTCCATGGAGGCCATCTTCTCGGCGTCGAAATCCCAGAAGGCTCTCCGGTAAGCCTCGCGGCGGCGCAGGACCGTGATCCAGCTCAGCCCGGCCTGGACGCCCTCCAGGATCAGGAATTCGAAAAGCCTCCGGTCATCCCGTAGAGGGACGCCCCATTCCTCGTCGTGATAGGCCTCGTAAAGGGGATCGCCTTCGGCCCAGGGACAGCGGACGAGATCGCCTCTCATCGGGCCGTCGCCGTCCGGTCCGCCGCCAGAGGCCGCCAAAGGAGAAAGTGGAGGCCGGGAGCGGCCAGGAGGAGACTCCCGCCGAAAAGGCGGAAGGCTCCCTCGTAGCCGGAGAGGGCGGCCATGTGGCCGATGGCCAGGGGGGAAAGGGAGAAACAGCAGGCCATGAAGAACCAGACCATCGACGATGTCTTGGCGCGCAGGGGGCGAGGGGCCACGTCGCCGATGAGGGCCAGGTGCATGGGGAAGCCGAAGCCCATGCCCAGGCCGAAAAGGGCGCCGCAGGCCGTGAAAAGAGCGTTCGAGGAGGCGAAAGAGGCCAGGATGAGGCCCGACGAGGTCAGGGCGAGAGAGGGAGCCACGAGGCTCATCCGAGGAAGGCGATCCATGAGGCGGAAGGCGGTGAGGCGAATCAGGACGGAGACGGCCGCGTTGGCCGAGATGAAGCCCGAGGCCAGGAGGCCCTTGGCGTGGGCCAGCCCCGTGACGGAGAGCATGGCCGCGTCGGTGAGGGAGAAAAGGGTCACGGAGAGGAATAGGGTCAGGACGGGACGGTGTCTGAAGACCTCGCCGTAGCTGCCGGGCCGCTCTCCCGTCTCGACGGGCATTTCGTCGCCTCGGAAGGGAAAGGCCAGAAAGAGGCAGCAAAGAGAGGCGGCCACGGGGAGAAGGGCGTAGGCGAAGGGCAGCCCCTTCGTCAGAAAGAGCTCGGCCAGAGGGACGAGAGTGACGAGGGGGGCGATGCTCCCCGCCGAGGTGAGGGCGAAGGAAGAGCCTCGGTGGCTTTCGGGGACGCAGAGCGTCTGGTACGTCGTGAGGGCGACGACGAAAAGGCTGGCCCCGATGCCCATGAGGGATCGCCAGAAGAGAAGTCGCGAAAGAGAGGGGCCGGAGAGGGCCAGACCGAGGGAGCAGGCCAAAAGGACGGTGGCGCCGAGGAGGAAGCTGGAGCGGAAGGGAAGACGCTCCACGAGCCAGCCCACGAGGGGGCGGGAGAGAGTCGACGAGGCGTAGTAGCTGCTCAGGACAAGACCGGCCGCCTTGGGGTCGTCGAGGCCGAGACAGGTCAGGTAGGCCGCGAGAAGATAATAGGTGTTGCTCACGCCGTTGACGGCGAAATTGGCCGCCGTCAGGCGGAGGAGCAGAGCTCCGTAGCCGGCCATGCGATGCAACTCCCTCCGAGAGATCGACTCCAAGCATACACCGCCTGAAAGACGAAAAACAGCCCCGGGACAGACGGAGCCCTTGGCGGGAAAAGCCCGTCTAGTGTACTTGACAGCCGATGCTGTGGCCTTTAGTATCAATGTCGAATCCAGTTCGGGATACGACTTAGTGAAAGGAATGAATAAACATGGCGACAGCGGAAGAGCGGGCCCATCAGAAGATCGTCGAGCTGATTCTCTCCCGTGCCTATGCTCCGGGAGACCGTCTCGTCGAGACGGAGCTGGCCCAGTCGCTCGGCCTCAGCCGCACGCCGATCCGAAACGCCATGAGGCAGCTTGTGGCCGAGGGTCTCCTGGAGGCTCAGGACGGGAAGGGGTGTTATGTGCCCAGGCTGACGCCCGAGGACATGCGGGATATTTTCAAGGCCCGTATTTACCTGGAGGGGAAGGCGGCTCTCGAGGCGGCGACGGCCCGAACGGAGAGGGACGTCGATTATGTCCGCGATCTTCTGGAGCGGGAGAAGGAGCACTACAGGGCGGGGCGCCTCCATGAGTATACGGAGATCAACAAGGCCTTCCATCTCGTCGTGGCCTCAATGGCCCGCAATCCCTACATAGAGAAATTTGCCAGACAGACCTTCTGGCGCTCCGAGCTCTATATCTTTTTCTTCGACCGTTTCTACGTTCCCGAGGAGCCCGAAAAACCCCTCCGGGACCCCTCCCAGTCCCGCAGCTGCCAGGAGCACGAGCGCATCGTCGAGGCCATCTCGGCCGGTGATGGCACCCTGGCCGAGGTGACGATGAAGGCCCACATCCTGACGACCTACTCTCTCATGACGCGGCGGATGCCCCTGATTCCCACGACGGGGCTCCAGCCGGCCCGCTACGTGTAAGGAGCGGCCCTCGGCCGCATGAAAGGTCCCGTTTCTCAGGGTTTTCCCGTCGAGAGAGGAGGTAGGGGAGGAAGACGTTCCTGCCGAAGCGGGCCGCAGAACCCCTGCAGGCCATGCAGGGAAAAAGGGAGGCGTTACAGGTGGAGCATTACGGCATTTTTTCCATTCTTCCCCCTCTGGTGGCCGTCATCTTGGCCATCCGCTACAAAAACGTCATCACGGCCCTTTTCTTCGGAGGTCTTTTGGGAGCCCTGGCACTGGCGGGCTGGAATCCCATCGAGGCCCTCACCCTTTTCATCAAGGACTACATCTTCAAGCAGGCCGCCGACGGCTATAATTCCAGTCTTCTCGTCATGATGGTCTTCATCGGCGGCTTCGTCGGCGTCATCACCCATTCGGGCGGGGCCAACGCCTTCGCCGCCAAGGTCGCCGGCTGGATCAACACCCGGGGCCGCGCCCAGATGGCCGTCTGGTTCGGCGGTCTGGCCATCTTCTTCTCCGACTCGGGCAACCCCCTCATCCTGGGCCCCACCTTCCAGCCCATCACGGACAAGCTCCGCGTCAGCCGCGAGAAGCTGGCCTGGCTCCTGGACAGCACGGCCTCTCCCGTCTGCATCCTCGTTCCCTTCATCGGGTGGGGCATCTACATCATGGGCCTCATCAAGAAGGAGTTCGAGCCCCTGGGCATCGTCGAATCGGAGTTCGCCGCCTTCGTCAAGGTCATTCCCTTCCAGTTCTACGCCCTTGGGACCCTTTTCATGATCCCCCTCGTCGCCCTCCTCGGCTTCGAGTTCAGCGCCATGTACCGCGCCGAGAAACGGACCCTCGAGACGGGCCAGCCTCTCTGGCCCGACGCCAAGCCGGCCCGTCCCGCCGTGGAGATCAATCAGGACCGGGACAACAGGGCCAACGCCTCGATGATGATCATTCCCCTCATCGTCCTTTTCGTCTGCATCTTCGGACTGCTCATTCCCCACGGCTTTCCCTTCAAGCCCGCTCCCGGTCCCGTGCTGCGCTCGGCCCTCTGCTTCGGCTACTTCATGGGCGCCGTGACCTGCATGTTCCTCATGGTCCGTCACAAGGTCAAGACGGGCGCCGAGGCCTTCAAGATGTACATGGACGGAACGAAGGAGATCGTTTTCATCCTCATGATCCTCGTCCTCTCCTGGGCCCTGGGTTCGGTCTGCAAGGCGCTGGGAACGGCCAACTACATCGTGGCTCTCGCCCAAGGGAACGTCCCCGCCTGGGCCGTGCCGGCCCTCCTCTTCGTCACCGGAGCGGCCATCTCCTTCGCCACGGGATCTTCCTGGGGGACCTTCGCCATCCTCGTCCCCCTCGCCATTCCCATGTCGCAGGCCCTGGGCGCTCCCCTCTACGCCTCCATCGGCGCCGTGCTGAGCGGCGGTCTCTTCGGCGATCACTGCTCTCCCATTTCGGACACGACGGTGCTATCCTCCATGGGGGCCGCCTGTGACCACATCGATCACGTCAAGACTCAGCTTCCCTACGCCATGACGGTGGCTCTGGCCAGCCTCGTCTCCTATGTCGCGGCCGGTTTCATCCATTCTCCCGCCGTCCTGGCTCTGGCGCTGGCGCTGGTCGCGCTTTTGATCGTCGTCTTCTCCAGGATCTGGGGCGCGAAGCTGACGGATCACAGGGCCTCCAGGGCCTGATCGGTCCGGCAATGATCCGCCGGCGCGAGGGAACCTCGCGCCGGCAAAAAGGAAGGTGTATCGAAAGTGAAACACGTTCTCGTACTGGGAGCCGGACGCGTCGCCGGCCCCTGCGTCCACTACCTGCTCAGGGAGCCCGAAATCCGGGTGACCGTCGCCGATCTTGACGGGGCCAACGTCGACCACGTCCTTCGGGGTCATCCCCGGGGGACGGGACTGGTTCGGAACGTGGCGTCGGACCTCCCCTCGCTTCTGGCGGAGACGAAACCCGACGTCCTGATCAACCTCCTTCCCGCGGCCATGATGGCTCCCGTCGCCGCGGCCTGCGTCGAGGCGGGGATCCACTACGTCAATCCCTCCTACATCAAGGACGACATGAGGGCCCTCGACAAAAAGGCCCGCGAGAAGGACCTCCTTCTCCTCTGCGAGCTCGGTCTCGATCCGGGAATCGATCACATGTCGGCCGCGAAGACGATCCACGAAATCCACCGCTCCGGCGGAAGGGTCCGGTCCTTCCATTCCTGGTGCGGCGCTCTGCCGGCACGGGAGGCCGACGACAATCCCTTCGGCTACAAGCTGTCCTGGGCCCCTTCGGGCCTCATCGGCGCCAGCAAGAGGGAGGCCCGCGTCCTTCAGGACGGGCAGGTCGTCGTCTGGCCCGACGGGGAGACCTTCCGCAAGGCCTCTCTCATCGACATCGAGGGGTGCGGCTGGTTCGAGCAGTACGCCAACGCCGACTCTCTCCCCTACATCGAGCTCTACGACATGGCCGAGGTCAGGACCGTCTACCGGGGGACGCTCCGCTTCCCCGGATGGTCGGAGACGATCTGCGCCATGCAGGACCTTCACCTCTTCGATCTCGACGAGCGCGATTTCCGGGGTCTCTCCTTCGCCGGACTGACGCGGCAGCTCATCGGAGCCGGCGCCGACGAGGACCTTGAGCGAGCCCTCCAGGCCTTCCTGGGGATCAAGCCCTTCTCGGCCGTTTTCATGAAGCTTCGCTGGCTGGGGCTTCTCGACGAACGTCCTCTTCCGCTTGAGAGGGGCTGCCTGCGCGATATCGTTTCCTTCCTCTACGCCGAAAAGCTCGTCTTCGCGCCTGGGGAGAGAGATCTCGTCGTGATGGAGCACCGTTATGTCGTCGACTGCCCCGACGGTTCCGCCGTCGAGCGCCGCTCGACCCTGGTCGACTACGGCATCCCCGACGGAGAGACGTCCATCGCCAGGACGACGGGCATTCCGCCCGCCATCGGCGCCCTTCTGATCCTCAGGGGAGCCGTCTCGGCCCGAGGCGTTCAGGCTCCGGTCCTGCCCGAGGTCTACGAGCCCGCCCTGGCCCTTCTCGAAAAAGAGGGAGTCCGCTTCCGGGAGCGGGAATACCGTCTGGGCTGAGTCGTCATGCCCTGAAGCCGAAGAGCCGCCCCTCAGGGGCGGCTCTTCGGCTTGGGCCCCCTCGGGCAGAAGAGGACCGTTCTTTCCTCCGGAGGAGGTGGAAGGAGGCGTCTCGGACAGTCTTTCCCCGGAGTCGGTTCTCAGAGGGAAGCGCTGCCGAGAGAGTCAGGGCCTCGCGCTCTCTCTCAGGTGGGCCTTGAGGGCTCCGTCGTCGGTGAAGAGCCTCCTGTAGCCCGAAAGGGTCAGAAGGAGGCACCCGACGGCGACGGCGGCCGAGATCATGTACATGACGACGATCTGGTAGCGGACGGCCTGAAGGGGGTCGGCGCCTCCCAGAATCTGGCCCGTCATCATTCCCGGCAGGCTGACGAGTCCGACGACCATGAGGGAATGAATCGTCGGCGTCATGCCGGCTCCGATGGCCTGGCGCACCCGGTCCCTGACCGATTCCCAGGGCGTCGCTCCCAGGGCCAGAAGGGCCTCGACGGAATCGCAGCCCTCTCGGACGGAGGAGAAGAGGCGTTCCAGGGCGAGGGAGATGCCCGTCATGGCGTTGCCGAGGATCATGCCGAAGATGGGAATGGCCACTCTGGGGCTGTACCAGGGGTCGGCGGCGATGACGGCGAAGAGGACGAGCGTTCCGGCCAGAAAGGTGCTGGCCCAGAGGGAGCCGAAGGAGATCAGGTAGGGGAAGGGTTTGGCCGAGGGGGTTCGTGCCATCGCCGCCTCCGTGGCGATGGCCGTCATGGCCGTGACGACGGCGACGACGACGAGGGGGCTTTCGAGGGTGAAAAGAAAGCCCAGGACGTAACCGATGAGGGAAAGTTGAAGAAAAGTCCGGAGGGCTCCCCAGAGGAGGGACCGGAGCAGCCCCAGTCCGAGAAGGGCCGAGACGGCTCCCGGCAGAACAAGGAGGGCCAGGGAGAGAAGGAGCTGGCCGTTGCCGATGATCGGCGCGCCACTCATGGAAGAAAAACCTCCCGGAGGGCTGTCATGTCGAGGGTCATGCCCTGGTCGAAAAAGGCCCCGTCATCGCGGTGCGAGACGAGAACGAGGCCCCTGTCGGCCCCGTCGAGCCAGTCGCGGAGAGCGAGGAGGAGAAGGCGGCGGTTATCCTCGTCGAGGGAGGCCGTCGGCTCGTCGAGCAGGAGGAGAGTCGGGTCGGCGAGAAAGCTCCGGGCAAGGGCGACGCGGCTTTTCTCGCCTCCCGAGAGGAGGCGCCCGTCCCGTTCGAGGAGTTTCGCGTCGAGGTCCAGCGTCCCGAGCGTGTCGACGAGAGTCCCTCTGTCGGGCCGGGGCTTCTGGCCGTAGGCGGCCAGGGTCCAGGGAAGGAGCAGGTTCTCCTCGACGGTTCCGGCGATGAGAACGGGCTGCTGATGGAGATATTGGACTTCCCGCCTCCAGATCGGGGCCGCAAGAGCCGAGGCGTCGGTTCCGCGGAAGCGGAGCGTTCCTCCCGGGCGGGGCGTCAGGCGGGCGATGAGACGCAGGAGCGTCGACTTGCCCACCCCAGAGGGACCCTTGACTTCCAGCACGGAACGGGAGGGAAGACGGGCCGCCACAGAGGGACCTTGTCCCTTGGTCCGAGGAAGAGGAAGGTCGAATTCGAGGAGGATCATGTCCGCATCTCCCCCCTTTCCCTTTCGGCCAGGGTCGGACAGTCGGCCAGCCTCAGGGCCAGTTCGAGGGAGAAGAGGCTGCGGAAGTCTCTCAGATCCTGTCCCGTCATACGGCCTATCTTGTCCAGGCGGTAGGTCAGGGTGTTGCGGTGAATGCCCAGCGATCGGGCCACCTGCCCCGGATGGAAGGGGTCGCCCATCCAGGCCCGGAGCGTCGTCTTCAGGTCGTCGAAGTCGTCGGCGTCTCTCAGGTCGCCCAGCGATCGGGCGATGAAGGTCCGGGCGAGACGGCGGTCGGCTCCGGCGAGGAGGTCGTCGAGAAGGAAATCCTCGTAGAAGAAGACGCCTGGTTTCCCTTCAATCCTCCGGCCCAGGACGAGGGCCCTCCAGGCTCTGCGCAGAGAGAGGGAGAGGGCGTCGAGGTCGTCGGCGACGGGACCGATGCCGAAGGAGGCCTCCCTGCCCCGGCGCCGGAAACTCTCCTGGAGGTGACGGCAGCCTTCGGCGACGGCGTCGACGAAGGTCTGACGCTCTTTTCCCGACAGGACGGGAAGGACGATGAATTTGTCGCTTCCCAAGATGGCCGTCAGATCCTGGGCCCTTTTGAAAAGGGCCTCGATCTCCCCTGCCAGGCGCCTTCGTTCCGAGCCCTCGGCGTTTTTCCTGTCGGGACCGAGGGGCGTGACGTCGATGACGAGGCAGAGCCGGGGAAGGGCGAGATCGATGGCGATCTCCCTTCCCCGGGCCAGGAGAAACTCCCGATCCATCTCGCCTCCGGCGAAGGCGTAGATCTCCTGTATGAGGTGCTGGCGCGCTCCGTCGCGAAGGAGTTCGGCCTCGAGGAGCATGCGTTCCTTGAGGAAGACTTCGGCCTCGCGCCGGACGAGCTGGCTGAAGCGGACCACCTCGTCGGGTTCTCCCGCGATGGCGACGGATCCGACGATTTCTCCTGCCAGTTCGATGGGAAGGGTCACGCCAGGCCGAACCCTATCCAGTCCCAGGGCCTCGTCGGGAGTCGTGACGACCTCCGACCGGGAGGCCATGGCCTTCAGGGAGGGGCTGTGAAGGTCGCCTCTCCGGTCGGGCAGACTGGACCCGATGACGAGGGCCCGATCGTCGGTGATGATCACGTGGTGACCGATGGTCGCCATGGCCACGTCGGCCACCTTCTGGGCCAGGTCGGCCTGCATGGGCCTCGCTCCTTTGGGCATGAAGACAAAAATGCCGAGAAAATCGTAGCATTTATTGTGCGATAAAACAATGCGCGCCTTCAGTCTCCGTTCTATCCTGAGAAGGGAAGATAAAGCCCTCTCTTTCGTGGAGAGGCGGGGAGGTGGGGTAGATGAAACTGGAACTGCATCGGGCTGCCGTCGGGGAAGTCCGTCTCGGTTCGAAGACGAAACTGGAAGGCGGGTGTCTCACCGTCGACGCCACGGAGGCCCTCGAAGTCCTCGAGGGGCTTCCCCTGATCCGGACGAAGCTGGAGGTGGCCAGGCCCGGCGAAAGGGTCCGCATCATCCCCGTCAAGGACGTCATCGAACCCCGCTGCAAGATCTCGGGGGGCGGCGAGGTCTTTCCGGGTTTCATCGGCGACGTGGAGACCGTCGGAGAGGGAGCGACGCTTGTCCTCGAAGGAGCCGCCGTCGTCACCTGCGCCCCCGTCGTCGGCTTCCAGGAGGGGTTTATCGACATGTGCGGTCCCGGTGCCGCCTACACGCCCTTCTCGAGGACTCAGAACATCGTCCTCGTCGCCGAACCCCAGGAGGGGCTGGAAAAGCATGCCTACGAGGGCGCCCTCCGCCTGGCCGGGCTGAGGCTGGCCCACTATCTTGCCCGCGCCTGCGTCGGAGCGCCCGTCGATCGCGTCGAGAGCTACGAGCTGCCGCCCCTCTCGGAAGGCCGTTCCGGCCTTCCCCGCTTCGTCTACGTCTACATGCTTCAGTCTCAGGGACTCCTCCACGACACCTATCTCTACGGCGTCGACGTCAAAAAAATCCTTCCCACGCTGATTCACCCCAACGAGGTTCTCGACGGCGCCATCGCCTCGGGCAACTGCGTCTCGGCCTGCGACAAGAACACGACTTATCACCATCTCAACAACCCCGTCATCGCCGAACTCTACAGCCGTCACGGCGTCGATCTCGACTTCCTCGGCGTCATCGTCACCAACGAGAACGTCGTCCTCGCCGACAAGAAACGCTCGTCGAGCTACACGGCCAAGCTGGCCGCCCTGATCGGAGCCGAAGTGGCCCTCGTCACCGAAGAGGGGTACGGCAACCCCGACACGGACCTGGTCATGAACTGCGCCAAGCTCGAAAAGCGAGGCATCCGGACGGTCCTCATCACCGACGAGGCCGCCGGCGCCGACGGCGCCAGCCAGGGGCTGGCCGATGCCGCCGTCGAGGCGACGGCCGTCGTCTCGGCCGGCAACGTCAACGCCGTCGTCGTCGTGCCCCCCATGGATCGCGTCCTGGGGTGGCCCGAGTCGATCGCCACTCTTTCCGGCGGCAACGGAGCGAGTCTCAGGCCCGACGGCTCCATCGAGACGGAGATTCAGGCCATCATCGGCTCCACCAACGAATTGGGTTTCAGCGCCATCGGCGCCCGCTGGGTCTGAGGGGGGGAAGGGTCATGTCCAAGCGCGTTGTCCACTATCTGAACCAGTTTTTTGCAGGTCAGGGCGGTGAGGCGTCGGCCGATCTGAAGGCGACGACCGTCGAAGGAGCCCTGGGGCCCGGCCTTCAGCTTCAGGCGCTTTTCGGCGACGAGGCCTCCATCGTCGCCACCGTCTGGTGCGGCGACAACCACTTCGCAGAAAATCTCGAAAGGACCCGCGCCGACGTCCTGGAGCGGATCGTCGCCCTCCGTCCCGATCTCGTCATCGCCGGTCCGGCCTTCAACGCCGGCCGCTACGGCATGGCCTGCGGCGAAGTCTGCCAGGCCGTCACGGAGGAACTCGGCCTTCCGGCTCTTACCGGCTTCTATGCGGAAAATCCCGCCGTCGAAATCTACGGCCGCGATATCTTCATCGTCCCCGTCGCCGATAGCGCCCGGGGGATGAAAAGGGCTTTGGAAGCCCTCTGCGGTCTCTCCCTCAGGCTTCTCGGCGGGGGGCTGAAGGGGACGGCCGAGGAGGAGGGCTATCTTTCGCGGGGAAGGCGGAAGAACTTCTTCTTCTCCAAGAACGGGGCGGCCCGCGCCGTCGACATGGCCCTGGCCAAGTTCCGCGGCGAGCCCTTCCGGACCGAGTTCGAAATGCCTTTTTTCGACCGCGTTCCCCCCGCCCCGGCTCTGAAGGATCTGACGAAGGCCACCGTGGCCCTCGTCAACTCGGGCGGCGTCGTTCCCATGGGCAATCCGGACCGGATCGAAGTCTCTTCGGCCTCCCGCTTCGGCCGCTATTCCCTGGAGTCCCTCGAGGATCTGACGGCGAGAGAGTTCGAATCGGTCCACGGCGGCTACGACAGGACCTTCGTCAACGACGACCCGGACCGCGTCGTCCCCCTCGATGTCCTGAGGGCCCTCGAGAGGGAAGGGGCCTTCGGCCGCCTCTACGGCTACTACTTTTCCACGGTGGGCACGGGAACGCCGGTGAAAAACTGCACCCGCTTCGGAGCCGAGATCGCCGAACGGCTCCGATCGGACGGCGTCGACGCCGTCATCCTCACCTCCACCTGAGGGACCTGCACCCGCTGCGGCGCAGCGATGGTCAAAGAGATCGAACGTGCCCGCATTCCCGTCGTCCACATCGCCACCATCGTTCCCATCTCCCTCACGGTGGGAGCCAACCGCATCGTTCCCGGCGTGGCCATTCCCCACCCCCTGGGGAACCCCGACCTCTCGCCGCAGGAGGAGTTCGCCCTCCGCAGGGAGCTCGTCGAAAGGGCCCTCCGGGCCCTGACGACGGAAATCGTCGATCAGACCGTCTTCGACAGGTGACGTCCGCATCCGGCGACAAAAAGGGGAGGCCCCCTCGGCGGGAACCTCTCCTTTTTGTCGCGATGAGCGGTGGGGCGGAGCCGATCACGGCGGGGCCCCCTCGGGATCGGCCGGGCAACGTCCTCCGGCGGGGAAGGCCGATGAACTTGCGGGACGGTCGAGCCTTGCGGTTGGCGCGTCGCAAGCAGGTGCCGGACCGTCTTCGGAAAGGCCTTCTCGAAGACCTGTCGAATCTCCCTCGATGCGCCTCCTCTTCCGATGCGACAGGGAGGAGGGGCATCTTGCCTCCCTGTCCCCTGTCGGCTCTCCCTTCCCGTCGGCTCGATCGTCGAGTTTCCCCTCGCGACGGTGCCGGTAGGACGTTGCTGTCGCCTTGTCCGAGGCCTTTGTCGACGGGGGTCTGCCGAGCGTAATCCGAGGAGGGTCGGCTGAAAGGCCTTCTTCTCTGTAAACTCATTTACTATATAAACTTCGTTGCCTAGTGTTGCCTTTGCCTGGCATGAAGCAGGTGAACCCTAGTAATTTCTATTGGCTTTAATGTTTTCCCAGAGTTTGGTTGCTACAGGAGCCCATTTTTTAGCAGCGCTTTCGGTTTTAGAGGTCAATGCTTCAACGGATTCCTCATCGATGGGCTGTGTCGATCTGGCGTTGGCCTGATGGACCATATGGACGAGTTTTTCTGGGTTATCCAAGAGAGGACAAGGCCTCAGATGGTTCTCATTGAAGGGCTGATGCTCTCGGTATTGCTTGAATAGAGGAGAATGAAGAGCCTCCAGTAAAGTTGTATGATTTATATTGATATTTGAGTAGTGGATGAACGCACATGGCTCGACGTCACCTCTGGCGTTGATGTGCAAGTAGTTTTTTCCGCCCGCTATGCAGCCATCGACATAATCTCCGTCATTCCAAAAATCTAACAAAAATATTGGTTTATTTTTCCTAAAATTTCTTACTTGATGGAACATGTACTCTCTTTGTTCCGGTGTAGCCAATAAATCAAGCGATGCTGTTTTTCCTATGGGTATATAGGTGAAATACCATCCAAACATACATCCTTTTTCAACCATATAGTCTATGTAACTTTCTGATCCGACTGAGCAGGTATTATGTTTGTGGTAACAAGTGGAGAATCCAAATATAACTCCTTCCTTTTTTAGTAAATCCATTGCTTTTATTGCTTTTTTATAAACGCCTATTCCTCTTCTGGCGTCGGTTTCTTGCTCGGTTCCTTCGATGCTTATGGCCAATCCGAAATTTCCGAGTTGGCCTAAATTTTTGGAAAAATTTTCATCCACAAGCGTGGCGTTTGTGAATGCCAGGAAAGCACAGTCATCATGCTTTTTGGCAAGGTCGATCAGGTCATCTTTTCGCATAAGTGGTTCTCCGCCAGAGTATATATACATATAGATGCCTAGTTCTTTGCCCTCTTGAATGACTCGGTCAAGAGTTTCAAGGCTTAGGAAATCTGTTTTTCCATATTCTGCAGCCCAACAGCCGATGCATTTTAGATTGCACGCAGAAGTCGGATCAATCAATATGGCCCATGGGATGTTGCAATCATATTTTTCCTGAAGTTTGTTTTTCGTGGGTATTCCTATTATGCCTGAGTTTATGATGTAGTTTGCCAAGAATTTATTTTTTGTATTCATGGATAGTTCTTCGAAGAATCTTTTTGTCAGTTGATGCCAATTGCTGTAGGGGTTTTCTATGCTTTCTTTGAATATTTCTAAATATTTTGCATGTTCTTTTGACGTGATGATTTTTTTAGCCCATTTGATCCATTTCGCGATGTTTTCCATGGGGTCTTTTTCGATATATCTCAACCCTTCGTTGATTAATTTTGTTTTGATGGATCGTTTCATGTTTGACATGGCATGTCCTCCTGCAAGAGCCTGTATTTCCTCGATCGGACCGGTTGAAATGAAAACAGGAATGGCAGTGTCCTTTTGACACGTTGAATTATTTATATAAAAACAATTCATATACAGGCAGCCAAACGGAGCCTCCTCGGCGGAAGCTTTTCGGGAGAGCCCCTGTCCTCGGGCCGTCCGGTCTTGTGGGAGAACTCTCTTTGCGGGAGTGGTGTCGAAGGGGGCTGCTCGGAACCTGAAGGAGGGACGGTAGGGAGCGCACTCGAGTCGTCGAGGAAAGTTCTCCGGCCTCGCCATCGGGGAGGTCACGCCTATCATACAACAAATGGGCGATCAAATGTGCAAAAGGTCACAGCCGGCAAGAGGGACGGAAGGCTTCGATCCCGCCCTTCCTGAGACGGCGCTTCCCGTTCCCCGGGGCCCCCGGTCTCTTGCGGGAAAAGGCGTTCGTTCTCCGCAGGGAGCTCGTCAGGGCCTGGAGGTCCCTGACGACGGAGATCATGGACCGGGCCGTCTGCGACAGATGACGCGGGCGCGACGGATCATGCGGCGATGGCGGGCTCTTTTCCGTCAGGTTCGCCAGGCGACGGCGTATTTGCGGAGAAAATCGACGGGATTGTAGGACATCTTGGCCTTCCTGAGCCCCTCCTCTCCCAGGTCCTGTTCGCGGTTGACGTAGCGGAAGGAGGCAAGGCGTTCCAGGAAGATTCTGTTGATGGCCTGATAGACCCCCTTGTAGTCGGAAAGGCCCTTCTCGAAGTGGATGACGACGGTGTCGTCGAGGGCTTCGGCGACGGTGTAGGCCACCAGGGTCTCGTTCACGACGAGGGCGCCGCCCATCAGGTCCGGGAAGGTCCTCCAGTCGCGCAGGACGCGGGCGATGGCCTCGTTTTCCTCCTTCAGGCCCTCCGTCTCGTCGCAGTTCCGCCGGCGGCACCATGCCTGCTGAAGGTCGACGATCATCGGACCGTCGTCGGCCGACAGGGAGACGTAGCGCCAGTCGTAGCTTTTGAGAAACTGGTTCACCAGATTCTTCTTCTTGTGGAAGCGGTTTCCCTCGAGGGCGATGAGCTCGTCGACGAGGTAGAGGTACTCCCACTGGTCCCGCTCCTCTTCGATGGAGACAGACGGTCCCAGGCGCCGGGCGAGGAGGCGTGCCAGCTTTTCAGGCACGCGCCGGAAGAGGGCTCCCCGATGAAAGCTCTGCCTCAGGAGCGTCTCCCAGTCGGCTTTTTCCCAATCTCCCAGGGGTGCCCAGAGCTCCTCTTTCGGAGAGGTGGCGCGGAGCCAGGCCAGATCGCCGTCGAAGGCGACGTCGTAGCGCCTCTGGCCGTTCCAGGCCCAGAGGTTGACGAAGGTGTAGTCGGAGGCCTTCTGAGGACAGAGGTCCAGGGCCGCCCTCAGGGCCGGTCCGTCTTCGAGGGTCAGGGGGCGGAATGCGATCGTCATCGGTCTTCCTCCTTCTCGGGTTTTCTTTATCCTCGTCATCCTCGTCGCGACGGCCTCTTGTGTCCGGATGGCTCGGCCGCCCTTTGTGGCAGAAAAAGAGGGACGGCCATCGGTCCTTCTCGGACTGCCCGGAAAGTCGGGACCGCTGCCCCGAATCTGGAGCGACAGGGCCCTTCCGACCGTCTTCGAATCGATGGAGCCCGCCCTGCCGGGCATTCCGGCCCCTGACGGCACGAGCCCCTCACCCTTGCCGCGCCGAGGACTATAATGAACCTGAAGTTCTCAGCCTGAAGGGGGTTTTGTGATGAGGAGAAAAGGGTTCCCTGCTGTCCTGTTGCTCTTTTTCTGGGTTCTCGGTCCGGGACTGGCCGAGGCCTGTACGACGATCATCGTCACCCGAGGGGCCTCGAAAGACGGCTCCGTCATGGTCTCTCACTCCGACGACAACGATCTGTCCGATCAGCGGATCGTCTACGTCCCGGCCCAAGACCATGCCCCGGGTTCGATGAGGCCCGTCTACTGCTCAGCCGTGGCCATGGGCGATTTTCCCGAGTACAACAGCTACGGCCACAGGCGCATGGTCGCCCCCGAACGTGCCCCGGCCTATGGCGGAGAGGGAGAGCCCTCCATCCCTCTGGGACAGATCCCCCAGGTGCCTCACACCTACGCCTATTTCGACGGCAACTACGGCATCATGAACGAACACCAGCTTCTGTTCGGCGAGTGCACCGACGGCTCGAAGGTGACGCCCGGTCCCGAGCCGGGCAGGAGGATCCTCTACTCCTCCGAGCTCTCCCGGATCGCCCTGGAGCGGTGCCGGACGGCCCGAGAGGCCATCGCCCTCATGGGCGATCTCATCGAGCGCTACGGCCTCTACGGCACGGGCGAGACCCTTCCCGTGGCCGACAGGGAAGAGGGATGGGTCATGGAGATGGCTCCCTCGCCCGACGGCGAGGGGGGGCTCTGGGTGGCGAAGAAAGTCCCCGACGGCGAGGTCTTCGTCGCCGCCAACCAGTTCCGGATCCGCCAGATCGATCCCGACGATCCCGACGTGATGTTCTCCAAGAACCTTCACGAGGTGGCCCGCCGCCATGGCTGGTGGAATCCCGAGGAGGGCCCCCTCGACTGGCTCCGCACGGTCAGCCTCGGCGAATACAATCACCCCTACTACTCGCTCCGCCGCGTCTGGCGCGTCTTCTCCCTCATCGCCCCCTCGAAGGGGTTCTCCCCCTGGGTCGAGGACGGTTTCACCGCGGCCTATCCCTTCTCGGTCCGCCCCGACGCGAAGCTCGACGTCCGCGACGTCATGGCCCTTCACCGCGACCACTACGAGGGAACGGAGTTCGACCTCACTCGGGGCGTCGCCGCCGGTCCCTTCGGCTATCCCGACCGTTTCTACGGGCCCTACGACGGGGCGGGCGACGTGGGCGACCCCAGCCGCAGGCTGGACGGGGCCTGGGAGCGGCCTCTTTCCGTCACCTACTGCGGCTACGCCTTCGTCGCCCAGGCCCGGTCCTGGCTCCCCGACGAGGTGGGCGGTCTCCTGTGGCTCGGTCTCGACAAACCTTCCGATACGGTTTTCATCCCCTACCACGCGGGGCTCACGGGCCTGCCTGAGTCCGTCGAGGTCGTCGACACGGCCCGGTTTTCCCGGGAGAGCGCCTGGTGGGCCTTCAATTTCCTCTCCAACTACGCCGGCCTGAAGTACAGCTACATGCACGCCGAGATCGTCGAGCTCCGAGAGGAGCTGGAGAAGGGGTTCCTTCAGGATCTGGCCGTGGCCGAGCGGCGGGCCCTGGCCCTCCTGGCCGTCGACGCCGCCAAGGCCCGGGCCTACCTGACGGAGCTGGCCCGGCGGAACACGGCCGATACCCTGGCCCGCTGGTGGGGTCTGGCCGATCACCTCATCGTCAAGTACAACGACGGCCTCCTCAACGAGGAGGGGAAGATGGGGCAGCCTCTGGGCTACCCTCGGGACTGGCTTTCGACCACCTCGTGGCCGACGGGTCCCACGACGTACGAGAGGCGCTGAGTGCCGCACCCCGGCGAGGGTTCCCCCTTTTTCGCAGGACGTGAAGAGCACGAGGATCGGGGTCAGGTGCCCCGCTCCTCGTGCTCTGTGCCGTTTTTTTCAGGAGCGGATCATGGTGAGGATCATCTTCGTCGCCTTCAGCGCCTTCAGGGCGTGGGGGATGGCGGCGGGCATGACGAGGGCCTCGCCCCCCGAGAGGACGTGGACGACGTCCTTCAGACGGACCTCCATCTTCCCGTCGAGGATCTGGACGAGGACGTCGAAGGGGGCGCTGTGCTCGCTCAGGCGTTCCCCCTCGTCGAAGGCGAAAAGGGTGACGTTGCCCCGCTCGCCTTCGAGGAGGATGCGGCTCACGATGGCATGGGGCTGGATCGTCGCGATGGCGGCGAGATCGAGGACATAGCCTTTGAGGGTTCCTTTTCCTGAGGCGGTTTCCATCGCCGTCTCACTCCCTTCCGGTTCGGTGCGCCTCGCGTCGGTCCGCCGTCAGCCCAGAATGGCCCTGAGATCGTCCTCGACGGAGCCGATGGGCTGAAGGTTGAACTTCTCCTGAAGGACCTCGAAGACGGGGGCCTTGACGAAGGCGGGCAGACTGGGACCGAGGCGGATGTCCTTCACGCCGAGATAGAGGAGGGAAAGGAGAATGCAGACGGCCTTCTGCTCGTACCAGGAGAGGATGAGCGAAAGGGGCAGGCCGTTGACGTCGGTCTCGAAGACGTCGGCCAGGGCCATGGCGATCTTGACGGCCGAAAAGGCGTCGTTGCACTGCCCCACGTCGAGAAGGCGGGGAATGCCCTCGATGTCGCCGAAATCGAGCTTGTTGAAGCGGTACTTGCCGCAGGCCAGGGTGAGGATGACGCAGTCCTCGGGGACGGCCCTGGCGAAGTCGGTGTAGTAGTTGCGGCCGCTCTTGGCCCCGTCGCAGCCGCCGATGAGGAAGAAGTGGCGGATCTTGCCGGCCCTGACGAGCTCGACGACCTTGTCGGCTGCGCCGAGGACGGCGTTGCGGCCGAAGCCGACGAGAATCGTCTTCTCCGGCTCGTCCTTCTCGAAGCCCGGGGCGGCCAGGGCGGCCTCGACGGCGGGCGAGAAGTCCTTGTCGGGGCCGATGTGGGTCACGCCGGGCCAGGCCACGAGGCCCGTCGTGAAGATCCGATCCTTGTAGGAATCCTTCGGCTTCTGGATGCAGTTCGTCGTCATCACGATGGCGCCGGGGAAGGCGTCGAACTCCTCGCGCTGATCCTGCCAGGCTCCGCCGTAATTGCCGGCGAGGTGGCCGTATTTTTTCAGTTCAGGGTAGCCGTGGCAGGGGAGCATCTCTCCGTGGGTGTAGATGTTGATTCCCTTGCCCTCGGTCTGTTTGAGGATAAGCTCCAGGTCCTTCAGGTCGTGGCCCGAGACGAGGATGGCCTTGCCGGCCAGGGGCGTCACGCGGACGGGCGTGGGGACGGGATGGCCGTAGGTTCCCGTGTTGGCGGCGTCGAGAAGCTCCATGACGCGGATGTTCCACTTGCCCGCCTCGAGGGCCTTGCCGACGAGGTCGTCGACGGACAGCGCGTCGCGGCTCAGGAAGTCGAGGAACTCGTGGAAGAAGGCGTAGACGGCGTCGTCCTCCTGCCCCAGGACCTGGGCGTGGTCGGCGTAGGCGGCGCTTCCCTTGAGACTGAGAAGGACAAGGTCGTGAAGGCCCTGGACGACGTCACCGTGTCTTTCGGCCCCCCTCTCGGGCGTGACTTTTCCGCCCTGGTCGATCAGGGCTTCCTTGGCGGCGGCGAAGGCGAAGGAGGCCGGTCCGCCGAGAGCCTCCGCCTCTTGGCCCGCCTCGCGGCAGGCCGCTTCGTAGAGATCGCGGGCCCGGTTTCGGACGGTCTCGGCCCGGGCGAGGAGGGAGACGAGGCGGTCTTCGTCGAAATTGACGTTGGTGACGGTCGTGAAGAGGGCTTCGACGACGAAAAGGTCGATTTCCCGATCCCGCGAGCCCAGCAGGCGGGCCCGATGGGCGTACATGGAGATGCCCTTGGCGGCGTAGATCAGAAGGTCCTGGAGGTCGGCCACCTCGGGACTCTTGCCGCAGACGCCGAAAGCGGTGCACCCCGTACCCCTTGCCGTCTGTTCGCACTGATAACAAAACATTCTTTCATCCCCTTCCCTCTTCACAGAAGTTCCTCCCGACAGGTCGCCCCCCGGCGACCTGTTCCCAAGGGTTTTATTTTTTGAAAAAAGAGTTATCTGTAATTATAGCATCACGACCTTTCAGGAGAAGTGATGGCGGACCGTCTCGTCGGAGAGAATTTCGCCCTCGACGGAGAGGGTCGTCACCCGGACTTTTAGGGGCCGCCGGGCCTCGGAGACGGCCGCCTCGACGAGACGGGCCAGGCCGCCGCAACAGGGAACTTCCATGCGGACGACGTGGATCGACGCGAGACCGGCCGTCTCGATCATCTGAGCCAGTTTGACCCGGTAGGCCTCGCTGTCGTCCAGCTTGGGGCAGGCATTGAGAAGGACTTTTCCCTCGCCGAGAAAGGTCTCGTGAAAGGAGGCGAAGGCGAAGGGGGAGCAGTCCGAGGCCAGAACGACGTCGGCTCCCTTCAGGTAAGGGGCGCTCAGGGGGACGAGCCTGAGCTGCGTGGGCCAGTTGTGCAGCCTCGAAGGTCGGGCGGCGGCCGAAGAACCGGAGGGCAGCGATCCCGTCGCCTCCGCCTGAGCCCTTTCGAGTTCGCGGGAGGCCGTTCCGGGGCATCCCAGGGTCCGGGTGGCCGTTCCGGGACAGCCGCAGGGCAGGGGATCGCGGGCGGCGCGGCGTCTGACGGCCTCCTCGTCGTAGCTTTCCGCCTCGCGGGTCTCGAAAGAGATGGCCCCCTGAGGACACTCGCCGATGCAGTCGCCCAGGCCGTCGCAGTAGGACTCGCTCACCAGCCGGGCCTTGCCGTCGATGACGGCGATGGCCCCCTCGTGGCAGGCCGTCGCGCAGAGGCCGCAGCCGTCGCACTTCTTCTCGTCGATGACGATGATTTTGCGCTGCTCTTTTCTTTTCTCCATGGTCATGCTCCTTCTCTCGTCAGTCGGTCCAGGGTCGTGGCAGCCAGGTAGTCGCGGAAGGTCCGGTTCGTCTCGTCCAGGAGGTTTCCGAAGAGGCACCTGTCGAATCCGAAAGGGCAGCTCCCGGAGGAAAAGAGGCAGGAACGGACCTCCATCGGTCCCTCGATGGCCTCGTAGATATCGAGGAGCGATATGGCCTCGAGGGGGCGGGCGGTCTCGAAGCCTCCCTTGGGGCCCCTGGTGGAAAGGAGCAGCCCGGCCTTGACGAGGCGTTGGAGAACCTTGGCCAGGTGCGTCGACGAGACGCCCGTCGACGTCGTGATGCGCGTCAGGGAGACGGGGAGTTCCTTCTCGCGGGCGATGACGGCCATGCTGTGAAGGGCCAGAGAGGCGGCCTCGGAAAAAGCGATGACGGAACTCATGGGCTTGCCTCCTTATTACGTATTTCGGAACCATAATACCTAATTTGACATCCCCTGTCAACCCTCGGGATCGGGAGATCCCGCCCCGCTGAGTCTCTTTCGGGGCGATCCTGTCGTCCTCCTGTCAGCGCGTCTCCGACGGGCTCCCGGCCTCTTCCCCCCCGTCGTTCCGTCTTTCTCTGATGATGCGGATCTTCTGGATCCTCTGGCCGGCAACCTTGACGATCTGGAAGGTGAGGTCCTCCCAGCGGACGGAGGCGCCCGCCTCGGGGAGGATGGTGAACTGCTCCAGGAGCCAGCCGCCGAAGGTGCTCGATTCGCTTTCGGGGCAGGGGCGATGGAGGAATTTGACGAAAAGCTCCTCCAGGTAGGCCTCGGCGTTGACGAGGAAGACATTTTCCTCGACCTGGGTGAAGTACTCCTTGATGTCGTCGTGTTCGTCGTAGATGTCGCCCACGAGTTCTTCGAGGATGTCCTCCATGGTGATGATGCCCGACGTTCCGCCGTACTCGTCGAGGACGACGGCCATGTGGCTCCGCGATTTCTGGAGGATGCGGAAGGCGTCCATGAGGCTGGCGCTGCCGGCGATGAGGAGGGGGCGGGTGAGGATGGCTTTGAGCTCGAAGGCCTCTCCCTGGCCCCAGCGGGAAAGGAAGTCCTTTTCGTTGAGGAAGCCGACGATGTTGTCCACCGTCCCCTCGTAGACGGGGACGCGGGAGTAGTGGTTCTTGACGAGGAGGTTGCGGACGTTCTCGAGGGGCTCCCGGACGTTGAGGGCGAAGAGGTCGACGCGGGGCGTCTGGATCTCCCAGACCTCCAGCTCGTTGAAGTTGATGGCGTTTTCGATGAGCTCCCTCTCGGCTCTGGGGAGGACGCCCTCGCCGTTCATGGAGTCGACGATGGAGAGGAGTTCGTCGTGGGTGACGCTGGGGAGGTTGTCGGACGGTCCCGGAGTCCAGCGCCGGATGAGGCGCGAGAGTTCGAGGGTGAACCAGGTGAAGGGGCGGAAGAGGGTGACGAGCCAGCCCAGGGGGGTCGCCGCCGAGAGGGCGAACTCCTCGGAGCGGTCCTTGACGAAGGCCTTGGGGAGGATTTCGCCGAAGAGGATGATGAGGATCGTCATGAGGACCGTCGAGTAGACGGCGCCCATGGCCCCGAAGAGAGAGGTCAGGATGGCCGTGGCCAGGGCCGTCATGACGATGTCGACGATGTTGCCGCCGATGAGGACCGTCGAAAGGGTGCGGTTGAAGTCGCGCGTCAGCTCCAGGGCCCTCGGGGAGCCGGGACGCCCCTCTTCGACGAAGCGCTTCATCCTGATCTTGTTGATGCCCGAGTAGGCCGTCTCGGCGGCGGCGAAAAAGGCCGAGAGGATGAACAGCAGGAGGAAGAGGACGAGGAGGCTGAAAAGAGCGCCCTGAGGCATGGTCGCCGCCCCTCTCAGAAGGTCCCGGCGATACGCGATCGGGCCCGCTCGACGGTCCCGAGGGCGACGGTCCGTCCCTCGTCGGGCAATCGGGCGGCGATCCAGTCCAGATTGCCCCGCTCCACGAGCAGGGCCAGGGCGGGGGCGTAGTTGACGTCGTCGATCCAGGAGAGCTGGAGGACGAGGAAGTCGGAGAGGGTCCGGATATGGCGGTGGGTCAGGCGTCCCTCTCGGTCCCACTCCTCCAGCAGCCCCGGAGAGAGGTTCCCTTCCGGCTCCAGACGGGGGAGGAGTTCTCCGGCCCGTCCGGCCTCGAACCAGTGGCGGACGACGGAGAAGATGTCGACCTTGTCGGCGTCGCGGACCAGGGAGGCGAGGACGAGGGCCGTTCCGTCGAGGCCCTCGGGCAGGGCCAGGGCGTTGTGGTGTTCGACGGCCGTCAATAGGGGAAGGCGCAGCTTGCCGTCGAGGGCGAGCTCTCCCCTGTCCAGAGCCCCTTCGATGACGGTCCGGCCCAGACATCCGTGATCGACGGAGAGGGCGTCGTAGAAGGTCCCGTAGTCGCGGTACTGGGGGAAGCGTCCCGCGTCGTGGAGGAGCCCCACGGCCTCGGCCTCCTCGACGTCGGTTCCGATCTCTCCGGCGATCTGCCGGGCCAGGGCGGCGACGCGGAGGCTGTGATCCCGTTTCAGCTCCAGCAGGGGATGAAGTCGTCCCTCTTCTTCGTAGGAGCCGACGAAGGAGACGAACCAGTCCCGAAAGTCGCCCTTTTTAGTGGAACCTTTTCCTATCATGGCGATACACCTCCGAAGGGATCATAGCACGAGGGAGGACGGATCAAGGACGATCGGAACTGTAACTTTTCCGTAACGTCGAATATGATAGTTTTAGACGGCGTCGGAGTCGCTTTTTGCGAGCTCGGAGGGAGGTTCTCCAGGTCATGGCTAAAATCTTTGAGGGGGAAAGCAAGGGGAAAGAGCCCTTATCCCCCGAAAAGGGCGTCGAAAAGGCCCTTTTCCGAGACAGGGCGCTCTTCTTCAACCGCGAGCTGAGTTGGCTCGCCTTCAACTCCCGAGTCCTCGACGAGGCCCTCAGGGAGGAGACTCCCCTTTTGGAGAGAGTCAAGTTCCTCTCCATTTTCTTCGCCAATCTCGACGAATTTTTCATGATCCGCGTTTCGGGCCTGCACCGCCAGGTCGAGATGGGGGCCCTCGTCCTGCCTCCCGACGGCATGACGCCCGTCCGTCAGCTGGCCCTTCTGCGTCAGCGACTCGTCCCCCTTCTCGACAGGGCCTACGGCTGCTGGCGGGAGGTCCTTCTTCCGGGCCTGGCCGGCCGGAAGGTGCGGCTCCTCGAATACGCCGATGTCGACGAGGGAGCCCGTCGCCTCCTGGAGGGGTATTTCCGCCGGGAGATCTTCCCCATCCTGACGCCTCAGGCCGTCGATCCGGGACGTCCCTTCCCCCTCATCTCCAATCTGAGCGTCAACCTCCTCGTCGTCCTCGACGATTCGGCCGTGGGGAAGCGCTACGTCCGCCTCAAGATTCCCCGCGTCATTTCTCGCCTTCTTCCCATCCCCTTCGGCCGGGGCGAGGCCTCGCCGGCCCTGGCCGAGAGGGGACGTGCCCGGGGCGATTTCGTCTGGCTCGAGGATATCGTGGCGGCCAATCTCCAGAGCCTCTTTCCCGGCCACCGCATCGAGGGGGCCTATCCCTTCCGGGTCACGCGCAACGCCGACATGGAACTTCAGGAGGACGAGGGCTCGGACCTGCTGACGGCCGTCCAGGTCGGCCTGGAGCAGCGCCGCTTCGGCCCTTCGGTGCGCCTCGAGGTCACGCCGGCCATGCCCGAGGCGGAGTTGCAGTTTCTCCTCTCCCGCCTGGAGCTGACGCCATTTCAGATCTACCGGGCGCCCGACCATCTCGATCTGGCCTCCCTGAGCCGCCTGGCCCGCCTCGAGAGGCCCGACCTCAAGGACGAGCCCTTCCTTCCCCTTCCGGCCCGATCCCTCTGCGGAGACGATCCTTTCGGGGCCGTCGCCGAGGGGGACATTCTGCTCTACCATCCCTACGACAGCTTCGTCCCCGTCGTCGATCTCATCCGCCGGGCGGCGAAAGATCCCGACGTGCTGGCCATCAAGATGACCCTCTACCGCGTCGGTCCCGGCTCTCCCCTCGTCGAGGCCCTCATGGAGGCCCGCACCATGGGCAAGCAGGTGACGGCTCTGGTGGAGCTCAAGGCCCGTTTCGACGAGGAGCACAACATCTCCTGGGCCAGAGCCCTGGAGCAGGCGGGCGTTCACGTCGTCTACGGCCTCGTGGGACTCAAGACCCACGCCAAGATGTGCCTCATCATCAGGAGAGAGGAGGAGGGGCTGCGCTCCTACGTCCATCTCGGCACGGGCAATTACAACCACGTGACGACGACGCTCTACAGCGACTTCGCCCTCCTCTCCGTCCGGGAGGAGCTGGCGGCCGATGTGGCCGATCTCTTCAACGCCCTGACGGGTTATTCCCGCAAGAAGGAGTACCGCCGCCTCCTCGTCGCTCCGGGGAACATGCGCGAGGCCCTCGTGAGCCGCATCGCCCGCGAGGCCGAGCAGCACCGCCTCCAGGGAGGGGGGCGCATCGTCATGAAGATGAACCAGCTCGTCGACCGGGCCTGCATCGAGGCCCTCTACGAGGCCTCACGGGCCGGGGTTCCCATCGACCTTCAGGTCCGGGGCATCTGCTGTCTCCGGCCCGGTCTCGCCGGGGTGAGCGAGACGATCCGCGTCACCTCCCTCGTCGGGCGCTTCCTCGAGCACGCCCGGCTCTACTACTTCCGCAACGGCGGCGACGAGGAGCTTTTCATGGGCAGCGCCGATCTCATGCCCCGCAACCTGGACCGCCGCGTCGAAATTCTCTTCCCCGTCGAGTCGCCTTCGGTGCGGAAGGCCATCATGGAGACGGTCATGGCCGCCCACCTCGACGACACGAAGGGGTTGAGCCGCCTCCTGCCCGACGGGAGCTACGAACGGATCCTTCCCTCTCCCGGCGAGGCCCCTTTCGACTCCCAGTCCTGGATGATCGCCCACAGAGGCGCGTGGCGTCAGAACGAGGGGGGAGAGCGGTGAAGGGACCGACGCTCCGCGCTTTCGCCGGCCAGGCCCTTCTGGAGCGCCTTCAGCGGATGTTGAAGGAGTCTCGCGGCGTCCGCCTGGGCGAGGATCCCGAGTGCCTCCACCGGATGCGCGTCGCCTCGAGACGTCTCCGGAGCGCCCTGTCGCTTTTCGAATCCCTTTTCGAGGGGAAGGAGACGCGGCGTTGGCGCCGCGAGGTGGGCGGCATGGCACGGGCCTTGGGCGATGGTCGCGATCTCGACGTCCAGATCCAATACCTCGAGACCTTCATCGCCGACTGCGGCGATAGGGGACTCCGCCCCGGGCCGGAACGGCTCCTCCTCAGGCTGCGACAGAGAAGGGAAGGGCTCCAGCGGACGATAGTCTCCTCCCTCGACGCCTTCTTCGACGGTCCGACGCCCTCGGCCATGGCCGAGGCCTTCCGGGGCCTTCTGGAGCGCGATTTTCTCTGCGGTGCCCCGAAGGAGGACGACCTGGGCGACAGGGTGGCGGAAGCCCTCTTCCCCCTTCTGGCCCGGCTGCTCAGCTTTTCCGGCTCGGCCCGTTGCCCCGAGGATGTCGAGGGACTCCATTCCATGCGCATCGCCGCCAAACGCCTCAGATACGCCGTCGAGATCTTCCTCCCTCACCTGGGCGAGGGAGGGGAGCCCCTTCTCGACGAGGCCCGGTCCCTTCAGGCCCTTCTGGGACGGATCCACGACGATGATGTCTGGATCGCCTTCCTGCCCGATTTCATCGACGAGGAAAGGCGGAGAACGGTGGCCTTCTACGGCCACGGCCGTCTCTTCCCTCGCCTCCTTCCCGGCCTCGAAGCCCTCGAAAGGGCCGTCGCCGCCGACAGGACGAGGACCTACGAGGCCTTTCTCGACCGTTGGGAGGAGCTGGAGGGGCGGGGATTCTGGTCCGATCGGATCGGCGCTTATCGCACAGAGGGGGAGGTCGAACGCCATGAGAGTGACCCTGATCAGTGACGTCCACGGCAATCTGCCGGCTTTGGAGGCCGTTCTGGCCCATGCCCGGGCCCGTCGGGGGGGACCTCTCTGGAACGGAGGCGACGACACGGGCTACGGTCCTTTCCCCCATGAAGTGCTGGCCCTCCTCCGTCCCCTGGAAAAGAGGGCCGTGCGGGGCAATTATGACGAAAAGGTCCTCAAGGCCCCCGTCAAGTCCGAGGCCTGGTACCGCAAAAAGAACCCTCTCAAGGCCCGTAATTTCATCTGGACGCACGACGCCCTCGACGACGCCGACCGGGCCTACCTGGCCTCCCTTCCTCGCCAGCTGGCTTTCGACGCCGCCGGACTCCGGGTCCTTCTCGTCCACGCCAGCCCCCTCTCCTCCTCGGAGCCCCTGGGGCCCGACACGCCCGACGAGAGGCTTGCGGTCATCGCCGCCGAGGCGAAAGCCGATCTCGTCGTCGTCGGTCATTCCCACCGCCCCTTCGCCCGCAGGGTGGGCGGCACCTGGTTCGTCAACCCCGGCAGCGTGGGCCGTCCCGAGGGGGGCGACCCCCGTGCCTCCTACGCCCTTCTCGATATCGTCGACGGTCGCGTCTACGTGACCCATCACCGCGTCGCCTACGACGTTTCGGCCTGCCTCGCGGCCCTGCGCCGCGCCGGACTCCCCGAAGGCCTGGGCCGCGTCCTGGCCGAAGGACGCTCCCTCGACGAGCTGGAGGCCCGTCGGGACGAGCGGGGGCAAGAGACGCTCCTCCGTCAGGGGTGGCGCCTGCTGCGGTCGACCTGCGCCGCTCCCGACGACGCCCGCCGCGATCCCCTCGAAGCCGTCCTCGAGACGGCGACGCGTCTCGTACCCCACGAAATGGCCCATCTCAAGCAGGTGACGGGCCTGGCCCTGCGTCTTTTCGACGATCTCCGGGGGCTTCACGGCCTGGGGGAGCGGGATCGCCTGCGCCTTCAGTGCGCCGCCCTCCTCCACGACATCGGCTGGGCGCGGGGAGGAAAGAAACACCACACGCGGGCCCTCTCGATGATCCTCCAGGAGCGGGCTCTGCCCTTCTCCTGCCGCGACCGCTGCCTCATCGGCTCCGTGGCCCGCTACCACAGGAGGTCCCTCCCCAGGGAACGCCATTTTCCCTGGTGCCTGCTCGGTTCCGACGAGAGACGGAAGGTCGTCGTCCTCTCCGCCCTGCTCCGCGTCGCCGACGGCCTCGACTACAGCCACATCGGCCTCGTCGACGACGTGACGGCTGCCGTCAAGGACGACCGCGTCGTCCTTTCCTGCCTCTCGCGGCGGAAGGAGGGGCCGGACCTCAAACGGGCTCTGGAGAAAGGGGCCGATCCTTTCCGTCAGGCCTTCGGAAAGGAGCTCCGGATCCGATGGGAGCGGGTCTGATGGGCCGGGACGGGACCGTTTCGGCCTTCATGGATCTGGGGACCAACTCCATCCGCCTCCTTGTCGTGCGCATCAACGACAACGGCTCCTACACGGTGCTGCGCAAGGAGAAGGCCTTCGCCCGCCTCGGCGAGGGGGCCTTTCAGGAGGGGCGTCTCCAGGAGGAGGCCATGGATCGGGCCCTCGTCATCGCCTGCCGCTTCCGCGACCTGGCCCTCTCCTACGGTGCCGACGAGGTCAGCGCCGTCGCCACGTCGGCGACGCGCGACGCCGAGAACCGCTCCGAGTTCCTGGCCCGTCTCGCCGAGGGGGGGCTCGACGTCCGCGTCGTCTCGGGCAAGGAGGAGGCCCGCCTCATCTACCTCGGCGTCGCCGGAGGGGCCCTCATCGAGGAGAAGGAGGTCTTTTTCGTCGACATCGGCGGCGGGAGCACGGAAATCATCGTCGGCGATCAGGAGAGCTACGACTACCTCGATTCCCTCAAGGTGGGGGCCATCCGCCTCTCCAACCTCTTCTTCCGCCCCGAAGAGGAGGGGCCCGTTCCCGAAGGACGCTACGCTCTCATGACCCAGTACGTGCGCAACGCCGGGTTGAGGACGATCCAGCGCCTTGAGGGACGCCGCTTCAATCGCACCATCGGCAGCTCGGGGACTCTCGTCAACTTGACCGAAATCGCCTCCCGCCTCACCGGCTCGCCCCATCTCTCTCTGGCCGACCTGAAGGTCCTCCGGGCGCGGCTCTGTTCCCTCGACCTGAGGGAGAGGCGTCTCCTTCCGGGGATGAATCCCGAGAGGGCCGACATCATCATCGCCGGGGCCGCCATCGTCGAGACCCTCATGGAGGCGCTCTCCCTGCCCCCTCTCGAGGCGAGTCCTCGGGGGCTTCAGGACGGTCTTCTCCTCGATCACCTCCACCGGACGCGGCCCGAGATGGTCCGGGGGCTTTCGGTGCGGGAGCGCAGCGTCCTTCAGCTCTGCCGGGCCTGCTCCTTCGACGAGCCTCACGCCCGCCACGTCCAGTTCCTGGCCCTTTCCCTCTTCGACGGGACCCGTGACCTGGGCCTTCATCCCTTCGGCGAGGCCGAACGCGATCTCCTGGGCCATGTGGCCCTCATGCACGATCTGGGACTCTTTCTCTCTTTCAGCAATCACCACGCCCACACGGCCTACATCATCGAAAACGCCGAACTGCTGGGCTTCGACGAGAGAGAGCTGGCCTCCATGGCCACGGCGGCCTTCTTCCACCGCAAGAAGGGGCCGGGCAGGAAGCATCCCCTCTTCGCCCGCCTCGACAAGGCTGCGCGCCGGACGGTGCGCGTCCTGAGCCTCTTCCTCCGGCTGGCCGAGAGCCTCGACCGCTCCCATTCCAAGGCCGTCACCTCCATCGAACTCAGGAAAGAGAGGGGGAAAAGCCTTCTCCTTCGTCTTCGGACCCGACGGGAATGCGATCTCGAAATCCTTCAGCTCGACGGCCACCGCGACGATTTCGCCGACGTCCTGGGACTGCCCTTCCGCGTCGAGGCGGAGATCGCCGAGGGGGTCGAAGGTTCCGAAGTGGCCTGAGGGAAAGGAGTATGCTAAGGTTGGTCTGCAAGGCCAACTTCCCCTGAGCCAGGAGGATGAGCGATGGATCCCGTTCTGGACCTCTCGCGTCTGCTCTCTCCCCGGAGCGTCGCCATCGTGGGCGCTTCGTCCAACCTCGACAGCATCTCCGGCCGTCCCCTCAAGCTCCTGCGCCGCCTCGGCTTCCGGGGGGCCCTCTATCCCGTCAATCCCGGCCGCCGCGAGATCGGAGGGCTGCCCTGCTGGCCCGACGTCGCCTCCCTTCCGGAGACGCCCGACGTGGTCCTCGTCGGCGTCCGGGCCGATCTCGTCGAGGCCGTCGTCGACCAGTGCGTCGCGAGGGGTGTCCTCTTCGCCGTCATCTTCTCGTCGGGCTTCGCCGAATCGGACGATCCCGGAAGTCAGCGCCGCCTCGTCGAAAAGGCCGCCGCCGGGGGCATGAGGCTTCTGGGGCCCAACTGTCAGGGACTGGTGAACCTGAAGGACCGCGTCCCCCTCTCCTTCTCGGCCTCTCTCGACACCGATGCGCTCCGCGACGGCTCCGTGGCCTACGTCTCCCAGAGCGGCGCCTTCGGCTTCGCCTCCTACGCCATGGCCGCCGACCAGGGCGTGGGCTTTCGCTACGTCGTCACCACGGGCAATCAGGCCGACCTCGACGTCCTCGACTTCGCCCGCCACTTCGTCACCGACCCCGAGGTGCGCCTTCTCGTCCTCTATCTGGAGGGGCTGAATCGGGGTGAGGCCTTTTTCGATCTTCTCGACGAGGCGAGCCGCCGCGATCTCCCCGTGGCCATCCTCAAGGCGGGCCGGAGCGCCACGGCCCGTGAGGCGGCCAAGAGCCACACGGCGGCCCTCACCGGCGACCGGGCGGCCTGGGCGGCCGTCATGGCCCAGCATCGCGTCATCGCCATCGACGACGCCGACGATATCGTCGACATGGGGCGCGTCTTCTCCCTCGGGACGGTCCCCGCGGGAAACCGCGTGGCCGTCCTCACCACGTCGGGCGGCGGCGGCATCCTCATGGCCGACCAGTGCGACGACCAGGGGCTGGCCGTCCCCCTCTTCAGCGAGGCCCTTCAGGCCCGGCTGGCCCCCTACCTTCCCGCCTTCGGATCGACGCGCAACCCCGTCGACATGACGGCCCAGGTCATCAACGATCCCGAGGGTTTCCCTGCCTGTCTCGACGCCGTTCTCTCCAGCGACGAGGCGGACATGGTCGTCGTCGTTCTCTCCATGATCACCGGCCAGGCCGGTCGAAAAATGGCCGAAGATCTGGCCCGCGCCGCCGAGAGGGCCCGCAAACCCCTGGTCTGCTGCTGGATGATCAACGAGGAGCAGGGGGGGGCTTTCCTGGACTATCTCCGTCACCGGATCCCCCTCTTCGGCAGCCCCAAGCGCTGCGCCAGGGCTCTCGGCGCCCTTCATCGCTGGAGCACGAGGAGCCGCCAGCCCCGCTGCGCCCTTCCTCCCGCCGTGCCCGCCCTGGACGCCTTCCCGGATCGGCTGACGGAATACGACGCCAAACGCCTCCTGGATCTTCACGGCGTCCCCGTCACGCGGGAGCGCCTCTGCCAGACCCTAGAGGAGGCCCTGACCGCCGCCGAGGAGATCGGTTACCCCGTGGCCCTCAAGATCATGTCTCCCGACATCCTCCACAAGACGGAGGCCCGAATCGTCGCCCTGCGCCTCAAGGACGAGGAGGAGCTCAAGAACGCCTACGGCAGGCTCCTTGAGCGGGCGGCCCTCTACGACGAAAGGGCCGAGATCGTCGGCGTCCTCGTCCAGGAGATGGTCGAGGGAGGGATGGAGTGCATGATCGGCATGAGCCGCGATCCGCTCTTCGGCCCCATGATCGCCGTCGGCCTGGGAGGAATCTACGTCGAGGTCCTCAAGGACCTCTCCCTGCGCCATGCTCCCTTGACGGAGGAGATGGCCCGGGAGATGATCGGGGAACTCAAGGGGTACCCCCTGCTCCGAGGCGTCAGGGGCGAGGGGGGACGCGACATCGCCGCCCTGGCCGAGGCCGTGGCCGCCGTCTCCCGCATGGCCTGCGCCGAACCCGATCTTCTGGAACTGGACGTCAACCCCCTCTTCGTCCTTCCCGAGGGGAGGGGCGTCGTTGCCGCCGACGCTCTCGTCGTAAGGAGGCAGAAAAAATGAGCTGGCTATGGCTGGTCCTGGGCTACCTTTTCGGCTCGACGCCGACGGGTTTCGTCGTCGTCCGCCTCGTCCGCGGCGAGGACATCCGCCGCCACGGCTCGGGCAACATCGGAGCCACCAACGTGGGCCGCGTCATGGGCAAGCCCTGGGCCGTCGCCGTGGCCCTCTTCGACATGATCAAGGGAGGTCTGGCCATCGCCCTGGCCCGGGCCTGCGCCGTCGACGATCCCCGGATTCTGGCCCTCGTCGGCGTCGCCGCCGTCTGCGGCCACAACTTCCCCTTCTGGCTCCGCTTCAAAGGGGGCAAGGGCGTGGCCACCTCCTTCGGCGTCCTCTTCTTCCTCAATCCGCCCTCGGCCCTCATCGGCGGCGCCCTCTGGTATGCCGTCATGCGTCTTTCCCGCTACGTCTCCCTGGCCTCCATGGTCTCCCTCTCGGCCGTTCCCCTCCTGCTGGCGCTTTTCGAGGCCCCCGGCGCCTATGTGGGGGCCGCCGTCGCCCTGGCCCTTCTGACCATCGTCCGTCACAGGGCCAACATCGGCCGCCTCCGGGCCGGAACGGAGAGCAAAGTCGGGAAGAAGTAGGCCTTTTTCTTGACGTTTCTTGACCATATGGCTATAATTCCCTTGAGTCAAGAAAGGTCAAGGGAGGGGTTCCATGTCGAGCCTGACGCGGTCCATCGAAGAGTACATCCACGGCCTCCTCGAAGAGGAGGAGGCCCCAACCGTATCCCTCCGCCGCAAAGACCTGGCCGAGCATTTCGGCTGCGTCCCCAGCCAGATCAACTACGTCCTCCGAAGCCGTTTCACCCCCGAGAAGGGCTTTCTCGTCGAGAGCCAGAGGGGGGGCCACGGCTTCATCCGCATCGCCCGCATCACCTTCCGCCGCCCCCAGGAGCGCGTCGATCACCTGGAGGCCATCATCGGCAACGTCATCTCCTCCCAGGAGGTGCGCCACCTGTTGACGAGCCTTCAGGAGAGGGAGATCCTCACCGACAGAGAGAGGCTTCTTCTCGAGGTGGCCCTCCGCTTTCAGGACGAGGTGGCCGAGAACTATTTCGACCTCTCGCCCTACAAGCGGGACATGCTCCAGGCCGATCTCCTCAAGCGTCTCCTGCGCAGCCTGGCCCTCTCCTAGGGACGTCGGCCATGAAGTGCGAACACTGCAACGACGGGGAGGCCGAGATCCACATCCGCCAGACGTCGGCAGGGCAGACCCGGGAGTTCCACCTTTGTCACGACTGTGCCCGCAAACTCGCCGCCGAGGGGGTCATCCCCGATTTCTCCTTCGGAAGCCCTGCGACGAGCCTGCTGGGCGCCCTCTGGAGCCTTCCTTTTCCGAAGGAGTCGGAGGAGCCCCGCCGTCTCTGCCCTTCCTGCTCCATGGATCTGGGCGAGTTCAAACGGACGGGGATGTTGGGCTGTCCCCTCTGCTACAGCGCCTTCAGGGAGACCGTCGAGCCCCTGCTGCGCAAGGTCCAGGGTTCGACGGTCCACAGGGGACTCCGCCCCGATGGAGCCGTCGACGGGGGCGGCGAATCCCTCTCTCTGCTGCGGCGGAGGCTCGAGGAGGCCGTCGCCGACGAACGCTACGAGCAGGCCGCCGAGCTGAGAGACCGCATCCGCGCCCTCCGGGACGTCTTGCGAGGTCCCTCATGAGCCCCCATCGTCTCGTCGAGCGCCCCCTCCAGTGGACGGAGGGCGGCGAAGGCTATCCCGTGGCCGTCTCGAGCCGTGTCCGGTTGGCCCGCAATCTCTCCGGACTTCCCTTCCCCTGTCGCGCCTCGGAAGAGGTTCTCGACGGGACGGTACGGCAGATTCTCGAGGCCCCGGGGGAGGCCCTGGCCGGGGGCGAGACGATCGTCGTCGACGCCGCCGATTCCCTTTCTCGGCGGCTTCTGGTCGAGAGGCGCCTGATCAGCCCGGCCTTCGCCGCCGGAGGCCGGGGGAGGGTCGTCGTCGTCGACCCCCTCGGCGTCGTCTCCCTCATGATCAACGAAGAGGACCATCTGAGGGTTCAGGTCGTCCTGGGGGGACTCCGGCTGGGCGAGGCGAGTCGCCTGGCCCTGGCCGTCCATGAGGCGCTGGCGGCCTCCCTGAATTTCGCCTTCGACGAGAGGCTCGGTTTCCTGACGGCCTGTCCCACCAACGTCGGGACGGGCATGAGAGCCTCCGTCATGATCCACATCCCCGCCCTGGAACTGCTGGGCCAGGTCGGCGCCCTTCTCCGCGAGGCCAACCGTCTGGGTCTCACCGTGCGGGGAACCTACGGCGAGGGGACGGAGGCCCAGGGGGCCCTGTACCAGATATCGAACCAGGTGACGCTGGGCCTCGCCGAAGAGGAGCTGGCCGAGAAGGTCGGGGCCGTCACGCGCCGCATCGCCGAAGAGGAGTTTCGCGCCAGGCGGACCCTGGCCGACAACCGAGGCGCCGAGCTCGAGGATCGGGCCTGGCGGGCCTGGGGCCTTCTCCGCTACGGGCGATCCCTCTCCTTCAAGGAGGCCCTGGCCCACCTCTCCTTCATTCACATGGCCGGAGCCCTTTCCGTCGTTCCTCCCCTGACGGCGCCGGAGTGGAACGGCCTCGTCCTGGCCGTTCAGCCGGCCCATCTGGAGGCGCGATCGGGGGGGGATCTCTCCCCGGCCGAACGGGACCGGGCGCGGGGCGATCTGATTCGCTCCCGGCTGGCCCGAAAAATCTGACGAACCGGCCCGGAGGGAATCCGGGCTCGAGGAGGTTCTCCCATGTGGCAGTTTTTCACCGAACGAGGCAAGAAAGTCGTCCAGTTGGCCCATCGAGAGGCCCTCAGACTCGGCAACGACGTCATCGGAACGGAACATATCCTCCTGGGCCTCGTCGCCGAGGGAGAGGGAGTGGCGGCCCACGTCCTGGGCGGGTTCGGCCTCGATCTCGAAAGCCTCCGCGGCCGCGTCGAGGCCATCGTGGGCCGAGGCGAGCCCAAGGAGCGTCCCGTCGATCTCCCTCTGAGCCCGCGGGCCAAGCGCGTCCTCGACCTGGCCATGCGCGAGGCCCGCACCATGGGCGTCAACTATGTCGGAACGGAGCACATCCTCCTGGGCCTCGTCGCCGAGGGGGAGGGAGTGGCGACGCAGGTCCTGGCCTCCTCCGGCTTCGACCTTCCCCGGGTGCGCTCCGAAGTGATGGCCGCCCTCTCCGGCGGCGAGGGTGTCGAGGGACGCGAAGAGCCGGGAACGCACAAGGCGGGGACGGCGCGGACGAAGACGCCGACGCTGGAACAGCTCGGCATCGATCTGACGGCCATGGCCGAAGGGGGCGAACTCGACCCCGTCATCGGTCGAGCCCAGGAGATCCAGCGCGTCGTCCAGATCCTCTCGCGGCGGACGAAAAACAACCCCGTCCTCATCGGCGACCCCGGCGTGGGCAAGACGGCCATCATCGAGGGGCTGGCCCAGAGGATCCACAGCGGCGACATCCCCGAAATCCTGCGGGGCAAGAGGCTCTTTCAGCTCAACGTGGGCAATCTCGTGGCGGGGACCAAGTACAGGGGCGAGTTCGAGGAGCGGATGCGCAAGCTCGTCAAGGAGCTTCGCGAGGCCCGCGACGTCATGCTCTTCATCGATGAGATCCACACCATCGTCGGTGCCGGCGGGGCCGAGGGGGCCGTCGACGCCGCCAACATCCTCAAGCCCAGTTTGGCCCGGGGGGAGTTTCAGGTCATCGGCGCCACGACCATGGACGAGTACCGCAAGCACATCGAAAAGGACGCCGCCCTGGAGCGGCGCTTCCAGCCCGTCAAGGTGGGGGAGCCGACGGTGGAGGACACCATCTCCATCCTCAAGGGACTCCGCGATCGCTACGAGGCCCACCATCGCGTCAAGATCTCCGACGAGGCCGTCGAGGCGGCCTCCCGCCTCTCGGCCCGCTACATCACCGACCGCTACCTGCCCGACAAGGCCATCGACCTCATCGACGAATCGGCGGCCCGGGCCCGGCTGAAGACGATGGAGGCCCCGGCCTCGCTGAAGGAGCTGGAGCGGAACCTCGAGGCCCTCCGCAAGGAGAAGGAGTCGACGGTGGCCGTTCAGGCCTTCGAAAAGGCGGCCCGCCTCCGCGATCAGGAGCGCCTCGCCGCCGAGGAGCTTGAGGCGAGGCGCAAGGAGTGGCAGATCAGGCGCAATCAGGAGGAGCCCGTCCTGGGCTCCGAAGACATCGCCGCCATCGTCTCCGAATGGACGGGCGTTCCCGTCGTCCAGCTCACCGAGGAGGAGGCCCGTCGCCTCCTGCGCATGGAGGAGGAGATCCATCGGCGGCTCATCGGCCAGGACGAGGCCGTCAGCGCCGTCTCGCGGGCCATCCGCCGGGCTCGGAGCGGCATGAAGGACCCTCGCCGCCCCATCGGAAGTTTCCTCTGTCTGGGGCCGACGGGCGTGGGCAAGACGGAGTTGGCCCGGGCCCTGGCCTCCTTCCTCTTCGGCAGCGACGACGCCATGATCCGCCTCGACATGAGCGAGTTCATGGAGCGCCACGAAGTGGCCAAACTCATCGGAGCCCCTCCGGGCTACGTCGGCTACGACGAGGGGGGCAAGCTCACCGAGGCCATCCGACGCCGTCCCTACTCCGTCGTTCTCTTCGACGAGATCGAGAAGGCCCACCCCGACGTCTTCAACCTCCTTCTGCAGGTCATGGAGGACGGCCGTCTCACCGACGGACAGGGACATACCGTCGACTTCCGCAACGCCGTCGTCATGATGACGAGCAACGTCGGCGCCCAGGGGATGGACAGGGGGAAGGCCCTGGGATTCGCCTCCGAGACCGATGGGGCCATGGCCGACTGGAAGAAGGAGAAGGAGCGGATCCTCGAATCGGTGCGGCGAACCTTCCGCCCCGAGTTTCTCAACCGCGTCGACGAGACCGTCGTCTTTCAGCACCTCTCGCGGGACCAGCTCCTTCAGATCGTCGCCATCATGGTGTCGGAGATCGTCAAGCGCCTGGCCGAACGGCAGATCGACATCACCCTCTCCGACGGGGCCCGGCTGTTCCTGCTGGAGAAGGGTTTCGACGCCAAATTCGGCGCCCGTCCCCTGAGGCGCACCCTCCAGCGCCTCGTCGAGGATCGCATGGCCGATCTCCTGCTGGAGGGCGGGGCCGCCCCGGGCTCCTCCTTCCTGATCGACGTCGACGGAGAGGAGCTGCGCTTCATCGCCCGCGAGAGGAGCGAGGCCCGCCCGGAGGAAAGCCGCGAGGCGGAGGAGACGGCGAATCCGGCCTGACAGGGGCGGTTCCGCAGGGAGGCGGATGACATCTCTTGCCCCTTCTGTTAGCATCGACGGAGCGGGATTTCCCGGGGACCTCCCTCCAGGGGGGGGAGGTCAATTCTTTTAGGAGGCGTTTTCACGTTGAAGAAAACAGTGCTCGTTCTGACGGCGACTCTCGCCCTGGCCTTCGCGGCCCTTCCCCTTCACGCCGCTCCCGCCGTGGTCTCTCAGGTCGGATCGGAGACCGTCACCGACGGTGACCTCCGGTTCATCCTCTCCCAGCACGCCAACGGCAACGAGGCCATGGCCATGATCATGATGGCCCAGATGTCCGAGGAGGAGAAGCTCGACTTCGTCACCCAGATCACCGATGCCCTCCTGCTGGCCCAGGCGGCCCAGCGCAAGGGCTATCAGCTCGACGAGGGCGTGGCGCGTCGTCTCCGCTGGGATGCCATCCAGACCCTCTCCCAGGCCTACATGGCCCAGGTCGCCGCCGGCTGGGATCTCTCCGAAAAGGCCATGGAGGCCTACTATGCGGCCCATGAGGCCGACTTCGTCCAGAACGAGGCCGTCCACGTCCGCCACATCCTCGTCGATTCGGAGGAGAAGGCCCGTTCCGTCCTTCTCAAGGCCATGAGCGGCGAGAACTTCGCCGAAGTGGCCGCCAGGGAGAGCGTCGATCAGGGGAGCGCCCGCAAGGGCGGCGATCTGGGCTGGGTCGAGCGGGGGCAGACGGTGCCCTCCTTCGAGGAGACCGCCTTCTCCCTCAAGGCCGGTCGCCTCGGCGGGCCCGTCAAGAGCGACTTCGGCTGGCACGTCATGGAGGTCCTCGAGCGCCGCGACGGCCGGACCCTGAGCTACGCCGAGGCCCGTCCCCTCGTCGCCCAGGCCCTCCAGCAGCACTACATGAAGTCCGAGATCGAACGGCTCCGCGCCTCGGGGGAGTACGTCGTCAACGAGGCGGCGGCGAAAGGATTGGGACGGATAACGCAGTAGCTTACTAAAATCCCGAGCCGATCCGGTTCAGTCGATTTCTTCGGGAGGGAGTGCGGCCTCGAGGCCGCGCTCCCTCCCGTTATCTTTATATGTGCTTTAAGGGGGCATTAGGGCGAAATGCGCCGGCGGCTTTACAGGTGCTCAAATTGGAATATAATGGGAACAGCGTCATGAATCCCGTTCTCCGGGGAGGTCGGTAACGAAGTCGAATTTCGGTTTATTTATTTCGTAACACTTTTCTTCATTTTCGAAAGGGGGAAACAGAGATAATGTCCGATTTGTCCGTTGAAAAGAAGGGGCGAAAGCCCTCCTTCGTCGAGGCCCTCCTCGTCCTCGTCGCCGCGGCGGCCATGATCAGCTTCGGCGTCCTCAAACTGGGCGTCGACGCCCACATCCCCATCGTCTTCTCGGCCACTCTGACGGCCTTCGTCGGCCGTTGGGTCCTGGGCATCCGCTGGAGCGAGATCGAGGAAGGCATGCTTCAGGGAATCACCATGGCCCTCCAGGCCATCATCATCCTCATGACCGTCGGTCTCATCGTCGGCTCCTGGATCCTCAGCGGCAGCGTCCCCTCCATGATCTACTACGGCCTCGATATCCTCTCGCCGGGCTTCTTCCTTCTCGCTTCCCTTCTCATCTGCTCCGTCGTCGGTCTGGCGACGGGGACGTCCTGGGGCACGACGGGCACCGTCGGCATCGCCCTCATGGGCATCGGCGCCGGCCTGGGCATTCCCGCGCCCCTGACGGCGGGCCTCGTCATCTCCGGCGCCTACTTCGGCGACAAGATGTCGCCCCTTTCGGACACGACCAACCTGGCCCCCGCCGTGGCCGGCACGGACCTCTTCACTCACATTAGGGCCATGGTGGCCACGACGGGCGTCACCTACGTCATCGTCGCCGCCCTGGCCATCTTCTTCGGCATGAAGTACGGCAGCGGCACCCTCGACGCCAGCCGCATCGACGCCATCCAGGCCCTCATGGCCGCCGAGTTCCACATCAGCCCCATGGGGCTCATCCCGCCCCTCATCGTCATCGTCCTGGCCGTGGCCAAGCTGCCGGCCCTCCCGGGCCTGGCCGCCGGCATCGGCGCCGCCGTCCTCATGTGCATCGCCCAGGGAACGGGCATGGGCGACATCATCGGCGCCCTCCACTACGGCTACGAGGCCGCTCTCGCCTCGGAGATCGCCGGGGCGGAGACCCTCGAGGCCGTATCCCAGCTCATGGCCGACCACAGCATCGTCGGCGTCGCCCCCGAGATGGCCCAGGAGGTGGGCGGCATGCTCAACGAGCTCCTCACCCGCGGCGGCCTGGACTCGATGATGTGGACCATCTCCCTCATCCTCTGCGCCCTCTCCTTCGGCGGCATGATGGAGCGCTGCGGCTTCCTCGAAGTCCTCCTCCACACGATCCTCAAGGGCGTCCGCAGCGTCGGCGGCCTCGTGGCGGCCGTCATCGCCTCCTGCTTCGTCTCCAACCTCTTCCTGGGAGACCAGTACCTGTCCATCGTCATGCCGGGACGGATGTTCAAGGGCGCCTTCGACGAGAAGGGGCTCCATCCCAAGATGCTCTCGCGCTCCCTCGAGGACTGCGGCACCCTCACGTCGGTCCTCATCCCCTGGAACACCTGCGGCGCCTACAACGCAGGCGTGTTGGGCGTTCCCACCCTGGCCTACGCCCCCTTCGCCTTCCTGAACTACCTCAACCCCATCGTGGCCATCGTCATGAGCTACCTGGGCATCGCCGTCTCCTGGCAGGAGGGCAAGGACCCCAAGGCCGACAAGGCCTGAGGGCGCGGAGCCGATCGGGCTCATCGACTGTCGTCAACGACGGGGAGGGGCGCAGGCGCCGCTCCCCGTCGTGCCATCGCCGCTCAAGGAGGTCCCCCCATGAACGCGATCCTCTCCTCGAAATCGGGAACGCCCTTCCCCAAATGGATGGCCCGTCTGGCCCTCGTCATCGGCCTCCTCCTCGCCGCCGACGCCCTGAGGCAGTTCTCCTTCCACAAGCTGATCGTCGGCGTCTGCTGCGCCTACGCCGCGGGCTACAGCAAGAGGATGTACCTCGCCGACGAGGGCATCGTCAGAGAGTCGGGAAGCTGGTTCGCCTCGAGAAGGGAGGTCCTCCCCTGGGGGGAGGTGGCCTTCGTGACCCTGGCCCTGAAGGGAAGGCAGATGATGGCCTTCTTCGAGAGGGGCGAGACGGGGTGGAGGCTTCTCTTCGACAGGGAGCAGCGCGAGCCGCTGGAAACCCTCCTCCGGGCCAAATGCCCGGGAGTTGAGATTGACGTCATCTGATGACTTGCAGGGCTTTTCGTGAAAAGAGGAATGGCGTATGATTCGAGTCATCCCGGTCCGGAGGTACGGGGGGGGAGAGAGGCCAAGGGCCTCAGGCTCCACAAATCGCCCGACGAAAAGGAAGTGAAAGGAAATGACTCAGAAAAAATCCAAAGTGCCCCATACCTTCGTTCTGCTTTTCGGCCTGATCCTCCTGGCCGCCATCGGGACCTACGTCCTCCCGGCGGGGCAGTTCGACCGCATGGAGCACCCCGTGACGCACCGGACCGTCGTCGTTCCCGGCTCCTATCATACCGTCGATCCCTCCCCCGTGGGCTTCATGGATCTCTTCATCTCCGTCCAGAAGGGGATGATCGACGCCGCCGACGTCGTCTTCTTCGTCTTCATCGTCTACGCCTCCTTCTTCGTCGTCCTCCAGACGGGGGCGCTCCATGCCTTCATCGGCTGGCTCCTGCGCGTCACGAAGGGCAAGGAGATCGTCATCATCCCCGTCTTCATGTACACCTTCGCCCTGGGAGGCTCCATCTTCGGCATGTACGAGGAGACCTTCGGTTTCATCCCCCTCTTCGTCGGTTTGGGCATCGCCATGGGCTATGACGCCATCGTGGGCGTCTCCATGGTCGCCTTCGGCGTCGCCATGGGTTTCGCCGCCGCCTTCATCAACCCCTTCACCGTCGGCCTGGCCCAGAAGTTCGCCGAGCTGCCCCTCCTGTCGGGCCTCAACTTCCGCCTCGTCAGCTGGTTCGTCATGGTCACCATGGCCGTCCTCTGGACGATGCGCTACGCCCTGAAGATCAAGAAGGACCCCACGAAGAGCCTCATGTACGGCGTCGACATGGGAGCCCTGGCCCTGGACCACGACGAGCTCCTGAACCACAGGTTCTCGAGCCGCGACAAGTCGATCCTGGCCGTCGTCGTCCTCTCCGTGGCCCTCCTCGTCTGGGGCGTCATGGAGAAGGGGTGGTATTTCGACGAGCTGGCCGGACTCTTCCTCATCATGGGATTCGCCTGCGGCTTCCTGGCCGGATGGGGCCCCAGCAAGCTGGCCTCGGTCTACGTCGACGGCGCCCGTGACATCGTCTTCGGCTCCCTCGTCATCGGCCTCTCCCGAGGCATCCTCATCGTCATGCGCGAAGGGCAGATCATCGACACCGTCATCTACGGTCTCTCCCTGCCCCTGGCCAACTTCCCCCGCTGGGTCGCCGCCGAGGGCATGCTCGTCGTCCAGACGCTGATCAACTTCTTCATCCCCTCCGGCTCCGGTCAGGCGGCGACGACGATGCCCATCATGGCCCCTCTGGCCGACCTTCTGGGCATCACCCGTCAGACGGCCGTCCTGGCCTTCCAGTACGGCGACGGCTTCTCCAACATCCTCTGGCCGACGACGCTTCTGCCCGTCATCTGCGGCATCGCCCACGTGCCCATCGACCGCTGGTGGCGCTTTTTCGTCCCCTTCTTCCTCCTTCTCTTCCCCGTTCAGATGATCTTCATGGCCGTCGCCGTCGCCATCAACCTTCCCTAGGGACGGGGACTCTCGAAACAACAGGTCGTTGCGGGGCCGACGGCCATGTCGTCGGCCCCTTTTGCCTTTTAAGGGAGGTGCGACTTTGGACGAACTGGATATCCTCATTCGCGGCGGGCGCGTCGTCCACCCCGAAAGGGGAGTGGACGAGGTGGCCGACGTGGCCCTTGCGGGAGGCAAGATCGCCTGGATCGGCCATGGCGACGGCTCCCGGGCCCGCAGGGTCCTCGACGCCGAGGGCCTTATCGTCTCGCCCGGTTTCATCGATACCCACATTCACGACGAGGAGGTCGACGACCCCGATACGGCCGAGCAGGCCCTCCTCAGACAGGGCGTGACGACGGCCATCGCCGGCAACTGCGGCTCCGGCCCCCTGGGGCGGGACATCCTTCCCAGCCGGAGCCGTCCCTGGCTCAATCTGGGCTATCTGACGGGGCACCGCTGCCTCCGCCAGGCCGTGGGCATCGACGACGTCTATCGGGCCGCCACGGCCGAGGAGACGAAGGGCATGGTCTCCCTCCTGGAGCGGGAGCTGGAATCGGGCTCCTTCGGCCTCTCCTTCGGCCTCGAATATGCCCCCAACACGAGTCCCGACGAGATCCGAGCCCTCCTGGAGGTCCTCAAGGCCTTTCCCCGCCGGTGGGTTCCCGTCCACATCCGCTACGACGGCCCCCGCTGCGTCGAGGCCGTCCAGGAGGTCCTCGACTACGCGAGGGAGACGGGGCTGCGCTTTCAGCTCTCCCATCTGGGGAGCATGACGGCCTTCGGCCGCCTGTCCGAGGTCCTGGCCCTCGTCGAGGCGGCGCGGACCGACGGCGTCGACGTCACCTTCGACTGCTATCCCTATGATGCCTTCTGCACCCACATCGGATCGACCGTCTTCGACCCCGGATTCGAGGAGCGATGGGGCAAGGGGTTCGAGGCCCTGGAGGCGGGCAGCGGCAAGTACAAGGGACGTTTCCTCGACGGGGCCATCTACGCGGAGATGCGCCGCGACGATCCCGACGCCCTCATCATCGCCCACGTCATGAACGAAGAGGAGGTGCGCCTCTGCCTCGCCCATCCCCGCTGCGCCATCGCCTCCGACACGCTCCTCAAGGGGGGACAGGGACACCCGAGGGCGGCGGGGACCTTTCCCCGGGCGCTGCGGATCCTGCGCGACGAGGGGCTTTCGTGGCCTCAGGCCCTCTACCACGCCACGACCCTTCCGGCCCGGATGGCCTGGATCGACGCGGGACGCCTCGAGGCCGGGGCCGTCGCCGACATCGTCGTCTTCGACGGGGAAAGGCTGCGAGACAGGGCCACCTTCAAAGAGGAACTTCTCCCGCCCGAGGGGATCGCCTGGGTCATCGTCAACGGCAGAGTCGCCGTCGAAGGGAACCGCGTCCTTCCCGACAGGGCCGGACGGCTCCTTTCCCGCGAAGAGGCTACGGAAGAGGCCTGAAAGAGGAGAGCCCTCCCCTCCACGAGGGAGTCCCGACGAGGGGCCGGCCCGAAGGGGGCTTTCCTCATCGCTCCCGGGCGGCTTCGCCGAAGCCGTTCGGGTCGAGGCAGGTCCTATGCAAAGAGGAGGTTTTCCCATGACCGATTTCCCGACGAAAGACGCCATCGACGGCGCCATCGCTTCCCTGGCCCCTGAGGTCGCCGCCCTCAGCGACGACCTGGCGGCCCATCCCGAGCTCTCCGGCGAGGAGTTCGAGTCGAGCCGCAAGATCGTCGCCCTTCTGCGAAAGGGGGGCTTCGACGTCGAATACCCCTATCTGGGCCTTCCCACGGCCTTCCGGGCCGTCCGGGGCAAACCCGACGGGGCTTCCCGCGTGGCCCTCCTCGTCGAGTACGATGCCCTTCCCGAGATCGGACATGCCTGCGGCCACAACCTTCACGGCTCCATGTCCGTCCTGGCCGGTCTGGCCCTGGCCCCCCTCATGGAGAGGATCGACGGGGAACTCGTCCTCTTCGGCACTCCCGCCGAGGAGACGAACGGCGCCAAGGTTCTCATGGCCGACAGGGGCGCCTTCGACGGCTTCGATCTGGCCCTCATGATTCACTGTCACGGAGGGGCGACCTTCGTCCCCTATCGCTCCCTGGCGATGGACGCCGTCGAGTTCGTCTTCCGAGGCAAGGCGGCTCACGCCGCCGGCATGCCCTGGGAGGGAAAGAACGCCCTCAACGGCGTCCAGCTCCTCTTCCACGCCGTCGACATGCTCCGCCAGCACGTCAGGCCCGAGGTCCGCATGCACGGCATCGTCTCGAAGGGCGGCGCGGCCCCCAACATCGTCCCCGAGACGGCCGAGGCCCGCTTCTACTTCAGGGCCCCCAAGAGGGCCTATCTCGATCAGATCCTGGCTCAGGTCCACGACTGCGCCCGAGGTGCCGCCCTGGCGACGGGGACGGAGGTGGAGTGGCGCAACTTCGAGTTCAGCTTCGACGATGTCCTCCCCAACGGCGCCGCCGAGGCCATGATGGAGGAGATCTTCTCCGACCTGGCCGTCCCCCTCTCGCCGTCGCCCGGCGCCCTGGGATCGTCCGACGTGGGCAACGTCTCCTACCGCTGCCCGGCCATTCAGCCCGAGATGGACTTCACGGGCCGTCACGTGGCCGCTCACACGAGGGAATTCGCCGCCGCCGTCACGGGCCCTCGTGCCCACGAGGCCCTCGTCACCGGAGCCAGAGCCCTGGCCCGCGCCGCGCTGCGCGTCTTTTCCGACGGCGATCTGCGGCGGCGCATGAAAGAGGATTTCGCGGCCAATCTCTCCCGCTGAGGGGAGGGCCTCGACGTCCGTAGAAAGACCGATCGCCGGGCAACGATGAAGTGGAAGCGTGGGTTAGGCCATGAGGCGGCTGGAGGGCCGGGAGTCCTGTCGCGGATCTTGAATCGGCGCCCTCTGTCCCGGCGAGCCTGCGGATTCGGGCGAAAACCGCTCTCGCATAAAGAGGAGAAAGGCCCCCCGGAAAGCGTCGGGGGGCCTTTCTCCTCTTATGAAACTCAGGCGTTATCGGGATTCCCCTCTGTGGGTTTTCCCCTTTCCCGAACAGTCGGAGGCGCAGGCCGAACAGCCGCAGGAGCAGCCGCCGCCACGGACGGCGGAGCGGAAACGGCGGACGAGATAGACGCCCGTCAGGACGAGGACGACAAGAAGGGCGATTTTTTCCATGACGTCAGTTCCCTCCCATGGCCTGAAGGATGAGACCGCCCTGGTAGACGGCCACGGCCAGTCCGTAGGCGAGGAGAGTGTTGAAGGCCATGGAGAAGGCGCCCCACTTCCACGATCCGGCCTCGCGGACGATGCAGACGACGGTGACGAAACAGGGGGCGTAGAACATGGTGAAGATGATGAGGGAGAGGGCCTTCAGCGGCGACCAGTCGGGCGAGGTCGCCAGGGTGGCCGCCAGGCCGCCGCTCTCCTCGGGGTCGACTTCGCCCAGGGAGTAGGCCGTGCCCAGGGTGGAGACGACGACCTCCTTGGCGGCGAAACCGCCGACGAGGGCGATGTTGTCCCTCCAGTCGAAACCGGCCGGCGACGTGATCCTTTCGAGGGCGATCCCCATCCGTCCGGCGTAGGAGTTCCGCAGGGCCTCCTGGGCCTCCTCCCCGTCGAGGGCGGCCAGGCCGTCGGCGATCTCCTGGGCCTCGGGGGAGAGCTCTTCCGTCTCGGATTCCAGCTCGGACCGGACCTCCTCGGAGGCCTCCGTCAGGATGGTCTGGCGCCGCGTCTCGAAGCGCTGCCGGTCGGTCTCGCCCGGCTCGGGGAAGGTCATGAGGGCCCAGAGGAGGATCGAGATGGCCAGGATGACCGTTCCCGCCTTCCTGATGTACTGCCAGGTCCTCTCCCAGGTGTGGATGAGAAGGCCCCGGAAGGTGGGGAAGCGGTAGGGGGGCAGCTCCAGGACGAAGGGCGTCGTCTCCCCCTTGAGGATCGTCGACCGGAGAACCTTGGCGGCCACAAGGGCGCCGATCCAGGAGAGGACCGTGATGAGGAGCATCATCGAGGCCTGGTTCTCGGTGAAGAAGACGCCCACGAGCAGGGCGAAGACGGGCAGCTTGGCCCCGCAGTTCATGAAGGGCGCCGTGAGGAGCGTCGCCAGCCTCTCCTTGGGCGACTTGATCGTTCTCGCCGCCATGACGCCCGGCACGGCACAGCCTCCGGCGATGCCTCCGGAGATGATGAAGGGCATGACGGAGCTGCCGTGGAGGCCGAAGAAGCGGAAGAGACGGTCGAGCATGAAGGCCACCCGGGCCAGATAGCCCGTGTCCTCCAGGAAGGAGATGCCCAGGAACATGAAGAGGATCAGGGGGACGAAGCCCATGACGCCGCCCACGCCGTCGATGACGCCCGACAGGATCATCGACTTGAAGAGACCTTCGGGAAGGTTGGTCTCGGCCACGGCGCCGAGCCATCCGAAGAAGCTCTCGAACCAGCCCACGGGCGTCTCGCTGTAGGCGAAGGTGAAGCGGTAGAGTCCGGCCAGGACGGCCACCATGATGACGGGGCCGACGAAGCGGTGGGTCAGCACGGCGTCGAGACGGTCCGAAAGGGTGGCCGCGTCGCGGTCTTTCCTGTAGACGACCACGTTCCGCTGAAGGAGGGCCTTGATGTAGCCGTAGCGCTGGTCGGCGATGAGGGCCTCGGCGTAGGTGTCCAGAGTGGTTCGGAGGTGGCGGTCCAGCTCGTCGGCCATGGCCGTCAGCTCCCGGTCCAGCTCGGGGGCCTTCCCGGCGATGGAGGCCCGGACGGCCTCGTCCCCTTCGAGATACTTGAGGGCCGCCCACCAGGGACGCTGGGCCTCGGGCAGAGCCAGGGCCTTCTCGATGGCCCCTTTCATTCTCTTCAGAACGGGGTCCACGTCGGGGCCGTAGGAGATGCGCAGGGGACGGGGCGCGACGCCTACCGTCGCCAGGGCTTTCTTCATCAGGTCATGGATCCCCTCGCTCCTGCGGGCCACGATGGGAACGACGGGAACGCCCATGAGGGAGGCCAGGCGGTCGGCGTCGATCTCCATCCCCCGCGACTGGGCCTCGTCCATCATGTTGAGGGCGATGCAGACGGGAAGGCCCATCTCCAGAAGCTGGACGGTGAGGTAGAGGTTCCGCTCCAGGTTGGAGGCGTCGACGATGTCGATGACGACATCGGGGCTCTGGTTCAGGAGAAAGTCGCGGGTCACGACCTCTTCGGAGGAATAGGCCGAAAGGGAGTAGATGCCCGGAAGGTCTTCCAGCTGGGCCGTGACGCCCTCGTGGACGTAGGTTCCCCTCTTGTGCTCCACCGTCACGCCGGGGTAGTTGCCCACGTGCTGACGGGCTCCCGTGAGGGCGTTGAAGAGCGTCGTCTTACCCGAGTTGGGATTTCCGGCCAGGGCGACGACGGTCATGACCGCTCGACCTCCACGTCGATGTGATCGGCCTCGCTGTTGCGGAGGGTCAGGGTGAAGTCGCCGACTCTGAGGGCGACGGGGTCGTAAAGGGGAGCCCGGCCGAGGATCCTGATCCGCGTCTTCGGCGTGAGTCCCATGTCGCGGATCCTCCGGCCCAGCTCGCCTTCGGCCCTGACGGACCGGATGATTCCGGCCTCGTCGTCTTTCATCTGTCGCATGGGAATGCAGATCGTCATGGCTATCGTTCCCTCCCAAAATTTTTGTTCGATGTTTGATGTTTATAACACTCGGGAGGGGAGAAGACAAGCCTTTTTTCTCAGGGTGTCGCCGAAAAGGGGCCGAAGATGACGGCGTAGGGTAGGGGACGCTCCTTCCCGTCGGAAGGCCTGTTGACGATCGATCCGCGCCACCAGAGGGCCGACGAACCGCCTCCGTCGAGGTTGAGCACGTCTTTCAGACCCATCGCTGCGGCGACGTTGCGCGTTTCGTCGAGGGTGAGTCCGCTGCTGTGCCAGGCGTCGCGGCCGTCGACGACGACCCACCAGAGACGGAGGCCGTCCTGTCCCACGAAGGTGCGGGGGTGACGCGGCTCGCGCAGGGCGGCGTTGAAACCCTCGTTCGTCGTCAGGGGGCGTCCGTCGGCGATGAGGCGGGGACCGGCCTGAAGGAGCCAGGGCTTATCCATGGCCGGATCGGCCAGGCGGCGGAGGATCTTGACCTCGTCGCCCGGCTCGAGGAGGAGCAGCTCCTCGGCGGCGACGCCCCGGGCCGCCACGAGGAAGCCCCCTTCGGGGACGGCATGGTTCGAGACGCTCCAGTGGCGGACGGACTGGACTCTGCCGTCGACGACGGAGGCCTCGACGGCTCCGAAGAGAAGGTCGCGGGCGAATCCCCCGGCCCCGGCTGTGTAGAGGGCCACCCCCTGCTGGGGAGGACGGCCGTTGACGGCGGCGACGGGCCGGATCGACCCGGCCAGGTCGACGTAGATCTGGAGGTTGCCGTTCCCGAAGGCCACCTCGCCCGATTCGCTCCAGGCCAGGGCGCCGCGGTTGCCCTGGGGGAGGCTGTAGGGAACGTCGTCGGCGACGAGGCTGCCGATGACGGCGTTGCCGCTGAAGAAGCCTCCGTTGACGGCCGCCGTGGCCCCCGTCAGGGCGGCCGTTCGCGAGAGAGGAAGCCGCGGTGCCCCCAGCGTCGGGGCGGCCGCGATGCGGGGCATGGCGCCGCCGGGTTCGACGACGAGGGCCGCCCAGAAGAGGGCCCGCGAGCCCGTTCCGCCCTGAGGCACGACGGCGGCGGAGAAGGTGGAGGGGAGGGCGGTCATCTTCGTCCAGGCCTCGGCGTAGTGGGCGTAGGGACCGATGAGGACGGCCTGTCCCTCGTCCCCTTTGGCGAGAAAGCTCGTCAGGCCCAGTTTCCTGAGCTGGGCCTGGACGGCTGAAGCCTCGTCGGCTCCGGCGTATTCGCCGACCTGGACGGCCCAGTTCGTCGGCGCCGAGCCCAGCCCCTGGCGGTGGACGACGAGAGTCAGCCCCTCGAAGGAGACCTGTCCCTCCCAGAGGACGAGCTGCGTCGTCGTCTGGCGGAGCCAGGCCGTGAGGCGCACCAGGTCGTCGACGGAGACGTCGGCCCTCGGATCGTCGAGGAACTCTCGCGGGGCGGGAAGGTTCATGGCCCCGGCCAGGCCCACATAGCCCAGAAGGTAGGGGGGAATGTCGGCGTCGGGAACGGGGAAGAACGTGCCGAAGACCTCCGCCTCGTGGCGCCAGCCCATGCCGCGCAGGGCCAGGAAGAGCGCCTCGGCCCGGGCCGCCTCCATGTCGGGGTGGAAATGGTCCGTGGGAAGCAGGACGCCCAGGGCGGCGGCCGTCTCGATGGCCTTGGCGTGAGGGTGTCCCGGAGGCACGTCGGCGAAGCGGGCCGAGCCCGTCCATGGCGGCAGCTTCAGGGCCTGGACGACGGCCTCGACGACCTCGCCGCGCGTTACGGCCCAGGCGGCGTGAGGAAGGGCCGAAAGGGCCGCAGCGAGAAGCAGGGCGACGACAAATCCCGTAGGGCGTCTCATAGGGCGATCCGTCTCCTTAAAGAGAATGATTTCGCTCATTCTAGCACCGGCGGAGAAAGTCACGAAGGTGAAAGGGAAAGTCGCCTCTTTCCCCTCCCGTCTCGTCCCTCCCGGGAAGTGGCGAGACGGGAGGGACGAGGCTTCTCTGGCGGGGAGATAGGGGGGAAAATCAGTGTTGACAGCCTGCCGCAGGCTCATTATAATGGGCCTCGCTTGATCGAAACGGGGGTATGGCGCAGCGGGAGCGCACTTGCATGGCATGCAAGGGGCCGGGGGTTCGAATCCCCCTACCTCCACCAGAAGACAACAGGGGCCGCCTGGGCAGGCATCACCAAGCCGGGCGGCCCCTGCTTTTCGCCTGTCGACCGATAAGCGGCATCATCCGGTGTGGGCCCCGAAAGCGGGATCACGAGCTACGTTGCCGTTGAAACCGGGCTGTGTCATCCTGGATCCGCAGGCTCCGAAAGTTCTGCTTCTCCCTTGGGCGTCGAAATTCTGTTTTGTGAAGCCTGAGTGAGATTCGATCCTGATTTTGGATTTACACCCTCGTCAGAGCCTGTCGGCCCTTCGTGATGTCCACAAACCATGAGCCTCCGCGGGAGTTATCCACGACAGAGGAGGTCCCACCTACGGGCGGTTCGCAAGATTTGTTCAGGGCTGGAGTCTGCAAAAACGCTCCAGGCTCCATTGAGCCTGCTCCAGCAGGTTGCCTCCGGGGTTGTGTCCGCTGATTTTCACGATCCACTGCCTTCCATGGCGAACCAGTCGTCCCGCCACGGCAAAGACTTTGAACCGCAGGGTTCGGGGACGGCTCCGGGACCAGCGGGCCGGCAGGACGTGTCTTCTGAAGATGGTCATGATGTTCAGGGACAGTACGGAGATCCACCACCAGGCGGCACAGGCACCGAAGTACAATGAACGCTCCGTTGCAGCTCTCCATCTTGCGAAAAGGGCTTTCCCCCGGGGAAGATCGCGGGCGGCGGCAAGGGCATGCCGTTTCGACAACCCCCCGTCGCCTTCCAGGTCGTCGATATCGTCCACGGCGCTTCCTCCCGCGATGTTCAGCAGGACAAGAGACAGAATCTGCTGAACATCGCTGTAGCCCTGAGTGGGTCTGCCCCTGATGCGTTTCCGGATGGAGTGATCAAGACCCAGGCCGTAGAAAAGACCTTCAATGGCCAGCAGACCCGCCCAGGCAGTGATGCCTTTCGATTGACTTTCTATTACGTAGTGGAACGGAAGAGCCTTTTGAGATACCATCAATATCACCTCGTCGGTGTGGGTTTGGGTGTGGTAACCAAAACTCTATCACCGCTCTAGCAGCGGTGCCAACGAGGTCTTTCTATGTCTTTAGCCTGCGGATCCAGGCCGGCGGGGGGCGTCGCACATCGGAGGTTCCAGCGTGCAACGGATCGGGGATCGCTTCGGGGTGAGCCGTGTGACGGTCCAGCGGAAGCGATTCGGACTCCGGAGGAGATTGCCCGCCTGGTGGTCCTTCATCCTCCGGAGTCCGAACCGCTCCGGCTTTTCTCGTGACGTGAGTTCTTATGCCTCTTCGTGGGTGTCTTCGTCTATGGCTTTGGCCCTGGCTTTGTCGGGAATCCGTGTCAGAATGGTCGCGTCGCAGTCGTTGCGAGGCCTCAGGCCCGGCACGGTAAGCCGGTCGCCCGGGGCCTTTTGCGTGTGCAAGAGGAGGTCAGGCTTGGTGTCTGTCTTGAATTCCCAAGGAGGCCTTGATGCCAGCCTGGAGCACCTGGGAGAAGTTGAGTCCGGCCTGCTCCGCCAGGGAATTGAGCCACACCGGGACGGTGACGTTCTTCTTCACCGATCCGGAATGCTCCCGGTCCCGGAAGAACGGAAGCCATACGTCCACCAAGTGGACCACTTGGTTCTCCCCTGCGTGAAACGCCCGGGATGGATTCGGAATCGGTTTGCCCAGGTCTTCGCACGCCACGAGGAAAGTACCAAGGGCATCTCGAGCCATGAACAACGCCTCTTCGTCCGTCCTGGCGCAGGAAAGACACCCGGGAAGGTCGGGGAAGGAAATATCGATACCGTCTGGGGTGTACTCGAAGATAGCCGGGTAGATGGTCAGGTCTTTAATCTCTTTCATGCAAGATCTCTCCTTTCCCGATAGCCGGGGTTTCCCCCGGCTATCGGATCTGATCGATTCCGGTTTGTCTGCGGATGGCGGCGAGGGTTCCTTTGGTGATCTCGCCGTGAGGGATGGCGGTCATTTGCCCCGTCTCCGGGTTCTCGTAGACCCTGTGGCTTCCCTTCCCGTGTCCTGTCGGGCGCCATCCGGCTTTTTCAAGGATTCGGCAGACCTCTTTCTGGTTGATCACGGCGGCCTCCTTCCTGATGCGCATATTCTATGCTCCTTGCAGGGGCTTGTCAAGTGTCTTTTACAAGTACCCATGATTCATACAGAAGGGAGGTACCGCCATGTCCAGGACGCAAAAACTGACCCCGAAGCAGGCCTGGTTCGTGGCGGAGTACCTCGTGGACCTCAACGCCACACAGGCGGGCATCAGGGCGGGGTACAGCCTGAAAACCGCTGATTCCATCGGATTGCAACTGCTACGGAAAACTCAGGTTGCGTTGGCCATCCAAAAGGCACAGGAAGATCGAGCCCGGCGGGGGCTATGGCTTTGGCCCTGGCTTTGGCGGAAATCCGTGTCAGAATGGTAGCGTCGCAGTCGTTGCGAGACCCCAGGCCCGGCTATACAGTCGGAATCCGGGGCCTCGTTAGCTCTCCGTGCGTCAGACTCCCAGCTTCTCTCGCAGGGCTTCCTGGAGGGTGCTGGAGAAATTGATCTTGTGTTCCATGGCCATTTCGTTGAGCCACGCCGGAAGGGTGACGTTCTTGCTGACGGATTTCTTGGCTTCTTCTTTGCGGAGAACATCCAAGCGCACGTCGATCAAGACGGCGATTTCGTCTTTTTCCGGCTGCAGTTTGTTGAGCGGAGTAGGGGCCGGGATGGGGTCGTTGTCTTCTTCCATGCAGAGCAAGTGCCCGCCCAAGGCCTCCTTGGCGCTGGCGATGGTGTCGGCGTAGTCCTTCCCGAAAGTATTGCAGCCCGGAAGGTCGGGAAAGCGGACGCAGATATAGGCCCCCTCCTCGGAGAGCAGCGCAGGATATATGCGCACATCCTTTTTCATCCCCATTCATCTCCTTTCCGGCGGCGGGGTTATTTCAGCCCCACCTGTTTCATGATGCTGTCGAGGGTTTCCGGTGGGACGTCTTTTTGGGGGTGTTCGACCGTGACCTTCCCTGGTTTTGTCGGATGCTTGAAATGGTGATGGCTTCCGACCGTTTTCATCCAGCACCAGCCGTCTCGTTCGAGAATCTTGATTATCTCGCTGGATTTCATGGCCTCCCCCCTGACGTTCACATCATGACGCGCATTATTATGCGCGTCATGCTTGTTGTCGGGTCTCGGATTCCCGGCTGACCGGGCCCGGGGCCTCGTTGTGCCCTCTACGCCGCAGGCCTGGCCGTGGACAACACGAACAGCGTCGCGAAAATCACCGCGAACAGAATTTTTCGCATAAAAACACCCCCTTCTCGCAGCCGAACGTCGTGCACCGCGCTGAGGGGGAAGCTTACGAGAACGGCCTCATGCAAACCATAAGGAGGTGACCGCCGTGGCGAAGCTGACGGCAAAACGCAGAGCTTTCGTGGAAGCCTACGCGGGCAATGCCACGGAGGCCGCTCTGAGCGCTGGGTACAGCCCGAAAACGGCTCATACGATCGGGCATGAATCGTTGAAAAAACCTGAAATCCAGGAGGCCCTTCACGAGAGAGAGGACGCATGGCTCGCAACTCTCATCGCCACCTCTGGACATTAAGCACCCTCAAGTCACGAGCTCTCTGTTGAAGCAGGTTCCTCATGCTTTGGCCGACCCGATCATGATTTTTCAGTCTGCAACCGTTCCCGGCTCCTACGTGTCCCTGTTGGAGTTGAAGGATGCCAACGGTAGCAGCATCGTTGTTCCCGTAGCCTTGAATGCCTCGGATTCCGGGAGACGGGCCTTTCTGACCAGCGTTTATGGGAAGGACGAGAAAGTTTCCGGGAAGGTGAAGCCTCGGAACGAGTGGTTTGTCGATCAGATTAAAGGGGGGGATCTGAGGTATATTAACATAGAAAAAAGCGCCCGCCGGGCTAGGGGCGTCGGGCTCCAATTGCCCATTATGCCGCTTCAGCCTCAGGCGCTTCTTGGGGCGAAGATACCCACCGAATCCGATCCTGTCAAGCTCAGAGCCGCGACCCGAATCCGCCGGCTCTTCAGGAGGAACTTCGTCGGATCCACCGATTCAAGGTCTGTTCCAATCACCTCGCCGGTGCGGGGTCGAGGCAGCCGCCTCCGTTTTTCAGACACCTCCTGGCCGGACCGATGGACTCCCGCCCTGTTTTCGCCTGCGGATCGGGGAGAACCCCGATCGGGTGACACCGCTGCGGCTATCCGATACAATGATCTCGGACGACGAAGCGGGGCGTCCGCTCCGACGCGACCCTCTCTCTACCGTCGACTCGCTGGAGGTGTTCCCGTGAACCGGGATATGGAAAAAATCAAGAGTTTCCTCGTCCGGGAACCCGATTCCCTGAAAAGGGGGCTTCTCGCTCTCGGATACCTGAGCGAGATGCTGCGGGAAAGGGGACTTCCCTCCCCGAAACTGGTGGGCGGGGCGGTCGTGGAATTCTACACCCGCAGCAGCTACAAAACGACGGACTTCGATCTGATCTGCGAGGACAAAAGGGTCGTCCGGGATACCCTCGAACGGATGGGGTTCAGGCCGTTCTCGTCTCGCGGACTCTACAGCGAAGAACTCGACATACACTTCGACCTCCGATGAAGGTGAGGTCAGAATAGGCGGCCATCCGCCTCGTGGATTCCTTTCGGTGCGCCTGTCCGGACATGACGGAAATCCCGTCTCCGTCGACATGTTGATGATGGAAGACATCGTACTGGACCGTCTGAACGCCGCCGCATGGTGGGCCCCGAAGGGGCGGGCCGGAGAATCCGAGGATTTCGTCTGGGCCAAGGCGCTTATCCTGATCGGCGGAGAATCTTTGGACCGGAACGCTTTGCGCCGTCGTGCGGAGACGGAAAACGAGCTCTCGGGCCTGCTGGAAAAGGCCTTCAGCGAAGCTGACGAGATAAAAGACGAGACGGAAAAGGGGCCGATGCGATGAAGATCGTGACGGAAACGACGGTCGACTACGAGGCCTATGAAAAAAACATCCCCCTGATGGCCATCATCGAGCGAGAGCTTTCGGGGAAAAGGAGAACCCGTCCGATCCTGAAGGAAGATCAGAAAGCCCTCGTCGCGGTGGCGGCGATACGGGCCAAAAACCTGGCGGATCAATACGAGACGGAAGTCGTCTTGCGATAGACGGCTCGCCTTTCAGACAGAAGGAGAGGCCCCCGCATGGGGCCTCTCCTTCTGTCTGCCTGCCCGACTCTTTTCCTCTGCAACTTGGCTCGTGGTCCAGTTCAGCGAGTATTCAGCGAATGGAGTTTCACTCCCCGTCGCGCCCGTCTTTCCGGAACCCACCCTTCTTCCGTGGCATCCTCCGCGGAGATCGCCTGACCTCTTGGGCTTTCCTTTGTCCGTAGGACCTTCACTCATGGCCGTGCGCTCCTTTCCGGTCCCAAGGGGCCTCTCCGTTTCGGCGGAGCGCGTCCCCTACCGTTATCGAGGCCTTCTCGGAAGTCTCCGCCTTTTCCCGATCTCACGAGGTGTTGCCGCCAGGCAAGGGGAGGGCGGCGAGCCCGATCAGCCGCATTTCGTCCAGGATGCGGCAGGCATCGAGAAAGTCCGGTCCCAATCCCCTTTTGTCCGCCTCGCCGCGATAGCCCCGAAGGAGATGGGGTCCCTCGTCACGTCCGTCCTGAAGGCGCTCCAGGAGGGCCCATGAAGCATCGTTGCCGATGATTCCGATCAGGTCTTGCATGGCCTCGCTCCGCTTTTTCGGGCACTGTCGATCTGATCCAGCTTATCGTCCAGTTCCTTCAGCGTCTGTCCCTCGCAGACCCGGCGGATCAGGTCGACAGAGAGCTCCGGTTCTTCCTCGGCGGCATGGGTGAGGCCCTCGAGGGATGACGCGCTGAGCCGTGGGGCTTCCTGAAGGCAGCCGAGGCTGGGGTGGGTCTGAAAGACCTCCGGGCTCCCCTGCAGAAGCTGCTTCTTCCACTGACCGATCTGGACGGCGGGAACCTCCTTCAACGGCAACGTGGCTCGTGGTCCGGTTTTCGGGGGCTGCCCTATGCCTGCGGATATCGAAAGGTGATGATCGTTCGGATTTTGGCAGCGGTCGTCGCAAACGTATAATGGGCCCCGAAAGCGGGATCGGGAGCCGGGTTTTCAAGCCCGCAGCCGTCGTCCGAGGGACGGCCGGGGAAGGGACACGATCACGGATGTCGCCCGGAATGAGGCGCGGCGACGAGGAGGGATCGACGGTGGATCATCGGACCCGGGAGTATTACGACCTCAGGGCCGCCGAGCTGGCCTGTCGCTACGACGGGGCCCGAGGCGGCGTCGCCGAAAGGTTCGACAGGGCTTTCCCCCGGGGAGGCCGTGTCCTCGACGTCGGGGCCGGATCGGGGCGGGATCTGAATCGGCTCCTCCTCGGCGGCTGGGACGGTTGGGGCGCCGAGCCCTGCCGAGCCCTCATCGGCGAGGCCGAACGCCTCTACCCGGCGGTCCGGGGCCGGATTCGGCAATCGGCCCTGCCCGATCTCGACGGGATCGGCGACGGCGCCTTCGACGGGGTCCTCTGCTCGGCCGTGCTCATGCACCTGGCCGACGGGGAGCTGGAGCGGTCTTTTACCGGAATCCGCCGGGTTTTGAGGGACGGAGGCACCTTTCTCGTCTCCCTGCCCCTCGACGGAGAGGGGCGCCCCTTCCGGGGGGGAGACGACGACGGAAGGCTTTTCAACGGCCTTTCGCCGGAGGGCCTGGAGCGGGGGCTCGCGAAGCGGGGTTTTGCCTCTCTGGGCCGATGGGAGAACGGCGACGGCCTGGGCCGGGACGACCGGCGCTGGGCCCTGGGGCTTTTCCGTCTCTCCCGGCGGGGTGACGGCGCTGTCTTTCCGCCCGAAGCCGCTTCGGACCGTCGACGTCTCCCGGCCGACGGAGTTCCCCCGGGAAGGGGGCGGGTGAGGCGATGAGAGAATCCGGTCGGGGACAATCCGTGGTCCTGCTCCTTCACGAGATCTACGGTCTCAACGAGCACATGGACTTCCTGAAACGTCGTCTGGAGCGGCATCGATGGGAGGCGGTCGTCCCCGACCTGCTCGAGGGGAGAGGGCCTTTCCCCTACGAGCGGGAGGAGGAGGCCTACCGGCATTTCACGGAACGGATCGGTTTTCCGGCCGCCGCCGATCGGGCCGTCTCCGTTCTGACCGATCTCCGGCGACGTTACGACAGGGTCTGCGTCCTGGGCTACAGCGCGGGGGCCACCGTCGCCTGGATCTGCGGCGCCACGGGGCTCTGCGACGGCGTCGTCGGCTTTTACGGTTCCCAGATCAGGAACCACACGTCCCTTTACCCCCGCTGCCCCACCCTGCTCTTTTTCCCCGAGAGGGAGAGGTCCTTCGACGTCGATGCCCTCATCGGCCTTCTCCATCGACGGGACCGGCTTCGGATCGAAAAGATGGCCGGTCGGCACGGTTTCGCCGATCCCTTTTCCGATCGCTACGACAGGCGCTCCTCGCTGCGGGCCACCCGTTGCCTGCTCTCCTTCCTGCACGACCTTCCCTCGTAGATCCGATGGGGCGTCCCATGGGAGGCGCCCTTCGTTCGCCTTCAGGGGGAGCCGTCCCCTCCTCCCCTTATTCGCGGAAGGGGAGGGCCCAGAGGGGGACCTGACCGGCGGCCTTCCCGAGCCGGGCCTCGTGGGACATCCACTGCGGATCGTGGCGGGCCAGGGCGGCCTTGAACTGTGTCGAGTGGTTCATGTGGAGCACGTGGCAGAGTTCGTGGATCATGACGTGGCGCACGAGGTCGACGTCGAGAAAGAGAAGGGCGGCGTTGAGGCTGATCGTTCCCGTGGCGGAACGGCTGGCCCAGCGGCTTTTCTGGAGCCGGAACTGGAGGCGCCCGAGGGGGATGCCGCACAGGTCGGCCTCCTTTCGGATCAGGGGCGTCAGGTGTCGCCGGGCCTCCTCCTTGAGCCAGGCCTGAAGGGCGGCGCGGACGGGGAGGGCCTTACCGACGGGGCCGGAGAGGACGAGAACTTCCTCCCGCTCCTCGGAGCAGCGGATTTCGCCCGAGTCGACAGGGCGATAGAGAACGCGCCAGTTCGCTTTGACGGCCCGGAAGGTGATGTGCTCGGGAAGGCCCTTTTCTCCGTCGTCGCGTTCCTTTCGGGTGGCTTGGATCTTTTCCGTCTTCCGGCGGTGTCTTTCGGGCAGGCCCGAGGCGATGATCCGAGCGGGGCCGCGAGGAAGGGCGACGGAGGCCTCTCCGTTCGGCGCGACGACGGAAAGGCGCGGGCTCCTGTGTCCCTCGACAGGGCGGCAGGGGGTGTGCGTCATGGAAAGGGGCTCCTCTCTTTTCGGGTTGTGGGGCGGGCCCCATTGTAGTCAAAGGGGGCGGATGGGGAAAAGGGGAGCTCCTTCGTCTCCTCCGGGGAGACGGTGGGGGAAGAAGCGGCGAGGTCTCTTCCGGTCTGGCCGTCGGCGAATGGAAGAGTTTCAGATATAATCGGAGCGGGTTCCCCTTTCCCTGCGGTTCCCTTTCTCTGTCCGGAAGTCCTGCACGGGCCCTTGCCGTCCTTTATGCTCCGGCGGCAGGTCTCTTCGGGAAGGAGGTCCTTCATGATGAAGAAAAGTCCTCTCGCTCTGGTTTTCTCCCTCCTCTGCCTGGTGGCCTTCTCTTTTCCGGCCCGGGCCGATGTCCAGGCCGATGTCAATCGGCCTCCTTCCGTCGCCGGGAGGGAAGTTCCTCTCGGCGACAAGGGGCGGATGAAGAACGCTCCGGACCTGCAGAAGAAGAGGCTGACGGAGGCCATCCTCCGGTCCGTCTGGCGCCGCCTGTCGGAGACGACGGGCTTCAGCGCCGCTCTCGCCCTGGAGGAAAAGGAGGAGGCCAACGCCTACATCACCCGCGAGGGTGAGGGGTATAAGATCGTCGTCTTCCGGGGACTCCTCTCCCTCCTCGAAGGCGAGGACGAGCTGGCCGGCGTCGTGGCCCACGAGATCGGTCACGGCGTCAGGGGCCACATCGAGGAAGGGGCTCAGAAGAACGCCGGCATCGCTCTCGCCGCCGATCTTCTGAGCCGTCTCCTGGGAGGGGGAAAGGCGACGGAGATCGCCCTCGGCGCCGGAGCCGTCCTGGCCTCCCAGGGGTACAGCCGGGAGCAGGAGGTGGAGGCCGACGATTTCGCCGTGGCCACGCTGGCCCGGTCCGGCTATTCCCCCTGGGGCCTCTACAACGCCATCAGGCGCATGGCCGAGGCCGGTCTCGTCACGTCGCCCAGCGGCTTCAACTCCCATCCTCCGACGGAGCGGCGCATGACGCGGCTGAAGGCCCAGGCCGAACATTGGGAGGCCCAGATTCGGCGGGAGGAGACGCCGTGACCGAGGTCGAACGGATCTGGACCCTCAACGAGGGCTCCCGTCAGGAGGGGCCCGTCGTCTGCTGGATGAGCCGCGACCAGAGGGCCGAGGACAACGGGGCCCTCCTTGCCGCCCAGGAGATGGCCCTGGCCCGGAAGGAACCGCTGGCCGTCCTCTTCTGCCTATTGCCCTCGTTCAAGGGAGCTCCCGGGGGAGCCTTCGCCTTCATGCTCGACGGCCTGATCGAGACGGCTCGCGATCTGGCCCGCCGCAAGATCCCCCTCATCGTCCTTCGAGGTGACCCGGTCCTCGAGATTCCCCGCTGGATCGGGGCGCGAGGGGCCTCCGCCCTCTTCTGCGATTTCGATCCCCTCCGGGAAAAACGGCTCTGGCAGCGGGAGATCGCCGTTCGGGTGTCCGTTCCCTTCTTCGAAGTCGACGGCCACAACGTCGTTCCCTGCCGCCGGGCCTCGTTCAAGCAGGAGTACGCCGCCTACACCTTCCGGCCCAAGATCAGGGCCCTTCTCCCCCGGTTCCTCGAGGACATGCCCTCCCTGAAGGACCACCCCTTTCCCTGGTCCCGGGAGGACGAAGGTTCCCGATCCCTCGACCGTCTCGTCGAGGCGCGTAAAAACCTGCCCTCCCCTCTTCCGGCCTCGGGCCCTCCCGGGAGCGCCGCCGGGCGGAGGCGGCTTGACGCCTTCCTCGCCGCCGGTCTGACCGATTACGACGGGAAACGGAACGATCCCAACGAGGAGGCCCAGTCGGGACTCTCCCCCTATCTGCACTTCGGCCAGATATCGGCCCGGCGCGCCGCCCTGGAAGTCACCCGAAGCGCCGCTTCCGACGAGGCGAAGGAGGCCTTTCTCGAGGAGCTCGTCGTCCGGCGCGAGCTGGCCGACAACTTCTGCTTTTATAACGAGGCCTACGACCGCTTCGAGGGCTTCCCCGACTGGGCCCGCAGGACCCTCGACGCCCACCGCTCCGACGAACGGCCCCTCCTCTACGGTCCGGCCGATCTCGAGGAGGCCCGTACCGACGATCCCCTCTGGAACGCCGCCCAGCGTCAGATGGTCCTTACCGGCAAGATGCAGGGCTGGCTCCGCATGTACTGGGCCAAGAAGATCTTCGAATGGTCCCCCTCGCCCGAGGAGGCCCTCCGTCGCGCCCTCTTGCTCAACGATCGCTACGAGCTGGACGGTCGCGATCCCAACGGCTATGCCGGCGTCGCCTGGAGCATCGGCGGCGTCCACGACCGGGCTTGGCCGGAGCGGCCCCTCTTCGGAAAAGTGCGCTACATGAACCTGGCCGGGGCGAGACGCAAGTTCGACGTCGACGCCTTCTGCCGCTCCGTCCCCCCGCTCGGCTGAAAAGGCCCTTTTCCCAGGAGGCCCCTTGGGACCTCGCGCTTTATAGCGGGGAGTGTGTCGCCTCCTCTCCTCGATGTCGGACGTTGCGGTCCCTTGAAGCCCCTTGCCGGCGCCGACCAGGGGCCCCTGTCCTTCGCTCCGGCCGTGTGTCGTTGAAACGACGGTCTTAGCCCTTCGTGAGCTCCAGCCATCGGGCGGGGCGAACGTTGAATGACCCTGAGGTTTCTGCTAACTTGTGAGGACATAGAGGGAACGACGGAGCCTCCTTTCTGCGAAAAAAGGGCCCGTCGAAGGGAGGCTGTACCGTGAAGGAAGAACTTCGCTTTTTTCTGAAAGACACCATTCGCCGGAGCGTCGATTTCACCCGAACGGCCCAGAACCTGGGCTATCCGCCTCCGCCGCTGGAGAAGCCCCTTCCCGAGGGGGCGACGATCCTTCCTCTCCCCCTCCCGGAGGCGTGGCCCGAAGTGAGCGGCCTCTCCCTCTTCGCCGCCATCGCCCGTCGTCGGTCCCACCGCTCTTTCCGCGACGCGCCCCTCTCCCTCGCCGAACTTTCCTTCCTCCTCTGGGCCGTCCAGGGCATGAGGGAGGTGCGCGACGAGATCAGGGGCTACCGGACCGTTCCCTCGGCGGGCTGCCGCCATCCCTTCGAGACCTACCTGGCCGTCTTCGACGTCGAGGGACTCGCCCGGGGGCTCTATCGCTACCTCCCTCTGGAGCAGGGGCTGGTCTGGCTGGTCTCTCCCGACAACCTGGAGCAACGGACCGTCGAGGCCGCTTCAGGACAGGCCTTCGTCGGGAAGGGGGCCCTGACCTTCCTCTGGACGGCCCTGCCGGAGCGGACGGAGTGGCGCTACGGCGAGGCCTCGGTCAAGGTCATCGCCCTCGACGCCGGCCATGTCTGCCAGAATCTCTATCTGGCCTGCGAGGCCGTCGGAGCCGGAACCTGCGCCATTGCCGCCTACGACCAGGAGGCGGCCGACAGGCTCGTCGGCGTCGACGGCACCGACGAATTCGTCGTCTACATGGCGTCCGTCGGAAAGGTCGATCCCCCGGACTACCTCTGACGGCAACCTGCGGGCGAGAGGGGATTTCCCGTCGACGGCAAAGGGCCCCTTGCACCTCGACCGAACCTGCCGCCCGGCGACGCGAAAGGAGCCGATGAACGTGAAACCGAAAATCACCCTCGTCACTCTCGGCGTGAGCGATCTCGACAGATCGGCGGTCTTCTAGGGGGAGGGGCTGGGCTTTCCCCGCCTTCCCGGCGGAGAGGGCATCGTCTTCTTCTCCCTCGAAGGGACCTGGCTCGCCCTCTATCCCCGCGAGGCCCTGGCCGAAGACGTCCAGGTCCCTTCCGCGGGAGAGGGCTTTTCCGGCGTGACCCTGGCCCACAACGTCGCCTCCACTTCCAGGGCTTTCCCGACGAGCCGCCCGGTCTCGAAGGTCTCGTAGACGGAACGCATGTCGCCCAGGCCGAGATGGGTGTAGACCCGGACCCTGTCGCGGGTCTTCCCGCCCAGGAGCCTCCAGACGGGGACGCCGTACCCTTTGCCGCAGATGTCCCACAGGGCCTGTTCGATGCCGCTGATGGCGGTGACGCCGATGATCCCGAGCTTGTAGTAGCTCTGTTTCTTCAGGGTCTCGAGGCAGAATTCGATGTCTCTCGGGTCTTTGGCCGACAGCAGAGGCTCCAGGTCCTCGATGGCGCTGACGACGGCCCTCGTCTTCCAGTTGAGGCTTGCCTCTCCCCAGCCGTATAGCCCGTCCTGATCGGTCAGCACCTTGACGAAAACCCAATTCCTCATCTCGGCGTTCACGACCAGCGTCCGTATTCCGGTGATCCGGATGACGTCCTTTCCGAATGCGTTCTTCGAGGTCGGCGGCATATGTTTCTCCTTTCACACTTGAATGTCTGTAACATTCAAGTCAGAAGATCGAAACGTCGCTGTCCAATGATGCCTTCGTATCAATTAATAGCCTTTGCCTATCAGCCGGAGGGGAGGGGTGATCGCTCCGGGGAGAGGGCCAGCGATTCGTTCCGGGCTGAGATTCGATCTCCGTCGAGGATGAAGGGTGCCCGGAAAGGAAAAGGCAGGGGGTTCCGGCGCGGAATCGGGAGAGCGTGCCCCGCGGGAAGTCCGAGGGAGGGCTTCTCTTGATGACGTGGCAAGCTCGATGTGGACCGGAGCGGCAGGAGAGGACAGGGGAAGGCAGGGGAAGGCCTTTTCATGGGCCTGTCGGCGGACGGTGTCGCTCGGACGGAATCGCCCTCGACGGGTCGGCCGGTTGCAGGAAGAGCCTGCACGGCTTTCTCCGGTAAAGGGGCGCGGAGCCGCGAGGCTCGAAAAAGGGCTTTATTTCAACGTCTTGCCCATCTCCACGGCGATATCCCTGAAGATCCTGATCACGGGAGAGAGCTCTCTGTCGTTATAGGCTATTCCCAGGGTGAGATAGGGTTTCGCCTTGGAGAGTTCGCGGTAAACCACTTGAGGGTGATTGAATTTCTGCAAGTCGGAAGCGATGAAGCCGACACCCAGTCCCGAGGCGACGTGGGCGATGATGGCCTGAGCCGGAGCCGCCTCGATGATGTTTTTCGGCGTGAAGCCCGATTCCTGGCAGAGCTCGATCATTTTGTCGTAGAGCTTGGGGCTGAGTTTCCTCGAAAAGATCACCAGCGGTTCGTTTTCCAGATCCTTCATGGTGAGGGAAGCTCTTTCGGCGAGGGGATTCTCCCGGTGGATCACGACATCGAAGGCCAGCTGCGCGATCGTCTCGCATTGGAGAGATTTGTCGTCCAGGGGCGGGTGGACGCTGCCGACATCGATGCGGTGGGAGCGCAGTTCCTCCTCCTGTTTGAGCATGTCCATTTCCTGAACGACGATCCCCACGCCGGGCAACAGTTCCCGGAACTTGCCGATGATGCTGGCAAGGACGATATAGATCGCCGGAACCGTGGCGCCGACGGTGATGTGCCCCATCTCGCCCCTCTCGGTCATCTGGACGAGCCTTTTGGCCTGTTTCATGTCGTCGTGGATTTTTCGGGCCTCGGCGAGGAAGACCTGTCCGGCTCGCGTGAGCTGCACTTTCCTTTTCGTCCGGTGCACCAGTTTGGCCTCCAGCTGCTCTTCCAGACGGACGAGTTGCTGGCTCATGGAGGGCTGTGTCAGCAGGCAGCGGTCGGCCGCGCGCCGGAAGTTCAGCTCTTCCGCCAGGGCGATGAAGCATTCGAGCTGCCGTGAGTCCACTTTTTCGACCTCCTCTCGACTCCGCAGAAGGGGAAGACCCCGTCAGGCCTGTCGGGCTTTTGCACGGAGGTCCGTCGCGCAGCCGAACCGGCGGGGAGAGGGCAGGGATCGACGATACCGGGATCGTTCGCGTTCCTTCCCCCGTCAGATCCTCCGAGATCTTCCGCCGGGGAAAGAGCGGCGGAAGGAAAGTCCTTTTTCCGCCCTTTTCCCCGAGGTGTCCTTCCCCTCGGTCGCAGGCGAGCGTTTGCGGCCGACGATGACGGTTCCTCTTCGGCTGCGGGCTGATGTCCGATTTCATTGTAGCGGCGGGCCGAAGGGGGCACAATCGGGTGTCCCCTTCCTCGATCCGCAGGAAGAAACGGATGGAAGCTCTCCTCGCCCGGCCGGGAGGCGTCTGAGGGGCGGAGACGGTTGCCCCGGCCCCCGCTCCGACGGGGTGATGGGAACGGGCCTTGAATCGGTGGATCCGGCGGAGTTTGTCTTGAAGAGCCTGCGGATTCGGGTCCTTTTCTTATACCTGCCGAAGGGGGACGGTCGGACGGGGGCGCTGCTCTTCCTTGTTTTCCGGACCGACCCTCTTGGCGCCTCGGAGAGGAGGTCAGCCCCGGTCCGGTGAGGGATAGGGGGTTCGGCGCTTCTCTGGCCGGATCGTCCCTTTTTCCGCCGATAGATGGTCGGGCCGCGTGGAAAAGGTATAATCAGACTCGCCTTGGCTTATCGATCCCGTCCGGAGGTGATCCCCGGTCTTGAGTTCCTCCTTCCTGCTCGTCGACATGCTCCGGCGGCGTTTCGCCCTCCCCGTGGAGGCCGTGGAGAGGATCGTCGCCGCCGCGGAGACCGTTCCCCTCGCCGAGCCCTGCCCTGCGGTGAGGGGACTCGTCAACGTCGGCGGCGAGGCCCTTCCCGTCGTCGATCTGCGGCCCGCGCCCGGCGGTCTTTTCCCCGACCTCGAGCTGAGCGACCGCTTCGTCGTCCTCCGCGAGGGAGGACGACTCGTGGTCCTTCTCGTCGAGGGACTGGCGGGAGTCGTCGAACTCGACGTCGATGTCGTCGAGTTGCCCGGCGACGGGTCGTCGCGGCAGGTTTCGGTGGCTTTCGAGGGCGACGAGGTCTCGGCCGTCCTCGTCCGCTCTCCCGAGGCCCTTCTCCGCGGGATCGTCCTCTCGGAGGGGGTCCCGTGACGCCTGCGCGTCCCCCTGCGGTTTCGGACGAGGACCTCGATCGTCTGAGCCTGATCGTCTCCGAGCGGACGGGCGTCACCTTCTCCGAGAGCGACGACCAGAGACGGGAGCGGATGAGACGCGTCGTCGCCGAGCTGGCCCGGGAGAGCGGCGAGGGAGGAGCCCAGACGCTTCGCCGTCTTCTGTCGACCTCTCGTCAGGCCGTCGTCGACCTTCTGGCCCCTTACGTGACCATCGGCGAGACCTATTTCTTCCGCGAGAGCCGCAGCCTCGAGATCTTCCGCGACAGGGTCGTCCCCCTTCTGAGCCGTGAGAGGAGGGGACCTTTGCGCATCTGGTGTGCCGGCTGCAGCAGCGGCGAGGAACCCTACACGCTTGCCATGCTCCTCGGCGACGCCGCTCCTGCAGGGCGGGGTATCTCCCTTTTCGGCACCGACATCAACGCCCGGGCCCTGGAGAAGGCCCGGCGGGCCCTTTACACGCGATGGTCTCTCAGAGGCCTCGACGGAGAGCGCACGGGGCGTTTCTTCGAGGGACCCGACGGAGGGCCCTACTCCGTCCGTCCCCGTTACCGCTCCGGCGTCTCCTTCAGCCTCTTCAACCTCGTCGATCCCGGCCCCTTCCCCTGGGGAGAGGGGACCGTCGACGTCGTCTTCTGCCGCAACGTGCTCATCTATTTCGATGCCGCCACACGTGAGGGGGTCCTCGACCTCTTTCACCGGGCCCTCTCCCCTGCGGGATGGCTCGTCGTCGCCCCCTGCGAGGTCTCGGCCCTCCTGGCCTCCCGTTTCTGCCCCCGCCACTTCGACGGCGTGACCCTCTACTGCAAGGAAGGGGAGTCCTCCCTCTCTCTTCCTCCCGAGGAGCCTTTCTGGGGAGATGTCTGGGAGAGGCCCGCCGACGAGGAGGAGGGAGAGGCGGCGTCTCCGGAGCCTTCCTTCACGGAGGGACTGGCGCTCTGGGAGGGCCCCGGCGAGAAGGGCGGAGGCGGCGGCCCCGACGGGACGCCGGACGGCCTCCAGGCCGTCCGGCGCCTGGCCGACGAAGGGCGTCTCGACGAGGCCCTGGCCCTCTGTCTGGCAGGAGACGACCGGAGCGATCCGGCCCGCTACTATCTCCTCGCCACGATCCACCAGGAGCGGGGCGACGTCGAGGCGGCCCAATCGGCGCTGCGCCGCGTGCTCTATCTCGATCCCTCCTTCGTCGCCGGCCATTACGGCCTCGGTGCCCTGGCCCTGCGGCGGGACAGGCACGACGAGGCCCGCCGTCATTTCCGCAACGCCGCCGACCTCCTGGCGAAGATGGCCCCCGAGGCGCCCGTCGCCGAGAGCGGGGGGATGACGGCGGCGGAGTTCAGGTCCATGATGGAGGCGTCGCGCCTCTGACGGAGGCGGGTGCGGAAGTCCTCGAGAGGGCGCCGAAGAATGAAGAGGGTCGATCTGAGGAAGGGAGCGGGAGGGTGGTCATGGCGGAAGAGAGGAAAAAACGGATCCTGAGGGAGAGGGCGGCCGTGCTGGCCCGCAAGGGGCCCGTCCGGGGAGAGGGGTCCTTCGCCGAGGTCCTGACCTTCGGCCTGGGCCGGGAGCGCTACGCCGTCGGCTCCCTCCACGTCGGAGAGGTCTTCCCCCTGAGGGGGGTAACGGCCCTGCCCTGCGTTCCTCCCTTCGTGGCGGGCATCGTCAACCTGCGGGGGCAGATCCTGCCCCTCGTCGACCTGAAGGTCCTCTTCGGCCTCCCTTCGGAGGCGCCGGGTTCCTTCGTCGTCGTCCTCCGGTCGGAGACGGCGGAGATGGGGCTCCTCGTCGATCCTCCCCTCGAGGTCCGCTCTCTCCCGCTGCCTCTCCATCCCCCCCTGCCGACGCTGACCGGACCGCGCGGCGCCTACCTGCTGGGGCTGGCCGAAGAGGACCTGGCCCTTCTCGACGGGGCTCGTCTCCTCGACGCCCCGGCTCTTGTCGTGAACGATTTCCTTTCGTGAGGGCACTTTAAAGAAGGAGAGTGAAGCGGATGGCATTGGAGAACGCGAAGATCGGGACCAAGCTGGCCTTCGGCTTCGGCGTCGTCATCGCCGTCGCCCTGTCGTTGGGGGCCGGGGCCTTCTGGGGGCTCTCCCGCCTCTCGGAGAGCCTGAAATCCGTCGAAACGAGGGAGATTCCCGCCATGCGCCTCCTGTCCGCCCTGAACTACAGCCGCATGGCCATCCGCGCCGTGAGCTACGAGGTCTCCCTCTCCGAGTACAGGGTGACGCGCGGCGACGACCTCCAGCGGATCAAGGCCGACAGGGAGCGCCTCTGGCGTCGGATCGACGAGGTCTGGCGGGATCTGGCCGATCTGGTCGACGACACGGAGCAGGGCAAGGTCCTGACGGAGCGCCTCAGGGAGCAGTACGGGGCCTGGAGGAAGTCGCACGCCGAGCTTGATCGCCTCTTGGGCGCCATCATCGGCGCGACCCATCTCCAGGAGAGGGAATCGCTCTTCCGGCGCTACCAGATGGAGCTGGAGGCACTCGTTCCCCTCTCCGACGCCATCGGCGCGATCTTCGACGAGCTGACGGCCCACATCAACGAGGAGGCCGACCGCAACATCCGCTCCGACCGGATCGCGTCGGAAAAACTGGTCTCGACGGGTCTCCTCGTCATGATCGGCGGCATCCTTTTCGCCCTCTTCCTGGCCTTCTCCATCACGGCCAGCGTCGCGGGCCCCATTTCCGCGGGGGTGGCCCTTCTCGTCCGCCTCAAGGAGGGCGATCTGCGCCAGGACGTGCCGGACAACCTCCTCCGTCGCGGCGACGAGATCGGCGAACTGGCCCGGGCCCTCCAGGCCCTGACGGAGGGTCTGCGGAGCCAGGTCGGCGCCATGACGGAAATGGTCTCGACTCTGAGCGCCTCGGCCTACCAGATCTCGGCGGCCGTCTCGGAGGTGACGGCCGGGGCCGAGGAGACGGCCGCCGCCGTCGTCGAGACGACGGCGACGATGGAGGAGCTCCGGACGACGGCGGAGACGACGAATCAGAAGAGCCGCGACGTGGCCGACCATGCCCAGAGAGGGCTCCAGACGGTCCAGAAGGGCAAGGCGGCCACGGAGAGCCTTCTGGGCGCGATTCAGCGCATCGGCGAGCAGATGACCTCCATCGCCGAGACGATCATCCGCCTCAGCGAGCAGAGCCAGGAGATCGGCGAGATCACCGAGACCGTCGAGGATCTGGCCGAGCAGTCCAATCTGCTGGCCGTCAACGCCGCCGTCGAGGCCGCCAAGGCAGGCGAGCAGGGCAAGGGCTTCACCGTCGTGGCCCAGGAGATCAAGAGTCTGGCCGAACAGTCGAAACAGTCGGCGAGACAGGTCCAGCGCATCCTGAAGGACATCCAGAAGGCCACCGACGCCGCCGTCATGGCCACGGAACAGGGCTCCAAGGCCGTCGAGGCGGGAGGCCGCGACGCGATCCCCTCCAGGGAGTCCATTCAGGCCATCAGCCGCAGCTTCGCCGACGCGGCCCAGTCGGCGGCCCAGATCGCCGCCGCCAACAACGAGCTGCTGGCCGGCGTCGATCAGGTGGCCCAGGCGATGGAGAGCATCCGGGAGGCCGGTTCCCAGAACGTGGCGGGCATGAAGGACGTCGACAGCGGTGCCCGGAACCTGAAGGAGATGGGGCAGAGGCTCACCGATCTCATCGGCCGGTACCGGGTCTGACCTCGGTCGGAGGAGGGAGCGCCCATGAAACTGTCCGATCAGGCTTTCCTCGAGGAGCTCCGCCGCGACTTCCTTCTCGAGGCCGAAGAGCACCTCGAGACGCTCGTCTCGGGGCTCCTCGAGGCGGAGAAGGCGCCGGAGCCGTCCGAAGCGGTCGTCGAGGCCGTCTACCGGGCGGCCCACAGCCTCAAGGGGGCGGCTCAGGCCGTCCGGATGCCCGAAGTGGCCTCTCTCTGCCAGTCCATGGAGAGCGTCTTCTCCCGGCTCAAGGACCGTACTCTCTCTTTGGAGCGGCCCGACTACGACCTTCTTCAGCGCGCCCTCGACCTCCTTTCCCGACTCGTCGGCCTCTCCGAGGGGGAGGGAGAGAATCCCTCCCCCCTCGTCAACGAGCTGAACCGGCTGGCCGGTTCCTCCGGCGGTCCTTCCCCCCGCCGTCCCTCGGGCGAACCCCGCCGTCCCTCGGGCGAACCCCGCCGTCCCTATCCGACGCTGGACGAGCTTCTGCGCCTCGCCTCGGAGGAGGAGGGCGTCGCAGAGGCACCTTCTTCTCCCTCTCGGGAGGTGGGGCCCGAGGCGCCGCCTCCCGCCTCGCCTCCCCGGAACGAGCCCTCTCGGGCTCCGTCGCCTCAGGTCACCTCGCCTCGGGCTTCGACGCCTGTGGCGGGGCCTGCGGCCTCGGTCCCTCCGCCGTCGAGGGCGACGAGGGGGGCGGGGGAGACGATCCGCATCGGCGTCTCCAAAGTCGATGCCCTCCTCCTCCAGGCCGAGGAGCTCGTCGCCGTCAAGCTGGCCCTGGACGAGCGCCTGTCCGATCTGCGGCGCCTTCTTCCCCTTTCCGAAACCCGCAAGGGTAGAGGACGGGGGAAGAGCGTCGCCTCATCATCCGGCGGGGAGGAGCGGGCCCGCCTGATCGCCCTCGACGAGGGACTCCGAGGGCTGGAGAAGGCCATGGCGGCCGATCGGCGGCAGGCCGAGGGGCTGCTGCGGAATCTTCTGGAGGGGGCCAAGGGCGTCCTCATGCTTCCCGCCTCGACGCTGCTCCAGGGTTTTCCCAAGATGGTCCGCGACCTGGCCCGCGATCTGGGCAAAGAGGTGGAGCTGACCCTCTCCGGCGGGGAGATCGAGATGGACAAGCGCATCCTCGAGGGGATGAAGGATCCCCTCATCCACCTGGTGCGCAACGCCGTCGACCACGGCGTCGAGAGGCCCGAGGGGCGACGTGCCCTCGGCAAGGACTCTGTCGGGCGCCTCGCCCTCTCCGTCTCCCACGTCGAGGGAGGCCAGGCGGAAATCGTCCTCGCCGACGACGGTGCCGGCATCGACGGGGAGAGGCTGCGCAGGAGCGCCGTCAAGGCGGCTCTCCTGACCGAGGAGGAGGCCCTGGCCCTGAGCGACGAGGCGGCTCTGTCCCTCATCTTCCGCTCGGGGCTTTCGACGAGCCCGCTCATCACTGACGTCTCCGGCAGGGGGCTGGGGATGGCCATCGTCCAGGAGGGCGTCGAGGCCCTGGGGGGCAAGATCTCCCTTCAGTCGGAGCGGGGAAGGGGGACGACCTTCCGCATCGCCCTTCCCCTCACGCTGGCCACCTTCCGGGGCGTTCTCGTCGAGGAGTGGGACCAGGTCTTCGTCGTCCCCACGTCGAAGGTGGAGCGGGTGGCCCGCATCGACGGCTCTCTGGTCCGCCGCGTCGAGGGACGGGAGCTGATCTCCCTCGGCGGCAGGCCCGTCGCCCTCGTCCGGCTGGGCTCCCTTCTCGGGCTGGCCCCGGCGGAGAGGAGAAAGGGGGAGGAAAAGCTTTCCGTCGTCGTCCTCTCCGCGTCGGGCCTCTCCGTCGCCTTCGCCGTCGACCGCGTCGTCGGCGAGCAGGAGGTCCTCCTGAAAACCCTGGGGAGGCAGCTCCGCCACGTCCCCAACGTGGCGGGAGCCACCGTCCTCGGCTCGGGCCGCGTCGTCCCCGTGCTGAACGTGAAGGAACTCCTCGAAGCGGTCTCCCGCGGCGGAGGAGCGAGGCCCTCCCCCTCGGAGGGGGAGGCCGAGAGACGACGCTCGGTCCTCGTCGTCGAAGACTCCATCACGTCGAGGGCGTTGATCCGAAACATCCTGACCTCGGCCGGCTACGACGTCGAGGCCGCCGTCGACGGCCAGGAAGCCTGGGAGCTTCTCTCCGATCGTTCCTTCGACATCGTCGTCTCCGACGTGGAGATGCCCCGGATGAACGGCTTCGAGCTGACGGCCAAGATCCGCGGCGACGCCTCGATGGCCGATCTCCCCGTCGTCCTCGTCACCTCCCTCGATTCGCCGAGGGACAGGGAGCGGGGCATCGACGCCGGGGCCGACGCCTACATCGTGAAGAGCCATTTCGACCAGGGCAACCTGATCGAGGTGATGGGACGTCTGCTTTGACCTTTTGTGCCGGACCCGCCCACGGGGCGACTTCCCGCAGGGCCGGTGACGAATCGCTCCACGGGGGAGGAACCTCCCATGATCGAAGTTCTCATCGTCGACGATTCGACGACGCTTCGCCGGTTTTTGGAAAGACTCCTGACGGAGGACCCCGACATCCGCGTCGTCGGTCGCGTCTTTAGCGGCGAGGAGGCCCTCCGCTTCCTCGAAAGACGTTCCGTCGACGTCGTCACCATGGACATCGAGCTCTCGGGTCTCGACGGCTTCGAGACGACGCGGCGGATCATGGCAAGCCGTCCCTGTCCCGTCGTCATCGTCAGCTCCCGCTGGGACCCCTCGGAGGTGGAAAAGACCTTCCTCGCCGTCGACGCCGGGGCGGTGGCCCTCCTGCCCAAGCCGGGGGCCGGCGAGGATCCGAAGCTTTACGGCGGAGAGCTGCGCCGCGTCGTCCGGGAGGCCGCCCTCGCCGGTCCGCCGAAGCGCCGCCGGAGACCGATGCCCCCTCTGAGCCCTCCGGCTTCGCGAGCGGAGGAGCGCTCCTCGGGGCCGCTGCGGGTCGTCGTCGTCGGGGCCTCGACGGGAGGGCCTCAGGCCTTGGCCGAGCTGCTGGCGGGGCTCCCCGGCGATTTCCCCCTTCCCCTCCTGGTGGTGCAGCACATCGCCTTCGGTTTCCTCGGCGGACTGGCCGACTGGCTCTCCAAGGCGACTTCCCTTTCCGTTAAAATAGCCGAAGGGGGACCGGTCGAGGGAGGTACGGTCTACCTCGGTCCCGAAGGCCGTCATCTTGAGATGACGGACTGTGCGACTCTGAGGCTTACCGAGGCCCCTCCCGAACATGCCGTCCGTCCCTCGGCGTCGAGACTCTTCCGCTCCGTCGCCTCCGTCTGCGCCTCGTCGTCGGCCGCCGTCCTCCTCTCCGGCATGGGAACCGACGGAGCCGCCGAGCTGCGTCGCCTCCGCGACCTGGGTTCCGTCACCTTCGCCCAGGACCGGGAGAGTTCCATCGTCTGGGGCATGCCCGGCGAGGCCGTGCGCCTCGACGGAGCCGGACAGGTCCTTTCCCCCTCTCTCATCGCTTCGGCTCTCGTCGACCTCGTCGGACGACGAGGGACGAAAGGGGAACCATGAGGAAAGGTCGGGAAAGATGACACGAAACGATTTCATATTTCATCGCCACGCCGAAAGGGAGGCGTTCCGCGTGAGTTTCATGCAGCAGGTCCCCATCGTTCAGGTCGTCGAGGACAGCCTCACCCAGGCCAAGCGGCTGGAGCGGCTTCTTCTGGCCAACGACTACGAGGTCTCCCTGGCCCGCAACGGCGCCCAGGGGCTGGCCCTGGCCCGCCGGATCAAGCCGACGGTGGTCATCACCGATGTCATGATGCCCGAGATGGACGGCTACGAGATGTGCCGTCAGATCAAGCAGGACGAGGCTCTCCGCGACATTCCCGTCGTCCTCCTCACCTCGCTTTCCGATCCCCGCGACGTCATCAAGGGGCTCCAGTGCGGCGCCGACAACTTCCTCACCAAACCCTACGACGACGATCACCTCCTGCGCCGTCTCCACCACATCCTGGCCAACCTGGAGCTGCGCCGCTCGGGCCAGGCCATGATGTCCGTCGAGGTCTTCTTCGCCGGACAGTATCACAAATTGACGGCCGACAGGATCCAGATCATCGACCTCCTCCTCTCCACCTTCGAGGCCGCCGTCCTCCAGAGCAACCAGCTCCAGAAGCTCTCCGGCGACTACCGCAACGCCCTCGACGACGTCAAGAGGGCCCAGGCCAACTTCCAGACCCTCATGGAGACGACGGGCGACGCCGTCGTCGTCATCGATGACGCGGGCAAGGTCCGCTACGTCAACCCCGCGGCGGAACTCTTTTTCGAGACGACGAGCGCCCAGATGACGGGCAAGACCTTCCCCTTCCCCGTCGGCGAAGAGGGAAAACGGGAGGTCTCCGTCGGACGTGCCGACGGCCGACGGGTCGTGGGAGACATGCACGTCGTCAGTTCCAACTGGGACGGCGAGGTCGTGCGCCTGGCCACGATCCACGACGTCACCGAAATGGTGCAGCTCCGGGAACGGCTCGCCATCGAGGCCATCACGGATGCCCTGACGGGGCTCTACAACCGCCGCGGCTTCATGACCCTGGGGGAGAAAGCGCTCTTGCTGGCCCAGCGCATCGGCGTGCCCGTCGCCTGCCTCTTCGCCGATCTCGACGATTTCAAGTCCGTCAACGACACGCTGGGCCACGACGAGGGCGATCGGGTCCTTCAGAAGACGGCCCAGGCCCTGAGAGAGACCTTCCGCGACTCCGACATCATCGGCCGCTTCGGCGGAGATGAGTTCGCCGTTCTCATGCTCCACGACGGGGAGGCCGATCTCGACGGGATTTCCGGACGTCTCGAGGCCGCCTTACTCCGCGTCGGAGAGGCGTCACGGCCATCGCGCCGCCTCTCCATAAGCCTGGGACTGCACTGCAGTCGCCCCGGCGATGCCCTGACTCTGGCCGAGCTCATGACCCTCGCCGACCGCAAGATGTACGAGTGCAAGGAGGCCAGAAAAAAGGCCGACTTCGACAGCATCGGATGATCGACAGGGGAGTGGTGAGAATGGTTCGCTCGAAAGGTCTGTCACGGCTTCTTCTGACCCTTGTCCTTGTCGCCGTCGCCGTCGCACCGGCCTCGGCTTCGGTCAAGCTCTGCTACAACGGTCCCGCCGACGAGGCGAACAACGCCGTCCACGCCTTCGCCCTCAACTTCAAGAGGCTCGTCGAGGAGGGGACGGAGGGCCGGATCACCTTCGACCTCTACCCCGACAGCCAGCTCGGGACGGAAGAGGAGCGCATGGAGCTTCTCCTCCGGTCGGGCATGAATCAGCCCCTGGTCAACGTCGCCTCCTTCGCCGGCGTGGCCCCCCTCTTTCCCGAGATCTACGCCTCCTCCGTCCCCTTCCTCTTCGACTCCTACGAGGCGGCCCACCTCTTCTTCGACGAGAGCCGCTACTGGAAGAAGGCCCAGGAGACCTTCCGAAGCCGGACAGGGGCCGTCCTCCTCGAGGCCGTCGAGGAGGGGGGCTTCCTGGCCTTCACCAACTCGAAAAGGCCTCTCCGCAGCCCCGACGACTTCAAGGGGCTCAAGTTCCGGGCCATGGACGAGGGGCAGATCGCCATCTACCGGGCCTTCGGGGCCGGAGGGACGCCCATAGCCTGGACGGAGCTCTACATGGCCCTCAGGACGGGCCTCGTCGACGGCCAGATGAACCCGGCCATGTACATCCTCATCGGCAGTCTCTTCGAGGTGCAGAAATACATGACCCTGGCCAACATCCAGTATTCGGATCAGTTCCTCATCCTCAACGGCGACCTCTTCGACTCCCTCTCCGAGGCCGACCGCCAGATCGTCGTCGCGGCCGCCAAGGAGGCCAATGTCCTGAACCGCGCCGAGGTGGAGGCCTCCGATGCCCGCCAGGTCGAGACGCTCCGCGGAAAGGGAATGGAGATCTACGTCCCCGACAGGGCCGAGAGGGAGCTTTTCCGCGAAAGGGGCACAGGAGCCTACCGGAACTGGGTCCGCTCCAAGGTGGGGGCCGAGTGGCTCGACCTGGCCCTGGAGTGCGCCGCCGAGGCCAACGGGAGGGTCGCCACAGAGTGACCGCCTTTCCTCTCCGTCGCCTCGCCAGAGGCGTCGAGACCCTCAGCGCCGTCGTGGCCTCCTCGCTCCTCCTGATCAACGTCGGCGACGTCCTTTTCGCCGTCGTCCTCCGCTACCTTTTCGGCAGCTCCGTCGCCTGGACCGAAGAGGTGGCCCGCTACTCCCTGATCTGGCTCGTCATGGCCGGTGCCGCGGGGGCCCAGTCCCGGGGGGACCACATGGTCCTCGATCTTCTCGGGCCCCGTCTTCCCCGGAGGGCGCGCCGGACGGTCCGAGGGCTTGTCCTGGCCGTTCAGGTCACCGTCCTGATCCTTCTCGTCGTCTTAGGGGCCAAAAACGTGGCCGGGACGTGGACGATGAAGACGATGGCCCTGGGCATCCCCAAGGCCGTCGTCCTCTCGGCCCTTCCCGTCGGCATGGCTCTTCTCCTGGTCCAGCTTCTCCTCGGTCGGGTGACGGAGGACGGGCGGTGATGTCCCTCCTGGCGGCGGCCCTCTTCCTCCTCCTCATGGTCGGCGGCGTCCCCCTTTACGCCGCCCTTCTCGCCGCCGGATCCCTGGCCATCTACCAGACGGGGGGATGGGAGCTCCTTCGCGTCGTCCCCCAGCAGTTCTTCGGCGGCATGGACGCCTTCTCCCTCATGGCTATCCCTCTCTTCGTCCTTTCCGGAAACCTGATGAACCGCTCGGGTCTGACGGACCGTCTCATCGACTTCAGCCGCCTTCTCGTCGGACCGGTCCGGGGCGGGCTGGGCTACGTCAACGTCCTGGGGAGCGTCATCCTCGCCGGCGTCAACGGCTCAGCCGCCGCCGACGCCTCCGCCCTGGGGGCCCTCCTCATTCCGGCCATGGAAAAGGAGGGCTTTCCCCGGGCCTATGCGGCGGGGCTGACGGCCGGGAGCTCCCTCATCGGTCCCATCATCCCGCCCAGCATCTTCATGATCCTCTATTCGGCCCTGACGAACACGTCCGTCGGCGGTCTTTTCGCCGCCGGCATCCTCCCCGGACTCGTCCTGGCCCTGGCCTTCCTGATCCTCAACGCCCTCTTCTGCCGCCGCCACGGGGTTCCCCGCACCGACGTCTCGGAACTGAAAGGGCGCCGGGCGGCGATCCTGCGCCGGGCCGTCGCAGCCCTGGCGGCCCCCCTCATCATCATCGGAGGCATCGTCGCCGCCATCGTGACGCCCACCGAATCGGGAGCCCTGGCCGTGGCCTACTGTCTGGCCGTGGGCTTTTTCGTCACGGGAGATCTGACGCTCAAGGGGGCCGCCTCGGCTTTGTACGAGACGGCCCGCCTGACGAGCGCCATCTTCCTCATCATGGGAGCGGCCTCCGTCGTCGGCTGGTATCTCAAGTGGGAGCGCGTCGGGGCCCGCATCGCCGAGGCCCTCGTCGGACTGGGTCTCCTCGACGAGCCCCGCCTCCTCCTCGTCGTCATCAGCCTCATCGTCTTCGCCGTCGGCATGTTCATGGAGGAGGTGGCCGTCCTCACCCTTCTCACCCCTCTTTTCGCCCCCCTCGCCGCTCGGGCGGGGATCGACCCCTACCACTTCGGCATCGTCATGACCCTCAACGTCACCATCGCCCTCATCACCCCTCCCGTGGGGGCCTGCAACTACATCGTCGCCGCCGTGGGCAAGGTCCCCCTGGGCGAGCTCTTCCGGGCCATCTGGCCCTTCGTCGCCGTCGCCCTCGTCGTCCTCTCCCTCCTCATCTTTTTCCCCGCCCTCACCGTGACCCTGCCCCGTCTCCTGGGATTCTGACGAAAAAAGGGGGGGCTCCAGCCCCCCCGATGTCCCCCTCCCGTGCCGACGCGGGATCGCTCCGATTCCCTTCCGGTCCTGAAGGCCCTAAAGAGGCAGCCGCGTCCCGATCGATCGCTCCAGCGCCCTGGCGTGGATGAGCCGCGCCGTCATGACGTCGTGGCTGGCGATGCCCATGAAAAGGGCGCTCCTCCGTCCTCGTGAGAGAGGGGGCTTGCTGCCGGCGACGATCTCGCCCATGTCGGCGTAGATCTGATCCTCCCGGGGATAGCCGTCCTGAAAGTAGACGCCGTGGCTCTGGGTCCAGAGGTACTGGTTGCGGTCGTCGCAGACGAAGCCTTCACCGCCGGTCATGACGTCGCTGTCGAAGGCCGAGTCGTAATCGACGGCAAGACAGAGGACCTCCTCCTTGAGCCATTCCGAACGGACGATCCGCCTCGGATCGGCCAGGATGGGCGTGCAGGTGATGACCACGTCGGCTCCGGCGCAGACGGCCTCGACGGTGGGACAGGCGACGTAGCGGAAACGGGGAAAAAGGGGTTCCATTTCGGCCAGGAAGGAGGCGATCTGACTCTCTCGGACGTCGTGGATGCGGACCTCCCGGAGATCGGGAAGGGCCTCGGCCATGGCCCGGAGGTTGATCCTGCCCTGAGTCCCCAGGCCGATGATGGCCACGACGGAGGCTCCCGTCGGAGCCAGGTGGAGGGCGCCGACGCCGGAGGCGGCGCCGGTGCGCCACGTCGTCATCCAGTTGGCGTCCATGACGGCCCTGACGAGGCCCGTCTCGCAATCGTTGAGGATGAAGAGGCCCGTGTTGTAGGGGAGCCCTCTCCGGGAGGGATTATCGGGATAGCCCGCGACCCACTTGAGTCCCGCCGAATCGATCTCCCCGCCGATCCAGCAGGGCATGGCGTGGATGTAGCAGTCCCTGCGGGGGTGGACGCCGGGCTTGGCCGGAAGCTCCACTTTGCCCTCCCCCTTGAGGCGCCACCCCGCCTCGACGGCCTCCATGACGTCCTTCATGGTGATGTCCAGCGCCTTCACGTCCTCCTGCGAAAGCCACAGCGCCTCATTCATCGTCTTTCCCTCCCTCTTCAGACAGGGGGGAGCTCCCCCTCGTTCGGCCCTCTCGAGAGGGCCCTCCTCTCAGGGCCTCGGCGAAGCTGAAGCCCCTGATGGCGAAGAAATCGCTTCCGTCGGCGGCCTTTTCGTAATGGGCCAGCCGTTCTTCCGAGAGACGGCGGTCTCTCTCGAAGAGGGCGACGAGCAGGGCATGGACCAGCGTAAGGGCCGCCGCCTGGGGATCGACGAAGGTGACGTAGCGGTGGGGCGTCAGAAGGACCTCGTCGACGAGGGGAACGAGGGGGGAGAGAAGGCTGTCGGTGAGGCCCAGAAGGCGGACCCCGCCGTCGGCCAGCGCTTCGGCCAGGCGCAGCGTCTCGCGGGGGTAGCGGGGGTAGCAGAAGACGAGGGCCGTCGCCGACCGAAGCCCCTCGAGATTTCCCAGAAAGGGCAGGTCGAGGGAGGTGACGAGATGGACGTCGTCCCGAAGCAGCCGGAAATAGGTGAAGCCGTAGAGGGCGAGAAAATCGCCGGGCGACGAGGCGACGAGGAAGAGATGGCTCCCGCCGACGAGACCGTCGACGAAGCGCTCGAAAATGGCTCCGTCGATGAGGGCCAGGGTCTCCTCCAGGAGGGAGGCTTCGACGTCGAAGACGCGCCTCCAGACGCTCCCCCTTTCTCCCTCCCGCTTTTCGAAGCGGAAGGCGGGACAAGCATGGCCTGCCTGCATCTCGCGGCGCAGGGCGAGCTGAAAAGGGGCGAACCCGCCGTAACCCAGAGCGTAGGCGAAGCGGGTCACCGTCGCCTCGCTCGTCCCCGTGGCGGCCCCGATCTGAGAGGCGTTCATGAGGGCCGCCTCCCGCCCGTGATCGACGATGAACTTGGCCAGGAGGGACTGTTTCCGGCTCAGAGAGGGCCATCTCTCCCTGATGGCGTCGATGACGCCCAAAAGACCTTCCCCCTTTTCGCCTTCATGAAAAGTATGCATCAAATTATCGACCATGAAAACAATCCTTCAAAAGGATCTCATCGACTTCTCTTCCTGTCAACAGGCACCTTGTGAAAGGGCTCCCCGAAGGCGATAAGGACCCGGGGCCTTGCCCCATCGCAGTCCAATTCCTTTCAGAGGGGGAGATGTCGTTGTCCAAAGTCCGGATTCTCCTGGTGTCGCTGTTCGTGGTGGCCTCTTTCTCCACGGGGGCCTTCGCTGCAGGCAGCCTGAACGCCTACGCGATCATGCCCGAGAAGTATGCCTCACAGGTTTTCGAGGCCTTCACGGCCGAGACGGGTATCAAGGTGAACTTCATGCGTTTCTCTTAGGGAACCTCTGAAAAAAGCGCCTTTCATGAAGTCGCATCAGCGATGATGTAATCGGTAGAATAGAGCTGTAGCGCCGAGGTCATCATCCCCTTTCCAAGGAGTGCGAGACGCGAAATGGAGCGACAGAAAACCCTTGCCGACGCCCAGACCTTCGAGAGATACAGGAAGCCTACCCGGCGGGAGAAGTTCCTCTGTCGAAATGGAGGCTGTGGTCCCCTGGAAGGATCTCTGCGCGCTCATCGCTCCCTTCTATCCCAAGGCCGAACGAGGTCGTCCACCGGTTGGATTGGAGCGGATGCTCCGAATCCACCTCCAGTGCTGGTTCAACCTCAGCGACCCGGCAGCGGAAGAAGCCCTCTACGACATGGAATCGATGAGGCGCTTCGTCGGCATCGACGTCGGGAACGAGCCTGTCCCCGACGAGACGACCATCTGCAAGTTTCGCCACCTTCTCGAAGCGCACGACCTGGGGAAACGGATCTTCCGTGAGGTCGATGCTCACCTGCAATCGAAAGGACTGCGTCTTGCCGAGGGAACCATCATGGACGCCACCATCATCGCCGCGCCCTCGTCGACGAAGAACAAGGAGAAGAAGCGAGACCCCGACATGCATCAGGTAAAGAAAGGGAACCCGTACTACTTCGGCATGAAGGTCCACATCGGGGTGGACAAAGACAGCAAGCTGGTCCACAGCCTCGCGACCACGGCGGCGAATGTCCACGACTCCCGGATGGTCGGAGACCTTCTCCACGGAGCGGAAAAGGGAGTCTGGGGCGATTCGGCCTACATAGGCAAGACGGAGACGATCCGGGAAAAGGCACCCGATGCCGTCGACAACACCAACAAAAGAGGGTCACGGAACAGGAAACTGACCGACGAAGAACAGTCTCACAATCGTATGCTGTCCAAAACGAGGGCAAAGGTGGAGCATGTCTTTTGAAGAGCGAAGCGAGTCTTCGGATTCACCAAGGTGCGTTACAAGGGGCTCAAGAAGAACACAAGCCATGTCCACGTGATTTTTGCCCTGTCCAACCTGTACATGGCGAGAAGGCTTTTATTGGAGATGGATAGGGCGTAGTGTCTTCAAAAGCCGGCAGAACGGCAACCATAAGGCAAAAAAGAGCCGGGGATAGCTCCACATAGGCAACTTGCCTGACACGACAGGCTGAAAGGGCACACAGCGCACGAATTCAGCCACCAAGAGGTACTGTTGGAGCTCGCCGGGACTTTTTTTCAGAGGTTCCTTAAGGAGTCGAATGCCATGTCCTTTCCTTTCGGGGTTCCTTCCCCGGCGATGAAATCCGTTCCCTCTCCGGCGAGAGATCGTTCCCTCCTCCCGGCCCTCGTCGCCGTCTGGCTTTCCCTGGGACTTTTCGTCCTCTACCCCCTGTCCCGGCTTTTTCTGGTCACCTTCGTCTCCGACGGCAGTCTCTCCTTTTCCGGTCTCTCCAGCGTCCTGACCAACGGGTACGACCGGAGGGCCTTCGTCAACAGCCTCTGGCTGGCCACGACCGTCTCCCTTTCGGGGACCTTCGTCGGCTATGTCTGCGCCTTCGTGGTGACGCGCCTTCCCCTGTCCCCGTGGCTCAAGGGAGGGTTCGGCGCCGTCACGACGCTGCCCCTCATTTCGCCCCCCTTCACCAGCAGCATCGCCCTGACCCTCTCGCTGGGGCCCAACGGCATGCTTCTCAAATTCCTGGGGCTGTGGGCAACTTCAACTTCTACGGTTTCTGGGGGACCTGGCTTTCGGAGACGCTCACCTATTTCCCCATTTCCTTCCTCACCCTGACGGCGGTCCTTTCGGCCATCGACCCCAATCTCGAAGACGCCGGTCTCTCCATGGGCGCCTCGCCTGGCCGGGTCTTTCGGACCGTGACGCTTCCTCTGTCGACGCCGGGCATCGCCAACTCGATCCTGCTCCTTTTCGCCGGATCTCTGGCCGATTTCGCCACGCCTCTCGTGCTGGGAGGCCACAGCTTCCCCGTTCTCCCCACTCAGGCCTATCTCCAGATCACGGGGCTCTACGACCTCAGGGGAGGAGCGGCCCTCTCCTTCCTGCTCCTCCTGCCCGCCATGGCCGTCTACTTTCTTCAGCGTTTCTGGGTCGGGAAAAAGAGCTATGTCACCATCACGGGAAAGGCGGGCAGCCGTTCGTCCTACAAGAGGACGGGACGGTTCTCCGAAGGGATTCTCCTCGCTATCTGTCTTTCCCTGGCGGCCTTCATTCTCTACCTCTGCTCGATTATCTTCTGGGGGGCCCTGGTGAAGGTCTGGGGCGTCGACAACAGTCTGACGCTGGAGAACTTCCGCTACGTCTTCACCCACGGCAGGAAGGCCCTTACGGACACGCTCAAGATCGCCGCCGTGGCCACGCCTCTGGGCGGTCTGATGGCCGTCGTCGTGGGGTTTCTCGTCCAGAGGAAAACGTTTCGGGGCAACCGCGTCATGGAGTTCGTCTCCATGCTCAATTACGCTCTGCCGGGGACGGCCGTCGGCATCGCCTATGTCATCGCCTTCAACGAGCGGCCCATCCTCCTGACGGGAACCATGACGATTCTCGTGGCGGCCTACATGTTCCGCTACCAGGCCGCGGGCATCCGTTCCGTCGTGGCCTCCCTCCACCAGATCGACCGTTCCATGGAGGAGGCCTCGGCCAGTCTGGGAGCGGGAGCGGCGCGGACCTTTTTCCGAGTCACCCTGCCCCTGATCGTTCCCGCCCTGCTCATGGGGATGCGCTACCTCTTCATCCACTGCATGACGGCCATCAGCGCCACCATTTTTCTCGTCTCCGTGCGGTGGAGCCTCCTGACGACGCGCATCCTGGAGTGCATGACGGAGCTCCAGTTCGCCCAGGCCTGCGCCTTCTCCGTCGTGCTCATTCTCCTCGTCTTCGTCGCCACGGCTCTCATGGTGGGGCTCACTCGCCTGGCGACGCGACGTCTGTCCGGCGAAGGAGGCCCGACCTGATGGCCGTTCGTCTTGAACTGAAAGATGTCTCCAAAATATTCGAGAAGGATGGCGAGCCCGTCCGGGCCGTCGACGCCGTTTCCCTCTCCGTCGCCCCGGGAGAGATGGTGACCTTTCTGGGGCCTTCCGGCTGCGGCAAGACGACGACGCTGCGCATGGTGGCCGGTTTCGAGAGCCCCTCGGGCGGCGAGATAACCCTCGACGGCCGCGACGTGACCGGCCTTCCCGTCAACCGCCGCGATATGGGCTTCGTCTTTCAGAACTACGCCCTCTTTCCCCACATGAGCGTCTTCGAAAAGGTCGCCTACGGATTGAGGGTCAAAGGCCTCGAGGAGGGAATGATCGGGCGCCGCGTCCGCGAGGGGCTCGACCTGGTGGGACTCGAAAGGGCCGAGCGGCGCTTTTCCAACCAGCTTTCCGGAGGCGAGCAGCGGCGCGTGGCCCTGGCGAGGGTCCTCGTCCTCGAGCCGCAGGTGCTGCTCATGGACGAACCTCTCTTCAACCTGGACGCCAAGCTGCGCGTTCACATGCGCACCGAGATACGGCGCATCCAGAGACATCTCGGCGTGACCTGTCTCTATGTCACCCACGACCAGAGCGAGGCCCTCACCCTCTCGGACCGGATCATGGTCATGCGGGGAGGCCGTGTCGAGCAGATCGGTACCCTCTCGAAATCTACAGCGATCCCCGCTCTCTTTTCGTGGCCGATTTCATCGGTCAGGCCAACGTCATTCCCGGCAGGGTCCTCTCTCTGGAAGGGGATCGGCTGTTCGTCTCCCTCTTCGACAGGGTTTTTCCTGTCCGGGCCGTCAGGGGCGAGACCTTTTCCGTCGCCGACGAGGTCTCCGTCGTCGTCAGGCCCGAAAACCTTCTGCCCTCGGAGGAGGGGATTCCGGGGACGGTGAGGACGGCCACCTTTCTGGGCGGCCGTGTGGAATACGAGATTCTCCTGCCCTCGGGACGGACCGTCCTCTCCTCCGATGCCTTTCTTCCGGGCCGGGCGATGCACCGCGAGGGGGTGTGCCTTCACCTCTCCTTTTCCCCCGTCGTGGCCGTGGCCCTGCCGGGAGGGAAAGGCTGACGTTCTTCCCCTATCTCTCGTCTGTGCCGAGGATAAAGAGCCGGATGGAGAAGAGGGCCCGTCGCGGGAGACGACGGGCCCTCTTCTCTATCCGGCCAGCCTGACGATGAGGGGCGGCAGGATGAGGTAGATCGTGAAGAGGCGGACGAGGTGGAGGAGGCTCACTCTCAGCGGATCGGCGCCGAGGTCCTCCGAGATGGCCGCCAGCTGGGTGATCCCGCCGGGAGAGGTCGCGATGAGGCAGGTCATGAGATTCCACCGCGCAAGGCGGCGGACCATGAGGGCCAGGGCCAGTCCCCAGAGGAGCATGACGGCCGTGATGGCCAGGGTGGGCAGGAAGATCCGGCCCAGGAGGCGCATCGTCTCGGCCGTGGCCGACAGGCCGATGATGGAGCCCAGGCCGAGTTGGGCCAGATCGCGGACGATCTTGGGCGGCGCGGCGAGGCGAAAACCGAGGTAGGAGGCCGTCCCCGTCGCGGCAAGGGCGCCGACGAAGGCCCCTGCGGGGATATGGAGTCCCTTGCCGACGAGGCCCCCTGTCGTGGCGAGAAGGAGGGTGGCTCCGAGAGCGGGGAGGGAGAGGTCTTTTTTTCTCTTCCTCCTCTCTTGCCGAGCCGCGACCTCCTGCCCCATTCCCTTCGAGCGCGAGAGACGGCGCGCCACGAGGGGGATGGTCGCCATGGCCGAGGCGAGGCGGCAGAACTGCATGATGGCCACCATGGCGGCATCGGCCGAGAAGGAGAAGGCCATGAGGCTCATCTCGGCCAGACCGCCCGGGACGGTCCCAAGCAGGGCCGTGGCCAGATCCATGCCGAAGAAGCGGTAGAGGATCCAGCCCAGTCCCAGGGGAAGGGAGAGCCACCAGGCCGATGCCAGGAGGGAGACGAGGCCCATCTCGCGGACGATCCGGTCGGCCTCCTTCGTGACGCGAAGGCCGATGAAGAGCCCCAGGATGACCTGAAGGGCCAGGTCGAGACCGAAGGGAGGGCCCGACGGGGCGAGGCCGACGACGGCGAAAAGGGTCGAGGCGACCATGGCCCCCATCATGGCGGCGGCGGGCATCTTCAGGGCGGCAAGAAGGGCCCAGCCGGGCAGGGCGATGAGGAAAACGACGACGACATTGACGAGCCAGTTCACGAGAAAACCCTCCCCGAATGGTTTGGCGCCTAGGGTAACAGCGTTTTCGAGGTCGGCCCTGCCTGTCGGGAAAATTTCTCCGGCAGACAGAGCGGCCCCGCGAAAAACTCTCTCTTGGGGAAAAGGTCCCTTAGCCTGACCTGTAAGGCTGAAAGCCGGGCACGGAGATCGAAAAACCTCTTCGGATGGCTATCGAAGAACGTTGCCCAGCCATCGGCAGGCTGCGCCCGACAGGCTCCGCACAAGGCCCCGGAGAGAACAGCAGGATGCACGCTCCTGTGGGAAAGGGGTGACCGTTCCCGGGCGGGAGCTTCTGACTTTTGCGTGAGGTCGGCTCTTCATGAGGCCTCTCAGCTCAGGAAGGCCAGGAGGAGCCCTCCGGCCAGGACGGAGCCGATCTGGCCCGAGACGTTGGCGCCCACGGCGTGCATGAGGAGGAAGTTCCCCTTGTCGGCCTCCTGCCCCATCCGCTGGATGACGCGGCTTGACATGGGGAAGGCGCTGATGCCGGCGGCACCGATCATGGGGTTGATCTTCCTCCCCTCGGGAAGGAGCAAGTTGAGAGCCTTGGCCGAGAGAACCCCTCCGGCCGTGTCGAGGACGAAGGCGACGAGGCCCATGGCGATGATGAGGAGCGTCTCGGGGCGGACGAAGCGTTCGCCCGTCATGACGGCGGCGATGGAGAAGCCCAGAAGGATGGTGACGATGTTGGCCAGCTCGTTCTGGGCCGCCCGCGAGAGGCGTTCCGTGCAGCCGCTGACGCGGAGGAGGTTGCCGAACATGAGGAATCCCAGGAGGGCCACGGAGGCGGGGGCGACGAGTCCGGCGACGACGGTGACGACGACAGGAAAGGCGATGAGGCCCCTTTTCGAGACCGGTTTGGGGGCGTAGGCCATCTTCATGGCCCTCTCTTGACGGCTCGTCAGGAGGCGGATCACCGGAGGCTGTATGAGAGGGACCAGGGCCATGTAGGTGTAGGCCGCCACGGAGATGGGGCCCAGAAGGTGGGGCGCGAAGCGGTTGGAGACGTAGATCGACGTGGGGCCGTCGGCGGCGCCGATGATGCCGATGGAGGCCGCCTCGTGGAGGTCGAAGCCCAGGAAGAGGGCCAGTCCCATGGTGAAGAAGATGCCCGCCTGGGCCGTGAGGCCGAAGAGGAACATGCGGGGGTTCGTCAGAAGGGGTGTGAAGTCGCACATGGCCCCGACGGCGATGAAGATGAGGAGGGGAAAGAGCTCCGTCTCGATGCCGACGCGAAAGAGCATGGAGAGGGCTCCCTCGGTGAGACCCTGGGTGAGGGCCGACGAGAGGGGGAGGTTGACCAGCAGCGTCCCGAACCCCATGGGAAGGAGCAGGCTGGGCTCGAGATCTCGGGCGATGGCCATGTACATGAGGGCCAGTCCGACGCCGATCATGACCGATTGTTGCCATGTCAGGGCGATCAGGGGTGCGGCCAGGGATTGGAACATGTGCCGGGAAGCCTCCTGTCCAGTTGAGGGGATCTCTCCATTTCAGGCATCTCGGGGGAAAAAGTCAAGAGCCGACGGGCATCCTGTGTCGCCGGACAATGGTATTGTCACTCGTGAAGAGGACAGGGAAAATGTCACTTATGACGACCAGGAGAGACCTACTCATGAAGACAAAAGAAGCAAGGCGCTTGGGGTTGGTGGAAGAGGCTGTCGCGGGCAACCTGACGGTTCAGGAGGTGGCCGATCGGCTCGGTCTGAGCCGCCGTCAGGTCTTTCGGCTCAAACGACGCTACCGGGAAGAAGGAGCGCAGGGGCTCCTGCACAAGGGACGAGGCAAACCGTCCCGGCGCAGAATCTCTCAGGAGACACGGGATTTCGTCGTCAGTCTGGCCAAGGGTCTTTACAGGGATACGAGCTGTCAGCACATGGCCGAACTCCTTGCCGAAGAGCATGATCTCGTGCTGAGCGCCAAGAGCATCGCCCGTTTCCTTCGCGCGGAGAACCTGTCCCTCGTTCATCGCCACCGGGCCCCGAAGCGGCGTTCCCGCAGGGTCCGACGGTCCCGACGAGGCGATCTGGTCCAGATGGACGCCTCTCCTTTCGATTGGTTCGAGATCGGTGAGCGTTGCACTCTCCACGGCGTGATTGACGATGCCACAGGAGAGGTCCTCGGTCTGTGGATGGCCAGGAATGAGTGCCTCTTCGGCTACTTCCGCGTGCTCCGTCAGATGCTTGATCGCCACGGCGTGCCTCGCGAGCTTTACGCCGACCGCCACACCATCTTCCTTTCTCCCAAGTCGGAAAAACTGACGATCAAGGAGGAGCTGGAGGACTCGGCGCCTGTAACCCAGTTCGGCCGCGCTCTGGAGGCTCTCGGAACTCGCTATGTCCCTGCAGGGTCTCCCCAGGCGAAGGGGCGGATCGAAAGGCTCTGGGGAACTCTTCAGGATCGTCTCGTCGTCGCCTTCCGACGGGCCGGAGTGAAAACGATCGAAGAGGCCAACGTCCTGCTCGCCGCCTACCCGGGAGAGGTCCATAACCCGAGGTTCGCTCGTCCTCCCGCAGAGGGGGCATCTGCCTTTCTCCCTCCGCCGGACGGACCCGCTCTCGATCTCCTCCTGACTCGCCAGACCGACCGGAAGGCCTCGGGAGACTCGACGATTTCCCTCGACGGAAAACAGTACGCCCTGATAGGCCCCCGCAGACGCCCCCTGCTTCTTGCCAGAGGACAGGCGGTCAAGGTCATCGAGAAGCTCGACGGGAAACTCCTGGCTCTTGTCCATGACGGGCTCTACGATCTCGCAGCCGTCGACAAAGAGCCCCCTGCGACTCCCCCGCCTGTCATCGAGACGAAGACAGGCACTCCATGCAAAACGAAGAAGCAGAGGAAGCCGGCGGCAGACCATCCCTGGCGACAGAATCCCGCTCCTCCTGCCGCGGCGGTCGGCTCCGAGCAAGGGACGGGTTCCCCTCCCTAGAAGGACCTCCGCCGCGGAGGAAAGCCAAGGCGGGCTGTTGACGGGGGCGATTTCAGCCCCTCGAAAGCGACACTTTCATTGTCCCTCAGACCCTCTTTTTAGATGACATTTTTAGTGTCCCTTGACAGAGCCGACGGGCATCCCGAATCCGCAGGCTCGTTACGACAAGTTCCGTCGGATCCACGGATTCAAGGTCCGTTCAAATCACCTCGCCGGTACGGATACGGATCCGAGGCGACCGTCTCCGGTCCTCCAGACGTCTCCGGGCCGGGCCGATGGAAGCTTCCATCCCGTTTTTGCCTGTCGATCGAAGGGGATCATGTCTTCTCGTGCCTCTTTTCCTGGCTGCCTCGACGGGGGTGGAGGTCGCTTCGTCCCCTGCCTACGTGGGCCTTCGCCGCCGGGAGAGGCTACGACGGTTCAAAAGCCACGAAAGCTGAAGGGGCAGGGTTTGAACGGCCGTCGGACTCGGAAAACATCCCTGTCCGTTCTTGTATGAAATTCAGACGAAGAGTACGATGATCTGAAGTCCTCCGGCAGATGGCCCTGCAGTACCGCTTTCGCGGCGTCTTTTCAGAAGCGACAGAGTCGGGATGATGCGTAAGGGAGGGTTTCCATGTCCGTCGAGAGCGCCCAGGCTTTTCTGGAAAAGGTAAAAAGTGACGAGGCTTTCCGGGGATCTCTGGAGAAAGCCGCTGACGACGAGGCCCGCAAGGCGTTCGTCGCCGAGGCCGGGTTCGACTTCACCAAGGAAGAACTGAAAGAGGCCGCAGGCGTCTCCGGCGGCCCCCAGAAAATCGAGGAGGCCGATCTCCAGGCCGTCGCGGGAGGCGGAGCCGCCTCCTGGGTCAGCGCCACCGGATCGGCCGCCGCCGGCGCCATCGGCGCCGCCGCCGCCGCCATCTAGACACCTAGATCCGAAGGAAATGTCCCTCTCTGCCGGGGGGCTTTTTCGGGAATGTTCCCCTTTCGCGAAACAGAGGACGCAAAAACAGAGGAGTTTCCCATGGACAAAATGATTTCTCCCATTTTCTTCCGCGGCCGGTCCTTCTCGTCGGACAAGGTCTCCCCGGCGGGGGCCAGACGTTCCCGTTCCCCCGAGGAGACTTATCGCACGGTCCGTCCCCTCATGGAGGCCATCGGCGTCACCCGCGTCGCCGATATCACCGGCGTCGACAGGATCGGCATCCCCGTCGCCGCCGCCGTCCGCCCCCTCGCCCCCATTCAGGTCTACTCCTGGGGCAAGGGGACCACTCTTCTTCAGGCCAAGGTCTCGGCCATGATGGAGGCACTGGAGCGTCACTGCGGAGAGAGGGCCGATCCCCCCTCGGTGCGCCTTCCCTACGACCGTCTGGAGGGGGCGAAACTCCACCTGGAGGAGCTGGCCCTCAAGCGCGATCACCTTTTTTCGCCCTCCCTTCCCGAGAGGTGGACGAAGGGATGGGATATCGTCGCCCAGGAGGAGGTCTATGCGCCCCTTCAGCTGGTGCGCCTCTCCTTCCGCCGCGACCTTGCCGGCGAGACCGAATCCTTCCAGTGCACCTCCAACGGTTTGTCGGCGGGAAACACCTTCGCCGAGGCCCTCTGCTCGGGACTCTACGAGTGCGTCGAACGGGACGCCGTGACCTGCTGGGAGCTCTACAACCGCTCCCGGGGCCTTGCCTTCCCCGGGAGGAAGGTCGACGTCGATGCCGTCGACGACGGTCTTTTCGGCGACCTCCTGGAGCGCTGCCGCCGGGCCGACGTGGAGGTCCTCCTTCTCGACTGCAGGGCCGACACGGACGTCGCCACCTATGTCTGCTATCTCCAGGACCGGATCTGCCCTCAATGGGGGCTCTACCACGGCCGGGGCACCCATCTGGACCCGAAGGTGGCCATGGTCCGGGCCCTCACCGAGGCGGCCCAGGGGCGGGCGGCCTACCTTCTGGGCGGTCACGACGGGGCCTCCCTGGAGACGCAGGGAACGGTGGCCTTCGGAACGGGCAAATCCCTCGCAGAGAGGGCCGCCGGTCTCGAAAGGGCCCCCGCTCCTCCCCCGGAAGAGGAAAGAGACACCTTTCACGGCGACGTCCATCTCCTCCTGGACAGGCTCGGGAGGGCCGGTCTCTCCCGCGTCCTCGTCTGGGACCTTTCGGACCCCGGCCTCTCCGTCTCCGTCTCCGTCCTCCGTATCGTCGTTCCCGGCCTGGAGGGGTGGAGGATGCACCACTACGCCCCGGGCTTTCGGGGCAGACGCTCTGCCGAGGGGAGGAGAGAGCCGTGACGATCGCCCTCTTCCTCGGTCCCAGCCTGCCCCTCGAAAGGGCCCGCGAGATTCTCGACGGGCGCTACCTGCCTCCGGCCCGTCAGGGCGACATCCTGCGCCTCGTCAGGGAGAAAGAGGTCGATGCCATCGCCCTCATCGACGGAGACGACTACGCCTCGGGACCTCTCGTCTGGCACAAGGAGATTCTCTGTGCCCTCGACAGGGGCATCCCCGTCTTCGGCGCAGGGGCCTTGGGCGCCATCAGGGCCGCCGAGCTGGCTCCCTTCGGAATGAGGGGCTTCGGCGAGGTCTATCGCCTCTATCGGGAAGGCCTGCTCGAAGGCGATGACGCCGTGGCGGCCCCCTTCTCCGTCGAGGGCGGGCGTTACCGGCGCCTGGCCGAGCCCCTCGTCAATCTCCTGGCCACCTTTGTCCGCGCCCGCGAGAGGGGATTTGTCTCAGACGAGAGGGAAGCGGCCCTGAAAGGCGCCGCCGAGGGGCTTTTCTACCGCGAGCGCTCCCTCGGAAAGGTCCTCGAGAGGCTCCGGGCCGACGGCGACATCGACGAGGAGGAGGCCGCGGCTCTCGGAGAGGTCCTGGAATCGCTTCGCGTCGACAGGCTTGCCTCGGACGCCGAAGGTCTCCTCCGTCATCTGGCTCAGGAGGGCCCGGGAGGGCCGGTCCAGGTCTCTCTCCCGCCGGACTGGAAGGAGTCGCACGTTTTCCGGCGCATCGTCGAGGAGGAGCGTCAGGAGGTCGTCGACGACGTCATCCTCACCGTCGGCGACATCGCCGCCTGGGGGGCCCTGGCCCGGCCCGAGGGATTCGACCTGGCGCGCCGGGGATTGAACCGCTTCCTGGGCCTGGAACTGGCCCGCCAGAGGGGACTCGTCGCCGGTGACGACGACGTGGCGCTCGAGTCGACCCGTTTCCGGAGGAGGATGGACCTCGTCGACGACGAGGCCTTCCGCGGCTGGATGAAGGCCAACCACCTCGACGATGAGGGCTTCGTCCGCCTCATGAGGGACGAGGCCACTCTCAGCCGCCTCCGCCATTGGCTCTTCGTGGCCCAGCGCTTCGGAACGCCCGTTCAGGCCATGGCCGACGAGATGCGCCTCGAAGGGCTTTACGAGGCCGTGTCCGCCGAGGCGGCCCGGGCCTACGGTCTTTTCCGGACGCTGAGAAAGGACATTCGGCAAGAGGCCTCCGAACTGGGAAGCCGCGACGATTTCTTCCCCTCTTATGTGGCCGCCCATGCTTTGGCCTCGATGGACCGCAACTTCCTGGCCTGGTGCGAGGAGATGGCCATCGATACGGGGCGGGCCCTCTCTCATGCCCTGATCCGAGAGGGACTCCGTCGTTCCTTCGAGTCCCTCGGCAAAGAGGACGAGGAGGCCTGAAGGTGGGCGGAGAGGGGAGGCGGAGCCCGATCCGGGTCCTGCGCCTCCTGGGGCCCAACAGGGCCCTCACGGCCCGGGTCTTCGAGGAGAATTTCACGGGGGCCCTCGCCCCCTTCGTCGACGTCTCTTCCCTTCCCCTGCCGCCGTCGTGGCCCGATTTTTTCGTCCGACAGGGCCGGGAGGTCTCCTTTTTCTCGCCCAACTACGAGCTGGAGCCCTTCGTTCCCTGGCTTCTCTCCCTCCGCAACGAACGGAGAGCTTCGGCCCGTCTTCTTTTCGTGGCCCACTCCCCGGGAGGCATGGCCTGGGTCTGGCGGCTCATGGTGCCGCACCTTCGCCCCGGCGACCGGATCGTGGCCCCCAGCCGTCATGCCGCCTCGGTCATCGTCTGGATGGAGCCCCGTCTGAGTCCCTTCGTCCGTGTCCTTTCCCATCCGATCCCCTCGGTGGAGAGCTTGGGAAAAAGAAGAGGGGAAGGGCAATCCCTCCTCTTCCTGGGGAGGCTCCGCCAGGAGAAGGGGCTCCACCAGCTTCTCGACGGCTACGCTCTTTTTCTCAGCCGGAGAGGGAAGGGGCCTCGTCTGGTCCTGGCCGGTTCCCTCGTCGACGAGGAGACCGGACGCCCCCTGGCCTACGCCGAGGCCCTCCGTCATCGGGCCCGGCGTCTCGGCCTGGAGGGGCTTGTCTCCTTTCCGGGCCCCCTGACGGGAGTCGCCAGGGAGGCCGCCTTCGACGAGGCTCTGGGGCTCTGCAACCTCTCTCTTTCTCTGGAGGAATCCTTCGGGAAGGCTCCCGCCGAGGCCCTCGTCCGGGGTCTTCCCGTCCTGGCGACGGCCTGGAGCGCCTTTCCCGAGCTGCTCGGCGACAGAGGCCTTTTCGTTCCGCCCCGATGGGACGAAAAGGAGGGGGTCCTCTCCGTCGACGCCGAGGCCGTCGCCGACGGCCTCGAGGCTCTTCTGGCCCTGCCCCGTCGAGCCCCCCTTTCTGCCGGGGAGAACCCCTTCGAGCCCCGGTCGGTGGGCGCCGCCTACAGGGCTCTTCTCGTCGAGGCCATGGAGGAGAGAGCCCTCCCTGCCGTCGCTTCCGGAGGCTCTCTCGACGCGATGGCTCCCCTTGGGGCGCCGGAGGGGGACCTCTTCGCCTTTCACCGCGACGAGTGCGCCCGCCGCCTGAAGCGCATGGCCGGCGAGGAGGCTCCCCTCTACGGAGAGGCCGAGCGGATCCAGGGCGTGCTGGGCTTCGCCCTCCACGACGGCCTCGTCCGACTCTTCTCTCAGGGGGAGCCTGCCCTTCCTTCCCGTCGCGCCCTTTCCCTTCCGCCGGGCGAGGGCGATTCCGTCCTTTTCCGAGCCGCGACGCAGGGGATGGGGAGCGATCTGTCCCGGCTGGGCACCGTCCTGGCCCTGGCCGAGGGAGGACGCCTCGGCGAGGCGCGCCGTCTCCTGGAGGCCCTGCCTGGCGACGGAGGAAGGGCGCGCCGTTTCGTCTCCGTCCGTCTTTTTCTCAAGGAGGGCGATGGAGCGGCGGCTTTCTCGGTCTGGAAGGGGAGGGAGGGAGACTGGATCTCCCGCGAGGAGAGCGGTCCCTGGCTCCGCCTGGGCGCCGAAATCGCCCGGGAGGGAGGGATCGATGGGGCCCGGCAGATTCGTCCCTTTCTGGCGGCGTGGTGCCGCCGTTTTCCCGACGGTCCCGAAAGCGGAGCCGTGGCCCTCGGCTGGTGTCTTGCGGCTCTGGCCTGCGGGAGAGAGGCCGTCGGAGAGGGCCGAGAGGCCCTCGAGAGGGCTCGGGCCGTCGTCCCCGACGATCCTCTCCTGAGGCGCCTCGATCTGGCCCTTCTGGGGGTGGCCTGAAATGGGCTCGCTCCTCCTTTGCAATCTCCCCTTCGCGCCGCCCACGCCCCCCCATCTGGCCCTGCCCGTCCTCGCCGCCTACCTCCGCGGGAGGGGCAAATCGGTCCTCTGCTGGGACGGCAACAACGCCTTCATCCACAGGGCCGCCCGGCGCGAGAGAATCGACGCCGGAAGGCGCCTTCTCGACGTCCTCTCCCGTCGCCCTCAGGCACCGTCCTGGCTGGGAGATACGGCCCGTCTCGTCGATCGCCTCGGCGACAGCCTCTACGGCCTGGCCTCGCCGGAGGTCTTCCGATCGCCTCAGGAGCGCAACCTCGCCCTCGAGGCCGTCCTGGCCCTGGCCTCTCTGGGGAAGGACGAAAGGGTCCTCTTCGATCACGGAAGCAACAGCCTGGGAGTCCTCTCGACGCGCTCGCCCTACGCGTCGAAGGACTCCATCGAGGCGGCCGCGGAGCGAAAAGGCCTGCTCGAGGGCTTTTTCGAGGAGGAACTTCTTCCCCTCGTCGACGAGAAGGTCATTCTGGTGGGCCTTTCCGTATCCTTCGCCGAACAGTTCGGGCCCGCCCTCAGGGCGGCCTCCGTCGTCAGGGAGGCCGCCCCCCGCAAGCCCCTCTATCTGGGGGGATCCTTCGCCTCCTACCACCTTCGTGATCTCGCCGACGATGCCCTTTTCGATCTCGTCGACGGAATCGTCGTCGGCGACGGAGAGAGCGCCCTCGAGGAACTGATGGACCGGGAAGAGGGAGGACGAGAGCCAGAGGGGGCCGTCGCCGGTCTTCTGACGCGGGGGAGGCGATCCGTTCCCGCCGCCTCGGGCCCGCCCCTTTCGGCCCTGCCCGACCCCGATTTCAGCGACTTCCCGCCGCGGCGCTACTTCTTCCCTCGCGGTCGGGCCGTCCTTCCCCTGCGTTTTTCCCGGGGCTGCTGGTGGAACCGCTGCTCCTTCTGCCGGGGCTATGACGGTGCCTACGACAGGGCCGAGGCCTCCTTCCTGAGAGACCAGCTCCTGCGCCTCGCCGATCGGACGGAGTCGGAGTCCTTCATCCTCTCCGACGCCTGTCTGCTGCCGGACGTGCTCTACGATTTCGCCCGTCTCCTGCTTGAAGGCGACGGCCGCTTCCACTGGAACGCCCATTTCCGCTTCCATCCCTCTCTGACGATGGAGAAGATCCTTCTCCTGAGAGAGGCCGGGTGCAGCCGTCTCTTCATGGGCCTCGAATCCTTCTCGGACCGGATCCTGACCCTGATGGACAAGGGCATCACGACGGAGCTCATCGACAGGAACCTCCAGGACCTGGCCTGGGTGGGGATGGATGTCTTCCTCTACGTCATCGTCGGTTTCCCCTCCGAGACGGAGGAGGAGGCCCGTCAGGGCTTTGCCCGCCTCCGAGGCCACCTTTCTCGGGGGCTTTCGGCGGCGGTCCAGTTCAACCCCTTCATCCTCTTTCCCGATTCGCCCGTCGGGAAAGATCCCGGCCGGTACGGCCTCTTCGACGTCGTCTACGACGACCGGGAGGACCTGATCGCTCCCGCCCGGTCCTATCGGGGATCGGGAATGACGGCCGAACGGGCCGCCGAACTTGCCCGCGAGTTTTCCCGGTCTCTCCGCCCCTGAAGGGGCCAGGATTTGAAGCCGCCCAGAAGGAGGTTTTGCCTTGTCCGCACCTTTGCGACGCGATCTTCAGGGGATCACTCTGATCATTCCCCCCGTCAGCGCTCCGACCCGTCCCTATCCGAGCGTGCCTCAGCTCGCCGGCTACCTGCGCCGGAGGGGGATCCCCGTCAGAGCCCTCGACGCCAATATCGCCTTCTGTCATCACTTCCTCCGCGGATCCCGTCTCGCGGAAGGCCTCGCCTACGCCCTGGAGAGGCTTCTCCTCCTCGACGGGAGGGAGCGCCTCTCCTATGCCGAGATGGTCGAATACCTCTCTCTGGCTCGGGCCGGAGCCATCGTCGATCACTTCGGAGCCGACACGTTCGCCGCCTACATCGAGAGACGGGAACCGATGGCCAAGGAGCTCCAGGGACGGATCCTCGACGCCGCCGCCCGGCTGATCCTCGCCGGCCACTTTCCCGAGGGAATCCGCCACAACGACGAGGACATGCAGTTCGCCGGGAGGGGCAATCCCTACTCCAGCTCGGACCTCCTCGAGGCCGCCGAGGAGGACGGCATCTTCGGGACCTTCCTCGAAGACTACCTCGGGCCTCTTTTCCGATCCGACCCCCCTCTTCTGGCCGGACTGTCCGTCGTCTTTCCCGGCCATATCGTCCCGGCCCTGAGGATCGCCAGGACGATCCGCCGCCTCTCGCCGCAGACGCAGATCGTCTTCGGCGGGCCCTTCGTCATGTTCCATCTGTCCCGGGCGCCTCATGACGCCTTCTTCCGCTACATGGACTACATGATCGTCGGCGACGGCGAGGTTCCCCTGGCGAGCCTCTACGAGACGCTCCGGAGCGGTTCGCCCGATCTGGAAAGCGTCCCCGGCCTGATCTACCTCGACGGCGGCGGAAGGCGGGCCAACGGCGAAGGGCCCCATCTTCCCCTGGAGGCCTCCTACCCCGAGTACGGCGATTTCCCCATGGAGGCCTACTACCGCCAGGCAAAGGACCCTTTCGCCTTTTTCCGCATGTCCCGGGGCTGCTCCTGGGCGCGGTGCGCCTTCTGCCGCACCCTGTCGCCTCTCATCTCCTGTTACCAGGAGGCCGATCCGGACCGGTTCTTCGAGAGGGTCAGAGATCATGCCCGAGAGGCCGGAACCGTCTTTTTCCCCTTCACCGACGACGAGGCCTCTCCCGAACGGGTCGAGGTCTTCGCGCGGCGCGTCATCGAGGAGAAGCTGCCCATCGAATGGTCCATCAACATGCGCATGGACGGCAGGCTCACTCTCGACCGCTGCCGCCTTTTCCGCGAGGCGGGCTGCATCAACCTGATCATGGGGCTCGAGAGCTTCCACGATCGCCTTCTGAGGCTCATCGCCAAGGGAATCTCCGTTCCCCTCATCGAGAGGGTCCTCTCCAACGCCTCCTGGGCGGGGCTGCGGGCCGGCATCTACATGATCGTCGGCCTCCCAACGGAGACCGTCGAGGAGGCCGAGACGTCCTTCCAGCGCATCTTCCGCTACTGCAAAGAGGGCGACGTGAGCTACGTCTTCTACTCCCCTTATCAGGTCCTGAGCGATTCTCCCATCGGTCACGCCCCGGCGCGCTACGGGATCACCTCTCTCGATCTGCCGGAGGGGCTCGATCTCGACCCGCCCAACGTCTGGTTCAAAGGCGAGGGCATGTCGCGGAGGGACTCTTTCTCGCTCATGCAGCGCTACAGCTGGACCCTCTGGCGGACTCTGGGCAAGAGGACGCCACCGCCCCTTCGCCATCTGCGCCTGGCCGGCCGCGACGTGGTCCTTCACTACGACCTGGGCGAAATGGCCGAGCGGATCAGCGCCAACGTCGAACCCTACCTCGCTTTCGGCGAATACCTGAGAAACGGCGAGGCGGGTCTCGTCCCTCTGGAGCGGAGGCCGTCGTGAGGGACGACATCCTCCTCCTCTTCCCCCCCTGCGACTCTCCCCACCGCCCCGGGGCGGCCCTGCCCCAGCTTGCGGGACACCTCCGGGGCCGAGGCCTTCCCTTGCGCGCCCTCGACGTCAACGCCGCCTTCTTCAAGGCCTTCTTCACGGAGGAAAAGGTCGAGGAGGGGTGGGCCAAGGGCGCCGACCGCCTGGAGAGCCTGACCGGAAGGCCGAGCCTCCCTTTCTCGGCCATGATGGAGTACCTGGGGCTCGTCAAGGCCGCTCTCGTCCTCGAACGGGGAGGAAAAGATCTCCTTGCCCGGGCCCTCGACGGAGGGGCGGACCTTCCCGGTCCCTTGCGCAGCGTGCTTTTCGAATCCCTCTCCAAGTTCATCTGGGCCGATGCCTACCCCGAAAGCCTCTGGAACGTGGGGGAGGGGCTCTTCTTCGAGGGAGGAAGCCCCTACAGCACGAAGGCCATTCTCGACGGAGCCCGGTCGCCGGGCCTTTTCGGCGACTTCTTCGCCTCTTGCGTCGAGGCCCACATGGCCTCAGATCGCCCCAGGCTGGTGGCCCTTTCCGTCACCTACGGAGGGCAGGTCATCCCCGCCTTTCGCCTCGCCCGGGAGATCAAGGCCCGCTTCCCCGACCTTTTCGTCGTCATGGGAGGGGCCTTCGTCTCCCTCCACCTGGCCAGGACGGAAAAGGGCGATCTCTTCCGGTGGATCGACGCCATGGCCGTAGGCGACGGCGAAAAAACCCTGGAATCGCTCTACCTGCGCCTGGGCGACGGCGGCGACCTGTCGGCCGTCGAGGGACTCGTCTTTTTCCGCGAGGGGGCCGTTCATCGCGTCCCGCCCGCTTCTCCCACGCCTCTTCGGACGGTCCGTCCCGACTGGAGCGAGTTTCCCGAGAGGGACTACTACCGCGACAGCGGCGGCGATTTCACCGGATTCCGCCTCTCCCGTGGCTGTTCCTGGGCGAAGTGCGCCTTCTGCCGCACCGAGGAGGCCTTCATCTCCCACCGAGATCGGGGCGGGTCGGCGCTGTTCGCCCGTCTCCGTCCCCTCGTCGCCTCGGGGCGGCGCTCCTTCGCCTTCGGCGATGACGAGGCCGATCCCGATCTGCTTGAGGCCTTCGCCCGGTGGCTTCTCGACGAGGGCATCGAGATCGGATGGAGCGTCAACGCCCGCATCGGCCCCGGCCTTTCGATGGAGCTCTGCCGCCTGCTCCGCCGGGCCGGCTGCCGCCGTCTCATCCTCGGCGTCGAAAGTCTCGACGACGGCCTGTTAGGCCTGATGCGCAAGGGAACGACGGAGGCTCTCGTCGAGAGGACCCTCTCCAACGCGGCCTGGGCCGGTCTCCCCCTGGGCGTCTACATGATCGTCGGCTTCCCGACGGAGGGGGAGGAGACGGCCTGGAAATCCTTCGGGAGGATCGCGGCCCTTCGCTCCGAGGGTCTCGTCGATTCCGTCTTCTACTCGGCCTTTCAGCTCGCCCCCGGGTCGGACGTGGCCCTCCATCCCGAGCGGTACGGAGTGGAGGCGATCCTCTATCCCCGCGACGCCGATCTCAATCCTCCGGCCGTCGATTTCGAGTCGCCGGGGATGAGCCGCCAGAGGGCCTTCTCCCTGAGCCAGGAGTTTTCGGCCCGCCTGAGGGAACAGGCCCTGGCCGAGGGGGGTGCTCCCTCTTCCCTCCTTCTGGCCGGGAGAAAGATCTCTCTGCCCTTCCCTCCCCGTCTGGTGGGGGAGAGAATACGGTCGTACGCCCCACCCCATCTCGATTTTTTCTCCTTCCTCGAAAGAGGCGACGAGAGCGCTCCTCCGCTGGATCGGCCCTGATCCGAGCCGGGAAGTCCCGTCGTCGGAGGCGGTCACCGAAGTCTTTTTCGAA